>CAVWYT010000010.1:0-875800 GCA_963759295.1 uncultured Solirubrobacterales bacterium | reverse complement strand
CGGCCGTTGAGCACGGCTTCTTGCGCGGCGCGGGCGGGCCCGATCCGGCTCAACCGCGGGCCCATCGCCGCGACTACCTGAGCTCTGGGCGGGTGGCTCCGGCTGCTGCGCTGGTGCTTGCTCTTGCGGCTCAGACGCAGCGGGTACCGCGGGGGCGGCGGCGCCCTCGCCGAGTGCGGCGCCTTCCGCCTGCGCCTCCCACACCTTGTTGAGGCAGCTCTGCAGGTAGGGGGAAGGCGAGGCCGATCAGTACGAAGATGATCAGCGCGATCCAGCCATTCGCCGGCTCAGCGCCTGTGATACGCGCCGCCGCCTCCATACGCTGGCGCCGCGGTAATAGGAGACCAGGGGCGGGACGATCAGGAGGAAGCCTGGAAAGAGCGCCAAGGCGGACAACCCGGGGCTATCGCCGAGCTCCGTAGTCCTCTTGCTCGGCCTAGCTTGACCATCTCCTTGTTGACGAAGTACCACCAGAAGAACAGGTAGATCCCGATGGTGATGATGTGAGCCCGGAGACTCCCCAAGGGTTCCGCTTCTTTGCGATGTCGCTGCTGCCAGCAATGACGACCTGGTCAGCCATTTCGTCTCCTTCCCTCAGGGTCTCCGCGCGATGACCCTATCCGCTTCAGCAAGGGTCTTCAACGATTCCCCACGGTGACGACGCCCCGGGGACCGATCATCGCGGTGCGTTCTACTGTGCCAGCGGATCGGGCATCGTGCGGGCGAGCTGTCGGCTCCCGTCGGGCCTGATCACGATGCAGCCGATCGCGCCCTCGATGAGCGGAGCCAAGCTGACCCGACCGACGTGCAGTTCGTCGCCACGGTTGGCGAAGAAGGCACCGGTGCCGCCGCGCCGAAGGCCAGGAGGAACCGACGACAGACAAGATCCAGTCCGCCAGACCGCCCAGACCGCCCCGACCGAGGCCCAGGTACCCGAGGGCGCCGGGCAGCCCCGCTGCGGCCCGCGATCATGCTCAAACCGGCGCGCAGCAGCAGCAGCCGTAACGCGCCGGTTGTCTTCGGCCGCCGTGGCGTGCTCGACTGGCCGCAGTCAAACGAGCGCGTCTGTCCCGCGAGCCAGCGCCTGCGCGACCTGATCGTGGACGGCGAAGCTGCGCCATCCCGGCGACCAGGACCTCGACCGCGCCGTGGGGATCGCGATCGCCAGGCAGGTGCCGCGAGGGTGGAGGATCGACCGCCCCGGCGGGCGCGGAGCAAGGGACGAGCCGATCGACCCGCTGGTGGCGCTGATGATGGCCGTCGATCGGGCGCTGGCACCGAAGCGCGAGGTCAAGCTCCTGGGATGGCTCTGAAGCCCTGCATCGTCTGCGGCGTGCCCTCGGAAGGCTCGCGCTGCCCGCGCCATCGTCGGCAGGCGCGGTCGGCCGTGGCGGCGGACGCGAGAACTCGTCCTCGCGGCGCTCGGGAGGCCGCTGCGTGGACTGCGGAGGCGTCGCCGACGGAGATCGACCACGTTCGAGGCCGATCGGGGCCAGAAGGCGACGATCCCCGCTTCCTCGAAGCCGTCTGCCGGCGATTGCCATCGGGCGCGGCACGGCAAGTCCTAGCCGCATCGCCCGGCCGTAGTCCGTTACTCGGGCTGTTCGCTGGGGCACGCCCCGGCGATGACCCCCTGCGCGAAGCCGAAGCTCGCCGCCGCCTCGGCTGTCGCGCCGAAAGTCAGGAGAACGGTGCCCACTGCGATCGCGACCTGCGCTCGCCCGAGCGCCTGCTCGAAGCGTCATCCCCTTCTTGTCGTCACTGCCGCCGCTGCCGCCGCTCGACTCGGCAGCGACCGCGACGGTGTACCCGAGCGCTAACCCCGCGACCCCCGTGAGGAGTACTACCGGCTTGGACTCAATGCGCATGGAGCTGCGCCCCTTTCTCGGTTGCCGAAGCGCTAATTCCGTCAACGGAGTCTCGCAGGTGTCGGAAGCGCGGGCGATCTGAGGCCGGCGCGAACGTCGTCTCTCTCGAGCTGCTAGGGCGGTGACCGCGGGCGAGCACCAAAAAATCCCTACTGCACCCGCCAACAACGCCGGTATCGTCGCCCCATGGTCCAGTCGCCCTGTTCTTCACACTTGCAATCGCCTACGGCTTGCTCTGTCGCTGGGTCGCGGAGTTCGCCAACTCGAAGGGCTACCCGTACTCGGGCTTCGGTATCTTCTCGTACTTCGGCATCCGCTCTGGGGCTTCATCCTTGCGCCTTGGTTCCGGAGCGCTGGGGCCCGACCGTTGACCGCAGCAGAACGCGCCTGCCTGAGCCTCGGGCGACCGCCCCTTAGCCCGGCGGTCCGTGATCGGAAGCACAAGTGGAGCGGCAGGAGGTCAAGGTCACCCACGGGTGCGGGCGCGGCTCCGCTATCGCCTTCCTGTTGGTCCTCGAGGCCGACCGCGCTGCGAATCGAGGACATCGGGAACCATCCTGGAACGCGGTGCGCGACTCCATCGTCGCAGCAGTGATCGGGATCGCGGTGGCCTGGTGGACGTACAACCGCGACCAGACGGTGACGACACCGTCGCCCAGCGGAGGCGCTGCCACCGGCACGCAGTACCCAACCGGCAACACCGGCAGAGCCGGAGACGAAGCAATGCCCGGAGTGCGCCGAAACGGTGAAGGCCGCGGCCCGTGTTCGCCGCTTCTGCGGGTACCGGTTCGATGCTCAGGACGAATCGCCCTGAGCGCCGGGGAACGGGGAAGCTCGGCGCGGCTACGGAGTTTCGCCCTGGGCGATCCGCCTGCTCGGCGGCGCCCCCGGCAGTGGCTTCAACATCTGGTCGGACTTGTGTGCTTTCGAGGCCGGGCGACTTGCAGATCTCATCGATCCCGGCTGACGCTGGTAGTCAGCCGGTGCGAACGGCTCGCCGTGGACCTGAAACACGGTGGCCCCGATCGAGCTTTCGGCACTTCGCCAAGCTCACCGGCTCCTTGGTTAGCGGATCGCTTCGCAGGTCGATCCTCCGCCCCCACCATCGTCATCGCCGGAGCCGCAGCCCGCGACGAAGACCTGGACAGCTGAGCAGCCCGGCGCCCACGGCCAGTAGTCGTCCTCACCATGTGGTCGAGCATATCCTGTCGACGTTCGGCTGAGCCCTCGATCTGGCGTAGGCGTTGTTCGCCTCGATCGCCCGACGTCGCCGTACTTCAGGCACCTGATCCGAGCTGCTCGTCGTGACAGGTCGGCGACAAGCACGCGCACGGCGGGGCGAGGCTCGGTCGCCGCGGGGGAGTACGCGAGCCTCGGCTCGAGTTCGGAGGCCCTCGTTGCACTGTTGATCTCCTGGCCGGAGCACGGCCTGCCAGCGTCCGGGGCCTGCGGGGCGCCCTGGATCGTCCGCAGCAGCCCCCAGCGGTCGTCGTGCTCGACCGAGGCCGAACTGCAGTGCTCAATGCCCTCGACGGCGTCCGATCGTGATCACGACGTCGCAGGCCCAGCCTGCTGTCGACAAGCCCGGAGCGCGAGGTCGTGGTCCTTCTGCTCTCGTGTCGTCCATCAGGGCGAGCCCGGTGTTCCGTGCCGCCGGATCGTCTCGATCACGTCGAGCGGCTCGATATCCGGGCCCGTCGGTAGCGCCTCGCGAAGCTTGGTGCCGAGCGGGGGCCTTGCTGCGGATCGACGAACATTGTCAGCGTATCACGTACGCGGGCGGTCTGGATCGCCTCGAAACCCTTTCCTCGCCCGCGACCACGCCGCCGCACCATTCAGCGCCATGACGCCCGCCGCCCCTCGCTCGGTCAGCCCGGCCACTCGATCGCGAACCGGAGTCTCGACATCCCCGCTGCCGGTTCGTCAGGTCAGGGACGGCATTGTGGTCGGTGAGATTTGGTCATCGTCTTCCTCGGGGGTTCCATCGGCTTCATCTATTGCTCCAGGGACTGCCCGAGAACGAGGAGTTCTGCACAGCCATGTTTTCTACGAGGTACACGCTACTGGGATCGATGGATTCGCGAACGGGCGAACAGCATCAGCATGCGGGAAAGTTGCACGAGCAAGCTGATTGCGCCGTTCTCTGTTGCCGCTACAGGCCCGCTCCAGGCGGCTCAGCGGGGGCCTCTGTTCCCCACGGTCTCCCACGTCCCGCTGCTGCCCGCAGGAAGCGCCTGGCGCGCGGGCCCCCGCTCGCGCCGGCGAGCAGGGTGGCAAGCGGCGCGGCGAAGATCGCGACTCCGATGACTGCTGCGAAGCCCAGCCGCCGGAGCGCACTGTTGCAGCGCAAGGCGCGCGGGCTCCAGCCCGAGCGTCACGCCCGGCGGCGAGCAGGATCGCGTACCAGCGAGAGCGCGGGCGGCCCCCGAGCGCGGCGACGACGCCGGCGCCGCTCATCGCACGGGCGCGCCTGCAATCGACGGGCCGGCTCTCTGTGACCGGCACGTAGACCGTGATCAGGACGAGGATCAACGGAGACGAGCCCGCGCTCTGGGTCTCGACGCAGAGCGCGCCGAGTGCCGCCGCCGCTAGGGACCGCAGAGGCAAGGCAGCGACGTTCTGGCCCGAGACGGCGAGCAGGCGCCACGGAACGGCCCGCCCGCTGGGCCCTACCGGCCTACTCCTCGACAGCCCGGCGGCTCTCGAGGGCCCCCCTCCGCTCGGCAAGGACTGGACCCCGGCACAAGCCTTCTCCTCCCGGGACCCGCGCCAGCCACGCCGCTTGCGGGAACTCGAGTGGACGTCGCCTCCCTGCCCGAGCAAGCGAAGCGCCCAGGGCCAGACCCCGGTCGTCACCGAGATCCCTGGGAGTTCCTCCGGTCTTGGCTCGACGACGCCTCCGACTCCTCTTCATGTCCTCGATCCACTGCTGCATCCTCTCGTGGCCGTGTCCCCTCTGTCCCTCGAGGCACGCCCGTGACCTGGATCGACTCGATATCCGGGTCACGCAGCGCATAGGGTCGTCGGTCCCTTCCGTGTACGTCCGGTTGAATGCCTCGAAGGTCCGGCGGGGAAGCTCCCGTTCTCCCGCTAGATCGCCTGACAGTATCTCGCTCTGGCCGTGACCTAGCCGAGCCGGCGCTATGGAACGCCAGAACGTCCCCGTCTACTGGCCTACTCCGACAGCCCGGCGGCTTTGAGGGCGTCGTCGCGGTCCATGTACATCGTTCCGCGAACGATCTTGTCGTCGCGCAGGGTCACGAGCCATGCGTACGGAGGGAAGTCGACGGTGACCCCGCTCCCTCGGCCCTGGAACTTGTGGCGCGTGACCCAGAGGACGACCTTGTCGCCCGCGTCGATCAGCTCTGGCTCCTCGATTTCCTGATCACCCATGCCTCGAGCCACTGGCCCCAGAAGAACGCCACTTGCTCCCGGCCCTTGTAGACGCCGTCCAGGCCCTCGATCGGGCTCCGCGTCACATCCATCTCGATTTCCTCGGGATCGACCGGCGCGAGGGCCGCGGCCCAGTCCCGCACTCTGATCGCCTCGAACATCCTGCGGACGGTCTCGACGTTCTCCTGCGACATCGCCTACTGCGACAGCCCGGCGGCTTCGAGGGCCTCGGCGCGATCGACATACACCTTCATTCAAACCACGACCCCGCCTCGAATCGTGTACTCGTGGCGTCCCGGATCTCGACCGGAACGCCGCTGCCCTCGCCCTTGGCGGTGACGCGCATGAACACCAACACCCGTTCATCGTCGACGTCGAAGAATCGCTCGGGCTGGAGATTCATGGACCGGCCCCACGGCATCGAATCGAGGAAGTCCAGCCAGTTTGCGGCCCCGTGGATGACTGGCGCATCCGAGTACAGCGCCGAGATGTCGAACTCGGCGTCCGACGCAATCAGCCCCGAGCGGGTGGCTTCCGCAAATCCCGTCACGGACCCGCCATATTCGGCGAAGGCACGGCGAAGCAAATCCACGTTCTCCTGCGACATCGCCCGCTCAGTATCGCGCTATGGCCGTGACGTAGCCAGTAGGAGCTACGGACTCACCAATACGCCCTACTCCGACAGCCCGGCGGCTTCGAGGGCCTGCTCCCGGCTGCTGAAGCTCTGGAAGCTCACGATCCGGCCGTTGAGCAAGCCAAACATCCAGGCCGCTGGCGCGTCGACGGTGATACCGCTGCCCCGGCCGCGAGCGAAGGCCCGTCCCAATACAAGTATCCTTCTGGTCAATTGCCCGGAACTCCTCGGTCGTTATCCGGAACTCTGCCCAAGCGGCGTCAACGTCGGTCCAGAACTGCCTCATTCCGTCCGGCCCGTGATAAACGACTCCTTCGGGTCCGCCGACGATCCCGGGGCGTATCTCCACGCCCGGATCGAGCGCCTCCGTTGCGGCTTCGTAGTCTCTGTCCGCGAACGCACCGAACAGGCTCTTGACGATCTCCACGTTCTCCTCCGACATCGCCCACGCAGTATCTCGCTCTGGGCGTGGCCTAGCTGAGTAGGAGCTACCGACTGTCCAGAACGCCTACTCCGACAGCCCGAGGTCAGCAAACGCGTGCTCGCGCTCGGCCCAGATGACAAGTCTCGTCACCTTGCCGCCGCGGACGTGGAACAGCTCCGCCGATCTTGTGCCCATCTGCCCGACGTCCAATCCGCTCGCTTTGCCGCGCCCACGGAAGTGACTCAGCACGAGAATACGTTCGTCGTCGAGCTCGCGGTATTCCTCCGGCTCGACGCGGAACTTCTCCCAGGCGCCCAGCCAGTCGCGTCGGTAAGCCTCCGCCATGGCGGCCAGGCCGGTCCAGCTGCCCGTAGTGGTCCCATCACCGATCACGAACTCGATCTCAGGCTCCGCCCACTCGGCCGAGCTGAAGTCGCCGTGCGCCCAGGGCACGTAGATCGAGCGCACGAGCTCCACGTTCTCCTGCGACATCGCCCGCTCAGTATCGCGTTCTGGTCCTGAACCAGCTGAGCAGGAGCTACTGACTGTCCAGAACGCCTACTCCCGCAGCCCGGCGGGCACCCGCGTGCCCTCACTCACGCCTTTGCGATCACCCCAACTCGTGTCGGACGAAATGGTTGAGATGATCGATGCGGGGGCCAGCGGTGACCGCAGCGGTGGCCCAGACGTTCCAGCGGTAGCCGTCGGGGTTTCCGATCAAGCTCTCGCGGAAGAAGATCTCGACCGAGTGGCGGTGGAAGTCAACCCTCGCGCCGCTGGTGCCGGGCTCCCAGACCTTGTCGCACTCCCAGAACTTGACTTCTTTGCCCCTCCCTCGAACTGCGGTGAACGAGCGCCCACACCTTGGGTCCGAATCGGTGTGAAAAGAGAGGCCGACGGATTCGATCTTGCCGACGACGCGGACCGTGTGCTTCAGCCGCCCCCCCTCGTGGCCCGCCGTCGCCCTGATGATGTCGGCGTTGCGCTCGCCTGAGTGCGAGCAAGGCTTATGTAGGTTGCCGCCGTCGCGAAGGCACCTCGGGTCGCCTCTTGGATCGTGGACCGAGCTGAAGTCGGCGCTCGCGCCGGCTGCTATCAGGGCCGCGCCGAGCGCGACCGCCGACACCGAAACGATGCTGTGCTTCATGCGCAGTCTCCCCCTAACCCGTGCCTGGGTGGTGATCGTGTGCGCCCGCATGTTCTAGACCTCCTTGGTCGTGGCCTCGCGCCTGGCTTCCCGATGAGGCGAGGCTCGGTGCCGGTTGACGGTCAGAAGGCTCCAGCATGGCGGTACCCGCTCGGTATACGGGCCGGGCTACGGCGTGTCTAGGCGTGCGAAGGCGGCGTTTTTTAACACGCGCAGAGCGACGGTGAACGGGAGCGTGTCTGGGAAAACCCCGAACAGCCGCGCCTACTCCCACAGCCCGGCGGGCACCCGCGTTCGCTCGCCGCGGGACGCCCCGGTCATTTCGGCCGGGGCGCCCGCACAGCCCTCTCAGCTGGTTACGTCAGCCTCGCGGTAGAGCAGATCATTTCTCTGAGGGGTGCCACCGGCAGATCAAATCATCGTGGCCGACCTGGATCAGTGGGTGACAGAGCTCGACCTTGCGCTCGTCGGTGACCCGCTGACCGAACTCATCGGTCGCCGTGAACTTGATCGTGATCTTGGGGTTCGTCGGCTCCTTCTTGAGCTGCTTCAGGTGCTTGACCCTGGCCTCGATCGGGCGATGGCGGACTCGGCGCTCGAGCTCGGCACCGACCTTGAAGCGCTTCGTGGTCTTTATGACGTCGCCTCCGAGCACGAGCTTGGCGTCGTAGACCGGGCACCCGCGAGCGTGACAGTGGCCGATTTCCATCTGGGCGTAATTGATGTTGACCACGCCCCTCCCCCCACCGGCTGGAAGCCCCGCACGGACTCGTCGAGCGTCAGGGGCAGGACCGGCGGGGTCCGGTGCTTGACCCCGTTGCCGGTCAGCGGCAGCGTCGGGCCCCCGGGTCCGGTGCGCAGGGTGCCGCGCTTCGGCCCGGTGTCCGTGGGGTTGAAGGTGACGGTGATGAGGCAGCTGCCGCCCATGCCAAAAGGCCCCGATAGCGTCGGTGGGCAGCTATTGGTCTGGGTGTAGTCGCCGGAGACGCTGATCGTGGGGTTGAAGGGGGGTGGATCGTTGCCGAAGACCCCCACCTCAAAGCCCTGCGCCGGGCTCGTCGTTCCGACCCGCCGGTCGCCGAAGTCGAAGACCTCCCTTCGCCCGACGGACTCAAGGCAGCCGCCGTCGACGAGTGCCGAAGTAGTCGGGGTCGTCGGTAGGGGTGCGCACCAGAGGTAAAGGCGCGTTTGGCGCGTTTCCGCGCTGGCGGTGCTCGCGGTGGCGGCCAGGAGCACGACGGCGAGGCCCAGCGCGAGGATGCCGCCGGAAACGATCGTGCTCGTCTTGGTAGTGATCGCGTGAGCCCTCATTTCGGGCCTCCTTGGTGTCGTGGCCCCGCCTGGCCTCCCGATGAGGCGAGGCTCGGTGCCGGTTGACAGCCAGAAGCCTCCGACACGGCGGTACCGGCTCGGTATACGAACCGGGCTACGGCGTGGTCTAGGCGTGCGAAGGCGGCGTCTTTGGCACGCGCAGAGCGACGGTGGACGGGAGCGTGTCTGGAAAAACCCCGAGCAGCCGCGCCTACTCCCGCAGCCCGGCGGGCACGCGCTCGTCCTCCCGTGCCTGCATCGTCTTCGGGGCGTGGAGCCGGGTTACCGGGAGTTTCGTCGACCTGGTCTTCTTGCAGACGACCTTCTCGCCGTCGTTCTCAATGATGATCTTCTTCCTGACCTTTACCCAGTAAAGCCAGACGTGGCGCGGGCCTCGATCCTGTACCTACCACGGTTATTGGACCTATCGGCGCCCGCCCGCCTCGCCGGGAGGCCTCGTTTCGGCTTTTCATACAGAACGACCTTGCGCTGCTTCCGACAGCCCTCCTTCGTCGTAACCCAGGCGATCTGATCACTGCCATGGAACCCGATCTCGCCCGAGAAGGTGCCGTTTACGAAGCGGCCGTCACCACCGCCTGCGCCCTCGACGGTTCCGGTGAACTTGATCGTCACCGCGGTCGGGACCTTGGTTGTTTCCTTGGCCACAGCAACCGCCGCGCAAAGGCCGACGACCGCGACAATCGCGGCGATGAGAACGATTGGCTTCTTCATGGCTGCTCTCCCTGTTCGAGTTATCGCCTGCGCAAGCTCTACGACACGGCGGTATACGTTCGGTACCTCGGTGGGGCTAGGCGTGGTCTAGGCGTGGTCGAGGCGTGCGAAGGCGCGGACCCCCACGTGGGGCTAGGCGTGGTCTAGGCGTGCGAAGGCGCGGACCCCCACGTGGACACGTAGCAGTGAAAACGCAGTATGCACCCGCAGGCGTTCCGCAAGCGCTGGGGTCTGGATCACCTCACTCCCAACGACCTAGGAGCGGAAGGCCCTGATGATCGTGAAAGACCATCAGGGCCTTTGTACCGCGCCGACCGCGACCCAGGCGCTGCTTAGGCGCTACACGCGTTCCTAATGATCCTCCGGGCGCGTGGCTGTGAGGTGGAAGTCCTCGACGCCGTGGCAGCCCTCGGGTTCGAAATCAACGATCGGCTGCTCGGTGACGATCGGCTCGGTGCCGCTCAGGTCCAGACCCAGATACGTCGCGCCGCCCTCCAGCGTGACCTCAAGGGTGCCATCGGCCTTGTCCTTGTTGTGCTTCCGGAACTTGCCCCGGAAGTTGATCGTCGCGTCGATCCGCTCGTTGCTGCTGCGCCCGACGGCGTCGCGGACCAGTTCGTTGAAGTGCCACTTCCTGTGCTGGACCTTGGCATCGATGGCTATTTGGTTTTGGACGACATCGCCGGTGATGGGTACGTCCAGAGACGTCTGGACTGTCTGCGGCCCGCTCGTCGGGCAGTTGACTCTGAACACGTAGAAGTCCACGGCCTCGACCCGTTTGTTCTTCCCATTCACGCGCTTGACCTCCATCGAGCTGATCGGCGGGTCGCATCGCGGATCACATTTCGGACCGAACGAGGCACCGCCGCCGAATGCGGCGGACGGCACCACCACGGCGATGATCAGCGCGGCCGCAAGCAGGAATCGCTTACCCAGTCGTCTTTCGTTTACGTGAGCCCTCATTCGGGCCTCCTTGGCGTCGTGGCTCCCGCCTGGCCTCCGATGAGGCGAGGCTCGGTGCCGGTTGACAGCGCGCAGGCTCCAACACGGCGGTATACGCTCGGTACCGAAGGGCGGCGATTGGTCGCGGGTCCGAACGGGTGTACGGTGGTTCGTCCGGAGCGCACATGGCTATCGAGGTACGCCTTCTAGGCTCCGTCGAGGCGCTTGTCGATGGGCACTCCCTTGCCTTGGGGGGAAGCAAGCAGCGCAGCGTCGTTGCGCTGCTGGCGCTTAACGCCAACACGACGCTGAGCGCCGATGAGCTGATCGACGCGCTCTGGGGAGACGACCCGCCGCAGAGCGCCGCCAAGAACGTCCAGAAATACGTCTCGCGCCTTCGCAAGGCGCTCGGGGAGGCCGGCGCAGAGGCGGAGATCCTCACCCGCGGGCGCGGTTACGAGCTGCGGCTGCCCGCAGGCGCGGTCGACGCGCTGCGCTTCGAGCAGTTGATCGAAGAGGCCGCCCGCGAACCGGCCGGGGCCGGGGCGAACGGCCTGGCCGGCGCCGCGCTCGAGCTGCTGGCGCGGTGCCCCGCTCGCCGACGTCGCCTCCGAGCCGTTCGCGAGCCCCGAGATCGGCCGGCTCGAGGAGCTTCACCTGCGGGCGCTCGAGCTTGCGATCGACGCCGAGCTCGCCGCCGGGCGCCACGCCGAGGTGGTCGCCCGGCTCGAGGCGCTGATCGCCGAGGAGCCGTTGCGCGAGCGCCTGCACGCCCAGCGGATGCTGGCCCTCTATCGCGACGGGCGCCAGTCGGAGGCGCTCGATGCCTACCGCGAGGCGCGCGCGACCCTGATCGAGCAGATCGGGGTCGAGCCGGGGCCGGAGCTGAAGCGCCTGCAGGAGCAGATCCTGGCCCAGGACCCGGGCCTCGACGCGCCGCCGCCGCTCGTCGAGCTGCCGATCCAGCTCGAGGGCGGCTCGCCGCTGCTCGCCGGACGTGAGCGAGAGCTGGCCTGGCTGCGCAGGCGCTGGGCGCGGGCGCGCGAGGGCCGGGCGGTATGCGTGATGGTCTGGGGACCTCCCGGGATCGGCAAGACGCGGCTCGTCGCCGAGCTCGCGGCCGAGGTCGGGCGCGAAGGCGCCGCGGTCCTCTACACCGGCGGTGGCGCACCCGCCGAGGGGGCGTCGGCGACCGTCGCCGAGGCCGCCACGGGCCACCGACCGACGCTGCTGGTGCTCGACTACGCCGACGACGCCCCCCCGAGCGTGCTTGAGGCCGCCGCCAGGCTCGCCCGCGAGCCCGACGGCCGCTCGCTTTTGATCTGCGTCCTTCATCACGACGAGCAGGGCCCGCCGGCGTTCGCCGCCCTGCTCGAGGCAGGCACCGCCCAGCGGCTGCGCCTCGACCCGCTGTCCGAGGACGCGGCCGCCGAGATCGCCGCGCTCTACGCCCCCGCCGAGGGCGTCGCGATGCCGCTGCGGACGCTGATCGCCGAAAGCGACGGGGTGCCGCTTCGGATCCACCGGGCGGCCGGCAGCTGGGCGCGGGCGGAGGTGGCCGAGCACCTCGCCGCGGCTAGCGGGCGGGCGGCAGGTGATCGCGGCCGACCTGCGCGCGGCCGAGGCCGCGATCACCGGCGGCGTCGTCGAGCTGCAGACCGCCCGCGAGCGCACCCGCCTCTATACGGTCGAGGAGCCGCCGGATCCCTCGGAGCCGGCGGTCTGCCCCTTCCGCGGCCTGGCGCCGTTCGATGCCGCCCACGCCGAGTACTTCTTCGGCCGCGAGCGCCTGGTCGCAGAGCTCGTCGCCCGCCTCGTCGGCTCGACCCTGCTGGCGGTCGTCGGCCCCTCGGGAAGCGGCAAGTCCTCTGCCGTTCGGGCCGGCCTCCTGCCGGCGCTCGCCGACGGCGTCGTCCCCGGCTCCGAGAACTGGCGGCGGGCGGTGATGCGCCCCGGCGAACGCCCGCTGGCCGAGCTCTCGCGGGCCCTCGCCCGGGCGGTGCCGGAGGCGGGGGGCGAGGACGCCGCGCCCTGGATCGCCGACGCGCTCGATCGGCTCGAGCCCGGCGAGCGCCTGGTGCTCTTGATCGACCAGTTCGAGGAGGCCTTCGTCGCCTGTCGCGACCAGGCGGAGCGCGCCGCCTTCTTCGACGCGCTGGTCGAGGGCGCGGCCGACCCCGACGAGCGGCTGGTGGTCGTGCTCGCGATTCGCGGCGACTTCTATGCGCGCTGCGCCGAGCACGCCGAGCTCTCGACGCTGGTCGCCGCCAACCAGGTCCTGGTCGGGCCGATGCGCCGTGACGAGCTGCGCCGGGCGATCGAGCTGCCCGCGCGGCGGGCGGGCCTGCGAGTCGAGCCGCTGCTGGTCTCGGCGCTGGTCGGCGACGTCGCCTCAGAGCCCGGCGGGCTGCCGCTCCTGTCGACCGCGCTGCTCGAGCTGTGGGAGGACAGAAGCGGGCGCACGCTGCGCGAGGCGAGCTATGCGGCGAGCGGCGGCGTCAGCGGCGCGGTCGCGCGGCTCGCCGAGCGCGCCTACCGGCGCCTCCCCGAGCCCCAGCGCGAGCGCGCCCGGGCGATCCTGCTGCGCCTCTCGGACGCCGAGGAGGCGGCTCCGGTTCAGAAGGCGCGTCCCGCTCTCCGAGCTCGAGGCAGACCGCGACGAGGACACGGCCGCCGGCCTCGCCGTGCTGACCGAGAGCCGCCTCGTCACCGTCGACGAGGGCACGGTCGAGGTCGCCCACGAGGCGCTGCTTACGCGAGTGGCCGCGCCTGCGCGACTGGCTCGACGAGGACGCCGAGGGCCGGCGCCTTCACCAGCACCTGATCGGCGCCGCCGGCGAGTGGCGCGACTCCGATCGCGATCCGGCCGAGCTCTACCGCGGCGCCCGACTCGCCTCGGCACTCGATTGGGCATCCACCCACGAGCGCGAGCTGAACGAGCTCGAGCGCGCCTTCCTCGACGAGAGCCGCGCGGCGAGCGAGCGCGAGGCCGAGCGCCAGCGGCGCGCCAACCGCCGCCTGCAGAACGCTGCTCGCCGGGGTCGGCGTGCTGCTCGCCGCCGCGATCGTCGCCGGGGTGATCGCGCTCTCCGAGCGCCAGGGCGCGCGCAGCGCCGCCACCGTCGCCGACGCCGAGCGCCTCGGCGCCCAGGCCCTCACCGAGGAGCGCCTCGATCAGGCGCTGCGGCTCGCGACCGCCGGCGTCGCCCTCGACGACTCGGTCGCCACCCGCTCCAGCCTCCTATCGACGCTGCTTCGCAGCCCCGCGGCGATCCGCGTCCTCAGCCCCTACCGGCGAGGAGCTCCCTGCGCTCGCGCTGAGCCCCGACGGGGAAACCCTCGCGGTCAGCGACGCAGACGGTACCGTGACCCTGTTCGACACCGATACCTACGAGGTAGTCGGCGATCATCAGGCGCCCGCAACGCGCCTTCGTCATCGCCTTCGATCCGCAGGGCGACTCGCTCGCCGTCGCGGAGGACTCCTCGGCAACGGGAACGCTGGAGATTCTCGACGCGGCCACCGGGCGGGTGCGCAGCTCGACCTCGCTTGCCGCCGGCCAAGGGTTCGCGCCCTTCGGCATCGTCATCTACGCTCCGGACGGACGAAGCTTGTTCGTCCCCTACCACCGCGGTGACTCCTTGTTCCTGCGTCGGTACGACGCCCGCCGGGGCACGCCGCTCGGAAAGCCCGTACGCGTTGGGGTCAGTCGACAGCCGCCGGGCGTGACCCCGGACGGGCGCCTCCTGGTCGCCGCCGACCGGGGGGTCAAGGCGCTCGACGCGGAAACGCTTCGCGTCATCCGCCGCTACCCCTTCCGCGGCGGCGCGGCGCCCGTCAGCCCCGACGGGCGCACCCTCGCGATCGAGGCCCCCGACGGGGGCCTTGGCCTGCTCGACCTCGCCTCCGGAAGGGTGCGGACGCTGACCGGCCCGGGGGCGGGCAGCCCCAGAGCCTTCAGCCCCGACGGGCGTACCCTCTCGACCGCCGAGGACGATGGGAACGTGATCCTGTGGGACGTCGAGCAGGGGGTCCCGACCGAAACCCTCGAGGGCCACGCGGGCGTCACCGAGACGCATGCCTTCAGCCCTGACGGACGCACCCTGTATACGGCCGGCAACGACGGCCGCGTGATCGTCTGGGACGTGGCCGGGGACCGCCGGCTCGGGCGCCCGTTCCCGAGGGGATTGGGCGGCTGGGAGCCCGGGCACGATTATCCGCCTGCGTTCGCGCTCAGCCCCGACGGACGCGCCCTGGCCGTCGCGAGGCTCGACGGCCGGGTGGAGCTGATCGACGCCGAGACGCTGCGCAGGACGGCGAGCTTCGAGGCCTTCCCCGGCAGGGCGGCGGCGGCGATCGATTACTCGGCCGATGGACGTCGGCTGGCGGTGGCGGGAGAGGGTGGCGGCGTCGGGGTCTGGGACGTCGAGTCGGGAGAGCGGCTCGGCGCGCTCCTTCGCGCTCCCCGGGGCCCTCGGGCAGCGGTCAACCCGCGAACCGTCCAGGCGCTCGCCTTCGGCCAGGGCGATCTGCTCGCCGCGGCGGAGGTGGGGGGCGCGGTGCGGATCTGGGACGTCGGCCGGCGCGAGCTGCTTCGACCGCCGCTGCGCCTGCCTCCCTCCGTGTACGGGCTGGCGTTCAGCCCGGACGGCTCGCAGCTGGCGATTCCGTTCGGTGCTGACTCCGACGAAGGTCCCAACGGAGTCGAGATCCTCGACGTCGCAAGCGGCGAGCGGGTTGCGAGGCTTTCCCCCGACGGCGAGGTCCGCTCGGTTGCCTTCTCCCCCGACGGCAGCCTGCTCGCGGGTGGCATGGTCGACGGCGGCGCGCTCCTCTGGGCGACCGACGGCTGGCGGCGGGTGGGACGTCCGCTCGCTCGCCAGACCGCGTCCACTCTCGAAGTGGAGTTCTCACCGGACGGGCACACGCTTGCGACCTCACACTCGGACCGCTCGGTGGCGCTCTGGGACGTCGCCTCGCAGGAGCCGATCGGGCCCCTCCTGCTGGGCACTATGGCGCACGGGGGCGATACCGCGGTGACGGCGCGATTCACCCCCGACGGCGCCCACCTGTTCGTGCTATCCGACCCCGCGGGAGGGCAGGGCTTCGAACCTCGGGCGCGCGATCCGCTGGGAGGTCGATCCCGAGCTCTGGCTGCAACGCGCGTGCGCCGTCGCCGGCGGCGGCCTCACTCCCGAGCAGTGGGAAGAGGTCGTGCCCGAGCAGGACTACGTCTCGGCCTGCCCCTCGGGCTGACGACCGCCACAGTCTCGCGCGCGCAGACCGCGCCGAGACCGGCCCGTATACCGAGCGGGTACCGCGGTGTCGGAGCCTCCGTGCCGGAAACAGGCACCGGAGCCCCCTCTCAGCGGAGGCCAGGCCCGAGGCCGGGACAGCAAGGAGGCCCGAAATGAGGGCTCACACCATCAACATGACGCGCCGGGGGCGAACGGCGTTGTGTCGCGTGCTCTTGATCGTCCTCGGCGTCTGCGCGCTCGCGGTCCCGGCGTCCGCGAGCGCGGCGCAGTCGCCGACGAGCGCCACGGTCCGAGACTGGAATCGTTACGCGACGAACGCCCTCGGCAACCCACCCACCGCGCCCGTCATGCCGGGCGTCGGCCAGGCGCCGCAGGTCTCGGTGCTTCACGTGGGGATGGTGCAGGGCGCCGTCTACGACGCCGTCAACGCGATCGACGGCGGGCATCAGCCCTACCTCGGCGCGCCGGCGGCCGAGCCGTCGGACTCGAAGGCCGCCGCCGCCGCCACCGCCGCCTACGACGTCCTGATCGGACTCGACGTCGCGGGGGCGCCGATGCTGCCGCAGCCGGTTCGCGACTGGCTCGACGCGGCCTATGCGGAGTCGCTCGCGGCGGTGCCGGACGGGCCCGCCAAGACGGGGGGAGTCGCCGTCGGCGAGGACGCGGCCGACGCGATGCTCGACGCGCGCGCGGGCGACGGTCGCTTTGAGCCGGTCACGGTGGCCGACGGAACCGAGGCCGGGGAGTGGCGCAGGACGCCACCCAACTTCGGAGGCGACCCCGGCGCCTGGGTCGGAAACGTGGACCCCTTCCTCGTCCCGGACGTGGAGATGCTTCGCAGCGACGGCCCAAACGCGCTCACCAGCGCCGCCTACGCGGAGGACTTCAACGAGGTCAAGGAGATTGGCTCGCTGACGAGCACGAGCCGGACCGCCGACCAGACGGCGGCCGCCATCTTCTGGCAGGACAGCGGCATCGCGATCTGGAACCGCGTCTTCCGCACGTTGGTGGAGGACCTGAACGGGGTCGACAGCGCCCGCCTGCTCGCGGCGACGAACCTGGCCGGGGCGGACGGCTCGATCGGCTGCTGGAACGACAAGTACTACTGGAACTTCTGGCGGCCGATCACCGCGATCCGCGAGGCCGGGAGCGATGGCAACCCGGCGACCGAGGCCGACCCCGACTGGCTGCCGCTGTTCAACCCGACTATTCCGGTCTCCGGAGCGCCGCTGGTCACGCCCGGGTTCCCTGACCACCCGTCGGGGCACACCTGCATCAGCGGGGCGATCGTGCATGCGCTCAAGGCGTTCTTCGGCACCGACAGGATCGCCTTCACGGCGAAGAGCAACAAGTGCTCTCCCGCGCCCTGTCCTCCGAGGAGCTTCGACCGACTCTCCGAGGCACTGAAGGAGATCATCGATGCGCGCGTCTGGAGCGGCATCCACTTCCGCACCGCGGACGTGCAAGGCGCGGTCCTCGGCAAGAAGGTCGCCCACTGGCTCGACAAGCACTACCTCCAGCCGGTGGGCTGAGCTGAGGCCGGACGGGCGCACGAGTAACCACGTGCGCCCGTCCCGGCCAACCATCCTGTAGCTACGCCGGGTTGGAGCCGATCACGCTCCACGAATGCCGCCACACGTTCGCCTCCCTGATGATCGCCGCGGGCGAGAACCCGAAGGCGATTCAGACGTTCATGGGCCACGCGACGATTCAGATGACCTTCGACCGCTACGGCCACCTGATGCCGGGGAGCCGCGATCAGGCCCGCGCTCGGATGGACGAGTACCTGGCAGGTTTCCCCACAGGTTTCCCCACGGAGCCCCTGAGAGCCAAAAAATCCGCATAAACATGCGGATTCCGAGGCACCGCTACCGGGATTCGAACCCGGGTTTCCGCCGTGAGAGGGCGGCGTCCTAGTCCCCTAGACGATAGCGGCGCGAGCGGGCGATTCTAGCGGCCTCCAACGGGTAGAAACCGGAGCGTGCCCAGCGCTCGGATCACTCCCTACCGCGACGGGCCGTACCTGATCCGAGGCGAGTTCACGCTCACCGACCAGGACGGCAACCCGGTCGAGACGCGGCGGGAGACGATCGCTCTCTGCCGCTGCGGCGCCTCGCGGACAAAGCCGTTCTGCGACGGCACGCACAAGATCATCGGGTTCTCGGCGCCGAGCGCGCCGCGCGACCAGCCGCTCCGCTGAGTCGCCCCGACGTTCCCCTCGACGCCTAGGCGCTGATCGCGGGCGCCGGGGCGCGCCGGGGCGCGCCGTAGAGCGAGCTGCGCTCGCGGCGCCAGGCGTCCAGGATGTGGCCGGCGAAGCGAGCCTCGGTGAGCAGCAGGCAACGGACGCCGAACAGGATGTCTCCGGCGAGCGCCGGCTCCTGGCGCGCGAGGCCCCCGGCGAGATCGTAGGCGGCGATGTTCTCGTGCACCGAGTCGGCCTCGACGTGCTCGTCGTAGAACTCGGTCGCCTCGCGGCCGAGTCCGAGGCGGCGAAGGCCATTGGCGTAGCGGCGGTTGGGTTGCGGGGAGGTGATCTCGAAGCCGGCGAGGTGTCCGACCAGCGCTCCGCGCCAGCGCCGACGCAGGCCGAAGAGCGAGATCAGGTTGACCGTGGCCAGGGTGCTCGCCGGCAGGTCGCCGACGTAGGCGCCAAAGCTGGTGTCGAGCCCGAGGGCATCCATCGTCCCGGCGAACAGGCGCGAATGCATGCGTTCGGGATCGCCGCCGCCGTACTCGTCGGCCTGCACCTCGACCATCGCCGCCTTCGCCGGCCCCGCGATGCGCGGAATCGCGAACGTGTGCGGGTCGGCCTCCTTGAGCTGATAGGCCGAGCGGTGGATGACGAGCTCCTTGAACTGCTCGAGGGTGGCGCTGGTCTGGACGTAGCGCGAAAGCGGAGGGGCGTCGTCGTCGGCGACGAGGCCGAAGATCGCCTCCGGGACGGCGCGCGCCTCGATCGGCGCCGGCGAACCGACGAGCTCGACGAGCTGCGCCAGCATCGCCTCCTCGAGGGCCGATCGAAAGGCGACCAGCGACGGGTCCCACTCCCACGCGTCGGTGACGCCGTCGACGCCTCCGTAATGCAGCTCGTGGCAGACGAACAGGGCGAGGGCGAGGTCGTGGTCGGCGAGCGGGTCGTCGCTCGCCGGCGGCGGCGGGAGCACGCCGTCCGGATCGGGAAGGTGCTCGGCGAGCAGCTCGCCGATCGGGCCGCGGGGTTCGGGGAGGCGCATAGGCCCTCTTCCCTACCCGTCGCGAACCCCCGCAAGCGGCGCCGAGTGGCTCAGGGCGGATTGGCGCGCGAGTGCCGAGCGCCGGGGTCGCCGTGCCGGGGCACGGGCACATGGGCCAGGGGCCGGCCGCATGATCGGGCCCCGCGACACTGGGCGAGCTCGGCGAGCCGCGCGGCGAGGGCCCGCCTGGTTGCGGCGAAGCGCGGGTCGGCGGCCAGCGACTCGAGCTCGAACGGATCCTCGGCGAGGTCGTAGAGCTCCTCGTCGCCGGTCGAGTACTCGACGTAGAGGAGGTCGCCGGCGCGGATCGCCTCATATGGAAGGCCGTAGTAGGCGGAGCGATCGCGAACCAGCGATTCGATCAGCAGCGGCCGATCGTCGGTCCGGCTCGGTTCGGTCGCGAACGGCATCAGGCTGCGGCCGTCGACCTCGAGCGTGGGATCGGCTTCGGCGATCGCCGCGATCGTGGGCGCCAGGTCGATGTTGCCGACCAGCGCCTCGGAGGTCTCGCCGCTCGGGATCTCCGGGCCGCGAACGAGCAGCGGCACCCGGCTCGAGGGCTCGTAGGGCAACAGCTTGCCGAACTCGACCCGGTGGTCGCCGTCGACGTAGCCGTTGTCGGAGGTGAACACCAGGTAGGTGTTGCCGAGTTGCTGCTTGCGGCGCAGCTGCTCGACGATCCGTCCAACCTGGCGGTCGACCTCGGTCAGCGACTCGAGCGCGCGCTCGTTGCGCACGTCGATCCGGGCGAGCGCGTTCTGATCGAGCCGCGGCCGGTCGCGGATGAAGCGCGGCTTGTCGGCGACGTCGGCCTCGTCGAAGGCGGGCGAGCGCGGTGCTCCCGCGTCCTCGTAGGAGCCGGCGTCGCGAGGCGCCGGCGTCGAGGGCGCGTGGGGGGCGTTGAAGCCGAGGTAGAGAAAGAGCGGCCGGTCGCCATTGGCCGCGTGGTTGATCGCGTCGACCGCGAGGTGGCCGAGGACCCGAGTCTTGTAGTCGTCGGGCTCGTTTCCGTAGCGTCGGATGCTCCCGTTCTCGTTCATCTCGTAGTCGAAGTAGTTCTGGGTGGTCGGCTCGACCAGCGCGTGCCACTCCGCCCAGCCCGGCGGCACGCGCTCGGGATCGTCGAGGCCGTAGTCGTTCAGGTACTCGCCGACGAACGCGGTCCGGTAGCCGGCGCGCTGCAGCCAAACCGCGAGCGTGTTCTGCTCATCGAGCGCAGCCAGCGCGTTCGGACCGACGTTCGAGATCACGCCGGTGTTGTGCGCGTACTGGCCGGTGAGGAAGGTGGCGCGCGACGGACAGCAGAGCGGGTCGGTGACGTAGAACTCGCCGAACTCGACCCCGGTGCGGCCGATCAGCTTCCTGGTCCGAGGCAGGGCACGCATCTGGGCGCGGGTCTGATCGTCGGTCATCACCACGACGACATTCGGCTTCGCCGCGGCCGCGCTCGGGCGGACGCGCTCGGCCCGCTCGCGATCCGGGCTCTGATCGCGCAACGCGATCCCGACCGCGAGTCCGCCGGCGAGGAAGATCACGAAGGCGACCAGCCCCAGGCCGCTCAGCGATCGGTCAATGCCTGGGCGCCCGGCCACCGGCGGCACGATAACCCCGCTGGGACGCGAGAGACGACCATGCGGCTGGAGGGAGTCGAACCCCCACGTCCTTGCGGACACGGCGACCTGAACGCCGCGCGTCTACCAGTTCCGCCACAGCCGCTGGCGATCCAGAAATGTAGCGGCACCGTCGTCGTCGGCGACTGGAACCTGATCTCCGGGGTAGTTTCTTCCCCAGCGTCACGAGGAGGCGAGGCGATGGCGACGATCGAGCCGCGAACGGGGTCCTACGAGCAGGCCTGCGCGGAGCACGAGTGGCAGGTGCCGGAGCGCTACAACATCGCTGCCGACGTCTGCGACAAGCACCCGCGCGACAAGCGGGCGATGGTCTGGGAGCGCTTCGACGGCGCCACCCGCGAGCTCGACTGGGGCGAGCTCCAGGACCTCTCCAACGCCGCGGCCCACATGCTGCGCGCCCACGGAATCGGCAAGGGCGACCGGGTGGCGGTGGTCCTCCCTCCGACCCCCGAGGCCGCGGCGGTCTTCTTCGGGACCTGGAAGCTGGGCGCGATCCTGCTCTCGATGTCCGTGCTCTACGGCGACGAGGGCATCCGCCACCGGCTCGTCGACTCGACCCCGCGGGTGCTCGTCACCGACGCCGCCAACGCCCCCCGCTTCGACCGCTCGCTCGTGGACGAGCTGGTCGTCCTCGATCAGGGCGCGCTCGAGGGCCGGCCCATCGACCACCTCTGCGAGGACACCTCGGCCGAGGATCCGGCTCAGCTGTACTACACGTCCGGCACCACCGGGATGGCGAAGGGCATCGTCCACGCCCACCGCTACATCCTCGCCCACGAGGAGTTCGTCTACTGCCACGACGTCCGTCAGGACGAGAGCTTCCACGGGATGGGCGAATGGGCGTGGGCGGCGGGAATCGCCCCGCTCCTCGGCCCGTGGCGCCTGGGCGCCATCCAGCACGTCTACCAGCGCGAGGGCGGCTTCGACCCGCACCGCCAGCTCGACTTCCTCTCCCGCCACGGTGTCGCGAACGTGTTCACCACCCCGACCGCGATGCGGGCGATGATGGCGGTCGCCGATGCCGGTGAGCGATACCCGCAGGCCTTCCGCATCGTCTGCAGCGCCGGCGAGCCGCTCAACCCCGAGGCGATCCGCTGGTTCCGCGAGCAGTACCGGGTCACCGTGCTCGACTACTACGGGCTCACGGAGTCCTATCCGCTATGCGCGAACTACCCGTTCATGGAGGTGCGCGAGGGATCGATGGGCAGGCCGATGCCCGGCTGGGATGTCCAGATCCTCGACGAGGACGAGCACCCCGTCACCCAGGGCGAGCGGGGCGAGATCTGCCTGCGCGCGCGCTCCAACCCGCACTATCCGCTCGGGTACTGGAACCTGCCCGAGGCGACCGAGGAGGCGTTCGGGGGCCGGTGGTTCCACACCAAGGACGCCGCGACGACCGACGAGGACGGTTACTTCTGGTACGCCGGCCGCGCCGACGACGTGATCATCTCGGCCGGCTACCGGATCGGCCCGTTCGAGGTCGAATCCGCGTGCATCGAGCACCCCGCGGTGCGCGAGGCCGCCGTCGTCGCCTCGCCCGAGGAGATCAAGGGCAACGTGGTCAAGGCGTTCATCGTTCTCGCCGAGGGCTTCGACGGATCCGACGAGCTGGCCACGGAGATAAAGCACTTCGTCCGCGACCGGCTCAGCGCCTACGCCTATCCGCGGCGGATCGAGTTCATCGACGAGCTGCCGAAGACCCTGACCGGGAAGATCCGGCGGATCGAGCTGCGCGAGCGCGAGCGGCTGGCCGAGGAGGGCTGAGCGAGCTCAGCGGCCGCGGAAACCGTTCCCGCGCTGTCGCCCCCGCTTCTCGCAAGCTCTGCGCGCCCGCCGGACCGGCGCGTAGGCTGGTGGCGATGAAGGTCGGGCTCGTGCTCGGAGCGGGAGGCGTCCAGGGCGGAGCGTGGCTGACCGGCGGCCTCGACGCGCTCGCCGAGAGCACCGGCTGGGACCCGGCGACGGCCGATCGGCTCGTCGGAACCTCGGCGGGATCGATGCTCGCCGGGCTGCTCGCCGCCGGGGTCCCGCCGTGGTTCATGGTCGCCCACTCAGCCGGCGAGACCTTCGAGGGCATCGTCGACGCCGAGGGCCGCCCGGCAGCCGAGGCCGACCGCGCCGGCGGGGCCAGGTTCGAGCTCCACCGCGGCTGGCCGAGGCCGGGGCCCGGCTCGTGGCACCTCGCGGTGCGCAGCCTGATGCGGCCAAACCGCCATACCCCCGCGGCGGCGATCAGCGGTTGGCTGCCGCGGGGGCTGATCTCGACCACGGCGCTTCGCGAGCAGATCCATCGCGTCGTCCCGAGTGGCTGGGCATCGCATCCGGGTCTCTGGATCGTCGCCTGCGACTACGCGACCGGGCGCCGGGTGGTCTTCGGTCGCGAGGGCTCTCCCGCCGCCGACCTCGCCGACGCCGTGGCGGCATCGTGCGCGATCCCGGCGTTCTACCGGCCGGTCGAGATCGGTGGTCGCCACTACGTCGACGGGGGCACGTACTCGGCGTCGAACCTCGACGTGCTCCGCGACGAGGCGCTCGATCTCGTCATCTGCCTCAACCCGACCTCCTCGCTGCACCCGATCCGGGCGCTGAGCCCGGGCGAGTGGCCGACCCTGCTGTTCAGGCGCGAGGCCGGGCGGCGCCTCGGCCGCGAGGCGCGCAGGCTGCGCGACCGCGGTGTCCCGGTCGTGCTCGTCCAACCCCTGCGCGAGGACATGGAGACGATGAGCCGCAATCTGATGAGCACCCGCAACCGCAACCGCGTGATCGAGGTCGCCCGCCACACGGTGTCAGCGCAGCTGCGCGATTCCGAGCACGGCGATCTGCTCAGCGCCCTTCCCGCCGGCCGTCCCGAGAAGGTCCGCCGCCCCGACGCACCGCCCTCGGAGTGGCCGCCGTTGATCGAGCTTCAGTCCGGGTCCGCGACCTGAATCGAGGCGTAAAGCGCGCCGCCGTCGGCGGCGACCCAGAGGCCCGAGCCGTGAGAGAGCACCGTCGCCTCGCCGGGTGCCGCCGCGTCGCGGTGCTCGATCTCGGCGTCGATCGCGTTTGGCTCGCGGCCCGCGAGGCGCTCCTCGAGCAGCGCCCAGTAGTGCGAGTTGTTGACGTGACCGGCGATGTCGACGTCCGCCGCGCGGAACCGCCAGCGCGATCGTTCGCAGTCCTCGGGCGGCTCGGGGTGGCGGCGGCGGACGGGAGCGCCGCGCCCGGCCGCGCTCTCGCCGTAGAGATCGATGAACTGCGCCGGGAAGCGCGCCGGACGGCCGGACTCGTCCAGCCACGCCCAGAGCGCGACGGCCTCGACCCGCGCAGCGCCGCCGCTGATCGTCGTTCGGCGCTCGGCCGAGAAACGCCCGATCCCGCTGCAGAAGGTGCGCAGCGTGAGCTGCTCACCGAACCGGGGGAAGGAGTCCACCCGCAGCCGGGCTCGGCGCACGATCCAGAGCCCGCGCTGCTCGAAGCCGGCGTCGAGCAGGTCGAGGTAGGCGGCGTCCTGGAGCCAGCGGGCGATCGCGTCGAGGCGGGCGCGACCCCCGCCGACGGCGTCGGCGACCCCGGCGCGGATCGTGCGCTCGAAGACGCGCCCCGAGGCGGGCGGATCGACGAGCTCAGTGAGCCGCACGCTCGCGACCCGCGCGCAGCTCTCGCTCGGCGTCGCGCATCCACTCGTCGAAATCGACCTCCATCGTGTGGCGCTTCGACTCGTAGAAGCGCTTCGCGTGCGCAGCGCGAGCGCGGGCAACGTCCGCGCGCATCTCCTCCTTCGGCGGAAGCCGGTAGCGACCGGTGAGCAGCTCGGCGATCCATTTCGCCTGCTCCTCGGCCATCGGCATGATCGCCCCCAGCGGCTGGGCGAGGCCGAGAAAGTAGACGCCCTCGATCTCGGGGTGGAACGTGCGCCGGTAAAGGGGCAGGTCGTTGCCGGGCGCCGCGACGAAGCCCTGATCGAAGAACGGGAAGCTGACCCTGTAGCCGGTGCAGTACACGATCACCTCGATTCGCTCCTGCGAGCCGTCGTCGAAGACCACGAAGTCGCCTCGGAGCTCGCGGATGTTCGGCTTCGCGACCACGGCCCCGCCGGCGAGCTTGTCGTGGATATCGTCGGAGACCGTCGGGTGCGCGTGGCCGACCCGGTGGTCCGGCTTCGGGAAGCCGTAGGCGGAGATGTCGCCGGAGCGCAGGCGTATGAGCTCGAAGCCCTTCTGCTTGATCGGCCACGGAAGCCAGGGCGGCGCCAGGATCTGATCGACCGGCTTGTGCCGCCGGCCGAGCCGCTTCTTGAGCACATGCACCCCGCGCCGCAGCGACAGGAAGGTCGCCTCGGCGACCTGGCTCGAGTCGCGGGCGATGTCCATGCCGCTGTTTCCCCCGCCGACCACGAGCACCCGCTTGCCGGCCAGCTGCTCGGGGCGCCGGTAGTCGTGCGAGTGCATCTCGGTGCCGGAGAGCTCGCCGGGAAACGGTGGCTCGGGCCAGCGGGGGTCCCAGTGATGGCCGTTGCAGACCAAGACCGCGCCGTAGCGGCGACGATCGCCGTGCACGGTGACGTCGAACCCCCCTCCCTCGACCGGGGCGACGTGCTCGACCCTGGCGTTGAAGGTGATCGTCTCGCGAATCCCGAAGTGATCGACGTAGCGGTCGAAGTAGTCGCCGACGTCCTCGTGGGGTGGGTAGTCGTCGTCGTTGATCGGGAAGTCCGAATACGACATCCGGGGGCCGGAGGTGTTCATCTCGAGGGTCGAGTAGGCGCCGGAGAGCCCGTTCGGGTTCTCGAACTTCCACAAGCCGCCGACTACCGGACCGGCCTCGAAGCAGTCGAACGGGATTCGCGCCTCGTACAGGGCCTTGGCGGCGGCGATCCCGCACGAGCCGGCCCCGATCACGCAGGCTCGCGGAAGCGACGGGTCGGGCTCGATCGCACCCTCGGGCCTGCCGGGCGCCGGCTCGCCTCGGATCAGGTACGCCATCGCCGCGGACTCTAGGGGACCTCGCGCCGGAGCCAGCCGCGGTAGAAGCCCTCGATGTCCGGCAGGAAGTCGTGCACGACGGGGTAGCCGTGGGTGACCGCCTCGACCTCGAGCAGCCGACCGGAGGCCGGGCAGTAGAACTCGCGCAGCTCCATCCACTCGGGGTCGCAGTGCGCCATCCCCGGATAGATCTCGCCGAGCAGCTGCTCGGAGTCGCGGACGAAGACGACGGCGCTCATCTTCCAGTTCTCGTCGAAGCGGCAGAAGTCGTGGCCGGCCTCGGAGCGGATCCAGAGCTCGCCGTCGGCGCGGCGAACCACGTAGAGGGCCTCGCCGAGCGGCAGCACGATCGTCTCCTCCCAGGCGACGCGCTCGGAGAGGACCGAGATCCACTTCTCGAACCGGTCGGGGTCCTTGTAGCCCGACTGGATGTCCTTCACCTCGCGCCGCGAGAGCTTCTCGTCGTGGAGCGCCGCGAGCGTCTCGCGCTCGAGCGTCCGCCCCACCGCCCTCGCGGGCTCGACGCGATCGACGCGCGAGGCGGCGAGGAAGTCGGCGGCCGACTCGGCGGGCGTCAGCTTGCCGGGCGTCGCCGCGGCGGTGGGCGGCAGGGTGGGCGTCGGGACCCCGAAGCTGAAGTCCTCCGGCAGGTCCCAGAAGCCGCGAAACTCGGCGGCCCAGCGCTCGGAGAGCTTGATCGATTCCTCGTAGCCGACCTTGATCGGCTCGATCAGGTCTCCGGCGAGCACGCGCTCGCGCTCGCGGGCCCACCACTCGCTCGCCGCCACGGCGCGCTCGAGCCGCCTCGCCCTCGCCGCCGGGCGATCGGAGACCGCGTAGACGGACTCGGCGAAGCCGGGCTCGAGGTGGCCCTCGGCGACGTCCCGCTCGACTGACTCGACCGGGCGCTCGAGCGGGTCGCCGAGCCCCGCCGCGCCCTTCATCACCGAGTGGTAGAGATCGCCCTCGGCGAACGGCTCGAGCAGGGTGAAGTTGTCGAGCCGCAGTTCGCGCTCGCCCTCGATCGCGGTCAGGGCGAGCTCGGAGAACGGGCCGTCGGCGATCGGGTAGGCGTCACCCGCCTCCGCCAGCTCGCGCAGGTTGTTGTTGCGGATGTTGTGCAGATACGCGACCGAGCCCGGGTAGCCGCCGAAGATCCCCTGCGAGGTGAACAGACGCGAGGTGCCGAGGTTCTGGAGCTCCCAGAAGGGCGTGTTCCAGATCATGTGCAGCGACTCGAAGCTCGAGCCCCCACGGTGGCGGCCGGGCCCGCCGGTGTTCGGCTTGATCCGTCGCGAGAGGTAGATCATCGGGCAGATCAGCTCCCACATCTCGATGTCGCCGGCGTCTCCCTCCGGGTTGAACATCGCCGCGCAGGTGTCGGTGCCGTCGAGGACGTACTTCGCGCCCATCCCCTGGGCGGCGATCTCGAAGTTCATGATCGCCGAGGAGTTGCCGTACTGGTCGATCCCGCCCCCCTGGATCACGTTGCCGGAGACCGAGTAGGCGCCGATCACCTCCTCGATGAAGCCGCGCGCCTGCAGCGCCCTGGAGAGCGTGCGCGGATACCCGGTGAACGCCGGTTGCAGGAACGCCCACGCGATCCCGGTCGAGCCCTCGGCATCGCCGAGGTTGGAGATCGAGCCCTCGGGGAAGTTCGTGCTGACCGCGAAGTAGGCGCCGTCGTTGACCTTGTCGTTGCAGATCAGTGTCTGCGTGAACATCACCCAGATCGCGCCCTGCATCCCCGACGGCGTGCAGTTCATCGAGTGCCAGCCCCAGGCCGAGCAGCCGTCGAGATCGAGCGCGTAGTCGCCGTCGCCGCCGATCCGGACCTCGAACGGCGCGTGCATCACGAAGTCGCGGCGCGCCCGCGCCGGCAGCTGCACCTTGTCGGCATAGGTGTTGTCCATGAACGAGGCGGTGCGGTAGCGCCCCGGCACGGTCATCTCGACGATCCGGCTCTTGAACGAGCGCCGCCCCTCTTCGATCACCTCGCGCGAGAACTGCTTGAAGCGATCGACCCCTTCGGAGAGGATCACGCGCTCGACCGCCTCCCGGATCATGTGACAGCCCGCGAGCCGGGTGCGCTCGTCGAGCAGGTAGTACATCGGGGCGCGGGTCTGCTTCGCGCAGCGCTCCAGGTGCCAGCGGGCGATCTCGTCACGCTCGCCGATCTTCATGCACGGGAGGTCGATGCCGTCGTCGAGGCGGTGGGTCGGTCCCACGGGCACCCCGCCCGGGGTCGAGGCACCGATGTCGAGCACGTGTGTGACCCCGCCCGCCCAGGCGATCAGCTCGGGACGGGCCGGATCGGTGAAGTCGAAGATCGGCACGAAGGTCTGCACGTCGGCGTTGTGGACGTCGCCGATCGTCGGGTCGTTGTTGGCGAAGATGTCGCCGGGGCGAATGCCGGGGTTGTCCTCGTAGCCCTGGCGAACCATCCACTTGATCGCGTCCGACATCGTGTGGACGTGGACGATGATCCCGGTCGAGAGCGCGATCGAGTCGCCCTCGGGCGTGTAGAGGGCGAAGCAGAGCTCGCCGAGCTCGCGCACGATCGGCGAGGCCGAGATGTTGAGCGCCGTCTCGCGCGCCGAGACCAGTCCGCCGCGCAGGCGGCTGAACAGCTTCTCGTACTCGATCGGGTGTCGGTCCTTGAGCGCCAGCTCGCCGCTGAGCCCGGCGTAGGAGCCGGTCTCCGCGAACAGTCGCTCGGAATCGGCGAGCATCTCGTCGAGCCTGCGGCCGTCCCAGCCGATCGGCTCGTCGCGGCGCGGCTCGAGCTCCCTTGTGGCGTCGACGATCGTCATGCGGCGACCTGCCCTCGCGCGTGCGGAGTTGGCGGCGATCGCGTCCACGATCCGCGCCCAAGCCGAAGCGGGCAGGTCGTGGCCCATGCCCTCGATCACGATCAGCTCGGCCCCCGGGATCGCCTCCGCAGTCGCCCGGCCGCCGGAGAGGTCGATCAGCGGGTCGGCGTCGCCGTGGATGACCACGGTCGGCAGGTCGAGGTCGCGCAGGCCGTCGGTGCGGTCGCCCGAGCAGATCGAGGCGACCAGCTGGCGCTGGGTGCCCGCGGGATTGGTGCCGCGCTCGAAGGCGCGCCGGGCCAGGTCGCGCACCGGTCGCTCGTCGACCCCGGGGGTGCCGATCACCCGTCGCGCGGCGACCAGGCCCTCGACATAGCCCTCCAGGTCGGCGGCCGGAGGGGTCATCAGCGCGTGCATCGCCGCCGGGGTCGGCTGGCCGACGCTTCCCGAGCCGGTCGACGACATCAGCGACGCCAACGAGAGCACGCGCTCCGGGCGATCGATCGCCAGCGTCTGGGAGACGAACCCGCCCAGGGAGGCGCCGACGACGTGGGCGGCCTCGATCCCGAGCGCGTCGAGCAGCCCGGCGCAGTCGCCGGCCATGTCGGAGAGCAGGTACGGGGGGCGCTCGAGCCTGCGTTCATACGCCGCGCTCACCGAAGGGACGCCGAGCTCACCGAGCCAGGTCGAGCGCCCGCAGTCGCGATTGTCGAAGCGGATCACCCGGAGGCCCCGGCCGGCGAGCCGCTCGCAGAGCCCGTCCGGCCACGAGATCATCTGCGAGCCGATCCCCGCGACCAGCAGCAACGGCGGGTCGTCCGCGGCCCCGATCACCTGGTGGCAGAGCTCGATCCCGCGGCCCGCATCGGCGAAGCGCTCCCCGGTCCAGGTTGGCGTTCGCTCAGCCATCACCGGTCCCCAGGTGGAAGATCTGATGGCCGTCCATGCGCGCGCTGCGGCCCGGTGGGATCGCGAAGGTGGTCGCCGAATGCTCGATGATCGCGGGGCCCGGGATCTCGTGACCGGCCCGGATGTCCTCGAGCCGGACGATCTCGGTCTCGGCGTCCCCGTCCTGCCAGCGCACGTTCCTCGTCGCCGAGACCGGCGGGTTGCCCGGTACCTCCTCGAGCTCGGGAAGGGCCGGCTTCTCGACCTCGACCGAGCCGTGGACGATCGCCTGGGTGATCAGGTATCCGAGCTCGGGCGAGCGCGCCGAGCGCGCGTAGACCTTCGAGTAGGCGTCCTCGAACGCGGCGATCAACGCGTCGACGTGCTCGCCCTCCTCCATCTCCATGTGGGGAGAGACGATCTCGATGTCGTTGAGCTGGCCGTAGTACTGCATCCGCACCGAGTGCGTGAACCGGATCCGGTCGCGATCGACGTGGGACTTCGCGAACTCGGCCGCGACCCGCTCGGAGAGGCCCTGCCAGGCGCCGGTGATCATGAACCCGATCCCCGCCTTCTCCATTTCCTCGGCGGATGGCAGGATCGGCATGTCGACCGTCTGGTCGTAGCGGTACTCGAAGTCCGCGCAGGCGCATCCGTAGGCGGAGAAGCCGGCGGCCCAGGCGGGCACGAGCACGTCGCGGTAGCCGACGCCTTCCGTGTAGCCCGCGACGTGCAGCGGGCCGCCGCCGCCGTAGCAGAGCAGCGCGTAGTCGGCCGGCGAGTATCCCTTGCCGAGGATCCGGCCGACCGCTTCGTTCCGGAGCGTCTGCTCGAACAGCTCGATCACCCCTGCCGCGGCGTCGGCGACGTCGAGCCCCAGCGGGTCGGCCACCTGGCGCTTGACCTCGGCGCGCGCGCGTTCGGGGTCGAGCTCGACGTCGCCCCCGAGGAAGTAGCTCGGGTTGACGCGGCCGAGGACGAGGTCGAGGTCGGTGACCGAGACCGTGTCGACGCCGCCCTCGGGCCAGCTGACGCCGATCCGCGATCCCGCCGAGTCGGGCCCGAGCTCGGGCCGGTTGGAGTTCGGGTTGACGCGCACGAACGAGCCGGTGCCGGCGCCGATCGAGTCGATCCGGACCAGCGGCATGTTGAGCACGAAGCGGGCGATGTCCGGGGTCGGCGTGATCTCGAACCGCTCGTCGGTGATCAGCCCGATGTCGAACGAGGTGCCCCCGATGTCGGTGCAGAGCACGTTCGAGAGCCCCATCCGGCGGGTCAGCGCCTGGCCGCCGACGACGCCGCCGATCGGCCCCGAGACCAGCGTCGTCGCGAGCTCCTTGGCCTCGATCGAGATCGTCCCGCCGTGCGAGGCCATCACCCGGAGCTCGAACCCGGCGCCCGCCCGCCTGGTCTCGTCGCGCACCCGCTGCATCGAGCCGCGCGAGGGCTCGGCGGCGTAGGCCTCGATCAAGGTCGAGTTGAGCCGCGGCAGGTCGCGGCGCAGCGGGTAGAGCTCGGAGGCCACGAACACGGGCACCTGGCCGCTCCGGCCTCCGGCCTCCGGACCCCCGTTCTGGCCCAGGCCGCGCTCGGCCTTCACCTCCTCGACGATCTCCGCGGCCCGGATCTCGTGCTCGGCGTTGCGATAGCCGAACAACAGGCAGATGCAGATCCCCTCGACCTCGGCGTCGAGGAGCTCCGCGGCCGCCTGGCGCACGTCGGCCTCACGAAGCGGCAGCACCTCGGTCCCCATCACGTCGATTCGCCCGCGGACCCCCTTCATGCGGTCGCGGGAAACGATCGGCTCGTTGTGGAAGTGGGTCGCGAGGTGGAGCCGATCCGAGTACGAGAAGCCCAGGTAGGTCTGGATGCCGCGCTCGATCCGGAGGTAGTCCTCGTTGCCGGCGGTGACGATCGCGCCGATCCGACGGCCCGTGCGCGACAGCAGCCGGTTGAGCATCGCGGTGCCCGAGTAGATCCCGGAGGCGATCCGACCGAACGCTTCCTCGGGCGTCGAGTCCCACTGCTCGAGGGCGTCGCGGGCCGACTCCATGAACCCGGCCGCCTCGTCCTCCGGCGTCGTCTGCGCCTTGCCGACGACGAAGCTCCCGGCACTGTCGACGATGAACGTGTCGGTCATCGTCCCGCCGGCGTCGATCGCAAGCACTCGGGGATCGCGGTCTGGCACCTCCGACCACGGTACTCGAGCAAGACGCCGCCGGCCGCGCGGAGATCGCCGAGCCCGGCGCCCCGACGGGCTCACGAGCGCCGCTTGATCTTCTCCCGGTACTCCTCCTCGGTGGCGCCGCCGAGGATGTCGCGAACCCGTTCCTTGAAGCGCTCGGTGCGCCGATCGGGCGAGAAGCGACGCGCGGCTTTCGCCTGCTTGGCCGGACGGCGCTCGCCGTAGAGCCGCCGTGCCCACGGCGAGCTCGGCTTACCGGTCCGACACGCCCCGTAGATCGCCAGCGGCGGCACCAGGAACCCGATCGTCCCGTGGACCAGGCGCTGCTTGGCGAGGCAGATCAGGACCATCGCCAGGTTCAGGAGCAGGACGATGATCGAGCCGGCGACCGCGCCGACGCTGTCGGTGGTGACGTCGAACGGCCGGATCCCGACCAGCGCGAGGCCGATCGCGGCGACGACGAGCACGGCCGCGTCGATCGAGCTGCGGCCCTCCTTCGACCAGTAGACGTCGTCGAGGTGCAGCCAGAGGGCGAATTCGTCGATCGTCAGCCCAATCCCGACGCCGAAGGCGAAGGCGCAGATCTCGTAGATCGGCGAGGTGGCGAATCCGGCGAAGCTGATCGTGCCGGCGGCGATCATCAGCGCGATCCCGAACACGAGGTGGTGGACGTGCAAGCCGCTGTCGCTGACCACGCTTCCGGGCCACCACGGCACCCGCGGGCTGCGCATCAACCGGGTCGAGAGGCGGATGAAGCCGAACGAGAGCACGAGCCCGAGCAGCACCAAGAACAACCACTGACGGTCGTGCGCGACGAGTTGGTCGTTCCAGAAATCCGAAATCACGAATCGGTCCGCGGTCGTTGCGGCGTGCCAAGCTTCCAGCATGACGCGCTTTCGCTGGGGGATGATCGCCGCCGCCGCCGTCGTGTTCGTCTTGGTCGCGAGCCAGCTCATCGTCCCCGCGGTCGGAGAGCGCAGGGTCGCCGACCGGCTGACCGAGAACGGCGGCAGCGCCGCGGTCACGATCGGGGCGGTCCCGGCGCTGCGCCTGCTGTGGGGCGACGGCGAGCGCTTCCAGGTCTCCGCCCGCGACCTCGACCTCGACCTCGACCAGCCCGAGCCCGTGCTCGACCGCCTCGACGGGTTCTCGATCGTCGACGTCGCGATCACGAGCTCGAGGGCGGGGCCGTTCGAGATCGACAGCTTCCACCTCACCCGCGACGCCCCTGCGCCGTATCACCTCGTCTCGACCGGGCAAGCCTCCCCCGAGCAGCTGGTCGACTACGGCCTCGAGGGGGTCGAGCTTCCGGGAGAGAGCCTCGTCGACCAGATCTTCGGCGAGCTGCTCGGGCCGACCGAGACCAGTGTCCCGGTCGACCTCGACATGGAGCTCATCGACGACGGCGGTCGCGTCCACGTCGTTTCGGGCGGCGGGACGATCAACGGCATCCCCACCGGCCCGCTCGCCGAGCTGATCACCTCGGCGATCGTGATCCGACTCTAAGCCGTCACACCCCCGCCACACCTGCACCTTGAGTTGCCGCGCCGGGCCCGCGACCGTGGCCCCATGCCCGAACCTCGACGTTCTACGGCCACCCCTCGGGCGCGGAGCGTCGAAGCTCGTATCGCAGCGCTGGCGGAGCGCCAATCGGGCGTCGTGGGCCGGGGGCAGCTCGCGGCCGTCGGGGTGAGCGGATCCACGATCTCGCGTTGGGTCACGGCGGGACGACTGCACCGCATCCATCCGAGCGTGTACGCCGTTGGACACCGCGCGCTCAGCGTCACGGGCCACCTGAACGCCGCGCTCCTCTACGGCGGGCCGGGCTCGGCTCTCAGCCACCAGACGGGCGCCTGGTGGTTGGGCCTGCTCGCCGCCTCACCCCGCCGCGTCCACATCACCTGCCCGTCGCGACGACGATCATGGACCAGCCTGCGAGTCCACCACCACACCCCCGTGCCGGCAGTGCGTCACAAGGGTCTGCCGGTGACATCGGTCCCCCGGACGCTGCTCGACCTGGCCGCGACGATGCGCGATCCGGACCTGCGGCGCGCGCTCGCCGAAGCGGATCATCGGGGGCTGCTAGATCCGGCGGCGGTTCGAGCGACCCTCGGCCGCGGCCGGCCGGGCTCCGCGCCCTTGCGCGCGGCGCTCGACTCGCACCTACCGGAGCTGGCGAGCGCCCGCAGCGTCCTCGAGGAGCGCTTCCTCGCCTTGTGCGAGTCGGCGGCTCTGCCGATCCCGAAGCTGAACGCCTTCGTCGGCGGTCTGATGGTCGATGCGTTCTGGCGCGAGCAGCGCCTGGTCGCGGAATTGGACGGCCATGACTCCCACGACCGCGTCGCGGCGGCCGAGCGCGATCGGCGTCGCGATCTGGCCCTCCGGACGCTGGGCTGCGCGGTAGTGCGATACACGTGGCAGCAGGTAACGCGAGAGTCCGGGCTCGTGGTCGCCGACCTGCGCCGCGCGCTCGCGATCGTCGCCTAGCCGCGAACCGGGGCCGGAGCCCGGGCCGCGCGGCGCGCGTTGTCGATCAGCAGGCCGCTGATCCGCCGCCAGAGCCCCGGGGGGAGATCGTGGCCCATGCCGTCGATCAGCTCGAGGCGCGCACCCGGGATCGCCCTGGCAAGCGCGCGGCCGGCGGTCGGGCGCACCAGCGGGTCCTTGGTCCCGTGGATGACGACGGTCGGCGCGCGGACGGCCCTCAGGCGGCGGGTGCGATCGCCAGAGGCGGTGATCGCGTGCAGCTGGCGCGCCGTGCCGGCGGGGTTGTTGCCGCGCTCGAAGCCGGCGGCGATCGCCTCGCGCAGCCATTCGGTGTCCTCGGGGTAGGCCGGCGACCCGATCACCTTGAAGACCTTCACCATCGCCTCGACAAAGGCGTCCCGATCGTTTGGGAGCTCACGCATCAGGGTGCCGAGCGCTCGCATCCGCGGTACGGAGCCGACCCGCTTGCCGCTGCCGGTCATGATCAGGCCCAGCGAGGCGACGAGCTCGGGGCGGCGGTAGCCGAGCACCTGGGCGATCATCCCGCCCTGCGAGACACCGACCACGTGCGCGGGCGCGATCTCGAGCCACTCGATCAACCCGGCGAGGTCGTCGGCCATGTCGTCGAGCGTGTAGGCGAGCCCGCGCCGCAGCCCGAGGAGCATCGCAATGCGGCTCGGGACGGGGGCGTCGATCCAGGTCGAGTTGCCGCCGTCGCGGTTGTCGAACCGGATCACCCGGAAGCCGGCGTCGACGAGCAGCTCGCAGAACCCGTCGGGCCAGTGGATCATCTGCGTCCCCAGGCCCATGACGAGAACCATCGGCTCGCCGTCGGGATCACCGAGCTCCTGGTAGGCGAGCTCGATCCCGTTCGCGGGCGCCCGGCGCTCCTCGGTGACCCGCATCAGCCGGTGGCTATCGCGTGCGCGGTCCGGCGGGCGAGCGCCGAGAAAGAGGACGAACTCGCGGGGCGCGATCGGCTGCTCGTTGATCGCGCCGATGAACGCCTCGAGGTCGTCGCCGCGCTTCCAGTCCGGCGCCCCGCGCGCTCCGGCGACGATCTCGGCGGCTCGTCCCAGGCGGGCTGCGCGGCTCGGGCCGCGGCGACGAGCGCGCGAACCTCCTCGGCCCGGAGCTCGGGAACCGTGGCGATCGTCTCCCCCGTGGCTGGGCTCTCGACCGCTATCTCCCTGCGCGTCGCCTCTCCGGCAGCCACGTCGGCCATCGCGGCCGAGTCTATTGCGTCCGCGCCGGCGGCTCCAAGGGCGTCGCCGAGCTCCGCGAGTACGGGGCCGGCGTGGGATCCACCCGCACCACGTCGGTACCGGCGCGGCGGTCGTGGAAGCCGCGCCGGTCGTCGCGGGTGATCACGCCGGCGAAGCCGAGCCCGAACGGGATCGCGGCGAGCACGGCCCCCACCAGCCGCCGGCGGGCGCGCCGCGCCCCGAGCTGCGGTGAGCCGTCGGCGAGGATCCTGATCGACAGCGCGCGCATTCCGGGCGTCTGGCCGGCGAGCGACCAGAACGTGAACAGATAGGCGCCGCCGGCGATGATCCAGGCGACGGCGCCGAATGCGAGCCCCGTGCCCGAGACCCCATCGCCGCCGAACAGCGCGGTGAGCACGGCCGCGGCAAGCAGGAAGAAGCCGTTGAGGAGGACGCCGTCGAGGACGAAGGCGAGCAGCCGCGTGAGCACGCCGACGTTCTCGGTCGGCGCCGCTCGCGGCCGGCGGATCACCCGGCGCACCGCTCGCTCGAGCACGTCGTCGAGCCGCCCGGCGATCTTGCGTACCTGGCGTCCGATGTCGTCGAGCAGCCCGACCCCCTGTGAGGCGATCGCGGCGCGAACCTCGGGCGCCTCGGCGATCCGCTCGACGAGCTTCTGCGCCTCGTCGGAGGCGAGCAGGCGCTCCCAGACGCGGTCGATGAGCTCGGAGTCGAGGGCCTGGACCGCCGCGCGCTCCACGGCTGGGCTCGCGAGCGCTCGCTGCAGCGACTCCTGGGCCGCACCGCTCTCGAGCACCCGGACGACCGCGCGCTCAACGGCCGGGCTCTCGAGCGCGCGCACCAACGCCTCCTCGGTGGTCCGCTCGACCGCGTCGTCGATTCCGGCAGCGGAGGCGACGCGCTCCGCGCCGCGAGCGCCGATCCCGAGCAGTCGCGCCGGCAGCGGCGCTCGGCGTCTCGACGGCTGCGGCTCTTCGCTGATCATCCGACACGATGGTCGCGCCCGCGGCGGTCGGAAACGCCGCCGGCCCGGCCGGCGGCGGAAAGGCGCCGGCTGCGACGATGGCGGCGTGCGGACCGCGATCGTCTCCGACCTGCACATAGGGCTGGGCAGCGAAGCCGACATGCTGCGCCGCGAGGCCGTGCGGCGGCGGCTGACGGATCGCCTCGACGGCGTCGACCGCCTCATCCTGCTCGGCGACGTGCTGGAGCTGCGCGATCGGCCGCTGTCCGCGGTCCTGGCCGCCGCGGAGCCGGTGATGGGTGCGCTCGGCGAGGCGCTCGGCGACCGCGAGCTGGTGATCGTCGCCGGCAATCACGATCACCACCTGATCGAGCCTTGGCTCGAGCGCCGCTCGCTCGAAGGCGATCCGCCGCTCGAGCTCGAGCAGACCGGCGAGCCGGAGGGCCTGGCGATGAGCACGCTGGCCGCGCATGCCCGTCGGGCGACCGTGCGTTTCGCCTACCCGGGGCTCTGGATCCGCGATGACGTCTACGCCACTCACGGGCACTACCTCGACCGCCACCTGACGGTGCCGACGGTCGAACGGCTGGGCGTCGCGATGGTCGAGCGCGTGCTCGGGATCGCGCCGCGCGGCCCCGACCCGCTCGACCCGCCCGAGGAGCCCGAGCTCGCCGAGATCGAGGAGTACGAGCGCGTCCAGACGCCGGTCTATGCGCTGCTCTTCGGTCTCGCGCAGGCCACCGTCGGCCCGGGGCGCAGCGGCGCCAATCCCTCGGCGCGGATCTGGCAGATGCTCGGGGGCGGCACCAGCCGCACGGCGCGGGTCAGGAGCTGGCTGCTCGGCTCGGTCGCCGTCCCCGGCGCGGTCGGGGTCGCCAACCGGCTCGGGCTCGGGCCGGTGCGCTCCGATCTCTCCGCCGGCGCGATCGCGAGCGCCGGCTTCGACGCCATGGCGGAGGTCGTCGACGACCTCGCGATCGATGCCGAGCACGTCGTCTTCGGCCATACCCATCGGCGCGGGAGTCCGTCGCCGCAGGGCGAGATCAAGCTCTGGAACACCGGTAGCTGGGTCCACTCCCCGGGCCTGCTCGGCGACGACGCCGCCCGGAGCCCGTACTGGCCGGGGACGATGTGCGTCGTCGACGACACCGGCGAACCCGAGCTCCACCACCTGCTCGACGACCTCAGCCGCGACCAGCTCGCCGGCGCCGCTCTCGATTGAGCGAGCGGATGCACGCCCGAGCCGGCCGCAAGCCTCATGTCACACCACGAGATGGTCCATGGGCGCCCGTAGAATCGCGGACGTGACCAACACCGCCACCGGGGAGCTGACGATCGACGAGCTCGCGCGCCGCACGGGGATGACCGTGCGCAACATCCGCGCCCACCAGTCGCGGGGCCTGCTCCCCCCGCCCAAAGTGCGCGGACGGACCGGGTTCTACGGCCCCGAGCACGAGGCGCGGATCGGCCTCATCCGCGAGCTACAGGCCGACGGCTTCAAGCTCGAGGCGATCGCGCGGCTGGTCGACAGCGCCGGCGGCTCCAGCGAGGAGGTGCTGCGCTTCACGCGGGCGGTGAAGGCCCCGTTCGAGAACGAGGAGCCTCAGATCGTCACCGCCGAGGAGCTTGCGAGACGCTGGGGCGGCGGCTCCGCCGCCGAGTCGATGCTTCGCAAGGCCGAGAAGCTCGGCATCCTGCGCCCGCTCGCCGACGGCAACTTCGAGGAGCTCAGCCCGACGCTGGGCCGGGCCAGCGCCGAGCTCGCGGCGCTCGGGATCCCGCCGCAGACGGCGCTCGAGGTCGCCGGCGAGATCCACAAGCACGCGAGCGCGGTGGCGAGGACCTTCGTCGAGCTGTTCGTGCGCGAGATCTGGAAGCCGTTCGAGGACCACGGCCGGCCCGAGCACGATCTGCCCGAGGTCCGCGATGCGCTCGAGCGCCTGCGTCCGCTCGCCTCCGACGCGCTGCTGGCGATGTTCCAGCTCGTGATGACCGAGGCGGTCGAGTCACGGATGGGTCGCGAGCTCGAGCGGATTCAGAAGCCGCGCCGCTAGCCGGACTGACGCTGCGGGCCGGCGCGCAGGCGCTCGCGCAGCTGCTCGACGTCGGCTTCGGCCGGCTCGGTGGTGGCGATGAATTCGGCGAGCAGCGCGGCGAAGGCGTACGGTTGCTCGACCTGCGGGAAATGGCCCACGCCCTCGAGGATCTCCAGGCGGCTGCCGGGCATCGTTTCGTGCGCCGCGCGGCCGTGCTCGACCGGGATGATCGGGTCCTCGGCTCCCCAGATCAGCAGCGAGGGCATCGCCTCGGCGAGGTAGAGCCGATCGAGCGCGTTGACCCGCTGGCCGCCGGCGTCGAGCACCGCGCGCATCGTCTGGATGAAGGCATGACGCGCCTCGGCGTCGCCGAGGGAGGCGAAGCCGCGCGCGATCTCGGCCATGTCGGTACCCGCCTTCAGCCCGAGCCTGCCGAGCCCGCGCCCGATGCTTGCTCCACCGGCGAGCAGCGTGGCGTGGGTGAGCACGGGCAGGACGAGCTCCGAGCCCGGTAGCGTCGCGGCCCGCAGCATCAGGTGCACCTCGCGGCCGAGCCCGCCGCTGGAGACCAGCACCAGGCGCTCGCAGCGATCCGGGAACTGGTAGCCGAACTGCATCGCGATCCCGCCACCGAGCGAATGGCCGACGATCGTCGCCCGTTCGTGACCGAGCGCGAGCATCGTGTCGCGCACTCCGCTCGCATGGGCGCCGAGCGAGTAGTCGCCGCGCGGCTTCGCCGACTCGCCGTGGCCGAGCAGGTCGGGGGCGAGGACGGTGTGCTGATCGGCAAGCTGGTCGATCACCGGCTCCCACTGGTCGGAGCGGCCGGTGATCCCGTGGATGAGGACGACCACGGGGCCCTCGCCGCGCTGGCGAAAGCTCACCCGGTGGCCGTGGAGCTCGATCTCGTCGGCGCCCCTCGCGGCTCGCCCGGTGGTGGTGCTGGTGGCCGTGGTGGTCATCGTTCTCACTTAACCGCTACCCCTTGCGATGTTACATATCCCGATGTAGACTTCGGCGCCCGCAATCGACCCTCAGGAGCGCAAATTGAACACGACCTCGACCGAGGAGCTGGTCGAGGAGGCGGTGGGTGGCTCGGCGCCGGACTCCGCACCGACCTTCTCGCTCGAGCTCAGTCAGGACCAGAAGGATATCCGCGGTTGGGTGCACGGCTTCGCGGCCGACGTCGTCCGCCCCGCCGCCGCGGAGTGGGACGAGCGCGAGGAGACGCCGTGGCCGGTGATCCAGGAGGCCGCGAAGATCGGGCTATACGGCTACGAGGGGCTGGCGCAGTTCTTCGCCGACCCGGCCGGGATCACGCTGCCGATCGTCAACGAGGAGCTGTTCTGGGGCGATGCGGGCATCGGGATGGCGATCATGGGCACGTCACTCGCGGTCGCCGCGATCTTCGGCCAGGGAACGGGCGAGCAGATCGGCGAATGGATCCCGCAGTGCTTCGGCACCGCGAACCATCCCGAGGTCGCCGCGTTCTGCTCCTCGGAGCCCGACGCGGGCTCCGACGTCTCGGCGATCCGCACCACCGCCAGGTACGAGGAGGCAGCGGACGAGTGGGTGATCAACGGCCAGAAGGCCTGGGCGACGAACGGCGGCATCGCCAAGGTGCACGTGGTGATCTCGTCAGTCGATCGCGAGCTCGGCTCACGCGGCCACGCCGCGTTCGTGATCCCGCCAGGCACCAAGGGCTGCGAGCAGGGAGCCAAGGTCAAGAAGCACGGCCTGCGCGCCTCGCACACCGCCGACGTCCACCTCGACGAGTGCCGGGTCCCGGGCTCGTGCCTGCTCGGGGGCAAGGAGAAGCTCGACGAGCGCCTGGCGCGGGTCCGCGAGGGCAAGTCCAGCGGTGGCCAGGCCGCGATGCAGACCTTCGAAGCAAGCCGGCCGACGGTCGGCGCGCAGGCGGTCGGGATCGCCAGGGCGGCGTACGAATACGCGCTCGACTACGCGAAGCAGCGGCGGCAGTTCGGGCGAGCGATCGTCGAGAACCAGGCGATCGCGTTCACGCTTGCGAACATGAAGACCGAGATCGACGCCGCGCGGCTGCTCGTCTGGCGGGCGGCGTGGATGGGCCGCAACGACCACACCTTCACCAACGCCGAGGGTTCGATGTCGAAGCTGAAGGCCGGCGAGGTCGCGACCTGGGTCACCGAGCGCGCGATCCAGATCCTTGGCGCAAACGGCTACACGCGCGAGTACCCGGTCGAACGCATGCACCGCGACGCGAAGATCTACGACATCTTCGAGGGCACCGCCGAGATCCAGCGGCTGGTGATCTCGCGCGCGATCTCCGGCGTGCAGGTCAAGTAGCGGTAAGCGCATCTACACCACGCGCCCGCCGGCTGGGGGCCGAAAGGCCGCTGGTTCAAACCCGGTTGTTGTGCGAGCGTTAGGACTGGCGCTGATACGGAATCGGCGATGATGAAAGCGATCGCAGCCAAGCAGCACCCGCCGCAGACCTTCCTGTTCGCCGATCTGGCCGGCTTCACGGCCCTCACCGAGGTTCACGGGGACGAGCAGGCCGCCGACCTGGTGGCGGGCTTCTGCCGCGCGGTGCGTGACCTTCTACCCGTCCACAACGGCAAGGAGGTAAAGACGGTCGGGGACGCGGTGATGGTTCGCGCCGCCGACGCCGCCGACGCGGTTCGTCTCGGCCTGGCGGTGGTCGAGGACGCTCGCGGGCGCCCGCGGTTCCCAATCGTGCGAGTCGGCATGCACACCGGTTCGGCCATCGAGCGGAATGGCGACTGGTTCGGCGCCGGCGTCAACCTCGCGGCCCGGGTCGCGGCAGCGGCCAAGGGCGATGAGGTTCTGCTCACCGCGGACACGCGCGCGGCCGCGGGCACGCTGGAGGGCATCGAGTTCGAGTCGCGAGGCCGCGAGCGGTTTCGCAATGTGTCGGAGCCCGTCGAGATCCACCGAGCCTGGCGCGCGGGCGCCAGCCGCGAAGCCCTCGCGATCGACCCGGTTTGCCGGATGGCAATCGCGCCCGAACGTTGCGCCGGCCATCTGCAATACGAGAACCGCGACTACTGCTTCTGCTCGCTCAAGTGCGCGGCGATCTTCGCCGGCAATCCGGATCGCTACGCGGAGCCTGCGAGCCGTTGAGAGTCCGTAGCGGTTGCGTCGCTGGTGGCCGTTTTCGGTCACCCGAGGCTTGACCGGAAGAGGCCAGGCGTTACCGGCGCGAGCGCCGACGCGGGATACTGCGATCGATGTCGCGCGCAGGCCGCCGCTGGCTCTTCGGGCAGGTGATCGTCTGGGGCCTCGGTATCGCGCTCCTGCGGGTCGCAGTCGTTCCCGGGGAATCGTGCCCGCCCGTCAGCCGGGCGAGCGTCAGGGGCGCGGTCGACGCCGGCGCCGACTGGCTGGTGCGCGGGCAGCGCCCCGACGGGCGCTTCCTCTATGGCTACCACTCACAGAGCGATCAGGCCTCGTCCGAGTACAACACCACCCGCCATGCCGGAGTGATGGACGCGCTGTATCGCGCCGCGCGCGTCGGCGCGGCCGACGCGGGACTTCGCTACGCGCGGGAGAACTTGATCAGGCACGCGGGCTGGACCGCGTTCGCGCCCGCGGCCGAGGACGCCAGCGCCGGTGCAAACGCGCTACTGCTCGCGGCGCTGATCCATCGCCGAGAGCTGACCGGCGACGGACGATACGACCCGCTTGCCCACGGCATCGCCCGCTTCCTCGTGGCCCAGGCTCAGGCGGACGGCAGCGTCTTGCAGTTGTGGCGGCCGTCCACCCGCCAACCGGTGCCCGAGGTGTTCGGCCGGTTCTCGACCGGCGAGACGTTCTACGCGCTGGCGCTGATGAGCGAGGCGTTCCCGGGACAGGGCTGGGACGCCTACGCGCACCGCATCGCCGCTTACCTCGCGACCCGCAGGGATGAGGCCGAGGGCTACGCGTTGCGCCAGGCCGATCACTGGGCCGCATACGGTCTGGCCGAGCTGGCGCCGAGCGGACTGACCGAGACCGAGACGGAGTACGCGCGCTGGCTTGCGGGCTACTTCGGCTATCTCGTTCGCTTCGAGTCGCAGCACGTGGGCAGGTTTCTCGGGGACGGGCTCGGGTCAGGCGCCGACCTCGGCGTCGTCGGCGAGGGCACGGCGGCGCTGTGGCGAGCCGCGGGCGCTGACCCGCGCCTTGCCGATCTGCGCCCCGATCTCGCCGAGCGAGCCAGCTGCGAGGCGGGGATCCTCGTCGAGCGGCAGACGCCGGCGGCGAATCCCAATCCAAGCGAGCGCGGCGCCTGGTTCAAGAACTCCTACACCCAGATGGACGATCAGCAGCACGCGATCGCCGCGCTCATCGCGACGCAGGACGTGCTGCGGTGAGCCTCGGCTTCATGGTCGCGGGCTTCGTTGCGACGACCAACGCCGGCAGGGTCGCGCTCGCGCGCGAGGCCACCCACCCCTCGACTCGCGCCCGCGTGCTCGCCCTGGGCCTGGGCATCGCAGCGGTCGTGCTCGTCACGGCCTTCGCGGGCGACGCCCTCGACGCCCTCGACGTCAGCCCCGAGTCCTTCCGGATCGCGGCGGGCCTGGTGCTCGCCGCCGCCGGCATCCGCGAGCTGGTCTGGCCCCGCGCATCGAGCGCTCCGTTCGCGGCGATCCTGCTCACCCCGGAGCTGGTCTGCCTGGCGCTCAGCCTCGGGGCGGACGAGCCGACCGGCCGGGTGCTCGCGGCCGCTGCGCTCGCGCTGCCCCTGGCCGCGGTTGCGGCGCTCGCCGACCGGCCTCGCCCGGGGGCGCTCCCGGCGCAGTTCCTCGCGGCGCTGCAGATCGTCGTCGCGGTGACGCTCGCAGTCTCGGGCGTCCGCGACGTCTGATCCCAGGCTCCTCGCGGTGGCCCCGCCGGGGTCGTCCTCGCATCGGTAGCCGCGCCGCTGAGGTCATCGCGGTCAGGGAGACCCGCCACAATTGACGCGGTGAGCGCCAGCAGCCGCCCCTATCGCGGCGTCGGCGCCGAGCGGCGTCGCGCCGATCGGCGGGCGAGGCCGATCGAGGCGGGCCTCGAGCCGCTCGGGGACCGCGACTGGGCCGGCGCACTCGCGCGTTGCGCGGCGATCGCGATCGCGATCGCGGCGCTCGCCGTCACGACCGGCTGCGCGGCGCCCGGGTTCGGAGGCTCCGACGACCCGCCGAGCGGCGCCGACGCCGCCCGGGTTGCCGCCGCCGAGCTCGGCGACGCCCGGCTCGTCGGCCAGCGGCTGGTGACCGGGTTCTCGGGCGAGCGCGTTCCCGCGGAGCTGCGCCGGCGGATCGAGTCGGGCCGGATCGGCGGCGTCGTCCTGTTCGCCGACAACTTCGACACCCGGCACGGGGCCGAGCGGCTGGTGAACGAGCTCCGGCGGATCCCGCGTCCGCCCGCGCTTCGCGACCCGCTGCTCGTGATGGTCGACCAGGAGGGTGGTCAGGTGAAGCGGCTGCCGGGACCGCCGACCCTGTCCCCCGAGCAGATGGGCGCCGCCGGGCGCTCGACCTGCCGCGAGCAGGGCTCGCGCACGGGCGCACTGCTCGCCGAGACCGGGATCAACGTCGATCTCGCTCCGGTGCTCGACGTCGCCCGGCCCGGCGGCGCGATCGATCGGGAGGACCGCTCGTTCGGCCGCACTCCGGGCCGGGTCTCATCATGCGGCGGCTCCTTCGCCGCCGCCCTGTCCCGGCACGGCGTCGCCCCGACCGCCAAGCACTTCCCGGGGCTCGGGGCCGCGGCCGTCAACACCGACGAGGCGGTGCAGCGAATCGAGCTCTCGAGATCGAGGCTGCGCCGGGTCGACGAGCCGCCGTTCGCGCGCTTTGCCCGCGGCGGCGCGGAGCGCCGGCTGGTGATGATCTCGAGCGCGATCTACCCGGCGTTCTCGAACCGCCCCGCCGCGTTCTCGAGCGCGCTGGCGAGCCACGAGCTGCGCGGCCGGCTCGGCTTCGACGGCGTCTCGATCACCGATGCGCTCGAGACCGCCTCCACCGACGCCTTCGGCGGTCCAACCCACGCCGCGAAGCTCGCGGCTCGGGCCGGGACCGACATGCTGCTGTTCACCGACCTCGACGCCGCGAAGCGCGCCACCGGCCCGCTGCGCAAGCTGCTGGGAAGCGGCGACGCCTCCCGCCAGCAGTTCGTCGGCTCGGTCGGCCGCATCCTGGCGCTCCGCGCGAGCCTCGGCGAGTAGCCGTGCCTCGCCCCCGGCGGCGGCCCTCTAGTGCGGCGGCGGCAGGGCCTTCAGCGGGCGTCTTGAACAGCCGAGCCATCGCGTCGGCGCCCTCGAAGGTCAGATGAAGGCCGTCGGGCTGAAACCAGCCCGAGTGGCCGGAGCTGTACTTGACCCAGTCGAGCAGCACGGTGCGGTTCTCGTGCTTGGAGGCCTCGCGGCGGACGATCGTCGGCGTCGTGGCCGGCGGTGCCTCCGGTCTCGCGCGGCGTCACCAGCCCGAGCGTGCGCTTCTTGCCGACCAGGTCGAGGGCATCGCGGATATCGCCCTTGGTGACGGGGCCGTTGGAGCCGAGAGCGACGACGACCAGCTTCGGCAGGTGTCCCTTGTGCCTCGCCTTGCGGATCAGGTCGAGCCCCTCCGGCCACTGGCGACAGCCGCGCGCGTTGGCGCGGTAGCCCTTGCGGGCCAGATTCGACGAGCGGCCAGCAGCATCGGCGAGTCGCCGATCGCGAGCGGCGCGCGGCCGAGGTTGACGTCCTTACGCGGCTTCTCGACCACGGCGTTTCCGCACGCACGCGCTCGCGATCCCGACGCCGAGCGCCCCGAGCCCGATGACCGCGAGCAGCGTCGCGATTCGCGGACCGATTCCGCCTGCTGGGAGTGCATTGACTAGCATCGCCGCTCGCTTCAGGGGGTGCAACCTAGCCGGTCCCGCCGCCAGAACCCGCTGCGAAGATGCTCTTCCCGACGATCGAGTTCGCGATCTTCTTCCCGATCGTCCTCGCGCTCTCGTGGGCGCTGATGCCGCGGCAACCGATCTGGAAGCCGTTCATCATCGTCGCGAGCTACGTCTTCTACGCGGCGGCCGACCCGCGTTCTGCTTCCTGCTCGGGGGGATCACGCTCGGCAATCAGCTCGCCGTGAGGCAGATCGCCGAGCGAGCGGCGATCAGCGACGGGCCTCACGGATCTGCGCCGCCGCCGTCGCCCTCGACCTGCTCACCCTCGGGATCTTCAAGTACTACGCGCTTCTTCGTCAGCGACATCGGCGACCTGCTCGACTCCTCCGGGCTCGGGATGCCGCTGCCGCTGCTGACGATTGCGCTGCCGATCGGGATCAGCTTCTTCACCTTCCAGGCGATCACCTACGTCGTCGACGTCAAGCGCGGCGACGCCGAGCCCGCCTCGCTGATCGACGCGGCGATCTACCTGAGCTTCTTCCCCCACCTCGTCGCCGGGCCGATCGTCCGCGCGAGCGAGTTCCTGCCCCAGCTCAAGGCGCCGCGCGACCCACAACCGGGTCGCGGTCGGCGCCGGGCTGTCGCTGATCGCGCTCGGGCTGATCAAGAAGGTGCTGATCGCCGACACGCTCGCGCGCGAGGTCGTCGACCCCGTGTTCGGCGTCCCCGAGGCCTACTCCGCCCCCGACGCGATCCTCGCCACGCTACGCCTACGCGGCCCAGATCTACTGCGACTTCTCCGGCTACACCGACATCGCGATCGGGCTCGCGCTGCTGCTGGGGTTCATCTTCCCGCAGAACTTCAACAGCCCCTACCGGGCGACCGGCTTTCGCGACTTCTGGCGCCGCTGGCACATGACCCTGTCGCGGTTCCTGCGCGACTACCTCTACATCCCGCTCGGCGGCAGCCGCGGCAGCCGCGCTGTTCACCTACCGCAACCTGATGATCACGATGGTGCTCGGCGGCCTCTGGCACGGGGCCGCCTGGACCTTCGTGCTCTGGGGCGCCTTCCACGGCGCCGGGCTCTGTCGGCGAGCACGCGCTGGACGGCCGGATCGGGCGCCACACACCCGCCTGGCTGCGCTGGGTCGCGACCTTCGACGCTCGTCTGCCTTGGCTGGATCCTGTTCCGCTCGCCAGACCTCGACGTGTTCTGGACCTTCCTCGGGCGCCTCGTCGACCCGGGCCCGCCGACCCTGTGGACGGTGCCGGTCGCGGCTGATGATCGCCGTCGTGATCGGCATGCAGCTGCTTCCGCCGCGGCCGCTCGAGCGGCCTCCAGCTGCGGATCGAGCAGCTCCGGCCGGTGGTGCTCGCGGTCGGCGCTGCGCGGCGATCGATCCTGATCGTCGGCGCGACCGTGCCGAGCCAGGGCGTCCCCCCGTTCATCTACTTCCAGTTCTGAGTTCGAGCGATGACCGAGCACCGTGACGACAGCCAGATGAGCCGCTTCGAGCGCCAGGGGCTGCGCAGCTACAGCGCCCGCGACGCGGTCGAGCGCGATCGCGATCACCGCCGCTCCTGCTGCGTGCTGCTTCGCGGGCGGCTCGGTCCGCCATGCCGCCGCTCACATCGGAACCCGGGATCGGGCACGACGTCGTCGCCGCTGTCGGCGAGCCGACCGCGCTGGGTCGCCGACCGGTTGCCGCTTGACGATGCGCCAGCCCGAGCTCACCTGCGGGCCTGTCCCCGGACGAGCAGCTCGAGCGGCGGCGGCTTCGACGACGCGCCTCCACCGGCGGGCGGCCCCGGCGCCGGCGTCCCGCCGATCACCCCCGACGCCTTCGACCCGACGACGCTCGGCGAACAGCCGCCGCCGAAGCAGCGAGCTCGACACCCTGCTGGTCACCGGCGACTCGCTCTCGACCCCGCTCGACTCCGAGCTCGCACGCCGGCTGGCGCCCGACGGGCGTCGACGTGGTCCGCGACCCGCACCTCGGGACCGCGATCTCGAACACGGCGCTCGTCGACTGGGGCGAGCTCTCGACCGCCCAGGTCGCCAAGGACCATCCCGACGCGGTGGTCGTCTTCATCGGCGCCGCCGACGGCTTCCCCACTGCCCGGGCCCGAACGGCAAGGAGATCGACTGCTGCGGCCCCGACTACGCCGCCGCCTATGCGAACCGCGTCCGCCAGGTGATGAACAACTACCGCCAGGACGGCGCCGCGAAGGTCTACTGGCTGACGGTGCCGACGCCCGCGTGACCCCGACGCCCAGCCCGTCGAGCGGATGGTCAACGCTTCGATCGAAGTCGCCGCCCAGCCCTGGCTAAGTCAGATCCGGATCGTCGACACGGTGCCGATCTTCACGCCCGGCGACGCGCTACTCGCGACTCGATCGAGGTCGACGGCAAGCGAGACCATCGTCCGCGAGTCCGACGGCATTCACCTCAACGCGGCCGGCTCGGCCGTCGCCGCGGACGTCGTCGCTCGATCGGATCGATCATGGACTTCACGCACTGAGCGGCGCCGGCTGCCGTCGCCAACGGCGGCGCCGCTCGGCTCGCGCTCCGCCTCAGGTCAGCTCGCCGAACGTCTCGACGAACTTCTTCGACCCCCTCGTGCAGTTGCCCTTCGCCTGGTACAGACTCCGGCGACGAGTCGCGCTTCTTCGTGCTTGCAGTCGTAGCCCTTGACCGACGCTGCACTTGCCGTCGCGCGCCGCCGTGGTCGTGGCGGCACTTGTTGTACTTCGATCGCCAGCGTCTTGCCGCCTTCGCTGCAACCCAGGTTTCTGGGCGCTCGAGCTTGTAGACGTAGTCGGCGCCGTGGTCACCGACGCTGCTCGCCCTGGCTCATCCCGCACTCCGACTTCGATGCCTTCGCCGGGCCACCGATCGCCCCCGCCGGATCCCGTCGCCACCGCGACCAAGCGCGCTGACCGCCACCAGCCCGAGCGCCCTCTTCGGATTCCTGCCTTCATCTCTTACCTCCATCCTCGCTCCCCTGCGATCTCGAACGGGCGCGATTCTAGCGCCTAGGTCGATTTGGAGCCGTTGTTGGCCTCGCGCTCGACCAGGGCCCGCAGCCGCTCGAGCGAGCGGCGCGCCTCGCGGGATCCGGGCGCCGCGGTCAGCAGGCCGCCCGCTGCGCGTCCCACCGGGCCGCCCGGAAGCGCGAACTCGTTGCAGTAGTCGAACCGGGTGCCGCCGTCGGCGGCCTCGAAGCGGTAGGTGACCTCGGCGCTCGAGCCCGCCGGTCCCTTGCCGTGCCAGCGGGCGAAGCTCGGCTCGTCGGCCTCGACCACCTCCCAGCGGACCTTGAACGGCGTCCCCGCGAGCCGCAGCCGCTGGGTGAACGAGTCACCCGCCGCGACCGGCCCGCCGCCCGCGCCCGCAAGCGAGTCGTGCGTCGTCACCCAGCGCTCGAGCATCGCCGGATCCATGACCAGCTCCCAGGCCCGTTCGGGCGAGGCGGCGAGGACGACCGACTCGCGCACGCCGCGGCTCACCTCGCCTCCGCTGCGACCGCGTCGACCGCTTCGCCCAGCACCGAGTCGAGGTGCCGGGGGCGAGTCCGGAACGCTGCCGCGCCGCTCGGATCGGTGACCACCGTCGGGGTGTTGAGGCCCCGGCTGATCTCCGCGGCCACCCGCGGCTTGCCCGGAGTGACCGCGGCGGCGGCGGCGGCGACCGTCGCCGGGCGCGCGATCTCGGCCGACATCGGGATCAGCCGCGGCGCTTTACGGCCCATCGCCCGCGCCATCTCACGAACCAGCTCGAGGTGGGTGACCACCTCCGGCCCGCCGATCTGCACCTCGCGCCCTGCCGACTCGGCGACATCGAGCGCCTCCCTGAGATAGGAGACGACGTCGCGAGCCCCGATTGGCTGCGTCTGAGTGCCGAGCCAGGGAGGCGCGGGCATCGCGCGCAGCCGCGTGACGATCCCCCGCAGCAGCTCGTAGGACTCGCTTCCGGGACCGATCACCATCGCGGCGCGGAAGTAGGTCAGCGGCGGCCCCTCGGCGGCGAGCGTCTCGGCGACCTGATGGCGGGCGTCGAGATGACGCGAGACCGAGGTGTCGCCGAGCCCGCCCAAGTAGATCATCCGGCGAACTCCCGCCGACTTCGCGGCCCGGGCGAAGCGGCCGGCGGCGACCCGCTCGATCTCCGGGTAGTCCTCGGCGCTGCCGATCATGTGGACGAGGAAGTAGGCGACCTCGACGCCGGCGAGCGCGTCCTCCAACCCCTGCGGCCGGTTGAGGTCGGCGTACGCGAGCTCGCAGCCCGCCTGCTCGAGCGTCGCGGAGGCGGGACCGCGCGAGCGCACCAGACAGCGGACCTGGTAGCCGTCGGTGAGCAGCCTGTGCACGAGCAGGCCGCCGATGAAGCCGGTCGCTCCGGTGACCAGGATGCGAGACTCGGACATTGTCCGGACCTTCCCCGTGAGAGGGGGGCTCAAACCGCGTCTCGCTCGCGCGGCCCCACGTCCGGCGGTGGCGCGTCCGCCTCGCCGGCGAGCGCACCAACCCGCGACCTCGGCAGGTCGAGGCGCGCCAGCGAGCGCAGAAACCCGTGGCAGACGATCAGGTGGAAGCGCATCTGCGTCTTACCGTAGAGCCATGCGCCGAAGCGCGCGAAGCGCCCGTTGCCTCGCAGCCATGGAAAGAAGTTGCGCACCTCGAGCCGCACCCGCACTCTCGCCGGCGCGTGGCTCGGCTCTCCGCCCTCGCCGCGACTGACCTGGATCCGCAGGAAGCCCTGCTCGCGCCCCGCGGCCGCGACCAGCAGGCCGCGCTCGATTCGCCAGGTGACGCAGCCCTCGTCGGCGGATAGCTCGTACTCGGGGGCGTGAAAGCGCAGCAGCTCGATCCGGCGCGAGACGAGGACGACCGCGCGCCAGTCAGGGCCGTAGACGACCCGAGCCAGACCGAGCGTCGCGCGGGTGAGGTGGAGCCAGTAGGCGCGGCCGAGCCGCTCCAGGTACTCCGGCTGCCAGAGCTCCTCGACCAGTGTCGAGGGCATCGCCACCTCGGCGTCCTGAACCGAGGCGACGGCCCCGGTCTGCGGCACCCGCTCGACCTCGCCCGCGCTGAGCAGGTGGACGGACGCCGGCGTTCCTCGATGGCGCGAGAGCAGGGCCAAAGCGCCCAATGCGTAGCACGGATCGCCGCTGCGCTCGGCCTGGGTCCAACTCAGGCGAGCGCGGGCCCCGGCTCGCCGGCCGGCTCGAGCCGTAGCTCGGCCTCGAGGACCTCGACTGCCGCGGTCGACCGCCCGCCGTGGCGGATAGCGTTCGCGGCGATGTCCGCGGGGGTACTGATCGCGCTCGGCGTTATCGCCGTGCTCGTCGTCGCCTTCGTCTGGATCACCTATAACCGGATGGTCGCCAGGCGCCAGGCGAGCGAGAACAGCTGGTCGCAGATCGACGTCGCTCTGCGGCGGCGCCACGACCTGATTCCGGCCCTGGTCGAGGCGGTGAAGGGCTACGCGAGCCACGAGCGCGCGACCTTCGAGGGCGTCGCCGCCGCCCGAGGCGAGGCGATCGCCGCCCAGGGCCCCCCGCAGCGTGCCGTCGCCGAGGGCCGCCTGACGAGCGCGGTCGGCGGGCTGATGGCCGTCGCCGAGGCCTACCCACGGCTCGAGGCGACGAGGAACTTCTCGCAGCTCGCCGAGCAGCTCGGCGACACCGAGGATCAGATCCAGATCACCCGTCGCGTGTACAACGACACGGTCGAGACCTACAACACGCTGATCCAGCAGTTCCCCGCGGTGATCGTCGCTCGCCTGTTTGGCTTCGCGAGCCGCGAGTTCTTCGACGCGCCGACCTCGGCCGAGGCGACCCCTGCTGTCGACCTCCGGGCAGCGGGCGGATGAGGCGCCACCTGCTGATCGGGCTCTGCGGGCTCGCGGTGCCGCTCGCGCTCGCCTCGTCGGCGCTCGCGCGCAGCGCCGACGTCGTCGACGCGGACGTGCAGCTGCGGTTGGCCGACGACGGTGCCCTGCTCGTCACCGAGGAGCTCACCTTCGAGTACGACGGCAGCTTCGAGGGGTCCTACCGCGACATCCCGCTCAACTTCGGCGAGCGGATCACCGACGTGAGGCTGAGTCAGGACGGTCAGGCCTACGAGCCCGTGGGCAACACCACACTCGGCAGCCACGACCGCCCCGGCGTCTACGGCGTCACCTCGCTGCCGGGCCGGGAGGGCGTGCGGGTGGTCTGGCACTACCGGGCCTCGGACACCCGGCGCACCTACGAGCTCTCCTACCGCGTCGTCGACGGCGCGGTCGCCTACGACGACGTGATCGACGTCTTCTGGACCGTGTGGGGCGACCAATGGGAGTTCGAGCTCGACCGCCTGAGTGCCGGCCTCACGAACCCCGACCTCGACCCCGCCGATCCCGACTACCGCGTCTGGGGGCACCCTCGCGACGTCGAGGGCTCGACGACGCGCGACCCGGGCGTCGCCCGGCTCGAGGCGAGCGACGTCTCCGCGGGCACCGCGGTCGAGATCCGGGTCACGATTCCCCGTACCGCGGATCAGGGCGTCGCGCAGATGCGCGCCGGCGAGGGCGCCGGCCTGCCGAAGATCCTCGCCGCGGAGAAGGCGCTCGACGACGACTACAACTCGTTCTTCAATCGCCTCAAGCGCTCGTTCGCCAACCAATGGCCGTTGGTGATGGGCATCCTCGCGGCGGTCTCGGCGCTCGTCATGCTGCTCTTGATCCGGCTCGCTCGTGAGCGGCCGACGTCGACCCCCGAGTACCTGCCGGAGCCACCCGACGAGGCGCCTCCGGCGCTCGCCTACGGGCTCGCCCACGAGGGCGGCGACAGCGCCGACACCGTGCTGGCGACGCTACTCGACCTGGTCGACCGCGGCTACTACGAGACGAGCTCGGCGAGAACCGAGGACGAGGAGCTCGACCTGGCGCTCAAGCAACGTGCCGATCGCCCCGCCGGCGAGCTCACCGACTACGAGAGGCACGTGCTCGCCTTCTTCGATCAGCTGCTCGATGGCGGCACGGTCGCGCTCAGCGAGATGAAGGACAAGCTGCCCGAGCACTCCCAGCTGTGGCGCGGGCGCTGGCAGCGGATGACCGAGAAGCTGAACGCCGTCGAGGAAGGGCGGCTCGGCTGGGACCGCGACCTCAACCCCTGGCGGCGCCTGCTGATCGGGGTGGTGATCGCGCTCACCGCGGTCGTCGCCCTCTGCGACCTCTCCGTCAACGAGCAGTGGTTCCTGCCGACCGCGGTCGGGCTCGCGATCGCGGTCGCGATCGCTGCCGTGCCCGCGAACAGGCTCAAGCGCCTCGATGCCGCCCACGTGGAGCGCGCGGCCCGCTGGCGGGCATTCGCTCACTGGACCGAGGACTTCCCGCGCCTCTCGGACGATCCCCCGGCGACCCTCGAGCTCTGGAAGCGGATCCTCGTCTACGGCGTCGCCTTCGGGACCGCCGAGCGGATGATCGAATCCGGACGGATCCCGGCGCCGGTCAGCGAGCAGGCGAACACCGGCGACGGCTGGAGCTCCTACGCGTTCTCCGCGGGCTTCTACTCGGCCTCGTTCAGCGGCTCGCAGTTCAGCTCTCAGATCGCCTCCCAGGTCGCGCCCCAGAGCTCCTCGGGCGGAGGCGGCGGCGGCTTCTCCGGCGGAGGCGGCGGCTCCTCGGGCGGAGGCGGCGGCGGCTCCTGGTAGGCGCGCCGCTCGGACGGCGATCTCAAGCGAGCAGCTTCGCCTTCAGCTTCTCGTACTCCTGCTCGCTGATCGCGCCCCGCTCCTTGAGGTCGTTGAGCTTGTGGAGCTCATCGACCGGGCTGCTTCCGGCGGTCTCACGAACGTAGGTGTCGAACTGCTGCCTCGCGTCGGCCTGAGCCTTGATCGCGCGCTCTCGCATCCCACCGCCGCGCACGACCAAATACACGAGCGCGGTCAGGAACGGGACGAAGACGAGAAAGAACACCCACGCCGCCTTCGCCGCCCCAGAGATCTCGTGATCGCGGAACAGGTCGGTGAGGATCGTGATCAGGATCCAGATCCAGATCACGAAGAAGAACACCGAGAGCACGGTGAGCAGGGCCTCGCCGAGGCCGAAGTCTGCGAGTGGGAGCAACGGGTCCCCTTTCGTCGGTTGACGGGATGGGCGGCGTCGAATCCTATTCGCGATCGATCGATGCCACCATGCGCGGATGCTCAGGGCGACGATCGGCGTGGTGACCGCGTCCCTGGTCCTCGCGGCGCTCGCGCCGGTGGCGGCGCCGGCCGCGGTGAAGCCGGGGATCGATGTGTCGCGATTCAACGGCGAGATCGACTGGGAGCGGGTCGCCGCCGACGGGATCCGGTTCGCGTTCGTGCAGGCGAGCCGCGGTTCCGGCCACGACTGCGCGGTGAAGCCGGCGCGCTGCGGGCGCGACGGCCGCTACGACGCCAACTACGCCGCGGCGCGCGACGCCGGTATCCGGGTCGGCCCGTACCACCGCGCCTTCGTCGGGGGCGTCGGTCGTCAGGGGATCACGGACGACGCCCGGGCGGAGGCGCGCGTGTTCATCGCCTCGGTGGGGAAGCTGACCAACGGTGACCTGCTGCCGGCGCTCGACGTCGAGACGCCGTTCGCCGGCCTGCGCCCGGCGCAGCTTCGCCGCTGGATCCGGGTCTGGCTGACCCGGGTCGAGCGAGCGCTCGGCGGGCGACCGATCATCTACACGAACCATTCGAGCTGGGCCGCGACCGGCGACACGACCGAGTTCGCACTGGCCGGCCATCCGCTCTGGGTCGCGCAGTGGCATGTCAGCGCGCCGCTGGTGCCGGCGACCGACTGGGCCGGCGAGAGCTGGAGCGTGTGGCAGTACTCCAGCGACGGCAGCGTCGACGGGGTCGCGGGCCGCGTCGACCGCGACCGCCTCCGCGGCGGCTTCGACGCGCTCAGCGTCGGCTGAGCGTCACGCCTTCTCGAACACGAGCCGGAAGTGGTCGAGCAGCTCGCGCTCGAAGCAGACGCTGTTCGCGCTCACTCCGGAGGCGAACGCGAGCCGGAAGTCCGAGCTGGCCAGATAGCGCGGGATGAGCCGTGCCTTGATCAGCTTCTTCCGCAGGCTCGGCTGCGCGAACCGCGCCCGCCATTGCCTGATCGTCTCGATGTAGTCGAGGCGGCCGCTCGAGCTCTCGACGAGGCGGAAGGCGGGCTCTGCGCAGGCGACGATCTGCTCCGAGCCGAACGGCAGGAAGGAGCCCGGGAACTGGTGCTGCATCAGCGCCAGGTACCAGGAGTCCGAATCCCTGGGCGCCTCGATGTCGACCTGGTCGGGGTCGATCATCTTGCGTCCGAAGACCATCGTCTGGAGGTACAACCGCCCGCCGTCGGGCAGCATCCCGGCGATGTTCTCGAACAGCGAGCGATAGATCTCCGCCTGCCTACCGGCGCGGTACTCCTCCGGCGAGCAGAAGTGCTCGAACGCCCCGAGGCTGGCGATCGCGTCGTAGTCGCCGAAGCTCCGCGCGGTGACCTGGCGCGCATCCTCGATCCGCGCGTCGAGTCCGTTTCGCCGACATGCCGCCGCCTGTGCCGACGACAGCGTCACCCCGACGCCGACGGCCTCGCGCTTGCGGATGAAGTTCAGCAACGGACCCCAGCCGCAGCCGAGGTCGAGCACCCGCCGGCCGCGGTCGATCCCGATCCGCTCGGCGACGTACTGGTGCTTTCGCGCCTGCGCCTGCTCGAGGGTGAGCGAGAAGTCGCCGTCGTACTTGGCGCCGCTGAAGTCGGCCATCTCGCCGAGGCTGAGCCGGAAGATGCGGTCGATCAACGAGTAGGTGAATTCGATGTCCTTGCGGTCGGCCACGGGCGGCGAATCTAGTACAGGTGAGCAGGCTCTCCAACCGGCGACCCGAACGGGCGCCAGGGTCTCGTCGTGCCGTCGGCCGGCCTGCTCAGCTCGGTCCGTGCCGAGCGCGCTCGAGGATCTCGAGGCCGGCCAGCGCGTCGCGGGGGTCGACCGGGAGCGCGCCGGCGCCGGTCAGCGCCGCGGCCAGCCGTTCGTAGAACCGCGGCCACTCGCCCGGCTCGGAGGGGACCCGCTCGACCTCCTCGCCGCGGACCAGCCGCCCCCAGCGTTGTTCGGGCTCGACGCCCCAGGGATCGGGCCCCGACGGCCGGCGGCCCGCCCGCAGGGCGTCCTCCTGTCCGTCGAGGCCGTCGATCACGTACGCGGCGCGGCTACCGAGCACTCGCAGCCGGGGCGCGGGCGCGGCGGCGAGCTCCGAAACCCAGAGATGGCTGCGCACCCCGGACTCGTGCTCGAGCGCGACGAACGCATCGTCCTCGGCCGCGCCTCCGCGGCGACTGTCTGCCTCGCCGTAGACGGCGCGCACCGGCCCGAACAGCGCCAGGGCCTGATCGACGAGGTGGGTCCCGAGGTCGAGCAGCAGCCCGCCGCCCTCCGATGGAGGCGCCGTTTCGCGCCAGGCCCCGGAGCGACCCCGAGGTCGCCAGCGCTCGAACCGCGACTCGAACCGCAGCACCTCGCCGAGCGCACCCTCCTCGATCAGCCTCCGCAGGGTGAGCTGGTCGGAATCCCAGCGGCGGTTGAGGAACACGGTCAGCGCGACGCCGGCCCGCTCGGCGCGCTCGATCAGCGGCGGCCGCGCTCTCGCTGCTCGGCGCCAGGGGCTTGTCGACGACGACCGCCAGCCCGGCGTCGATCGCGCGCGTCGCGAGCTCGACGTGCGAGTCGTTCGGGCTCGCGATCACGACCACCTCGTGCTCGGCCGAACGTTCGAACACGGCGTCTGCACGGCTCTCGATCCGGACCCCCGGATACGCCGTCCGCGCGGCCTCGGCGCGGGAGCGGTTGGCGGTCACCACCGTCGCCAGGCTGAGGCCCGGGGTGGCCGCGATCAGCGGCGCGTGAAACACCGAGCCCGCCAGCCCGAAGCCGATCAGCGCCGCGCGCAGCTCCATCGTCCCGGCTAGCTTTTCACGGCGCGCGGCGGGCCGGCGGCGATCCGCTGCGCGGGTCGTGTCGACCGAGCCGCGGAACCAGCCCAGCTTCTCCACCCACCAGGAGAGCCCGGCCTCGGCGTAGGCGCTCGACCCGCTCGAGATCGCCCGCCGGGTCGGCACCCGCCGTCTGTCCCTCGATCACGACGTCGAAGGGCCGCTCACCCTCCCGGTGCGAGCGCGTGTAGTCGACGATCTCGCGAAGCTGGCCCGGGGTCATCGTCTCGGCGTGGCCGACGTCACGATGGGTGGGAAAGACGCCGTCCCAGCGCGCCGCGCGGCGAAAGGGCGGACGCGCGGGCCATCGCCCGGCGATCCAGACCGGGATCCGCGGGCGCTGCACGGGCGTCGGCAGGAAGCGGGTCTCGCGCACCGCGTAGTGCTCGCCGTGGTGCTCGAACGGCTTGCCGCTCCACAGCCGGTCGAGGATCTCGAGCCCCTCGTCGAGGCGCTCGGCGCGCACCCGCGGATCGGGATCCTCACCGAAGGCCGCGAACTCCTCCTCCGGGGCGGAGCCGAGGCCGGCGCCGAACCGCAGCCGCCCGCCCGAGAGCAGATCGAGCGACGCCGCCTCGCGGGCGACCTTCCAGGGCCGCCGCCGCGCCAGCGCGCACACCATCACCCCCAGCGCCATCCGCTCGGTGGTCGCGGCGACGGCGCTGATCGCCACCCACGGGTCGGCGACCGGCGCCTCCGGCTCGCGGTAGGCGACGTGGTCCCAGACGAAGAAGCCGTCCCAACCCGCCGCCTCGCGCGGCGCGCCCGAGCTCGAGCAACAGCCTCGGATCCCCGTACTCGTGGACGTTGGGGATCCCGACCGCGAATCGGACGTTGGCGGGCGCGCCGACGGGGTTCAGCGGGTCGCTTCGCGGCGGCGCCGGGTGACGGCGTCGATCGTCACCGCCCCGAGCAGGACCGCCCCGGTGATCATGAACTTGACGTCGGAGTCGAGCGCCAGCAGGTCCATGCCGTTGGAGATCGAGCCGATCACCACCGCGCCGAGCAGCGCCGACCAGATGTAGCCGCGGCCGCCGAAGAGGCTGGTGCCGGCGATCACCGGGCCGGCGATCGCGAGCAGCAGCACGTCGCCGGAGCCCGACTGCTGGTTGACCGCGAGCAGCCGCGACGCGGCGAGGATGCCGCCTGCGGCGGCGAGCATCGAGGCGAGGGTGAAGACGCTGAGCTTGATCCTGTTGACGTTGATTCCGGCGCGCCGCGCCGCCTCCTCGTTGCCGCCGACGGCGAAGATGTGGCGGCCGTAGCGGGTGCGCTCGGTGATGAACGTGAACACGATCATCAGCACGACGACGATCACCGCCGCGAGCGGAACGCCGCGGTCGGCGTTGAGGATCGCGACCGCGGCGATCACCGCGGCCGCGACGAGCACGAGCTGGAGCACGAGCCCCGACATCGGCGCGACCTCGAGCCCCGCCGCCTCGCGCCGGCGGCGGGCCAGCAAGCGGCTGGCGGCGTAGGCGGCGATCGCGGCGATTCCCGAGGATCCAGCCGACGACCGGGTCGAAGAACGTGCTCGTCAGGTCGGTGATGATGCTCGGCGGCAGGTTGACCGAGCCGGTGTCGCCGAGCACCCAGAGCAAGGCCCCCTGCCAGCCGAGCAGGCCGGCGAGGGTGACGACGAAGGAGGGGACGCCGAACGGTTGTGACGATGAAGCCGTTGAACGACCCCGATCGCGAGCCCGACCGCCGAGCCCGGCGGCGATGCCGAGGATCGGCGGCCAGCCGTGCTGGACGCTGAGCACCGCCATCACGCCGGCGGCGAGGCCGCTGACCGCGCCGACCGAGAGGTCGATCTCGCCGAGCAGCAGGACGAGCACGACGCCGATCGAGATCGTCGCGACGGCGGCGATCTGCAGGGTCAGGTTGGAGAGGTTGACGGCGCTCAGGAAGCGGTCGTTGGCGAGCTGGAAGATCGTCCAGATGACCGCGATCCCGAGCAGCACCCGGACCGAGGCGAGGTCGCCGCGGGCGAGGGCGCGCGAACGCCCGCCGGAGCGAGAAGCTCGTTCGCCGCTTCGGCCGGCGCCGTGCCGATCGTGGTGTCGGGCGTGCTCATAGTGGAGTCTCCTCCGTCGCGCGCTCCTCGACGTCGGCCCCGGTGATCGAGGCGACGATGCTCCTCGCGGCTCGCGTCGCTGGCCTTGAAGGTCGCCGCCATCCGGCCGAGGCGCAGAACGGCGATCCGGTCCGCGACCTCGAACACGTTGGCGAGGTTGTGGCTGATCACGATCACCCCGAGGCCGCGGTCGCGCAGCCGCTCGATCAGCTTCAGGATCTGCGCGGTCTGCACGATCCCGAGCGCCGCGGTCGGCTCGTCGAGCATCACCATCTTCGGCTCGCCGAGCAGCGAGCGGGCGATCGCCACCGCCTGGCGCTGGCCGCCCGACAGCGATGGCGACCTCGGTGCGCACGCTGCGCAGCGTCGTCACCCCGAGCGAGCTCAGCAGCTCGACCGACTTCTGCTCCATCGCCACCTCGTCGAGGACGTGGACGCCGGGAACGGTGTTCGCGACCTCCTGGCCGAGGAAGAGGTTGGCGACCACGTCGAGGTTCTCGGCCAGCGCCAGGTCCTGATAGACGGTCGCGATCCCGAGCCCGGTCGCATCGTGCGGGCGTATGCAGCCGCACCGGCCGGCCCTCCCAGCGCGCCTCGCCGGAGTCCGGCGGCTGGGCGCCCGAGATCGCCTTGATCAGCGTCGACTTGCCGGCGCCGTTGTCGCCGACCAGCGCCGACGCACCTCGCCGGGGTAGACCTCGAGGTCGACGTCCTTGAGCGCCTCGACCGGCGCCGAAGCTCTTCGTGAAGCCCTTCAGCGCGAGGAGAGGCTGCGATCCCGAATCCGTCCCGGAGGGCTCGACCGTGCTCTGGGTCTTGATTCATCGCTGCCTCTCCTCGCGCCTCAGGCTATCCCTATTGCGCTACTCGATACCCGCGTCCTTGCAGTCCTGCGCGTACTGCTTCGTGCAGATCTCCTCCGCGGTCCAGTAGCCGTCCTTGACGACGGTGTCCTTGACGTTGTCCTCGAACACGGGGATCGTGTCCGTGATCGCCGCCGGCACCTGCTCGGTCCCGTTGTCCTCCTCGCCGTTGATGACGTCGGAGTCCGCCGGGTCCTCGCCGTTGACGACCGCCACCGCGAGCGTCGCGGCGTTGTCGGCGAGCGGCTTGATCGGCTTGTAGACCGTCATGTACTGCTCACCGGCGAGGATCCGCTGGATCGCGGCCAGCTCGGCGTCCTGGCCGGTGACCGGGATCGTCGACGGGTCGATGCCGGCGCCCTTGAGCGCCGCGATCGCGCCGCCGGCGGTGCCGTCGTTGGCGGCGAGGACGCCGTGGAAGCCGTCCTTGCCGACCGCCGTGATCGCCTGGTCCATCTCCTTCTGGGCGTTCTCCGGCAGCCAGTCGGGCGTGTCGTACTCCTGGGCGACGTCGATGCCCTTCGTCCTCGAACACCGAGGTCGCGCCCTCCTTGAACAACTTCGCGTTGTTGTCCTTCGGGTCGCCGTTGATCTGGACGATCGGGCCCTTCGGGTTGCCGTCGTCGGCGAGCGCCTTGGCCAGGGCCTCGCCCTGCTGCTTGCCGACCTCGGGGCTGTTGAACTCGGCGTAGGCGGCGAGATCCGCGTTCAGGATCAGCCGGTCATAGCTGATCACCGGGATGTCGGCCTGCTGCGCGCGGGTGACCATCCCCGCCGCCGAGGTCGAGTCGACCGGGTCGAGGACGATCACGTCGACGCCCTCGGTGACCGCGGCCTCGACCTGCGACTGCTGCTTGGTCGGGTCCTGGTCGGCGTTCTGGTAGAGGATGTCGCAGTCCGGGCAGAGCTCCTGCGACCTTCTGCTCGAACAGCGGCTTGTCCTGGGTCTCGTAGCGCGCCGTCTGCGTCTCCGGCAGCAGGAAGGCGATCGTGCCGCTGCCGCCCGAGCTGCCGCTGTCGCTGTCGTCGTCGTCGCTCGCCGCACGCGCCGAGCGTCGAGCGCCAGCGACGAAACCGGCGACCGCGAGCAGCAGCGAGCCGCGTTCGCTTCATCGCCTTCATCCGAAATATCCTCCTCGTGTGTCGAACGTTCCGGTTCCATCTCCTGATCCTTCCTCTCTCGCGCGCTGGCCTTCGTCGCGCATCTTGTCGTTTCAAGCATCTCACGCGGCCTCGCTCACGCAGCTCCGGCTCGGCGAAGCGGTCCGACTCGTGCATCACCAGCGCCAGCGCGCCGAGCAGCTCGGCGCGCTCGCCGAGCACCCCGGCGACGATCTCGAGCTCGCTCGACCGCGCTCGGGATCGCGTTGCGGCGCGACGACGTCGCGGATCGGGTCGAGGAGCACGTCCCCGGCGGCGCTCAGATCGCCGCCGACGATCACGCACTCGCGGGTTGAGGATGTTGCAGAGGTTGGCGACGGCGACGCCGATCGCCCGCCCCGCGTCGCCGATCAGCCGCTGGGCGGCCGCGTCGCCCGCCGGCGGAGAGCTCGAGCAGCTGGCGCGGTCGAGACCGGCTCGCGGCGGCTGGCGCTGAGCAGCTCGGCGATCGCGCGGGAGGAGGCGAGCGTCTCGAGGCAGCCGCGGTTGCCGCAGCGGCAGACCGGGCCCGCTCTCGGCGAGCACGCATGTGGCCGATCTCGCCCGCGGTGCCCGCCGACGCCGTGCTGGAGCCGGCCGCCGGAGATCAGCCCGGCGCCGATGCCGGACGAGACCTTGATGTAGACGACCTCCGAGCGGCCCCTGGCGGCGCCCCAGGCGAGCTCCGCGAGCGCGCCGAGGTTGGCGTCGTTCTCGACCTCGACCGGGAGCCCGAGCCGGGCGCTCGCCTCGCCGGCGGCGTCGACGCCGACCCAGCCGGGGAGGATCGAGGAGTCCTGCACCGAGCCGGTCGTTCGGTCGATCGGCGCCGGCAGGCCCATGCCGACGCCGATCACGCTGGTGCGCGGTCGGCGCCGGCCTCCGTCGAGCACGCTGGTCGACGAACTCGGCGGCGGTCGTCGAGGCCCTCGTCGGCGGAGTGGTCGACGTCCAGCTCGCGCCACGCCTCGGCGAGCACCGAGTGCGAGAGGTCGGAGACCGCGACGCGCAGGTGGCGGTGGCCGAAGTCGATCCCGAGCGCGAGGCCGGCGGAGCGGTTGAGCGACACCATCACCGGCGGGCGCCCGGCGTGCGCCTCGGCCGCCGGGCTGTCCCTCGCGCTCGCCCGCCAGACCGCTGTCGAGCAGGTCGGCGACGATCGTCGAGACCGTCGAGCGCGACAGGCCGGTGATCCGCGCCAGCTCGGCGCGGCTTGCGACGCCGCGCTCGCGCAACGCGTCGATCACCCGCTTCCGGTTGCCCTCCCTGCAGCGAGGCCAACGAGCCGCTTCTCCTCCTCACAGCGCGCAATCCATCTCACACCGCCGCCTATTTGTCAAGTCTTGCCTCAAACACACCTCCCGAGGGCTCTCGTATGTGCGAAGTCAGGCAAAAATATGTCCGCGCACCGATCAACCGTGGCAAGCGACGGAGGTCGAGTCCGGACGGTTAGGTGACTTGATTCGGCCGAAGTCAAAGGAATAGATGACGACGACCGTCGTGCCCGGCGAGGCGGGCGTCCGGGCACCGCGCTGATAATCCTGGCGCCGTGCGAATCCTCCTCGTCACCCAGATGTGGCCGAGCCCCGCGAACCCGGACCTCGGCAGCTTCCTCGTTCCTGTCCGCCGCGAGCTCGAGCGGCTTGGGCACGAGGTCGAGGTCGCCGCGATCAGCCGCCGCGGCGGCTCGCCGGCGAAGTACGCACGGCTGGTGGCCGAGGCGGTCGGTGCGGCCCGACGCCGGCGTCCCGGCGTGGTCTTCGCCCACTTTCTCTACCCCGCCGGTGTGGCCGGGGCCTTCGCGGCGGTGGTCGGGCGGGCGCCGCTGGTGGTCATGGCCCACGGCCAGGATGTCGAGAACGTGGGCGCGATTCGCGGCGCCGCGGCCGGGACGCGCTGGGTCGTGAGCCGCGCCTCGGCGGTGATCGCAAACTCGCGCTGGCTCGGAGACCGGCTCGCCGAACGGGTCCCGGGCGCCGCCGGCAAGCTCGCGGTGGCCGATTGCGGAGTGGACCTCGACTTCTTCAGCCCGCGGACGGCCGCCGCGGCGCGAACGGAGCTCGGATGGGAGGGCGACGAGCCGGCGTTCGTGTGCGTCGGCTCGCTGATCGAGCGCAAGAACGTGGTTCGGCTCGCCGACGCATTCGAGTCGCTCGGTCGAGGACGCCTCGCGTTCGTCGGCGACGGACCGCTGCGCGACGCGCTCGCGGGTCGCGACCGGATCACGGTCACCGGCCGAATGCCCCAGGCCGAGGTGCCGAGCTGGCTCGCCGCCTGCGACGTGCTCTGCCAGCCGTCGCTGATCGAGCCGTTCGGGCAGGCGACGCTCGAGGCGATGGCGATGGAGCGAAGCGTCGTCGCGACGACCGTCGGCGGGCCGCCGGAGTTCGTCTCACCGGATTGCGGGGTCCTGGTGGATCCGAGCGACCAGGACGCGCTGGCCGCCGCTCTCGAGCGCGCCGCGAGCTTGCCATCCCCGAATCCGGCGGCGCGGCGAGCGGCGGCCGAGCACGACGTGCGCCGCCAGGTCCGGCGGATGGCCGAGGTGCTCGAACGCGCGCGCAGCCACGACTCTTCCTGAGCAGGCGCGGGCTCCGGCTTCGACTCAGCGGGCGCCGTCGCCGGACGAGCCGTTTCAGCGCGCGCCCGACCACGCCAGGGCGAGCGAGCGGGCCGCCGACTCGAGCTCGGGAAGGCTGGTTGCCTCGCTGATCGTGGCGATCCCGACCGCCGCCGCGCGCCGCTGATCGAGCTCGTTGCGGCCAACGAGGGCGTGAACGGGAACGCCGGCTCGCCGTGCTCGGGCGGTGATCTCGCCAAGGACCTTTCCCTCGAGGCTCTGCTCGTCGAGCCGGCCCTCGCCGACGATCACCGCGTCGGCGGCGGCGAGCCGCGAGTCGAACTCGCAGGCTTCGAGCACGTGTTCGGCGCCGCTTCTCAGATCCGCCCCGAAATTCGCCCACAGGGCGCCGGACAGTCCGCCGGCGGCGCCCGTTCGAGCCACCCCGCGGGGATCGCGGGGAAGCGAGCCGGCGAGCGCGTCGAGGCGGCCGGCCAGTTTCTCGACCAAACCGGGGTCGGCTCCCTTCTGCGGCCCGAAGGTGGCCGCGCAGCGCTCCCAGGGCGTGTCGACGTCGCAGAGGACGATGAGCTCGACCTCGCCCAAGCCACCGGCCTCACGGATCGCTTCCGTGGCGCCGATCCCCCCGTCCATCGTCGCGGTGCCGCCGGTGGCCACGAGGATGCGCTCGGCGCCGGCGCGATCGGCGGCGACGATCAGCTGCCCGGCGCCGCGGCTGCCCGCCAGCCACGGGTCGCGCTCGCCGAGCGCGAGCCTGTCGAGCCCGATCGCGCGGGCGCTCTCGACCAGCGCCGTGATCGGCTCGCCCTCGAGGATCGCGAACCCGGCCTCGATCGTCCGGCGCAGCGGATCCTGGGCGCCCGCCTCGACGAAGCGCCCACCGCGGGCCGCGAGCAGGACGTCGAGCGTGCCCTCGCCACCGTCGGCGACCGGGCAGCGAATCGGCTTCACCCCGGCCCGCCGGAGGCCGTCGGCGATCGCGGAGCTCACCTGCGAAGCCGAGTAGGTGCCCTTGAAGGAGTCCGGCGCAACCAGGACGCGGCTTCGCTCACGGTTGACGCTGCCGGCCTTGATCGCTCGATGATGGCCGATTTCGATGCGGTGCTAGGTTCGCTTCGACCACAGGAAGGAGCGTCCGGATGATCTGCCGACGACCGAGAACCCGGACGAGGTGATCTGCTTCGGGCTCTTCGACGGCACGCTCGAGGAGCTGCGGAGCTCCGACCTGTACTCCGGCTATGACGAACAGCTCGAGAGGATCGCGCCGTTCATCGAGGCTGTCGGCACCGACGGCATCTACGAGGTCGTCGAACACGAGGCCGCCTGAACGCGAACGAAAGAGGCGAACGCCCGGAGCCGATCGGTCAGTCGAGCCGCTCCGGCAGGCCGAAGTTCTCGAACGCCGCCGCGAGGCGCTGCGGATCGAACGGCTCCTCCGGGAAGCGCGCGTAGGACTCGGGATCGGTGCTCTCGGTCGAGCGGCAGATGAAGGCGGTGACGTCGCTGATCCGCTCGCCGCGCAGGGTGAGCACGTTGAGCGCGAACGGTAGGTACGCGCCCTCGGCGTCGTCCCACTCATAGAACGCGAGCGCCGGCTGGCCGCTGGCCCGGACGTACACGTGCTTCCAGCGCCATTCGCCCGACAGCGGCCCGACCTCGAGGAAGCCACGGAGCGCCTCGGTTCCGGTGTACCAGCTCGCCAGCGGGGGCATGGCGAAGGTCGCGTCCTCGGTCAGCATCGCAACGACGCCCTCGATGTCGCCGCGGTCCCATGCGTCGATGTAGCCCTGCACGACCTCGCGGACGCCGTCGTCGCCGAGCGAGCGCAGCGTCTCCTGCTGGCTCTGGTCTGGAAGCCGGTCGTCGATCGTCGCGCGGGCGCGCTGCAGGGCGCTGTTCACCGATGCGACCGTCGTCTCGAGCGTCTCGGCCGCCTCCTTGGCGGAGAACCCGAGCACCTCGCGGAGGATCAGGACCGCCCGCTGGTTGGGCGGTAGGAGCTGGAGCGCGGCGATGAACGCCAGCTCGACGCTCTCGCGCTGCTCGTAGCTCGCCTCGGGCGCGGCGTAGCCGTCCTCGATCGCGAGCCGCTCGTCCGGGTAGGGCTCGATCCATACCGACTCGACCACCGGAACTCCGGGAGGGCTCTCGTGCGGGTCGGCCGGCGGGCCGTAGTCAACCGGCAGCACCCGCTTCGGGCGCTTCTCGATCAGGTTCAGCGAGGTGTTGGTCGCGATCCGATACAGCCACGAGCGCAGCGAGCTGCGGCCCTCGAAGCGCTCGAGGCCCCGCCAGGCGCGCAGCATCGTCTCCTGGAGCGCGTCCTCGGCGTCGTGGACCGAACCGAGCATCCGGTAACAGTGAGCGTGGAGCTCGCCGCGGTGTCGGTCGACCAGCCGCTGATAGGCACCCTCGTCGCCGCGGCGCGCGGCGTCGAGCAGTCGTTGCTGATCGCCCGTCGGATTTGCGGAGGCGATGCCCATCCCCGGCTGCAGATTAGCCGCCCGACCGATTAGTCCGCGGCCTGCCGGCGGTCGTACGGGTACGCGATGGTCCGCAACCCGGCAAACCCGGTCGTCCACCTCGAGCTCCACACCGCCGACCAGCGCGGGGCGAGCGACTTCTACGCGGACCTCTGTGGCTGGCGAGCCGAGCGGGTCGCGTGCGGATCGAGCTCCTACGTCGCCCTCGAGCTCGGCGGCGGCGTCGGCGGCGGGATCGTCGAATGCGCGACGAGGCGGCCGCTGTGGCTGCCCTACGTCGAGGTCGACGAGGTCCGCGCGGCGACCGAGCGTGCGCGCGGGCTCGGGGCGTCGGTGCTGCTCGAGCCGCGGGAAGGGCCGGTCGGGTGGCGCAGCGTGGTCTCGGCGCCGGCCGGCGGCGAGCTCGCCTTCTGGCAGCCGAAGCGCTGATTTAGGTCCGAGGGGGCATCCGGGCGATCAGCGATGACTTCTCGACCGGGGGGCGGTCTTCAGTACAAGCTATGGAAACCAAGCGGAGGGCAAGACGAATGAGGAATGGCCGGATCGAGAGCAGGAACGATCGCCGCACGGCGACGCTGGGCGACGGGAGCCGCTGGATCGCGCTCTATGTGCTCTGCGCCGGGATGCTGATGATCGTGCTCGACGTGACCGTGGTCAATGTGGCGCTGCCCTCGATTCAGGACGACCTCGGCTTCTCGCAGTCGAGCCTGGCGTGGGTCGTGAACGCGTACTTGATCGCCTTCGGCGGCCTGCTCCTGCTCGCCGGTCGCTTCGGCGACATCCTCGGTCGCAAGCGGGTGTTTTTGGCCGGGCTGGCGCTGTTCACGGTCGCCTCGCTTCTCTGCGGCGTTTCGCAGACCGAGGAGATGCTGGTCGTCTCCCGCTTCGTCCAGGGCATCGGCGGAGCGATGACCTCGGCCGTGATCCTGGGGATGATCGTGACCATGTTCCCGGAGCCGCGCGAGCAGGCGAAGGCGATCGGCGTCTACGGCTTCGTCGCCTCCGCCGGCGGCTCGATCGGGCTGCTCGCCGGCGGCGTGCTCACCGACTCGATCAACTGGCACTGGATCTTCTTCATCAACGTCCCGATCGCGATCGTCACCGCGGTCCTGGCGCAGCGGTTGCTCAGCCGCGACGCCGGGATCGGGTTCGGTGACGGCGCGGACGTCGCCGGGGCGGTGCTGATCACCACGGCGCTGATGCTCGGCGTCTACACGATCGTCAAGCCGGCGGCCGAGCTCGGCTGGGGCGACGGCCAGACGCTCGCCCTCGGGGTCGCCTCGGCGGCGCTTCTGGCCGCCTTCGTCCTCCGCGAGGCCCGGGCCGCCAACCCCCTGATCCCGCTGCGGATCTTCCGCTCCCGCAACGTCTCGGGCGCCAACGTGATCCAGGCGCTGACCGTCGCCGGGATGTTCGGGATGTTCTTCATGGGCGCCCTGTACCTCGAGCGCGTCCTCGGCTACGGCCCGCTGGAGATCGGGCTCGCGTTCCTTCCGGCCACCCTGATCATGGGGGTGCTCTCGTTCCGCTACGCGGAGCCGCTGATCACCCGCTTCGGCGCCCGCACGACGCTGATCCCGGGGCTGGTGCTGATCGCGGCCGGGCTCGCTCTGTTCACCCGGGCGCCCGTCGACGGCAACTACGTCACCGACGTGCTCCCGGTGATGATCGTCCTGGCGCTCGGGATCGGCGTCTGCTTCCCGGCGCTGATGACGCTCGCGATGTCGGGCGCCACGCAGGCGGACGCGGGGCTCGCCTCGGGGCTCGTCAACACGACCGCCCAGGTCGGCGGCGCGCTCGGCCTTGCGGTCCTGGCGACGCTCTCGTCCACACGCAGCGACGAACTCGCCGCCGCCGGCGAATCGACGGCGTCGGCGCTGACCAGCGGTTATCACCTCGCGTTCCTGATCGGGGCGGCGCTGGTGATCGCCGCGGTCGTCGTCGCGGTCGCGGTGCTCGAGCAGCCGAGCGAGCGGACCGAGGCCGAGCTCGAGCCGGGCGACCGCGAGCCGGCCTACTCCGAGGCCACGTAGGGGGAGCGGCTAACGGCCCCCGGTGAACCCGGTGAGGGCGCGCCAGGCCGGCTTCGCGCGCCGCCCGGTTCGCAGGAGGCCGGACTTCGCGCACCAGTCGCAGATCGAGGCCGGTGAATCCATCCAGCTGAACCAGTCCACGGACTCGAGGTTGAGGCGCCCGCGGTTGGCCCGGAAGTAGCGGAACGCGCCCCTGAGCCGGCTCGACTGCCCCCGGGCTCCGACGGTGAGCGGGTTGGCGCCGCGCGCCGAGCTCCAGCCGGTCTCGGTCACCCAGAGGCTCGCGCCACCGTCGTGCGCGTCGACGATCTGCTCGCGGAACGCCTCCACCTGGTCGATCACCGCCCCGACCTTGGCCCCGTACGGGTGAACGGCCACCCCGTCGAATCGCTTCGCGATGCCCTTGATCCGGTAGAGGCCGCGAAGGTATCTCGTCCCCGGGGTCGCCTTGCGCGACCCCGCCAGCTGCGGCATGCCGCCGAGCACGATCTTCGCGCGGCGGTCGCGGCCCTTGATCGCCCTCGAAGCCGCCCTGAGCAGCTTCGCGTACGCCCGCGGCCTCGCCTTCGGGGCGAAGAACGAGCGCGAGTTCTGCTCGTTCCAGATCTGCCAGACCTCGATCGGCCGCCGCGGCACTCTGGGGTGCTCGGACCAGAAGCTCCCCTTGCGCCCATAGCGCGCGACGGTAGCGGCGACGAACTCCCGCCAAGCGGCCAGCGCCGCCTTCCCGCTCGGCGCGTAGCGCACGCAGTCACCGCCGCAGTGGCGGCGGTCGAGGCTCCTGGCCACCCAGTCCGGGCTCCCCGACAGGAACGGCAGCACGTCGATCCGGTTGCGGGCCGCATTCGCCACCACCTCGTCGATGCCGGCGAAGTTGAAGTCGCCGGCGGGCCGGGCCGGGTCGATCGACGGCCACGCGAACGGAATCCGGATCGTGCCCACCTTGCCCTTCGCCATGCGCTCGTAGTCGGCGGGCTTGAGCGGCGTCTGCGGAACGACGCCGTAGAACGGCTTCGTGGCCGCCGGCGCCGGCGACGCCGTCGCGAGCAGCGCGATCGCCAGCGCACCGCCGAGCAGCCCGGTGCGCCACCGGACGGCTCGGTTCGATCCCGTCATCGTCGGCTTGCCACCCATCCGGCCCCCAACCCACCCGCGGCCGGCGAGTTGCGAAGGTGCCGTCGGTCGCGGTGTTAGGCTCGCGCGCGCTCGACAGGAGGAAGCACGAAACGCCCGCCGGGCGCCGGCGACGGTCGCCACCCGCGGGTCGCGAAGGAGGAGGATCGGTGAAGCTCGTGATCGGCATCGTCCGTCCGGAGAAGGCGAACGAGGTGCTCGAGGCTCTCTACCGCGCCGAGGTGCGCGGGCTGTCGATGAGCCGCGTCCAGGGCCATGGCGGTGAGCTCGACCGGGTCGAGACCTACCGCGGCACGACCGTGAAGATGGGCCTCTCCGAGAAGGTCAGGTTCGAGATCGCGGTCTCGGACGACTTCGTACAGCCGACGATCGAGGCGCTCTGCGACGGCGCGCGCACCGGCGAGGTCGGCGACGGCAAGATCTTCGTCATCCCGCTGGAGCGCGCGGTGCGGATCCGCACCGGCGAGACCGACCACGGCGCGGTCACCCCGGTCGGGGCCTGATGGACGCCCCCAGCCTGGTCTCGGCCGCGGCGGTGAACGCGGGTGACACCGCCTGGATGCTGGTGGCCACGGCGCTCGTCCTGATGATGACCCCGGCGCTGGGGCTCTTCTACGCCGGGCTGGTGCGCTCGAAGAACACGCTCAACACGTTCATGATGTGCGTCGCCGCGATCGCGGTCGCGCTCGTCACCTGGGCGGCGCTCGGCTACTCGCTCGCGTTCTCGGAGGGCAATGGCTTCATCGGCGGCCTCGACCACGCCTTCCTCAACGACGTCACCTACGCGCCGCGCGAGGGATCGACGATCCCGCACCTGCTCTTCTTCGCCTTCCAGGCGACCTTCTGCATCATCACCACGGCGCTGGTCTCCGGCGCGGTCGTCGAGCGGATGCGCTTCGGCGCCTTCCTCGTCTTCGCCGCGCTCTGGTCGGTGCTCGTCTACGCGGTGCTGGCGCACTGGGCGTTCGGGCCAGGCTGGCTGCTCGACGGCGGCACGCTCGACTTCGCCGGCGGCGTGCCGGTCGAGATGGGTTCCGGCTTCTCGGCGCTCGCCGCGGCCCTGGTGGTCGGGGCCCGGAAGGACTACGGACGCCAGGCGCTGCTCCCTCACAACACCGTCTACGTGCTCCTCGGCGCGGGCCTGCTGTGGTTCGGCTGGTTCGGCTTCAACGGGGGCAGTGGCTTCAACACCGGGCAGAACTCGGTGCTCGCGTTCACCAACACGCTCCTCACGCCCGCCTGCACGCTGCTCGTCTGGTTCTTGCTCGACACCCTGCGCGGCCGCCGCGTGACGGCGGTCGGGGCGGCGACGGCGATCGTCGTCGGTTGCGTCGGGATCACGCCGGCCGGCGGGTTCGTCAGCCCCGGGTTCGCGATGCTGCTCGGGGCGCTGGTCGCGGTGCCGTGCTACGCGCTGATCGCCTACCGGACCCGGACTCGGGTGGACGAGACGCTCGACGTGCTCGCCGCGCACGGCGTCGCCGGGTTCACCGGCATCCTGTTCATCGGCTTCTTCGCCCAGCTGTCCTGGAACGGGATCTCCGACGGCTGGGCGTTCGGGGACCTGAGCCAGCTCGGAGACCAGGCGCTGGCGGCGGTTTCGGCGCCCGCGTATGCCTTTGGCGCGACATACGTGCTCTCTGCGGGTGATCGGCGCGGTGATGCCGCTGCGCGCCACCGAGCACGAGGAGGCGCTCGGGATGGACGTGATCCAGCACGGCGAGGAGGCGTACGTCACCGGCGAGGGGGCGATCCTCGTCTCATCCGAGTCCGGGATCGAGGCGGAGGTCCCGGTCGCCCAGCCGGACCTCGCGTGAGGTTGCTTTCGGCGATGAGTTTGCTTCGGCGATGAGTTTGCCGGGTCGATCCGGTCTGCAGACCTGAAACCCGCATGCGAGGCGCGCTCGCGCGCGACGAAGAGGAGGCGAAGGCGATGTTCGAGGACACGAAGGCGTTCAGCGGCTTCTCGGTCGACGACCTGTCGAGGGCGAAGGAGTTCTACGGCGAGACTCTGGGACTGCGGGTCTCGGAGGAGGATGGCTTCTTGACGCTCCACGTCGCCGGCGACCGGGACATCCTCGTCTACCCGAAGCCCGACCACGAGCCGGCCTCGTTCACGATCCTCAACTTCCCGGTCTCCGACATCGAGGCCGCGGTGGACGCGCTCGCGGCGCGGGGAGTGCGGTTCGAGCGCTACGAGGGCAGCGAGATCGAGGCCGACGAGCGGGGCATCTTCCGCGGCGCCGGTCCGCTGATCGCCTGGTTCAAGGACCCGGCCGGCAACGTGCTCTCCGTCCTGCAGGAGGGCTAGTCAGCCTGAGGCGGCGGCAGGCTGGTAGATCTGGATCGAGACCCCGTCGCCCACCGTCTTCGAATCCGCCAGGCGCATGCGCTTCTTGTCGCTCGTCTCGCCGAACAGGCGCTTGCCGCTCCCGAGCACGATCGGGAAGACCATCAACCGCAGCTCGTCGACGAGGTCGTGCTCGATCAGGGTCTGCGCGAGCTGGGCGCTGCCGTGAACGACGATGTCGCCGTCGACGTCCTCCCGCAGCTTTGCGATCCCGGCGACGGGATCCGCGTCGAGCACCGTCGAGTTGGTCCACTCCGGATCGCTCAGCGTCGAGGACACCACGTACTTCGGCATGCTGTTGAACTTGTCGGCGAACTCACCTTCCCTGGACGGCCATGCGTCGGCGAAGCCCTCGTAGGTGACCCGCCCGAGCAGCAGGGCTTCGGCGTCGATCGCCTCCTCGAGCTTGAATTTGTCGCCCTCCTCGCCGCGTTCGAACTCGAAGCTCCAGCCCCCGTGCTCGTAATCCTCGGCGCCGCCCGGGTCCTCCATGACGCCGTCCAGCGAGACGAACTCCGTGACCACGATTCTGCCCATCGCTCCTCCAGTCATCGCTTGCCCGGTCGCTCGATCCGTGTCGCGGTCGTCGACCTCCGTCGCTATCCTATTCAACCAGATTGTTGTTCAACGCGACGGATGGATAAGAGATGCCGGTCGATGAGCTCACCCGGACCTTCGCGGCCCTCGCCGACCCCACGCGGCGGGCGATCCTCGGGCGCCTGGCGGAGGGCGAGGCGCCGGTGAACGAGCTCGCCGCCCCGTTTTCGATCAGCGTCCAGGCGGTCAGCAAGCACCTCAAGGTGCTCGAGCAGGCCGGCCTGATCACTCGTGGACGCACTGCGCAGCTTCGGCCCTCCCGGCTCGAGCCGGCCCCGCTCAAGGAGGCAATCGACTGGCTCGGCAAGTACCGGCGCTTCTGGGGCGAGAGCTTCGACCGACTCGAGACGAGAATGCAGGCGCCGGAGCAGGGATCCGCGGATGTCTGAGCCCGATGCCGACACCGGGAGTCCGCCCGGAATCCGGATCAACCGCACCTTCGAGGCGCCCCGGGAGCGCGTCTGGAGGGAATGGACCGAGCCCGAGCGCTTCGCGGATTGGTTCGGGGGCGTCGACGGAGAGGTGCCGGTGTCGAGCGTCGCGATGGACGTCCGCCAAGGCGGGACCTGGAGGTTGAAGATGGTCTTCGGCCCAGGGCCCACCGAGACTCACTGGACCGGCGAGTACCTCGAGGTCGTCGAGCCGGCGCGCCTCGTGTTCACGGTCACCGACCAACCCGACGCGGAGGCCCGCGAGCTCGTGATCGTCGTCCTCAACGACCTCGGCGACGGCAGGACCGAGATGCTGTTCGAGCAGCGTGGCGCGATGTCGGCCGAGCAGTACGAGCGCGCCGGCCGGGGGTGGTCGGGCTTCTTCGACCGGATCGAGCAGCGCCTCGCCGCCACGGGATAGGATCGGCGAATGGCGCTGCCGTCGGACGAGCTCATGCTCGAGATCAAGCGCGCCCTGCCGGCGCCTTTACCGGTCGTGTCCGCGGCCTTCAACCGGGCGGACGAGCTCGCGAAATGGTGGGGCCCGGCCGGCTTCACCGTTCCCAGCCTGGAGTTCGAGCCTCGCGTGGGCGCCGGCTATCGAATCGAGATGCAGCCGCCGGAGGGCGATGCCTTCTATCTGATCGGCGAGTTTCGCGAGGTGGATCCGCCGACCCGCCTCGCCTACACCTTCGTCTGGGAGGACCCCGATCCCGACGACGCCGAGACGCTGGTCGACCTCTCATTCCGCGATCTTGGCGACTCGACCGAGGTCGCCCTGACGCAGGGCCCGTTCAAGACCGAGGCGCGGCTCGCGCTGCACCGCGGCGGGTGGACGGACAGCTTCGACAAGCTCGAGCGGCTCCTCGCCTGACGGCTCACCCCACCCTCCCGCGGTCGCGCCGTCGCGGCTCGCACTAGGCTCCGTTGCAGTGGTGTTCGACCTTCTTGAGCCGATCCTCGTGGCGCCCGGAGCGGGCGAGATCGTCGGCGACTCCGTCGACCGACGGGTCGAGATCCTCTCCGACCACGATTCCCTGCACGCGACCTGGTCGCGATTTGGACCGCATCGCGAGGGCGCGGATTTGCACGTCCACCACCATCACACGGATCTTTTCTACGTCCTGGACGGCGAGCTGACCGTGAGGCTCGGTCCGCACGACCGGCCGGTCGCCGTCCCGGCGGGAACGCTCGTCCGCGTCCCGCCCCTGGTCGTACACGGCTTCCGGAACGCGGGCGACGGCGACGTCCGCTACCTCAACCTCCACGCTCCCGGCCGAGGCTTCGCCAACTTCATGCGCGCCCTGCGCGACGGCCGCCCGCTCTCCTACGACCAGCATCCACCGCCGCTCGACGGCGGGCGCCCACCGACCGAGGCCGTGATTGGCTGCGGCGAGCCGGTGGCCGATCGCCCGGGCCTGCGCGTCACCCTGCTGGCCGATGTCGAGGCGGTCGGCATCTCGCGGACGTCGAGCGATCCCGGCGGCCCGCCGCCGCCGCCTCATCTCCACCGCCACCACGTCGAGTCGTTCTACGTGCTCGCGGGCGAGATCGCGTTCACGGTCGGCGACCGCGAGCTCCGAGCGAAGACCGGATCATGGGTGCAGGTGCCGCCGGGGGTGCCGCACACATTCGCGTTCCCCGGTGACGACCCGGTCGACTTCCTCGATCTTCATACGCCGAGCTGCGGCTTCGGCGCCTCTCTGCGCGCATACCACCGAGCGGGAGACGACGACGTGCGGACCGCGGCTGCGGGATTCGATCAGCAGGCCGTCGAGCCGTAGGGACGCTCGCGGCCGGTGCGGCCTCGCGAGATCCTTCCAAGCGTCTGGCGCTGGACCGCGCGGCACCCCGAGTGGCGACCCGCGGCCACACCCGGAAGCCCGGCCGACTGGGAGCCGGAAGTGGGCTCGATCGCCCATGTGACCGGCGACGCGCTGGTGCTGATCGACCCGCTGCTGCCGGCTGACCGGCCACAGCTTCTCGAGTGGCTCGACGGGCTCGCGTCCGAGCGCTCGGTGTCGGTGCTGACGACGATCAAGTGGCATCGGCGCAGCCGCGACCTCGTGGTCGAACGCTATGGCGCCGAGACGTCGCGCCGCCGGGATGCGCTCCCCGCCGGGGTCGAGGCGGTGGCGCTGCGGCGGGCCGGCGAGACGATGATCTGGCTCGAGCGCCCGCGCGCACTCGTCTGCGGCGATCGCATCCTCGGCGCCGACGGTGGTCGGCTGCGCCTCTGTCCGGAGTCCTGGCTGCGCTACCTGAGCACCGGGATCGGGCTTCTCCAGCTACGCGAAATCGTCTCGGCGGCGGTCGCGGACCTGCCCGTCGAGGCGGTGCTGGTCTCCCATGGGGAGCCCGTGCTCAGCGGCGGCTCGAGCGCGCTCCGTCGCGCGCTCGCTCCGGTCGAAGTGAGCTGACGGTCGCTGATGCGGCCTGCCCTCGGCGCCCGAAGCCGCGCAGGCGCAGCGCGTTGAGCACCACGGTGACCGAGGAGGCGGCCATCGCCGCAGCGGCGAGGATGGGATCCAGTGTGATGCCCCATGCCGGGTAAAGGACCCCGGCCGCGACCGGGATCAGGGTGACGTTGTAGGCGAAGGCTCCGACCAGGTTCTGCTTGATCGTCCGCATCGTCTGCCGTGAGAGCGCGATCGGCGCCCCGACCTGGCGCAGGTCGCCCGAGATCAGGGTCATGTCCGACGCCTCCATGGCGATGTCGGTGCCCGTTCCGATCGCGATCCCGATCTCGGCCTGCGCGAGCGCGGGGGCGTCGTTGATGCCGTCGCCGACCATCGCCACCCGGTGACCGGCCTGCTGCAGGCGACGGATCTCCGACGCTTTCTCCCCGGGCAGCACGTCGGCGAGCACGCGGTCGATCCCGGCCTCGCCGGCGATCGCCTCGGCGGTGCGGCGGTTGTCACCGGTCACCATCGCCACCTCGAGCCCGAGGCGCTTCAGCTCGGCCACCGCCTCGTGGGCCTCGGGCTTCAGGGTGTCGGCGATCGCGATCGCGCCGGCGGCTGAGCCGTCGATCGCGACGTACACCGCCGTCTTCCCTTCCTGCTCGAGTCGCCGCACGACCTCGGCCAACGGTGTGGCATCGACTCCGAGCTCCACCATGTGGCGGGCGCTTCCGACCGCGACCGCGGCGTCCGCCAGCTTGGCGCCGACGCCGTGGCCGACCGCGGCCTCGAACTCCGTCGGCTCGGGGATCTCGATCTCGCGCTCGCGGGCGGCGGCGACGATCGCCTCTCCCAGCGGGTGCTCGGATCGCGACTCGGCGCCCGCGGCGAGCGCCAGCAACGCGTCCTCCTCGATCTCCGCGAGCGCCACGACGTCGGTCACTCGCGGCTCGCCGCGGGTGAGCGTCCCGGTCTTGTCGAGCACGATCGTGTCCAGCGCCTCGGCGACCTCGAGCGCGGCGCCGCTCCGCACCAGGACCCCCATCTCCGCTCCGCGTCCAGTGCCGACCATGATCGCCGCCGGCGTCGCGAGGCCAAGCGCACACGGGCAGGCAATGATCAGCACCGCGACGGCGGCGAGCATCGCGCTCGTGAAGCTCGATCCCCCGACCAGCCAGGCGACGAACGCGATCGCCGCGATCACGATCACGACCGGGACGAAGTGCGCCGCGACGCGATCGGCGAGGCGCTGAATCGGCGCCTTCGACCCCTGCGCCTCCTCGACCAGGCGAACGATCTGAGCCAGGGCCGTGTCGCTGCCGACGCGAAGCGCACGAAGCCGGAACGAGCCGGCGCGGTTGATCGTCGCCCCGATCACCTCGTCCCCCGGACCCTTGTCGAGCGGAACGCTCTCGCCGGTGAGCATCGACTCGTCGAGGGTCGAGGCGCCATCCAGGATCTCGCCATCGACCGGCACCTTCTCGCCCGGTCGGACGATGACCTCGTCGCCGGGAACCACGTCCTCCACCGGAACCTCGACCTCCCCGCCCTGGCGCACGACACGGGCCGTCCGCGCCTGCAGGCCGATCAGCTTCTTGACGGCAGCCGTCGTTCCCGCCCTCGCGCGGGCCTCGAGCAAGCGGCCGAGCAGGATCAGGGCGATGATCACCGCCGCGGTGTCGAAGTAGACATCGGGAAGCTCGCCCGGGTCCGCGAACAGCGACGGCGCGACGGTCGCCGCCAGGCTGTAGAGGTAGGCCGCGCTCGTGCCGAGCGCGATCAGCGTGTTCATGTCGGCCGATCCGTGACGGCCGACGTTCCAGGCGCCGGCGTAGAACGGCCACCCCGCCCAGAGCTGGACCGGCGTCGCCATGACCAAGGCAAGCCACATCGTCGCCCGATCGCCGACCGGCGACCAGACGAAGGTGATCGCCAGCAGCATGACCCCGACGACGGCGGCGAAGGCGAAGCGCCGGCGTAGCCGCAGCAGCTCGGCGCGAGCTCGCTGCTCGCCCTCGCTCGGCTCCGCGAGCCGGGGCGCAGCGGCCGGGAGGCGCGCCTCGTATCCGCGATCACTCGGCGTCGAGACCGAGTAGCCGGCGCGCTCGACCGCTTCGGTGAGGGCCTCGCCGTCGAGGGAGGCACCGAGGACCGTCGCCCGGCTGGTCGCCAGGTTGACGCTCGCCTGCTCGACGCCATCGACTCGAGCGAGCTCCTGCTCTATGCGCGAGACACAGGACGCGCAGTGCATCCCCTCGATCGAGAGGTCGAGCCGCTCCCCCGGCGCACGCTTGGTGGTTGCTGGCATCGCGCTCCCTTACGAGGGTCTACGAGACCAGCGTAGCGAACCCCCGGGGGGTATAGCTGCCGCGCTACTCCCCGAGATGCGCCGCCGAGGCGCGCCGATCGGGCCCGTGCTTGTCGCGCTTGCGCTTGGTCGGCTCCGCGTAGGGGGATGGGGCCTCGGAAACGGTTGGGTTGTCGATCTCGCCGAGTCGCTCGATCAGCCGCCGCCACTGGTCGGCCTTCAGCACCCGGGTCAACTGCGCTCCGGGATCCATCGCTCCCGCGGGCCCGGCGGCGTAGCCGACGTGCACGTGATCGGCGTGGTCGGCCATCGCAAAGGTCGGACCGCCCATCTCCATCAGCGAGATCACCTGGTCTGGAACCATCGCCCCCTGAAGCTCGAGTACCTGGCGAATGAGCGCCTCGCTGATCGAACCCGGGCCCTGGTGGCCGAGCACCGGGATGCCGTTGATCTGGGCGATGTCGACAGCGCTGCCGGTCGAGTGCTGGCTGACGTTCCCCGAGGAGGTGTAGACGCCGTGGCCGCACTTCAGGGAGGTCACCGTGGGCCGGAAGCCGCTGCGCTCCAAATAGAGCAGCAGGCGCAGCACGCGAACGTCGATCTGACCGGTGCGGATGTCGGTGCGGCCGCATTCATAGATCTCGATCCGAGGATCGGCGAGAACCTCGCGCATCGCCTGCTCCTTGGAGAGCAGCAGCACCTGCCCCGAGCTGGCCGCGCTGTCCGCGAACGGGTCCTTGCCGACGGCGCGGTAGATGTGGGTCGCCTCGAGCAGCTTCCAGCCGTCGAGGATCGGCTTCGGATCGATCGTCGGAGCGCCGCGCCCGGCCGGGCGGATCGAGAAGTGCAGGTGCGACGCGATTCCGTCGGCGCCGCCGACTCGGCCGAGCAAGGTCCCCGCGATCACCTTGGACCCCTCTCGCAACGGGTGCAACTCGGTCTTCTCGGGATCGAACTTGGCGACGCCGAAGTACGCCTTGAAGCTCTCGTAGCCCGCCTGCTCGAGGTATCGCTCGGCCGGATCGATCGAGCCGCTCAGCGGCGCTCCCGGAGGCCGCACCGAGCGCTCCGGGAAGGCGAAGACGCGCTCGCGTGCGTCCTCGGTATTGACCGGGCCCCCCGCCTTGGGGCGACCGCCGTCGCCCTCAGGCTCGGCCGCCGCCGCGGCGGCGGCGCCGCGCTGCTTCGGAACCGGGTATGCCTCCTGGATGCTGCCCAGCTCCGCATAGGTGAACCGATTGCCGTAGGCGTCGCGCAAGACGATGTAGCGGCCGAGCTTCTCGGACTTGCCGAGCTTGGTGATCACGCCGTCGTTGACGGCGACCACCGGGGCGTCCCGGCGCGAGTAGATGTTGATCCCTCGACGGGTGGGCGAGCCCGAGATCACCTCGGCGGCGTTGCCGGCGGCGCGCCGGTCGGGCTCCGAGCGCTCGAGCGCCCGGCGCTCGGAGATGTCGTCGGCGTAGCGGGCGTTGGCGGCGACCGGGAAGCGCGCCCCCTCGGTGAGCCCGGTCAGCGAGCCGACCAGATCGTCGGGCAGGCGCCCGTACTGGCGCGCGTAGAGCAGCACCTCGTCGACGTACCAGTCGGCGTGGTTGTAGGCGAAGATCGCCCGGCGCAGGTCCTCCTGGCCGCCGGCGGCGCGCAGATAGCGGGCCGCGGCGCAGATCGCGTCGACCGGGTTATAGGGGTCCTTGCGCCCGTCCTCGTTGGCGTCGAGGCCGTAGCTCTGCCAGGTCGAGGGCATGAACTGCATCCAGCCCAGCGCCCCGGCGGTGGAGACGTTGAGGTTGGTGCCGAAGGCGGTCTCGATCCGGTTGATCGAGGCCAGCACCTGCCAGGGGATCCCGTACTGGGTGCCGCAGGCCTGATAGATCGGCAGCAAAAACGGCGGGATCGTGAACTGGTCGATGATGAAGTTCGGGACCCCGATCGGGGCGGGGCCGAAGTCGGCGACGGTGAGCGAGGGGTTGGCGGCGGTGGGGACGCCGTCGGGGCGGCGGGTCGGGGGCTCGACGACCATCTGAGCACCGCTGCCTGGGCCCGAGCGATCGTTCCCGCCCTGCCGCTCGTCGTCGGCGGCCGCGCCGCTGCTGCCCCCGCGGCCTCCCGAGCCCGAGGGTCCCACCGTGCCGTCCGCGGTCGTCTCGCTCGTGGTCGTCGCCGCCGTCGGCGCCGGCTCGGTGCTCGGCACCGGCTCGGTGCTCGGGGCCGGCTCGGTGCTCGGGGCCGGCTCGGTGGTGCCATCTGCGGTGCCCCCTCCACCGCTCCCGCTCAGGTCCGGAAGCTGAGTCCCGTCGCCGTCCACGCCGCTCGGCAGGTCGACGCTGCCGCCGCTACCGTCCCCGGAGAGTTCGATTCCGCCGCCGCCCGGAAGCTGGACCGAGGTGTCCCCAAGCGTCTGGTCGACGATCTCGCCCACCTGGGCATTTACGGCATCGCTGACGACGGCGGTGGCGAGAACCGCCGAAACGATGATGATGAAGCCCCTCTTCAGCATCTCCCTCTGCCCCGGTATCCCGATTCGCTTCAGCTTGACAGCGCACGACGCCGAATGCGCCATATCCCTTGTGCGCCATACAGGTGCAGCGAGGAGCAGATCGAAGGGCCGAGGGAGACAGCCCCTCGGTCTCGGCTATCGCGCGATCGCCGCCTGCGCGGCGGCCACCCGGGCAATCGGGGCGCGGTACGGTGAGCAGCTCACGTAGTCGAGCCCGATCGAGTGAAAGAGGCGGATGCTGCGTGGATCGCCCCCGTGCTCTCCGCAGATGCCGCAGATGAGCCCGGGGTTCGCGGCCCGCCCCCGCTCGGCGCCGATGCGCACCAGCGCGCCCACACCGGGCTCGTCGATGCTCTCGAACGGGCTCCGATCGATCACGCGCTGTTCGAGGTAGCGGGGGAGGAACCCACCCTCCACGTCGTCGCGCGAGAAGCCGATCGTGGTCTGGGTGAGGTCGTTGGTGCCGAACGAGAAGAAGTCGGCGTGCTGGGCGATCTGTCCGGCGAGCAGGCATGCCCGCGGCAGCTCGATCATCGTCCCGACGCTGTAGGGCACCTCGCTGCCGGCGTCGCGCCTCGCATCCTCCGCGACCTCGACAATCCGCTCCCGCAGCTGGCTCAGCTCGGTCTCGTAGGCGACCAGCGGGAGCATGATCTCGACGTGAGGCGAGTCGCCCGCCTGAGCCGCCTCGGCGGCGGCGGCGATCACGGCGCGCACCTGCATCTCGTAGATGCCGGGGTAAAGGAAGCCGAGACGGATGCCCCTCGTCCCCAGCATCGGGTTCGCCTCCTGCAGCTCGCGGACGATCCCCAGCTCTTCCCGGGCATCGTCCAAGGCCTCGCCGTCCTCGCCCTCATGCGCGCGGACGCGGGCCTCGAAGTGCTCGAGCGGGAGGAACTCGTGCAGGGGAGGGTCGAGCAGGCGCACCGTCACCGGCCGTCCGCGCATCTCGTGCAAGATCGCCACGAAGTCACCGAGCTGCAGCTCGCCGAGCCGATAAAGCGCCGTCTGGTATCGACTGCGCGCCCGCTCGAGCTCGTCCGCATCGCCGCCCGCCAGCTCGGCGAGCCGCCAGCGCTCGGCGGCGACGAACATCCCGCGCACGAGCTCGCCGCGGTCCTCGCCGAAGAACATGTGCTCGGTGCGGCAGAGGCCGATTCCCTCGGCGCCGAGGGCGCGTGCCTTGGCGGCGTCGGCGGCGGTGTCGGCATTCGCTCGCACGCCGAGGCTGCGCAGCTCATCCGCCCAGCCCAGCACCTCCGCGAAGTGCTCGCTGATCTCGGGCTCGATCAGCGGCACGTCGTCGGCGGTGACCACACCGGTCGATCCCTCGATCGCGATCATGTCGCCGGCGCGCAGCTCGACCTCGCCGATCCTCACGATCCCGGCCGCGACGTCCACCTTCACCTCCGAGGCGCCGGCGACGCAGGGCCGGCCCATGCCGCGGGCGACCAGCGCCGCGTGAGAGGCCTTCCCGCCCTGCGAGGTGAGGATCCCGCGGGCGGCGTGAAAGCCGGCCACGTCGTCGGCCTCCGTGAAGATGCGCACCAGGATCACGTCCGCGTCGTCCTCGCGCGCGCGCCGCACCGCCTCGATGGCGCTGAGGACGATCTCACCCTTGGCGGCGCCGGGGGACGCCGCGACCCCCGTGGTCAGCGTCTCGTAGGAGGCCGAAGGGTCGAAGACGGGATGCAGCAGCGCGTCGAGTGACCCCGCGTCGATCGTTGCCAGCGCCTCGGGACGGCTCAGCAGGCCCTCCGCGACGGCGTCGACCGCGAATCGCACCGCCGCCTGCGCCGGGCGCTTTGCGTTCCGGGTCTGCAGGAGGTACAGGCGCCCCTGCTCGATCGTGTACTCGACGTCCTGCATGTCCTTGTAGTGAGCCTCGAGCCGCGCCAGGCCGCTCAACAGCTCCGCGTGCGCCTCGGGCAGCCGCTCGCGCAGGGCCTCGAGGTCCTCCGGGGTTCGGATGCCCGCCACCACGTCCTCGCCCTGCGCGTTGGGCAGGAAGTCGCCGGACGGGACCGGCTCTCCGGTGCGCTCGTCGCGGCTGAACGCGACCCCGGAGCCGGAGGTCCCTCCCCGGTTGCCGAACACCATCTGCTGCACGTTCACGGCGGTGCCCCAGTCATCCGGGATCCCGTTCAGCCGCCGATAGGTGACGGCGCGCTCGCCGTCCCAGGAGCGGAAGACGGCTTCGATCGACTCCCGCAGCTGATGACGGGGATCGAGCGGGAAGGGCTCGCCGGTGCTGTGCTCGAAGATGCGGCGAAAGACCGCGGTCAGCTCGCGCAGATCGCCCCCGTCGAGGTCGGTGTCGAGCTCGACCCGCGCGGTGGCGCTTGATCTCCTCGATCGCGGACTCGAAGCGCTCCGACGGGATGCCCCTGACGACGTTGCCGAACATCTGCACGAAGCGGCGGAAGGAGTCCCAGGCGAAGCGCTCGCCGCCGGTCGCGCCGGCGAGGCCGTTGACCGAGTCGTCGTTGAGGCCGAGGTTGAGCACGGTGTCGAGCATCCCCGGCATCGACGCGCGAGCGCCGGACCGCACGGAGACGAGCAATGGGTCGCTGGGGTCCCCGAGCCGCTTGCCGGCCTCCGCCTCCAGCGCCGTGAGTGCGTCGTCGACCTGCTGGTCGAGTCCCTCGGGGCGGCGTCGGTCCGCGGCGAGGTAGGCGACGCAGGCCTCGGTGGTGATCGTGAACCCCGGGGGAACCCTTCCGACGCCGAGCAGGCGCGTCATCTCCGCCAGGTTGGCGCCCTTGCCCCCGAGCAGCTCGCGCATGTCGCGCGAACCCTCGGACAGGCCATAGACCCACTTCATCCGGCGCGAGCATACGACCCCTCAGGACGAAACGCAGTAGTTAGCATCGTGCAAACGATGGGTGATCGTTTGCTTGAATCTCAGCGCGCCCAGATGTAGGCTGGCGCCCACTCGATAACCGACGCGCGGACTCCGCACGCAGTACAGGAGGGGGATTCGATGACACACGGATCCGTAGCCGGCCCGGCCCAGACCCCGACGGAGGGCGGAGGCGCCCGACCGATCACGACTCTGGTGCAAGGCCTCACGTCCGAGGAGCTCAACCGCACCTACCTGCTGGCCTGGCTCGTCGGCGGCCTGCTCGGTGTCTTGCTCGGCGGCGGCATCCTGGTCGCCTTGCTCAGCTAGACGTCGCTGGCGATGTGAGGAACTAGCCCTCTTCCGCGACGAGCTCGCCCAGCAAACCCTCCACTCGCTTTCCGATCTCGTCGCGGATCCGCCGCACCGTGGCCAGGTCCTTGCCCTCTGGGTCCTCGATCTCCCAGTCTTCATAGCGCTTGCCGGGATAGACCGGACAGACGTCGCCACAGCCCATCGTGATCACCGTGTCCGCGGCCTCGACGAACTCGTCCGTGAGCGGCTTGGGAAACTCCTGTGAGACGTCGACTCCGACTTCGCCCAGCGCGTCGACGACGGCGGGGTTGATCTCCTCGGCGGGATCTGAGCCGGCGGTCCTGACGTGCACCCGGCCGTTGGCCAGCTTGCTCAGCAGGCCCGCGGCGATCTGCGAGCGCCCCGAGTTGTGAACGCAGACGAAGAGCACCTCCGGAACCTGCTTTCGCGCCGTCTCATCCATCCGAGCTTTCATCCGATGCCCTCCGTGTGCCGCGCCCTCCGTCGCTCGGAGCATAACATTGACACATATCTCTTCAATCAGCTAGAGTCTATATAGATGAATTTCGATCTGCCCCGTAAGCGTCGGCACACGATTCACGGTCCGCGCTCATCGTCGAGGCCCTGCGCGTGAGCACGCTCGAGCTCGCCCCCAAGACCAAGCGCCCCAAGGGCGAGGTTTGTTGCGAGCCGGTGGTCTACCCCGCCATCGATCGCGAGCAGGCCGAGCGAATGGGCGCCGTCGCCAAGGCGCTTGGCGATCCGGTGCGGGTACAGCTCGTCGACGTGCTTCGCAGGCACGCCGGCAAGGTCTGCGTCTGCGAGCTGGTCCCACTCTTCGACCTCTCCCAGCCGACCGTCTCTCATCACCTCAAGAAGCTGCGCGAGGCCGGGATCGTCGGAAGCGAGCGTGAGGGCCTGTGGGCCTACTACTACGTCAAGCCCGGGGCGTTGGAGGAGCTGTCCGCATGGCTGAGCTAGGGATGCGGCCCGCCGACGCATCCGGCTGCGGCTGCGGCGCAGACGAGTGGCCGCGCGACACGGCCGAGATCCGAGAGACGGTCCGCGAGCGCTACGCCGCCGCCGCTGTGGCCGCGACGGGTGGCTCCTCGGCATGCTGCGAGGACCCCGCGGTGATCACCGACGAGCAGCGTCGCTCGTTCGGCGCCGAGCTCTATCGGGCAGGCGATCGTGAAGCCCTTCCCGAGGCGGCCCGGCTCGCCTCGCTCGGCTGCGGTAACCCCACCGTCGTCGCAGCCCTCCGAGAGGGAGAGACGGTGCTCGACCTCGGGTCGGGCGGGGGAATCGACGTTCTGCTCTCGGCCCGCCGCGTCGGGCCCGGCGGCAAGGCCTACGGCCTCGATATGACCGACGAGATGCTCGAGCTTGCGCGCCGCAACCAGCGCGAGGCCGGGGTCGACAACGTCGAGTTCTTGAAGGGGACGATCGAGAGCGTCCCCCTCCCCGATGACTCGATCGACGTGATCATCAGCAACTGCGTGATCAACCTCTCCGGCCGACAAGCCGGCGGTGTTTCGCGAGGCCGCGCGCGTGCTGAAGCCCGGCGGGCGTTTCGCGGTGACGGACGTCGTCGCCGACCCCGGGATGGACGAGGCGACCCGCCGCGACCTGCGGCAATGGACCGGCTGCATCGCCGGAGCGCTGACCCGCGAGGACTTCGAGCGCGAGCTCAGATCGGCCGGATTCGACGAAATCGAGATGCAGGAGACTCACCGCGTGCACGAGCACGCGGCCTCGGCGATCATTCGCGCCCGCCTGCCGGCTATCTGATCAGTCGTTTTGACGGCCTTCGCCGGAGGGCTACGGGGGTTTGATCAGCGGGTCATCTCGATCTCGCGCAATCAGGTTTGCCTCATCCGCCCCACGGGGTATGACGCAGCAAACGTTGCCGCGCAGCGGCCGTGCCAGATATCAAGGGGGACCGGAAATAAAGGGGAGGCCCAGAATGGCCGGACGTGACGAAGGCATCGGCGAGATATCCGCCGGCGCAATCCTCGTCGTCATCGGGATCGCGGTGATGCTCTCGTTGAGCGCCTCCGCCGGGTTGCTCACGACGCTGTTTGGACTCATCGGGTTCGGCGGCTTCGCTCGGGGGAGGTGGTCCTGACTCCTAGATCCGCGCGAACGCCGGCTCGCCGCCGCGGACCACCTCGGCGACCAGCGGCACTCCCGGCCGATAGATCAGGTGGGCGTACGAGGGGGCGTCGAGCAACACCGCGTCGGCCCGCGCCCCCGGGGCCAGGTGCCCGACATCGTCGCGTCGCAGCGCGCGCGCCCCGCCGAGGGTAGCCGCCAGCAGCGCCTCCTCGACCGTCATCCCCAGCTCGCGCACGGCCAGCGCCAGGCAGAAGGGGATCGAGGTCGTGTAGCTGGACCCCGGGTTGCAGTTGCTCGCGATCGCGACCGCCGCGCCGGCGTCGATCACCCGCCGCGCATCGGGATAGGGCTGGCGGGTCGAGAAGTCGGTCGCGGGCAGGAACGTCGCCACCGTCTCGCCGCCGGCGAGCGCTTCGACGTCGGCGTCGTCCAGGTAGGTGCAGTGGTCGACCGAGGCCGCCCCGAGCTCGACCGCGAGCTTCGCCCCCGGGCCGAACCCGAGCTGGTTTCCGTGGACCCGCAGCCCGAGCCCCGCCGCGCGCCCGGCCTCGAGCACCGCCCGCGACTGCTCCGCGTCGAACGCCCCGCGCTCGCAGAAGACGTCGATCCAGCGGCAGTAGGGGGCGCAGGCCGTGAGCATCTCGCCGCAGACGAGCTCAACGTAATCGTCGGGCCGGTCCTCGTACTCGGCGGGGACCGCGTGGGCGCCGAGGAACGTGACCTCGCCGCTGAGCCGGGCGGCGATCTCGCACAGCCGTCGCTCGGTCTCGACACCGAGGCCGTAGCCCGACTTGATCTCGAGCTCGGTGCTCCCCGCTCGCCTGGCCTCGTCCAGCCGCCTCCGCGCCAGCGACTCGAGCTCCTCGTCGGAGGCGAGGCGCGTCGCCTCGGTGGTGACCCGGATCCCCCCCGCCTCGTACGGCGCGCCCGCCATCCGCGCGGCGAACTCCTCGGCGCGATCGCCCGCGAACACCAGGTGGGTGTGGGAGTCGACGAAGCCCGGGATCAGGCAGCGCCCGCCGGCGTCGAGGTGGCGATCGCCCGCAGCGCCGGCCCGCTCGACGCCGACGACGCGCCCGGCCTCGCAGACCAGCGCGGCGTCGCGGCGAACCCCTAGCTGTCCCTCACCGAGCTCGGGCGCGTTGGTGACGAGCTGGCCGACATTGTCGATCACGAAGGCGGTCATGGACGCTCCGCCGCAGTGACGCCCGCGATCGAGTCGCGCAGCTGCGCCGCCACGTCGAGACCGACGTGAGCGCCGTCGCGGACAAGCTCACGGCCGCTCACGATCACCCGCCGGACATCGGCCGCCGTCGCCGCGAACACGACCGACTCGAGCAGTGTCTCCGCCGTCGCGCCGGCTAACCGGACGCCATCGAGCCCGACCGTGACGAGATCGGCGATCGCGCCCGCTTCGATCGCGCCCGCCTCGGGCCAGCCGAGCGCGGCGTGGCCGTCAAGCGTGGCGGCGCGCAGCAGCTCGCTCGCGGTGTGGTGCCCGCGCTCGCTCGTCGCCAGCCGCTGGTCGAGCTCCATCGCGCGCATCTCCTCGAAGTGGTCGATCACCGCGTGCGAGTCGGACCCGAGCGCCAGCCGCGCGCCGGCGTCGGCGATCTCCCTGGCGGGGCCGATCCCGTCCGCGAGGTCGCGCTCGGTCGTCGGGCAGAGGCAGCAGCGCGAGCGGCTGTCCGCGAGCGCGGCGATGTCGGACCGATCGACGTGCGTGAAATGGATCGCGGTGAATCGCTCGGACAGGGCGCCCGCTTCGTCGAGGAGCGCCGCCGGGGTGCGCCCGTAGGCGGCGCGACAGGCGGCGTTCTCGGCGGGCTGCTCGGAGACGTGGGCATGCAGCGGGCACCCGCGCGCCACCGCCCAATCCGCGACTACGGCCGCGGAGTCGGGATCGACGGCCCGCACGCTGTGAATCGCCGCGCCGAGCCGCGCGCCGGGGCTCAGCTCGCCGAGCGTCCCCACGCGCTCCGCCCAGGCATCCGCGTCGCCGTCGGAAAAGCGTCGCTGCACGCCCTCGACCGCGTCGCCCGGCCCCCCATGCAGATAGCAGGCGTCGAGCAGCGTGATCCTGATCCCAGCCTCACCCGCAGCGGCGACCAGCGCCCGTCCGATCTCGTTCGGGTCTTCATAAGCCGTGCCGTCCGGAGCGTGGTGGAGGTAGTGGAACTCACCCACCGCCGTGATCCCGGCGAGCGCCATCTCCGCGAACGTGGCCCGTGCGAGCGCCCGGTAGCTCTCCGGGTCGAGCCGCTCCGCCAGCCCGTACATCGCCCCGCGCCAGCTCCAGAACGAGCCACGCCCCGCCTCGGTACGCGCGCGCAGCGCCCGATGGAAGGCGTGCGAATGCGTGTTCGCGAATCCCGGCAGGGTCAGCCCCGGAAGCCGCTCTGCGTCCGGCGGCGCAGCGGCGCCCGGCTCAACCCGGGAGAAGCGCCCGCCCTCGATTTCGACCACGACCTCGCGCTCCACGCTCTCGCCACCGAGCCACGCCAGCTCACAGAGGTACGCGCTCACGAGTTCGCCGACGCCTGCGCCGCCGCGGCGTCGGCCTCCACGGCGGCGGCCCGCTCGACGAACTCGTCGCGGTGAAAGCGGTCGAACTGCTCCCAGGTCGAGAGCGTTCGCGGGTCGGCGCGGTCGACGAACAGGACGCCCTCGAGGTGGTCGACTTCGTGCTGGAAGGTGCCCGCGGTGAGCCCGCGCAATACCCGCTCGCGCTCCTCGCCCTCGCGGTCGAGGTAGCGCACCCGGACGGCGAGGTGGCGCGGCACCTCGCCGCGCAGGTCGGGTACCGAGAGGCAGCCCTCGTTGATCTCCACCACCTTCTCGCCCAGCGGCTCGAGCACGGGGTTGACGAGCACGGTGAGCGGAAACGGCGGCTTGTAGGGGTAGCGCGGGTTGTCGGGCTCGATCTCGACCACCGCGACACGCACAGCCTCGCCGACCTGGTTCGCCGCCAGTCCGGCACCGTTGGCGGCGCGCCTCGTCTCGATCAGGTCGTCGATCAGTCGCTGGATCTCGGGCGACGCGAGCTCCTCCCGGCTCAGCTCACGCGCCGCGACGACGCAGAACCGGGTCGCCGATCGTCGTGATCTCGCGGAGGCTCAAGATTCCCGCATCGGGATCGAGATCCCCCGCTCGTCCGCGACCGCCGCCGCCCGCTCGTACCCCGCGTCGGCGTGGCGGATCACCCCGCTGCCCGGGTCGGTGGTCAGCACCCGCTCGAGTTTCTCGGCCGCCGGCTCGCTGCCGTCCGCGACGCAGACCATGCCGGCGTGCAGCGAGCGTCCGATCCCGACCCCGCCGCCGTCGTGGACGCTGACCCAGGTGGCGCCGGCGGCGGTGTTGATGAGCGCGTTGAGCAGTGGCCAGTCGGCGATCGCGTCGGAGCCGTCGGCCATCGACTCGGTCTCGCGATAGGGGGAGGCGACCGATCCCGAGTCGAGGTGGTCGCGGCCGATCACGACCGGCGCCGCGAGCTCGCCGCTTCTCACCATCTCGTTGAAGCGGAGGCCGAGCCGGGAGCGCTCGCCGTAGCCGAGCCAGCAGATCCGCGCCGGCAGCCCCTGGAAGGCGATCCGTTCCCCCGCCAGCCGGATCCAGCGGGAGAGCGCCTCGTCGTCACCGAACTCGTCGAGGACCGCGCGGTCGGTGGCGGCGATGTCGGCCTCCTCGCCCGAGAGCGCCACCCAGCGAAACGGGCCCTTGCCCTCGCAGAACAGCGGCCGCACGTAGGCGGGCACGAAGCCGGGATAGGCGAAGGCGCGCTCGAAGCCGCCGAGCTCGGCCTCGGCGCGGAGGCTGTTGCCGTAGTCGAAGACCTCGGCGCCGGCGTCGTGAAACCCGACCATCGCGTAGCAGTGGGCGGCGATTGCGGCGCGGGTTCGGCGCACGTACTCCTCGGGGTCGCGCGCGCGCAGCTCGAGCGCCTCGGGGAGCGAGATCCCGTTCGGGACGTAGCCGTTGAGCGGGTCGTGGGCGCTGGTCTGGTCGGTGACGACGTCGGCCTCGAACCCGGAAGCGAGCAGCTCGGGGACGACGTCGGCGGCGTTCGCGCACACCGCGACGCTGAGCGGCCGCCGCTCGGCCTTCGCGGCCCGGCAGCGGCGGACGGCGTCGTCGAGGTCGTCGGCCTGCTCGTCGAGGTAGCGGGTCTCGAGCCGGCGGCGGATGTGCTCGGGATCGACCTCGACGCACAGCGCCACCCCCTCGTTCATGGTGACCGCGAGCGGCTGGGCGCCGCCCATCCCGCCGAGCCCGGCGGTGAGCGTGATCGTCCCGGCGAGCGAGCCGCCGAAACGGCGGCGGGCGATCTCGGCGAAGCACTCGTAGGTGCCCTGGACGATCCCCTGGCTGCCGATGTAGATCCAGGAGCCGGCGGTCATCTGCCCGTACATCGTCAGGCCGAGCGCCTCGAGGCGGCGAAACTCGTCCCAGTTGTCCCACGCGCCGACCAGGTTCGAGTTAGCGATCAGCACCCGTGGCGCCCACTCGTGGGTGCGGAGGCACCCCACGGGCTTGCCGGACTGAACCAGCAGCGTCTCGTCGTCGGCGAGCCCGCGCAGCGAGTCGACGATGGCGTCGAACGCCTCCCACGACCGCGCCGCGCGACCGGTGCCGCCGTAGACGACGAGGTCGTCGGGCCGCTCGGCGACCTCCGGGTCGAGGTTGTTCATCAGCATCCGCATCGCCGCCTCCTGCGGCCAGCCGCGGCAGCTGAGCTCGCCGCCGCGCGGAGCCCGTACCTCGCGCGGACCGCTCACTCGAGCTCCCCGATCGCGGCCTCGACGGCGTCGAGGACCGCGTTCGAGCGCACGAGCTCGGCGACCGCCTCGAGCTCGGGCGCCAGCTCCCGGTCGGGGCCGAATCCGGGGACCCGGGCGCGGACGGCGGTGAGCGCGGCGGCCGTCCCGGGCGCGGGGGTCAAGGGATCGCGCAGCTCGAGCGCGCGGGCGGCGCAGGTGAGCTCGACGGCGAGGATCCGGGCCAGGTTGGCGAGCAGCACCCGCAGCTTTCGCGCCGCCGCCCACGCCATCGAGACGTGGTCCTCCTGCATCGCGCTCGTCGGCAGCGAGTCGACGCTCGCCGGCGCGGCGAGCCGGCGGTTCTCGGCCACCATCGCCGCCTGCGTGTACTGAGCGATCATCAGCCCGCTGTTCACCCCCGGGTCGTCGGCGAGAAACGGGGGCAAACCATAGGAGCGGCTGGCGTCGAGCAGGCGGTCGGTGCGCCGCTCGGCGATCGCGCCGAGGTCGGCCGCGGCGATCGCCAGCGAGTCAGAGGCGAACCCGAGCGGGGCACCGTGGAAGTTCCCGCACGACTCGACCCGACCGTCGGGGAGGATCATCGGATTGTCGATCGCCGAGCCGAGCTCGGCCGCGGCGACCTCGCGCGCGTGGCCGGCGACGTCTCGCGCGGCGCCGTTCACCTGCGGTGCGCAGCGCAGCGAGTAAGCATCCTGCACGCGCGGGTCGTCGGTGCGATGGCTGGCGACGATCGCCGACTCGGCGAGCAGGCGGCGGAGGTTCGCGGCGCTCTGCGCCTGCCCGGGCTGCGGCCGCAACGCGATCAGATCGGCCGCGTAGGCGCGATCGGTGCCGAGCAGCGCCTCGACCGTCATCGCGGCGGTCACGTCCGCGAGCTTCAGCAGCCGCTCGAGGTCGTGCAGGGCAAGCAGGAGGCAGCCGAGGATCCCGTCGGTGCCGTTGATCAGCGCCAGGCCCTCCTTCGCGACGAGCGTCACCGGCGCCAGCCCGGCCGTGTCCAGGGCCTCGGCCGCGGCGACGTTGGCGCCCGCGCTGTCGAATACGCGCCCTTCGCCCGTAATCGCGAGCGCGCAGTGCGCGAGCGGAGCGAGATCGCCGCTGGCGCCGAGCGATCCATGCTCGGGGACCAGGGGTGTCAGGCCGGCGTTGAGAAGCCCGAGCAGCGCCTCGGCGACGAGTGGCCTCGCCCCCGAGTAACCGCAGGCCAGGGTCCGGGCGCGAAGCAGCATCATCGCGCGCACCACCTCGCGCTCGACCGCGGGCCCCATTCCAGCGGCATGAGAGCGAATCAGCGCCCGCTGCAGTTCCTCCCGCCCCTCGGCGGCGATCGGCGTCGTCGCCAGGGACCCGAAGCCGGTGGAGACGCCGTAGACCGGCTCGTCGGAGGCCGCTAGCTCGGCGACGATCGCCGCGCTCCGCGCCATCGCCCTCCGCGCCTCCTCCGCCAGCGCCACCTCGGCGCCCTCCCGCGCCACCGCGATCACCTCGGCCGCCGTCAGCCCGGTGCCGGTGAGCGCGATCAGCCGGCGGTTCTCCTCAGGGTGGATGGTCTCGGTGCGAGCGACGAGTGCAGACGTTATCGGCGCGAGCGTCGGTCGCGATCCCCGAGGCATCCGTGGCGGCGACGCGACCGGCGCTCCGAAGTCGAGAGCGCTTCACCCGCCGCCTGCCGCAGCGATAGGGTGCCCTTGGCCGCGCGGTTTAGCGGTGCATCGGATAACAAGGAGGCACGAATGGCCACACCGGAACGTCGTGGCGGAATCGGCGGGATATCCGTGGGGGGCATCCTCGTGATCATCGGGATCGTCGTGGCGATCTTCTGGAGCGTCGTGCTCGGTGTGATCATCGCGCTGATCGGACTGATCGCGTTCGGCGGTTTCGCTCGGGGCAGGTGGTACTGACCCCCTCGCCGGCAGGATCCGGCGCTCTCGCGGCACCGGTCCTGAGATCCGATCTCACGTCGCGCCGGCCGTCGGCCGAGGGCACGGTCTGAGCCCGGCCCTCGGCCGATCGCTGGCTCGGTGCCTACTCGATCTCGAACTCCTCGAGCTGGCCCTGCTGATAGTGCCCGGGGATCGGGCAGAGCATCGCGTAGTTGCCGGCGTCCAACGACTTGGTGACATCGATCGTCACCGTCTCCCCCGGACCGGGTGAGGTCTTCCGGTCGCTCTGGGCGACGACCGTGGCGGAGCCCTTCTTGCCCTCCAGCTTGTAAGCCTCGTCGATCGTGTAGCCCTCCCCCAGGCGAGCGAAGATCAGAGCGTGCGGCTGCTTGCTTTCGTTGACGTAGGTGATCGTCTTGGTCTCCGCGGTCGGCGTCGGCTCGACCTCCCAGCGGAAGCCGTCGGCGGTGTCGCCGGTCGTGAGCGTCACCTCCTCGGCCGAAGCCGTCTCCTCGCTCGCCGTCGTGTCGTCGTCGTCTCCGCACGCGGCTGCCCCGACCCCGAGGGCCAGGGCGACGACGGCGCCCGCAACCGAACGCTTCCTATTCATGCTCCCCTGCCTTTCATCGATGGACGGGCCGGGAGGCTAAACGATCACAAAGACGTCAGAGCCGTCTCCGGCCGTACACGGTTGCCAGGTGGCGAGGGCGTGAGGCACCTCGGCGCGATTCCTGGGTAGCGCGACAGTCCTACTTCGCCAGCCCGGCGGCATCGAGGGCCTCATGCCAGGTGCGGAAGCCATGGATGCGCACGATCTTGCCGTCGCGCAGCAGAAGGTGGACGGCGAACTCCTGGTCGAACTCCACGTGGCTGGCGTCGCCTCCCCTCATTCGGGCGCGCCCCAGCCACAGGCTCGCGTCCCCGAGGTCACGAACCTCGTGCTCCTCCAGCCGAAATAGCTCCCAGGTCTCCCAGGTCGCGGCAAACCCGTCGGAGACCTCATCGCGACCTCGGTAGCGGGCGCGCTCGATGGCGGCAGGGCCGCCGGGCTCCCACTCGACCTCGGGAGCGAGCCATTGGCTCATCCCCGCCAGGTCTCGCCGGTTGAACGCTTCAACCAGCTTCCGAGCGACCTCCACGTTCTGGGCCGACACGCCTACCCCGAGAGCCCCGAGGTTTCGAGGGCGACCTCCGGCCGGTCGGTAGCAAGCAGCGCCCATCCGCCGTAGAGCTTGCGCACCACGTCGATTTTCTCCTGCGACATCGCCTCCGCAGCATCCGTCGATCCGACCGGGGGGTCAACCCCAAGCGCGCGAGATCTGTCGGAACGCCGGGCCCGCGAAGCTGCCGGGCTTCCAGCCGGCCCGGCACCCGGGCGCCCGACGTTGGTCACATCGTCAATAAGAGGACCGCGATTGCGACGACGACGAACAGTGTGGCGACTATCACGACGATCGCCAGCAGGTAGCGCAGGAAGCGCTCGGAATCGAGGCGTTCGGGCTCCCGCCTGGTCCGCGGGGGTCGAGGCATCGGCCGCCGTGCCATGAGGTCGCGAGACGACATCTTCGTGGCTTGCTTCGATACTCAAGGGGGCGTACCTCTGACCTCGGAGGACGTGAAACTTTTTCGTCGTCATGATCGCCGCCGCCGATGGTCAGGCGGGGCGTTCGTCGCCGCGCAGGGTGTCTCGCAGCGCCTCGAGGCCGCTGTAGCGAGGGGTCCAACCAAGCTCGCGCTTCGCCTTGCTCGTGTCCATGATCGCGGGGTGGCTCAGGGCTTCCACCCACTCGACGGCGGGCGGGGCGCCGGGGATGGGCAGAGCGGCGGCGAGCCGGGCCGCAGCCTGAATCGGTCTGCCCGGAAACGGCAGCGGCATCAGCCCGATCTCGCGCGCCACCTGGCGGGCGGAGAGCACCCCCTCGCCGGCGATGTTGTAGGCGCCGGGCGGCCCCGCCCCCACGACGCACAACGACAGCGCCCGGCCGACGTCCTCCTCGTGGACGAACTGGACCGGAAGGGCCGGTACCGGCACCAACAGCGGAACGGGCAACCCGTTCCGCACCAGGTCGGAGAGCGCGCGAGCGATCGGCTTCAGCGCTCCGGGCAGCGCGTCCTTCGCACCGACCGTATGGGGGCCGAGCACGATCGGCGGCCGCAGCAGGTAGAGCCCGAGGTCGGGGTGCTTCGCGGCCTCGGCTCTCAATAGCCGCTCGAGCTCCGACTTCTCCTGGGCGTAGAAGAGATGGGCGGCGGGCCGGGTCGGCCACTGCTCGGTCATCCCGATCGGGTTGTCGGCGTGAAACCCGTACGCGGCAACCGAGGAGGCGTAGACGAAGCGCTTCGCGCCGGCCGCGGCCGCGGCCCGAAAGGCGTTCAGGGTGCCCTCGACGTTGATCGCCCGGATCGTCTCGCGCGACGCCGTCCCGGTGATCATGAAGGCGAGGTGGACGATCACGTCCGCCCCGAGGAAGGCCTCCTCGAGCACGTCGCGATCGCGGACGTCGCCGCGCCGGTAGAGCATCTTGGTCCAGCCGTGGTCTCGCGGATCGAACCGGCGGCGGGCGATTCCGACGATGCTGGCGATTCGATCGTCGTCCTGCAGCAGCGGCATGAGCCCGAAGCCGAACGTCCCGGTCGGCCCCGTGACGGCGACGGTCAGCGGGTTTGGTGGGGGCACTCGCAGACCGTAACCGGCGAGCGGCGGTGACGGCGACCCGCCGAGCGACGGCCGTGCGCCCTCACGCCGTGACCTTCCTCAGATCTCAGCGATGACCGTCGAACGAGATCACCTGCTGGATCCCGCTCGGACGGTTCGTGTAGCGCATCGTCGTCGGTAACAGACCCGGCGTGAACTCGATCCGTTCGCGCGTCGCATCCGAGCGCCACGCCGCCGGATCGGCGGTTCCCTGGCTCGCCTCGAGCTGGACTCCGGCCGCCGCGATCGCCGCCCAGACGGCCCGCTGGCACGCCTTCTTCTTGCCGTTGCCGCAGTAGCTGTTGGCGAAGGGCTGCTTCACCCGCTTGCCGAGCAGGGAGCGGAGGTCGCGGTCGAGATACTGAAACCAACCATCCGACTGACCGCCCGGCGGCATTTCGAAGCGCTCGAACAGGCTGTCGAGCTCATCGAGCTGGGGGCCGAGCTTCGGCGCCATGACCGCGTCGGCGATCAGCGGCCAGGCGGCATCCATCGAGGCGGCGCCCGGATCGTCGATCGTGCCGTCGAGGTCGCGGTCGAGCCGGCTGGCTCCGTGCGAGCGCCACTCGACCATCAGGTCGAGCATCTGCGATGCCTGCGGCGTCGGTGCCTGCGAGCCCTCGAGCAGCTTCGCCAGCAGCGGCACCGTGTCGACCGCGCGCAGGTCCTGGGTGGCCGCGGCGTTCATCGCCGCGGTTACGGAGGCCAGCGACCACTTGCCGCGCTTGTCGGCCAGCCGGCGCAGATTGCGGTCGAGCATGTCGACCCGATGTGCCGATCCGTTGCGGCCGAAGTCGTCGTCGGAGGCGGCGAAGCCTCTGGGCGACGCTCTGGTTCCAGTTCGTCATCGTCCCGTCACGCGGGTCGACCCCGTGCGGGTGGTCGTTCTTCGAGATGAAGCCCTCCCACTCATACGCACCGGTTCCCCAGGCGGGCAGCCCCGGGTCGACCTCGTCGCTTCGCCGCGGCAGCAGCCCGGAGGTGAACTCGGCGACGTGCTCGCTGTCGATGTAGAACGAGTTGAACGTCTGTGGGCTCTTCGCCGCCGCGTTGAAGAACGACTTGGGGCTGTCGACCTGGCCGTTGGAGAGCCGGCGGTTGAAAAGCAGGTCGAGCGTGTCCTTGCCGTAGCTCGAGCGCTTGGAGGAGATCGCGACCCTCTCGCCGTCGACCGTCGCATAGCCGGCGACCGGACCGTGCACGGTGGTCCGGAAGCTGACCGGTTCGCCTTCCAGGGTGCCGGCGTCGAAGGTCCCCATCTCGCGGCACTCGCCCTTGTAGAGGTACTTCGTGTCGCTGCCCCCGCAGAGCTTCTCGACGATCTGATCGATGATGTCGCCGCCCGCCGAGGTCAGGGTGGTCGCGAAATCGGGTCCACGGCCGATCAACAGGTAACCCGGGAACGGCGCCGTCGTCGAACCGCGCCACTGCAGGTCTCCGGCGTGCATGTCCATCTCGACGAGGAAGCCGGGAAAGAAGTAATCGATCTGCGGCCCGCCGACCATCAGCGGATTGCCGGTCTTCGACCGGTCGGCAGTGATCATCAGCGTGTTCGAAGCGTCGCGCGGCTGTGCTGCCGCTGCCCTGGCGAGCGCGGAATCGGCGACCGCGGGGGTCGCCTCGTAGCTGCCCGGGTCGAGGATGACGCTGCCCTTGGCGCGCTTGGGGATATGTCCGTACGGGAAGCGGCCGTCGATCGTCGTCGGCAGCTCGGGGTTCTTGAATTGCCGTAGGTCGTTGAAGACGCTCATCCCCTTGCGCTTGCCGAGCCGCTCCCGCAGGCCGCCGAGGAACTGAGAGCGGCGAGCCTCGTCGCCGCCGCCCTGGCCGACGAACTGCCCCTTGAGCGCGTTCACCGCGAAGATGTCATTGCGAGTCCAGGGCGCGGTCGAAGGGCTGTTGATCGCCAGGTAGTCGTTGATCCCCTGGACGAAGACGTCGATGTCGTGAAGGACCGCTTTCCCCTCCTTGCCGGCCTTCTCGAGCACGCCGCTCTGCTTGGCGATCTCGTCCTCGGTCTGCTGGCTGGGGACGAAGCTCTTCAGCGAGGCGATCAGGCGGACCGCGCTCAGTCCTGGGGCGCCGATCGCCGCGACGCGGGCGTTGTAGCGCGCCTGGGCGAGCAGGAGGCCGCGGTCTTCGGCCAGGACCCAGCCCGCCGCCCAGACCCCATCGTCGTGGGTAGCGCCCGTGATATGGGGGACGTTGTACTTGTCGCGCTCGATCGTCACCCCGGGGCGCGGCACCGGCTCGGCCGTCGCGGGTCCATCGGTGTCGATGCCGAAGCGCTCGGACTTGAAGTAGGTCGTCAGGTCGGCGTTGGTGACCTGGTCGAAGAGCGGCGTCAGCCCGTCGTACATCAGAGCCTGCTGATCGGCGCCTGGCCCGGGCGTGCCGTACTCACCGGAGGGGAGGATGTTGCGCGCCGTCGCCGCGTAATCGCGTTGCGCGTTCTGCGCAGCGGCCGTACCAGGCGCGGTCAAAACGACCGCAACCGCGATCGCGCCGATCGACTTCACCCAACCCTGCATTCCTTGCCTCCTCCGCCGTGGTCGGCGGTCCAGCGATGTCGCCGCCGCCGGCAACATAGCCAACTTGCCCGGGTCCCGGATCGTGCTCCGAACGCGAGTCGAGCGCCCCGAGCATCCATCCGGGCCCAGCGCAGCCGGGGTAGGGTCGATCAGTGAACGGCGTCGGCGAACGGGTCGTGCTCGGGGCCTTCGTCGTCAACGCCCTGCTCGCCGGCGGCAATGCGGTGGGCATCAGGTTCAGCAACCGCGAGCTCGACCCTCTGTGGGGAGCGGGTCTGCGCTTCGCACTTGCCGCGGCCTTGCTCTGGGCCCTGGTGGCGGCCCTGAGGCTCGAGCTCCCGCGCGGGCGGGCGCTCGTGGGCGCCCTGCTCTTCGGGCTGTTCAACTTCTCGGGCGCCTTCGCCCTCGCATACTTTGCGCTCGTAGAGCTCCACGCCGGGTTCGGCCAGATCCTGCTCGCGCTCGTGCCGCTTGCGACGCTTCTGTTGGCGGTGCTGTGGAGGCAGGAACGGCTCCGCGCCGCGGCGGTCGCGGGGACCCTGCTCGCGCTCGTTGGCGTCGCCCTGATGTCGCGCGCTCCGCTGCGTGAGTCGGTACCGCCGCTCTCCCTGCTCGCCGCGATTGGAAGCGCGTTCTGCTTCGCGCAGGCCGCGGTGCTTGTCCGCCGCTATCCACCCGTGCACCCCGTGACGATGAACGCCGTCGGCATGGCGGCCGGCGCGACGGTCCTGGTCGCCGGCTCCGTGCTCGTCGACGAGTCGCTCGTGCTGCCGCGGCAAGCCGAGACATGGGCCGCGATCGGCTACCTGGTCGCGGTCGGCTCCGTCGTCGTGTTCCTGCTCTATCTGTTCGTGCTCCGTGAGTGGGCCGCGTCCCGGGCGGCTTATGTGTTCGTGCTGATCCCGTTCGTCACCGTAGTGCTCTCCGCCTGGCTCGACGACGAGCCGGTCGGCGCCGGATTGGCCGTCGGGGGCCTGCTCGTCCTGGCGGGCGTTTACGTCGGCGCCTTGCGTCCAGGCCGAGCGCCGGCGCCGGCTGACCAGCCCCTCGCCACTCGCTGAGCCAGTGGCGTGCATGGCGATCGGAGAATAAGTTTGTACAAAGATTGTACATCGGCCCCCAACCCTGCTACAACTACGCCTTGACATGGAACAGACTATGAACAACAGTGAAAGGAGCCTCCTCGTTATGGCGACTGGCCACCCCCGTATCGCAACCGCCCGAGCGCTCTTCCTGGTCGCCGCCGGGCTCTCCTTCGCGGCGTCGGTGGTGCTCTACTTCAGCGGCTCCCAGAATGAGGGAATCTTCGTCGGCCTCTGGGTCCCTTCGATCCTGGCGCTCGGCATCTTCCTGGCTCCGGCTGAGGCCCGAGGATGAACAGCGCCGGGATCTTCGTCTTCGGCGCCCTCGTGACGGCGATCGTGATCGCCGCCTGCTGGCTGATCGCCTGGGGCATCGTGACCGAGCGCCGCGATCGGCTGGCGCTCGAGGCCGACCAGCGTCAGGCGGCCGATGCGGGGCCCGCGCGAGCCTGACGCCGTGACGAATTTCGGCGCCGCATAGGGCTCGAGCCGTGCGGAGCGACCTCAAGGTTCGCGGCTACACCGTCGGCCAGTTTCCTAACCCGCCGCTCTGGGTCGCGCTCGCGGCGCTTCTCGTCGGGCTGCTCACCGACGACGGCAGCACCGTCAACGACCTCGCCCGGGCGACCGCCTACGTCGCGCTCACGATCTGGGCCTACGAGGAGGCCGCTAACGGCGTCAACGGCTTCCGCAGGGCGCTCGGAACGGTCGCGCTCGTCCTGATCCTGGTCGCGGTTGCCCGAGCTGTCGGCTAGGTCGAGGCCGGGTACCCGGCATGCGTGCGCCAGGGACGCCAGGCCCGAACGCGCCGCCGATCTCTAGGCGCTTAGACTCACGACGGTCCGACGGCGCGCACGACGAGGAGGGTCCATGAGCCGTCTTGCAGTCTTGCTCGCCGCCCTGGCGGCGCTCGCGGCTCCGGCGGCCGCCGAGGCCGTGCCCGACTGCGGGCACGCCCCGGCACAGCGGCTGATCGCCTCCGGCCTCGGCGGGCTCGAGTCGGTGATCGCCGACGATCGCGGCCACCTGTTCTTCACCGATGCCGAGCACGGGCAGCTTCTGCGGATGAACCGCCGCCGTTCCGAGCCGCGGGTCGTCGTGGACGGAATCCGGGCCCCGGGCGGGCTCGCGTTCATGCCCGACGGCTCGCTGCTGGTCGGCTATGGGGACTCCGCGGTCACCGCGTCGCGTGGCACAGAGAATCCCCAGGCGGGGTTGATCCGAGTCGACCCGAAAACGGGCCAGAGCTCCCCCTACGCCGATGGGCTCACGATGGCGAACGGCGTCGCCCGCGGCCCCGACGGCGCGGTCTATGCGTCCAATGACTTCGGGATCGGGATCGATCGCGTGCTCGACGGCCGGATCGAGCTCGCCTGGGCGAAGCTGCCCTCGTCCAACGGGCTCGTGGTCGACTCCACCGGGCGTTACCTCTACGCGGCCCAGACCTTCGTCGACGCGGCGATCGCGCGCATCGACCTCACCGACCCACCCGCGGCGAGCCCGTACTTTCGGCCACCGATCGGCGACGAGTCCGCCGGCCTCGACGGCCTCACCCGCGACGAGCACGACCGCCTCTACGTCGCCGCCAACATCGGCGGAGCGGTGTGGCGGGTCGGCCGGGACCGCGCCGCATGCGCGCTCGCCCATATGGCGCCAGTCGGCCCGAGCGCGGTCGCCTTCGGCAGCGCCCCCGGCAACAGCCATCCGGCGGGCTTCGGCCGCCGCAACCTCTACGTGACCACCTTCCAGGGCGAGCTGCTGCAGCTCAAGGACGTGCGCGGCCGCCGGCGTTGAGCGCCCGGCAGCCTCCGAGCGCTACGGGATCACCTGGATCGACTGAGGTCGCTGCTCTCGGCTCGGGTCGCCGCTTCGATCACGTGGACCAGGGCGGCTCCCGGGTCGTGGCGCACCGATTGCGCCGCCGGATGCGCGTCGCAGCGGTGCAGTCGAGCGCGATCGAACCCGGCGGCTCGCAGAGCCGCTGCGGCCTCGGCTTCGTCGGCGAAGTGCCTATACACCCGTCCTCGCACGAACGTCGACAGGACGACGTCGAAGGCTCGCTCCGCGGCGATGCCGTCGCGACGCTGAAGGCGCAGGTCCGCCAGATAGCGGCCTTCCGAGAACCGCGCCAGCGTCCCGGCGAAGCGACGGCAGATCGCGAGCACATGCTTCTGATCGAAGTACGTCAACAGGCCCTCGGTCACGATCGCCAATCCGCTGTCGAAATCCAGCGTGCCGGCGACCGACGCGATGCTCGCGGCACCGTCGTCGCGGAGGACGTCCACCTCGGCAACCCGGTGGTGGTCGCTCAACGAACCCATACGGGCGAGCGCAGCGCGCTTGCGCGCGGCCATCGCGGGCAGATCCGCCTCGACGTAGGTCAGATCGTCGCCGTAGCGGCGGCGGAAGCGCCAACCGCGAGGGGACATGCCACAGGCCGGCTCGATCACCTGGCTGATGCGTCCGGCCTCGATCGCTCGCGTGAGCAGATCGTCGATGACCCGGTGGCGGGCGAGCAGCAATCCCTCGAGCGTGGGCCCACCGAGCGCTCGGCTGATGGTCATCGCGGGACGGAGCGCGTCGAACAGCACGCGCCCCTCCCAGGTGGCGAGCACCGGATGCGAGAAGCCGTTGCGCACCCAGACCTGCCCCGTGTAGTGGGCCGTTGGACTTACCGCGTCCGGGCCCCGCTGAAGGCGTGGGTGAATCACCATGCGTCGCGGATCGTCGCAGGCTCCTCGAGCTTTGCGCGGGGCCGGCCAATCGCCCTGCGCGGCCGTGCCCCGATGTCAGCCCGGCGGGCCGGGTCCGGGCCCGAACTCCGGCGCGACCGGGTTGCCGCCGCGCACCTGCTCGGGGGTCCCCACGGAGCCCATCTCCGCATAGCGCGGATAGATCCCGCGGTAGCCGCGGCGCCGGGCGACGGGCGCCAGCGAGCCGAACAGGGCTCGTTGGACCATGCGGGGGGGCCTGCGAAGGACGATGACGTCCGCGAACTCGGCCGAGATCGCGGCCAACTGCAGGAGTCCGGGCATCCCCTTCGCGTTGGTGCGGCCATCGCAGGCCAGCCCCCAGAGCGTGCGGATCATCTGCTCGAAGCGGTCCCCGGGCGTGATCGTCACCCGGCAGGTCGCCTCGCCCTCTCCGACGTGCCACCAGTCATGCCAGGTGCCCGCCGGAATCTCGATCCGATCGCCGGCACTCGCCGTGCCCTCGACATCATCGAGCCGGAAGCGGAGCCGGCCCTCGAGGAGCTCGAAGCTCTCGTCGAGTCCAGGGTGCAGGTGCTCGCCGACGACCGCGGCTCCGGGGCTGAGCAGCAGCTCCGCCACGAGACTGCGGTCGCGGCTCTGCCGACGGCGCCTCGAGCACGATCGCGCGCTCTCGAGTGACCGGGTTTTGCAGGGTCTCGCCGGGCTGGGAGTGTCTCGCCATATCGACGGCTGCGCATGCTGGACACCCCGATCCTAGGTCGCTGACGGCCCGAGTCAAGGATCAGCCGTCGTCGTCATCCGAGCCGTGGCCGGAGCCGTCATCGCCGCCGTCGTCGTGACCGCGGTCGTCGATGCCGGCCCGACCGCTGTCGTCCGCACCGCCGTGGTCATCGACTGCCGCTGCGCCGCCCGCGCAGCGCGGATCGTTGGCGTGCTCGGCCTCGTCACAGGGCCCGGAGACGTCCTCGCCGGTGGCGGCGTTGGTGGTCGTGGAGTGGCTGTTAGTCGAGGTGCTGCTGGCGGTGGTGCTGGATGCGGGCGCCGGGCTCTGGTCCTCGCCGGTCGCAGCGAGCACGCCGACCGCGCCGCCGACGGCGAGCGCCAACGCGAGTGCCAGTGCGATCTTCTTTCTCATCGTTCGTTCCTCCGTCTCGAGTGAGGTCGGGTCGAATCGCCCTCCCGAGACTGGCGCCGAGCGAGTCGGGGTTTCAATTGGGCATTGGTCTTACGACCCGACGAAGAGCGGCTACCACGTCCCTATCGTTTACGCCGGTTGTGAGGCGTCGTTGGCCATGAACGCTCAGGGAGGAGTCGCACCGTGACCGACGACACGAGCGCCGCGGGCGCCTCGCGCACGAAGGTGAGCCTGCTTCGAAACCGCGACTTTCGCCTCGTGGCGGGCTCGGTCTCGCTCTCGGCGCTCGGCGACTGGGTCGCGATCGTGGCGCTGGGGCTCCACGTCCAGGAGGTGACCGATTCGGGCTTTGCGGTGGCGGCGCTCTGGATCTGTCTCTTCGGCCCCTCCGTCGCGGTCGCCGGTCACGCCGGTCTGCTCGTTGATCGCGTCGAGGCGACGCGACTGCTGGCCGCGATCTCCGTGCTCGGGGCCGCGGTCGCCGCGGCGCTCGGCTTCATGAACGCGACGGCGCCGGTGCTGGCCCTGACCGCGCTGCTGGGCTTGGTGTTCGCCGTCTCCCAGCCGACGGAGTTCGCGCTCGTGCCTCCGCTCGCGGGGCAGCGGAACATCCAGGAGGCAAACGGCCATATCGAGACCGCGCGCTACCTGGGCTTCGGCGCCGGCCCGGTGCTCGGTGGCCTTCTGTTCTCGGCCGGTGGACTGGAGCTGGCGATGCTGGTCGATGCCGGAACCTTCGTCGCGGTCGCCTGCGCGGCACTCGCGCTCCGGGTTCGTCGCGATCCAGGTGCGCTCGCCGACGCCGAGCGCGCACCGCGGGCGCGCGACGGCGTCACCTTTCTGTTTCGCGACCGGGTGCTCTTCTTGGCGATGACGGTGGCATTCGGCTCGCTTCTGTTCATGTCGGCGGTCTGGGTCGGCGAGCTGTTCTTCGTCCAGGACGTGCTCGGCCGGGGGGATCTCGCCTACGGGGTGATGCTGTCGATCTGGACCGTTGGCATGGCGCTCGGCGCGCTGCTGCTATCGCCGCGCATTCCCGCGGTCGCCGTTCCCGCGGTCGGCCTGGTCGCAGTGGCCGTCCAAGGGGCGGCCCTCGCGCTACCCGCGCTCTGGCTCAGCTTTGGCTTCTTTCTCGCCTGTTCGCTGATGGGCGGTTTGGCGCACGGGCTGAAGAACGTCATGTTCCGGAGCCTGATCCACGTCCGGGTGCCGGACCGGCTGCACGGGCGGGTGTTCGCCGCCTACAACGGGATCCGCAACACGGCCGAGCTCGCCGCCTTCGCCGCCGGCGGTCTCTTGGTCGTCGCGATCGGCCCGCGGGGCACGCTCGCGTACGCCGGCGGCCTGTCCGCGCTCGCCGGCTTGACGGGAGTGCTGGTCCTGTTGCGTATGTACAGGGGATGGGTGCCGACCGGCCCGGTCGGCCCACCGATCGAGGCCGCAGGCGGAAGCTCGGAGCCACCAGCCCCGGCGCAGCCGGCCCCCGAGGTGAAGGAGGCGGTCACTTAGACGTCAGCTCACTCGTCGCCGAGGATCTGCCGGCGGCGGGTTTAGCCACCCACCCCCGGGCAGGAGGAACCTCGCCCGCGGGCTCAGCACAGTTTGGCGCGGTCGCGACCCACGGGCGATGAGGCCCGGGACGCCGCTCGGCTCGCCCGACGTCTACTGGTATAGGGTCTCGCCATGGCTGAACCGAGCGACCCCCGCCTTCAGGAGTACAAGCAGCGGCTCGAGGGCTTGCTCGAGACCGCCCGAGAGGGGATCGACCGGCAAGCGCCGGAGGTCCTCGACAAGATGGCGACGACCGCGAGGAACATCGCCCAACGCTTGGACGAGATGGCGAGCGACGCCCGGCAACGGGCGGAGAAGGGGGAAGCAGCGCCCGAATCCGCCGGGACCTCCGAAAGCGCGCCACAGTCGCCGGAGGAGCCTGCGGCGTCCTCGGGCGAATCGGGCACCACCGGCCCCTAGGACAGCCCGAGGTCCGTTGCGATCGCTCTCGTGGGCAAGAAGAGAGGAGCGCAAGGCGCTCCTCTCTTCGGCCTCAGCTGAACAGGACTCCTAGGGGCAGGTCATCTGCACGTAGAAGTCGCGATTCGCCGTCGCGCCCCCGTTGTTGAAGGTGGCAACTGCGAGCCGATTCGGATCTTCGTTGGTCGCCGGGATCACGCCGGTCGACCCTGGGTTGATAGCGCCGTCGTTGCTGCCGAAGGCCGAGAAGATGAGACACCCAGTGACGCCCCTGGGGAAATCGACCCTGTAGATGCCCTCGCTGACCCGAGTCGAGGTGACGCCCTCCGGGACCGAGCCGAGGAGGGTGCCGTCGCTGTCCACGTTGGCGGCGAAGACGTTGGTCGCTCTACCCGCGGTGGTGGCGCTATCGGCCGTCTTGGCGCTGTTGACGTTCAGACCTGCCTCGCGGCTGTTGAGCACCTTGTTGGCCTGCTTCTTGGCGATCTTCTTCACCTTCGCCTTGGTGATCTTGTTGCTGATCGCGTCCGGTCCGGCGATCGCGGTTCCGGCGATCGCGAAGATCAGCGCGATCGCGGCGACGATGATCGCCGGACTCGGGCGAGTACGTGAACTCATGCGGCCCTCCCTAGGTGTGTGGATACATGCCAACGCCGTCGAAGACGTCCCTGCGCCACCACCCTTTCCTACGGCTCCGGCCTTGTCAAGCCCACCCGGGCGATTGCTCGATCGCGGGTTGGTTACCCGCCCCCAAATCGCCTACTACTCGGACAAGCCGGCGGCTTCGAGCGCCTTCTGTCGGTCGGTGAAGGTGTGCATCAGTACGAGCCTTCCGTTTCGGATCTGACACAACCAAGACGCCCGCGGGAAATCGAGCGGACATCCCCTACCCGTCCCCGTGCGCGCCATATGCCCAGGGCGAGGACCCGGTTGTCGCCAAGGTCGAGAAAGCGCTCCGGCCTCGTTTCGAAGCTGGACCAATCCCGCTTCATGTTCTCTAACCATTGCCGCACCCCGTCAGGACCGTGATCACGGGTCCCCTCCAAGCCCGCCGACATGGGAACCCACTCGACCTCCGGGTCTAGAAGCTCATACAGATCCGGGGTTCCTTCCGCGTACGTCCGGTTGAACGCCTCGAAGAACCGGCGGGCATTCTCGACGTTTTCCTCCGACATCGTGTCCGCAGTATTCCGCGAACATTTGGGAGGTCGGGTGCGGGTCTCGACAACGCCAGGTCGCCGAGTGGTGTCCCATTAATGGTGTGGCCTCGCGTGCGCCTCCCTCAGGTGATGATCGGTGCTCCCTTCCGGGACCGCGAGCGCGGCCACGACCATCGCGACCGAGATCAGCACCACCGCGATGCCATGACCCCGGCGCCCTCGGATCAGCAGAAAGATCCCGGCGGCGAAGCCAACGATCGGCGTGAACAGAACGGCGACATAGCTGAGGAACACCCGAATGCTCCCGACGCTCGGCTTCGTCGCGGCGAGGTCATTGCCGCGCCACCCGCCGGGGGGTTCCGGCGGCGGCTGCGCGCCTGTGAGTCAACCTCTGTCTCCGCCCACGAGTGATGAGTGCCAACGTGCCCTGGCGACGCAAGGGCGTGCGGCGAGAGAGCGGCTGGGTGCAGCGCACAGCGGTGACGCCGTCGCCAGGATCGGTCCCAATCAGCAGCTTTCCCAGATCCCGCGAACCGAGCTTCGCGCCTTCCTTTCTGCTCGCCGGTAGGAGCGTAAGCGCTTGAAGCGGGCGTCGAACACGTAGACCTCAGCCCAACCCTTCCTGAGTTGCCTGCGGCCCAAGTCCCGACCGTCCCGTTCGACGTAGCGCAGTAACCGCCCGTAGTAGTCACGGTTGTGCTGGGAGCGATCTCTGATCAACGAGACCCGGTCGCCGGGCCTGAGCATCCGCTTCATCGAGGCTGACGCCCGGGGTCCTCCACATTCAACACTGCCGTACACCTCCGGAGTGTCGATGCCGATGAAGCGAATGTCCTCCTCTCGCCCGTCAATATCGACCTGGATCGTGTCGCCGTCGGCGACGTGCTCGACTACCGCGGCCTTACCTTTCGAAGCTGCGTGAGCAACCTGGCCGGGGCCAAGGCTCGATAGCAGTTGTGCCGCGAAGATCAGCGCGAAGCAGACGCCTATGACCCGTCCCCGGCTCATCGTCGCCTACTCCACGCCGATACCGACGGTGACGGATATGGTCGCTGGGGCCGCGCATCCCGCGCTGGCCCCGGCTTGTCCCTGTCCCTGACTTACGCCTACTAGGACTTGGCTTTCGCCTTGGGCTGTTTGACCTTGTAGGTCCCCTTCGCCGTCTTCGTGACCTTGCCCTCTTTTTGCAGCTTGGTGGCAAGGCCGTAGACCTGATTCGGGCTCGCCTTGATCGCCTTGGCGTGCTCGCTGGGTTTGAAGTCAGGGTGCTTTTCGATGCTCGCGAGAAGCTGACGTTGGCGTTGGCCTCGTGGCGCTCGCTTGCCAGTCCGTCGCGCCGGCGTCCTCGCCGGCTTACGGCCATCCTCGCGGCCGAGGTGGGTTAGGACATCGCGAAGCCTTTTGGCTTGGGCCTCGAGCTCGTGAAGTTCGTCTTCGATCAGGCGTCTTGTTCGGTCGAGTGCTTCGGGCATGGAGCTCCAATCTGAGAGGCGGGTAAGTCCATCCTACGCCCGAGGGATCCCGCTGCAAGGTTTTCGACCCACTTCAAGTATGCGCGGCCGAAATGCGGAGAGCGTCAGGGCGGATCGACGGTGCCGCGCTCGGCCCAGTCCTGCTCTGCCTCCCGCTCCATGCGGCGCAGGCGTTCGTAGTAGTCGGGGAACTCCTTCATGTGCGCAAGCGCGATCTTGCCGGTCGTGAGCGGATCGTCTCCTGTGACATCGGTTTGCGGGTCGCGGCTTCCGTGCTCGTATTCGACGTCGATCCCGGCCCGAAACTGCTCCAGGTCGAAGCGATCCCAGTCCACGCCGATCTGATCACCGACTCGCTTCGCTTCCTCGGGGGTGGTGCGGCGCTCTGCGGTCACGTTGCCTCCTTTCCCACGAACCCTATCCCGCTGGGTGAGCCGCCTCGAGCGTGCGCTCGAGGTTGTCGAAGGCCTTGCCCCAGCCGTCCTCGTGCGAGCGGACGGCCTCCTCGTCCCAGAGGCCGCTGTGGGTGAAGCGGACGGCGGTGATGCCGTCGCTCTCCTCGAAGTCGAGCTCGATCAGCTGCTGCCTGTCGTCGCCGTCCCAGATCCAGGTGAACGCCAGCCGGGTCGGTGGCTCGATCTCGGTGTAGCGGCCGCCGCCGCCGTACTCGATGTCCTTGTCCGGGTCGCGCATGACCACCCGCACCGCGCCCCCGACGCGCAGGTCGACCTCGGCCTCGGTCGTCTCCCAGTCGTGCTCGGCGTGCCACCAGCGCCGAATCACCTCCTCGTTGGTCCACGCGTCGAACACCGCCCGAGCGGGCGCCCGGTAGGTGCGCCTCATGCGCAGCGTCAGCTTGTCCGTCATGTTCCGGGTTCCCTCGGCCTTGCGGATGCACCATTATCCAGGCGCGGACCGCCAGCCGTTCGCGCTACGCCTCCGAGATGAGCCTCACCCCGCCTCGTCGTACTCGTCGTGGAGGTTCCACCACTGGTAGGGCGGGGTCTGTGGGTAGCCCTCGGGCGAGTCCTCCCACGGCTCCTGGCGACCGAGCGCGGTCAGGTCGAGGTAGCTCCAGGTGCTGCCCGTCCCCTCGTCGCCGCGGTTGTTGATGAAGTACGTGCGAACGATCCGGTCGCCGTCACGGAAGAAGGCATTGGTGCCGTGCCACTCGTCGACGCCGAAGTCGGCGTCGAAGTCGTCCGTGATCGTGTACCACGGAATCTCCCAGCCCATCCGCGCCTTCCAGCGGCTGATCTCAGGCTGCGGGGCGCGTGAGACGAACGCGAGGGTGGTGTCGCGGGCGTTCAGGTGAGCCAGGTGAGCGACCTGATCCGCGAGGAAGGAGCAACCGACGCAACCGCGCTCCGGCCAGCCGGCCACGCCGGGTTCGAAGAAGAAGCGATAGACGATCAGCTGTCGGCGGCCCTCGAACAGGTCGAGCAGGCTCGCCGCGCCCTCCGGGCCCTCGAAGCGGTAGTCCTTGTCCACGGCCGTCCTCGGCATCCGACGGCGCTCGGCGGCCAGCGCATCGCGAGCGCGGGTGAGCTCCTTCTCCTTCACCAGCAGCTCCTGGCGGGCGGCCTCCCACTCCTCGGGCGACACGATCGGGGGTGTGTTCATTTCGGTCCCTCCTCCTTCAGGTACTCGTCGACGACGTCGAACAGGCGCCCCCAGAGGGCGCGCTGGCGATCCATCCAGGCGACGGCCTCGCCGAGCGCGTCGGGCTCGAGCGAGAGTCGATGCGTTCGGCCCTCGATCACGCGATTCACCACGCCGGTCTCCTCGAGCACCTTCAGGTGCTTGGAGATCGCGGGCTTCGAGACCCCGAAGCCGGCGGTGGCCTCGCCGACGGTTGTCGGACCGGCGGCGAGCTGCTCGACGATGCCGCGGCGGATCGGGTGCGAGAGCGCCCTGAACGGATCATTAACCATAGGGTTAACAATACCAAGAGCCGAAGCGAGGCGCGCGTTGCTCAGCTCGACGCGATCAACTCCCGCCCGGCTTCAGGAACTCCGCCCCCTTGTCGATCACATCCGGGCGATCGAGCCACATCCAGTGGCCGGCGTTCTCCACCACCTCCAGCCGGACATCGCCGCCGAGGGCGTCGGCGTAACGCGGTCCCCACTCCGCACCGACGTACGGGTCGTTGGTGGGCCAGAGGATCAGCGTCGGGCAGCGCAGTTCGCCCAGTCGCGCCCCTGCGTCGGCAAGTACCTCCGGCGGGGAGGCGCGGTAGAGCCTCAGGATCGCCCGGCGCGTGCGGCGATCGAAGTCAGGCCAGAAACGCTCTAGAACCGGAACCGGCAAGGGACCCTGCGTCACGTTCGACTGGCGCGAGATCTGCCGTGAAGCCCCATTTCGTGGAACTGGCCATGAACAGCTCGCCGACAACCGGTGTGCGCCAGATGCGCGCGACCCAGTGCCAGCGATAACCGGGGAGGAATGGAACGCAGGTGTGGACGAGGAGCCGCTCGATTCGCTCCGGCATGCGCTGCGCCAGGGCCAAGCCCAGCGCACCCCAATCGTGAACCACGAGCGAGAAGCGGTCGAGATTGACCACCTCGACGAAGGCCTCCAGCCACTCGGCATAGCCGGCGATCGAGTAGTCGAAATCGGCCGGCTTGTCGGAGCGCCCGAACCCCGGAAGATCGGGGGCCACGCCGCCGATCCGTTCGAGATATGGGAGCCAATCCCAGGAGGCCGTCGGGACACCGTGGACGTAGAGGACCGGGGTCGGACCGGACGCTGGGGCCTCGCGCCAGTGGGTCTTCAGACCTCCGGCCGCGGCGGTGTGTTCGACCACATCGATCATGTCAGCGTCGGCCCAGGACCACGAGCAAGACATTGCCCGCGAGTATCCCGCCCGAGGAGGGCCGCGTGAGCGAGTCCGCCGGCGTCATCGCGTCGTACTGGGATAGCGTCAGGGTCGACGAATCGAGCCAACAGGAGGAGAAGATGCACGCTCGTATGACTCGTTATGAAGGCGGGGCACCCGAAGACATCGAGGCCAACCTGCAGGCGAAGAAGGGCGTCCTGCCGACGGACTTCGGCCAGACGGAGGGCATGAAGGGCGCCGTCTTTCTCGTCGATCGGCAGAGCGGAACCGTGATCGTCATCTCCCTGTGGCAGGACGAGGAAGCGATGCGGGCAAGCGAGGACGGGGCGACGCTGGTTCGCGAGCAAGTGACGCGCCCCGGCGAGACGGTCGCGGTGGAACGCTACGACGTGGCGCTACTGAGCGTCGAACAGGCGGGCCAGATCGGCTGAGCGCGAGTACCTGGGGGGTCGAACCCGTGGCCCGGATCCGCCAGCCGGCGCGGAGCCGGTTGGAGGACGGCGGGGGCGTTGGCCCTACTTGGCGCGCGAGCGCGCCGCGGTGCGCTTGGCGGTTGACCGGCCCGCGGACTTGCGCGGTGCGCCAGCGCGGCTCGAACCCTTGGTCCGAGCGGAAGCCGAGAGCCGCTTCTGCACCTGTTCGACGTCGCGCTGCAGGGCCTTGCCAAGCTTTCCGCTGTCGCGCCGTGCGTTCTTGACGAACTTCTGCACGTCCTTGTACAGGTCTCGCGCGCCGACGCTTACATCTTTGCTCACGTCCTGTCGGAGCGCGGCGAGTGCATCCTGGGCAGCGTCAAGCGACTTGTTGAGGCGCTTGACCGCAGCGGGTTCGCTCGCTGCCGGGCGCTTGCGAGCGGTCTTGCCGCCGCGGGATGCGGGTTTCTTGGAAGCGGGCATAGTGCGTGTCTCTCTCGTCGTGGGACTTTTTCGGCGAGCCTACCGGATCGGTCGAGCGCCGCCCGGCCGCGGCGATCGTGTCACACCTATCGCGTCACGCCACCGCCGCACCGAGACCGCAGTTCTTGCCGAGGCTCGGCCGGATGCCAGGGAGAAACGGTCGGAAAAGTAGGCTGACAGGAACGCGCCTATGGACAGGGTCGGCATCCTCGATTCGAGCACTTGGGAGGGAAAGCTCTTCACGGGCCGCTGGAGTCAGGCGCGCGGCGGGACGGTAGAGGATCTCGAACCCGCGACCGGTGAGGTCTTGACGGAGGTCGGCGACGCAACCGCCGAGGACGTTTCGGCCGCGTGCGTCGCGGCAGCCGAGCGGCAACCGGACTGGGCAGCGCGCTCGCATGAGGAACGTTCCCGGATTCTGATCGACGCGGCCGCTCGGATCCGCGACAGCTATGACGAGCTCGCCGAGTGGATCATGCGCGAGTGCGGGGGCGTCCGTGGCAAGGCCGAGGTCGAGCTCGAGGACGCAATTCAGCGGCTGCACCGCTCAGCGGCGCTCGCAGGCGATCCTTATGGGGAGATGATCCCGACCGGCCAGCCCGGGCGCTGGAGCTTCGCCCGGAGGGTGCCTCTGGGAGTGGTCGGCGTGATCTCGCCGTTCAACTTTCCGCTCATCCTCTCGATCCGCTCGGTGGCTCCCGCCCTGGCCGTCGGCAACGCCGTGGTGCTGAAGCCGGACATACGGACCCCGGTCTCCGGCGGCTTTCTGATCGCGCGGGTGCTCGAGGAGGCCGGCCTGCCGGAGGGCGTGCTGCACGTCTTGCCGGGCAGCGGCGCCGAAGCGGGGTCGGCCTTGGTCGAGGACCCCAACAACCAGATGATCTCATTCACCGGCTCGACTCCGGTCGGCCGCAAGGTCGGCGAGGCTGCCGGCAGGCACCTGAAGCGGGTGGCGCTGGAGTTGGGTGGAAACAACGCATTCCTGGTCCTCGAGGACGCCGACGTCGAGGTGGCCGCCTCCGCCGGCGCCTGGGGGTCATTCCTGCACCAGGGGCAGATCTGCATGGCGCCCGGTCGCCACCTCGTTCACGAGTCGATCGCCTCCGACTACGTCGAGTCGCTGACCAAAACGGCGGCGGCTCTGCGCGTTGGCGACCCGTTTCGCGAGGAAGTGGAAATGGGCCCGATCATCGATCATCAGCAGCTCGAGCAGATCGACGGCCTCGTCCAGCGAACCATCCGAGCCGGGGCCCGCGCGACGACCGGGGCCGAGCATGACCGGCTCTTCTACCGCCCCACGGTGCTGACCGGTCTCGACGTCGAGGCACCCGCGTACGCCGAGGAGATCTTCGGTCCCGTCGCGCCGGTGCTCACGTTCTCCGATGACGAGGAGGCAATTCGGTTGGCCAATGACAGTGAGTACGGACTCAAGGCGGCCGTGCATTCGGGTTCATACGAGCGCGCGCTCGAGGTAGGCGGGCGCCTCGAGGCCGGGGCCATTCACGTCAACGATGTGACGGTGAATGACGAAGCGGTTGCGCCGTTCCCGGCGATCAAGGCATCCGGCAACCAGACGGCCTTCGGTGGACCAGCCGACGCCGGTGAGTTCACGCGCTGGCAGTGGGTTACGGCGCGCGGTAAGCCGAACCCGATGTCGCTCGGCGGCGGGTAACTCGATGGCCGCCGGCGGTATGTGGCGGCCCGGCTCTCAGAGCCTCACGGCGACCAGGCCGACGGCGATCGCGACGATCGCCCAGGACAAGGCCTTCAGGGCTCCGTCGAGCGGTCCCGCGAGCCTCTCGATCGACAGCGGGATGGCGGTGCCGTCCTTCAGCAGCTGCTCGCCGTCGACCGAGGCGGTTCTGCGGCGCAGCGTACGAACCGGCGCCGAGAGACGCCGCTGCGCCACGCTGAGCCCAAAGCACCCGATCGCCACCAGCAGTCCCGCCACCACCTGATCCGGGTCCGCGAGCGAGAGCGTGTTTGCCCACCACGAGGTGAGGGCGGGAAAGGCGCCCCAGGCGGCGGCGAACCAGAAGTCCGTGTGAAAGCGGCCGCCCGCCAGCTCGAGGTTGTAGGCGACGACGATAAAGCCCCCAACGACCACGAACGGCGCCAGGGTCGGCGAGACGACGAACACGCCGGCGATCCCGATCGCGATCGCGCCGCCGAGTGAGGTCGCGGCGAGCGCGATCAGCGAGCGATCGGAGAGACGGGTCTGCAGCGGGCGCCCGCGGAGCTCGTCCAGAGCGTGGGCGGCCAGGCCCACGGCGAGAAAGAAGGCGGCGAGCGTGGCCAGCAGCCGATCGAGATGGATGGCCGCCGCCGCAGCCGCCCCGAGCACGACGTAGGACAAATGCCAGGCGGTGTACGGCGGATGCAGCAGGGTGACGAGGTCGCGCCACCCGCCGGCCCGCAGGGCGTAGAAGGCGGGGCGATCGAGCCGTGAGCCGCGGTCGGGGGTCACGGCGCGGCGGTCAACCATCGCGCGTCGCCCAGATCACGACCCCGCCGCCGAGGCTCATCACCCTCGCCTGCACCGCGGCGAATCCCGCCTCCCGCCACAGCTCCAGCTGCCGTTGCAGCGACAGCCCCCGATAGAAGCTCGTGATGCTCGGCCCCAGGAAGCGACCCACCTCATACCAATCCCGTGAGATCAGACGACCGAAGCTGGGCAGCCCGATGCCGACGTAGACGTGCCACAGCGCTCGGGCCACGGGGTTCGGCGGCAGCATGAACTCCAGCGAGGCAATCCGTCCGCCGGGCTTGACCACGCGGGCGAGCTCGCGCAGGGTCGCCGCGGGATCGTCGACGTAGCGGAGCAGATAGGTGAACGTGAGGTGATCGAAGTCGCGATCCGCGAACGGCAGCGATTCGGCCTCACCGCGCACCAGCTCGATCCGCGATGCGAGGTCCCCGCTCACGCGTAGCCTCGCTGCCGCCTGCGCGAGCATCTCGGGGCTCTGGTCGAGGCCGACGACTCGACAGCCGTAGCGGCGCACGAGGGCGTCGGCAACCATGCCGGTCCCCGTCGCGACATCGAGCACCCGGTCGTGCGGCCCCGCGTCGACTCGGGCGACCATCGCCCTTCGCCAACGGGGATCCTGGCCGAAGCTGAGCACGGCCCCGACGGTGTCGTAACGACGCGGCAGGCCCGCGAACAGCTTGAGCGCCTGCTCCTTGCGAGCGCCTGCCGGGCCCGAGCCCGAGCGACCCGCGTCGATCACAGCATTCGCGTGGCGGTCATCGCGGGCTCACGATAGCCGCGCGACGCAATGCGCGGTCGCCTTTGCGCCGGCCAGGAGTCGAAGGGGGGTTGCCCCTACCGCCGCCGGCGGGATACTGAGGTGTAGACGGATTCGCCCACGGGCTTTGAGCCACGGGAAGGAGTGGACATGTACGCACGGATAGCCGCCTTCAAGGGAGAGCCGGCGATGGCCGATCGGGCGGTCGAAGCGGTCCGCGGTCAAGTCGAGGCCGACTGGGAGTCGCCGCCGGAGGGACTCGAGACCGCGAAAGAGCTGTTGGTCCTGCTCGACCGCGAGGGCGGGACGGGGCTCGGCATCACGCTGTTCGAAACGGAGGAGGAGCTGAGGCGAGGCGACGAGGCGCTCAACGCGATGTCGCCGGCTGACCCCGAGGCCACAGGACGCCGGACGGACGTGAGCGTTTACGAGGTCGTTCTTCGCAAGCAGCGCTAGCTTCACCCACACGCTCGCCTCGGGATCCGTGCGCCAGCTCGCGGCCGAACGCGTACCGTTTCAGTTCCACGAATGAGGCTCCCGAACACTGCGCACACCTCCCGGCCCTGGCGAATCCACGAGCTCACCCGCGACTTCCGGCTCGAGGACGTATGGGCGCTGCCGACGCCGGGCGGCCCGGATGACTTCCCTCGGCTGGTGCAGCTCGTCGCCTCCGGCGACCCGTCGCAGAGTCCGTCCGGCGCGGTTCGCAGGCTCTTCGCGATCCGCTGGGAGCTCGGGCGGTTGCTCGGTTGGGACGGCCCGGACGCCGGGCTCGGCTCCAGGGTGCCGACGCTCCGCGATCGTCTGCCGGTGGATCTGCGCGACGCCCGATCCGGCCCGGACTTCGACGCGCTCCCCTTCAGCTCGCTCTATCTGCTCGACGACGAGTGGGCCGCGGAGATCGCCAACCGGACCGTGCACGGGGTCATGCACCTCGGCTGGGTCCCGGACCAGACCGGCGGCTACCGCGGCCAGATGGCCGTCTACGTGAAGCCAAACGGACTGTTCGGGAGCGCCTACATGGCCGCGATCGCGCCGTTCCGGCACCGGATCGTCTACCCGCCGATGATGCGAGAGATTGGGCGTGAATGGCGGGCGCGCGCGGGCGGTCCGACACCGGCGCACGCCCATTAGTTGCTCCGGTGCCGGGTTTCGGATCAGCGAGGCCCTGAGCCTGGCGCGCGAGATGAAACGGGTCCACGTCCTCGAGCGCGAGCAAGTGGTTCCGCAAGCCCCCGAGGCCGCGTTCGAATTCTTCTCCGATGCGTTCGCGCTGGCCCGGATCACGCCGCCGTGGCTCGACTTCCGGGTCGTCACGCCGGCGCCGCTGGAGATGGCCGAGGGGACGCTGATCGAATACGCGCTGCGGCTACATCGCGTGCCGATCAGATGGCTGACCCGGATCGAGGTCTGGGAGCCGCCACGACGGTTCATCGACGTGCAACTCCGCGGGCCCTACAGCGTCTGGGAACACACGCATTCGTTTGTGCCTCGAGGCGCCGGAACCGCGATCGTCGATCGAGTGCACTACGGACTCCCTTTCGGACCACTCGGCGAGCTCGCCCGGATCGCGATCGTGCGCCGGGATCTGGAACGGATCTTCGACTACCGTCGGGATGCGGTCTCGGAGCTGCTCGGGGTCCCCGGGATCCACGAGATCACCGACAGGTAGGCACGCGACCGAATCGCCGAGCTCGACGCGGAGATCAGTGAAGGGCGCCCGCTTGGCGATGCGCGACCTGCTGCATCGCATCCAGCGACTGCTCCAACCAGCGACGGAAGTACCGCTTGCCGGCGACGGCGTCGAAGATCCGCAGGCGGGTCGACAGGGGCTCCATCCCGAAGCGGGCGTCCACGAACGTCCCGGCACCCGCGGGCGTAAGCGCGAGATCCACATAAGTGCCCGTGTTCACGCAGCGAATTCTCAACTCGCGCAGCTCGTCGAGGCGATCGACCACGACATCGAGCTCCTGATAGCCGAATGGGCTCCTCGTCACCTGCCGATAACTGCATCCCTGCTCGAGCCCCTCGCATTCGACCTCGACGACGCCCGGCCACCAATCTGGATGTCGGTTGACGTCGCGGACGAGGGCCCACACGATCTCGATCGGGGCCTCGATATACGCCTGCTGACGACAGTGGGACACGAACTCAGCTCCTGGTGATCACCGGCGGATCGCCAGGAGGGAGAGGCTGGGTCAGCGCCACGCAGCTCCCGGAGGGCGTGACCTGCGATGCGTCACCAAGCTTCCATTCGGGCCAGCCGCCCTCGAGTCGGCGAGCCGGGCGCCCGGCGCGGTGGAGCTGGCGCACCGCATCGTGGGCATAGACGCAGAGTGGGCCACGGCAGTAAGCGACGACCTCCGCGCCATCGGGGAGCTCGGCCAGGCGCTCGGCGAGCTCGTCGACCGGGACCGAGACGGCGCCGTCGATGTGCCCGGCTTCAAACTCCTCTTCCGGGCGCACGTCGACGAGCACGAGGTCACCCTTTCGCAGGCGCGCCTCGAGCTCCGCTCGCGCGATCGCCTCGACCGGTTCGCCGAGGTACTCGTGGGCGGCTCGCTCGACGGCCGCGATCCGCGCGGCGGCCGTCTTCTGGAGGGCCAACCACAGATCGATCACGTCATCGCCGGCCAGCGCGTAACGCACGCGCGTCCCCTCGCGTCGCCGATCGACGACCCCCGCGGCACGGAGCGCCTGGAGGTGCTGGGAGGTGTTCGCGCTGGACTGCTCGGTCGCACTCGCGAGCTCCTCGACGGTACGGGGACTCTGGGCCAGAAGGTCGATCAGCTCCAGTCGGCGGGGGCTCGCGAATGCCTTCCCCATCGATGCGATTGCGTCGAGCAGGGCGTCCTTCGCCTGCCGGGAGTTGCTCATTTTTGCTATTTAAGTGATCAATTGATAGCTTGTCAAGCTACCCAACAACGCCGCACGGAGGCGAACGCCATGTACTTCCGACAACTCCTCAACGACGAGACCGCGTGCGCGTCCTACCTGCTCGGCTGCAAGAGCAAGGGGAAGCTCGCGGCGGTCGATCCCCACGTCGACCTCGTCGACGACTACATCGCTCGTGCCGAAGCTCAGGGGGCGGAGATCGCGGCGGTCCTCGAGACCCACGTACAGGCCGACCACGTCTCCGGCCTGCCCGTACTGGTCGAGCGAACCGGGGCGACCGGGTACCTACCGGAGGGTGCCGGGGTGGAGTTCGCGCACCATCCTCTCGCCGATGGCGAGAAGGTCACCGTTGGGAACACCGAGCTCGCGGCGATCGCGACCCCCGGACACGCCGGTGCCCATCACGCCTATCTGGTCACTGACCATGCCCGCGTCGACGATCCCTGGTTCGTTCTCACCGGCGATGCCCTGCTAGTCGGCGACGCTGGCCGCCCAGACCTGCATGCGCACGGGGGCGAGACCGTCGAGGACATGGCGCGAGCCCTGTACCGCTCGATCACCGAGCGGCTCCTCACCCTCCCCGACCACCTCCTCCTCTACCCCGCCCACTACTCGGGCTCGGTCTGCGGCCGCGGGCTCTCGGGCCACCCGGCATCGACGATTGGGTTCGAGCGCCGCCATAACGCCGCGGTTCAGTTCGAGTCGGAGGACGAGTTCGTCGCAGCCCTCGTCCGCGACATCCCACCGGCACCGGAGCAGCAGGGCGAGATCGTCGCCCTCAACCGCGCGGGCAGGGCGCTGGAGCGGGCCTAGCCATGGCGGCGGTCCGCCTCGGCCTGCGCGAGAACCTCGCGCAGTTCTCGCTGCTCGTCGCGGTCAACGCCTTCGTCGGGGCGATGGTCGGGCTCGAGCGCTCGACCCTGCCGCTGATCGGCGAGGACCGACTTCGGGCTCACCTCCAGCGCCGCGGTGCTCTCGTTCATCGTCGCCTTCGGCCTCGCCAAGTCGCTGACTAATCTCGCAGCCGGCGTTGGGGCCCAGCGTGCGGGGCGACGCCGGCTGCTGGTCGCCGGCTGGCTCGCGGCGCTGCCGGTGCCGGTGCTGATCGCGGTCGCGCCGACCTGGGGCTGGATCGTCGCCGCCAACGTCCTCCTCGGAATCAACCAGGGCCTCGCCTGGTCGATGACCGTAGTGATGAAGATCGACCTCGTGGGGCCGAAGCGACGGGGGTTCGCGCTGGGGTTGAACGAGGCGGCGGGCTACGGAGGGGTCGCCGCCGCCGCCGCGCTGACCGGCTGGCTGGCGGCCGAGTTCGCCGCCCGCGACGTCCTCGTCGTCGGTGGGGCGGCGATCGCTTCGGTGGCGCTGGTCCTCTCGGCCGCACTCGTGCGCGACACGGCCGCCCACGTGCAGGCCGAGCAGCGAGCCGGTGAGCACGACAGCAACGAGACGCCACCGGGGCTTCGGAGTGCCTTCGCGGATGGATCGTTTCGTCGGCCCGCGCTGCGCGCGTGCTCGCAGGCCGGCCTCGTCAACAACCTCAACGACGCGGTGGCATGGGGGTTGGTTCCGCTCTTCCTCGCCGCCAACGGGGCGTCGGCGGCACAGATCGGCCTGGTGGCGGGGATATATCCGGCCGTGTGGGGAGTCGGACAGATCTTCGCCGGCCGCTGGTCCGATCGGATCGGGCGCAAGCCGCTGATCGTCGCCGGCATGCTGTTGCAGACGCTGGCCCTCGGGGGGCTCGCGGCTTCAGAGGGCGCGGTCGCGCTTGCCGCCGTGGCGGCCGTGATTCTCGGCGGGGGCACCGCGCTCGTCTATCCGACGCTGATCGCTGCGGTCTCGGATGCCGTCTCCCCGGTCGCACGCGCGCCAGCGGTCGGGGTCTACCGGTTCTGGCGCGACATGGGATACGTCGCCGGCGGCTTGATCGCCGGGATCGCGGCGGACGCGGTCGGCTACGGCGGAGCGATCGCGATCGTCGCCGGCCTTACCGCCGCGTCGGGACTGTGGGTAGCAATAGATCTGAGCGAAGCAGGCCGTCGTGCCGGAGACCTCAGGCCCGCATCCGTATGACCGCGACCTTGACCGCTACAGCGGGCCGCTCCCCGTGGTCTGAGCGAATTCGCCGGCATCCCGCGCCGCCAGCGTGCTCGAGGTCGGCTGCGCGACGGGCCGGCTGACGGCGGAGCTGGCGGCCGTCGTCGGCGACGCACAGGCGAGCGGCGACCCCGAGCGCGATGATTTGAGGATGGCGACCCAGGGTGCGCGTCCTTCACGGCTGACCGCGGTGATGCGAGAGGGCTCGCGGGTGAAGCCGCTCGAGCTCTTCTTCGACCTCGTCTTCGTGCTCGCGATCACGCAGTGCACGACGCTGATGGTCGAGCAGGCGAGTTGGGCAGGGCTCGGGGAGAGCGTCCTCATCCTCGCGCTTCTTTGGTGGGCGTGGGTCGGGTACGCGTGGCTGACCAGTGTCCTCGACCCCGAGGAGGGGGCGGTGCGGCTCGCGATCTTTGCCGCGATGGCGGCGCTCCTGCTCGTTGCGCTCAGCCTCCCCGATGCGTTCGGCGACGGAGCGCTCGAGTTTGCCCTCGCCTATTGCGCCGTCCGTGCCGGCCACATCGCGCTGTTCCTGCTTGCGAGCCGCGACGATGCGGCGCTACGGCACTCGGTTTCCGGATTCGCCGCGGGCACCATGGTCGGCTGCGCCCTGCTCGTCGGCGGTTCGTTCCTCGACACGGGTTGGCAGGCCGCGGTCTGGACGCTCGCGCTCGCGCTCGACATGGCCGAGCCGTATTTCGCGCCAGCGGGGGGCTGGCGGCTGGTGCCAGAGCACTTCGCGGAGCGCCACGGCCTGATCGTGATCGTCGCCCTCGGGGAGTCGATCGTCGCGCTCGGAGTTGCCGCCGACGTCGGACTCGGCCTGGGCGTGGCGGCCGCCGCGGTGCTCGGAATCGCCCTCGTCTGTGAACTCTGGTGGATCTATTTCGACATCGTCGCGATCGCCAACGTCCGTCGCCTCGTCCGCGCCGCCGAGGGTCGTGAGCGCAACGAGCTGGCACGGGACGTCTACTCCTATCTCCACTTCCCGCTCGTCGCCGGCATCGTCATCACCGCGTTCGGCCTCCACGACACGCTCGCACACGTCGAGGACCCGCTGAAGACGCTGCCGGCGTTCGCGCTCGTGGGAGGCGTCGGGATCTACCTCCTCGGTCACGTCGCCGTCCGCCTGCGTGGCGCCGGCACGCTGAGCCGGCGCCGCCTCCTGCTGGCCCTCGTGATGTTCGCGCTTCTTCCGCTCGCGCTCGAAGTCCCCTCGCTCGCCACGCTCGCCGTCGTCGTCGGTCTCCTCTGCGCGCTGATCGTCCACGAGACGATCAGCTACGGCGAGGGGCGGGGCCGGGTGCGCTACGCCTTCGACCACGGGATCGAGGACGTGGACCTGGCGCCGGCGGCCCCGGCCGGGTCAGGAGAACCCTCAAGTTGAGGGGTGTCAGGCATCGCCCGGTCAGGCTGCCCGCGAGCCCGCCGGGATTTCTAGCGCGGCAGCTCGCGCGGCCCGGTGCTGTCGAAGACCGATGCCACCTCGGCCACCAGGTTGGCCGGGAACCCGCCGGCCTTCGCGTGGTTGCGGATGACGTCCGCATCCTCGGCCTGGTGGATGCAGTAGATCTTGTCGCCAGCGACGTAGCTGTGCAGCCACGTGTACGGCTTTCTGAGCGATGCGACCGCGTCGTTTGACGTGCTGGTGATGCCGCGCAGCTGCTCGTCGGTGAGCTCGCTGGCGCCGGGAATCTCGCGCTCGATCATGAATGTCTTCATCGGTTGCTCCCTTCGGGTGGGTTTGGTTGCTTGCGATGACGACCGTAGGCGTAGCCACCCCACCGCCACAACCGCTGAATTGCCGTAATTCGGTCGAGCGTTGCCGTATCTCGCCACAAGGGCACGGCTTCTGTGCGCCATCTTCCTTGCGCCGATACTCGTGAACCGCAGCTGGGAAGCCGTCGTTTCCGGGGTCCCGCGAGGGGTAAACGTCCTCGTGGAGATGCACGTTCACTCCTCCCCGACTGGCTGGTGGCGGTTGAGGTTGGGTCATGGTTGCGCTGATCTCGGTTGAACTCGGAATCACGATCGGCATCGCGATCGTCCTCATCTGGCTCATCGTCATCCCGTCGGTGGTCCGCCTGCGGGCGTACGAGGAGGCACGCGGGGGGACCGAGGTGGTCGCTGGGTCCGAGGTCGCCTGCGTCGCGTGTGGTCAGCTATTCGGCACTCAGGAAGCCGTGGCGGAACACATCTCCCGCGATCACGCGAGCTAGGCGGGTCATGCGCTATCGATGGATCGGGCTGAGGGCGTTTTGCACCGCCCCCCTACCGGGGGATACTGCCTGGCCGAGGTAGCAGGAGAACGTCGAGATCATCCGAGCTGTGTTCGAGGCGTTTCGGCGTTGACGCTTGGCTCCGGGACCTTGGGATCCTCGCCCAACCCAACCCTCGCCATGAAGGACTGCATGACCGGGTCGAGCACCTGGACGTTCAGCGCATTGATCCTCCTCCCGAGATAGCGCCGCACGACTTCCGCGTTCTCCTGCGACCTCGCTACGGAGTATCTCGCGAGCAGCCAGTCCCGGCCGCAGATCAAGCGCCGCGCTCGAGCACCTCCTTGAGGCGCGTGTGATCCTTCGGGAGTTGCCTGGCGGCGTCCCGACTCGCAAGCGGAGCGATCAGCTTCCCGAGGAGGCTCTGGCCTCGCATTTCGATTTGGACCGTGAGCCGCGAGCGCGAGCCATCCGCCAAGGGCTCGACCGTGACCGTGCCCACGGGTCGCACCGGACCTTTGAGCGCACGCCAGGCGATCTTGCGCGGAGGATCGTGCTCGGTGACCTCGATCGTGAACTCACGAGGTCCGCCGGGGACGCGTCGCACCTGGTCGATGCGGCTGCCCACCTGCAGCGGGCCCTCTGTTTGCCGTTTGGAGCTGACGAGCTTCTCCTGCCACTCGGGATGCCGATCCGCCTGGTCGATAAAGGCGAATACCTCCTCGGGTTTCCGAGCGATCTCGATGCTGTTCGCGACCATCATGCCTCCCCTCGGTTATTCGGCTCCGAGACGAGCGTAGATCGGGCGCAAGCGGTTGTCTATCTCCACGCCCTAGATGAGCGTGCGCCGTGGCGGTCGGGAAAGCCAACACCGCCGGTTGACGCGTCACACCCACGAGCGTTTCAAAGTGCGAGACGCCAACCCCTCGCACCGGTCGGGCGCGTGACTCATGTCCACATCGTCCTTTCCTTGTGTGTTTGGGTCGGAAATGCCCGGGCGCTTGGCCCCTGCGGTCGTCACTTCCGCAAAGCGCCCGGGCGTTCAGTTCTCGCAATCCAGTGCGCTGAGCGGGACGTCTGGGCACCCAGTCATAAATCCGCGCAGTGATCTGCGCGCTCGCTCTGATCTGGCCGGCGCTCATCGCGCTCTGGGGCGAAGGACAAGTTCAAGGTCGTCGACTAGAGCCGACCTTTGGCGTCGGCGTCGTCCCGACGACTGCACTTGCATCGCTCGCGGATCGGCGGCGAGGAGTTCGGCCGCCGCGGCGATCGGCGGCGAACGAGCAGTTCGGCTCGCACCGCCGGGCGCGCTGGTTCGGCGTCCTATCGGCGAAGTAGCTTCCCCCCGCGCGGATGTGGTCGGGACTTGAACCCAGCGACCTTTCGGCTTGAGCCGTACACGATTTCGAGATCTATTTCGGGGCCAGGGGCACAGTTCGAGTGCGGTCTCGTGCTCGCCTCGCCGACGCGACGTTGCCCTTGCGCTCGTAGAGACTCACGGCTTCGGCTGTAGTCGCGGTCGCGTCCTCGGATCGACCGGCCAGATACAGAACCTCGGCGAGGTCGAGAAGGACGTCCGCATGCAAACCGACGAAGTCGCTGTCCGCGGCGAGGTCTACTCCCTCGCGGGCGAGCGTCTCGGCGTTCTCGAATTCTCCCCGCCTGGCGAGCAGCCGCGCTGGGATGCCCGTACGTTTGATCTGCCACTCCCGATCGGTGGGCGCGGGTGCCTCATCGATGGTTTCAAGCAGGGCGAAGGCGTCGTCGTAGCGCCCCTGCTCGTAGACGGCGCGGGGCAGATCGACCGCGACCGTTGAGAGGAACCATCCCTCGCCGATCTCACGGAAGGCCTCCTCAGCCGTCCGCATGTCGCGCTCGGCGGCGACCGGGTCGCCGGCCAGCAACTCGACGTAGCCGCTGAGCAGCTCCTGGACCGCCGCCTGCCACAGCAGCCCGAGGTCTCGCGCCAGGGCGCGACTTTGCTCGATGTGCTGCCGTGCCTCGGCGAAGCGGCCGCTCATGGCCTCGAGCACCGTGACGAACCCCGACAAATTCGCATCCAGGGTGCGGTTCTCGGGCTCCGCGCGCAGCAACCGCTCGAGCCAGCTCAGACCCTCCACGACCGGCATCGGACCGTGGATCGCGCACAGGGCGTTCTGTCCGAGGGCCCAGCCGACCTCACGGCGATTGCCCGTGCGTCGTGCAAGCTCAGCCGCCTTGCTCGCCGCTTCGCTCGTCTCGCGGAGCCTCCCCTTGCTCCAGTGAAGGTCGGAGAGCACCATCCACGCCCTGGCCAACCCGGCCTCGTCGCCGGGCCTGCCCAGCACCTCGATCGCGGTCTCCGTTTCCGCGGCGAGGGCATCGAGATCTATCCCCTCGGGGTCCCTGTACATCTCGATCCGGGCACGGGTGACGGCGACGCGCCATTCCAGGTGACTGTCGCCAGCCGCGCGTGCGTTGTCTCGCGCGTCGGCGAGCACGGTGCTCGCCTCGTCCACCGCGCCGATCTCGAACAGTGCGTAGCCCAGCTCCGGGAGCTCCGCCATGGCGACCTCGCCTTTCGAGGGAAGCGAGGCGGCCCGGGCGAGCAGGTTCACCGTGGCCGGCATGTCTCCGCGCTGGAACGCCCGCTGACCAGCGGAGGCGAGATGCTCGCGGGCCCGACGCGCGAGCTCGAGCTCCTCGTCGCCGACGGCACCGAGCTCGGCGCGGTACCGAAACGCCTGCTCGAAGTGATAGCCGAGGATCTCCCAGTGATCAGGATCGGCGGCGGCGCTGCCACCCGCGCGGCGGTCGATCCATGTGGCGAAGCGCTCGTGAAGCTCCGCGCGAACCCGCTTCGGGGTGGCTCTGTAGGCGGCCTGCTGGATCAGGATGTGACGGAAGCGGAAGCTCTCGCCAGCCTCGGATGTCACAACGGGCCCGATCAGCTCCTTGCGAGACAGAGCCTCGACGTGGCGGCCAACGAACCCGCGCGCATCCCCGGGCAGGAGGTCGACCGTGGCTTCACGGGAGAACTCCTTGCCGACGACGGCGGCGCACGTAATCACCGCGCGCTCGCCGGGCCCGAGGCGATCCAGGCGCGCCGACAACAGCGCCGCGATCGTCGGGGGGATCGGGAGCTCGGCTTCGTCGCCTCCTTCGACGAGCATTGCGACGAGCTGTTCGATGAAGAGGGGGTTTCCATCGGCGGCCTCAAGCACTCGGGCCCTGGTGTCGTGGGCCAGGCCTCGACCGAGGTTGTCGATCAGCGCCTCGCACTCCGGATCCGGAAGTCTTTCGAGCGGGAGTCGGGTCGCGTTGGGCTTTCCGTTGCCCCAGCCCGGGCGCTCCTCGAGGAGCTCCGGGCGGGCGATGCAGACCAGGAAGATCGGCGCGCCCCGCACCCTCTCGGCCAGGTACTCGAGCAGGTCGAGGAAGGTGGGCTCGGCCCAGTGCACGTCCTCGAAGAAGACGGCGAGCGGCCGCTGCCGGGCGAGTGCTTCGAAGAGGCTTCGCGTCGCCCAGAAGATCTCCTCGCGATCGGTCGATGTCTCCGCGACGCCGATCGCCTCCTCGAGGTCGTCGGCGAGCGGCCGCACGTCGTGTTCATCACCGAGCAGCTCTCCGGCGGGGCCGGCGACCGTGAGCTGGCTGACCATTTCGCGCAAGGGCCAGAACGTGATGCCCTCCCCGTAGGGAACGCAGCGGCCGACGAGCACGGTGGCCTGTCTGGCCGCAAGCGTGGCGAACTCCTGTGCGAGCCGAGATTTCCCGATCCCAGCCGGCCCGAGGATCGTGAACAGATGCAGCATGCGCTCGCGGATCGCGCCTTCGAACGCTTGCCCGAGCCGGGCGATCTCGGGTGTGCGGCCGACGAGCGGCGCCTTCAGCGACCCAACGGCCGGCCGTCCGCGCACGAGGTCGCGAAGTCGCCAGGCACGTCCCGCTGCGGTCTCGACCCGCTCGACCCTCGCTCGTCCGCGTACGAGCTGCCGGGTGTCCGCGTCGAGCAGGATCTCCCCGGCCGCGGCGGCGTCCTCGAGCTCCTCGGCGGCGGTCACGGGTTCGCCGACGACCGACACCCTGCCCGGGCCGGAGCTGCTCGCCAGAACCTCGCCTGTCGCGACTCCGAGCTGAGTCGCCGACCCAGAGTCGACCGCATCCCGGGCCAGGGCGTCTCGGACTTCGAGCGCCGCGGCGATGGCCCGAAACGCGTCGTCCTCGTGGACGCGCGGCACGCCGAAGACGGCCATCACCTCGTTGCCGAGGCTGCTTGCGATCGTTCCGCCGTAGCGCTCCACGGTCCGCGCGAGCCGGACCCGGTAGCGCTCTTCCTCGCTGCCGATAGCCTCGGGGTCCCGGCCGCGGACCCTCGGCCGGCGCGCGATCAACACGGTCACCGTCTTGCGTACTTCGGAGGCGGCGGTGACGGTCTCATGCGAGACCGGCCCTGGCGCCGCCGGACGACGGCTCGACCGGAGACTCGATCGAGACCTCGAGCGCCGGCTCCTGGCGGAGAATGGCTCTCTGCAAGCGCTGGAGCGGCGGGCTCGGAACGAGGCCGAGCTCCTCATCGAGAGTCTTGCTGGTCTCCCGGTAGACGTCCAGGGCATCCGCCTGACGCCCCGAACGGTATAGGGCGAGCATCAGCTGTCCTCGTAGGCGCTCACGCAGCGGGTTGTCGCGGATCACGGGCTCCAGCTCCGCCACCAGGTCAGCCGCGCTGCCCAGGGCGAGCTCGGCCTCGACGCGCTCCTCGAACGCGTCGAGTCGCAGCTCATCCAGGCGCGCGATCTCGGCCTGAGCGAACGGGGCGTACATGAAGTCAGCCAGCGCCGGTCCCCGCCATAACTCCAGCGCCTCGTGGAGCCTCCTCGCCGCGGTCGCGTAATCCTTCGCTTCGCGCGCGCTTTTGCCCTCGTACGTGAGGCGCTCGAAGCGGTCGGCGTCGAGCTCGTCCGGCTCGACCCGGAGCAGATACCCGGGCGCTCGTGTCACCAGGAGCGCACCTTGAGCCCCCCGCGCGCGGTCGGGTTCCAGTGCCTTGCGGAGCTTCCCGACGTAAACCTGCAGGGTGTTGGCGGCCGTCTCCGGAGGCTCCGGCCACAGCTCTTCGATCAACCGATCGATGGAGACGACCTCATTCGCGCGGACCAACAGGATCGCGAGCAGGGCGCGCTGTTTCGCTGCGCCAAGCGCCACCTGCCCCCCTTCACGGCGGACTTCTAGCGGCCCGAGAATCTGGAACTCCATCGTTCCTCTCCCGCAGTCGAACCTACCACCAGCACCGACCCTCACTTCACGCGTGGGCGGTAGCCCTCCAAGAAAGCCGCCTTCAGCGGGATTTCAGCGGCGGCGCGCAGGCTCCCAGGTGCAAGCTGATCGGGAAGGAGCACGAGATGCGAACCTCGGTATTAAGAAGTGCGGTCACGATATTGGTCGGCGCGGCCATCGTTCCGGTCGCGTCGGCGGCAGCGCAGAACGGCGCCACCGCGGCGCCAGATCGGGCGGGCTCCGCCGTGGAGGGAGTGCATCACAACCAGGTCCTGCTCCGCCGCGACGCCGAGCGCGCGGTGCCGTTCGATCCCGTGATTGGCACGGGTGGTGTGCCCGAGTTTCGCCGCGACGCGTCGCAAGCGGAACCGTTCGTCGCAGAGGTTGGCCCAAGTATGGACTCCCCTGATGCGGGCTTCGACTGGGGCGATGCTCTGATCGGTGCCGCGGCTGCGTATGGCCTGATCTTTCTCGCCGCAGGAGCCCTGGTGCTCATCCGGCGGAGGCGTCCGCGCCAGCGTCTGGCCCAGCGTCCGGCATAGGACTCATGCCGTCGCCGTCAGCGGCTGCGAAAGCGGGCTTCAGGCGCCGGCGCCGACTGAGCTGAACCAGCGACCTTCGGCGCATCGGGCGCCGGCTCTGGGCGCGGAGGGCCAGGCTCAAGCCTTTTCCTCCGCGCCCTTCGCTCAGTCCTCGTACAGGGCCGGCCCGTCGTCGCGCTCGACCTCGGGCCTACGGTTGGTGCCGGCGGCAGCGGCGCTGGTGCGGGTGGCCAGCGCCTTCGTCGCGGAGGTCGCCGGGGTCGTCACGGGAGCGGTCGGGGCCGCGGCGCCGCTCGTCCGGGTGACGACGGGTTTCGAGGCCGCCGTCGCCGAGCCGGCCTGGGTGGCGGCGATCTGCGTCGGGGCGACACCTCCTGCGCCGCCCGCAGGGTTCGAGGCCATCGCGAAACCGCCGAGGCCGCCGAGGCCGAGGATGGTTGCGGCGGCGGCGATCTTCATTCTGATGTTGGTCATTGTCATGCCTTCGGTCGCTGAAAGCTCGGCCCTCGATTGTGCGCGGGGCCCGGGAAGCGCCGAGCAACGCGCCGGTTAAGGCTTGGACAACTCGCATGGGATCGGCCAGGTCTGGCAAACGCGACGCACGCAAAGCGGTACCACGACCCGTCGGAATCGGAATCGGGGCCAGGAATGTGGACGAGACCCGCCGATATAGAGTCGGGACGTGGACACAGGGCTCGCCTTCGCGATCCTGCTCGCCGTCGCGTTCGCCGCCACCAACGGGCTCCACGACGCCTCGAACGCGATCGCCACCCTGGTCGCGACGCGCGCGGCGACCCCGCTGCAGTCGATCGTCCTCGCCTCCGTCTTCAACCTGCTCGGCCCGTTCCTCGTCGGCGCTGCGGTCGCCGACACGATCGGCGGCATCGTCGCCGTCGGTGCGTCGGCGGCGATCGAGGTGATCGGGGCGGGCCTCGCCGCGGCCGTGACCTGGAACCTGATCACCTGGCGGTTCGGCCTACCCTCGAGCTCGGGCCACGCGCTGGTCGGTGGTCTCGTCGGCGCCGCCCTCGTCGAAGGCGGGATCAACGCCGTCAACTGGGGAGGGATCGAGGGCTGGCACCCTGTGGGCGTCTTCGGCACCCTGATCGCGCTCGCGATCTCTCCGATCCTCGGCGCCCTCGCCGCGCTGCTCGTGATCCGGGCGCTTCGCAGGCTGGCATCCAGGGCGACGTCGCGTTGGCGCGGGCCGTTGCGCGGCGGCGAGTGGACGATGTCGGCAGCGCTCGCCTTCAGCCACGGTGCGAACGACACCCAGAAAGCGATTGGCGTGGTCGCCGCCCTGCTGCTCGCCGACGGCCGGATCCAGACCCTCTCCGCGCCCACCTGGGTGACGTTCGCCTGCGCCCTCGCGCTGACCGCCGGCACGGTGCTCGGCGGATGGCGGATCATTCACACCGTGGGCCGCCGCATCTACCACATCCAACCGATCGATGGGCTTGCCAGCCAGACGGCATCGGCCGGGGTGATCTTCGGCGCCTCGCTGGCGGGTGCGCCGACGTCCACCACCCAGGTGGTGGCCTCATCGGTGGTCGGGGTCGGCGGCGGGCGCAGGCGCTGGCGTCATGTGCACTGGGAGCTCGTCCGCGAGATTGCGATCGCCTGGCTGATCACGATCCCGGTCACCGGCATGCTCGCGATCGTGATGCTCGCGATCTGGCGGTCGCTGACGTGAGTCGCAAGAGCTGGTTCCTCCCCGAGATGCCCGACGTCCACGGGCTCCTGCGCGGCCAGGTCGCGGTGACGATCGAGGGAATCGACCTGTTCGCGGCGTGGGCCGCGGGCGATGCCGATGCGGCCGAGCGTCTGCGTGAGGCAGAGCACCGCGGCGATGCGGCCAAGCGCGAGCTTTTGGCCGCCCTTCGGGGAGCTTTCGTCACTTCGCTCGAGCCGGAGGACCTGTTCTCGCTCTCGCGCGGGGTCGACTGGATCCTCAACTACGCACGGGATCTGGTCAACGAGTCAGAAGTGATGGCCTGCTCCCCGGATGCGGGGATCGCCGAGATGTCGGAGGTGCTGCAAAGGGCCGTCCGCGACATCGACGTGGCCATAGGGCATCTCGGATCGGATCCGGACGCCGCCACCGCAGCGGCTGATGCGGCGATCCGGGGCGCCCGGGAGGTCGAGCGGATCTACTACGAGGGAATGGCGGCCCTGCTCGAGCTCGCCGACAGGCAGGAGCGGATCGGGCGCCGCGAGCTCTACCGACGTTGCTCGCGGATCGCCGAGACCGTGATCGACGTCGCCGAGCGCGTCGTTTACGCGGTCGTGAAGCAGAGCTGAGCGTGGCATGACGCCGGCTCGCCCCGCCGGCGCACGTGTACTGCGAAGCGCACAGGCTGCGTCCGGCACACGACCGGGGCGCGAGAGCGTAGGCTAGCCGCGAGGCTCGGAGGCTCTCCGAAGGATTGGTTCTTCGAACGAACTCGGCGGCAGATCGCGGATGCAAGGAGGCGGTCATCGGTATTTACGGCGAGCGGGTCCTCCCGCGGATCATCAACGTCGCGTGTGGACTGAAGGATGCCGAACCCTTGCGACGCCGCGTCTGCGACCCGCTCGAGGGCGACGTAGTCGAAATCGGATTTGGCTCCGGGCTGAACGTCCCGTTTTACCCGGCGGAGGTCACCCGAGTTGCGGCGGTCGAGCCCGCCGACCTGGGCTGGAAGCTGGCCGAAAAGCGTCTGCGGGCGACAAGCATCCCCGTGGAGAGGTCGGGTCTGGATGGCCAGAAGCTGCCGTTCGCGGATGACAGCTTCGACTCCGCCTTGTCCACGTGGACGCTGTGCACGATCCCGGACGTCGCCGCCGCCCTGTCCGAGGTTCGGCGTGTCCTCAAGCCCGGAGCGACCCTGCGCTTCGTCGAGCACGGGCTGGCGCCGGACGAGCAGGTGCGTCGCTGGCAGCGTCGCCTGGAGCCGCTGCAGAAACGGCTGTTCGGCGGCTGCCATCTCACCCGGCCGATCGTCGACCTGTTGACAACCGCCGGCTTCACGATCACCGACCTCGACATCTTCTACGAGGAGGGCACGCCAAGGCCCTTGGGCGCCGACTCCCTCGGCGCCGCCCTGTCGCCCTAGGCATGTTCATGGGCGGAGCGTTGATCCAAATGGTGCGTCGGAACGACGTCAACCCCCAAGGAGGCTAAGGAACATGGCCACGGTCCTCTGCGTGCTCTACGACGACCCGGTGGACGGCTACCCGCCGGAGTATCCCCGCGGCGAGATCCCGAAGATCGAGCGCTATCCGGACGGCCAGACGACGCCGACCCCCGAGGCGATCGACTTGACCCCAGGCGAGCTGCTGGGCTGCGTCTCGGGCGAGCTCGGGCTGCGCGCGTTTCTCGAGGACGCCGGCCACACCCTGATCGTCACCTCCGACAAGGACGGGCCCGACTCGGAGTTCGAGCGCCGTCTGCCCGAGGCCGAGGTGGTGATCTCGCAGCCGTTCTGGCCCGCGTATCTGACCGCCGCGCGGATCGCCAAGGCGTCGAACCTGAAGCTCGCGATCACCGCCGGGATCGGCTCCGACCACGTCGACCTGGAGGCCGCGACCAGGGCCGGGATGACCGTCGCCGAGGTCACCTTCTCGAACTCGATCTCGGTCTCCGAGCACGTGGTGATGATGATCCTCGGGCTGGTGCGCAACTACATCCCCTCCTACAAGATCGTCGTCGACGGGGGCTGGAACATCGCCGACGCCGTCTCGCGCAGCTATGACCTCGAGGGCATGCAGGTCGGCACCGTGGGCGCCGGCCGGATCGGCTCCGCGGTCCTGCGGCGGCTGAGGCCGTTCGAGGTCGGCCTCCACTACACCGACCCCCACCGGCTGCCGTCCGAGATCGAGTCCGAGCTCGGGGCGACCTTCCACAAGTCGGCCGCGGAGATGGTCCCGCACTGCGACGTGGTGACGATCAACGCCCCGCTGCATCCCGAGACCGAGCACCTCTTCGATGACGAGATGCTCGCGCGGATGAAGCGCGGCGCCTATATCGTCAACACGGCGCGGGGCAAGATCTGCGACCGCGACGCGATCGTGCGCGCGCTCGAGTCGGGCCAGCTCGCCGGCTACGCCGGTGACGTCTGGTTCCCGCAGCCGGCGCCGCGGGACCATCCGTGGCGGACGATGCCCCACCACGGCATGACCCCGCACACCTCGGGCACCAGCCTCTCGGCCCAGGCCCGCTATGCGGCCGGCACCCGCGAGATCCTCGAGTGCCACTTCGGCGGCAAGCCGATCCGCGACGAGTACCTGATCGTCCAGGGCGGAGCGCTCGCCGGCACCGGGGCGCATTCATACAGCGCCGGAGACATGACCACGGGCTCCGAATGAGTCGTGATTCCGCAGTCTAGGTGCGAGCCATCTCGACGTTCTCCTGCGAGATCGCCTACTGCCGCAGCCCGACCGCTTCGAGGGCATCGGCGTGGGTGCGGTAGTTCCTCAGCCGAACGACGCGTCCATCTTTCAACTCCCAGATCGTTCCGATATTCAGCTCGACCGGAACGCCGCTCCCCGCCCCGGTTGCCGACTGGCGCGTGAGCGCGACAACTCGGTCATGCCCGGCATCGATCAGGCGTTCGACCTCAAGCGACCAATCCTCGAATTCCCGAGTCCAGCTGCGGAACCACTGGACATATCCCTCGCGGCCGCGCCAGACCAACCTTCCCTCGAACTCGAAGCCCTCCGTTGTGAACTCGAACTCGTCAGCGACGGAGCCCGTATCGAATGCGGCGCCGGGATCGCCACGCTCCAGTCCCGCCCACCACGCTTCGTACACCCGAAGGATGGTCTCGACGTTCTCCTGCGACATCGCCTCTGGAGCATCCGTCGATCCGATCCGGGGGTCAACCCAAGACGCGAGATTCACGCGTCGACGCCCGAAAGTGCGACTCGACATCCCAGGACGAGCTGAGCTGACCGCGGAGCGGCGCCCTATCGAGCGCCGCTCCGTCGTGTTGAGCCGCCGAGCGGCTTATCAGCCTGCGGCGACTGGGAACTCAGCTGCGCGATCCGCACGCCTGCGACCGAGGAGGAAAACTCCTCCGAGACCGGCCGCGCCGAGAACCAATGCGATGCCGGCGCCGATCGCCGCATCGCCCCAATCGAACACATCGGCCGACGCGTACGGGGACGCGTACGGAGTAGGGCCGACGTTTGCGATGAGCGGCTCGGCCTGCGAGCTGTCGCGCCGCAGGAGAACGGTGGACACGCTCTCCCCCGCCGGCACCCTCTGTCCGAGTTCGGTCGCGGTCCGCTCGGCCTCGGCGAATGCCGATGAGGGCACCCTCTGTCCGAGTTCGGTCACGGTCCGCTCGGTCTGGGCGAATGCCGATGAGGCCAAAGCGCCTACGATCAGTAGAGCTCCCAGGGCCAAGGCGGCGCCTTGATGTCTCCGATGCTCCATTTTGGTTCCTTCCTCTGAGCGGTGGAGCCCGGCCCCTTGTCGGCGCCATCGACACGTCGGCAGAACACCGGGAAGGGATAACGATGCGACCCTATGGCGGTGTACTCCGCCACGCAACTGGAGATGGCTCACACACGCGTTTACGCCGCCACCGGGCTGTCGGAGTAGGCGATGTCGCGGGAGAGCGTGGAGATCGTGCGCGGGACCCGAATCGCGCTCCCTTCTCTCAGTGAAAGCGCGAGTCGGCGCCGGACCTTGGATGAGCGTCTGTTCCTCCGCTTCCCGGCCCTCTACCGTCGGCTCGCGGATGCCCTGTTTCGGCTGCCGCCGCGGTCTCGGCTTCGGCGGTTGATGATCGCCCGTCGTGTATGCCAGGCATACGCGGCAGCCAACCGTCGGGACTTCGACTTGGTCCTTGTGGGCTGGCATCCCAGCAGCGAATACCACCCTAGCGGCGACCTGATGCCGCCCGACCTGGAGGCAGTTTTCTGCGGCCATGACGGGTACCTCCAGCTCTGGCGATATTGGCTCGATGCGTTCGAGGACATCCGGTGGGACCCCACGGAGATCCTCGACCTCGGCGACAAGGTCCTTATCGCGACGCAGCAGAAGGGGCACGGGTCCGGCAGCGGGGTGGCCGTGAGCGAGCCGGTGTTTCAGCTCTTCACGTTCCGACGGGGCTTGGTGGTTCGACAAGAGGACTTCCTGGATCGCTCGACGGCCCTCGAAGCCGCCGGGCCGTCGGAGTAGGCGATGTCGCAGGAGAACGTCGAGATCGTGCGTCGCTTCTACGAGGAGGGGCTGATCGATCGAGATCCGGACGAGATCCTGAAACTCGCGACTGCGGACATCGAGTACGTCAATCCTCGGTACGCCGTCGAACCGGGCACTCGCAAGGGGCCCCGTGCAGTGGCGCGGGCCATGCGAGGCTTCTCTGAAGTCTGGGTGGAGTCCCGGCACGAGCTCCACGAGCTGTTCGACTGCGGGGACATCGTGGTTGTCGCCGTCAGCTGGCACACCCGCAATCGGGGAAGCGAGAGAGAGCTCGTCCAAGAGGAGGCACACACCTGGACTCTGCGCAAGGGCAGGATCGCGCGCTTCGAATGGGGCACGGACCTCGTCGAGGCCCTCGAAACCGCCGGCGCCGGGGATTAGAGTCGCTGGCTACAACTTCCCATGAGACGCGGGCATTTGGTCCTCGATGAAGTTGAGCTCGAAGATGTCGCCCTCGCCGATCGCGCTGCGGCGACATGCCGCAAACGGCAGGATCGCGGATCTATACACATCCCGGTTCAGCTCGGTCGCGGCTCAGGCGCCCAGCGCGGCGAAGGCGACGAAGCCGACGAACAGGGCGCTCCAGGCGACCACCACCGGTATCCCCAGTCTGTCCTCGGGGAGCCGCCAGAGCGCCAGGGCGCCGCCGACCAGGCCGGCCACCCCGGCGGCGACTGCGTACCGGTCGAGGTCCCAGTCGGTCGCCACGAGGCCGAGGGCGATCGGCACGGTGGACTGAAACGCCATCGCCCCGGTTATGTTGCCGACCGCCAGGGTGTCCTTGTCGCGGCGCATCCAGAGCACGCTGTTGAGCTTCTCCGGGAGCTCGGTCGCCAGCGGCGCGAGCACGAGGGAGAGCACCAGCGCGGAGATGCCGAGCGCCTCGGCGACCGTCACGACCTCCTCGACGAAGAGCTCGGCGCCGCCGACGATCATCAGCAGCCCGACAACGAGCTGGGCGACGATCGCGATGTTGCGAGGCGGGTCCTCCTTGCTGGGGTCGAATGTGAGCGGCGTGAGATCGTCCACGTCCTCGCTCTCGCCGCTGTGTATCCGGACCGTCCGTCGCGCATAAGCTGCGTAGGCGATCAGCAACCCGACCGCCCCGGCGATGTGGATGGACGTCGAGTCGATCAGCCCCAGGCCGATGCCGATGGCGAAGCAGGGAAGAAAGAGGCCGAGGTCGCGACGCAGCGAGCGGTCGTCGGCGGTCACCTCCGAGCCGCTGCTTCGCCGTCGGCGGAAGGCCAGCGCGCTGGCGCCGACCACCAGCATGGCGACCGTGCCCAGCATGAAGGGGGCGCCGATGATGGCGCCGATCGCGACCTGCTCGGACTCGCCGCCCGAGAGGACCGCGACCACGGGGATCAGCGACTCCGGCAGCGCCGTACCGACGGCGGCCAGCAGGCTTCCCACGGCTCCTTCACCGAGGTCGAGACGCTCGCCCAACCACTCGATCGCGTTCGTGAACAGGATCGCTCCGCCGATGATCAGCGCGAATGCCGCCGCTAACAAGGGCCCCGTCATGCGGAGCCTCCCTTACCCGCCGGCGCGGAGATCACACGAGGCGTGATCCGGAGCGCCGGCTCGTGCTCTGACTCGGCGACGGCCGCCAGCAGCCCGCCGACGGTCGTCGCGCCCACGGCCGTCAGCTATCAGCTGCCGACCGGGGCGAGCTCGAGGGCGAGGATCGCTTCCGTCGTCTCGCGCAGCTGCCTCACCCGGTCGTCGCCCACCGCGCTCGCCCAGCGTCGCTCGATGTCGGCGAAGATCCGAAGCGCCGCCTGCTGGGCGGCCCAGCCGCGCGGGCTGAGCCGGATGATCTTTGCCCGCCCGTCCTCGGGGTCGGCGAGCCGCTCGACGTAGCCGAGCCGCTCGAGGTCGTCAACGACCTCTCCCACCGCCTGCTTCGTCATCGTCGCCCGCGACGCGATCGTCGTCAGCCGCGAGCCCTCGACCTCGATGAACCGAAAGACGCAGCCGTGTCCGGGGCGGACGTCGGGATAGCCCTCCTCGCCGAGTCGCGCGTGCAGCTCGTCGAGGGCGCGCTCCTTGAGCTCGCCCAACAGCGCGGGGAGGGGCCGTTCGCCGCCGTGGATCTTCCAGCTCTCGTTCATCGCATCGTGCCTTTGCCTCGGGTCAACGCCAACTGTGGTCTGCGTCACACATCGTCAGGAAGCCTTACCGATATGGTACGGTCACCTGATAAGGCGACTTGATAAGGCTTCCTTTCAAAGTATAGACGCGGATACGGAGGACTCGTAATGACACGGAAATGGTGGACTCTCGGGGCGGTGAGCGTGGCGACGTTCATGTTGCTGCTCGACATCACGGTGGTCAACACCGCGCTGCCGGCGATCAGGGATGACCTGTCGGCGAGCTTCACCGACCTGCAGTGGGTGATCGACGCCTACGCGCTCACCCTGGCGGCGTTCGTGCTCGTCGCCGGATCGCTCGCCGACCGCGTGGGCCGCCGGCGGGTGTTCTCGATCGGCCTGGCGATCTTTGCCCTCTCGTCGCTGGTCGCCGGGCTGGCGCCCGATCCGACGACACTCAACCTCGCCCGCGCCGTGCAGGGGATCGGCGGTGCGATTATGTTCGCCGTCTCGCTGGCGCTGGTCGCGCAGGAGTTCCCGGCCGGCCGTGAGCGCGGCATGGCGATGGGGATCTACGGGGCCACGATCGGCATCGCGGTCGCGATCGGCCCGCTGGTCGGCGGTGCGCTCACCGATGCCCTCGGCTGGGAGTCGGTGTTCTTCATCAACGTGCCGATCGGTGCGGCGGCCCTTGCGGTGACCCAGCTGCGGCTGCGCGAGACGCGCGACCCGAACGCGACCCGGATCGACTGGCCCGGCGTCGTGACGTTCAGCGGCGCCCTCTTCCTGCTCGTCCTCGGCCTCCTGCGCGGCAACGACGAGGGCTGGGGGTCGGCGTTGATCGTCTCTCTGTTCGCGGGCGCCGGTGGCCTGCTCGCCGCCTTCATCGCTATCGAGCGCCGGGTTGCCGAGCCGATGCTGCCGCTCGAGCTGTTCCGCAGTCGCGCCTTCACCGGCGTCCAGCTGGCGGCGTTCGCCGTCTCTGGCTCGCTGTTCGCGCTCTTCCTCTACCTGACCCTCTACCTGCAGAACTACCTCGGCTACTCGCCGCTCGAGGCGGGCGTTCGCTATCTGCCGATCACCCTGCTGAGCTTCTTCGTGGCCCCGATCGCCGGGTCGCTGCTCTCGCGCGTGCCCGCGCGGGTGATGCTCTCGATCGGCCTCGGGGCGACGGGCGTCGGCCTGATCCTGATGTCGGGCCTCGACGCCGGCTCGGAGTGGACCTCCCTGCTCGGCGGCTTCCTGGTAGCCGGGGCGGGGGTCGGCCTGCTGAACCCGGTGATCGCCGACGTCGCGCTGAGCGTCGTGCCCAAGGAGCGCAGCGGGATGGCGGCCGGGATCAACGACACCTTCCGTCAGGTCGGCGTCGCGGTCGGAATCGCCGCCTGGGGAGCGGTCTTCCTCGGCCGCGGGGCGAGCAAGGTCTCCGAGCTCGCAGCCGGCACCCCGGCCGCCGACGGCGACCGGCCCCGTCAGCTGATAGAGGCCGCCTCCTCGGGCAGCCTCGACCAGGTGCTCGGATCGGTCCCGTCGGGCTCCCGCGGCACGATCGCGAACATCGCCGGTGAGGGATTTCTCTCGGGCATGAACGAGATCCTGCTCCTCGGCGGCGTGCTGGCGCTGGCCGGCTCCGTCGTCGCGCTGTGGCTGGTCCGTGAGCGCGAGATCGACCGCCAGCCCGCGGCCGCGCCTGAGCTTGCCGCGGGCGAGCGCGATCGCGCGCCGGCGGCCCTCCCCGAGGGCGCCGCGGCATAGGACGCCGCGGCGCCGACTCGAACGGCTCGCCGCGGTAGGCGCCTGCTTGTGCGCTTGTGAGCCGATCCGAGTGGTTCCTGGGCGGGAGCCGCACGAATCAGTTTCTCTATCGGCTTCTCTCCGTCGTTTCGGTGCGGGCCAGGAGCCACATCGGCGCCTCCACAAAGGGCTGTGGCATGGATGGGAAGGACCGGCAATGAAAAGCGGTGGTACCGCGTCATCCAAGCGGCGCTTCTCCTCGCACGCGGGAGCAGAAGTAGCGCTTGCGTGGAAAAGGAGTAGCGGTACACGCGATACTGCCCCTCCATGTCGGATGGGGTCTCGAGTTCCTTTGACAAGATCCGAGACGGATGCGTTTCGATGCGCGGGCGCGAGCGGAAGGGACCATAAGCTCCCCGGACGACGCCGGGGAGCTTCTGGAGCGTTCCAACGAACTCTCCGCCCTTGCCGGCTGGCTGGAGGCGGTCGCCAACTCGAGTGGACGGCTAGTACTCGTCCGAGGCGAGGCAGGGATCGGCAAGACCACCCTTCTGCAGGAGTTCTGCGAGCGGAATCGCGACTCGGCGAGGATTCTTTGGGGCGCCTGTGAGCCGCTGGCAACTCCACCGCCCCTGGGGCCGCTCTTCGAAGTCGCCGAGACCACGGGAGGGGAACTCGAGGAGCTCGTCTCCGGCGCCGCCCGACCGCACGAGGTCACGGCCGCGCTGATCCGAGAGCTAGCCGGACGACGCGCAAGCGTGCTCGTGCTCGACGACCTCCACTGGGCCGACGAGGCGACGCTCGACGTTCTGCGGCTGCTGGCCCGGAAGGTCGAGTCGGTTCCGACGCTCGTCGTGGCCAGCTTTCGTGACGATGAGCTCGACCGGACCCATCCGCTTGCCCTGGTCCTCGGAGAGCTGACTAGTGCGCGATCGGTTTCGAGACTCCGAATTCCGCTCCTTTCGCGGGATGCCGTCGGACGACTTGCCGCACCACACGAGATGGACCCCGAGGAGCTGTACCGTCAAACTAACGGCAATCCGTTCTTTGTCAGCGAGGCTCTGGCGGCCGGGATCGACACGGTTCCGTCGACCGTGCGGGATGCGGTGCTGGCGCGGATGGCACGCGTCTCGGAACCGGCGCGGCGCCTGCTCGAGGCGATCGCTGTCGCGGCCCCTCAGGTCGAGGTCTGGCTGCTCGAGGCGCTCGCCCCCGCGGAGCTGGACCGCCTGGAGGAATGCCTGGCGTCCGGCATGGTGCTCCCGGGGGATCGTGGCGTTGCTTTCAGGCACGAGCTTGCCCGCCTGGCCGTCGAGGAAGGGCTCGCACCCAACCGGCGCGTCGCGCTCAATCGCCGCGCGACCGAGGCGCTTGCGGCGCGCGCCGACACCGACCCGGCTCGAATCGCCCATCACGCCGAAGCCGCGGACGACCGCCCCATGGTCCTGCGCTTCGCACCGATTGCCGCCGCGCGCGCGGCCGCCTTCGGTGCCCATCGTGAGGCGGCCGCTCAGTATGCGCGCGCGTTGCGCGTCGCCGCGGGCGTGCAACCGGAGAAGCAGGCCCAGCTGCTCGAGAGGCGGGCGTACGAGTGCTATCTGTCCGGCCAGCTCGACGCGGCGATCGAGGCCCAGGAGGAAGTGGTCGGTCGCCGGCGCGCACTAGGCGACACGCGCAAGGAAGGGGACGCTCTTCGTGCGCTCGGGCGGATGCTCGGGTTCGGCGGTCGAACAAATGAGGCGGTCGAGGCTTGTCGCGAGGCCGTGGCCATGCTCGAGCAGTTGGAGCCCGGACGCGAGCTTGCGATGGCCTACGCCGCGCTCGCGCAGCGGTACTTGAACTGGGAGGACACGGAAAGGGCCATCGACTGGGGGACTCGCGCGCTTGAGCTTGCGCGGCGCCTGGACGACACCCAAATCTTCGTCTATGCGCTCACCAGCGTCGGCGCAGCGGAGTTCCGCCGCGAGGGCCCGAGGGGAGCCGAGAGGCTCGCGCAAAGTCTCGAGCTGGCGAGGACAGCCGGCCTCGAAGATGAGGCCGGCCGAGCCTTCCTCAACCTCGTCTGGCTCTCCACTCGGGGACGCTGGTTCGCGCTTGCCGACCGTCACCTCGGACCCGGATTGGCGTACTGCAGCGAGAGAGGCCTCGACTACTGGCGCCTCTCCCTGAGCGCCTGCCGCGCTCGTATGCAGCTCGATCGCGGGCATTGGGCCCAGGCCGCCGAGTCGGCGACGGAGATCCTTCGCAGCCGGGGCTCGGCACCGGTTCCCGGGGTGCTCGCCGGCGCGATCCAGGGACTGATTCGAGCGCGCCGAGGCGATCCCGACCCCTGGCAACCCCTTGACGCGGCGCTCGCCGAGGCGGAGCCGACGGGTGAGCTCCAGCAGATTGCCCCGGTGGCCGCCGCCAGGGCCGAGGCCGCCTGGCTCGAAGGGCGTAACCGCGAGTCGATCGAGGCCACTGATACGACACTGAAGCTCGGGCTTGAGCGCCTGCCTTCATGGGAATTCGGCGAAGTTGCCGTTTGGCGCCGCCGCGCGGGCGTCAAGGAGGAGATCGTCGTCGAGGTCGCCGAGCCCTACGCGGCCGAGCTTGCCGGCGATCACGAGCGCGCCGCGAGGCTCTGGGTGGAGCTCGGCTGCCCCTACGAGGCGGCACTGGCGCTCGCCGGCGCGGATGATGACGATGCCCTTCGCGGCTCGCTCGCTGAGCTTCAGGCGCTCGGTGCGGCACCGGCGGCGGCGATCGTCGCCCGGCGGCTTCGCGAGCGTGGAGCGCGGGGGCTGCCGCGAGGGCCGCGGGCGACGACCCGGGAGAACCCAGCCGGGCTCACCACCCGAGAGGTCGAGGTGCTTGGGCTGGTTGCCCAGGGGCTTCGCAACGCCGAGATTGGCGAGCGCCTCTTCGTCTCCGAGAAGACCGTCGGCCATCACGTCTCGGCCATCCTGCGAAAGCTCGACGTGCGCACCCGCAGCGAGGCCGGCGCCGCAGCCATTCGCCTCGGCATCGCGGACCCAAGATAGGGAACCGACACGACCAAACATAGGGAGCGTTCCCGATGCGCGCGCGTTCGTGAGCGCGCAGTCTTGGCGGCATGACGACATCCACCAATCGAGGAGGAACGAGATGCCGCGATACGTGGTCGAGCGCACCTTTCCGGACGTGCTCGACATCCCGGTCGCAAACGGGGGCGCGGACGTTTGCCGCACCGTCGTTGAGCGAAACGCCGTCGAGGACGTGACCTGGGTGCACTCCTATGTGAGCGCCGACAAGCGCACCACGTTCTGCGTCTACGACGCGCCCGCGCCGGAGGCGATCCGGAAGGCGGCAGACGCAAACGAGCTGCCGGTCGACCGGATCACCGAGGTCCGGGTCCTGGATCCCTACTTCTACGTCTGAGCCATTCCGAGGAGGCAACTCATGTCCAGTAGCACAAAGAAAACGACGCTCGCCGCGGTCCTCGCCGCCGCAGCGATCATGGCGCCGAGTGCCGGCGCGATGCCGATCGACGAGCACATGCCGGCCATTGTCGAGATACCGGCCGGGGTGAACGGCGGCCTGGGGCCGAGCAGCGGCGCCGAGGCTCAGCACGCGGTCGCGGTCCACGCGACGCAGGCGACATCCTCGACCGGCTTCGACTGGGGCGACGCAGGGATTGGGGCGGCCGGGATGCTCACGCTAGTCGGTCTCGGCGCGGGTGCCGTCGCGATCACCAGGCGCGGCGGGCGCCGGGACGCGGTGACCGGCTGACCGCATCTCCTTCCGAGGGCAGCGCCGCCTCTGGGCGGCGTCGCCCTCGGGAGTCCGTGGGCGAACTTCGTAGATGGAGCTAGCCATGACTCCACTGCCCGTGGGCAAGGGGCATCACGAGTGGCTGTTTGAGAGGCCTCCGGATAGAGTCGCCTGATGCCGCGGTCCGGCGATCACTACGTAATGCCGGACGGACTCGGCGAGTATCTCGTCCTGCGCTCGCACGAGGAGACGGAGGGCGAGTACGTCGAGATGGAATGGTCGCTTCCGGCAAGCGCCTTCGCGCCACCTTCGCATCGCCACCCCACTCAGGTCGAAAGCTACGAAGTGCTCGAGGGGTCGTTCGAGGTCGGAATCGACGGAGCCTGGCGACGGCTAGCGGCCGGGGACTCCGCCACTGTGCCGGTGAACGCGAGCCATACCTTCCGACTTGTGGGAGAGCCGGTGCGCGTGCGGAACATTCACCGCCCCGGAAGCCGGTTCGACGAATTTGTCGAGCGTCAGCACCGGTTCGTCACCTCCGCGCGCTTTCGCGGACTCAAGCACCCATCGACTGCGATCGCGATGGCGGTGGCCTGGCACGAGCACCGAGACCTGCTTGTGCCTACAAACCCTGCGCTGCGTGCGGCCATCGCTCTGCTCGCCCCGATCGGGCGGCTGCGAGCGTACTGAGCACCCTGGGGGGAGGTGATCCCGCTTCGCTTCCGAGGCGCAACCCACGACGGATCAGAAACGTCGCATAGTCGATCGTTGGTAGCGATGGAGGCGCCTGGTTTCGCGCGAATCAGGTGTCAGAGTTGTCGACGAACTCCAATATGTCGAGGTATTCGATCTTGGGCGCGACGCCGTAAATCCGCGTCACCATATCGACGAGCTCCTCCGTGAAGAAGGCACGGGCTTTCTCCTCGTCGTCCCAGACGTAGAAGTTCCTTGCATGAAGGCCGTCATCGTCGAGCGTGAAGCTCTTGAAGCGAAGGCCGGGCATGCCTTCGAACGTTCCTCGCTCTTCGCCGGCAATCTTCGCGACACTCGAGCGGTCGAACTTGTCGGTCTGCGTGAAGGTCACGAGCACGCCGATCATCGGGCCTCCTCTCGATTGGCTGAGCCACGCTCGATCGAGTGATACTAGCCAGCCTCCGCTTCGCGCGAGAAGCGGAGCTGACTTGGAGACGGCCCACCTTCGGCTCGCTAGTTACCCCACCCCGAACGTCGAAGGATCTGCTGAGGCCTGTGTCAGCTTCCCTCGGCCGCCTCGTGCCCGTTTCGGCCGGCGATCAGCCGGTTCTGTCGGTGGGCCTCGATGAAGCGCCCGTTCGCAAGGGCGGCGCAGATAGCAAGGTCCCCGGCGACCAGGGTCGCCGCGACGATCTCGGCGAACTTACGCGCCGTGCCGTCGCCGCTGCAGCCCAGCAGGGCGAGGCATTCCCGCTGGGTCGGCAACTGCGTGCCACCGCCGACCGTTCCGACCACGAGGTTCGGCAACCTGGCGGCGACGTAGAGGTCCCCCTCGCCGACCCACTCGAGGTCCAGGAATCCGATGCTCGCGTTGACGATCTGAGCGGGGTCCTGGCCGCAGGCGATGTAGATCGCCGCCAGACCGTTCGCGAAATGCGCATTCGCGCCCAGCGCCCCCGCCTGCATGGTGCCAAGCCGGGCGGCGGCAGCGAACTCGAGCAGGTCGCTGGTGGAGACCCCGAGGTGCGCCTCGACAACGCTCGCCGGGAGGGTCACGTCGACGACCACCTCCTTGCCGTAGGGCCGGAACAGGTTGATGGCGGCTGGCTTCTTGTCGCTCGAGTAGTTGCACCGAAGGTAGTACCGCTGGCACGCCATCGCCTCCATCACATGCCGGCAGATGCGGTCAACCGCCAGGTTGACCATGTTGAGCCCCATCGCATCGCCGGTGCTGAACACGAATCGGGCGAAGATGCGGCGGCCGAACACGTGGGGGCGAACCTCGACGAGGCGCCCATGCGCCGTCGTCTCCGCGGCCACGGCTTGCAACTCGGAGAGGTGACCCTCGAGCCACTCCGCGAGAACGAGGGCGTCGTGCCCTGTTGCGACGACGAAGCAGGGGGTGATGTCGAGGGCGTCGCCCACGACGGACGCGTGGGCCCCACCCGCCTCGGTGATCGCCCGCATGCCGTACTGGTAGGTGGTGACCAGGGTTCCCTCCGTGGTTGCGAACGGGACGAAGAACAACCCGTGGGCGTGTTGCCCGTTGACGAGGATCGGTCCCCCGATGCCGAGCGGGATCTGCGTCGCCCCGACGAGGTTCTCGATCCTCCCGCGTGTCTCCTCGGGCGCGAAGGCCGTGTCTGCGACGGCGGCGAGAGCATGGCCCGTGTTGTGGGCGAGCCAAGCGCGCCGCATGGCTGGGTTCGCACCCAGGATCTGATGTGAGCCCCGCTCGATGTCGGAGGCAGCGTCATCGGGCATTCAGCATCCCCCTCCGGTTGCACTGCTTCGGATCGCGCGTCCCGAGCTCTCCGGTGACCAGACGTCGCAAGGCTCGCCGCTCCCCTCGATGATTCTCGGATAGCGGGCGGAGGCGCTGGCCACACCCTGAAGTGTTACAGGGTCAATGCCCGCATCCGTAGCTCGCCCGAGCCGGGTGCGCCCACCGAAACCACCGTGACGACTCTGAGCTGCGTGGCGCCGGCGAGGCCTTATTCGAGCGCCGCTGGAGACGATTCGCTGGCCAACCTGCGGCCCTCCCATGCCCGGTGCAACCGGGGTTGGCGTCCGCGTATGCGATGTCAGCCTGCGGGACCCACGCGCGGTGTCTCGATGACCTTCCAGGCACCATCCGAATCGCGGGCGAAGGTGACCTGTTCCCCATTGCTGAACTCCGCCGCAGCAGTCTCGCCGTCGACTTTCACGCGCTCAACGGTTGAGCGCGCGAATGACGCTTGAAGCTCGCTGCTTCCCGTCAGCGAGCCCTTCACGTACTCCGCGCAGGAACTCGTACCGCCAAGGTCTGGATGAAGGTAACCGCACATCACTTCGTCCCCTGCTGCGAACGGCTCCGCCCAAGCCTCACCCACGGCTTCGATCTGCTCTTCGTCGCTTTGATCCGCAACATCCTCCTGGAGCGCCGCGGCTTCTTCGGACCCTGGGACCGCCAGCTCCGTCGGCTGGTCATCGGCACTCTCATCGCCCTCGTCGTCGCCCCCACACCCGGCAGCGACCAGCCCGGCGAGGATGAGTGCAAATGTCGAAGCGCGTAGTCCGTTCATCCGTCTGACTCCAGTGCGGTTCGGCTCACCCTAACCGGAAGCCAAAGGCGGCGGCTGTCACGTCAACGGGTCGCGCATCGCCCGAGCGACGTAGCGGCTGCCGTCTGGCTGATCACGATGCGGTCGATCGCGCCCTCCATCAGCGGCGCGAGGCCCCGACCGCGTGGAGGTCGTCGCCTGCACTGGCGAAAAGGGCACCGTGCCCCCCGTCCATCCCGCCGCGGTTGACGAGCAGCGCCTCGTCGGCCATCATCGAGCACTCGTCGTGCGGGATCACTCTGGCGACGTCGCTTGCTCTGGCGGTCTTCGCGTCCGGGCCGCCGCTGTCGGCATCGGTGCGCGTGCACGTTGAACGCATCTCGCGTGGGAGCCCGTTCTCGCCCTCGGCGCCCTGTGTGCAGGCGAACCCCGGATTCAGTCCCGGGTTTGCGCAGGAGACCTCGGTGGCGGTGAATCCACGCAATCCGCGCCAAATCCTGGTCTCCTGGATCCAGGACGGCCGGACGACGGACACGGTGATGGCGTCGCGCGACGGCGGCCACTCGTTTTCGCGGGTCTTCGTTCCGGGACTCTCGGCTTGCACCGGCGGTCCTTTTCAGGTCGCCAGCGACCCGGGGGTAGCGTTCAACGCCAACGGGCGCAAGGCGTACTTCACCGCGATCGTCGTCGACAATCCGGAGTCGGCAGAGGAGGCGTCCACAGCCATGATCGCGAGCCGATCCTCCGACGGCGGATTTTCGTGGGGCACGCCATACGTGATCCAGCCGCTCACGGGCGAGTTCTGGGACTTGCCGCGCCTGACCGCGGATCCTCGCCGACCGAAGCAGGCCTACTACGTCTACGACCTGCGCGAGCCGCCCGGTTTCTTCAGCGGGTACAGCGTGCTGTCGACCACGACGGACGGCGGGCGGACCTGGTCGGCACCGCACGGCCTCTATGACCCCGGGACGTCGAACAGCTGGCCCGCAATCACCAAGATCCTCGTCAACCGGGACGGCTCCCTCGTCGGGATCTCCGCGATCGTCGCCACGGATTCTGCAGATCCCCTGGCGCCGAATCCAACGCAGCAGGTCGCGGTTCGTTCCGTCGACGGAGGCCGGACATGGGGCGCGCCGATCACGATCGGGACTCGGCTGGGCGACGTCCCATCGACCCGGCCACGGGTCGAGGGCCGGTAGCGAATCTGCTCGCGGTTGGCGCGGTTCAGGCATCGGACGTGGCCCGCGAGACACCGCAGGTGTCTCCCAGGTGTCTAGGTGCTTGCGGACCCCTGCGGGGTCATGCGTGGCGGTGCGTGCCTGATCCAGGCGTGCCACGCACGAGCCTGAGAATCGGGGCGACTGGATTTGAACCAGCGACCGCCCGGCCCCCAGCCGGGTGCGCTACCAGACTGCGCCACGCCCCGTATGCGTTCGGAATCTTACGACCCGAGAGCGGGCGACGGGGCTCGAACCCGCTTCCTTCAGCTTGGAAGGCTGACGTGCAACCAGTTACACCTCGCCCGCGCGCCGCCCATGATAGGCGCGCTTGCTCGGCGCCGCGGGATCAGGGCTCACGGTGTCCGAAGACGACCGCGAACGTCGCGAAGCCTTTGCCGCAGCGGCCCTTGATCGTCTCCTGAGAGACGCCTACGCCGATGTCTTCGTAGCTCTCATCGAGCAGGTTGAGACGGTGGAAGGTGCTGTCGAGCCAAACCTCGACCATCGCATCGGCGCTTTGCCCGCAGCCGGTGTTCTCCGCGTACTGGTAGGAATCCGCGCCGTCCGCGTAGCCGGACTTCCTGATCCGGGTGTCGAGGTTCGGCTCACCTGGGCACTTGTGCGCCAGGCAGTCGGTCGCGACCATCGTCTTCACGTGGCGTGTCGCGGCCGTGCGCAGGCTCCGGTCGATCAGCAGTCGTCCGGTCCCATGGATAGCGCGCTCCTCGTTGATCCGGCAGCGCAGCGACGTGCGCAATGCCTTGACGGTGGTGTCGACCGACAGCGTGTCCGCGCCAGGACACGCCTCGCCGCTCGACTTGCTCGCCACCGGCTCCGCGGTCGCGAACGCGGCCAGCAGCGCGATCGCGAGCCCGACGAGGGTCGCGGAAACTGCGACGACGTATCGCCAGCTTGCTTTGCGGGTCGAGGTCATTCGAAATCGAAACCTAGCGTGCCCCTGCCGGCGCGCTCGCCCCTAGAACCCGCTGGTCCTCACGGAGTTGCGACCTCGCGCGCGGCGCTCGATCAAGCGGGGGAGCCGGGATTCGAACCCAGATTCACGGTTTTGGAGACCGCGCTCATAGCCATTAGATCACTCCCCCGAGCGGCAGGACAGTTTAGGCGAGCGCCCGGCTTCGGCAGGGCCCGAGCCGTCGATCGGACGGGGTCGAGCGGGCGCCGATCGAGCGTCGATCGGACGTAGACTGAGGCCGTACCTGCGGGCGTGCTGGAATTTGGGTAGACAGGCCGGGTTTAGGTCCCGGTGCTCGAAAGAGCGTGTGGGTTCGAGTCCCTCCGCCCGCATGCCTCCCAACCGCGGCGCGTCGCCCGCGGAGCGCTTATGCTTGCGTCGATGCAGGTCGTGCAAGCCCGACCGGGCTATGAGGTGTGGCGGCCGAACAGGGAGAAGGCCCAAGCGAAGACCACGAAGGCGGTGATCGCCTTCGTGCTGCTGGTCAGCGCCGCGCTGATCACGATAGTCACGGTCGGCGGCTGGGAAAGGCTGCTGGGCACGAGCGTCGCTGCCATGTCACTGCTCTGGGCGCTCCTCTACGTGGTCTTCGCGTTCCTGGTCATGCGCTGGAATCGCGGCATCCTTCCGGTTGCCGCGGCGCTCGCAGTGATCCTGGCGATCTTCGCCGCGATCGCGGCGCCGGACTGGTTCGCACGCTCCAAGGACGGTCTCGACTCGCCGGCTCTGCCCGAGGACCTGCTCGGCCTGCTCACCCTGATCATCGTCCCGGTCCAGGTTGTGCTGATCGCGGTCGCGATGATCGGCTTCAACCAGGAATGGCACGTCGAGGAGGAGCGGCCGGTCGGCGGCCAGCCCCTTCACGGCGAGGGCGATCAGGGCGGCGCCGCCCCGGCGCCGGCCTGATCGCCGCCGCGCCGCTCAGAACAGCGCCCCCTGCTCCTCGCGCGGCCCAATCAGCTCGGGGCCTTCGTTGCGGACGTCGTTGACGAGGTCGGACACCTCGCGCGCGACCAACGCGTCCTCCGCCGGGGGGACCAGCAACGAGAGCAGCTCCTCGCGGTCGGCCTCGGGGTCGAGCCACGCCGCCTCGACCGCCGGGTCGAGGACGACCGGCATCCGGTCGTGGATCGGGCGCATCAGCTTGTTGGGCGCGCAGGTGACGAGCGCGCAGCTGTGCAGCACGCCGTCTTCGTCCTTTCGCGGCAGCTCGGCCCAGATCCCGGCGAACGCGAACAGCTCGCCGTCCGGGCGGCTGAACCACAGCGGCCGCTTGCCGCGCTCATCGGCGAGCCACTCGTAGAAGCCGTCGGCGGGCAGCAGGCAGCGCCGCTCACGAAACGACTCCGCGAACGCCGGTTGACTGTCGACGGTCTCGACGCGCGCGTTGATCAGCGGACGGGCGCCGTGCTTCTCGGCCCAGCGCCCGGGCACCAGTCCCCAGCGCAGGCGACCGGCCTCGCGTGCACCGTCGCGATCGCGTCGCACCGCGAGCACCGGATCGGTGGGCGCGATGTTGTACCGCGGCTGCTCGATGATCTTCGACGATTCGAGGATGTCGAACCGCGCCCGCAGGCTCGCGGGATCGGGGTTGGAGAGCGTGTAGCGCCCGCACATAGCTCCGTGACCGTAGCGCCCGCAGTCGTCAGAATGGTGGCGAGCGGCGGTGCTGGAATTGGGATACAGGGCGCCCTCAAAAGGCGCTGTCCTTCGGGGCATGTGGGTTCGAGTCCCACCCGCCGCATGGATAATCCCGCCGTGGACTCCGCCGGGCGCATGGAGATCGTCCGTGAGCTGTGCTCTTTCGGGGGCCGGCTCGCGGGCACCGACGCCGAGCGCCGCGCCGCCAACCGGCTCGCGGCGCGATTGCGGGGGCTCGGGCGGCGCGCCGAGGTCGAGCCGATCCACGTCCATCCGCAGCTCGGCCTCGTCTACGCGCTTCACTGCGCTGTCGCGTTCGCCGGCAGCCTCGTCGCCGTGGCCGTGCCGGCGCTCGGCTTCGCGCTCGTTCTGCTCGCGGCGACCTCGATCTACTTCGACCTCAACGCCCGCCTCTACCTGCTTCGGCGCCTGTTCTTTCGCCGCGCCTCGCAGAACGTCGTCTCCCGCGATGCTCGGCCGAACGCTGCGGCGCGCCTGCTGATCACCGCGCACGTCGACGCCGCCCGCAGCGGCGTCGCCTTCTCGCCGCGCAGCAAGCGGATTACGACCAGGGTCGCCCACTCCCTGCCCGTACCCTTCGGCCCGTTTCGGCTGCTCTTCTGGTCGATCGCCTTTCTGGTGCCCGTTCTCGGGGTGAGGATGGCGGGCGTGGACTCGAACCTGGTCTCGCTGCTCCAGCTCCCCCCCACTCTGGTGCTGCTGGTGGCGATCTTCGCCTTCGTCGACATCGAGCTCTCCCCGGTCGTGCCCGGCGCCAACGACAACGCCTCGGGCGTCGCCGTCGCCCTCTCGCTCGCCGAGGAGCTGGAGGCGAACGCGCCCGCGCACCTCGAGGTCTGGATCCTTTTCACCGGCGGGCAGGAGTGCCTGATGCAGGGAATGCGCGCGTTCGTGCGCGGTCGGCGGAAGTCGCTCGATCCGGCCTCGACCTACGTGCTCAACCTCGAATCGCTCGGCCGCGGCGAGGTCCGGTTCGAGGTCGGCGAGGGCCCGGCCGTCACCTACGAGCTGCGCTCGCGGCTGACCGAGATCTGCGCCGCGATCGCCGACGCCGACCGCGAGGACGCGAACCGCTTCGACGCGAAGCCGCTCTCGCACGGGTCCGGCACCGACGCGCTGCCCGCGCGGCTACATGGTCTTCAGGCGACGACGATCACCTGCCTCGAGCCGGGCGCCGTCATGCCGGCCAACTACCACGCCGCGACCGACGTCCCGGAGGCCCTCGATCCGCAGGCGATCGACCGCGCCCACGAGTTCGCGCTCGAGGTCATCCGCCAGCTCGACCGCGACGTCGGCCGGCGCTCGGGCGAGAAGCCGAAGCCGCAACAGCCGCAGAGCTCGCCCGCCCGGGCCGGCTCGGCGCGGTGATGGAGGTCCAGCGGTGAGCGAGGCGACGGCGCCGCCGGAAAGGGGCGAGCTGCTGTGGACGCCGTCGGCCGAGGCGGTGGGGCGCTCCAAGATGACCGACTACATGCGGTGGCTAGAGCGCGAGCGCGGGCTCGAGCTCGACGGCGACTACCACGCGCTCTGGCGCTGGTCGGTCGGCGACATCGAAGCCTTCTGGCGCTCGATCTGGGACTACTTCGACGTCGAGCACAGCGGCGACGCGCGGACCGTGCTCGCCGACCGCTCGATGCCGGGCGCCGAGTGGTTTCCGGGCGTCGAGCTCAACTACGCCGAGCACATCTTCCGCGACGTGGACGACGACGCGGTCGCGCTCCGCCATGCGGCCGAGGGCGGCAACCCGGGCGAGATCACCTGGGGCGAGCTGCGCTCGCGGGTCGGCGCCTTCGCGGGCGGGCTTCGGTCGCTGGGCGTCATACGCGGCGATCGGGTCGTGGCCTACCTGCCGAACTCGCCCGGTGCGCTGATCGGCTTCCTCGCCGCGGCCTCGATCGGCGCGATCTGGTCGAGCTGCTCCCCCGACTTCGGGGTCGGCAGCGTCGTCGATCGCTTCGCGCAGGTCGAGCCGAAGGTCCTGCTCGCCGTCGACGGCTATGCCTACAACGGCCGCGACTTCGACCGCATGGACGTCGTCGCCGAGCTCGAGCGCGCGCTGCCCTCGCTGGCGGCGACGGTGCTGATCCCCTACCTCGATCCGGGCGCGGATGCCTCCAGGCTCGACAAGGGCGTGCGCTGGGAAGAGATCGAGCAGCGCGGTTCGGGGGCCGAGCTGAGCTTCGAGCGGCTGCCGTTCGACCACCCCCTGTGGGTCCTGTATTCCTCGGGCACCACCGGCCTGCCGAAGGCGATCGTCCAGGGCCACGGCGGGATCCTGCTCGAGCAGCTGAAGAAGCTCGGCCTCCACGTCGACGCCCAGCAGGGCGATCGCGTCTTCTGGTTTACGACGACCGGATGGATGATGTGGAACTTCCTCGTCGGCGCGCTGCTCACCGACGCCTCGATCGTCCTCTACGACGGCAGCCCCGGCCACCCCGACATGGAGGTGCTCTGGCAGCTCGCCGCCGACACCGGGACGACCTGCTTCGGCACCTCGGCGAGCTTCATCGCCTCCTGCATGAAGGCCGACGCGGAGCCCGGACGCGGGCGCGACCTCTCGGCGCTGCGCGCAGTCGGGTCGACCGGATCGCCGCTGGCGCCGGAGGGCTTTCAGTGGGTCTACGACCACGTCGGCGCCGACACCTGGCTGTTCTCGACCTCGGGCGGCACCGACGTCTGCACAGCGTTCGTCGGCGGTGTTCCGATCCTCCCGGTCTATCGGGGCGAGCTGCAGGCTCGCTCGCTGGGCTGCGCCGTCGAGGCCTTCGACGAACAGGGAAGGGCGGTCTTCGACGAGGTCGGCGAGCTCGTGATCACCGAGCCGATGCCCTCGATGCCGCTCTTCTTCTGGGGCGACGAGGACGGTTCCCGCTACCGCGCCAGCTACTTCGAGATGTACCCGGGGGTCTGGCGCCACGGTGACTGGATCGAGATCACCTCGCGCGGAACCGCGATCATCTACGGGCGCTCGGACTCGACCATCAACCGCTCCGGCGTCCGCATGGGCACCTCGGAGATCTATCGCGCCGTCGCCTCGGTCGAGGACGTCGTCGATTCGCTGGTGGTCGACGTCCCCCGGCCCGGCACCGAGGGGTGGATGGCGCTGTTCGTCGTCCTTCGCGAGGGCGCCGAGCTCGATGAGGAGCTGATCGCGCGGATCAAGCGCCGGGTCCGCGAGCACTGCTCACCGCGCCACGTCCCGGACGACATCTACGCGATCGCCGAGGTGCCGCGCACGCTCTCGGGAAAGGCGCTCGAGGTGCCCGTGAAGCGCATCCTCGCCGGCACCCCCGTCGCCCAGGCGGCGTCCAAGGACTCGCTCGCGAACCCGGCCGCGCTCGACTACTTCGTCGAGCTGGCGGCACGGCTCGACGGCGATCCCTAGTCGAGCCGCTCAGCCGGCCGGCGCCGACGAGCTGACGAGGCCGAGCGCGGCGGCGCGTTCACGGGTGCGGGCGATGATCTCGGCCGCCGCGGGAACCTCGCCGCCCCGCATCAGCACGGTGCCGGCGACCACCGTGGTGTCGACCACGGCGCCCGACGCCGCGTAGACGAGCCCGGCCTCGAGATCCCCAAGCGCGAGCTCCGGGCCGCCGGCGTGGACGAGGAGGAAGTCGGCGTGCGCGCCGACCTCGAGCGCCTCACCCCCGAGCAGCGCGGAGCGCCGCCCGGTCGCGATCGCGAGCACCTCGCCCGCGGTCACCGCCGCCGGGTCGCGGGCCTCGTGCTTCTGCAGCAACGCGAACGACTTCGCGTCCGCGAGCAGGTCGAGCGAGTTGTTGGAGCCCGGCCCGTCGGTGCCGAGGCCGATCGCGACCCCGGCGTCGCGCGCCTCGAGGTAGGGGAAGACGCGCCCCACCGCGAGCTTCAGGTTCGCGACCGGGTTCGCGACCACGGTGGCGCCGCGCTCGGCGATCAGGTCGAGCTCGGCGCGATCCAGCCAGGTGCCGTGGGCGAGCACCGTGCGTGGCCCTAGCAGCCCGAGCCGGTCGAGATATGCCGCCGGGCGCTCGCCGTGCTCGGCGAGACAGCGGTCGACCTCGTCCTCGGTCTCCGAGAGGTGGATCTGGACCGGCACGTCGAGCTCGGCGGCGCGCTCGCCCACCCATTGCAACGAGCGCTCGCTGACCGTGTAGATGGCGTGCGGCGCGAGGCCGGGGCGGGCGAGCTCACCGCCGGCCTCTGCGATCTGCTCGAGGCTGCGGTCCGCGTCGCCGCATGCCCGCGCGGACTTCGCGGGATCGCCGTCGTCGATCAGCGGCGCCGCGGTAACGGCGCGCAGCCCCGCGTCCTCCACCGCTCGGGCGGCCGCGTGCGCGTGCCAGTACATGTCCCAGAAGGACGTGGTCCCGGTGCGGATCATCTCCACGCAGGCGAGCCGGGTCCCCCAGTAGACGTCCTCGTCGTCCATCCGCTTCTCGACCGGCCAGATGTGCTCGTTCAGCCATCGCATCAGCGGCAGGTCGTCGGCGTAACCTCGAAACAGGGTCATCGCCGCGTGCGTGTGGGCGTTGACGAGGCCCGGCACCAGCGCCAGCTCCTCGGCCTCGATGACGTCATCGCCCGGACGCGCCTCGACCCCCTCCCCGAGCTCGGCGATCGTTCCCCGCTCACAGCGCATGCCGACCTGGTGGCCGTCGAGTGTCGCGCCGAGCACAGCGAGTCCCATCCACACCAGCCTATGCCAGGCTTCAAGCTCGAGCGAGAATCGAGCGCCGGACGAGCGCCGTTCAGCGCGCGAGCTGCGGCAGCACGGCGGCGAGCAGCCCCTCGAGCCGCTCGCGGTGTCTCGCCCGGTTACGCTCGATCTGCTCGAGGCTGAGCTCCGCCTCCCCGATCCCGTTCGCGAGGTTGTCGACGACGCAGATCGCCGCGTAGCGCAGGCCGAGCTCGCCCGCGACCACGCACTCGGAGGCGATCGTCATTCCGATCACGTCCGCGTGCGCGGCGATCAGCCTGATCTCCGCCGGCGTTTCGAGCCGCGGGCCGGTCGCCTGCCAGTAGACGCCGCCGTCGGCGACCTCCGCTCCGGCGCTCGCGAACGCGTCCAGCGTCTCGCGCCGCCAGGCCGGTTCGAACCCCGGCACCCGGTGCGCGTCCGGGCCCTCGAGCGCGGTCAGCGGCACCGCGTCGAGCGCGATGAAGTCGTCCGGGCAGAGCAGGCTCCCGGGCCCGAGATCGCGGCGAAGCCCGCCGACCGAGGCGATCGACAGGATCCGGTCGCAGCCGGCGGCGGCGAGCGCGCGCATGTTGGCAACGTGGTCGATCCGGTCCGGCAGCACGTAGGCCGCCCGCTCGCCGTGGCGCTGGAGCACCTCCCACTCGCCGGCCGGCGGCCGGGCGCCGCGCAGCGAGCTGCCCGCGACGAGCGCCAGCCGGCCGCCGTCGGGCTCGGCGCCCGTCAATCGATCAACCTCCGCGACAGCTGGCGCACGGCCAGACGCCACATCGCGGTCGCGAACGCGACCAGGGCCGCGATCCGCAGCAGATCGGCCGCCTCGAACCCGAACGCCGCGTCGCGGACGAGCTGAACCAGCTGGTACAGAGGGTTGACGTTGGCGATCACCTGCAGCCCCTCGGGAAGCTGGTCGATCGGAAAGAAGGTCCCGGCGACGAGGAACAGCGGCGTGATCACGAGCGTGGTCACGTAGTTGAACTGGTCGATCTTCGCCACCGTGCCGGCAACCGCGATCCCGAAGGCGGCGAAGCCGAGCGCGGTGAAGAAGCAGAAGACCGGCACGAGCAGCATCCCGAACGACGGATCGAGGCCGAACGCGAACGAGACCAGCAGCGGGAAGCAGCCGTAGACGCTGGCGCGGAGCGCAATCCACAGCATCTCGGCGGTGACCAGCTCCTCGACGTCGACGGGGGCGGCGAGGATCGCATCGTAGGTGCGCTGGAAACGGTGCTTGACGAAGGTCCCGAACATCGCCGGCAGGGCACTCGAGAAGATCACCGCGGTGGCGACCATCCCGGTGCCGACGAACTCGACGTAGTCGAGACCGTTCACCCGGTCGACGATCGTCGCCCCGAGGCCGAGCCCGAAGGCGAGCAGGTAGATCGTCGGCTCGAGCAGGCTCGAGAACGTCGTCGCCTTCCAGAAGGTGCGAAAGTTCGCCAGCTCGCGGCTCATCACCCCGGCGATCGCCGCCGGCTCGAGCCGCCTCATGAACCGAGCTCGGGCGCGATCACTCCGCCTCCTCGCCGGTGAGCAGCACGAACACGTCCTCGAGCGAGGCCGCGCGGCGCACCGCGTCGTCGGGAATCGTCCCGTTCTCGGCGCGCTCGGAGCCGACGATCGCGATCGCCGGGCCGGCGGGGCGGACGCGCAACCCGGCGCGCTCGGCGTCGGCTCGCGCCGCGGCGAGTCGGTCGGCCGGCCCGTAGACCTCCGCCGTCTCGCGCCCCGCGTGCTCGGCGATCAGGTCCGTCGGCCGGCCCCGGGAGACGACCTTGCCGTGTGCCATCAACGCGACCTCGTCGGCGAGCCGCTGCGCCTCCTCGATGTAGTGGGTGGACATCAGGATCGTCGCGCCCTCGGCCCGCAGCCCGTCGATCAGCGTCCACAGCTCGGTGCGGATCTGCGGATCGAGGCCGACCGTCGGCTCGTCCAGCAGCACGAGCTCGGGCCCGTGCACGAGGCCGCGCGCGAGCAGCAGCCGGCGCCGCATCCCGCCGGAGAGCGCGTCGACCGCGTCACGGCGGCGGGCGCTCAACCGGGCGAGGGCGAGCGCCCGATCGACGGCGCCGGCGACGTCGTCGACCCGGTACAGGCGGGCGAAGACCGCGAGGTTGTCCTCGACCGTGACGTCGACGTCGAGGTTGTCGAGCTGCGGGACGACGCCCATCCGCGCCCTCGCCTCCTTCGACTGCGCCGGCAGCTCGTAGTCGAGCACTCGCAGCCGGCCGCGATCGGCGATCGCCTGCCCGGTGAGCAGGCGCATCGTCGTCGACTTGCCGGCCCCGTTCGGGCCCAGCAGGCCGAGGCAGATGCCGGCGGGCACGTCGAGGTCGAGCCCGGCGACCGCGGTGATCGCGCCGAAGCTCTTGAAAACTCCCTGGAGCTCGATCGCCGCCCTCCGGTCCATCCGCGGCAGGGTAGCCTCGCTGCCCCATGGATATCGTCGAGGCGCTCGCGATCGTCGCCGCCGCGGTCGCGGCCGGCGCGATCAACGCCGTCGTCGGCAGCGGCACCCTGATCACGTTTCCGGTCCTGATCGCGCTCGGCTTTCAGCCGCTCGTCGCCAACGTCTCCAACAACATCGGGCTGGTGCCGGGCGCGGTGGCCGGAGTGTTCGGCTACCGCCGCGAGCTCGAGGGCCAGCGCCGCCGGGCGCTGCGGCTCGGTGCCTGCTCGATCGTCGGCGGGGTAGTCGGCGCGACCCTGCTGCTCGTCCTCCCGAACTCGGCCTTCGACGCGATCGTGCCGGCGCTGATAGCGATCGCGTTGGTGCTGGTCGTCGCCCAGCCGCGGATCGAGCGGACGCTCGCCGACCGACCCGATCCCAAGCGCGAGCATGGCCTGACGCTGCGAGCCGCGGTCACCGCGAGCGGCACCTACGGGGGCTACTTCGGCGCCGGCCAGGGGATTCTGCTGATCGGCATCCTCGGGATCGCGATCCGCGACCGCATGCAGCGCATCAACGGGCTCAAGAACGTGCTGGCCGGGGTCGTCAACGCCACCGCTGGGGTGATCTTCGTCTTCGCCGCGGATGTCGATTGGGCCGTGGCGGGCCTGATCGCGGGAGGCTCGGTGGTGGGCGGCTTCAGCGGCGCCCACTACGGGCGGCGGCTGGAGCCCAACCTGCTGCGGGCGTTGATCGTTGTCGTCGGGCTGGTCGCGATCGCCCGGCTGACGCTCGCCTGAGCCGCCGGCTCAGGCCGGCGTGATCGAGTTTCGCCGCTCGGAGAAGACCCGGTCCTTGGACTCCGCGAGCGCGAACCTACGGATCAGCTCGCCGCGCAGGTCGTCGGGCTCGACCACCGCGTCGATCACCATCTCGGAGGCGAGGTGGAGGATGTCGATATCGGTCGCGTACTCCTCGCGCTTGGAGCGCACGAAGCGCTCGCGCTCCTCCGGATCGGAGATCGCTTGGATCTGGTTGAAGAAGACGGCGTTGATCGCCGCCTCTGGCCCCATGACCGCGATCGATGCGCCGGGCAGCGCGATACAGCAGTCGGGCTCGAAAGCGGGCCCGGCCATCGCGTAGAGACCGGCGCCGTAGGCCTTGCGGATGATCACCGACAGCTTCGGCACGGTCGCCTCCGAGACTGCGCTGATCATCTTCGCGCCGTGGCGGATGATCCCCTGGCGCTCGACGTCGGTGCCGATCATGAACCCGGGCACGTCGGCGAGGAAGAGCAGCGGCACGTTGAACGCGTTGCAGGTCATGATGAACCGCGCCGCCTTGTCCGCGGAGTCGACGAACAGGACGCCGCCCTTCTGACGCGGCTGGTTGGCGACGATCCCGATCGTCCGCCCGTCGACACGGGCGTAGCCGACCACCAGCTCCTTCGCCCAGCGCGCGTGCACCTCGCAGAACGAGCCTTGATCGACGAGCGCGTCGATCAGCTCCTTGACGTCGAACGCCGTCTTCTCGTCGGCGGGAACGATCTCCGACGGGCGGCGCTCGCTCCCCGGATCGGCGGGCGGCGCCGCGGGCGGCTGCTCGCGCCAGCTCGCCGGCATGTAGGACATGTAGCGCTTCGCGAGGTCGATCGCGTCGGCGTCGGATTCGACCAGGAAGTGGCCGCACCCCGAGACACCGGTGTGCATCCTCGCGCCGCCCATCTCCTCGAGCGTCACCGTCTCGCCGATCACCATCTCGGCCATCCGGGGCGACCCGAGATACATCGAGGCGTTCCCGTCGCGCATGATGACCACGTCGCAGAAGGCCGGAATGTAGGCGCCGCCTGCGGCCGACGGTCCGAACAGGACGCAGACCTGCGGGACCTTGCCGGAGAGCAGCACCTCGTTGTGGAAGATCCGCCCGGCGCCGCGCCGGCCCGGGAACATCTGCACCTGATCGGTTATCCGAGCCCCGGCCGAATCGACCAGGTAGATCATCGGCAGTTCGAGCTTCAGTGCCCGCTCCTGGATCCGGAGAATCTTCTCGACCGTCTTCGGGCCCCACGAGCCGGCCTTCACCGTCGGGTCGTTGGCCATCAGGCAGGCCTTTCGGCCACCGATCAGGGCCAACCCGGTGACCACGCCGTCGGCGCCGAGGCCCCCGGCGTCCCAGTTGGCGAGCAGCGCCTCCTCGGAGAACGACTCCGGATCGACCAGACGGGCAACGCGGTCACGCACTGGGAGCTTGCCCTGCTCGGCGGTCTTGGCGTGATGGCGCTCCGGCCCGCCGGCGAGCGCGGCGGCGAGCGCCTGCTCGAAGTCGGTCCCCTCTCGCGTTCCCATCCGGGGCCTAGGCGCTGGTCGACGGATGCCGGGCGGTCCGCGCCTCGGAGTCCACCTCGGCGTCCTCGCGCTCGGGCGCGGCCTCGGCGTCCGGGCCGGGCTCACCCTCGGCCCGGTGCCGGCTCGCGGCGCCAGTGATCCCGCTCGCGAGGCGGTCGAGCTCGGCGAGCACCGCATCGCGGCGCCGCTCGAGGTCGGAGATCGTCTCCTCGATCTCGGTTCGGCGGCGGTTCGCCTCGGCGACTATCCGCTCCGCCGCGCGCTTCGCGTCCTCGCGGGCAGCCTCGGCGGCGGCTTCGGCGTCGCTGCGCTGCTCGGACGCGTAGGAGTCGGCCTCGGCGCGCGCTGCCTCGGCGTGCTCGTCGGCCTCGGTCCGGGTCCTGAGCGCGTACGCATCGGCCTCCTCGCGGATCTCGGCGGTCTGCTCGCCGGCGCTGGTGCGAATCGACTCCGCCGTCACGTTCGCGGTGACGAGCTTCTGGCGCGCCTCGGCGGCGGCGTTGTCTCGAATCGCCTCCGCAGCGTCGTGCGCCTCCGTCAGGATCGCGCCGGTCTGCTCGCCGACTCGCTCGAGCTCGGCGCGGATCGTCTCCGACGTGGTCTCGCCCTCGCCGCCCTCCTCCAGCCAGTCGGCGAGCTCACCCAGAAACCGGTCGACCTCGTGCCGATCGTAGCCCCGTACCGCGTGTGAGAAGGTCGCGTTCCTGATTCGATCGATCGATCGCTCTCGCACCCTTGCCTCCACTCGATTCGCTCCCCGCTCAGGGGGTTCGGTCCCCGGCGAGGGTAGCGGGATCGACCGCTCGCGGTCCTATTCGTCGGGATCGACTGCGACGGGCTTCTCACCCGAGTAGTCGTAGAAGCCGCGCCCCGTCTTGCGCCCCAAGTGGCCCGCGGAGACGAGCTTTCGCAGCGACTCCGGTTGACCGAATCGGTCCTCGCCGTAAGCGTCGACCATCACGTCGGCGATCGAGGCGAGCGTGTCGAGGCCGACGAAGTCGGCCAGGGTCAGCGGTCCCATCGGGTGGCTGGCGCCGGCGATCATCCCCCGGTCGATGTCCTCGATCGAGCCGACGCCCTGCTCGTGGGCGCGGATCGCGTCGAGCATGTACGGGACCAGGAGGCGGTTGACGATGAACCCGCGGTTGTCCCGCGCCGCGACCGTCGTCTTGCCGAGCTTCTCGCCGAGCGCGAAGCCGAGGTCGTAGGCCTCGTCGCTGGTCTCCTCGGCCCTCACCACCTCGAGCAGCGGCATCACCTGCGCGGGGTTGAAGAAATGCAGACCGAGGAACCTCTCGGCCCGCCCGGTGGCCGCGGCCTGGTCGGCGACGGAGAGCGAGGAGGTGTTGGTGGCGAAGAACGCCTCCGGCTTGGCGATCGCGTCGACCTCTCGCCACATCTCGAGCTTGCGGTCGAGGTTCTCGGTGACCGCCTCGATCACGAGGTCGCAGTCAACGAGCTCGGCGTAGTCGAGCGTCGCCGTGATCCGGCCGCGGATCGCATCGGCCTCGGCCTGCTCGAGCTTCCCCTTCCCGACCGCGCGGCCGAGCTGCTTCTCGATCTTCCCGACCCCCTTCTCGAGCGCGGCGGGGTCGATCTCGCGGACGACCACCTCCCAGCCCGCCTGGGCGCAGATCTGGGTGATCCCGTGCCCCATGAGGCCGCAGCCGAGCACGCCAACCTTGCTGATCTCCATCGGACGATTCCTCCGTTTCTCGCTCGAGCGTCAGGCGCTGCCGGCGGCGGCCTCGAGCATCTGCTTCATGCGCTCGGCGAGCGCGTGCATCGCGCTCATCGGGCGCACCATCACGGTCAGCTCGACGATCCTGTCGTCGTCGTCGAACTTGAGGATGTCGACCCCCTGGACCTCGCGGTCACCGACCCGGGCCGCGAACACGAGCACCGCGGCGTCCCCCGTCTCGACCTGCTTCTCATAGCGGAAGTCCTCGAGCACCTGGACGACGGCGGCGAGGATCACCTTGATCTGCTCGCGCCCCTCGTAGGGCTTGAAGACGACCGGGCTGTTGAAGGTCGCGCCCTCGAGGAACAGATCGTCGGCGGCCGAGAAGTCCTTCGCCTCGGCCGCCCTGCGGAATGCGTCGCTGCGCATCGCTCAGCCCTCCAGCTCGGCGTCGACGGTGATCTCGCCGACGCCGCCGAGGGCGACCGAGACCGGGCAGCTGCGCTTCGCCTCCTCGGCGAGCCGTGCGAACTCCTCCGCGTCGACGTCCGTGGCGCGTCCGCGGGTGTGAAGGTCGATGCGGCCGATCTCGAACCCCCCGCCCTGTTTCGGGGTCACGTGCACGTCGGCGCTCGTGCTCAGCGACTCCGGCGAATGGCCGGCCTGTTCGAGCACGCCCGAAAAGGCCATCGAGAAGCAGCCCGCATGGGCGGCGGCGATCAGCTCCTCGGGGTTCGTCCCCTCGCCCTCCTCGAAGCGTGACTCGGCCGAGTACTGACCGCTGAAGGCGCCGCTTCCGAACTCCATCGTGCCACTGCCCCCGCTCAGCGTGCCGTCCCATTTCGCGCTCGCGGTTCGTGTCGGCATGTTCGCCCTCCTCGTTGATCTCGTTGCCGGTTCGCCGGGAGCCTACGCTCCCCAGTCGACCGGCCCGGCGCGAAGCAGGTGAGCGCCGAGCGGACGCCCGAGCAGCTCCTGAACCGCGCCCGAGGCCTCGAGCAGCTTCGGCAGGTCGACGCCGGTGGCGACACCCATCTCCTCCAGCATCGAGACGAGGTCCTCGGTGGAGATGTTGCCCGTCGACCCGGGCGGGACCGGGCAGCCGCCGAGCTCCCCGAACGCCGACTCGAACGAGTCGACGCCCTGCTCGAGCGCCGCGAGCACGTTCGCGAGTCCCTGGCCACGCGTGTTGTGGAAGTGGGCGGTGAGCTCGATGCCGCGCAGGCGATCGCGCGCGGCGGCGAAGAATCCGGCCACCTGACGGGGGTTCGCCATCCCGGTGGTGTCGCCGAAGGCGACTTCCTCGCAACCAGCGGCCGACAGCCGCTCGGCGATCTCGAGCACCCTGTCGACCCGCACCTCGCCCTCGTACGGGCACCCGAAGCTGGTCGAGATCACCCCCTCGCAGCGCAGGCCCTCGTCGCGTGCGCGCTCGACTACGCGCTCCAACCCGGCGAGCGACTCGGCGATCGAGCGGTTGACGTTCTTGCGATTGTGGGTCTCGGACGCCGACAGGAAGAGGTTCACCTCGTCGAAGCGCCGGCGGTGATCGAGGGCGCGATCGAGACCCCGCTCGTTCGGGATCAACACCGAGTAGGCGACCCCGTCGCGCCGCTGATAGGAGGTCAGGACCTGCTCGGCGTCGGCGAGCTGCGGGACCACGTCGGCGCGCACGAACGAGGTCAGCTCGATCCGCCTCAGGCCGGCGTCGCCGAGCATCTCGATCAACCGCACCTTGTCGGCCGTGCCGATCACCTCGGGCTCGTTCTGGAACCCGTCGCGAGGCCCGACCTCGCGAATCCGGACGCTCTGGGGAAGCTCGCTCACCCTCGAGAGGCTAGTCCGGCGACTGGCCCGCCTTGACGCCGCCGACGTCGATCACTCGGCGCTCGTGGGTGCCGACGCCGATCGTTCGCTCGCCCTCGCTGACCTCGACCTCGAAGCGCAGCTTGCGGCCGTCGACGATCTCGCCGAGCCTCGACCGCACCGTGCAGCGAGCGCCCTCAGCGGCGGCGGCGACGTGCCTGACGCAGACCTCGAAACCGACCGTCGCCTTGCCCTCGGGCAGGTTCTCGTAGGCGAGCAGCGCCGAGCACCGCTCCATGACGCCGATCATCCCGGGGGTCGAGAGGACTCGGATGCCGATCGTCCCGCCGACGTCGGTGATCAGTAGATCCTCGACGATGAACTCATCGAGGCGCTCGATCCCGGGCGCGACGGTCGCCTCCGCCGGGCGCTCGCGATCGCCGCTTTCCGATGGATCCGTGCTCATTGCATCCCCATTCCGCCGGAGACCCCGAGCGTCTCGCCGGTGACGTAGGAGGCGTCGTCGGAGGCGAGGAAGGCGATCGCGGCGGCGACCTCCTCCGGCTTGCCAAGCCGGCGAAGCTGGGTCCCCGCCTTCATGGTCTCGACGATCTTCTCGCCGAGCTCGCCGAACTCGAGCGCCCCCATCAGCAGCGGCGTCTCGATCGGGCCCGGGGCGATCGAGTTCGCGGTGATCTGGAACCGCGCCCCCTCGCGCGCGATCACCTTCATGAACGCGATCACGCCGCCCTTGGCGGCCGAGTAGACGGCCGAGCCCTTCGAGCCCACCCGGCCGGCCTCCGAGGAGACGCTGACGATGCGCCCGTAGCCGGCCGCCTGCATCCCCGGCAGCACCGCGTGGGTGCAGGCGAGCACGCCGATCAGGTTGACGGCGATCACGCGCTGCCACTGACCCGGATCGGTGTCGGCGAAGAACCCGAACTCATCGCTGCCCGCGTTGTTGATCAGGATCGAGAACGGGCCGTGCTCGGCGACCAGCTCGACCGCGGACCGGGGATCGGTGACGTCGAGCGCCGCGGCGGTGGCGTCGATCTCGGCCGCAAGCCGCTCGGCTCCCTCGAGGTTGAGGTCGCCGATCACCACCTCGGCCCCCTCGGCCGCGAGCCGCGCACAGGTCGCGGCGCCGATCCCGCTCGCGCCTCCGGTGACCAGCGCCCTGCGCCCCTCGAGCCTCATGCGCGGGCAGCATATGCGGGCGAGAGCAGCGGCGCGGAGGCCGAATACACTCCCGCGCCGTGACGAGCGGCGAAGCGATCCCGATCATCGGCGGCACCGGCGCGCTCGGCTACGGCCTCGGGCTGCGCTGGGCGCGAGCCGGGCACGCGGTCGTGATCGGCTCGCGAAGCGAGGAACGTGCGGCGGAGTCCGCGCGCAGGCTCTCCGAGCAGGCACCCGACGCCGAGATCGAGGGGCTCGCCAACGAGCTCGCGGCGAAGCAGGGCTCGATCGTCTTCTTGACCGTGCCGTTCCGAGCCCAGTCGGAGAACCTCAACAATCTGCGCGAGTCGCTCGAGCCCGGCCAGATCCTGGTCGACTGCACCGTCCCGCTCGCCGCTGCGGTGAGCGGCAAGGCGACCCGCTCGCTCGGCGTCTGGCAGGGCTCCGCCGCCCAGCAGGCGCAGGAGATGGTCCCCGAGGGAGTGGCCGTGGTCGCCGCCCTGCACACGGTGAGCGCCCCGACCCTCAACGACACCGGCGCGGAGCTCGGCGAGGACGTGCTCGTCTGCGGCGATCGCAAGTCCGATAAGACCAAGGTCGCCACCCTGATCGAGGCGATCCCGGGGCTGCGAGCCGTCAACGCCGGACCGCTCGAGATGGCGCGAATCGTCGAGCAGCTGACGCCGATGCTGATCTCGATCAACGCCCGCTACAAGGTCCACTCCGGGCTCAGGATCACCGGCATCCCCGACGCCGGGCACTGGCAGTGATCCGGCGGCGATGAACGTCGTCTGCCTGGCGGGCGGCACCGGCGGCGCCAAGCTCGCCGCCGGCCTGCAGACGATGCTCGGCGACGGCCTGTCGGTGATCGCCAACACCGCCGACGACGTCGAGGTCCACGGCCTGCTCGTCTGCCCCGATCCCGACCTGATCACGTTCTGGCTCGCCGGCGCAATCGACGAGGAGCGCGGCTTCGGGATCCGCGGCGACACGTCGGTGGCCCACGCCCAGCTCGTCCAGCTCGGCGCACCGGACTGGTTCGAGCTCACCGACCGCGATTTGGCCGTCTGCCTCTACCGGACCCACTTCATCGCGGAGGGAGGGACCCTGACCGCCGCCCAGGCGCAGATCGCGCGGACGATGGGCGCAACCGCCAGGGTGCTGCCGATGACCGAGCAGCGCGTGCGCTCGCGGATCAGGACGCCGGCCGGGTGGCGTGGCCTGCAGGAGTTCCTGATCCTCGACGGGGGCAAGCTCGCGACCGACCCCGAGCGCGGCGCCGCGATGATCGAGGCCGTGGAGGTCGAGGACATCCTCGAGGCGCGCCCGACGCCCGAGGTGCTCGAGGCGCTCGCCGAGGCGGACGTGATCGTGGTTGGCCCCTCGAACCCGGTGATCTCGATCGGGCCGATCCTCGCCCTCCCCGGCCTTCGCGACGCGATCGCGGCCTCGCCGGCGCCGGTGATCGCGGTCAGCCCGTTCGTCGACGGACGGGCGGTCAAGGGGCCGACCGACGCCTTCGTCGCCTCGCTCGGGATTCCGGTGAGCGCGGCGGGCGTTGCCTCGCTTTACGCGGGCGTGATCGACGCGATCGTGGTCGACAGCGGCGACCCCGACGGCGGCGGCGCCTTCGGCGATCTCGAGGTGCTCCGATGCCCGACGCTGATGAAGGGCGCGCGCGGCCGGCGGGCGCTGGCCGAGCGGGTGCTCGGCTTCGCGCGCCGGCTCTAGGCGCGGTCATCATCTGAGCCGATGAGGACGACGGTGGTGATCCCCGTGAAGCGGTTCGCGCGCGCCAAGCAGCGCCTGCTCGAAAAGCTCGACCGTCCGCAGCGCGCCGCGATCATCAAGGCGATGCTGACCGACGTCTTCGCTGCCGTCTGCGAGACCGAGTCGGTCGAGCGGATGATCGTGGTCACCGGCGAGGGCCGCGCGGAGCGGATCGCGCTGCGACAGGCTCGCCGCACCCGCACCCCGGTCGAGGTGCTGCGCGACCCGGACGACCGCGGCCACTCCGAGGCCGCGACCCTCGGGATCATCCGCGCACTCTCTCACGGCGCCGCCTGCTCGGCGCTGCTGCCGGGGGACTGTCCGCTGCTCGAGTCCCGCGAGCTCGAGTCGGCGCTGGCGCGGATGAGCAAGCGACGCGTGGCCGTGGTGCCCGACCGTCACGGGACCGGGACCAACGCTCTGTTGCTCGCCCCCGCCGACGCGATCGGTCCCGCATTCGGCGTCGGCAGCATGGAACGCCACCGCGACCGAGCTACGCGGGCCGGCTACGAGGTCGCCGTCGAAGCGATCCCCTCGCTGGCCCTCGACCTCGACACCGCCGAGGACCTCGCGGCGCTTGCCGGCGAGCTCGCGCGTCATCCCGAGCGCGCCCCGGCGACCGCCTCCGAGCTCGAGCGGCTCGGCCCGATCGTCGGTGTCGGGGCATGAGCGCGCGCCTCGAGCTGATCGCGCTTCCCGACCTGCCCGAGGTCGGTGCCGGGGACGAGCTCGGCGCACTGATCGCCTCCGCCGCGCGCCGCGCTGCCGCGACGCCGGCCGACGCCGACTGCGTCGTCGTCTCTCAGAAGGTGGTCTCCAAGGCCGAGGGCCGGACGCGGCGCCTCTCGGAGGTCGAACCCGGACCCGCGGCTCGCGAGCTCGCCGCCGAGCTCGCCAAGGATCCGCGCTTGGTCGAGCTGGTGCTCGCGGAGTCGCGGCGGGTGGTGCGAGCCGAGCGCGGCGTGCTGATCGTCGAGACCCACGCCGGGTGGGTGTGCGCGAACGCCGGGATCGACGCCTCGAACGTGCCCGGCGACGACGGAGTCGCGCTGCTTCCCGAGGACGCCGACGGCTCGGCGCGGCGGCTGCGAACGGAGATCGCGCGGGCCTGCGGCAGCCGTCCGGCGGTGGTGATCGCCGACAGCTTCGGACGCCCATGGCGCCTCGGGCAGACCGACGTCGCGATCGGCTGCGCGGGAGTCGCGGCGCTCGACGACTGGCGCGGGCGCAGCGACACCCACGGGCGCGAGCTCACCGCGACGGCGGTGGCGATCGCCGACGAGCTCGCGGCCGCCGCCGACCTGGCGCGCGACAAGGTCTCGCGCTCGCCGGTCGTGCTGATCCGCGGAGCCGGCGCCTCGCGCACCGACGAGGATGGTCCCGGCGCGGCGCCGGCGCTTCAGCGCGCCTCGGGCGAGGACCTCTTCCGCTAATCGCCCGGCGCCGAGTCCGCCGAGCGGGCGAGGTCCCCGTACTTGAACCCCGCCGGGTCCGGGGCGCCCTCCTCGGTGAACTCGGGCGGCTGATAGACGCGACCCGGTGAGCCGCCGATCGCGAGGACGCGGGCCCGCTGCGCGCCGGTGACGATCTTGCGCCTCTCGGTCGGGCCGACCCGGACCCATACGCCCGGCTCCAGGTCGTGCTCCTCGCCGCCGACGCGCACGGTCGCGCGTCCCGAGAGCGCCGTGTAGACCTCCTCCTGGTGATCGTGGGCCTGGTCGTGCTCCGGGTAGTCGCCGAAGTTCGCCGGCAGGTCCATGACCGCGATCCCGAACGCGGTCACACCGAGCCCGGCGCGAACGCGCCGGAAGCCGCCGCCGAAGATCGCCTCGAAGTCCTCGATTCGCTTCACGGTGACGTCGGCCATCATCCCTCCGGCCCGGCGAGCGGGTCGGGCTCGCCCTCCTCGGTGAGCTTGGTGATCTCGAACGGCCTCCCGGGCACGCCGCCGAGCGCGAGGACGACCGCGGGCTGCTCGCCGGTGCTCAGCTTCCGGGTCTCGCTCGGGCCGACGCGCGCGAACACGCCCGGCTCGAGCAGATGCTCCTCGTCGCCGACCCGCAGGCTCGCGCGACCCTCGAGCACCGTGAACACCTCCTCCTGGCCGCCGGCGGCGTGGTCGTGCTCGGGATAGCGGTCCGCGTTCGGCGGGAAGCGCAGAATCTGCATCCCGAACGAGGTCACGCCGAGGCCGGCCCGGGCCTTCAGCATTCCCCCGCGAAAGGTCCGCTCGAATTCCTCCGTGCGCTTCACGGTCACGTCGGCCATCCGCGCCAACCCTAGCGCCGGGGGGCCGAACGCGAGCCGAGCCCCGCGTGACATGCGTCACTGCGATCGTCGGCGGCGCCGGCCACGCCACGCCGCGGCTCCTATCCGTCGACGGTGAGCACGGCCGAGCCGGCGAGGCGACCGCTGCGCAGGTCGTCGAGCGCGGCGTTCGCATCGGCCAGCTCGTAGCTGGTGACCTGCGTGCGGACCGGGACCTCGGCCGCAAGCGGCAGAAACTCCTCGCCGTCGACGCGGGTCAGGTTGGCGACCGAGCGGATCTGGCGCTCGCGCCACAGGTCCACGTACGGGAACGACGGGATGTCGCTCATGTGGATGCCGGCGCAGACGACGACTCCCCCCGGCGCCAGCGCCCGCAACGCCACCGTGACCAGCTCGCCGGCGGGCGCGAAGATGATCGCCGCGTCGAGCGCCTCCGGCACCTCGGCGGCGGCGCCCGCCCACTCGGCCCCGAGCTCGCGCGCGAATGCCTGCTTGGTCTCGTCGCCGGGCTTGGTGACCGCGAACACCCGGCGGCCCTGGTGCGCGGCGACCTGACAGATGATGTGGGCCGAGGCGCCGAAGCCGTAGAGCCCGAGCCGCTCGGCGTCGGCGCACATTCGCAGCGCGCGATAGCCGATCAGACCCGCACACAGAAGCGGCGCCAGCTCGGTCGGTGCCGGCCCGGGCGCCAGCGGCAGGCAGAAGCGCTCGTCGGCCACCGCACGTTCGGCGTAGCCGCCGTCGAGCGTGTATCCCGTGAACAGCGCCCGCTCGCAGAGGTTCTCGCGCCCGCTCCTGCAGTAGCGACAGTCGGTGTCGGTCCACCCGAGCCAAGGGATCCCAACCCGGTCGCCCCGCGCGAAGCGCCCCGCCCCCTCCCCGTTCGCGACCACCTCTCCGACGATCTGGTGGCCGAGGATCAGCGGCAGCTTCGGCTCGGGAAGCTCGCCGTCGACGACGTGGAGGTCGGTCCGACAGACGCCGCAGGCGAGCACCCGAACGGCGACCTGGCCGGGGGCGGGATCGGGTTCGGTCAGCTCGGTCGGGACGAGCGCCGAGAGCGGTTGCTCGAGCACCATCGCGCGCATGCGCTCATGATCGCCGATCGCCGAGCGCGGCCCCCAGGGCGGGCTAGTACGTCTCCACGATCTCGTACAGCGTCGTCCGCTGGGCGGGGGTGCGTCCGGCGCGGCGGGCGGCGGCGATCAGGTCCTCGGGTTCGAGGCGGACGCCATGGTGGGACCCTGCCATGCGGGAGATGTTCTCCTCCATCAACGTGCCCCCGAGGTCGTTGACGCCCCAGCGCAGGCTCTCGGTGGCTGCGCCGAGGCCCATCTTCACCCAGCTCGCCTGCAGGTTGCGGACCGTCTTGCCGAGCGCGAGGCGGAAGGCGGCGGTGTGCTTGAGGTTGTCGTCGGCGGAGATCTCCTCGACCCCATGGGTGCGGCCGAGCAGCGTGTTGAAGGGGATGAACGAGAGCGGCACGAACTCGGTGATCCCGCCGGTGCGCTCCTGCAGCTCGCGGATGACCTGCATGTGGCGGGAGAGCTCCCAGGGCTCCTCGATGTGTCCGAACATCACGGTCGAGGTCGAGCGAAGCCCGGAGCGATGGCAGGCTTCGACGATCTCCACCCAGCGCCAGGCCGGCAGCTTGTTGGGCGAGATCCGGGCGCGGACCCCGTCGTGGAGCACCTCCGCGGCGGTCCCGGGGGTCGAGCCGAGCCCGCGTTCGAGCAGATACTCGAACACCTCGTCGGGAGTCTTGCCCGAGCGCTCGCACATGAAGTGGATCTCCATCGGCGAGTAGGCGTGCAGGTGAAGCCGCGGCGCGACCTCCTTCGCAAGCGTCAGCCAGCGCCCGTAGTGCTCGAGCGTGTAGTCGGGGTGGATTCCGCCCTGCATGCAGATCTCGGTCGCCCCGAACGCGATCGCCTCGGCGATCCGGGCCTGGAAGTCGTCCTCGCTGACCTCGTAGGCGTCCGGCGAGCGCCTGCCCTGTCCGAAACCGCAGAAGGCGCAGCCGACCACGCAGACGTTGGTGAAGTTGATGTTGCGGTTGACGACGAAGGTGGCGGTGTCGCCGGCGAGCTCGGCGCGCAGGGCGTCGGCGGCGGTACGCATCGACTCGATCACCTCGGGGCGCGTCTCGGCGAACAGAGCCGTGAGCTCGTCCTCGGAGAGCGCCACGCCGCGCGAGCCCTTCTCGATCGCCCGCGGGGCGAGGTCGGGGTCGAGCTGGCGCTCGGAGCGCCGGCCTGAGCCCTTGCGCGGGATGAAGCTCCAGAACTTGTGCTTGACCAGATCGAGGACACCCTGCTCGATCCACTCCGGGTCGAGGTATCGCGGGTAGGCGCAGAGCCGCTCGGTGAGCGCGTAGCCGCGCGGCGCGAGGCGCTTGCGGACCTGGTGCGGGCTGGGGAAGGCGTGCTCGGGCGAGATGTGGTCGCCGTTCGCCGACAGGCCGCCGAGGTCGGTGGCGCCCGCCTCGACCAGCTCGTCCCACCAATCCGCCAGGTTCGGCGGGACCTGGATCCCGACCTCGGGCATCAGGCGGCGCGTCTCGGCCACCAGGCGCTTCATCTCCTCGAGGGTCACGTCCGAGGCCCACTCGGGCGTCGGCCGCTCGTTGGAGAGCGGCGACCCGTCGCCGCGCCACCGCTCCGTGGCGGCGACCTCGGCGATCTCGGCCACCTCGCGCCCGTAGTAGCGCGGGTGCGGGACGAAGTTCTGCAGGATCACCTCCTGGACGTGGCCGTGGCGTGAGTGGACCGCCGCCAGCGCCTCCAGCGAGCCGACCCGCTCCTCCGCGGTCTCCCCGATCCCGACCAGGATCCCGCTCGTGAACGGGATCCGCAGCTCGCCGGCCGCGTCGATCGTCTCCAGCCGGCGCGCCGGGTGCTTGGTCGGCGAGCCGGCGTGCACCGTCTCCATCAGCCGCGCTGAGATCGACTCGAGCATCAGCCCCTGCGAGGCGGTCACCTCGCGCAGCCGGGCGAGGTCGTCGCGGCTCAGCACCCCGAGGTTCGTGTGCGGCAGCAGCCCCCGGTCCAGCGCCCGCTCGCAGGCCCAGACCACGTAGGAGACGAAGTCGCGATGGCCGTAGGAGCGGAGCCGCTCGGCGACCTGCGCGTTGACCTCGGGCGCCTCTCCGGTGAGCACCAAGAGCTCCTTGGCGTTACGTCGCACGGCCTCCTCGAGTCGCTGCTCGACCTCCTCCGGCGAGTACAGATGCGGGCGGTGCGTGGCGAACGCGCAGTACTTGCAGTAACACCGGCAGGTGCGCGACAGCGACAGCGTGTAGTTCCGCGAGAACGTGACGCGCCGCATCACCGTCAAGCTAGCAACGCGGCGAGCCGCGGCCTCGCGAGCGCGACCGGGGTCCCCGGCCGCGCCTGCTCACTGGTTGCGCGAGCGAACCTCGGCGTCCTTGATCGCCTGGCCGACGCCGCGCACGTCCGAGGTAGGCGGCTCGGCGCCCTCGGCGTACTGCGGTCCCGCGATCACGAAGCGGTAGACGGCGAACGCGAGCAGAGCGCCGACGAGCGGCCCGATCACGTACGGCCAGATCCCGTCGAAGCCGTTGAACTCGTCGCCGATCAGGGCCGGGCCGAACCAACGCGCCGGGTTGAACGAGCCGCCGGTGAGCGGGCCGAAGATCATCACCGCGAACCCGAGCGTGGTGCCGATCGCGTACGGCGCCCACTCCTGGCGGGCGCGCGGGTTCATCGCCACCGCGCAAACCGCGAGCACGAGCAGGAACGTGCCGAGGCACTCGACGACGGCGCCGGCGAACGGGCTCGCGAGCAGCGGGCTGATTGTCGCCGCGCCGTAGTGGCTCGCGCGGCCCTCGTCCAGAAGCAGTCCCTTGACGAGCAGGGCGCCGAGCACGGCGCCGGAGAGCTGAGCGAGGATGTAGACGACCGCGTCGACCGGGTCGATGCGGCGCATCGCGGCCGCCGCCACCGTGATCGCCGGGTTGAAGTGCCCGCCGCTGACCTGCCCGAAGGCGATTATCAGAAGGAAGAGCGCGAAGGCGTGGACGAGGCCGACGACCGCGAAGTCGGAGCCGGTCGCCGAGTTCGCGCTGGTGGAGACGAACAGCGTCACGACCGTTCCGATCACGAAAACCAAGAACAGCGTTCCGATCAACTCCGCGATGTAGGCCGCCAGACCTCGATCCTGCACTTGAAAATTCCTCCTCGCTCGGGTGCGCGCGGCAGTCTATAGGTGCCGACGCTCGGCCACGGCGTCCCGCGCCGTGCTCGTCTCAGCCGCGACGCGGCGTTTCGTGCTCCATCTGCAGCCGGCGCCCGTCGGCGATCACCTCCAGCGCCTCCTCCAGCGATCGCCAGCCCTCGACCCGAACCTCCTTGCCCTCGAGCTGCTTGTAGACGGAGAAGAAGTGCGTGATCTCGCGCTGCATCGCCTCCGGGATGTCGGCGAGCGTCTCGGCGGTGTTCCAGCCGGGGTCGTGCGTGGGGACGCAGGCGACCTTGTCGTCCTCCCCCTTCTCGTCCTGCATCACGAACAGGGCGATCGGCTTCACCGGGATCACGCAGCCCGGAAATGTCGGCTCCGAGACGCAGATCATCGCGTCGAGCGGGTCCCCGTCCCGGCCGCGATGACCCATGAGGAAGCCGTAGTCGGTCGGGTAGACCATCGACGAGGAGAGGAACCGGTCGAGCACGACGCGGCCGATGCCCTCGTCGTACTCGTACTTGTTGCGGCTCCCCTTCGGGATCTCGACGTAGGCGAGGAGCTCGTGCGTGAGTGGGTGCTCGTCGGTGAGCAGCTCGGACATCCGCGCAAGGCTATCGGCGCCGCACGGATCATCTAGGCTCGCCGGTGATGCGATGGGTCGCCGCGCCGCTGGCGGCCGCGATCGCCTCGGCCCTGCTCGTGGGCTGCGGCGGTGGCGGTGCTGAACCGGGCGCCTTCAACGAGGCGACCCTGGTGCTGGATTTCCAGCCGAACGCGGTTCACGCCGGGATCTACCGAGCCCTCGGGCGCGACTATTACGCCGATCGGGGCGTCGAGCTGACCGTCCGCGAGCCCTCGGCGAGCACCGACTCGGCGAAGCTGCTCGCCACCGGCCGCGCCGAGTTCGCGGTCCTCGACATCCACGACCTCGCGCTCGCCCGCGAGCGGGGTGTCGAGGTGGTCGGCGTCGCGGCGATCGTCGGCCGGCCGCTCGCCGCGGTGATCGCGGCCGATCGCGAGGTGGTGCGCACCCCCGCCGACCTCGAGGGACGCACGGTGGGCGTCACCGGGCTGCCCTCCGACGACGCCGTGCTCGATTCGGTGCTCGAGACAGGGGGCACCGACCCGAGCTCGGTCGACCGGGTGACGATCGGCTTCGAGGCGATCTCCGCGCTCTCCGCCGGGCGCCTTGACGCGGCGACCGCATTCTGGAACGCGGAGGGAGTCGCCCTGCGCCGGCTCGGCATCCCCACCCGTGAGTTCCGGGTCGACGACTACGGGGCGCCCCCCTACCCCGAGCTCGTGCTCGCAACCTCGCAGCGGACCCTGGCCGACGACCCGGAGCTCGTCGACGCGGTCGTCGCCGCCACCGAGCGAGCGACCGCCGAGACCGCCAACGAGCCGCAGCAGGCGCTCGACGACCTGCTCGCCGCCGTCCCGGGGCTCGACCCCGCCGAGCAGCGCGCCCAGCTCGCGGCGCTCGAGCGCTCCGGCGCCTTCGCCTCCGCGGGGCCGTTCGACCGTTCGGCGCTGCGGCGCTGGGCCGCCTGGGACCGGGTGCACGGGATCGTCTCCGAGGCGGTTGACCTCGACGCCGCGTTTGCCGGCGACTGAGCGTCTCTCAGAGCGATCGGCGAGCGCGGAACTCGCGGCGCACCGACTCCGGCCGACCCCACATCTGCACGACCTCCGCCCGCGCCTCTTGAACGTCGCGGACGATCAGCTCGCCCGCGATGCGCTCCTGATCGAGGAGCGCGAGCGTCCCCTTGACGGTCTCCGCCGCCGCCGCCTTGCCGAACGCGTGGGCGACGTTGATGCGGAAGTGCCATTCGGCCTCCGAGTAGGGCTGCGCATTGATCTGCGTCAGGAGCACCGCGGCGTCGACGTACTGGTCCTCGTCGGAGATCCGCAGGTCGCAGACGATGTCGGTCCAGTCGTCGGGCAGCGAGTCGAGGACCTGCTGGAAGTCGTCGGCGAGGGCCACGCCCCCAGCCTACCGCCGGGACGCTCAGCCGAAGAACACCTGCTGGAGCAGGAACAGGTTGAGCGCGATGATCAGCCCGGCGAGGATGCCGGCGATCACCGAGAGCCAGCCGGGGTTCGCCAGCGATCCCATCACCTCGGGCTTGCGCGCGATCACCAGCAGCGGCACGAGCGCGAACGGGATCCCGAACGAGAGCACGACCTGGCTGATCACGAGCGCGTCGGTGGGCGCGACCCCGATCGCGAGCACGATCAGCGCCGGTGCGAGCGTGATCGCCCGGCGCACGAAGATCGGAATGTGACGCTGAATGAACCCCTGCATCACGACCTGGCCGGACATCGTCCCGACCGAGGAGGAGGCGAAGCCCGAGGCCAGCAGGGCGATCCCGAACACGGTCGCGGCGTTGCCGGAGACGGTCGTCTCCAGGCCCTCGAAGGCACCCTCGATGCTGTCGATCCCGGTCAGCCCGCCAACGTTGAACAGCGCCGCGGCCATGATGATCATCGAGAGATTCACCGCCCCGGCGATCGCCATCGCGATCACGACGTCGATCTTCTCGAACCGCAGGATGCGGCGGCGCTCGTCCTCGTTGCGGCCAACGATCCGTCGCTGGGTCAGCGCCGAGTGCAGGTAGACGACGTGCGGCATCACCGTGGCGCCGATGATCCCGGTGGTCAACAGGATGCTCTCCGTCCCGGAGAATCCCGGCACGAACAGGTGCGATGCGACGTCGCCGGCGTCCGGCTTCGCCCAGAAGATCTCGAACGCGAACGAGAGCAGCACCACCCCGGCGAGCGCCGCGATCCCGGCCTCGAGGCGCCGAAAGCCCATCTGCTGGAGCCCGAGGATCGCGAACGCGCCGGCGCCCGCGATCAGCGCCGCCGGGAACAGCGGAATGCCGAACAGCAGGTTCAGGCCGAGCGCCGCGCCGACCACCTCGGCGACGTCGGTGGACATCGCGACCACCTCGGCCTGCAGCCAGAGCCCGATCGAGGTCCGGCGGGAGAACGTCTCGCGGCAGAGCTCGGGCAGGTTCTTGCCGGTCGCGATCCCGAGCTTCGCCGACTGGGTCTGGATCAGCATCGCGATCAGATTCGCCGAGACCACGACCCAGAGCAGCAGATAGCCGAACTGCGCTCCGGCGCTGATGTTGGTGGCGAAGTTGCCGGGATCGATGTAGGCGACGGCGGCGATGAACGCCGGCCCGAGGAAGGGCCAGACGCGCGCCGCGCCGCGAGCGTGCCCGTCGAGCGACCGCCTGGCCGCGCGAGCGACCGCCGCCTCGCCGGGAAGTACGGCCTCGACGTCGTCGAGATCGAGCTCCTCCGGCGGTGCGGGCGGCGGAGTGGCGATCGCCTCGTCGAGGGCCCGGTTCATCGCGAACCCTCCGCGGGCGTGACCCACATCGCCGCCGCGAGCGTGTGGCCGAGCACGTGGTCGCTGCCGTCGACCTCGACGAACAACGGACCCTCGAACGGATCGCGCCGGCGGAGGCGGAGCTCGCATCCGGGATGGATCCCGCGCTCGTCGAGGAAGCGCAGCATCTCGGGATCGCTGTCGGAGACGCGCTCGAAGCTCGCCGCCTCGCCGGGCCCGAGGTCCACCAGCCTCACGGTGCGATCGGTGTCGAGGACGAGCTCGGCGCTCGGGATCGGATCGCCGTGTGGATCGCGGGTCGGGGTCGCCCAGCTTCGCTGCGATCCGCCGCTCGAGGTCCTCGGAGATGTAGTGCTCGAGGACCTCGGCCTCGTCGTGCACCCGGTCCCAGGGCATGTCGAGGCTGGTCGCCAGGAAGGCCTCGAGCAGGCGGTGGTGGCGAACGACCTCGAGCGCGACGCGGCGGCCGGTCTCGGTCAGGTTCACTCCCTGGTACGGCGTGTAGGAGACGAGCCCGAGCTCGTCGAGCCGCTTGGCCATCGCGGTCACGGTTGAGGGCGCGACATCCAGGCGCTCGGCGAGCACCGACGTGGTCACCGGCCCCGAGGCACGCTGCTCGAGCCCGAAGATCGCCTTCACGTAGTCCTCGATCGCCTCGGTCGACGCTCCGCCCGCCGAGCGCAGCGGCGCCACCTTGCTTGCGGTCCTCGTGTGTGCCATATCGAAGCGAGAATTTAGACAACTCGAAATCGTGATGCAACCCCGGCGCCTAGAATCGGCTTCGATGTCCGCCACCGGAGTCGAGCTCGACGCCCAATACCGCGTCCTCAGGGAGCGAGCGGGCGTGCTCGGCCGTCCCGAGCGCCGGGTGCTCGAGATCTCGGGCTCCGAGGCCGCCGACTTCCTTCAGGGCCAGCTCACCAACGACGTCGAGGCGCTCGAGGCGGGCGAGGGGTGTTACGCGGCGCTGCTCGACCGCAAGGGCCACATGGCGGCGGACATGCGCGTGCTGCGCACCGGCGAGGGCTTCTTGATCGACACAGAGGCGGTTGCGGGCGACGCGGTCCTGCGCCACCTGTCGATGTACAAGATCGGCCGCGACGCGGAGGTCGCCGACGCCTCGCCCGAGCGGGCGATCGTCTCCGTGATCGGTCCGGGTGCGGCGGAGGTCGCGCTCGCCGGGCCGGCGGGGCCCGAGCACTCGAACCGGGAAGCCGAGGTCGGTGGTGTGCCCTGCCTCGCGGTCGCCACCGCCGAGGGCGTCGACCTCGTCGTCGCTCGCGACCGGCTGGCCGAGGTGCAGAGCGCGCTCGTCGCCGCCGGCGCCGAGCCGGTCGCCGAGCCGGCCGCGGAGATCGTTCGCGTCGAGGCGGGCCGGCCGCGCTTCGGGCGCGAGATGACGACGGCGACGATCCCCCAGGAGGCGGACATCACCGAGCGCGCCGTCAGCTTCACCAAGGGCTGCTATATCGGCCAGGAGACGGTCGCCCGCCTGCACTACAAGGGCAAGCCCAATCGTCACCTACGAGGGCTCGTGCTCGACGGACCCGCCCCCGACGGCGCCTCGGTCCGGCTCGGCGAGCGTGAGCTGGGCACGATCGGGACCGCCGTCCTCTCCCCCGCCCGCGGCCCGATCGCGCTCGCGATCCTGCGTCGCGAGGCGGAGCCCGGAGCGAGCGTCGAGATCGGCGACGGGATCGGCGGCAAGGTCGTCGAGCTGCCGTTCTGAACGCCGCTCGAGCGCGGGGCGACCGGCGCCGGCGGGCCGACGCTTCGGCTAGGGTTGCCTCCAGCATGGGCGCGAGGAGGCTCATCGTTGCGCTGAGCGCGGCGCTCACCGCGGTCGCGATCGCGGCCTGCGGCGAGGAGGACTTCAAGAACGAGCCTCGCCCGCCGGCGCCGATCGAGATCGGCGCGCGCATCGGGGACGACGGTGTCTCGATCAGCCCCAGCTCGGCCGACCAGATCGGCGCCGGCCAGGCGACGATCACGATCTCCAACCAGACCGCCGATCCCGCGCGCCTCGTGCTCGAGGGCCCGAACGATGCGTCGACGGGTGAGATCGTGCCGCACGGGACCGGCGCCCTGACGATGCAGCTCGAGCAGGGCAGGTACGCGGTCTCCAACGGCGGTGAGGGGCGGCAGACGAAGCTCAAGGTCGGCCCCGAGCGCTCCAGCTCGCAGAACGCGCTCCTGCTCCCCTAGCCCCCGGCGCGGCTCCGGGGGCACCGCCTACGTCTCGTCGTCGGCTTCCACGGCCTCCTCGGCCTCGGCGACCAGCGAGTCGATCTGTTGGAGCTTCGCCTCGGCCGCGGCGACCATCGCGTTGAGGCCGTCGCGCGCGCGATCGGACTGGGTCTTGATGCCGGTCAGCGCCGAGCGGATCGCCTGCGCCTGCTTGAGCGCGGTGACCGCCTCCTGGGCGGCGTCGCGGACGGCGGGCGCGTCGACGGTCAGATCGCGGTCGCGCGCCATCGCCACCCGCGCCGCGGCGAGCCGGTAGGCGACGCCCAGCGCCAGCCCGCTCGGCTCCTCGCGATCGACGGCGACGATCAGCTTGTTGCCCTCGTACTCGTGAAGCGTCTCGCGGCCGGCCGGGACGTTTTCATCGCCGGCGACGACGAGCACCGCGAACGACGCGGCGCGCGCCTCCATCGCGGCGTTCAGTTCCGCCCACGCTCGGTTCTTGGTCAGCTGCTTGTCCTTGGCCTCGAACACGATCCGTCCCTGGGCGACGCCCTCGCAGGCTCCGATCTCGATCATCGTGTCGCCCTTCTTGCCGCCGCCCTCGGCGAGCTCGCCTCCGGTGTGGGTCGACAGGTCGCCACGGGCGCCGGCGATCGACTCGAGCGCCTCGTGCACGCGCTCCTCGAAGGTGAACCCCTTGCGGGTCCCGGCGGCCTCGGCCTCGGCGACGCGCTCGTCGCCCTGCTCGCGCTCGATCAACCGCGCGAGCTCCTTGCGCAGCTCACCCACCTGCCCGTGCATCGCCCGCGCCTCGCCGGCGTGCGACTCACGCAGCCGCTGGACCTCGGCGCGGTGGCGCTCCTCCGCCTCGAGCATCGCCTTGCCGAGCCGGGCCTGGATCGCGACCAGCGGGTTCGACCCGTCCTCGGCGGTCAGGGCGCTGAGCAGCGCCTCACGCTGCTGGCGTGCCTCAACGGCGACGATCTCCTTGATCTGGGCCTGCACGGAGTCGTTTCGCTCGGCGCCGAAGGTCGCCGCGATCCGCTCCGCGAGCTCCGCCGCCGCCTCCTCGAGCGTCCCGCCGAGCTTGCGATCGAGCTGGCCGAGCCCCGACTCGAGCTCGCGGCGGACGTAGTCCACGTTGGCCGCGGTCTCCTCGCTGTCGAGGACGCGGGCCCCGATCTCGATCGCCTTGCGGACCGTGTCGGTGGCCGGCGTGCCGAGCTGCTGGCGCTCGCGCACGAGGTGGGCGGCGCGCTCGTCGGCGACCGTCAGCGACTCGATCACCAGGCGGTCGTCGAGCGCGCGCACGACCCCGTCGCCGGAGGCGGCATCGAGGGGAAGCTGCTGTCGCTCGGAAGCCTTCATCGGACTCACGAAGGTAGTCGGGCAATCGGACGAGAATCTGACCCCATGACGACCAAACCGACACCACAGCCGCGACCCCCGAGCACCCTTGGAGAGGAGATCATCTGCGCGGAGCAGCGCGACGTGCTCTCGACGCGCACGGACGCCGAGCGTCTCGAGTTGATCGAGCGCGAGCTGCGCGCCGGCTTCGAGACCCTCGCCGGGATCGGCCCGGCGGTGTGCGTGTTCGGCTCGGCCCGGACCCGCGTCGGCAGCGGCGAGTACGAGCGCGCCCGCGCGATTGCGCGGGCGCTCGGCGAGGCTGGGCTGGCGATCGTCACCGGCGGCGGGCCCGGGACGATGGAGGCGGCCAATCGCGGCGCGCGCGACGTCGGCGCGATCTCGGTCGGGCTCAACATCCTGCTGCCGCGCGAGCAACGCATGAACCCGTACGTCGATGTCGGCCTCACGTTCGACTACTTCTTCACCCGCAAGCTGATGTTCGTCCGCTACTCCCAGTCGTTCGTGATCTTCCCGGGCGGCTTCGGCACCCTCGACGAGACCTTCGAGCTGCTGACGCTGACGCAGACGGGCGAGGCCGTCCGCCATCCGGTCGTCCTGGTGGGCGACGGCTACTGGTCGGGGCTCTTGTCCTGGATGCGGTCCGAGATGCTCGAGCCGGGACGAATCTCGCTCGCCGACTTCGAGCTGGCGAAGGTCGCCACCGACCCCGAAGAGATCGTCGCCATCGCCCGCTCGGGCACCGACGTCGCCGGGTAACGGGCGCGGACCGCGTCGATGAACCGCCCGAGTCGCTCGGCGAGCGCCGCGTCATGGACCTCGAGCACGTTCTCGGCGTTCGCCTCGCCGGATCGCGACAGGTTGAACGAGCCGACGAAGGCGGTGTCGTCGGCGACGGTGACCTTGGCGTGCATGAAGTCGTGGACGGTTCCGGGCGCCCACGGGGTCGATGCCTTGCCCGAGAACGGCAGCTCGGTGAGCACCCGCGCGAGCAGCGGGATCTTCCAGGCAGAGGTGCCGTTCGTCGCCCACTGGCCGAAGACCTCGTCGGTCTGCGGCTCGTCGACCACCCCGGCGATGTCGACTCGCCGGTCCGCGCCGACCTCGGCCAGGGTGGCGAGCACCGGCGCCGAGCTGATCACCGGCGAGGCGATCCTCACCCGCCGCCGGGCGGCCCCGATCGCGGAGGCGATCGCCTGCGAGAGGTCGGCGCCGTGCCCGGGCGTGAACCACGCCCGCGCCGTCGCCTCGGCCCCGAGCTCGACGCGCAGCGGACCGATCCGCCCGCTGCGCTCGACGTCGCGCCTGCGCCAGAGCTCGTCGAAGTTGGCGCCGTAGGCGCGCGCGAGCGCCGGCGACTCGACCGCGACGACGACGTTCTCCTGCCTGGTCCACGAGTCGGTCGTCCAGTTCGCCGACCCCGTCCACACGGCGTCGCGGTCGCGGACGGCGTACTTGTGGTGCATGAGGTCGGGCACGCCGGGCACGGGCCGCGCGTCGACCGGCAGCTCGGCGAGCAGCTCGGGGCGCGTCCCGGGCGGCGGGTGGAGGGCCGGCGGGCGCTCGCTGTCGACGTTGTAGAGCAACCGCACCGCGACCCCACGCTCGGCCGCCGCGCGCAGCTCGGCGGCGACGAGGTCGCCCGCCGGCCCCGGGAGCCTGATGTCGTAGAGCGCCAGCTCGAGCGTGCGCTCGGCCGGGCGCAGAAACCCGGCGACCAGCTCCGCCACCTGCTCGGCGCTCTGGCCCCCGTCGGTGAGCTCGTGGATTTCGATCGGGCCCATCAGGCAGGGATCGCGCGGCGACGAGGGGCGGTACTCCGCGGCACGAGCGGATCGTATGCTCAAACCCGCCGGTAGCATCCCGCGCTGCCTGTAATCGACCGAGGGAGAACAGTGGCCGTAGACGTTTCGGAAGTCTCGAAGCTCGACGTCGAGCCGGGCACGCTGCCCGAGACGATGGCGGCGTGGGTGATTCGCCAGGAGCGCGAGGGCGAGCCTATGCAGGCCTTCGAGCTCGAGCAGATCGAGGTGCCGGAGCCCGGCGCCTTCGAGGTCATCGTCCGGGTGATGGCCGCCGGGGTGAACTTCAACAACGTCTGGGCCGCCCTCGGCACGCCGGTCTCGGTCTTCACCTACGGCGATCACCCCGAGACGGGCCACCACATCGGCGGCTCCGACGCCTCGGGGATCGTCTGGAAGGTCGGCGAGGGAGTGACCAAGTGGAAGCCCGGCGATGAGGTCGTGATCCACTGCAACCAGGCCTCCTACGAGGACGTCGAGGTCCATGGCCACGATCCGCTCGCCGCGCCGAGCCAGATGATCTGGGGCTACGAGACCACATGGGGCTCGTTCGCGCAGTTCACCAAGGTCCAGGCCCAGCAGTTGCTCTCCAAGCCGCGCAACCTCTCCTGGGTCGAGTCCTCGGCCTACGGGCTGACCTACTTCACCGCCTACCGGATGCTGATCGACCGCTGTCATCTGCAGCCCGGCGCCAAGGTGCTGATCTGGGGCGCGGCGGGCGGCCTCGGCGTGTTCGCGACCCAGCTCTGCAAGGCCGCCGGGGCGAACGCGGTCGGCGTCGTCTCCTCGGAGGAGAAGGGCGAGCTCGTCAAGCGGCTCGGCGCCGTCGACTACATCAACCGGCGCGAGTTCGGCGAGATGATGCGCACCGACGCCAACCACCCGGCCGCCGACCGAGCGGCCGAGAAGGAGCGCTTCAAGGCATCGCGCGGCTTCGCCAAGCGGGTCAAGGAGATCCTCGGCGACGCCCCCGACATCGTCTTCGAGCACGTCGGCCAGGCGACCTTCCCGACCTCGGTGTTCGTCGTCAAGCCATTCGGCAAGGTCGTGATCTGCGGTGCCACCTCCGGCTACAACCTCGATTTCGATGTCCGCTACCTGTGGATGCGCCAAAAGGAGATCATCGGCTCGCACTTCGCCAACGCCTACGAGTGCACGCGCGCCAACGAGCTGATGGCCGAGGGCAAGATCCGCCCGGTGCTCTGGAAGGCGATGGGCTTCGACGGCGTTCCCGGGGCCCATCAGCTCCTGCACGAGAACAAGCACGCGGGCAAGATCACGATCATGGTCGGCGCCACCTCCGAGCAGGAGGGCAAGCACGAGGACGGCGAGGGCGCGATCTGGGCCGAGGTCGGCGCCTAGCTCAGCGTTCGCCCCCGCGCCCGACGGAATAGTCTGCAGCGCGATGGAGATCCACTACATCGAATGGCACCTGAACCCCGGGCGCCGCGACCGTTTCCTCGACATCTGGCGCCCCGCGCTCGACCGCGCCCTCGCCTACGGAGCCCGCACCGCCTTCCTCACCCGTGACGAGGACGACCCGTTGCACATCCGCCAGGTGACGAGCTGGGAGAGCCGCGCCGACCACGAGCGATGGTGGTTCTCCGACGAGATCTCGGCACTGCGCGAGGACGCGTTCTCCTACTTCCACAAGCCGGTCGAGGCGCACTGGCACGCGGGGGTGGCCGACGCCGCCGTGCAGGCGTCGAACGGCCACGCGTAGGCCGCGCTCAGGCCGCGACCCGCAGCTCGCTGCTGCGCCGCTCGATCGCGGCGCCGACCTCACCGAGGATCGCGATCATCTCGTCCGTCGCCGGGGAGCGGGCCCCCTCGGCTCGCGTCGTCGCCCAGATCCGGCGGGTCGGCGCCGGCGGGTCGGTGGGCCGGACGACGAGGTCCTTGCGCAGCGTCTGGAGCGCCAGATCGGGCAGCAGGGTGACTCCGAGGCCGGCCGCGATGAAGCCCTGCATGACGTGATAGTCGTCGGTCTCGAACCCGATCCGCGGCTCGAACCCGGCGTTTCGGCAGGCGCCGATCACGACCGCGCCGCAGGTGCTCGGGCGCGATCCGCACAGCCACTCGAGGTCGGCGAGCTCGTCCATCGGCACCACCGACCGCGAGGCGAGCTCGTGGTCTTTCGGCAATGCCAGGTACATCGACTCGGTGAGCACCCGGGTGTGCTCCAGGTCGCGCTCCTCGGCCTGCGGCACCGACGGGTAGTCGAAGCTCAGCGCCAGGTCGAGCTCGCCGCCTCGGAGCCGCGGCAGCGACTCCTCGGGCTCGGCGTCGATCACGCTCAGGCGGACCGCGGGGTGGCGGCCGTGGAACACGGAGATCGCCCCGGTGAGCACGGTGGCGCTCGCGCTCGGGAAGCTCGCGAGCCGAAGCTCGCCACCCTCGAGCCCGGCGATCGCGGCCAGCTCGCGCTCGGCCTCGTCGAGGCGAGCGATCGCGGCGTCGGCGTGCGAGACGAGGACGGCCCCGGCGTCGGTCAGCTTCGGGCCCTGGCGCGTGCGGTCGAGCAGCGTCATCCCCACCTCGCGCTCGAGCGTCGCGATCTGCTGGCTGACGGCCGACTGGGAGAGGTAGAGCGAGTCGGCCGCGGCAGAGAACGAGCCCTGCAGCGCGACCTCCCGGAGGATCCTCAGTCGCTTCACATCCAGCATAAGGTGACCTTATCACACTGAATAGGCTTTCATGTTGCGCTAATGCTCTGAACGCGGGATTCTGGACTCACGAAACAGCGACGCCGAGCGTTTCCCCGGCGTACCCCCACGAGACGAGCGAGGTGAGCAGATGAGCGCCAGCGAGAGCCAGATCACGATCCGTACCATGGGCTCCTCCGACGCGGACCGGCGTGCGCTCGTCCGCCTCGCCGAGCTCGATTCGCGCGAGCCGCTGACCGGTCAGGTCCTGGGCCTCCAGGTCGAGGGAGCCGTGCTGGCTGCGATCGAGGTCACCACCGGCAAGACGCTCGCCGATCCCTTCAGCCGCACCGACGAGCACCGCGCGATGCTGAAGCTGCGCGCCGCGCAGCTACGCGGCCGGCGCGCGGGCTCGCGGCGAACGCGCGGCGTGCTGGGCGGCGTCCGCCGCGGCCGGCCGGCGGTCGGCGGCTCCCCGCCCGGCCAGATCATCAGCCTCCCGCGCTGGGGCTGACGCGAGCATCACTGCTGCTCGAGCGGCGCCATCGTCAACCCGGCGTCCTCGAGCTGCTCCCAGTACAGCTCCGCCGGCTCGCGAGGGCCAGACCAGACGATCGCCCGACCGCTCGAGTGAATGCGCTCGGCGAACCGGTATCCCTGCTCGATCGAGACGCCCGGGATCACCGCCGCGAGGCTGCCGGCGACGTGATCGAACGTGTTGTGATCGTCGTTGAGGACGATCACACGCCAGTGGCCACCGAGGCCGGTGCCCGGCCCTCCGACTCGCGGGCGCTCGATCGTCTCGGTCGTCAGCGCGGCCCCCTCGCCCCGGTCACCGGGGATCGGGTACCCCGACCGCAACGCGCTTGAAGGTGCCGACCACGTCCTTGCTCGAGTCCTTCTGACTGCCGATCGCGAAGCGGATCTTGCGGCCCTCTACCTGGCCGGGGTTGGCGTCGGTGACGCTGGTCAGCTCCTTGCCGTTCGCGAAGGCGGTGATCTCCGCGCCTCGGGCGACCACCCGTAGCGCGTTGCGCTCGTTGATCTTCTTGATCGCGTCGCTCTTGCCGCGCGACGGAAAGCCGCCGCCGCCCGGCTCGCGCAGCAGCTCGTAGCGCTTCTTCTGCGGGAACACCCGCAGCTTGTAGCCGGTGTCGCCACCGCCGGCGCGCACCGAGATCTCGATGAAGGTCCCACCGCGCAGCGACTTCGGGGTCTTGGAGAGGACCTTGCCCTGGACCGCGACCGTGTAGTTGGGCAGCTCGTCGTCACCCTGCACCGGGGGCCGGAACGAGCAGGTGGTCGGGCTGCGCTTGATCGACGCGAGCATCACCTTGCTCTTCTTTCGGTACTTGCGGTCGCAGCGCTTGCCGCCGCCGGAGCGCGCGATCTCGCCGAACTCGGCACGGCTGGAGAAGTCGTTGGTGTAGACGGTCACGTCGGCGAACGCCGTCGTCAGTCCGACGGCGAGCACGAGCGCCACCGCGCCCGCGCCCGCGGCTCTTGTCGGTGCGAACCTTCTCATTCAGTCGCTCACGGCTCGCCGGGAGCGTAGCCGCTGAGCAACCCTGAACACCCGGGAGGGTGAAAGGGAGCGGGCGCGGAATTTCATCCCGAGCGCGCCGCCCCCGCCTGCCGCTCGGCGCGCTTTCGCCAGTAGCGCTCCAGGCCCTCCCATGCCTGATCGGCGGGGATCGCCTGTCGCAGGCTCGCCGAGGCGCTCGGATCGGCGCCCGCGTCGATCTCGGCCTCGAGCGCGCTCAAGAAAGCGTCGCGGTCGCCGCCCCGCGCCAGCTCGGCCTCCCGGCCCAGCATCTCGCGAGCCCGCTGGAGCTGTGCGCCGACGTCGCCGGCGACGCCGAAATGCGTCAGCCGCAGGCGCTCGGGGGCGAGCGCCTCGATGCGGTCGATCGAGTCGAGCCATGCCTCGACGTCGATCTCGGGGGGCGGGGTCGGGACGATCGTGAAGTGACCGGGTGGAATCCGCACGCCGGCCATGTCGCCGACGTAGGCGTCGCCGTGGATCAGGTCGAGCCAGCAGAGGTGGTGGCTGGCGTGACCGGGGACGTGCTCGACGCGAAAACCCTGGACCTCCTCGCCGCCGGCCAGGGCGACGACGTTGCGCTCCGGGACCGGGACCACCTCGCCCCAGAGGCGGTCCATGTTCTGCTCGCCGTAGAGGCGCCCGGCGCTGCGCACCAGCTTCGAGGGGTCGATCAGATGCGGCGCGCCGAGCTCACTGACGTAGACGAGCAGGTCGGGAAAGCGGCGGACGAGCGCGCCCGCGGCCCCTGCATGGTCGAGGTGGACGTGGGTGAGCAGCAACGCCCGCGGCTCGCCGGCGAGCTCGCCGATCCAGTTGTCGAGCGACGAGGTCGGGCCGGGATCGATGATCAGATCGCGGACCATGTGCGCCGCGATCACCCGGTCGCGCCCGAGGTGGTGGACGTCGAAGGTGTGAACCACGTCCTGCAAGCTACCCGGCCACGCCCACGAGGTGTTCGGGACCACGACACTGCGGCGGCTGCGCCGCCTGAGGTGCACCTGCCGGTCCCCCGGGGGCACCGGCTTAGAATCATCTGCATGAGCGATCACCGCCTCGACCAGGCCGACGGCCCGTGGGTGATGCGCACCTACGCGGGCCATTCCGACGCCAGCCGCTCGAACGAGCTCTACCGGCGCAACCTCGCCAAGGGCCAGACCGGCCTCTCGGTGGCCTTCGACCTCCCGACCCAGACGGGCTACGACCCAGACCACGTGCTCGCCCGAGGTGAGGTCGGCAAGGTCGGCGTCTCGATCGCCCACAAGGGGGACATGCACGCGCTGCTCGACGGGATCCCGCTCGGGGAGATGAACACCTCGATGACGATCAACGCGACGGCGGCCTGGCTGCTCGGGCTCTACGCGACGGTCGCCGAGGAGAACGGGGTCGAGCTCTCCGCGCTCAAGGGGACGACCCAGAACGACATCATCAAGGAGTACCTCTCCCGCGGCACCTACGCGTTCCCGCCCGGCCCCTCGATGCGGCTGATCGCCGACACCGTCGCCTTCACCGTCGACGAGATGCCGAGCTGGAACCCCACCAACATCTGCAGCTACCACCTCCAGGAGGCGGGAGCGACCCCGGTGCAGGAGATCGCCTACGCGCTGTCGACCGCGATCGCCGTGCTCGACGAGGTCAAGAAGCGCGGCCAGGTGGCCGAGGAGGATTTCCCCAAGGTCTTCGGCCGGATCTCGTTCTTCGTCAACGCCGGGGTGCGGTTCGTCGAGGAGCACGCGAAGCTGCGGGCGATGTCGGCCCTGTGGGAGCGGATCGGTCGCGACCGCTACCGGGTCACCGACCCGAAGTTCCTGCGCATGCGCTACGGCGTCCAGGTCAACTCGCTCGGGCTGACCGAGGCGCAGCCGGAGAACAACGTCCAGCGGATCGTGCTCGAGGCGCTCGCGGTCACCCTCGGCCGCAACGCCCGCGCCCGAGCGATCCAGCTGCCCGCCTGGAACGAGGCGCTCGGCCTGCCGCGACCGTGGGACCAGCAGTGGAGCCTGCGGATCCAGCAGGTGCTCGCGTTCGAGACCGACCTGCTCTCCTACCCGGACATCTTCGAGGGCTCGAAGGTGATGGAGGGGCTCGTCGAGGAGCTGACCGGGGGCGCCCGCGATGAGATGGCCGCGGTAGCCGAGCAGGGCGGCGCGGTCGAGGCCGTCGCCTACATGAAGGCGCGCCTGGTCGAGTCCCACCGCGAGCGGATCGAGAAGATCGAGCGCAGCGAGATCAAGGTGATCGGCCAGAACTGCTTCACCGAGACCGAGGACTCACCGCTCACCGCCGGCGCCGACGGCGGCATCCTCACCCCCGACCCCGAGGTAGAGCGCGAGCGTCGCGAGGCGCTCGAGCGCTGGAAGGCCGAGCGAGACCCGGAGGCGGTCGAGCGCGCCCTGGCCGAGCTGGCCGAGGCCGCCGCCGACGAGTCGCGCAACATCATGCCGGCCACGATCGCTGCCGCGACGGCCGGGGCGACGACCGGCGAATGGGCGGGCACCCTGCGCGAGGTGTTCGGCGACTACCGCGCCCCGACCGGGGTCTCGGGCGCCGCCGCCCACGGCGACGACGAGCTGCTGGCGTCGATTCGCGAGCGCGTCGACGAGCTCTCGGAGCGGATCGGACACCGGCCGCGGATCCTGGTCGGCAAGCCGGGTCTCGACGGCCACTCCAACGGCGCCGAGCAAATCGCGGTCAGGGCCCGCGATGTCGGCATGGAGGTGATCTACCAGGGCATCAGGCTGACCCCTGAGCAGATTGCGGCCTCCGCCGTTCAGGAGGACGTCGATGTGGTCGGACTCTCGATCCTCTCCGGATCTCATCTCGCGCTGATTCCCGAGACGGTTCGCCTGCTGCGCGAGCACGAGGTCGACGCGCCGGTGGTCGTCGGGGGGATCATCCCCGCGGCCGACGCGCGCAAGCTCCGCGAGGGCGGCGTCGCCGGGGTCTACACACCGAAGGACTTCGACGTCAACCGGATCATCGGCGAGATCGTCGACCTGGTCGCCGAGCGCAACGCGTCGCGCGACGCGACGCCGGCGTAGCGCCCCGGCACCGGTCGCCGGCCGCCCGATGCGACCGATCGAATTTCCCGTCGAGGGCCTCAGCGACGAGGTCGTGCGCCTGCGGCTGATGACCGAGGCCGACATCCCGGCGATCGTCGAGGCCGTCCAGGATCCGGAGATCCCTCGTTTCACGACCGTGCCCGACCCCTACGGCGAGCCGGAGGCCCGGCACTGGCAGCGGATGGCGACCACGGGGCTGCGCATCGGAGCCGAGCTCCCGGCCCTGATCGTCGATCCCGACGACGATCGCCTCCTCGGCGCCGTCGGGCTTCACAACCTCAGCCCCGAGACCGGGCGCTGCTCGGCCGGCTACTGGGTGGCCGCCCCGGCGCGGGGGCGGGGCGTCGCTCGGCGCGCACTGACCCTGCTCTGCGCGTACGCGTTCGAGCGCCTCGACGTGCGGCGAATCGAGCTCTGGATCGAGCCGGAGAACCCCGCCTCCCGCCGGGTCGCCGAGTCGGTGGGGTTCGCGCGCGAGGGCCTGCTGCGCTCGTTCATGCAGGTCGGCGGCCGGCGTCGCGACATGCTGATGTATTCGCTGCTGCCGGGGGAGACAAGGTTCGGGTCAGGCGATCCGGGCTGAGGCTCCGCGCTCAGTGGCCGGCGCTACCCTGATTGCCATATGAGCGAGCTGAACGGCGACCAGAGCGCCTGGCTGCGCTGCTACCGCTGCTGGTCGACGCGCCTCGAAGCGCAGGTCCACTACGACGCGATCATCCGCGTGGACCCCGACTCCGGCGAGACGGCAGAGCGCGTGGAGGAGGTGCAGGAGGCCGTCGTCCAGTGCCTGGACTGCATGCATGACCAGCCGCATCTCGCGATCGAGGAGGGCCACGTCGTCCCGGTGGAGGACCGCTGGGAGCGAATGGTCGCCGGCACCCCGTGGGTGGCGTCGTGCACCGTGACGGTCGACCAGGACCATGTCGAGACCTGCTCGGGGCCGGAGGCGGCCGACAGCCTCACCTACGCCGCCTTTGGCGACCCGGGCACGCGTGAGTTCTTCACCCACGTCCGCTTTCACAAGCACGACGACGAGCGGATCATCGTCCACCTGCTGGTCGAGCTCTACGCGCGCTCGGCCGAGGAGGCGACCGAGGTGCTCGAGAATGCCTCGCGCGGGACCCTCGAGCTCACCTCGCTGGCAGAGGAGTCACGACCTCCCGCCCACGCCGCCGACGAGGCTCACTAGCCGGCGCTCGGAGGAGATCGCGAGCTCCCGCGCGCACTCATCACCGGCCACCACGGCCGCGGCTGTAGTGGTCCCGATTAGGATGCGCCCGTGGGCGTCGGCGCCTTCATCTCCCCGGGCCGCTCGCTCGCGAGGACGCTCGAGCGGGTGAAGCTCGCCGACCGTCTCGGCTACGAAGCGGTCTATACGACCCATATCGCGGGCCGCGACTCGCTGACCACGCTGATGGCCTACGCCGCCGCCACCGAGCGGATCAGGCTCGGCACCGGCGTCGTTCCGATCTTCTCCCGGACCCCGGCGACGATGGCCCAGACCGTGGCGACGATCGACGAGTACTCGAGCGGCCGGATGGTGCTCGGCCTCGGCGTCTCGCATCGGGTCACGGTAGAGAACTGGCACGGCGCGAGGATCGACAAGCCGGTCACTCAGATGCGCGAGTACGTCGCCGGGGTGCGCGCGATCCTGCGGGGTCAGGAGCCTCCCGAGAGCGAGTACTTCCCGACCAAGTTCGCGTTCATGGGCTACGAGGCGCGCGCCGAGCTGCCGATCTACGTCGCGGCGCTGTCGCCGAAGATGATCAAGCTCGCGGGCGAGATCGCCGACGGCGTCATGTTCTGGCTCTGCTGTCCGTCCTACATCCGCGAGACCGCGATCCCGGCCCTGCGCGAGGGCCTCGAGGCGTCCGGGCGCTCGCTCGAGCAGTTCGACGTGGTCGCCGCGGTCCCGGTCGCGCTCAGTGACGACCCGGAGAGCGCTCGCGCGGCGCTGCGCCAGAACCTGGTCCCCTACGCCTCGCTGCCCTTCTACCGGGCGATGCTCGAGGGCTCCGGCTTCGCGGAGGAGATCGCCGCCTTCGATGCCGCAATGGCGGCCGGCGACGTCGAGCGGGCGAAGGCCGGCTTCTCGGACCGGATGCTCGCCGAGCTCGCCGGAATCGGCGGGGCGGGGGACGTCACCGGCGCGGTCCGCCGCTATTGGGACGCCGGCGTCGGCTCGCCGGGCGTAGGCGGCCTGCCGGGCACGGACTTCGACGCGGCGCTCGAGGCCGTCGCCGAGCTGATCTCGAATTAGGCTCGGCCGCCGGCCGCGCTCTGCTCAGCTCAGAACGGGAGCCGGGCCCGGAGCCGCTGAGCGCCGACCATGGCCCGCTCGGCGAACCCGCCGCGCGGCGGCATCAGTCCGAGCTGGCGAACCACCTCGGAGAAGTCGTAGATCGCCTGATAGCGCCAGATCAGGCCGTCGTGAAACTGCCAGATGTCGAAGCCGGTGATCGCGATCGACCTGCCGGTCGGGGCGAACCCGGGCGGGTCGATCGGCCCGGTGTTGGTGCCGGTCATCCGCCACGGGACGTAGGCGGCGAGGCCGCCGTCGGCGATCGCCGGCTCGCCCGGATCCGAGAACTCGAGGTTCGGGAACGAGACGGCCGACGCACGGACGAAGTCGGCCACCGCCTCGCGGCCGATCGCCGGCTCGTCGAGGGCCGGATCGACCCAGACGACGTTCTCGGTGGCGCAGGAGCTCACCGCATCCGGATCGAGCGAGTTCCACGCCGCGAGGTAGCGCTCGCCGAACTCACGAAGCCATGCCATCCCCTCGATCGGATCCGCTCCGACGCCGATCCTCGTCTCGGCCGTTGTAGTCGCCTGCACGTACGCCTCCTCGGTTGACCAGCCCGACCCTATCGCCGGTCAACGTTCGCGGTGCCGCGCCGACCGGTGGCGTCAGTCGACGTCGCCCTCGGGCGCTGGGGCCTCGCCGTTGGGCCTGCGCGGCACGAGCACGGCGCGCTTGAACTCGGCGACCAGGGTGTTGTCCTGCTTGTAGACCCGGGTGTGGACCTTGACCACGCCGCGATCGGGCTTCGACTGCGAGGGGCGTACGTCGAGCACCTCCGACTCGCAGAACAGGGTGTCGCCGTGGAAGACCGGGTTCGGGTGCGAGAGCTCCTCGGTCGCCAGGTTGGCGATCGCCTTGCCCGATACGTCCGAGACCGACATACCCAGGGCGAGCGAGTAGACGAGCGGCCCGACGACCACGTTCTGGCCCTGCTGGGACTTCGACGCGTAGACGTCGTTCAGGTGCAGCGGGTGGTGGTTCATCGTGATCAGGCAGAAGAGGTGGTCGTCGGCCTCGGTCACGGTCTTGGCCGGCCAGTGCTTGTAGACGGCGCCGACGTCGAACTCCTCCAGATAGCGACCGTACGCGTGCGCACCGGACGCCTCGCGCTCGGCCTGGTCGGTTGAAAGCTGGTGCGTTTCGTCGCTCATCGCGTGGCCCTTCTCCTCGAGGCTGTGGACCTCCCCTCCGGGCGCGGGATCGTAGCGGTACCGCAGCGGTGACTCAGCCGACGCTGACGGCGTCCAGGGCCTCGAAGCGGCGGATGTCATCGGCCTCGGTGTGGATCGCCGCCTCGATTTCGGGGTCGAGGTCGGTGAACGGATCGATCCTCACCGCGAGCCGCTTGCCGACGCGCTTCGAGCGCCAGGTGCCGATCAAGCGCCCGTCCGCGACGATCGCCGGGCGCACGATGCCGCCGCCGGGGACGACCTGCTTCACGTACCGCGGCGAGACCGCGAAATCGCGGCTGGTGTAGCCGAGGTTGTAGTTGTCGTAGGCGCCGAGCATCCGCACCACCGGCCCCGGGGCGGCCCGCGGCGGGCGCCCGAGGGTGAGCAGGATCTCGCCCCCGACCTCGATCTGCTCCAGCTCGGCAGCGATCCGCTCGAGGCCGACCCGGCCGTCGCGCAACGGCAGCCCCGCCCAGCGGACGAGATCACGCTCGCCGGCGGGGCCGTAGGCGCGCAGGTAGCGGCGGGCAAGCTCGGCGAGCGACTCCTCGCGAGGACGGCGCTCGAGCTCCCCGATCCAGTCGCGGGTGTGGACGAGGCAGGTCTGACCGCCGCGGTCCGGCCCGAGGCAGAGCTCGCCGTCGAGGGTGGCGAGCAGCCACAGGTGGGCCTTGAACTCGCTCGCCGTCTCGAACCCGGCGGCCGCGAGGCGCTCGGCGAGCTCGGGGCGCGTCAGCGGCCCGTCCACGGCGACCGCCCGGTGCAGCAGGGCGAGCGCCCGGTCCTGGCGGTCGCGACCGAGGCCGAAGTCCGCGAGCCGTTTTCGCGACCAGCGCACGATCTGCTCGGAGAACAGCGGCAGCAACCAGCCGGCGTCCTCGCTCGCGATCAGGTGGACGGTCTTTCGCATCATCCACGCCCGCAGCAGCGAGCGCTCCCCGGTGCGGGCGCGATCGACGTCGGCCGCGGTCAGGCCACTCGACCGCGCCCGGAAGGCGAGCTTGGCCGCGCGCGGCTCCTGCGCCTGAACGGGGCCCGCCGTCCGGGCCACCTCGGCGGGATCGGCGAGCGCTTTCGGTCGATGCAGCCGCTGAGACGCCGAGCGCAGCCGCGCGAGGCGCGCGAGTTCCGGGTCCGCCGCCGTCAGCCGGCCCGCTTCGGCGTCCTCGCCTCGAGCGCCGGCTCGATCGCCTGGCCGAGCAGGCGCTTCACCCGCGGGTCGCCGTCGACCCGCAGGTGGCGGTAGTGGTAGGCCTCGTGCCAGTCGGCGAGCTCGCCGTCGGCGGCGAGCACCTTGAACATCGTCCCCGGCACCGAGATCAACAGCCGCTCGTCGGCGCCCTCGCCCGCGCTCACCTTCGGGCCCGGCAGCTCGACGTGGAAGCGCTCCGGGTCCCCCTCGCCGGTCAGCGCTCGCGAGGTCAGCTCGACCCCGAAGGCGAGCTTCAGCTTCGCCAGCGCGGGGACCTGGGCCTGGACGCGTTTCACCGCGGCCGCGATCTGGTCGCCTTCGGTCGCCACCGGAGGTCGAGCGCTCAGCGAGCCCTCTTCAGCCGCCGGCGCGCCTCGGCGTGCTCGATCACCTGGCCGACCAGCCTCTGGATCCGCGGGTCGCCCTCGACCTTGACGTGGCCGTGATCGAAGGCCTCGTGCCAATGCGTCGCCTTGCCGTCGGCGGCGAGCTCGTTGAAGTGCGAGCGCGGCACCGAGACGTGCAGGCGCTCGTCGTCGGCGAACCCCTTCGAGATCTTCGGGCCCGGCACCTCGACCCGGTAGTGCTGGATGTCGCCGCGCCCACGCAGCTCGAGTCCGAAGACGAGCTTCAGCTTCGCCAGCGCCGGCACCTCCGCCTGGAGTCCGTCGACCGCCTGCCTGATCAGCTCCGAAGTGCCCGCCGCCATTCGGACTGTTCTACCAGGGAATCGGTTTGCGGTCGCGGAAGAACCCGCCGGTCGGCCCGTCGTCGGACCGCGTCGCCAGCCAGACAGCGGTGTCTGCGCCCTCCGCGACCGAGCGCGGCGCGCCCGGCCCGCCCATGCCGGTGCGCACCCAGCCCGGGCAGACGGCGTTGACCCGGACTCGCCGATCCCGCCTCGTCGGCGGCGAGGGTGCGCGTCAGCGCGTTGAGCGCCGCCTTCGAGAGCCGGTACGCGGCGTAGCCCCCGCTCATCTCCGCCAGCTGGCCGGCGCCGCTGGAGACGTTGACGATCCGCGGCGAGGGGCTCTCGCGAAGCAGCGGCAGGAAGGCCTGGATCAGTCGCCAGGGGCCGAACGTGTTCACCTCGAGCACCTCGTGGGCGAGCCCGAGGTCGTACTCGGCCGCCCGATCGGGATCACCGTAGACGCCGGCGTTGTTGACCAGGACATCGAGCCGGCCGGGGTCGGCCTCGACCCGGGCGCCGGCCACCGCGACGCTCGCCGGGTCGGTGACGTCGAGCTCGATCGGGACCGTGCCCTCGGCGGCCTCCACCATCGCCGGATCGCGGGCGCCGGCGAGGACCGTGAATCCGTGGTCGCCGACGAGCCGGGCCGCGATCTCACGGCCGATTCCGCGGTTCGCGCCCGAGACGAGAGCGACGGTCAGATCTTGTTCCTCTCGAGGACCTTCTTGCCGATCACCATCTTCTGGATCTCGGAGGTGCCCTCGCCGATCAACAGCAGCGGCGCGTCGCGATAGAGGCGCTCGACCTCGTATTCCTTGGAGTAGCCGTAGCCGCCATGGATCCGGAACGCCTCCTCGACGACCTCCTTGCCGGTCTCCGAGGCGAACAGCTTCGCCATCCCGGCCTCGAGGTCCGAGCGCTGGCCGGCGTCCTTCATCCGCGCCGCCTTCATCGTCAGCAGGCGGGCCGCCTCGACCTTGGTCGCCATCTCGGCGAGCTTGAACTGGATCGCCTGGTGCTGGGCGATCGGCTTGCCGAAAGTCTTTCGCTCCTGGGAGTAGCGAAGCGCCAGCTCGAGCGCGCGCTGCGCGATGCCGACGCCGCGCGCGGCGACGTTGACGCGGCCGACCTCGAGTGCGTCCATCATCTGCTTGAAGCCCTGGCCGACGCCGTCGGGACCGCCGAGGATGCGCTCGGGCGGGCACCGGTACCCGTTGTAGACGAGCTCGGTGGACTCGACGCCCTTGTAGCCCATCTTCTTGATCTTCGGCGGGATCTCGAGGCCCGCGAACTCGCCCTCGTTCTTCTCCGCCCACGGTTCCTTCTCGGTGATGAAGCAGGTCATCCCGGTGTAGGGCGGGTCCGCCTTCGGGTCGGTCTTCATGAGCACGAAGACGACACCGGAGCCGAGCCCGTTCGTGACCCACATCTTCTGGCCGTTGAGCTCCCAGGCGCCGTCGTCGCCCTGGCTGGCCGTCGCCTTGATGCCCTGCACGTCGGAGCCGACCTCGGGCTCGGAGAGCGAGAAGGCGGCCCGGATCTCGCCGGTCGCCATCTTCGGCAGGAAGTGCTCCTTCTGCTCGTCAGTGCCGAACTTCATCAGCAGGTAGGAGCCGATGAAGTGGGTGTTGACAACCCCGGAGATCGAGATCCAGCCGCGCGAGAGCTCCTCGACGATCATCGCGTAGGTGGTCAGGTCGAGGCCCATGCCCCCGTGCTCTTCGGCGATCGTCACCCCGAACAGCCCGAGCTCCTTCATCTGCTCGACGATCGCCTCGGGGAACTTGTCCTCGTGGTCGAACTCCTCGGCGGCGGGGATGATCTCGTTGTCGACGAACTCGCGCACCATCTCGGTGATCGCCTTCTGCTCGTCGGTCTTCTCCTGGTAGGTCGCGGTCGCTACGGCCATGGCTCCTGCTCTGTCGAAAACGCTTGCCGTTCCAGTTTGACGGGCGGCGGAGGATACTGCGCACGTGGCGAACGCCGGGCGGTTGACGGCGGTGATGGCGCCGTTCTTGGATCGCGCCGAGCGGGAGGCCGACGAGACTCTGAGCGCGGCGATCATCGCGGCCGCCGAGGCGCGAACGACGCCGAGGGGCCGGCGTCGGCGCGGCAGCCGGGCTAGACGCGCTCGATCCCGGCCTCGCCGCAGCCGGCCTCGAGCTCGTCGAGCCCGAACGCTTCCACCGGCCCGAGCGCCCCGGCACCCCGCAGCCCGCTCGCCGCCGCGGTGGCGGCGCCCCAGGCGAGCATGCGGCCGGTGAAGTCGTAGGCGTTGGCGCCGCGCACCTCGACCGAGGCCAGCTCCCGCCCTCCCGGCCCGAAGGCGATCGCGACGATCGCCGACCCGGTCCCGGCGCGCGCCTCGGCGTCGGGGCCGCCGGTCGATCCGCGGACGAAGCGCCGGGTCAGGGCCCCGATCCCGGCCTTCACCCCGGGAATGCGCGTGATCCCGGCGTTTGCGAGCGAGAAGCCCTGCATGGCGCGCGACGCCGAGGCGAACCAGCCGAGATAGGAGTTGACCTCCGCCAGTCCCGGATGGATGCGTGGCAGCGTGAAGTGCTCGGAGGAGCCGACCGAGATCGCCGTGCGCGGCTTGCCCGCGGCCTCGAACGAGCGCACGCGGGCCGCCCCGCGCTCGGTACGGATCCCGTTTCGCCACACGAACGCAGGCTCGACGATCGCGCCCGCGAGCGAGGCCCGGGTGCCGCCGCTCATCCCGCCAAGGCCGCCACCGGTCGTGAAATAGCCGATGTCGACCCGGGTCGCGGCCTCGCCGGCCTCGCGCAGCGCGAGCGCACCGGCGAGGTTGCCAGGGACCCAGTCGTAGCCGAAGGCGGTCACAAGGCCGGCGCCGGCGGCCTCGGCGCGCGGGCCGAAGCGCTCGAACACGCGGCGGATGAACGCCGGCTCGCCGGTGGAGTCGATGTACGAGGCGCCGGCGGCGATCGCTGCCTCGACCGCGGGGTCACCGAAGCGCGCGAACGGGCCGACGGTGGCCAGGATCACGTCACCGGAGCCGAGCAGATCGCGGACGGTCATCGGGGCGCCGACATCGGCGATCGCCGTCTCCAGCCCGCCGAGCTCGGATCCCAGCTCGGCGAGGGCGCCGGCGTCGCGGCCCGCGAGCACGGGCCGCTCACCCCGGTCGACCAACGCCTGGGCGGTCAGACGCCCGGTGTAACCCGTGGCGCCGAAGAGCACGATCCGGCCTGGCACGCGCCAACCCTATATCGGCTACCCGTAGTCGCTCCCGAGTCGCAACCGAAGTGCCCGCGGATGGCAGGGGGCGATCGGCGACCTAGCGTGGAGGTTGCGAGAGCGAGATGACCAGCACCACCGAACAGCAAGTAGCGTCCGGAAACGGCCAGGTGCCGGTTGCGCCCGAGCTCGCCGAGCGGCTCGACGAGACGGTCGCTCGCGCGCAGCGCGCGGCGGAGGAGTTCCGCCGCCTCGATCAGGAGGCCGTCGACGAGATCGTCTGGGCGATGGTCGCCGCCGGTCTCGAGAACGCGGTCGAGCTCGCGGGCCTGGCGATGGAGGAAACCGGCTTCGGGGTCTTCGAGGACAAGGTGGTGAAGAACTACATCGCCACCGAGTTCCTCTACGACTACCTGAAGGACAAGCGATCCGTCGGCGTCATCGACGAGGACCCGGAGCGCAACATCCGCTACATCGCCGAGCCGATCGGCGTCGTCCTTGCGCTACTGCCGATCACCAACCCGACCTCGACCGCGCTGTTCAAGTCGATCGTCGGCGCGAAGACCCGCAACGCGATGCTCTTCCGGCCGTCGGCGCGGGCCGTGCGGTCCGCGAGCAGGGCGGTGGAGGTCCTCTGCGAGGCCGGGGAGGCGGCGGGAATGCCCGCCGGTGCGCTCCAGGTGATCCCCGATCCGACGCTCGACGTCTCGCAGTACCTCTTCCACCACGACGGCGTCGACCTGATCTGGACCACCGGCGGGCCGAAGGCCGTCGCCGCCGCCAACCGCGCCGGCAAGCCCTGCATCAGCGTCGGCTCCGGCAACGCCCCCGTATACGTGCACGCGAGCGCCGACATCGGCATGGCGGTCGTCGACATCCTGATCTCGAAGACGTTCGACTCCTCGCTGATCTGCCCGGCCGAGCAGACCTGCGTGATCGACGAAGCGGTCTACGAGGAGATGGTCGCCGAGTTCGAGCGTATGGGCGCCCGTCTGCTCGATGCCGACGAGGTCGGTCGCCTCGCCGCGGCAGCATTCGGCGAGGACGGGAGCCCCGAGCTCGCCGCCCTGGGTCAATCCTGCGCCAACCTCGCCGGCCTCGCGGGGATCGAGGCGCATCCGTCCGACAAGGTCCTGCTGGCGCCGCTGCCGTCCGACCTCGACGAGCTCGGGCATCACCCGTTCGTCGAGGAGAAGCTGATGCCGGTCCTCGGTCTCGTTCGCTCGCCGTCGGTCGAGCACGGGATCGCCGCCTGCGAGCTGATCACCGCGCACGGCGGACTCGGCCACACCTCCGCCGTCTACGCCGGCGACAGCGCGGTGGTCGACCGCTTCTCGAGTGCGATCCGCACCGGGCGGATCCTGGTCAACGCGCCGACCGCGGTCGGCGCCACGGGCGGCGTCTACAACGCGATGACGCCGACGTTCTCGCTCGGCTGCGGGACCTGGGGAGGCTCGATGACGACCGACAACGTCAACTACCGGAACCTGCTCAACATCAAGGCGGTCTCCGAGCGCCAGACGCCACCGCAATGGTTCCGAGTCCCCTCAGACACATACTTCAACGTCGGCGCGATCGCGAACCTGCGTCAGGTCGAGACCGACCGGGTCCTGATCGTCACCGACGCCGACACCGAGGCCCGCGGCGTCCTCGACGGATTGCGTCCCTACCTCGGGGCCGCCGCCGTGCACGTGTTCTCCGAGATCACGCCCGAGCCGACCGAGGCCCAGGTGAGAGCGGGCGTCGACGTGCTGGCGAAGATGGGGCCGGACACGATCGTCGCCGTCGGCGGTGGCTCGGTGATGGACGCGGCGAAGGCGATGCGGCTCTTCCACGAAAGCCCGGCGCTGACGATGCGCGAGCTGGCGCTGCCGTTCCTCGACGCGCGCAAGCGCGTCGCCCAATATCCCGGTGGCCCGCACGAGATCAAGCTGATCGCGATGCCGACCACGGCGGGCACCGGCTCGGAGGTCTCTCCCGCCGCGGTGATCACGGCCGGCGATCGCAAGCTGACCCTGGTCGACTACTCGCTCGTCCCCGACATGGCGATCGTCGAGCCCACGCTGACGGTGACGATGCCCCCGACGGTGACCGCCGACACCGGCGTCGACGCGCTCACCCACGCGCTCGAGGCCTACGTCTCGATTTTCGCCTCCCCCTACACCGACTCGTTCTGCCTGCAGGCGGTGCACCTGATCCTCGAGGCGCTTCCGAGGGCGGTCGAGCACGGCGATGACATCGAGGCGCGGACCACGATGGCGAACGCGGCGACGATCGCCGGGCTCGCGTTCTCAAACGCCTTCGTCGGCGCGAACCATGCCCTCGCCCATGCGGCAGGAGCGCGCTTCGGGATCGCCCACGGCCGCGCAAACGGGATCTTCCTCCCCCACGTGCTGCGCTACAACGCCTCGCTGCCGAGCAAGTTCATGCCGGCGCCGGGCTACGCGACCTACGTCGTCCCGGAGAAGTACGCGCAGATGGCCTGGGTGATCGGCCTCGGCGGCAAGACCGAGGAGATCGCGCGCGGGCGCCTGTTCGAGCGCGTCGACGAGCTGCTCGAGACGGTCGGCATGCCGCGATCGCTCGCCGAGCTCGGGATCGACGAGGACGAGTTCCAAGCGGCGCTCCCGGAGCTGACCCGCAACGCCTTCGCCGACCCGAGCCTGAAGACGAACCCCCGCTTCCCGCTGGTCTCCGAGATCTCCGCGCTGTTGGCCACAGGATACGAGGGGGAGCAGCGGCCCACGGAGACCGCCGAGCCCGCTCGGGTCAGAGCGTCCAGCCGAAGCTGAACGACTTGTACTCGGCGCCCTCGCGCTCGTAGAACCGATGCGCGTCGGTGCGCGCCAGAGCGCTGTCGAGCTCGAGGTGCGTGGCCCCGCGCTCTCGCGCCCAGCTTTTGGCGGCGTCGAGTAGCGCCTTGCCGACACCCAGCGAGCGCCGCTCGGGGTGAACGGCGAGGTCCTCGATCCAGGCCCGGTAGCCGAAGCGCACGGAATGCAGGTCCTGGTAGGCCGTGCAGAAGCCTGTCAACGTCGCGCCCGGCTCCTCGGCGACCAGCACGCACGCGTCGTGGGAGTCGATCGCCTGGCGCAGCGCGACCGCCGCCCGTCGTTCGTCCCAGCCCGCGGGTCGCGAGCCCGGCGGCGTGAACAGCCACTCATACAGCGCCACGACCGCCTGCTCCTCGCCAGGCTGTGCCGTTCTGACTTCGAACTCCACACGGCTGAAGCTAGTCATCTAGCGTTTCGCCCGCCAACCGACCGAGGAGAAGAACTTGCGCAACCCCCGAGACTTCGTCAAGCCGCTCGCCATCGGAGCGCCCGATCCCGTCGCCGAGATCCCGGTCAAACCGTCGCGGATGATCCATTTCTTCGACGCCTCGAACGAGAAGATGGCGGCCAAGGTGCCCGAGATGGCCAAGCAGGCCGACATCCTGCTCGGCAACCTCGAGGACGCGGTCCCGGCCGACAAGAAGGAGGCGGCGCGCGCGGGGCTCGTCGAGGTCGCGAGGGCGACCGACTTCGGCGACACCTCGCTGTGGACGCGGATCAACTCGCTCGAGAGCCCGTGGGTGCTGGACGACCTGACCACGCTGGTGGGCGAGATCGGCGACAAGCTCGAGGTGATCATGGTCCCGAAGGTCGAGGGCGCCTGGGACATCCATTACGTCGACCGTCTGCTCGCCCAGCTCGAGGCGAAGGCGGGGCTGGGAGAGCCGCTGCTCGTGCACGCGATCCTCGAGACCTCGCTCGGCGTGGTCAACCTGGAGGAGATCGCCACCGCGTCGCCGCGGATGCAGGGGATGAGCTTCGGCCCGGCCGACCTCGCCGCCTCGCGACGGATGAAGACGACCCGGGTCGGCGGCGGCCACCCCGGCTACCTGGTGATCAACGACCCCGATCCCGACGATCCGGAGGCGCCGCGCGCGACCGCCCAGCAGGACCCTTGGCACTACTCGATCGCGCGCATGGTCGACGCCTGCACCTCGGCCGGCATCCTGCCGTTCTACGGCCCCTACGGCGACATCAAGGACGTCGCGGGCTGCGAGGCGCAGTTCCGCGCCGCGTTCCTGCTCGGCTGCGTCGGCGCCTGGTCACTGCACCCGGTGCAGATCGAGATCGCGAAGAAGGTGTTCAGCCCGCCGCCGGAGGAGGTCAAGTTCGCCAAGAAGGTGCTCGAGGCGATCCCCGACGGCCGTGGAGTCCACATGATCGACGGCAAGATGCAGGACGACGCGACCTGGAAGCAGTGCAAGGTGATGGTCACGCTCGCCGAGATGCTGGCCAAGAAGGACCCCGAGCTCGCGCAGGCCTACGAGCTCTGAGCATCGCCAACCCGAGTGCGGGTCAGCGCAGGCGCTGCTCGAGCGCGGTGAGCTGGGCGTGCAGCTCGTCGGGCAGGTGCTCGCCGAACCTCGCGAGGTGCTGGTGGATAGCAGGCAGCTCGATCCGCCACTCGTGCGGATCGACCCGCAGCAGCTCGGCCATCTCCTCCTCGGAGACGTCGAGGTCCTCCGTGTTCAGCGCCCCGGGGGCCGGGACGAGGCCGATCGGGGTCTCGACCGCCTCGGCATTCCCCTCGCAACGGCGGAAGATCCACTCGAGCACGCGGCTGTTCTCGCCGAAGCCGGGCCAGAGGAACTTGCCGTCCGGGCCCTTGCGAAACCAGTTGACGTAGAAGATCCGCGGCAGCTTCTCGCTCTCGGCGTTGGCGCCCATCCGCAACCAATGGCGGAAGTACTCGCCCATGTGATAGCCGCAGAAGGGCAGCATCGCGAACGGGTCGTGTCGCAGCTTGCCGATCTCGCCGGCCGCGGCGGCCGTCGTCTCCGACGACATGATCGCTCCGAGGAAGACGCCGTTCTCCCAGTCGGTCGCCTCGCGCACGAGCGGGACGACCGTCGAGCGCCGGCCGCCGAACAGGAAGGCGTCGATCGGCACGCCGGCCGGGTCCTCCCACTCCGGCGCGATCGACGGGCATTGGGCCGCCGCGGTCGTGAACCGCGCGTTCGGATGCGCCGCGGGCGCCTCGGAGTCCGGCGTCCACTCGTTGCCCTTCCAGTCGATCGCGTGCGCGGGCGCCTCCTCGGTCATCCCCTCCCACCACACGTCGCCGTCGTCGGTGAGCGCGCAGTTGGTGAAGATCGTGTTCTTGTCGCAGGTGTCCATCGCGTTCGGGTTGGTCTTGTGACCGGTGCCCGGGGCGACGCCGAAGAACCCGGCCTCGGGATTGATCGCGTGCAGGCGCCCGTCGGGGCCGACCTTCATCCAGGCGATGTCGTCGCCGATCGTCTCCACCTCCCAGCCGGGGAGAGTCGGGATCAGCATCGCAAGGTTGGTCTTTCCGCACGCCGAGGGGAAGGCGCCGGTGACGAACTTGGCCTTCCCCTCCGGGGAGGTGAGCTTGAGGATCAGCATGTGCTCCGCCAGCCACCCCTCATCGCGCGCCATCACCGAGGCGATCCGCAGCGCGAAGCACTTCTTGCCGAGCAGCGCGTTGCCACCGTAGCCCGAGCCGAAGGACCAGATCTCGCGCGTCTCGGGGAAGTGGACGATCCACTTGTTGTCGGCGTTGCACGGCCACGGGACGTCCTCCTGGTCCGGCTCCAGCGGCATCCCGACGGAATGCAGGCAGGGGACGAAGTCGCCGTCCTCGCCCAGCACCTCGAGCGCCCTCCGACCCATCCGGGTCATGATCCGCATCGAGGCCGCGACGTAGCCGGAGTCCGTCAGCTGGACGCCGATGTGCGCGATCGGAGAGCCCAGCGGACCCATCGAGAACGGGACCACGTACATCGTTCGGCCGCGCATCGAGCCCCGGAACAAGCCGGTCAGCGTTTCGCGCATCTCGGCCGGGGCGCGCCAGTTGTTGGTCGGGCCCGAGTCCTCCTCGCGCTTCGAGCAGATGAAGGTCCGATCCTCGACCCGGGCGACGTCACCGGGGTCCGAGCGCGAGAGGTAGGAGTTCGGGCGCTTCGCGTCCGAGAGCTTCTCGAAGGTTCCGGCATCGACGAGCTCCTGACATAGCTGGTCGTACTCCTCCGCCGACCCGTCGCACCAGTGGATCGAGTCCGGCTGAGTCAGCTCGGCGATCTCCTCGACCCAGGAGATCAGCTTCGGGTTGTCGGTCAGCTGCGTCGTCGTTGCCGTGGTCTCGGTCAAGGTTTGGATTCAGCTCCTTCTCTGAGCGCTCGGGATCTGCGTTTTTCGCTTGTCTCAGTTGTTACGGACTCGGAAAACCGCCCCTGAGGGGCCATTCTGCCGGAGGAAACGTCGCTGCGCCCCCTCCTTCACGGTTTACCCGGTCCCGGGCCGGGAATCATCCGGGGCGACCACTGACGGCGATCCGCGGATTTCACGGATGGAGGCTCGAGGATGCTTGGACTGATTCTGTTTCTGTTCGTCATCGGCGTGCTTGCAGGCTATTTGGCTCGCCTACTCGTGCCCGGCCGCGACCCCCTCGGATTCTGGGGCACCGTCCTGCTCGGCATCGTCGGCAGCTTCATCGGCGGTTTCTTGGGCTACGCGCTGTTCGGCGAGGACCTGGACCAGGGCGCGCTCCAGCCCTCTGGGATCTTCGGCTCGTTGGTCGGCGCGGTGATCGCCCTGCTGATCTGGCGGGCGATCAGCGGCTCGGGCGGCCGGCGAACGGCACTGCGCTAGGCCCGCCGCGCGAGCGCGGCGCGCGCGACCGGGGCCCGTGTAGGGTTCCGCGCCGCACGCCATGCGCTTCTTCGAATACGAATCACGCCGCATCGTCGAACGGGCCGGGATCCCGGTCACCGACTACGGCTTCTGCACCACCGCGGCCGAGGCTCGCGCGGCCGCCGAGCGGATCGGCGGGCCGACCGTGATCAAGTCCCAGGTGCTGACCGGGGGGCGGATGAAGGCTGGGGGAGTCAAGTTCGCCGACACCCCCGCGGAAGCCGAGGCGCACGCCGCCGAGATCCTCGAGCTCGAGATCGGCGGCCACGTACCGGTCGGGGTGCTGGTCGACCCGAAGGCCGAGGTCGAGCAGGAGTACTACGCCGCGGTGCTCTGGGACGGGCGCGCGAAGCGGCCGATGATGCTGTTCAGCGACATGGGCGGAATCGACATCGAGCAGGTCGCCTCCGAGCATCCCGACCACGTCGGCCGCGGCCATCTCTCCAACCTGCACCCGATCTCCGACTTCCGGGCCAAGGAGGTAGTCGCTCGCGTCGGGATGACCGGCTCGCAGCTGAACCGCGCCACCGCGGTGCTCGCGCGCCTCGCCCGCCTGCAGCGCGATTACGACATGACCCTGGCCGAGATCAACCCGCTGGCGCGCCTCGCCGACGGTACCTTCGTCGCTCTCGATGCCCACATGGAGATGGAGGACGAGGCGGTCGGGCGTCAGAAGACGACGCTGACCGAGATCGGCGTCGACGTCGACGAGCCCCGCGAGCCCTACGAGCCGAGCGACTTCGAGCGCAATGTCAAGGCGATCGACGCCGCCGACCATCGCGGCGTGATCCAGGGCAAGGACCACGGCTTCCACGGCGACCTCGGGCTCGTGATCGGTGCCGGCGGCGGCTCGCTGACGCTCACCGACGCGGTCCGCTCGCAGGGCGGCAAGCCGGCGAACTACGCCGAGATCGGCGGCAACCCCTCGGTCGCGAAGGCCAAGGGCCTGGCGATGGAGGTGCTGAAGAAGGACGGCGTCTCCAAGATCGCGGTGATGATGTCGATCGTCTCCAACACCCGGGTCGACATCGTCGCCCGCGGCGTGATCAAGGCCTGCCTCGAGCTCGGCAGGGATCCGGGCGAGACGATCGTGATCTTCCGCATCCCGGGCGCCTGGGAGGAGGAGGGATACAAGATCCTCGACAAGTACGGAGTCGAATACTGCGATCGGTCGGTGTCGATGTGGGAGGCCGCCGGCAGGGCGGTGGCGAAGGTCCAGGGTCCCGCCGACCCCGACACCCCCGGACGCGAGGCGGAGGGGGTGTCGGGATGAGCGTCCTGCTCGATCAGGACTTCACCTTCATCGTCCAGGGGATCACCGGGCGCGAGGCGGTGAACCTGACCCGCGAGTGCCTGGACTTCGGCTCGAAGATCGTCGGCGGGGTTACGCCCGGACGCAAGGGCCGCGAGGTCCACGGCGTGCCCGTGTTCGACACGGTCGAGCAGGTGGTCGAGCACCACGGCTCGGCCCCCGACGGCGCCGTCGTCACCGTCCCCCCCACGTTCACGAAGGATGCCGTGTTCGAGGCGATCGAGAACGGCGTCAAGCTGATCGTCGTCGTCACCGAGCGGATCCCGCGCCGCGACGTGGCCCAGATGGTCGAGCTCGCGAACGAGCGCGAGGCGCGGATCATCGGCCCCAACTGCCTCGGGCTGATTGCCCCGGGCGTCGCCAAGATGGGCGGCATCGGCGGCCCCGCGAAGGACGCGGCGAAGGCGTACTCGCCCGGCGTCGTCGGAGTGATGTCGCGCTCCGGCGGGATGACCACCGAGATCTCCTCGACCCTGACCGCCGCCGGGCTCGGGGTCTCAACCGCGATCTCGATCGGCGGCGACGCGATCATCGGCTCCACCTACGCCGAGCTGATGCCGCTGTTCGAGGCCGACGAACGGACGGAGGCGCTCGTGATCTACACCGAGCCGGGCGGGCGAATGGAGGCCGAGCTGGTCGACTGGCGCGCCGCCAACGACGCCCGACTTCCGATCGTCGCCTTCATGGCCGGCCGGTTCATGGACGACGAGGAGATGCAGGGGATGAGCTTCGGCCACGCCGGAACGATCGTCGAGGGCAAGGAGGACTCGGCGACCGAGAAGATCGCCCGGCTGGAGGCCGCCGGGATCCCGGTGGTCGAGCGGATCGACGAGATCCCCGACGCCGTCAAGGAGAAGCTGCGATGAGCGAGCACGACGGCATGTTCATCGACGTCGAGGTCGCGGAGGAGGCGGTCCGCGACCCCGCGCTGGCCAAGAAGCTCGAGGAGGTCTGCCCGGTCGACATCTACGCCGCGACCGAGGCGGGGGTCGAGGTCGTTCGCCGGAATCTCGACGAATGCGTCCTCTGCGAGCTCTGCGTTCAGGCGGCGCCGCCGGGCGCGGTCGTCGTCAAGAAGCTCTACGACGGCACCGCGCTACGGCGCTGATCTCAGGGATTGCGATCGAGCGGCGCCGGCCCACGTCCGCCGCGACCGGACAGGGGTGGAGGTCGTGCGACAGAATCTCGACGAATGCGTCAACGAGCTCCACGACGGCACGTCGCCGCGGCGGTGGTCGCGCTCGGCGCGCTGGGCGCGCTCGCCGGCACCGTCCCCGCGGGCGCCGGACCCCAGAAGCCGGAGCCGAAGCCGCCGAAGCTCACCCTGCTGACCGAAACCGAGGCGGGCGCCTCTGCGACGCGAGGCGATCAAGGTCGGCGTCGAGTCGCGCCGCGGAAATCGGGCGGGCGTCGAGGCCCAGCTGGTCATCGACGGCTATCCCGAGGACTATCCCTTTCACCTCGGACCCGAGCACGAGCGGCTGAAGCGCGGCGAGGCGACGGTGCGCTTCAAGCTCAGCGCGCGGCAGCGCGAGGTGCTCGACTTCGCGATCAAGAGCTGCCACGGCGCCACCATCGACCTCACCGCGACCGTCGACGGGCGCACGGGGCGGCTTTTCGCAAGCCTGAAGACTCCCCCCGACTGCTGAGCCGGCGCGGCAGCGCGTCCCGTGCAGACTATGCGCCCACCGCCCCGCGGATGACCAGCGCGTGAACCTGATCGAAGACCTGCTCGAGCGATTTCCGGCCTCGAAGCCGGCGCTGCTGGCGATCTCGCGCGACGGCGCGCGGCGCACGTGGCACCACGGCGAGCTGATCGCGATGTCAGCCGGCCTCTCGGGCGCCTTCGCGGCCCGCGGCGTCCGGCGCGGAGACGTAGTCATGACCCTGATCGGCAATCGGGTCGAGTGGGTCCTGGCGATGCTCGCGTGCTGGCGGATGGGGGCCGTCGCCCTGCCCTGCAACGTCCAGCTTCGCCGCCACGACCTCGAGCTCCGCATCCGGGTCGCCAGCCCGGTGCTCTGCGTCGGCGAGGAGGCTCTGCTCGGCGAGCTCCCCGACGGGGTCCCTTGGATGACCCTCGACGACGTCGCCGCGACGCTCGACGAGGATCGGCCCCAGGAGCTGCCCGCCGAGGTCGCCGACCTCGATCCCGAGGATCCGGCCCTGATCGTGTTCACGTCGGGGACCACGGGCGAGCCGCGGGCGGCGCTTCACCTCCAGCGCTATCTGCCCGGCCAGCGCGGCCAGGCCGAGCACTGGCTCGGGGCCCGCAACGGCGAGCTGGTCTGGTGTACCACCGCGACGGGGTGGTCGAAGTCGGCGCGCAACGTCTTCTTGGCGCCGTGGCTCTGCGGCGCGACGGCGATGCTCGTCGACGGGCGCTTCGAGCCGGCGCAGCGACTGGAGCTGATCGACCGCGAACGGGTGAACGTCGTCTGCCAGGCGCCTACCGAGTACCGAGCGCTCGCCAAGCGCGTCGAGTTGCGGCCGCTTCCCTCGGTACGGCGGATGGTCTCGGCCGGCGAGGCGCTCAACCCGGAGGTGATCGCAGCGTGGCGCGGGGGCGCCGGGCTGGAGATCAGCGACGGCTACGGCCAGACGGAGACCGGGCACCTGACCGGCAACCTGATCGGAGACCGGATCCGCGACGGGTCGATGGGCAGGCCCCTGCCCGGGTTCGAGCTGCGGGTCAACGACGACACGCTCGAGGTCCGGGTGGCGAGCTGTCCCACCTTCTTCGGTCGCTATCTCGACGGCGAGGGGTTCGACGCCGAGTGGTGGTCGACCGGCGACGTCGTGCGCGAGGACGGGGACGGCTACCTCTGGTACGAGGGCCGCGGCGACGATCTGATCCTCTCCGCGGGGTACCGGATCGGCCCGTTCGAGGTCGAGTCGGCGCTGATGACCCATCCGGCGGTCGCCGAGGCGGCGGCGGTCCCGGAGCCCGATCCCGAGCGCGGTTCGGTCGTGCGCGCGGTCGTGGTCCCCCGCGGACGGGAGCCATCCGAGGAGCTCGCCCGCGAGCTCCAGGAGCACGTCAAGGCGGTGACCGCGCCCTACAAGTATCCGCGGATCGTCGACTTCGCAACCGAGCTGCCGCGGACCTCGAGCGGCAAGGTGAAACGCGCCGCGCTGCGCCGCGCCCGGCCCGGTCGCTCCGGTTCAAGCGCCGCAAACGCGGGGTAATGGGGCTGTGGTGAGCAAGCTCGCCTGCGCCCTGCTCAATGCCGTCTCGGTGTCGGTTGCGATCGTCGCCCTCACCTTGGGTGCGGCGACGGCCCTCGCGGCCTCCGACCCGGTCGTCAAGCTGGAGACGCGAACCGAGAAGGAGGCGCTCGCCAAGGGGCGGATCGCGGTCCACGTCGAGGTTCGCCGTTCGTCCCGGGTGCGGGTCCTGGCGAAGTTCAGCGCCGGGGTGAGCCGCAACTTCCGCCTCGATCCCCGGACCGAGCGCGTCGGCCGGGACGGCAGGCTGTTCCACCTCCCGCTCTCGGAGCGACAGCGCCGGATCATCGCCGCGGCGATCGACGTCTGCGCCGACGCCCCGGTCTCGATCCGGGCGCGGGCGCTCGATCTCGCGGGGGACCCGACGACCCGGCTCGACGACAAGCTTAGGCGTCCCGCGAGCTGCTGAGCCGCCCCGGCTAGTCCTCCTCGCCCTCGCCGGCCCGTCGTTTGACGACCTCGTCGAGCTGCTCCACGACCGCGGGATCACGCAGCGTGGTCACGTCGCCGAGCTCGCGGCCCTCGGCGATGTCGCGAAGCAGCCGGCGCATGATCTTCCCCGACCGGGTCTTCGGCAGGTCGTTCGTCCACACGATCCGCTTCGGCCGAGCGAGCTTGCCGATCCGGACCGCGACGTGCTCGCGCAGCTCGGCGACCAGCTCGTCGCTGCCATCGAGATCGCCCTCCAGGGTGACGAAGGCGCAGATCGCCTGACCCGTGTCCTCGTTGGCCTCGCCGATCACGGCGCACTCGGCGACCTTGGGATGCGAGACGACCGCCGATTCGACCTCGGCGGTCGAGAGGCGATGGCCCGAGACGTTGATCACGTCGTCGACCCGGCCGATCACCCAGAAGTAGCCGTCCTCGTCCTTGCGCGCCGCGTCGCCGACGAAGTACGTCTCGTTTCCGAACCTCGAGAAGTAGGTCTCGACGTAGCGGTCGTCGTCTTTGTAGAGCGTCCGCAGCATCCCGGGCCACGGCCGGGTCAGCGCCAGCAGGCCCTGCCGGCCCTCGATCTCGTTGCCGTCGTTGTCGAGCACCGCCGCCTCGATACCCGGCAACGGTGTGCCGGCCGAGCCGGGTTTCGTCGACTGCGCGCCGGGCAGCGTCGTAATCATGATGTGGCCGGTCTCCGTCTGCCACCAGGTGTCAACGATCGGGCAGCGCTCGCCCCCGATCACCTTCCAGTACCAGAGCCAGGCCTTCGGGTTGATCGGCTCGCCGACGGTGCCCAACAGGCGCAGCGAGGAGAGGTCGTGCTTGCCCGGGTACTCCTCGCCCCACTTGATGCAGGCGCGGATCGCGGTCGGTGCGGTGTAGAAGATCGTCACCCCGTAGCGCTCGATGATCTCCCACCAGATGTCCTTGTCCGGGTAGTCGGGGCCGCCCTCCCACATCACCGAGGTCGCGCCGTTGAGCAGCGGCCCGTAGACGATGTATGAGTGGCCGGTGACCCAGCCGACGTCGGCGCCGCACCAGTAGACGTCGGAGTCCGGCTTCAGGTCGAAGACCAGCTTGTGGGTGGCGGCGACCCCGGTCAAATAGCCGCCGGTGGTGTGCAGGATGCCCTTCGGCTTCGCGGTCGATCCCGAGGTGTAGAGGATGTAGAGGGGATGCTCGGCGTCCAGCGGCTCGGCCTGGCAGTCCTCCGATGCGGCCTCGATCGCCTCGTCGTAATAGAGGTCGCGGCCCTCGGTCATCGCGACCTCGACGCCCGTGTTGCGGACCACGATCACGGTCTCGATCGAGGGCACCTCGCCGAGGAACTGATCGACGGCGGGCTTGATCTCGGCGGCGTTGCCCTTGCGCCGCGCCGCGTCGACGGTGATCAGCGCCTTCGCCTCCGAGAACTGCATCCGGTCCTTGACCGCGTCCGGGGAAAAGCCACCGAAGACGACGTTGTGCGGGGCGCCGATCCGGGCGCAGGCGAGCATCGCCACCGCGACCTCGGGAATCATCGGCAGGTAGATGCCGACCACGTCGCCGGCGCCGATCCCCCGCTCCTTGAGCACGTTCGCGAGCCGCTTCGTGTCGCGCAGCAGCTCGGCGTAGGTGATCTCGCGCTCCTCGCCCTCCTCGCCGCGCCAATGGAAGGCGACCCGTTTGCCGCGGCCGGCCTCCACGTGGCGGTCGAGGCAGTTATAGGACGCGTTCAGGGTCCCGCCCTGAAACCACTTGTAGAAGGGCGGGTTTGACTCGTCGAGCACCGAGTCCCAGGGCTCGAACCACTCGAGCTCGGAGGCGCACTTCGCCCACCAGGCCTCCGGGTCGCGGTCGGCCTCCTCGTACGGCGACTCGTCTCCGACCAGCGCCGCCTCCCGAAACGCTTCGGGGGGATCGAAGCGCTCACGCTCGAGCAGCTCGCCGAGCTCCGCCTCGAGCCCGCGCTGCGACTTGCCGGTTGCGACCTCCATCTGTCCTCCTCGTCCTCGCCTTCGAAAGCGCCGGGGTCGCGGGCCTCGATGGCCCGCGACCCCCGGCATCTTCCTATGGATGCAGGTGCGTCGTCATCGCGGCCGCCGTGGCGCGACGCCGCGGGCGCGGCGCCGCCCCCGCCCCATCGGTCGGCGCCTCGGCTCCGAGGCCGGTCTCGGAGCGCACCAACAGCTCCTCGAAGCCCCTCGTCGACTTCGTCTCCCGGCGGGAGAGCAGCGTCCCGAGGATGCAGCCGAGGAACCCGATCGGGACCGAGATGATCGCCGGCTGGGTGAGCTCGATCAACGGGTCGGATCGGACATCGGGACCGACGAGCACGAGGCCGATCGAGGTGATCACCCCCGCGAGCACGCCGGTGACGGCGCCGGTGGTGTTGAACCGCCTCCAACTCAACGCGAGCAACAGCGCCGGGAAGTTGGCGCTCGCAGCGACCGCGAACGCCAGCCCGACCATGTACGAGACGTTGAGCGTCTCGCCACCGATGATCGCGATCGCGATCGCGATCGCACCGATCGCAGCCGCGGCGATCCTGGCGACGTAGACCTCCTCGTGCTCGGAGTCGTGGCCCTTGCGGACCACGTTCGACCACACGTCGTGGGCGACGGCTCCCGATGCGGAGATCACCAGTCCGGCGACCACCGCAAGGATGGTCGCGAACGCGACCGCGGCGATGATCGCCAGGAAGGCGTCGCCGCCGAACGTGCCCGCTCCGCCGCCGACGTTCTGGGCGAGCAGCGGCGCGGCCAGGTTTCCGGCCTCGTCAACCGCCCCCGTGGTCCCGGCCTCACCGAGCAGCGCCCGCGCGCCGAAGCCGAGGAACGTGGTCATCACGTAGAAGGCACCGATCAGTCCCACGGCCCAGACGACCGAGGACCGCGCCGCCTTGGCGTCCGGCACGGTGAAGAACCGCATCAGGATGTGCGGCAACCCCGCCGTCCCGAGCAGCAGCGCCAGCCCGAGCGACAGCGTGTCGATCGGGTTGGTGAACTTCAATCCCGGCTCCAGGTACGCAGCCGGCTTGTCGGCCTGCGACTGCGCCCGGTTGAACAGGTCGATCGGATTCCAGCCCATCTTGCCGAGCACGAACAGCGACAGCACGATCGTCGCGCTCATCAGCAGGATCGCCTTGATGATCTGCACCCAGGTCGTCGCCAGCATGCCGCCGAAGACGACGTAGGTGAGCATGAAGATCCCGGTCAGGAGCACGGCGAGGCTGAAATCGATCCCCACCAGGGCCTGGATCAAGATCCCGGCGCCGACCATCTGCGCGATCAGATAGAAGGCGACCACCGCCAGCGTGCCGAGCGCCGCCGCGGTCCGTGCCGGCCGCTCGTTGAGCCGGAACGAGAGCACGTCGGCGATCGTGAACTTGCCCGCGTTGCGCATTCGCTCCGCGAGCAGGTAGAGCACGATCAGGAACGCGACCAGGAACCCGACCGAGTAGAGGAAGCCGTCGAAGCCGAACAAGAAGATCAGCCCGGCGATCCCCAAGAACGACGCCGCCGACATGTAGTCGCCGGCGATCGCGAATCCGTTCTGGGCGGCGGTGATCCCCCGCCCCGCGGCCCAGAAGTGGGTCGCGGTCGTCGTCCGCTTCGACGCCCAGTAGGTGATTCCGAGCGTGATCGCGACGACGACTGCGAAGATCGAGACCGCCTCGACGTTGACCTCGGCAATTGGAAGCACGCTCATCGTGGCCTCACCTCCCTTGCGCCAGACGTCCGGGCGGGCCCCGCAGCGGACCGCTCGGCCCCGGCGCGATCGAAGTCGCGGAACCGGCCGTCACCGTTCCCGCGGATCCGGCCGTCACCGTCCGGCCCACCCCCATTACCGTCCGGCCCACCGCGCCCGGACCGCAGGGCACGCTCCGCGGCGCTCCTGGCGAGCGGATCGAAGACCCGGTCGGCCCGTCGCAGATACAGCCAGCCGAGGAACCAGGTCATCACGAACTGACTCAGGGCGAGCGCGTAGCCGACGGTGAAGCCCTCATAGACCGACTCGCCCATGAAGTCGGGCGCGTAGCCGGCGAGGGCGATGAAACCGAAGTACCAGACGAACACGAAAGCGAGCGCCGGAATCACGAACGAACGGCGCTTGCCGACGAGCTCCTTGAACTCGGGCGAGCGCTCGGCTGCCTCCCAGTCGATCTCGGGATGGTGAGCCGAGCCCCCGGAAACAGGTGTGGCCTTGTCAGCCATCTCCAACTCCCTTGTGCTGGACCCCACCCCGGGGCCCCCCTCCTCCCGGAGCCTGTACGTCGTCACTATTTCCACGAGCGAACGCGTGTAAACCAAAAAAGTTCAGCGGCGGCGAACGGCCCCCGCTCAGCTATTGATTTGGGGGGTGCGCCCCCTTCCAGGCCGATTCACCGCCGCTCATGCGGCGTTCGCGGGGATCTTCGTGGTCACGATGCTCGGCCTGCTCTCGATCGGCGCAACCCTGCCGGTCCTGCCTCGATACGTGAAGGGACCGATCGGGGCCGGGGACCTGGCGGTGGGCGTCGTGCTCGGCTCGTTCGCGATCACCGGGCTCGCCTGCCGGCCGCTCGCCGGGCACCTCGCCGACCGGCGCGGGCGCAAGCGGGTGGTGATCGCCGGCGCGATCGCGACCGCGGTCGCCGGGCTGCTCTACTTCGTGCCGGCCGGCGTCGGTGGGCTGATCGTCGCCCGGCTCTTCCTCGGGGCCGGCGAGGGCATGGTCTACACCGCGGGGTCGGCGTGGGTGGTCGACCTCGCACCGGCCGATCGCCGCGGGCGGATCATCGGGCTCTACGGCCTCGCGATCTGGGGCGGGCTGTCGCTCGGGCCGCCGATCGGCGAGCTGACCCTGCACGCGACCAGCTTCGAGGGCGTGTGGGCGTTTGCCGCCGGGGCGCCGCTGCTCGGAGCGCTGATCGCGTTGCGGATCCCCGAGCGCTACCAGCCGCATCCGATTCGCGCCGGCGAGGAGCGCAAGCTGATCTCGCGCGAGGCGTTGCTGCCCGGCCTCGGGCTGTCGCTGTCGATCGTCGGCTACGCGACCGTGGCGGCATTCATCGTCCTCCACCTCGACGACCGCGGGATCGGGCACGGGGCGGCGGTGTTCACCGGGTTCGCGGCCAGCGTGGTCGCGATGCGCGTGCTCGGGGGCTGGCTGCCCGACCGCTTCGGATCGGTGCCGTGCGCGATCGGCGCCGCGGTCATCGAGTCCGCCGGCCTGGTCGTGCTCGCGCTCGCGCACAGCCTCCCAGAGGCGATCGCCGGCGCGATCGCGATGGGTGGCGGCTTTTCGCTGCTGTTTCCGTCGCTGGCCTTGGTGGTGATCAACAGGGTGCCCGAGGAACGCCGCGGCGCCGCGATGGGCACCTTCACGGCGTTCTTCGACCTCGGCGTCGGGGTCGGCAGCCCGATCGCGGGGGCGGCCGCGGCGATCGGCGGCTATGAGGCCGCGTTCCTGCTCGCGGCGGGCTTCGCCCTCGGGACCGTCGTCGTGGCGCTTTCGCTGCGGGCGGCGAGCGTCGGGGCGGCGGCGGCGCAGCTTCGAGCGCCGGCTGGCCCCTGAGGCCGTTTCCGGCCTCAGAACAAAGTCGCCTGGCGCCCGCGCGGTTTCGCGTAACCCCCTGCGGGCTCCGGCCCGGCGTCGCGCCCTCGCTGGGCACCTCGGCCTGACGAGGTTTGCGCCGTCAGCCGCCGCAGCTTTCGCCTCGCCCGCGCCCGGCGCGAGAGCCGGTTGCGCTCCTCGCTCGCCATGTATGCGCCGCGCCGGTAGAGCTGCTCGTAGCGCGCCACGAGGTCGGGCCGGTACTGGCGCAGCCAGTCGAACCAGATCTCCCTGACCTCGCCCCGCAGGTGCAGCGGAACTCCGCCGATGCTCCCGGCACCGGCCTCGCCGCAGAGCTCGACCAGCTTTTCGATCTGCCCGGGCGCGTCGTTGACGCCGGGTATCAATGGCGCGATCAGGACCCCGGTCGGGATCCCGGCCCGGGCCAGCTCGCGGACGGCCTCGATCCGCTTGCGGGGATGCGGTGTGTGCGGCTCGGTCGCCCGCCACGCCTTCTCCTCGAGGGTCGGGATCGAGAGGTTGGCGACGAACTCGGTGCGTTCGGCGATCTGGTTCATCAGGTCGATGTCGCGCAGCAGCAGCGGCGACTTGGTGAGGACCGAGCAGGGGTTGGCGAAGTCGCGCATCGCCTCCCAGACCCCCTCCATCAGCCGGTAGCGGCCCTCGGCCCACTGGTAGGGATCGGTGTTGGTGCCCAGCGCCACGTGCTCGCCGCTCCAGGTCGACCGCCCCAGCTCGGCGCGGACGAGCTCGGGCACGTTGACCTTGACGACGATCTCGCGCTCGAAGTCCTCACGGGCGTTGAGGTCGAGATAGGTGTGGGTCGGGCGGGCGAAGCAGTAGGCGCAGGCATGCGTGCAGCCCCGGTAGGGGTTGATCGTCCAGCGAAACGGCATCCGCGAGCGCTTCGGGACCTGGTTCAACCCGGAGCGCGCCTGCACCTCGTGGAAGCGGATCCCGAGCGCCTCCGGGGCGTCGAAGGTCCGGACGACCACCTCGCCCAAACCGGGCAGCAATCCCTGCGGGCTCGCATCCCTCTCGAGGTTCTCCCACCGCACGAACACATGTTCGCAGAGAGGGCGGACGGGGCTGCCCGCGCGCGCCGCGGCTCGCCCGCGGCGGCAGCGCGGCTAGGGCCGCAAGCGAACCGGCAACGTCCTCAGCTGGTTGACGAACGGCGAGCAGATGTGCTCGGGCTCGCCCTCGAGCCGGATCTCCGGGAACCGCTCCAGGGTCTCCTCGAACAGGATCCGCAGCTCGAGCCTCGCCAACGCGGCGCCGAGGCAGAAGTGGCGGCCCCCCGCGCCGAACGCCTGGTGGTCGGGGTTGCGGGTGGCGTCGAAGCGGTCCGGATCCGGAAAGCGCTGCTCGTCGCGGTTCGACGACACGTACCACATCACGACCTTGTCGCCCTCGCGGATCTGCGCCCCGTTGAGCTCGACGTCGCGGGTCGCCGTGCGGCGGAAGTGCGCGAAGGCGGGGAACATCCGCAGTGACTCCTCGACCGCGCCCGGGATCAGCGACGGGTCGTCGAGCACCAGTCGCCTCTGTTCGGGGTTGGAGATCAACGCCCGCATCCCGCTGCAATAGGTCGCCTTGGTGCTGTCGTTGCCGGCCGCCATCAAGAGGAAGAAGCCCATCACGATCTCGTGCTCCTCCAATCCCCTGCCGTCGAGCTCGGCGTGCACGAGGACGCTGGTCAGGTCGTCGGTCGGGCGTTCGCGGCGCTCGGCGATCAGCGCCTGGCAGCGCTCGAAGATCTCCGGGATGTCGCGCTCCATGATCTGCGAGGCGCCGCTCGCTCCTGGCTCGCGATCACCGGCGCCGAGCGCGTTGTTCATCAGCCGCGCCCAGATCTCGTCGTCGTCCGGCGAGATGCCCATGAAGCGACCGATGACTCGCGAAACGACCGGCTGGGCGACGTCGCAGACCAGGTCACAGGTCTCGCGCTCGGCGACGCGATCGAGCACCCCGACGGCGATCGCGCGGATCTCGTCCTCGTGCTCGGCGATCCGCCTCGGGGTGAAGCCGCGCTGGAAGAGCTGCTTCAGCCGGTCGTGCTTGGGCGGGTCCATGCCGATGAACATCGCCCTGATCAGCTCGACCGGCACCACCGCGTCGGTGAGCGCGGTGACCCCGCCACGCTCCGAGGAGTACGTCTTCCAGTCATGGCTGACGGCGTGGAGGTCCTCAGGCTTGGTGACCGACCAGAACCCCGCCTCCTGCGGGTACTCCCTGATCCGCGAGCTCCAGTGGACCGGGCACTCCGAGCGCAGGCGCTTGAACAGTTCGTGAGGAGGACCGCCCTCCCAATGCTCGAGATCCGAGACGAGCACCTCGTCGAGGGGCGTTTCGTCGTCGGCCGGGATCGGCTCCGCGGACACGCGGCGAACCCTACCCCGTGGCGGGCGGCTAGAGCTCGAGCTCGGCCGGGATCACCCGCAGCCCGATCACCGAGCCTTCGCGCACCAGCCTCGCGTCGGCGTCGCGACCGATCCGCTCGGCGACCATCAGCCGCTGCAGGTCGGTCGCCGACTCGACGGGCTCGCCGTCGACCTCGAAGATCACGTCGCCGACCCGCAGCCCGGCGACGTCCGCCGGGCTCTCCGCGACGATCTCGACGATCTCGACCCCGCGCTCGACGCCGGTGGCCGCCCGCGCCCGCGGCGGCAGTGGCCGCGGGCCTCCGGCGATCCCGAGATAGGCGCGGCGGACCCGGCCGTCGGAGATCAGCGCCGCGATGATCCGCTGCGTGGTCGCCGAGACCGGGACCGCGAGGCCGAGGCCGACCCCGGCGACCGCCGTGTTCACCCCGACCACTCGCCCGCTTCCGTCGGAGAGCGCGCCGCCGGAGTTGCCCGGGTTGAGCGCCGCGTCGGTCTGGATCACGTTGTCGATCACCCGCACCGCGCGGCCGGCGCCGACCGGCAGCGCCCGGCCGAGCGCCGAGACGACGCCTGCGGTCACCGAGCCCTCGAAGCCGTTCGGGTTCCCGATCGCAACCACGAGCTGGCCGACCCGTAGCGACTCCGCGTCGCCGAGGTCGGCCGGGTGCAGCTCGCCGCCCTCCGTCCGCACGACGGCGAGATCGGAGAGCGGGTCGGTGCCGGCGACCGTGAAGCGCAGGTCGCGGCCGTCGGTGAACCGCGCGCTGCCGCCCTCGCTCGAGCCGACGACGTGGGCCGAGGTGAGGATGAACCCGTCGTGAGTGAGGGCAACGCCGCTGCCGGCGCCCGCCTGGGCGCGGCCGCGGCGGGTACGGCGCTGGACCCTCAGACTCGCCACCGAGGGGGCGAGCCGCTCGGCGACGCCGGAGACGGCGCGCGAGTAGGCGTCGAGCGCCTCGGCCTCGCTGGGCAGATCCGCCGTCGCGTCGTCGATCGGCACATCGAAGGCCGACGCGCCGGACTCCGAGACGCCGGACGAGCCGTCTATCAGCCGCAGGAAGGCGATCTGCCAAGGGTAGCCAGCCGCGGTCCTCGGCCGGCCGGGTCGCTCAGCGGGCGATCGCGGCGTCGACCAAGTCGCGCGCCCGCGGCACCACCTCCGGCGGCAGCCAGTGCCCGGAGTCGCTCTCCAGGTACTGCGGATCGAGCCCCGCCCCGGCGAGCAGCTCGCGAGCGCGGCGGGCGAACTCGACCGAGATCACCGGGTCGCGTCGACCGTGGTGGATGAGGATCTCGAGCCCGTCGCGGCCCGAGAGCTCGGCGGTCCAGCCGTCGACCGTCGGGATGAAGCCGCTGAACGCGAGCAGGCCGGCCGGGGTCGAGCGTCGCTCGCCGAGCGCGACGGCGTAGGACATCACGGCCCCCATCGAGAACCCGCCGATCACGGTTCGCTCCCAGCCGATCGCGCGCTCGGCGAGCAATCGGTCGAGGACCGCGGTGAGCTGCGAGTAGCTGGACGCGAAGGTCGCCTCGTCGGGATAGCCGACCCGCGGCACCAGGTACCAGTGCCGGCCCCCGGGCGGAACCCCGGTCAGCGGCGCGCCCGTCGTGACCCCGAGCAACCGGCGCTCGGGGTCGAGCTCGTCCAGCAGCCCGTGGAGGTCGCGCTCGTCCGCGCCTCGGCCGTGGTTCAGGATCAGGGCCCCGTCGGCGTCCCCGGCGGGCTCGCGCAACAGCCGGTCGACGGATCCCTGGGTGACCGAACCGCCGAACGCCGCGCTCACGTCCGCGCGGCGGTCCGGGGGTTGACGACCGGGGTCAGCACCGCCTCGATCTCCTCGCGACGATCCTCCAAGAACGGCGGCAGGATCAGGCTCTCACCGAGATGCTCGGGATCCTCGTCGACGCCGAACCCGGGCCCGAGCGTCGCGATCTCGAACAGCACCCCGCTCGGCTCGCGGAAGTAGATCGAGCGAAACCAGAAGCGGTCGATCACCGGGGTCGGCCGCGCTCCCCCCTCGATCGCCCGCTCGCGCCAGGCGATGTGGTCGTCCATCTCCGATGCCCAGGCGATGTGATGGACGGTGCCCGCGCCCTCGATCCCCGGCCCCGCCGGCGCGGGATCGTAGTGCCAGAGCCCGCCGCGCGAGTCCCCGCGCGCCTCCCAGGCGCCGTCGCCCGCCGGCTCGAAGGCGAGCGTCTCGAGCAGCCCGCGACTGCGATCGGGCTCGACCGAGTACGCCCGGGCGGCGTGGAAGCCCTGCAGGGCGAGCTCGCCGGGGACCTCGGGGTGATCGGCGATCAGCGGCTGCTCGGGCACGGTGGCGATCAGCAGCTCGTGCTCCAGGCCCTCGGGGTCGGCGAACCGCAGCGAGTCGCCGTCGCGGGTCGACTCGTGGCCGGCCGCGGCCAGCCGCTCGGACCAGAAGTCGAGCGCCTCGGCGGAGCCGACCCGCCAGACGATCCGGTGGACCATTCCGGCGCCGGCCCGGCCGGGCATCGCGCCCGGGAACTCGAAGAACGTGATGTCGGAGCCGGCGCTCCCCTGCTCGTCGGCGTAGAAGAGGTGGTAGACGCTCGGCTGGTCCTGGTTGACGGTCTTCTTCACCATCCGCAGCCCGAGTGTGCCGGCGTAGAAGTCGACGTTCTGCTGTGCCTGTCCGGTGATCGCGGTGATGTGATGGATGCCCTCGAGCTTCATTCGTCTTCTCCTCCGGTCGTCGTGTGTCGCGAAAGTATTTGCGCAAACAACTATATCAGGTAGTTGCGCCCGCAACCATTGCTACCCTCGATTCGGTGACGACAACCATCTCAGCCCAGCTCTCGGCCCGTGAGCTCGCCGCCTGGCGCGGGATGCTCGAGGCTCACGGCGTGCTCGTCGCCCAACTCGACCGCGAGCTCGAGGCGGAGCACGGCCTGCCGCTGAGCGCTTACGAGGTGCTCATGTACCTCGGCGATGCCGATGGCGAGCGCCTGCGCATGGGCGAGCTCGCCGACAGGCTGCTGCTCAGCCGCAGCGGAATCACCAGGCTCGTCGACCGCCTGGCGCGCCAGGGGCTGATCGAGCGGCGGCGCTGTGCCGACGACGGCCGCGGTTACTACGCCGAGCTGACTCGCGCCGGTCGCGCGAAGCTCGATGCCGCCCGTCCCGACCACCTCGCGGGCGTGCGGCGCCACTTTCTGTCGCGCCTGGAGCCCGGCGAGATCGACGCCCTGGGCGCGATCTGGGAGCGCCTCTTGGGTGCATCGCGTCAGGAGCGGTTGGACGATCCCTCGCGCTGACGGGCGCTACCCTGGCCCGCATGACCCTCGACTCAACCGCTACGCAGACGACGATCGATCGCGACCGCGTCGCCGAGCTCACCAGGCGCGAGCTCGACAAGCTCGCCGAGCGCACCCCGCAGTCCAGGCAGCGCTACGAGCGCGGGATCAAGGTGATGCCCGGCGGCGTCCCCTCCTCGTTCCAGGAGAACGATCCCTGGCCGGTCTACCTCGAGCGCGGCCAGGGCGCGCGCGTCTGGGACGTCGACGGCAGCGAGTACGTCGACTTCCACAACGGCTTCGGGGTGATGTGCATCGGGCACGCGAATCCGACGGTCGGCGAGGCGATCAAGGCGCGCCACGATCTCGGCACTCACTTCGCCGCCCCGACCGACGGATCGATCGCCGTCGCCGAGGAGCTGGTCGACCGCTTCGGGCTGCCCCAGTGGCGGTTCACGAACTCGGGGACCGAGTCGACGATGGACGCGGTCCACCTCGCCCGCGGGCTCACCGGCCGCGACGTGATGCTCAAGATCGAGGGCTCCTACCACGGCCACCACGACGCCGTCATGGTCTCGGTCTATCCGCCGCTCGAGGCGCTCGGCGACCGCGACGACCCGCGATCGGTTGCTTACGGCGCCGGCTACCCGAAGGCGCTCACGGACCTCACGCGCGCCGTGCCGTTCAACGATGCCGACGCGCTCGAGAGCGCCCTGCGCAAGCTCGAGGGCCAGGTCGCCGGGCTGATCATGGAGCCGGCGATGATGAACATCAACATCATCCCGCCGGTCGAGGGCTACCTGGAGCAGGTGCGCGAGCTCTGCACCGCCCACGGCGTGAAGCTGATCTTCGACGAGGTCAAGACCGGCGCGACGATCGCCCGCGGCGGCGCGACGCGGCGCTTCGGGGTGCGCCCGGACATCGTCACGCTGGCGAAGGCGATCTGCGGCGGCTACCCGGGCGGGGCGATCGGGATGAGCGACGAGGTCGCGGCCGCGGTCAGCGACGGCCGCGTCCACCAGTACGGCACCTTCAACGGCAACCCGCTGGTGATGGCGGCGGCGCAGGCGACGCTCACCGAGGTGCTCACCGAGGAGGCCTACGGCAGGCTCGAGTCGGCGAACCGCTGGCTGCTCGACCACGCCGGCGAGGTGATCGAGCGCTACGGCCTCCCCTGCTACACCGAGGGCCTGGGCGCCAAGGGGTGCGTGATCTTCAGCGCCGAGCCGCTGCGCGAGTATCGCGATTACCTGACCAAGGTCGACGGCGAGCTCTCCACCCTCGCCTGGCTCTACCACATGAACCACGGCGTGTTCATGACCCCGGGCGTCGAGGAGGAGTGGACGCTCTCGATCGCCCACTCCGAGGAGCACCTGCAGCGGTTCGTCGACGCGCTCGAAGCGTTCGCCAGGGACGTCACCGGAGCCTGAGCCGGTTCGCGGTGCGCTGATGGCCGGCGGAGCGGCGGTGCGGGTCTATCGCGCCGAGTGGTCGACCAACTGCGAGCGAGTCGGGCTGGCGCTCGCCCACAAGGAGATCGAGGCGCAGTCGGTGATCATCGACTACTCGAACCGCGCGCCGGTCGAGGCGATCAGCGGCCAGGGGCTCGTGCCGGTGATCGAGGACGCGGGCGATGTGATCAACGACTCGGTCGCGATCATCCGCCACCTCGAGCGCCGGACCCCCGAGCCGCGGCTGTTTCCCGCCGAGCCGGCGCGACAAGCGGAGCTCGACGTCTTCATCGACTGGTTCGAGCGCGTCTACAAGAACGCCCCGAACGCGATCGAGGACGAGCTCGAGCGCGTCGAGCCCGACCACGCGATGATCCGGGCGCGCGGCGCCGACATGCGCGAGCGTCTCGATCTCTTCGAGCGCCTGCTCGACGGGCGTGAGTACCTGTTCGGCGACTTCGGCGCCGCCGACTGCGTCGCCTATCCGTTCCTCAAGTACGCCGCCGGCCGTGATCCGGCCGACGACGAGCTCTTCCACGTGATCCTCTCCGAGCACCAGCCGCTCGACGACGATCACCCGAACCTGCGAGCGTGGATCGCCCGCATCTCCGAGCGCCCGCGCGCCTTCCGATGAGCGCCGCGCCCGAGCGATCCGCGCTCGGCCGAGCAGGCCGCGTTCGTCGGCACGGCCGAGGGTAGCCTGGAGGTGATGGGAAACCGGCTCGCCGAAGAGACCAGTCCGTACCTCCTCCAGCACAAGGACAACCCGGTCGATTGGCACCCGTGGGGCGCCGAGGCGCTGCAGCGAGCCGCCGAGCTCGATCGCCCGATCCTGCTCTCGATCGGCTACTCGTCGTGCCACTGGTGCCACGTGATGGAGCGCGAGTCGTTCGAGGACGAGAGGACCGCTCGGTTCATGAACGAGCACTTCGTGCCGATCAAGGTCGATCGCGAGGAGCGCCCCGACGTCGACGCGATCTACATGGAGGCCGTCCAAGGGATGACCGGTCACGGCGGCTGGCCGCTGACCGCGTTCTGCGATCCCGAGGGCGTTCCCTTCTACGGCGGCACCTACTTCCCGCCCGAGCCGCGCCAGGGGATGCCGAGCTTCGCGATGGTGATGGAGGCGGTGGTGCAGTCATGGGCGACCCAGCGCGAGCGGATCGCCGAGGCGGCGGGCCGGATCCGCGCTCAGCTCGGGGCGATGGGCAGCCTCGAGCCCTCCGAGGACGAGTTGACGCCGGAGCTCGTCGAGGCCGCCGTCGAGCGGCTGCGGACGCTCGCCGACATGCGCCATGGCGGCTTCGGCTCGGCGCCGAAGTTCCCGCCGGCGTCGGCGCTCGAGCTGCTGCTCGCCCGCGGCGAGACCGACGTCGTCGAGCTGACGCTCGACTCGATGGCGGCCGGCGGGATCTTCGATCAGATCGGCGGCGGGTTCGCCCGTTACTCGGTCGACGACGTCTGGCTCGTGCCGCACTTCGAGAAGATGCTGTACGACAACGCGCTGCTCGCCCGAGCCTACCTGCACGGCTACCAGGCGCTCGGCCACGAGCGTTGGCGCGAGACCTGCGAGCGGACGCTCGACTGGATGCTGGCCGAGATGCGCGGGCCCGAGGGTGGCTTCTACTCGGCCCTCGATGCCGACTCCGAGGGCGAGGAGGGGCGCTTCTACGTCTGGGCGCCCGCCGAGATCCGCGAGGTCCTCGACCGCGCGGGCCTCGGCGAGGCGGCCGAGGGCGTGCTCGCGTACTACGGGGTCAGCGAGCGCGGCAACTTCGAGGGCCGCAACATCCTCCATCTCGCCGACGGGTTCGACGCCGCGGCGCCGCCCCGCCTCGCCGAGGCCCGGCGGGCGCTGTACGAGGCGCGTGCGAAGCGCGTCTGGCCGGGGCTCGACGACAAGCGGCTCGCGGCCTGGAACGCGCTCGCGATCGCGGCGCTCGCCGATGCCGGGGCGGTGCTCGGGCGCGCGGACTACCTCGACGCCGCGCGCTCCTGCGCGGAGTTCGTGTCGGGCGAGATGCGCGACGCCGAGGGGCGCCTGTTGCGCAGCTGGAAGGACGGGCGCGCGCAGCTGAACGCCTACCTCGAGGACCACGCCTACCTGCTCGAGGCCTTGCTCACCCTGTACGAGTCGAGTTTCGAGGTGCGCTGGTTCGACGCCGCTCGCGCGACGGCCGACGCGATGGTCGGGCGCTTCGCCGACCCGCAGCGAGGCGGTTTCTTCACCACCTCGGTCGATCACGAGGAGCTGATCGCGCGGCGCAAGGACGCCGAGGACCATCCGATCCCGTCCGGCAACTCGGCGGCGGCGTTCGGCCTCCTGCGCCTCGCGGCGTTGACCGGCGAGCGCTCCTACGAGGACCACGCGGTCTCGGTGTTGCGCCTGTTCGCTCGCCTCGCCGCCGGTCATCCGCACGCCGTCGCCCACCTGCTGCGGGCGCTCGACTTTCATTTCGGCCCGGTTCGCGAGGTGGCACTGGCCTCACCCGAGCACGGCGACGGCCTCGCGGAGCTGGCCTCGGTGGTGCGCTCGGAGCTGCGGCCCTATGTCGTGCTGGCGGGCGGCGTCGAGGGCACCGAGCGACCAGAGCTGATGGCCGAGCGGCACGCGATCGAGGGCCACGCCGCCGCCTATGTGTGCGAGCGGTTCGCCTGTCGCGCCCCGGTGACCGAGCCCGAGGACCTGGCGACGGCGCTCGCCGTCCCCCGTACGGGATAGATTGCCGGTCATGGCCAAGGCCGGCACGGGCGCGAAGTCCGAGAACCAGGAAAAGAAGCCGAAGACGACCGCGCAGGTCGCTCGCGCGTACTTCACGGCGATCGCCAATCGCGACCTCGACGCCGCGACGGCGCTCTGGAAGCCGGGCGGAAAGGATCGCCTCCACGGGCTCGCCGAGCTGACCGCGCCGGAGGGGATCAAGCAGTACTTCGGCTCGATCTTCGCCGCCTTCCCCGACTTCGAGTTCGAGATCGTCGAGCTCGCCGCGAGCGGGCATCACGCCGCCTGCCGCTGGCGCATCAGCGGCACCTTCCTCGGCCCCGGTCGCTTCCAGGGCCTGGCGCCGACCCGCGACGCGATCGAGCTCGAGGGCTGCGACATGGTCCGGGTCGAGGACGGGTTGATCGTCGAGAACAACGCCTACACGAACGGCGCCCAGCTCGCCCAGCAGCTCGGCCTGCTGCCCAAACAGGGCACCACCGCCGACCGCGCGGTGACCGGCGCCTTCAACGCGAAGACCGCGGCCGTGGGCGCGCTCCGGCGGCTGCGCGAGCGAACGAGCTGAGGACGACGACCGGCTAGCCGGTCGTCGTCGGCTCGGGCCGACGAGCGCCTTTGGCGCCGCCGACGGAGGTCGCGAGCGCTAGAGGATCGAGAGGAATCGCTCGACCTCCCACGGGGTCACCTGCACCCGGTACTCCTCCCACTCCTCGCGCTTGATCTCGACGAAGCGCTTGAAGGTGTGCTCGCCGAGGACCCGGAGAACGAGCTCGGACTCCGCCGCGATCTCGATCGCCTCACCGAGCGTCTCGGGGAGCTGCTCGATCCCGCGCTGCGCGCGCTCCTCGGGGGTGAGGTGGTAGAGGTTCTGCTCCATCGGCTCGGGGAGCTCGTAGCCCTTCTCGATCCCCTCGAGCCCGGCGTGCAGCATCCCGGCGAAGCACAGGTAGGGGTTGCACGACGGATCCGGGCAGCGCAGCTCGGCGCGCGTCGCCTGCTCCTTGCCCGGGTGGTAGAGCGGCACCCGGATCAGCGCCGAGCGGTTGCGCCGCGACCATGCCAGGTACACGGGGGCCTCGAAGCCCGGGACGAGGCGCTTGTAGGAGTTCACCCATTGGGCGAACAGGGGGGCGATCTCGCGCGCGTGGCGCAGCTGGCCGGCGATGAACGACTTCGCGACCGGCGACAGGTAGTACTGGTCGTCGGGGTCATAGAAGGCGTTCCTGCCGTCGGCCGAAAGCGACTGGTGCACGTGCATCCCCGACCCGTTCTCGCCGAACAGCGGCTTCGGCATGAAGGTCGCGTGCATGCCGAACTTCATCGCGTACTCCTTGACCGTGATCCGGTAGGTCATGCAGTCGTCGGACATCGCGAGCGCGTCCTTGTAGCGCATGTCGACCTCGTGCTGTGAGGGCCCGACCTCGTGGTGCGCGTACTCGACGTGGATGCCGAGCTGCTCGAGCGCGAGGATCGTCTCGCGGCGCACGTCGGAGCCGGCGTCGAGCGTGGTGAGGTCGAAGTAGCCACCCTCGTCGAGGACCTCGGGCCGGGAGCCGCTCGTGCTGGCGTCCTTGAAGTAGAAGTACTCGAGCTCGGGGCCGATGTTGTAGGCGTCGAAGCCCATCTCCTGGGCGCGCTGCAGCGCCCGGCGGAGGATCCAGCGCGGGTCGCCCTCATACGGCTCGCCCCCCGGCACCTGAACGTCGCAAAACATCCGCGCCGTCGCCTTCTCGTCCGGCCGCCACGGCAGGACCGCGAAGCTCGACGGGTCGGGCATCGCGATCATGTCCGACTCCTCGATCGGGTTGAAGCCGGTGATCGAGGAGCCGTCGAAGCCCATCCCGCCCTCGAATGCGTCCTCGAGCTCCGAGGCGTTGATCGAAAAGCTCTTCAGCTGGCCGAGCACGTCGGTGAACCAGAGGCGGATGAAGCGGACGTCGCGGTCGCGAACGGCGCTGATCACGTCGTCGGCGGTTTCGGGGCGCTTGGGCTCTGCCATTGGTTCTCCTCGGTGGACGGCTGGATCGGCGCAACCTTATCCGTGACGGCCCCGCGCGCGTACAGGTAGTCGGCCCGCGTCGACGCGGCGAAGAGCCTCCGGGCGGTCTCGCTCGTAGAAGTAGGAAAGGCCGCGAAACGTCACAAATCAGGCACGAGCCGTGATAGGCTGCTTACTGCGGGTAAGTACCTAGCTAAAAGTAAAGTAAAGGCGGGAAACCGATGACGGTGAAGACGGACATCAGTCGCTTCCACATCCACGACGAGCTCACCGCCCCCGAGGGCAGCGTCAAGATCATCAAAGGCGTGCAGGGAGCGACCGGCGAGGTCTCCAAGTTCATCGGCGTCCTCGCCGGAGCACCCGCCGCGCTGCGCTCCTACGCGCGCATGCGCCACGAGCTCCGCGGAGGCTCGCTGCCGCAGGCGACGCGCGAGCGGATCGGGCTCGCGATCGCCGAGCGCCGCGGCGATCCGTACTCGATCGCGCAGCACGCCAAGACCGCCCGCGCAGCGGGACTCGGGCTCGACGAGATCTCCCGCGCGCGGTCGTTCGACTCCGCCGACGAGAAGGAGGCGGCGATGCTCGCCTTCCTCGAGGCGCTCATCGCAACCGACGGACGTCCATCACAGCACCTCGCCGAGGAAGCGCGCGAGCACGATTGGACCGACGAGCAGATGCTCGAGGCGGTCGCGCATTTGGCGATGAACGAGTTCCAGAGCCTGATCGCCAACGCGGCGGCGCTGCCCCAGGACAAGTCGGACTCGGCGGCCCTCCCCGCGGCCGCCGCCTGAGCCGGTCGGCGCCCCTACCCCATCGGGCAGGTCGTCGCGCGGCTACTCTGCGACGGCCCGGCGGGCGAGCTTGGCGACGCGGATCTCGTCGGTTGAGGTGAGGCCAAGCGTCTCCGCGGTCGCCTCGGTGAGGTCCCACTTGGCGCCGTCCGTGAACGGGCCGCGGTCGATCACCTTGGTTCGAACGAAGTGGCCCTTGTAGCGAAGCACGACCTTGCTGCCACACGGAAGCGTCTTGTGGGCGACGCCCATCGTGCTCCGGGTCAGCACCCTGCCGCACGCGGTCTCGTTGCCGAAGAAGCCGGGCCCGTACCAGGTGGCGAGCTGGCTCGGCATCGCGTTGACGAGCGCCGCCGTGGTCTCCGTATCGGTTACACCGCTCGCGTCGAGGCGCGCCTCGCGCTGAAAGGCCCGAACCGCCGCGGCGGTCGGGTCCACGTAATCCTGATCGAGCGGCACCCGCGGGTAGTCCTTGGCCTTCAGGATCCAGTTCAACGTCTCGACGTCGTCGCCGCAGTCGCCGAGCTTCAGGATGCGGCTGCCGAGCTCCACGTCCGGGCAGCCCGACGTCGAGCCGTCACCGGCGGTCACCGGGTCTGCCGGGCCGCCGACGCCGCCGGACGAGGAGCTCGCCAGAGCGCTACCGGCCGCCGCGATCAGGGCGAGGACCGCTGCCCCCAGCGCGAGCGCCACCCGGCGTCGATTCGAAATATCGGTGTTCGCGACCTGGCGCGTGCGGGCTTGGCGCATCTCTTTCGGTGCCTGCGGGGTTAGCTGACGGGCTCGCGCCGAAAGAGCTGGCGCTACGCGGCTGGTGCCGGCGATTCGCCCCTGGACCGGTGGGGATCCCCCTTGCGTGGGTCCCCCGCTCCCCGCGGTATGCGGCGGGGATTAGGCGGGGCGGGACACTAGCAAAGGGGTTCGACGAGCCCGGCGGGCGAAGCCCGAGACGTACGTTCCGCGGGCAAATAGAAGAGGCCCCGTGCGGGGCCTCTTCCTTAGCTGGCCTGTAAGCCGGATTTTGTCGGGTGCAGCCATCCATCTCGCCTGGGCCTAGGACCCTGGCGGGGCTTTCGCCCTGCGGCCTACCTGGATCTCGCCGGGCCGGGTCATCGATCCTGCTTGGCCTTGCACCGGGTGGGGTTTGCCTGGCCGCCGCGTCACCGCGACGCCGGTGCGCTCTTACCGCACCATTTCACCTTTGCCTGTGCGCGCCTCACGTGTTGGCGCGCCATCGGCCGTGTCTTTTCTGTGGCACTGTTCCCGCGGGTTTCCCCGGGTGGGGGTTGCCCACCACCTTGCCCTGCGGTGTCCGGACTTTCCTCGAGTGGCTCTCACCTCCCGCGACTGCACAGCCAGCGAGATCAAGTGTAGGGGGCGCCCGCGGGCGCGTCGCCTGATCGGGTTGTTGCAAGCAAGCCGGCGCGGGAAGATGGGAGCGTGATGGCGCCTATCGACCGGGGACCTTGATGGCGGGCGCCGCGTCCACCGACCACCGGGTGCTCGAGCGCGAGATCCTCTCGGTCGGTCGCGCGATCGCCGGACACCTGCCGCGGCCCGCACGGCATCCGATCCGAGCGCTCGACGAGCGGGCGATGCGGCTGACGACCAGCGATCGGGAGCTGAGGGCGGCGCTCTTCCGGCTCGTCGACGTCACCCCCGCCTGCCACTCGACGGAGGACCTCGCCCGCCATCTAGCCTCGCTCGTCGGCGAGGTCGAGCACCGGCCGGCGCCGCTCAAGGCCGCGATGCGCGCCGCCCACACGAAGGCGGGCAGACTGGCGCTCGGAGCCGCGACGGCGGCGGGCGTCCGCCACATGGCGCACCGGTTCATCGCCGGGGACTCGCCCGACGACGCGGCGCCCGAGCTCGAGCGCCTCTGGAGGGCGGGGATCGCGAGCTCGATCGACCTGCTCGGCGAGGCGACCGTGACCCGTGGCCGAGGCCGACCGCTACGCGGCGCGATGCTCGGGCGCGCTCGAGTCGCTCTCGGCCCGCGCCGCCGCCTTTCCCGAGCAGCCGCTTCTCGATCGCGATTTCGCCGGGCGGCTGGCGCGCGCCAACCTCTCGATCAAGGTGACCGCGCTGACGCCGCTGATCCGCCCCGAGCAGCCCCGCCGCGGGATCGACGACGCGGCGGTGAGGCTGCGACCGCTGCTGCGGACGGCTCGCGAGCGCGAGGCGCACCTGCACATCGACATGGAGTCCATGGACAGCCGCGAGACGACCCGGGAGCTGCTGTTCGAGCTGCTCGCCGAGCCGGAGTTCCGCGACGGCCCCTCGATCGGCCTCGTCTCGCAGGCGTACCTGCGTGACTCCGAGCAAGAGCTCGACCAGTTCCTCGCCGCCGCGGCGGCCGCGGAGCGGCGCCAGCCGCTGACCATCCGCCTCGTCAAGGGCGCCTACTGGGACCACGAGGTCGTCGAGGCCGCCCAGCACGGCTGGCCGCCGCCGGTGTTCGAGGACAAGCCGGAGTCCGACCGCAACTTCGAGCGGCTGAGCCGGAGGTTGATCGACCTCGCCGCCCACGACCCCGGCGCGGTGCGGGTCGCGATCGGATCGCACAACCTGCGCTCGATCAGCCACGCCGTCGCCTACAGCCGACTGACCGGAGGCGGCGAGGCGGGGGTCGAGGTGCAGGTGCTCCGCGGGCTCGGCGACGATCTCGCCCGAGCGCTCGCGGAGTCCGGCGTCCGGACCCGCGTCTACTGCCCGGTCGGCGACCTGGTGGCCGGGATGGCGTACTTGGTGCGGCGGCTGCTCGAGAACACCGCCAACAGCTCGTTCCTCGCCGAGCAGGCCGGCGGCACGCCGCTCGAGGAGCTGCTCGCGGCACCATGAGCGAGCACGGCCCAAATGGCGGCGGGCGATGAGCGACGATCGGCGAGCCGCGCCGCCGCCATTTCGCAACGAGCCGCCGCTCGAGCTGCGCCGCGCCGCCAATCGGACGGCGCTCGCCGACTCGCTGGAGGCGATCGACGCGCGGATGCCGATCTCGGTGCCGGTGATCGTGGGCGGCGAGCGCCGCGAGGGGAGCGACTTCACCTCCACCGATCCGGGTGACCCGGAGCGCGTCGTTGCGACCGCTGCCGAGGCGAGCGGGGCGGATGTCGAGGCCGCGGTCTCCGCCGCCGCTGAGGCTGCCCGCGAGTGGTCGCGTCGGCCGGCCCCCGAACGCGCGGCGGTGCTGATCGCGGCGGCCCAGGCCCTGCGCTCGAGGCGTCCGGAGCTCGCCGCGCTCCAGGTCCGCGAGTGCGCGAAACCGTGGCCGGAAGCGGATGCGGACGTCTGCGAGGCGATCGACTTCATCGAGTACTACGCTCGTGAGGCGATTCGTCTCGAGGCCGGCGGCGCCGTCGCCCAGGTCGCCGGGGAGCGAAACGCGATGCGCTATGCAGCCCGCGGCGTCGTCGCGGTGATCTCGCCCTGGAACTTCCCGCTCGCGATCCCGACCGGGATGGTCTCCGCCGGCCTAGCGGCGGGCAACGGCGTCGTCCTCAAGCCCGCGGAGCAGTCACCGGCCCTCGCGCTCGCGCTCGTCGACGCGCTGCTCGACGCCGGCGTGCCGCCGGGAGCGATCGCGCTGCTGCCCGGACACGGCCCGATCGGCGCCGCGCTCGTGCGCCATCCCGGCGTGCACGTGATCGCGTTCACGGGTTCGAGCGCTGTTGGCCTCGAGATCGTGCGCGAGGCGGCGGTCCACCGTGAGCGCCAGTCGCACCTGAAGCGAGTGGTCGCCGAGATGGGCGGCAAGAACTGCGTGCTCGTCGACGCCGACGCCGACCTCGACGAGGCGGTCCCGGGAATCGTTCGCTCGGCGTTCGTGTACGCCGGCCAGAAGTGCTCGGCCGCCGCCAGGGTGCTGGTCGCCGAACGAATCGCCGACGCGCTCGCCGAACGGGTCGCAGGGGCGGTCGAGCTGCTGAGGGTGGGCCAGGCCGCCGAGCTCGATACCGACGTGCCGCCGGTGATCGAGGCCGACGCCCAACGGCGCGTGCTCGGGTACGTCGAGCGGGCCGGCCGAGAGGGCGAGGTGATCGCCCAGGCTCCCGCGCCCGACGGCCCAGGTTGGTTCTGTCCTCCGACTCTGGTTCGTGGGGTCGAACAGGGCTCGCCGATCCTGCGCGAGGAGATCTTCGGACCGCTGCTCACGATCGAGTCGGTGACCTCGATCGACGCCGCGTGCGAGGCGGTCGAGGCGCTTCCGTTCGCGCTCACCGGCGGGCTCTTCTCACGCGATCCAGCGACGATCGCGCGCGTCATCGCCAGGCTTCCGGTCGGCAACCTCTACGTCAACCGGCACACCACCGGGGCGATGGTCGGCCGCCAGCCGTTCGGCGGCAACAAGCTCTCGGGATCGGGCTCGAAGGCGGGCGGACCCGACTACCTGCTCAACTTCCTCGAGCCGCGGGTGACGACCGAGAACACGACCCGCCACGGGCTCGTGGTCGAGTAGCACCGCTCGGGCTCAGGAAAGGGTCGAGCCGCATCCGTCGCAGGCCTCGCCGACGTTCATCCGTCCGCCGCAGACGGGGCACCCGGCATGACCCTGGCGCGAGAGGTCCTCCCAGACGCCGAGGATCATCTCCTCGAGCGAACCTCCCCCATCGGCGCGTGGCGGGTCGAACAGCCGCTGGGCCGGGCGCTCCGCCGCGAGCGGATCGTGGAGGAGCGCCGGGCCCGCGCTTGTGGCGACGGCGCCCAAGTCAAACGCTCCTGAACACCCCGACCACGCGCCCGAGGATCTGGGCGTCCGCAGTCCGGATCGGCTCGTAGGCCTCGTTGGCGGGCTCGAGCCGAACGCGATCCTTCTCCTTGTAGAAGCTCTTCACCGTCGCCTCGTCGTCGATCATCGCGACGACGATCTCGCCGTCGTCGGCGACCTGTGTCGGCCGGACGACGACGTAGTCGTCCTGGAGGATCCCGGCGCCGATCATCGAGTCACCCTTGACGCGAAGGATGTAATCCCCGGTCTCGCCGCCGATCACGTCGGGGACCTCGAGGTACTCCTCGATGTTCTCCTCGGCGAGAATCGGCTCCCCGGCGGCCACCTGTCCGACCAGCGGCAGGCCTGGGCCCCGCATCGCCCGCTTCGCCCGGTCGACGAGCAGCTCGATCGCCCGCGGCTTGGTCGGGTCGCGGCGCAGCAGGCCAATCTTCTCGAGGTTCGCGAGGTGGGCATGCACGGTCGAGGATGAATGCAGCCCGACCGCCTTGCCGATCTCGCGAACGGTCGGCGGATACCCGTACTTGGACGCGTACTTGGAGATGAAGTCGAAGATCTCCTTCTGGCGCTTCGTCAGGTCCACTGCTCGTTCGCTCCTTCGGTGTCTTTGCCGCGTCCCGGCCCCTCTGACCAGAACACTTGTTCGTATAGTAGACCCCCCTGCGGACGGACGCAAGGAGCGCGTCCCGGCAGCGGCCGATGGCGCCCGGCCCTCTAGAATCGCCTCTCCCTCAAGCGGCTGTGGCGGAACTGGTAGACGCGCAAGGTTGAGGGCCTTGTGCCCCTCACGGGGCGTGGAGGTTCGACTCCTCTCGGCCGCACTGAATTGCCTGCTAAACGGGGGTTTCGGGTTGCTGGTCCGGCCGGCGGGCGGATGGATGAACATCGGGGCGGGCACCAAGGTCGAGAACCGCGTCGACGGGTTGTGTATTGGCCCATCGCTTCACACGCGAGAGGTCGCTGGTTCGAAACCAGCAGCGCGCATCCGAGAAAAGCCGCTTATAGAGCAGGCTTTGTTCCTGTTCGGCGAGTTCAGTCGCCACTAACGCAACGGGGAGTGGCAGCAAAATGGCAGCGATTGACTTGTGCCTGGGCCTCGCCTGCTCGACGAGCTCTGAAAGCCGAAGTCCCCGGCGGCCCTTGCCCGCACCCTGAGGTAGCGCACTCGCGGCCTCGTTACTGAGCGCAACAAAGATGCGCTGATCGAGTGAAGCGGCCTCTAGCGCTGGCTCACCGGCTCTTGGTAAACGCCACGCTTGGCCTTGATCTGCTCGCTTGCTCACTGTGAGGCGCGCCCGTGACGGACTTTCGCGGCAGGCGTCGGGGCGATCGTCGAGTTGTCCCTGGCTAGGCTGCGGTGCCGACGCTTGCAAACCGCAATGGCTTGGAGGACGCTGATGCCGGACACCACCTGCCACATGTCGATCTCGCTCGATGGCTTCGTCGCCGGGCCGGACCAGAGCCGGGAGAATCCGCTGGGGAAGCGCGGCAGGGAGGTCCATAGCTGGCACCTCGGCGACGAGCGCGCGAACGACGCGGACGCGACGGCAGAGGGCTGGCTCATGCGACCGCGCGGGGCCTACGTGATGGGCCGCAACATGTTCGGGCCGATCCGCGGCGAGTGGGATGGGGGCTGGGATGGATGGTGGGGCTCCGAGCCGCCCTACCACGCGCCGGTCTTCGTGCTCACCCACCACGCCCGCGAGCCGATCGAGATGGAGGGCGGCACGAGCTTCCACTTCGTCACCCAGGGCTTCGAGGCCGCATACGCGCAGGCGCGTGAGACGGCCGGCGAGGATGGCATCGACATCGCGGGCGGGGCCTCGACCGTCCGTCAGGCGCTCGCCGCCGGAGTGATCGACGAACTCACGCTCGACGTGGCCCCCGTCCTGTTAGGGGCCGGCGAGCGGCTGTTCGACGGAGTCGAGTCACTCGGGTTCGAGCCGGTCGAGGTGCTCCACTCTCCGCTCGCCACGCACATCCGCTACCGGCGGGCGGGGTGAGTGAGGAGATAGCCGCTTTGGACGAAAAGCGCTACTTCTGCTCTCACGCGAACGGAGAAGCGCGGCAGCTGGTACCGGATCTGGCCGCCCGCGATCATCGTCTCCCCGTGGATCGACGAGGGCACGGTGGTGAACGAGGAGTACCGCCACACCTCGCTGCTCTCCACGCTGCGCAAGTGCTGGGATCTGGGCGACCCGTTCAGCGGCCGCGACGCCGCCGCGCGCACATTCGACCACCTGCTCTCTCGAGAGGCGCCACGAGACCCCGCCAGCTGGCCCGACGTGCACCCGCGGTCGGTGCCGGAATGGCAGCTGACCAAGGTCGAGCTCGGTCAGGCGCTCAGCCCGCTCGGCAAGGCGATCGGCACGGGGATCGTGGAAAACGCCAAGCAGGCCGGATTCCCGATCCCGGCCGCGATCGCCAACGCCAAGGGCCCTCCGATCGGGCAACAACTCCTGGAGGTCGTGTTCGAGATCGCGGCGCACTACTTCCCGCGGCTCGCCGAGGCTGCGGAATCCGCGGCGGCCCGGGGGTAGATCGTCTGAGCCTCGCGCGGCGACAGGAGGTCTAGGATCCGATGAGCGCACGCGCGACTGGCGAGGACTCGCATCCAGGCTCAGATAACGTCGCCCTGACGCGGTCGCCCGGGTTCTGGGTGATCATGCGCAACGCCATCTTGCTCGGCGTAGCGCTCGGCTTTGTCGCGCTGGTGTTTCTGGGATTGCTGGATGGCGGCACCGACCTCTGGTTCACGCTTCCCGACGACCCCGGATGGCTCGACGGGAGCCTCTGGTGGGTGGCGGTGACCGCGGGCGCCGGGGTGATCGTCGGCGGGCTGCGGCGCTTCTTTCGCGTCCCGGTCAAGCTGGTCGGCACGGTCCAGGAACTCAAGGACCAGCGGGTCGAGCCCTCCACGGTGCCGGGGGCGGTTGCCATCTCGCTGGTGTCGCTGGTGGGTGGGGCGAGCCTCGGGCCCGAGGACGCACTGGGGAAGTTGGGGGGCGGGCTGGGAACCTGGGTCTCGGAGCGGCAGAAGCTCAGCCAGGACGTGCGCGCGACGAACACGCTCAGTGGCATGTCCGCTGCGTACGGGGGCCTCTTGTCATCTCCCCTCCTGGCGTCGATTCTCACGCTCGAGATTGCGCGTCCAAAGGCGGCACGCTTCGCCGACACGCTGGTCGCAGGTCTGCTGGCGTCCTCGGTCGCGTTCGCGGTGTTCTTTCCGATCGCGGGGTCGACGTTCGTCGGGATCTACGAGCTGCCGTCGTTCAAGTACGAGGACTGGCAGTTGCTCGCGGCCGTTCCCCTCGGCCTCGTCGCCGGCGCGCTCGCGCTGATCACAGCCGTCGCGATCGGGGTGATGACGAAACTCGCCGCTCCGCTCGGCAAGCGCACGATCCTTCGCTCGGCGCTCGGGGGGATCGCGTTCGGGCTCGTCGGCGTCGCGCTGCCGCTGACGATGTTCACCGGAACCGATCAGCTCACGACCGTGATCCGCGACGGGACGGCGCTCGGCGCGGGGCTGCTGATCGCGGTCGTGTTCGCGAAGATCTTCGTGTTCGCGCTGTGCGAGGCCACCGGGTTCATCGGAGGACCGTTCCTCGTGATGCTGTTCATCGGCGGTACGGCCGGAACCGCCACCCATCTGCTGATCCCGGGGCTGCCGTTGGGGCTCGCGTTCACAGCGATGTTTGTCGCCCTCCCCGGGTCGCTCGTCGCCGCCCCGTTCTCCCTGCTCTTGCTCGGCGCCCTCACGACCCAGATCGGCACGCTGCAGATCGCGCCGGTAGCAATCGCGGTGCTCACGGCATACCTCGCCGTCTCTGGATCCGGCGTGCTGATGTCCCTGGCGCGCAAGCGGGGCAATCGCGCACACGCGGATTGACAATCGCATAGGTCGAGTTCGACTCGATCAAGGCCAAGTCGCTGCCGATCAGGAACGAGCCGCCTGGGAGCAGCACCGGGTTTCGGTCGGCTGACGGTCCTATGCTCGGGACGACCGCGACCGCGGGCTCGGACGGTGGCTCGCACTCCACGCTGGGAGCGCAACATGGAGGTCTTGACGACGTCGCCCGACCCGGTGCGGAGCTTCCTCGCGCACCGCCCTCAGCCTACGCGAAAATGTTCACCGCTCGGGCGATCACCAGGCCGAGGATGACGAGCGAAATCATCGATTCCACGGCCATGGCGATCTTGGCCCAGGGCGCCAGCGGCATCGCATCCGTGGGACTGAACGCGGTCGCACTCGTGAAGCTCAAATACAGGTAGTCGACGAAGCGGGGGCGCCACCGTGCGGGCGCGAGGTTCGGGTTCATCTGCTGGGGGAACGCGAGGTCGACCCGGCGGTCCGGAGGTCGGTGCGCGCGCTCCGCCGCGCCGCCGCCGTCCAGCTCCCAGTACAGGACGGCGAAGGCGATGATGTTCGACATCCAGACGATCGCGCCCGCTTCCAGCAGCGCCGATGCGTCATGAGTCTCCTTGCCGCCGGTGATCAGGTGGGAGATCAGGAGAGCCGTCGCCCACAGCGCACCCAGGATCAGCGCGGCAACGAGCCCGAGCGAGAGCCGCCGCAGGGCGGCCGTGCGGCGGTCGATCTTCCCCGGATCGCCGACGATCAGAGCGACGACCAGCCCGCCTTCGATCAGCGGGAGCAGCCAGTTGGGGCCAAGCCGCAGATCGTCCGGCATCAAGATGGTGAGGACGATGGCGACGACCACCGCACTCGCCATCGGCCAGCGCGGCTCTCCGACCATGATGCCTTCGGCGCCAGACTCACCGGCCCTCACTCCGGAGATCCTATGCTGACTCTTGCGTGCCGATGAACGCTGGCCCCCGCTGGTCGTCCAGCGCGGCACGCGCGATGATCCCGAGGAGTATGGGATCCGGCCGAGTAGCATGCGTCGCCACGGCGACAGTCCGGAAGGAGTCCATAAATGGCCGACAGACCTGCGTTTCTATACGCCGCCGTCTACGACGAGATCGACGGTGCCGAGGCCGATTACGAGGCTGTGTTCGATCTCCACGCCGCGGGGGTGATCGGAACCTTCGACTCCGCGGTGATCCGCAAAGAGGAGGACGGCAAGGTTCGGGTCACTAAGACCGAGAAGCCAACCCAGCATGGCGCCTGGACCGGGGCCGGGGTCGGAGCGTTGGTCGGCATCATCTTCCCGCCCGCAATCCTGGGCAGCGCGATCGTCGGCGCCGGTGCCGGCGGCTTGATCGGGCATCTGCGGGGTGGGATCTCGCGCGACGACCTCAAGGAGCTCGGCGACGAGCTCGAAGCGGGCAACGCCGCGGTGATCGTGATCGGCGAGTCGAGGATCGAGGAGCAGCTCGAGAAGGCGCTGACGCGTGCCAATAAGGTGATCGAGAAGCAGATCGACGCCGACGCCGACGAACTGAAGCGCGAGATCGACGCGGCGGCCAAGGAGGACGCGGCCGCATAGATTCCTCACCTGACTCAAAGCGGGCCGTCCGACACGAACCCAGCCGGCGGCCCAAGAGGCCATGACCTCCGCGCCCACCGAACCTCCGCTCACGGACACCGCCTCCCCAGACGAGCGCGCAGCCGCCGGCAAGGCGGCACGGGAGCGCGTTTCGCGCTCAAGCCACGGCGACTGGGAGCCGGCAGCCCGGCGGCGAGACCCGGTCAGCGTGCTCGAGGACCAGGCCAAGAGCCGCGTTCCCGAGCTCGTTCCGATCCGCTACGGGCGGATGCTCGCCTCGCCGTTTACGTTCTTTCGCGGCGCGGCGGCGATCATGGCGATGGACCTCGCGAAGACGCCTCAGTCCGGGCTGCGCGTCCAGGCATGCGGCGATGCCCACCTGTCGAACTTCGGTGTCTTCGCCGCACCGGATCGCCATCTGGTGTTGGACGTCAACGACTTCGACGAAACCCTTCCCGGGCCCTGGGAGTGGGACGTCAAGCGCCTCGCAGCGAGCTTTGCGATCGCCGGGCGCGACCGCGACTTCACCCCGAAGCAGACCCGCGCCGCGGTCCTGCGCACGGTCCGCTCTTACCGTGAGGCGATGCGCGAGTTCGCCGCGATGCGCAACCTCGACGTCTGGTACGCCCGCTTGGACGTCGAGGCCCTGCTCGCCGACCTGGCCAAGGTCGCCGACCGCAAGCAGATGAAGGCGGCGAGGAAGGGCCTCAAGAAGGCCGGCAAGAAGAACAGCATGAAGGCCTTCGATCGCCTCGTCCGCGAGGTCGACGGCAAGCCGCGGATCGTCAGCGATCCGCCGCTTCTGGTTCCGGCCGACGAACTGGTTTCCGAGGATCAGCGCGAAGCGCTCGAGGAGCGGATCCTCGAGATGATCGGCCGCTACCGCGAGAGCCTCAAGGGCGATCGACGCCACCTGTTCGACGGCTTCCGGTTCGTCGAGATGGCCCGCAAGGTGGTCGGGGTCGGCAGCGTCGGAACCCGCGCCTGGGTGCTGCTGATGATGGGCCGCGACGGACAGGACCCGCTCTTCATGCAGGCCAAGGAGGCCGAGGCCTCGGTGCTCGAGCCCTACGTCGGCGAGAGCGAGTTCGGAAACCACGGCGAGCGGGTGGTCGAGGGCCAATGGCTGATGCAGGCCGCGAGCGACATCCTCCTCGGCTGGCTCCCGGCCCTGGGCTTCGACGGCGGCAACCGAGACTTCTACGTCCGCCAGCTCTGGGACGGGAAGCGATCGGTCGACATCGAGACCCTGCCGCCGGAGGGGCTGGCGATCTACGGGCGCGTCTGCGGCTGGGCGCTGGCCCGAGCCCACGCGCGGTCCGGCGATCGAATCGCGATCGGGTCCTACCTCGGCAAGGGTGAGAGCTTCGACCAGGCGATCGCCGAGTTCTCCGAGCGCTATGCGGACCAGAACGAGCTCGACTACGGCGCCTTGGCCAACGCCGCCAAGTCGGGACGCATCGAGGTGGAGACGGACCTTGACTAGAGGCCGTCAGCCCGGGGCCGTGGTCGCATCACACGGAGCTCCCCCGTCCTTCAAGAGCTCGACTGTCTCGACCGCCGCGCCGGTGGCGGAGAACCAGGCTCCCTCGATCTGCCGCTCACCGATCATTCCCGCGTTTCGGCGTCGCTTGACTTGGGCCGCTCTGGATCTGAGGCCGGCGAGAGGCGCGGGCCGCCGGCCTCCTCGATTGCCACGCGAGCAATGACCTGTTGCAGCGTGATCGTGCGCTGGGGCCGGCCGTTGCCGATGAAGGTGAACGCCCAGCGCGGAATGATGGCCAGGCGGTTCTTGAAGCCGGTCAGGAACGCCAGGTGGACGAACAGCCACGCCATCCAGCCGAGGAAGCCGGACAGACGGATGCCCTTGAAGCTGACCACGGCGCGAAACCGGGCGATGGTAGCCATGCTGCCGAGGTCCCGGTAGCGGAACGGCTTCGAGCTCCTCCCCGCGCAGTCGGCGCTCGATCGTGCTCGAGGCGTGCAGTCCCTGCTGCATCGCCACCTCGGCCACGCCAGGGAGCTCATCGAGGGACATCATGTCGCCGATCGCGAACACCTCCGGGTGCCCGGGCAGCGTGCAATCCGGGAGCACGCTGATACGCCCGGCGCGGTCCACGTCCGCGCCGGTGGCCTCCCCGAGCATCCGGGCCAGCGGGGAGGCCTGGACTCCTGCGGCCCAGACCTTCGTCCGCGCGGGAATCCGGCGCTCCTCGTCCCCCTGCTTGACGACCACGCCGGTTTGATCGATGTCCGTGACGATGCTCGACATGTGCAGTTCGATTCCGAGGCGCTCGAGGTCCCTCGCCGCCTTGCCGGACAGCCGGTCGCCGAAGGTGGCCAGCACCTCCTTGCCGCCGTCGAAGACGAGGATCTTGGCGTTGCGCGGATCGATCTCCCGGAAGTCGTCCTTGAGCACCCGCCTCGACAGCTCGGCGATCTGGCCGGCGATCTCCACGCCGGTCGGTCCGCCTCCGACCACCACGAAGGTGAGCCACTCCTGTCGTCTCACGGGATCGTCCTCGAGCTCGGCCATCTCGAAGGCGCCCAGGATCCGCCCGCGAAGCTCGAGGGCGTCGTTGATCGTCTTCATGCCCGGTGCCCAGCGCGAGAATTCGTCGTGACCGAAGTAGGACTGGCCGGCGCCGGCGGCCACGATCAGGCTGTCGTACGGGATCTCGATGGGGCTTCCGTCGGGGCGCGTGGCCGTCAGCTTTCGAGCCTCCAGGTCGAAGCCGTTGACCTCGGCCAGCTCGACCTCGACGTTCCGCTGGCGCCGCAGCACGCTTCGAATCGGCGGTGCGATCTCGCCCTCCGAGAGGATCCCGGTGGCGACCTGATAGAGCATCGGCTGGAAGAGGTGGTGGTTGTGGCGGTCCACCAGCGTCACTCGGACCGGGCCGCGACGCAGCCTGCGCGCGGCGAACAACCCTCCGAACCCTCCGCCCACGATCACGACTCGATGGGACTCGGAGGCCATCGTCAGTCCGTGAAGCCCCCTAGGCGCCCAGACGCTCGAGCAGGTGATCCCCCACCCGGAGGGCGTTGGCCATCGCCGTGAGCGCCGGGTTGACGGCGCCGATGCTCGGGAAGAAGCTGGTGTCCACGACGTAGAGGTTGTCGAGCTCATGGGCCTTGCAGTTCGTGTCGAGCACCGAGTCGGCGGGATCGGTGCCGAAGCGGCAGGTCCCGGTCTGATGCGCGACCCCCGCCACCGGGATCTCGTTCTTCAGGTAGGCGTGATGTGGGAGAAGGTGGCCCTCGTGCATGCCGATGTCGCCGAGGATGGACTTGAGCTTGTCGTAGAGCTCCTTCTTCGGCTTCTCGTTGGAGTAGGTGTAGCTCAGCCTGATTGCCCCGTCGTCCGTGAGCGTCACCCGGTTCTCGGGCCTCGGCAGGTCCTCGGTGGAGAGCCAGAAGTCGACGGCGTGGGCGGCGATCTTCTCGAGGCTCCAGCTGGGGGCCAGCTTCGTCTCGATCGGCTTCTCGCCCCGGTACATCGGAGCCTGGGACTTGCCGACCATCTGGATGTTGCCGAGCGGGTGATCGAACTCCTCACCGGCGAAGTAGAAGTCATTGAGCCCGAGCGTCTTCTGGAAGACGGTCGGGTTTGGCTCCTTCGACAGGGCCAGGACGGCCTGGCTGTTGTGGAACATGTAGTTGCGGCCCACCTGGTCGGAACCGTTCGCCAGGCCATTCGGATGCTTGTCGGTGGCGGAGGCGAGCAGCAGCTTGGCGGAGTTGGCCGCACCGCAGGAGACCGCGACGATGTCGGCTGAGTAGGTCTCCCGCTCGCCGTCGCGCTCGACCACGACCTCCGTCACCGCCTCACCACCGGCGTCGGTGTTGAGGGCGACCGCCTCTGAGTTCGTCAGCAGCGTGACGTTCGCGTGCTCGAGCGCGGGCCGCACCGCGATCACCTCGGCGTCAGACTTCGCGTGCACGAGGCAGGGAAAGCCATCGCAGTCTGTCGCAGCGGACGCAGGCGCTGTAGGGCATGTTCGCCTCGTCCAACATCACCCCGCAGGGAGCGTGGAAGGGCCGGTAGCCGGCGGCGGCGAGATCGTCCGAGAGCTGCTGGATGCGCGGCTCGTGGGAGACGGCCGGGAAGGGATAGGGAGCGCTTGCCGGGGGCTCCGTGGGGTCCTCGCCTCGAGCACCGTGCACCTGGTAGAGCTCCTCCGCCTGCGTGTAGTAGGGCTCCATCTCGTCGTAGGAGATGGGCCAGGCCGGCGAGACGCCATCCTCGTACTGGACCTCGCCGAAGTCCTCGGCGCGCAGGCGGTAGAGCGCCGCGCCGAACATCTTGGTCGCGCCGCCGACGAAGTAGTGCACCTGCGGGGCGAACTCCTTGTCCTTCTCGTCGTACCAGGTGTCCTCCGACTGGTAGCGGCCGTCGACGAAGACGTCCTCGGCCCGCCAGTTCTGCGGCTCGCGAGTCAGGAAGTCCCCTCGCTCCAGCAGAAGGATCTTCTTGCCGGAGCCGGCGAGCCTGTGGACGAGCGTCCCTCCCCCAGCCCCGCTGCCGATCACGATCACGTCGTAATCGCTCATACGTTGACTCCGAACTCCTTGAGGCGCTCGCTGATGATGATCCGTGCCGCCGGCCTCGATCAGCGCAAGATGGGAGAAGGCCTGGGGAAAGTTCCCCAGGAACCGGCCGGTGCTGGGGTCGAACTCCTCGGCGTAGAGGCCGAGCGGGGAGGCGATACGGAGCAGCCGGTCCATCAGGTCGCGGGCGCGCTGGTGCTCGTGGATGATCGCCAGACCCGAGACGAGCCAGAAGGAGCAGATCAGGAAGCTGCCCTCCTTGCCCGAGAGCCCGTCGTCGGTCTGGCCGGTGACGTACCGGAGCACGAAGCCGTCCTCGGTGAGGTCGTCCGCGATCGCCAGCACGCTCTTTCGCATCACCTCGTCGTCGCCCGGCAGGAAGCCGAAGATTGCCGCCAGCAGGGTGGAGGCGTCGAGCGCATCGGTGTCGTAGTGCTGGCGGAGGACGCCGTCGCGGACGCCGTTGTCGAGGATGTCCTTGTGGATCTCCTCCGCGGTCGCCCCCCACTCAGCCTGGAGGTGGGAGTCGCCGCGGATCTCCGCGAGCTGCGAGGCCCGGTCCATCGCGACCCAGCACATCAGCTTGGAGGAGACGTAGTGCTGGGGCTTGCCGCGCGCCTCCCAGATCCCCTGGTCCGGCTTCTTCCAGACCTTCGTCGCGCACTCGGCCTGGGCCTGGACGACCGGCCATAGTCGCCGCGGCAGGCGCTGGCTGCGATTGGTGTGGAGCAGGATCGAGTCGAGGGCGGCACCGAAGACGTCGTTTTGGCGCTGGTCGAAGGCTCCGTTGCCAACCCGTACCGGCGACGCTCCCGCGTATCCGGAGAGGTCGTCCCTGGTCGACTCGGTCAGGTCCCGACGGCCGTCGATCCCGTACATGATCTGCAGCGCCCCGTCCTCGTTCGGCTCGAGGTCGCCGACGAACTGCATGAACTCGTTGGCCTCCCAGTCCAGGTCCAGGTAGTGCAGCGCCTGGAGCGTGAAGGTCGAGTCCCTGATCCAGGTGAACCGGTAGTCCCAGTTGCGCTCCCCACCGGGCGTCTCCGGCAGCGAGGTCGTCAGGGCGGCGACGGTGGCGCCCGTCGGCATGTAGGTGAGCCCCTTGATGGCGAGGGCCGAGCGCTGGATCGCCCCCCTGAAGCGGTGATCCGGCATGCGGGCCTTGGAGATCCAGCTGCGCCAGTAGTTCACGGTCTCGCTCATGCGTGCGTTGGCCTGGTCGATGTCCTCCGGCGAGGCGAGCTCCTCTGCCCAGGAGAGCGAGCAGAACGCCTGCTCTCCCTTCTGGAGCGTGTGCCGCGCCCGCGCCACTTCGGCTTCCGCCCCCAGCGGGATGCTGCTGCGCAGCCTGACCGTCACCCCCGCTCCGCTCGCGTCGGCGGTGTGTCGGCCCTGTAGCGACCACTCGGCGGGTGTGCGCCCGTAGTCGAAGTCCGGCTCGCAGAGCAGCTCCATGTCGACCGAGCCCTCCATGCAGAGCACCGTTCGCACGAGCATGTGATGAGCGTCCTCGTCGGCGGGCGCGCGCGTGTGCGGGGTGACCTCGTCCTCGTGCAGGGTGGGACCGATCGTCAGGGCATCGCGCACCATCGCCCATCCCGTCGGCGTGTGCCAGGTGGTGTTGAGGATGTTGGTGCCCGGCTCGTAGATCCGGTTGCTCGGCACGTTGATCCCGAAGGGGCCGAAGCGGAACGAGCCCGCTTCGCGGTCGAGCAGCGTCCCGAAGATGCTGGGCGAGTCGAACCGCGGCACGCAGAGCCAGTCGATCGCCCCGTCGGGCGCCACCAGTGCGCCGGTATGGCAGTTGGAGAGGAAGGCGTAGTCCGCGATCGGCGGGAACGGCGACGGCATCGCGGCGCTCTGAGGCATTCCCTCCTCCTTGCCGGCCGCGGGCGCCTTGCCGTCTCCGCTCGCCGCCGCCTTGCCGCTGGAGCGGGTCTTTCCGGCGCTCTTCTGCTTCGCGGGACTCATGACCCGGTCCACGGCTCGTGCCAGCCGCCGTAGTCCGCGACGAGCCTGTCAGCGGCCTTGGGTCCCCAGGTACCCGGTTTGTACGGGTGGACCCTCGGGGGCTTCTCGATCAGCGGGCCGCAGACCCGCCAGGTCTCCTCGATGTTGTCCTGCCGGGTGAAGCGCGTGCTGTTGCCGACCATCGCGGCGTGCAGGAGGACCTCGTATGGGGTTGGGCCCTCGCCGCCCTCCTGGGCGAACTCCATGTCGAGGTTGATCTGCTCGGGTCTGGTTTCGTCACTGCGCTGTGCGTCGACCAGCAGACGAATCCCGGTGGTCGGGTGGAGCCTGACGACGAGCTGGTCGGGCTCGGCCCGCCGCCGGCTGTTCGCGCTGTAGCCGAGGCGCGGCGGCTCCTTGAAGATCAGCCTGAGCTCCCACTGCTCCACCGGGAGTTCCTTCCCCGTCCGGATGAAGAACGGGACTCCGGTCCAGCGCCAGTTGTCGATCTCGAAGCGCATCGCCGCAAAGGTCTCCGTCTTCGAGTCCTTCGCGACCCCCTTGATCTTCCGGTAGCCCTCGTACTGCCCTCGCACGTACTGCTTCGGGTCGGCCTTCGGCATCGCCGAGAAGACACCGAACATCGCGTCCTTCAACGCCCGGGCGTCGCGGCTGGCGGGCGGTTCCATCGCAGCCACCGCAACCACCTGCATCAGGTGGTTGACCACCACGTCCCGGAGGGCGCCAACGGGGTCGTAGAAGCTGCCACGGTCGGCGACTCCGAAGTCCTCCGCCATCGTGATCTGGACGCAGGCGACGCTGTTGCGGTCCCAGACGGGCTCGAACATCGCATTCGCGAATCGCAGATAGAGAATCTCGGCCAGGCCCATCACGCCGAGGAAGTGGTCGATCCGGTAGAGCTGGTCCTCGCGGATGTACTGGTGGATCTCCGCGGCAAGCTCGCGCGCGGAGGCGAGGTCGTGGCCGAAGGGCTTCTCCACCACCACCCTGGCGTTCTTGGTGAGACCGGCTTCGAAGAGCCCCTTGATCGTCATCCCGAAGAGGGAGGGCGGGATCTCCAGATAGAAGACCGGGGTCCTCGCCCCCTTGATGTGGGCGGCGAGGCGCTCGTAGGTGTCGGCCTCGGCGAAGTCGCCCTGGACGTAGGAGAGGCGCTTGGCGAACCGGTTGAAGATCTTCGGGTCGGGCTTCTGCCCGGATGAGGTCTCGATCGCCTTGCGGGCGTGGTCACGGAGGTCCTTGTCCGACCAGTCGTCGAAGGCCACGCCGACGACCGGGCAGTCGAGCAGCCCCCGGGCCTCGAGCCGGTAGAGCGAGTTGAAGGTCATCACCTTGGCGAGGTCGCCGGTGATGCCGAAGGCGACGAACACGTCGGCGGGGCGCGTCGTGCCTGACGCGGGCCTCCTCCGCTTCGCCCTGGTCGCTTGTCCTGTTGTGCTCGCCACGTGAAGGCTCCAGTGCCTAGCTGGTGTCGATCCTTCTCCGATCAGCATCCTCGCACATCACCGATTTGGTGGACCGGAGTTGTTAATGAGGAGTATTCGTCCGGATCTTGTGAGACGCCCAGGCCGACGAGATCATCCCCGAGTACCCCTACCGAGCCCTCGACCGAGATGTCCCCGACCGACCGATCGGGATCCATTGCTCACCGGCACGACAATGATGTGCCAGTGCCATGGCTCGCAGTTCGACATGACGACCGGCGCCGTCCTGCGCGGGCCTGCGACCGAGTCGCTTGCGACCTAGAAGGCGAGCGAACCTGGACGGCGAGATCCGGGTCCGGGTCTGAGCGTTTCTTCGAATCGACGGGCCCATCTGGGGCCATCGAGCGAGCGGGGACCGACTAGGATCCGGGCCGCATGGCCAGCGGCGAAGGGCATGAGGGTGAAGGCCGGGCGAGCCAGGACGTCTCGGACCTGATCGGGGCGGAGCTCGCCGTCGCCCTGATCGTTTGGCTTCTGCTCGTCTTCGCCGCGTTCTTCTTCGTTGGGGCCGTGCTGGGCTTGATCCTCGTCGCCGCTGGGGTGATCGGCTTCGGCTGGGTGTTCGTCTCCGCGATCCGCCGCGCGGACACCTCCGATTAGGGTCACTCTTCCCGCGTCCCGGTCGGCTGCGACCCCCCGGCCTCGCCCTGGAGCACGCTGCGCTGGGTGAGCGTGTACAGGAGACCGAGCGCCGGCAGCACCGATACGGCCGCGATGACGAAGACGATGATCACCATCGTCAGGGTGTCGCCGGTCCCCGCGCCGGCAGCGATCGTCAGGTCGGTCGGCAGCAGGTAGGGGAACTGGGCGACGCCCCATCCCCAGATCACCGCGACAACGGCGCCGACGGCCAGCGGGCGGGCGCCGCGGCGAGCGCCGCGGCGAATCAGCACCAAGGCACCGATCCCGCACACCGCGGAAGCGATCACCAACGGCAGGGCCTCGGCGGTGAGGCGGTCGTAGACGTAGCGGGCGTCGTCGCGGAGGACGAAGATCCCGGCGACCGCGATCGCGCCGGTGACCAGCGCCGCCACCAGGGCGCGGGTCGAGAAGTAGCGCTCGAGGTCCTCGTCGCCGGCGTGGCGAGCGTCGGTGATCAGGAAGACGGCGGCCAGGTAGGCGCCGGTGGCGACGAACAGCACCCCGACCAGGATCGAGACCGGGTTCAGCCAGCTCGTCCAGGGATCGCCGGTGGCGTTGCCGACCGGGACGCGCCCCGCGGCGATGGCGCCGACCACGGTGCCCATGAAGAACGGGGTGATCACCGAGGAGGCCGCGAACAGATGCTCGGCGAAGCTGCGCTCGGCGGGTCGCTTGACGACCTCGTGGAAAGCGAAGCCCGAGCCGCGAAGGACGATCCCGAGCGCGGCGAGGCAGAGCGGGATGAACAGCGTCGACATCACCGCCTCGAAGGCGACCGAGAAGGCGGTCCACAGGACGACGAGGATGAAGATCAACCAGACGTGGTTGGCCTCCCACACCGGGCCGATCGCCGAGTCGATCAGCCGGCGCGCCCGCTCAGCGCGCTCGCCGCCGCCGCCGACGAGCGACCAGAACCCTGCGCCGAAGTCGGCGCCGCCGAAGACGGCGTACAGGGTCGCCCCGATCCAGAGGATCGCCGCTGCGATGTCCGCTTTGCTCACGCCCTCTCCTCCGAGGTGCCGGCCGGCTCGGCGGGCGGCCCATAGGGAACGCTGACCGACTCCTCACCCTCCTCGCGCCAGCGCCGCGACATGCGGCGGAGGATGAGCACGGTCGCGGTGCCGAGCAGGGCGTAGAGGACGAGGACGATCGAGAAGGTCAGCCAGACGCCGCTGGCGCCGGTGACCGCGTCCTCGGTCCGCATCACCCCCTGCACGATCCACGGCTGGCGCCCGACCTCCGTGACGATCCAGCCGGCCTCCATCGCGAGGACCGTGGCGACGCCGGAGATCGCCACCGCTCGCAGGAACCACTTCGTCTGTGGGATGTCGCGTTTTCGCCACCAGACGAACCCGAACCAGAGCCCGAGGGCGATCAGGGCGGATCCGATCCCGACCATGTAGTCGAAGGCCCAGTGCAGCATCGTGTTCGCGGGCGGGCGCTCGTCCGCCGGCACCGAGTCGAGGCCGGTCACCGTCGTGTCGGTGCTGAAGCCGACGAGGAACGAGTCCAGCCCGGGGATGCCGATCCCTCCCTTGACCTCGCCATCGGTGCAAATTCCGCCGATGTACTCGGTGACGTCGCTGTGCGTGTGGTAGACGCACTCCATCCCGGCGAACTTGATCGGCTGGTCCTCGGCAATCGCCCGCGCTGCGGTGTCGCCGACCGCGAACTGGATCGGGGCGAGGATCGACGCGATCGTGAGCGGGATCAGCAGCCCGAGCCGGTGGTGGCGATCGCGGCGCCCGCGCAGCATCCCGACCGCGTAGACCGAGGCGACCAGGAGGGCGGTCACCAGATAGGCGGCGAGGATCATGTGGACGACCTCGTAGGCGGTCGCCGGCGTCCACATCACCTTCAGCGGGTCGATGTCGGCGACGTTGCCGGCCGCGTCGAGGGTGTAGCCCTGGGGCTGGTTCATCCAGGCGTTGACGCTGACGACGGAGTAGGCGCCGCCGAGCCCACAGATCGCGACCGGGACCCCGGTCCAGAAGTGGGCCCAGCCGGAAAGGCGGTTCCAGCCGAAGATATAGATCGCGATGAAGATCGCCTCGAGGAAGAAGAAGATCCCCTCGATCGCGAACAGGATCCCGAAGACGTCGCCGAAGCGGCCGGTGAACGCCGGCCACAGGAGGCCAAACTCGAACGAGAGCACCGTGCCGGTGACGGCGCCAACCGCGAAGGTGACGGCGGCGACCTTCGACCAGCGTCGCGCGAGCCCGAGCGCGACGTCGTCGTCGCGCTTCAGGCCGATGTAGTTGGCGATCAGCATCAGCGCGGGCAAGGCGACCCCGAGCGACGCCAGGATGATGTGGAAGCCGAGCGTGAACGCCATCTGGCTGCGCGCCGGCAGCAGCTCGGAGGACGTTGCGAGGGTGAGGATCGGGCCCAGCGCGTCGTTCATCAGCCCGCTGTCACGCAGCCTCGCCCGGTTCGGCGCAGCTCGTGACTGGCGTTAGGCCGCGGCCGACCGGGCGCCAGCGGCTGACGAGGCCTTCACATTGACGGTCAAGCCGTCGGCGACCGCCGTCGCACCACTGCTGGCGCGAGCCGAACTCGACCTCTAGCCGGTGTCGAATCCTCTCTCCCTCCTCGGCTGGAGGGTCGCCGGCTTCCGTGGCTTCGGCACGAGGCTCGTCGGCCATTCCGACCAACCTAACACCCGAAGTATCTGCGTGACCCGACCGCCGCCCGGGCTCCTCGCCGAGCGGCGGATCACCGCGCTCGCCGCGGACCGCAACACCGACACGGCGCCAAGCACGACCGAGGGCATCGACTTCCCGATCCACGCCTTGACCTGAACGCGATGGGAGTCCATCTGTTCGACTATCTGCAGTTCGCGGGGTTGCGTTCCGCCTGCGAGCGCGAGGGGCGTTGGGACCTCTGTTCGTCGCCGCGGCGCTCTGGATCGTCGGCGGCATCGGCTGCCACTCAACCCGATCGCGATCTTCTGACGCGTCCTCAGCCAGCCGTCGGTTCCGGGACGCCTGCGCCGGCCGGCGGCGGCGGCTCCTCGCCCGCGGGCTCGCCGCCCTTGCGCAGCCCCAGCCCGATGAACGGGTAGACGAGCGTCGAGACGATCGCGGCACCGACCAGCCCGGCGGCGGTCGAGCTGGTCATCTTGCCGCTCTCGGTGGCCAGGGTCGTGATCGCGACGACGAGCGGAAGCTCGGTGGCGCAGAAGACGGCCAGCGCGGAGCGCTCCCGAAGGTCGAGCGCGCTCCGGTAGAAGAGCATCGCGGGAGTACCCCGAACGACGAGGAAGAGGACGAAGAAGAGGACGAGCTTCAGCATCGCGGAGGCAGAGCCGAGCGCATCGAGGTCGAAGGTGAGCCCGCTCTCGACGAAGAAGAACGGGATCAGGAACCCGAAGCCGACGGCGGTCAGCTTCGACTCGAACTGCGCCAACTCGCGCCCGCGAAGCGCTGCGCGGGCGATCATCCCGGCGACGAAGCCGCCGAGGAGGATGTCCAGCCCGAGGTCGGACGCGACGGCGAGGAGGCCGAAGACGAGCAGGACCGTGATCCGGATCGCGAGCTGGTTGCTCGCTTCGACGTTCCGCTCGAGCGCCCTGAAGCCGCGCCACGTGAGCCTCATCGAGGCCAGCGCCAGGGCCAGGGCCAGGGCGACGAAGGCGACCAAGATCAGGGCTTCCTCGATCGGGTGCGTGGTCGAGAGGAACAGGGTGACCAGCAGGATCGGCCCGAACTCTGCCGTGGCTCCCGCCGCAAGCAGGTACGTACCGAACCTGGTCTTCAACTCGCCCGCGTCGCGGAGGATCGGGATCAGCGTGCCCATCGCCGTCGTCGCCATCGCCGATCCGGTGTAGAGGAGCGACTTGACGATCCCGGCCGCCTGCAACACGCCGCCGATTGTGTACGCGAGCGCCAACGAGGCGACCCATCCCCAGCCGCCGAGCCTGACCGGCTTGCCGCGGATGCGATCGAAATCGATCTCGTAGCCGGCGAAAAAGAACAGCATCCCAAGGCCGAGATTCGAGAAGAAGTCGATGAAATCGTCGCTCTCCGCCAGCCCAAGGACCTGCGGGCCGATCAGGATCCCGAGTATCAGCTCGAGGACGACTACCGGCGGTGCGTACGGACGCGGAATGACGACGACGAGCACCGCGGCAATCGCGGCGACGGCGATTACCGCGAAGAACGATGCTGCGTCGACGCTAATCACGCTAAGGCAGGGCCATCGCCGTCCTGGGCGTGGCCGTAGCTCGCATTCGTGCCCGTGACGAACGGCTCGCCATCTAGCTCGACGAGATCGTAACTCAGCAGGGCCGCGTCCGCCGGAGCGCTGGCGATGGCCGACGCCTCGCAGGAACAAGTGCGTGCCGAGCGCCCTGAACGGGGAGCACAGCAGCGGTCAGGCATGGCGTCATCTCAGCAGACGCCACTCCGCGCCGCGGTCTGGGGAGGGTCGGAATCGGTACGGACTCCCAATCGAGTTGGGTCAGCAGGGCACCCGAAAGCAGCGGACCGCGGGCCGCGATCGCCCCGCCGAGTCCCGACCAGAGCGCGATCGACCGCGTCCGCGACGGCCCGGACCACAGCGCGTGATCAATGCCAGCGTCGTCGGGTACGCCAACCCAGCGGCGAGACCGCCGCGCACCCCGCCGACGAACAAGACGCCGATCGACGGCGCCAGGGCGGCGAGCCGGCAGGCGGGGATTGAGAGCGCTCGGGGGCGGTGGAGCGCTCGCCCGCCGCCGACTCGCTGCGGGTCTCGTCGGCGGTGACCGTGCTCGACGCGCTCACTCGCCGACGTCCGAGAGCTCGATCGAGAAATTCGCCTCGTACCTGCCGCCCGGCTCGAGCAGCGGCAGGTCGGCGCCGGTCACGAGCGCGTTCGTGGGCGCGGTCATCGCCTCGTAGGCGATCACGTCATCGTCGCTGGGGGCGTAGACCTGGGCGAACCGATAGTTGGGGCCGAGCCGCAGCTCGATCCGACGCCCACCGCCGGCGAGTACGAACGGCCTCCCCGCCTGGGGGGCCAGGTAGGCATCGTCGAAGGTCCTCGACCCGAGCCTGCCACCCTCGACCGCGACCGGCGATCGCTCGCCGGTCGGCAGCATGCGGCTGTCGAGTACGAGCCTTTCCCGGACCGGGATCTCGACCTCCCAGTCGGCCCGGTCACAGCCCGGGAGGCGCAGGTAGCTGTGGTATCCGAACGAGATCGGCACCGGCCCGTCGTTGGGGGCGAGCACCGTGGTCGTCACCTTGAGCTCGGCGCCGCGCAGCGAGGCCCTGAGCAGCACCTGGTGCGGGAACGGGAAAGCGCGCAAGAGCTCGTCGTCGCGGCCGAAGTCGAACCGCGCCAGCAACACTCCCCCGCCGTCGGTCCCGACGTGGTCCTCGACCGACCAGCCGTCGGCGGCGGAGAGTAGGCCGTGGATCGGGAGGCCGTTTGCGTCGAGCGCCGGCGGCGGCGAGTCCGATTCGATGTCGAGCTCGCGTCCCGCGACCGGAAAGCGCTTGTCGGCGACGCGGTTCGCCCACGGGTGAAGCAGGGGGATCCCCATCGTCGAGTGCTCGGCGACGTAGGACGCCAGCCCGCCCCGCTGGCCGAGCAGCTCCTGGCCGCGGTGGCGCAGCGAGCAGCCGACCATGCCGGCGCCGGGAACGAACGCCGCTTCGATGCCCCCGAGCGCGTCCGAGGAAAGCGTCAGCGCCTCGTGGCCGTCGATGGTTCGCTCGCCGATCAAGTCAGAAGATCGCGGTCGGGTTCGCCTGCCGGGGCTTGCTCACGCTCGGCTCACCGGATCGGCCTCGAGCGGGTTGCGAGGGCCGCCGAGCTGGCCCTGGTACGGCCCGCGCCCCGTCATGCAGGCGGCACCGCATCGGGCTCCCAGGGCGGCCGCCGCGCATGGATCCAGGCCCGCGGCGAGCCCGTAGGTGAGCCCGCCCGCGAACGAGTCGCCGGCGCCGTAGGCGTCTACGGGCGGGCCCGGAAGGGGCGCGGCGGCCCAGCGGCCGGCGGTGCCGTCGGGCGTCGTCAGCGAGCCGCCCCTCTCGCCCTCGGATCGAGCGACGAGCAGCGGCTCCGGCTCCAGGTCCCCGGCCGCGTAGCGCTCGCCGGCGTCCTCGCCGCTGGCGACGAGGGCGTCGAGTTGGACCCCGGAGCCTGCCAGCCCGCTCGCGGCGCGCACGGTGGCCACCAGCCGGCGAGCGCGGCGGGCGGCCCGGGCCGCTGCCGGATCGCCGGCGGTCATGTAGACGCCGTCGGCGCCCGCGAGCTCGTCCCACGGAAGCTCATCGTCGCCGCGCGGTCCGATCCGGTCGCCGAGTACGGTGATCGTGCGCTCAGCGTGCGCGTCGGTGTGCACGAATGCGCGGCGCTGCGGCCCCGGCCGCCAGGCGGCCTCAACCCGAACGCCGAGCCGCTCCAGCGACCGCTTCGCCCGCCGGCCGAGCTGGTCGTCGCCGAGCGCGGTCAGGAACAGGCACTCGCCCGCGAGTCGGGCCAACTGGACCGCCGCGACCGCACCCCCGCCGCCCACCTCCTCCCAGGACTCCTCCGCGTGGACGATCTCGCCCGGGGCGGGCACGCGTTCGACGCGCGCGAACTCACCCCACTCCACGTGCCCGACTGCGGCTACTCGCATCGCGCCGGATACTGTCTCGACGAACTGGACGAACTAGCCACGAAGACCTCGAGGCCGATGGTGCTCGTCGCCCGCCGCCTGCCGGCCGTGGGCCGGAACCGCCTCGCTGCGGAGCTCGACGTGATCGAGGGCGGACTCGACGTGACTGCGGCCCGAGTGCGCGAGCTCGCGCCCGGCGCGGCCGCGATCGTCGTCGACCCAGCAGTCGCCGTTGGCGAGCAGCTGCTCGAGGCGGCTGGGCCCGCGCTTCGGGTCGTCGCCAACTTCGGCGTCGGGCACGATCATGTCGACCTGGACGCGTGCCGGCGTCGTGGCGTGCTCGTCACCAACACTCCGGACGTGCTCACCGACGCCACCGCCGAGCTGGCGCTGGCGCTGACCCTGGCAGCCGCGCGCCGTCTGACCGCTGCCGCGGCCGACCTGCGGGAAGGTCGCTGGACGGTCCTGGACCCTGGCGCGCACCTCGGGCTCGAGCTCAGGGGCTTGTGCTTCGGGATCGTCGGCATGGGGCGGATCGGGTACCGGTACGCCGAGCTCGTCCGCCCGCTGGCGGGGGAGATCGTTTACGCGAGCCGCCGCCCGAGCGTCGTCGCCGAGCGCGAGCTCCCGACGGTCAGGCTCGCGCTCGACGACCTCCTCGAGCGCGCCGACGTGGTCAGCCTCCACCGGCCGGCGACGCCCGGCGGCGAGCCCGTGATCGGTCGCCCGGAGCTGGCGCGGATGAAACCGACCGCGATCCTGGTCAACACCGCGCGTGGGTCGCTCGTCGATGCGGCGGCGCTGGCGCAGGCGCTGCGCGCGGGCTCGATCGCGGCCGCCGGTCTCGACGTCTACGAGCACGAGCCCGAGGTGCCGCGTGGGCTGCTCGATGCGCCCAACTGCGTCCTGCTTCCACACATCGGCTCGGCCACTGTTCGTGCGCGCGACGCGATGGCCCGGATGGTCGCCGCCGACGTGCTCGCCGCCATCGATGGCGAGGAGCCGCCGAACAGGGTCGCGTAGCCGGCGCTCATTCTTCCTCGTCCGTCCCGAACGAATCCGGCTCCCGCTCGGGTGAACCCCTCCCAGACCCGGTCGAGCGTCGCCGAACGGCTTTTCGACCACCACCCGGACGGTCTTCGTCAGCGCCGTGCCGCCGAGGCCCGCGATCACCGTTCCAAACAACGACCGCGGGATCTCGAGGTAGAAGATCGGGCTGGCGGCGTCCCCGCCCGGGGCTGCGGTTGAACCGTGGCGGTCATCGGATCCCTCCAACGGACAGGTAGCGTCGGTTTCGGCATCGTACCCGACGCGTCCCGGCCCGCATCGCCCGGAACGCCTGGGCCGTCGCCACGGGCATCAAAGCGGACACCAAGCTGAGCGAAGCCGACGAGACCTCGGCGGCGCACCGAGCTGCTTTCGGATCGCGCCGAGGCCCTCAAAGCCGCCGGGCTGTGAGTAGGGCGCGTTCTTGTCAGTCCGTAGCCTCTACTCGGCCGGGTCACGCCAGAGCGAGATACGGCTTGGGCGATGTCGCAGATTTGACAGTCGCGCCGGAAGCGGATTAGGGTCGATGACGGAAGCTGATGAGACGGTTTTCTCTCGCACTCCTCGCCGCTATCGGCTTACTGGCAATTGTCGGCTCGCCCGCCACGGCGCAGGAAACACTCGCTGCGGGCTGCTCGCCGACCGTCGGCTTCTTTGCTGCAAGCGGGGACTCGAGGATGGCTCAGACCTTCATTCCGTCGCTCAGCGGAAGCCTCACGAGGGCCGATTTCTATGTCACGAAGGGTGACAGCGCGGGTGATTACGTCGTCCAGGTCATGGATGTCGACGACAATTTCGCGCCCAATAACACGGTCTTGGCTTCCACCACCGCCCCGGCTTCGACGGTGCTCGTTGCTCCCGACAGCGGTAGCGGCACGCTCACCGCCGTTTTCGGCACCCCGGCCACCGTCGAGTTTGGCCGGATCTACGCCCTTGTCATCACCCGTCCCCCGGCTTCCAGCCTCTTGCAGGTGGGTTACCGTGGCGATTGTTTCGGCCGCTTCTACTTCGCATACCCGGGGAGTACGACGTGGATCGCTCAGACCAACGACACCGACATGGTCTTCAACGCCTACGTGACGCCGCCTGCGCCTCCAGGCCAAACCCCACCTCCAGGCCAAAGCCCACCTCCAGGCCAAGCCCCACCCCTCGCTCCATCCACAGGTGCATCGCTCCCACCCGCCGTCCTCCCCTCCGAGCCGCCGATCTGCAAGGGCAAGCAGGCGACCATCGTCGGCACGGACGGGCCCGATCAGACTGCCGGGACCGCCGCCACTGACGTGATCGCCGCCCTGGGTGGCAACGACACGGTCACGGCCTTGGCACGGAAGGATGTCGTTTGCGGCGGCCCCGGCAAGGACACGCTCAAGGGCGGCGGGGGCAAGGACACCCTTCTCGGCCAGGGGGGCAAGGACACGCTCAAGGGTGGCGGGGGCGCGGACCTCTGCAAGGGCGGCAAGGGCAAGGACACAGCCTCCAAGTGCGAGGTCGAGAAGTCGATCTGAGCTATAGCGCCCTCGAAGCCGCCGGGCTGTGGGAGTAGGCGAGGAGGTCGAGGAGCGCGAGGATCGGGTGCTTGCCGAGTTGCGCGTGATCAGCGACCGCCTCGCAGCGGTCGAGCGTCGGTTGGATCGCGGGAGCTAATGGATTGAGCTCCCGCTGCCTGGGTTCCTCCAGCGCGGGGCTATCAGAGAAGCACGATGACCAGGATGAGCGCGACCAGCATTGCAGCGACAACGCCGACGATCCCGAGCACAAGAAACGCGCCGGACTTCCCCCAACTGCTCCACCAGCTCTCGTCTTCGGGCCGTCTCTCCACCGCGGACGGATAGTACCCGGGAAGGTTCGAACAGCAGGAAGGCGGGTCAGGGCTGGTCGGCGACCCAGGACAGGATCGCCTTCGAGGGGGCGATCACCGTCCCGTCAGCGAGCTTCAGCGCCGGGAGCTTCGTGTCCCCGGTCGCGGCGCGCAAATCCTCGCGTGAGCCCTTTCGCAGGAGCGGGATCGGGCTGCCATGAGCCGCGATCACCTTCTCGTACTCGATTCCCTTCGCGCGCAGGGCCTCCTGCACTCGCCGGCACGGATGCACCCGCGGGCCCCCATCGTCCCCGTGACAGACGTACAACGTCGGCTTCTGGGCCATCGAGGCCCCGGGTTACCCAGCGGACGCGGTTCCAACTCGGAGTTGCGCCGGAGGTTCCTCGTGGCGTTGAGGGGTTTGTGGCCCGCACGGGCTAAAGGTTCGACTCCTCCCCAGCCGCATCTCGAAGCCGCAAAACGGAGCTGCGGTGACCACCTCGCCGATCGAGCAGTCAAGCCCGACTCGGGCATTGACTCGCTCATGGTCCGGGTCTATGGTCGTCCCGAGTGACTGCATCGCGCCGTCGCAGCCGGGTCGGGTCGCGACGGCTTTCACTGGCGGCTCGAGCCGCCGGGAAGGAGCGGCAACGCAATGGCTTGGCGAATCTCCGGGACCTACGTGGCGAGCTGTAACTGCAACGTGATGTGCCCGTGCCCGGTCGACGGGCCGCCGACGGGGCCAGGCGGCGAGTGCAGGGGGCTCGGGATCTTTCACATCGCCGAGGGCTTCCAAGACGACACCGACCTTGCGGGAGTGAACGTCGGCCTCGTCAACCTGTTCCCCTCGAACCTGACCTCCGGAAACTGGAAGCTGGGCATCGTCGTGGACGAGCAGGCTTCGGACGAGCAGGCGGCGGCGCTCGAGTCGATCTTCAAGGGCGAGGACGGCGGGCCGTTCGCGGAGTTCGCCGCCCTGACCGATGAGTGGCTTGGCGCCGAGCGCGGACGCGTCGCGTTCTCGAACGGCGACAAGCCGAGTGGCTCGATCGGCGGCACCGAGGTGACCTTCGAGCCGCTCGCGGGCCCGGAGGGAAGCGGCACGCAGACCACCGTCCGCAACGCCGCCTTCGGTTTCGCTCCCGAGTACCGGGTCGGGCGGGCGCCGGGTCAGGCGAGCGTGCTCGGCATCGATTTCGAGGCGATCTACGGCGAGACCGCCGATTACGAGTTCGCGAGCGAGATGGCCGAGGGCGCGGCCGTAGGTCGCGGCTAGCGCGGCCAACCTCCATCAACGAAGCGACGGAGTCGGCAGCCCGGCTACTCCGTTGCCGTTGCCGCGGGCGCGCACGTTGGTGAGCACGACGACGTGGCGCTCGTTCACCGTCCACACTGTCGCGGTGGTCGGCGGTCTGCGCGCTGGTTTATGAGGCCGTAGGTCGGGAACGCCTACGACGACGGCGTTGTCCTTTGATTCCCCTTGGGGGACGGCGCCGTCGCATCCTGCTCGGTAGCCGGTGGGGAGCGGTCTTGACCGTCGGCCCTCACCTCGATCCTCACAGCCGAACGGGCGCGGGGCTGGCCGGCTGGCTTACGAAGGTGAATACCCAGCCCGTCTCCTCGCGCCACCATCCATGCGCCGTCACCTCCTCGCGTTCCCAGCGCACCGCGAGCGGCCTCCACTCGCCACCGGCGGATGGACTCCACTCGAGCTCGACCGCGGCCCGGCCAACGTCCAGCCGCAAGCCCTCTCGGCGCGCCTTGGTCGCCGACTCCTTTGCGGCCCAGATCAGGTTCGCCAGCCGAGCCCGTTCGGGCTCGTCGAGCGACTCCAGGCTCGCGCGCTCGGCGATCGTGAGCCACGTCCTCACGAACGCTCCGCTGCGTGGCTCCACCGCTTCCAGATCGCACCCGATCGCGAGCTGCGGATCGGCGACCACGGCGAGCGCACGCCCGTTGCGGTGACTGAGCGAGAGCGCCGCCGGGGCGGGCTCGCCGTCGACCTGCGCCTGCGGCGCGCCGCCGGCCGCAGCCAGGATCTCCGCCTCTCGGAACGCCGCCCCGCCCCAGGCGCGCAGCGCCTCCTTCGCCGCCCAACGGCCCAGGCACCAGTCGGCTCTGCGCCTCTGCCGGTCCAGGTCGGCAAGCACCGCCCGCTCGCGTGGGCTCAGCCAGCCGTCCGTCGCGGGGACGTCAGCGAGCGAGCGGGTCAGCCACCCGGGCGCCATCGCCACTGACCGCAGTCCGCTCCCGCGCTCGGCGCATCCCCCGTTCGACCGCCCCGATCACGTACGGGCGCAGGGTTCCCGGCGGCACGATGCGGCTTATCGAGCCCATCGCCAACGCCCGGTCGACGCTGTGCGCACGGTCGAACTCGTCCGCGAGCTCGCCCAGCTTCTGCGAGCGCACCTCCTCCCACAGGGCCGTTCGCTCGTCGCGGATCAGCGCGCGGTCGGCCCCCGCGCCGGCTTCGATCCGCCGATCGAGTTCGACGATTCGCGGATCGGCCGTGGCTCGCTTGTCGACCTCGCGCGCGAACACCACCGCCGCCGCCGGCGCGCCACCGATGACCGAGGCGTGCGATCCCTCGAGCGCTGACGCCTCGAGCTCGTCGTTGAGCCTCTGAGAGAAGACCACGAAGGCACCGCCGTGGTAGCGCGAGATGACGCAAAAGACGATCGGCCCGTCGAAGTTCACCACCGCACGCCCGATCTCCGCGCCGTACTCGAGCTGCCACTCGTACATCGACTCGGGAGATCCGTCGAAGCCCGACAGGTTCGCGAGCACGACCACGGGCCGTTTGCCGCTCGCGGCGTTGATCGCGCGGGCGATCTTCTTCGACGAACGCGGGAACAAGGTCCCCGACGTCCAGTGGTCGGGGCCATCGGCCGGCACCTGCCCGTAGCGGACCAGCGGTCTCGATTCGATCCCGAGCAGCATCACCGGCCAGCCGCCCAAATGCGCCTCCCAGACGACCGCCGTCTCGGCATCGCGCATCGCGGCCCAGCGCTCGAGTGGCGGCAGATCGCGATCGACCGTGGCTCGCATCACCGAGCGGATGTCGAACGGCCTCTTGCGGCCCGGGTTCGTCGCGTCGGAAAAGATGTCGCCGACGCGCGGGAGGTCGGAGTCCCCGGAAGAGTGCGGCGCGCCGCTGACGTCGCGATCGACGGGGTCGTCGGTCGGAGCCCGGCGCGGAAAGCGCTCGCCGGGGGCCACATAGGTGTGCTCGTAGTTCGAGAGCAGCAGCCGGCAGGCGCCGGCGAGGTCGGCGGCCCAGTACTGGGCCTCCCCGTTCGGGCCCATGATCCGCTCGTAGCCGCCGATGCCGAAGTTGTCCTCGGCCGAGACGCCGCCGGAGTAGTCCAGTGCCTGCTTGCCGGTCAGCACCATGGCGCTGTCGGGGATCATCACGAGGATGCCCCGCGTGTGCATCAGCATCGTCGCCTCGGCGTTCCAGTACGGCTGCGCGCCGACGTTGATTCCCGTGATCACGATGTTGAGCTCGCCGCCCGCCTGGGTGAACTCGACGATCCGCCGCAGCACCGCGGCGATCCAGTCCATGTTCTCGGTCCCACTGTCCATCGCGATCTTCGCCCCCGCCGAGACCGCGAACCATTCGGCCGGGACACCAAGCTTTTCGGCCAGATCGAGGGCGGCGATGATCCTCCTGCACTCCGGCTCCGCGAGCGAGCCAAGCGCCCGCGTCGGATCTCCGAACATGCTCACCCGCAGCATCCCCTCGGGGTAGCGCTCGGTGTGGTTGCGCATCAGCCCGACGACGATTCCGGTCGGGTTGGTCGCCGCGGGACGGTCCACCGGGACGAGCCGTCCCTCGGCATCGAGCTCGTGCTCGACGAAATCCCCGGACGGCTGGTCCGCCGCGGCATCCGACGGCGCAGGGGCGAGCAGCTTGACAATCTCCGCGGGATGCAGGTGGCCGCGGCGGCGCGCCGCGAGCATCCGCTGGCCCGACTCGTCCAGTGGCTGAAGCGGCCGCGTGGGGGGATCGCCGACCTCGACCACGACCCCGCTGCCGGTCGGGCTGAAGAAGCGCAGCACCCGGGGCCGCGCCACACCCGCGCCGTCGCGCATCGTGCCGTAGACCAGCACCATCTCGATCCCGAGCGAGGCGGTGGCACGGGAGTTGCGGGCCACCAGCACGCGGACCTCCTCCGGGCTCAGCTCCAGCGTCGGCCATGCGTAGAGCACGACGCGGTTCCAAAGCGCCCGCCGCCGGGCGGGCTGGCGAAGCTGGGCGCTGCGAATCGCCTGCAGCGTCTCCAGCAACATCTCCTCGAACTCCGGCAGCGCCACCGCCCGGCCGTCCGCGTCGCGCACCGCGGTCAGGTCGCGGACCTCGGCGACCGCGAACAAGCGCTCGTCCTTGGGATTGTCGCGGGCGACCCCCCTGAACAGGTAGACGTCCTCGGCAGAGGGGCTTCGCTCGAGCGAGAAGTTCGCGAAGCGCCAGAGCCGCAGGCGCTCCGCCATCATCGGGTGCAGGCCGCGCAGCGACTCGTCCTCCACCGGTGGTCCGCCGTCTGCGAACCGGAACGTGAACAGATCCACCGCGGACATCCCACGCCCACGACGAGGCTCGGCGACGGCGAACACGACCCGGTGCATCGACTCGGGAAACTCGGCCCCGGCGAGCACTGCCTGAAGGCGCGCCGCCTGCTCATCGTGCGGCGGCGCCTCGGCGGCATGCGCGGCATAGATGTCTGCGACCACGCGCTCGCCGGAGGGGACGCTCACGGCATAGGCGGCAAGCGCGCGCGCCACGTCCGGCAGCTCGTCGAGATCGATGAACGCGACCACGAGGTGATGCGCACGCCCCTCGCTCGCGTAGTCGCAGGTCAAAAAGCGCCGTCCGCCGACTTCGATCTCGGTCAGGCTCCCGAGCTCGCGAACGCGGTAGTAGCGGCGCGTCATCGCTTCGATCAGCAGCCGTCTCAGCTCGGGCTCGGCGCCGCCGATCCGGCTCGTCAGCCAGGGCGCGAGCGGACGCGGACAGTCGACCAGCGCCTGCATCCTCTCGGCGCGGTCGTGGCGTTCCGGATCCGAGCCCAAGGCGCGAACGTGCTCTCCCATCTCCGCGTAAGCCCGCTCGCGCGCGGCCTCGATCACCGGCTCGTCGTAGTAGCGGTAGCGCACCTCCCTGGCGAGATCGGCAACCACCTGATCCCGGCGCTCGGTGGCCGCGATCAGACGATCGAGCACCTCGCGGAACTCGTCGCCGACGTTGCCCACCAGCAACTCCGCGCGCTCCAGGCGGTGGTCGAGGATCGCGGTCACCGCGGCCCGAGACGCGCCGGCCCGCTCCTGTGACAGAAACAGCCGATAGCACGCACGCTCGAGCGCAGGGGTGCGCTCGAGGCTGCCGACGCCGTAACGGCCGAGAGCGCGCTGGAGCGAGGTCACGAAACGCGCCGGCAACCCCTCCGCCTCGACGTCGAGCGATCGAAGGTAGCTGTGGAGGTACTCCTGCGAGCTGCGCAGCGGCTCGCCGTCCAGTTCGTCGGATTCACCTCGGCGGCGGGTCAGCGAGCGCAGATCGGCGAAGACGTCGAGCAGGCGGTGCTCACCCGGGACGAGCTGCGGATCGCAACCCATGAGATCGCCACATGAAGCGTCGAGCTCGGCCACGAGCCGGCGACCCTCGTCGGCGTCGACGTCGTAGCCCAGAACGAGCCACTCGAGCCGTTGGAGATTCGCCCGACAGCGCTCGGGCCGCTCGGGGGGCCGCTCCTCGTCGCGGCCGAACGAGACGCGCGGGGCGGGATTGCGCTCCTCCCCGCCCTCGAGCGGATCGAGCTGCAGCAACGGCACCTGCGCGAGCACTTGCACGTTCGGGCGCACCAAGACCTCGCGCACGCGGCCGGAAAACGGTGCGGTCAGCGAGCTCTCCATCTTCATGCTCTCGAGCACGGCGACCACGTCGCCCCGAGAGACCTCGTCACCGGGCGCGACCGGGATCGAGACGACGACCCCGGGGGCGAGGCTGCGGACGAAGCCGCGATCGTCCCGGGAGACGCGATGCGGGACGCCGTTGACCTCGATCAGGAGCTGGGCGCCTTGGACGGAGGTAATCGTGTGATAGACGTCATTTCGGTAGGCGATGCGTCCCTCGTAGGCGTCGATACGCTCGACCTCGAGCTCGACGGTGCCGCCCTCGGTCTCGACCCGGAAGCGCTGCGGGCCGACCTCCTGGACCCGGAAGCGGTACCTCTGGCCCGCATGGCGCAGGTCGATCGTCCGCCCGATCTCGGGGTCGGCCTGGGGTCGCCCGCGCCGGGCGAAGGCGTAGAAGCCGGCGCGGTCGAGCGCGGTCTCGATCTCGCTCGTCTCGATCGCCGCCTGCAGCAACGCGATGTCGCTGTGTCGGGCGGGCTCGACCTCGCCGCCGAGCCGCAGCCTGTCGAGCCACGTATTGTCGACGTCGCCCTTGCGCACGTCGGCGTGGTCGAGCAGCTCGAGGAGGAAGCCTTGGTTGGTCGTGCCCTCCCCGAGCACCACCATCGTCTCTCGCAATGCGTTCCGCAGTCGCGCCAGCGCCTCCCCGCGATCGTTCCCCCAGGCGATCAGCTTGGCGACCATCGAGTCGAACTCGGCGGGGATGGTGTCGCCCTCGGCGATGCCGGTGTCGACCCGCAGGCCCGGCCCGGTCGGAAGGCGCAGCAACTCGACGCGGCCGGGGGTGGGAGCAAAGTCGAGCGCGGGATCCTCGGCGTTGAGGCGCGCCTCGATCGCATGACCGGCCCGGGGCGGCGGCTCGCCCTCCAGTCGTCCCCCCGCGGCGACGTGGAGCTGGAGCTTGACCAGATCGGCCCCGGTGACGGCCTCGGTCACGGGGTGCTCGACCTGGAGCCTCGCGTTGACCTCCATGAAGGAGAACGACCGCTCCTCGGGCTGGTAGAGGAACTCGACCGTGGCCGCGCTGCGGTAGCCGGCGCGCTGCACCATCCGCAGGGCCGCCCCCTCGAGCTCGCGCTCCTGCGCCGCCGTCAGCGCAGGGCTCGCCGACTCCTCGATCACCTTCTGGCTGCGACGCTGCAGGCTGCAGTCGCGCACGCCGAGTGCCCATGCCCCCCCTTCACCGTCGGCGATCACCTGCACCTCCACGTGGCGGGCGGGTGTGATCAGCTTCTCGAGCAGGACGGTGGCGTCGCCGAAGGCCGCCAGGGCCTCCGCCCGGGCGTGCTCGAGCGCGCCCGCCAACTCGTCGCGGGAATCGACGCGGCGGATGCCGCGCCCGCCACCGCCCGCCGCCGCCTTGACCAGCAGCGGGAAGCCGATCTCGTCAGCCTTGCCAAGCGCCTCCTCGAGATCGCCGACCGGTCCGCCGCTCCAGGGGGCGACCGGGACCCCGGCCTGCTCGGCGAGGCGCTTGGCGTTGATCTTGTCGCCGAGCCGCGACATGACGCGTCGAGTCCGGGCCCACGAACACGATGCCGAGCCGCTCGCACAGCTCCGCGAACCGCGGGTGCTCGGCGACGAAGCCCCAGCCGACCCAGGCAGCGTCGGCGTCGGCGGCCACGAGCGCGCGCTCGAGTGCGGTGTAGTCGAGGTATCGGTTCTTGCGCCCGCCGTCGACGGGGTCGACGAAGCTCGCGGAACCGAGGCCGAAAGCCTCGTCGGCGCGGCGGACGAACATCGCGTTTCGGTCCGGCTCGGTGAACAGAGCGATCAGGCGGATCTGCTCCGACCGCTCCTCGTTCAGCTCGCGCACCGCGTGGATCAGCCGCATCGCCGGCTCGCCGCGATTGACGATCGCCAGCCGCTGGAACGGTCGCTGCACGGCCGGCACCGACTGCGGCCTAGGTCATCGCCGCGCGCAGCGGCTCGAGGACATCTTCGCCCATGGGCCCGGGGAGCTCGATCGTGCAGTAGCCCTCGAGCCGAACCCGTACCCGGCCGGAATCGTCGACGACCTCGGCATCGACCCCCCCGTCGCCCTCGCGCGGCCTGACCACGGCCCGCACCGAGCCGGGAGCGTCGCCGGGGAAGGTGGTCACGCGATCGATATGCGTCGGCAGCGCCATGCGACCCGCGGTGCCCAGCTCATAGACGCCGGCAGTCTGGAAGCAGAGCTCGATCAGCCGCGGCGACATCTCCATTGGCTGCCCGGACGGCTCGTGGTCCGGCGGCAGCTCGGGCGCGAGCTCGCCGAGCACGATGCCGTCGCTGCGCCAGGCGCGCTCGAGGACCTGATAGGCCGGCCCGTGGAAGTAGACGCGATAGACGTCCTCGTGGCCCACGACCGGACCGACGGAGGCGTCGCCTGGCATTTCACCGGCCGCCGGCGCCGCGGGTGGCGCCTCGGCGGTGAGCCGCACCCGGCCCGTGAAGTGGACGGTCTCCTGCGCTTGGTGGCCGGGGAGGTCTCGCCGCCCGATCAATGCGCAATCGGCGACCACCGCCCCGTCCCCGGCGTCGCGCAGCAGCGCCCGCACCTCGAGCGTGCGCGGCTCGTCGCGGTAGAACTTCACCGGCGCGAGCAGGTCGACGTCCTCGACCGCCGCCACGTGCCACCCGGGCAACAGCGCCGCGGCGGCCTCGGCGAAGGCCTCGATCCCCATCACGCCCGGAAGCACCGGTGTCCCGTCGATGCGGTGATCGTCGAGGAACGCCTGCCTGCTCGGGTCGAGCTCGGCCAGGACGCTGAGGCCCTCCCCAACTCTCATCGCCGCGATCCGCCCGGTCATCGGACCCGGCGGCGCCGCCGCGAGCCTGGTCGCCTGCTCGGGATCGATGCCGCCGGTCGGGTGGCGCTCCTCGATCAGCAGCCCGAGCGAGCCCGCGACCACCACCTCGCCGCCGGCGCCGGACGCGGTCAGCTCGCGGCGGACGATCGGCACGCCGATCGCCGGCGGCACCATGTCGATTCCCGGCCATCTCCATCATCTTCGGGATCGAGCCGCGGCTCGCCATCCCGATCTCGGCCCACGCCGTCCAGTCGATTGCGATCCCTCGCGTCGCCGGCCCACCTCGCCGCAGCGACGAGACGCTCTTGCACATCAGGTCGTTGGCGGCCGAGTAGTCGGTCTGCCCGGCGTTTCCGAACCGGCCCGCGATCGAGCTGAACACCAGCGCCGGTCCCGACCTCGGTGTCGCGCAGCGCGTGCAGCAGGTTGAACCAGCCGTCGGCCTTGACGTCGAACACCAGGTCGTACTCGGCCTGCGGCTTGTCGGGCAAGAAGTGGCTGATCTCGAGTCCGGCGGCGTGGACGATGACGTCGACGCGGCCGCTCTCGCGGGCCGAGGCGACGGCCTCGGCCACTTGAACGGGATCGGTGAGGTCCGCCTGGTGCCAGTGCGCCGTCCCGCCCGCGTTGCGGATCGCCTCCAGAGCGCCCCAGTGCCGCGCGCGCGCGTTCGATCCGCGCCAGCTCGCGCTCGATCAGCTTCGGGGTCGGGCGCTCGCCGCGCTCTTCGATGCGCTCCGCGAGCTCGCGCTTGAGCCCGTCGCGGTCGGCGGCGAAGCGCTCGATGTCCGGATCGTCGGGCTCGGGCTCGGGCACGAGGTCGAGCAAGTGGAACGTGCCACCGGAGGCGGCCGCCAAGTCGGCGGTGATCGCGGCGACGATGCTGCCGGCGGCGCCGGTGACGACGAAGGTCGTCGCCGCCGTCAGCGCCCGCGCCGGGTCGGGGTCGGCCGCCCGCTCGGCGAGGCCGACGGTCCAGCGAAGGTCGTCGGCGTGGCCGATCTCGACCGCGCCGGGATCGCGCAGCGCCTCGGTGATCGAGCACCTCCGACAGCGCGGCGGTCTTGCGGCTGGGCTCGAAGTCGACGACCTTGATCAGCGCCTCGTCGCGCTCCGGGCGAGCGCCTTGGTGAAGCCCGTGACGGCGCCGCCCATGACCGAGGTCGCTCCGCGCGGCGCCGTAGCCGTGCCGACCGCCGAGGCGGGTCGCCGCGACCAGGAAGGTGCCGGGCGCGGAGACGTCGTCGGCGAGCGCCCGCATCGTCGTCGCCAGGAGCTTCACGCGCACGCGCAGGCCTTCGCGCCAGCTGTCGAGATCGAGCGAGGAGAGCGGCCCTTCGTCGTCCAGCGCCGGCAGCCAGTAGACGCCCTGGATCGCCCCCTCGGCCTTCCACTCGGCGAGCCGGCCCTCGAGCTCCTCGGCCTCGGGCTCGCCCTCGACCTCGAGCACCTCGACGCCCAGCTTGGCGAGTCGCTTTGCCAGCGCGGCGCCGACGCCGCCGCGATCGGACATCAAGACCACGCGGCTGCCCTCGCCGAGCTCGACGCCGGTCGCCACGCAGCGGTCGAGCGGCGGCCGGAGGACCGAAACCGGCACCCGCCGCAAGATCTCTTCCGCGCCCGCCTCCGCCTGCCGGTCCGGCGGCCACCGGCGCCGCCCGGGCGCCGGCGCGGTCGGCGCGCGGGCCGGATCGCTCGTTGACGAACCCGACCACGTGGTTGAGCGTCGGGTAGTCGCGCAGCTTGAGCGAGTCGTCGCGCTCGATCCCGTAGGCCTCGCGGATCGTGGCGAAGACCTCGGCCTGCTTGACCGTGTCGATCCCCAGGTCGGCCTCGAGGTCGAGGTCCATGTCGAGCAGGTCGGGCGGATAGCCGGTCTGCTCGGCGACGATCGCCAGCACCCGCTGCTCGACGTCGTCGGCGGCCGCGGCGGGCTCGGCGGCGGCGACCGGCTCGGGCGCGGGCGCGGCGGGCGGCGGGCTCGCCGGCGCCGGCGCGGTCGCCGGCGCGGTCGGCGCCGGGCCGGATCGCTCGTTGACGAACCCGACGACGTGGTTGAGGGTCGGGTAGTCGCGCAGCTTGAGCGAGTCGTCGCGCTCGATCCCGTAGGCCTCGCGGATCGTGGCGAAGACCTCGGCCTGCTTGACCGTGTCGATCCCCAGGTCGGCCTCGAGGTCGAGGTCCATGTCGAGCAGGTCGGGCGGATAGCCGGTCTGCTCGGCGACGATCGCCAGCACCCGCTGCTCGACGTCGTCGGCGGCCGCGGCGGGCTCGGCGGCGGCGACCGGCTCGGGCGCGGGCGCGGCGGGCGCGGGGCTCGCCGGCGCCGGCGCGGTCGCGGGCGCGGTCGGCGCCGGGCCGGATCGCTCGTTGACGAACCCGACGACGTGGTTGAGCGTCGGGTAGTCGCGCAGCTTGAGCGAGTCGTCGCGCTCGATCCCGTAGGCCTCGCGGATCGTGGCGAAGACCTCGGCCTGCTTGACCGTGTCGATCCCCAGGTCGGCCTCGAGGTCGAGGTCCATGTCGAGCAGGTCGGGCGGATAGCCGGTCTGCTCGGCGACGATCGCCAGCACCCGCTGCTCGACGTCGTCGGCGGCCGCGGCGGGCTCGGCGGCGGCGACCGGCTCGGGCGCGGGCGCGGCGGGCGCGGGGCTCGCCGGCGCCGGCGCGGTCGCCGGCGCGGTCGGCGCCGGGCCGGATCGCTCGTTGACGAACCCGACCACGTGGTTGAGGGTCGGGTAGTCGCGCAGCTTGAGCGAGTCGTCGCGCTCGATCCCGTAGGCCTCGCGGATCGTGGCGAAGACCTCGGCCTGCTTGACCGTGTCGATCCCCAGGTCGGCCTCGAGGTCGAGGTCCATGTCGAGCAGGTCGGGCGGATAGCCGGTCTGCTCGGCGACGATCGCCAGCACCCGCTGCTCGACGTCGTCGGCGGCCGCGGCGGGCTCGGCGGCGGCGACCGGCTCGGGCGCGGGCGCGGCGGGCGCGGGCTCGCCGGCGCCGGCGCGGTCGCCGGCGCGGTCGGCGCCGGGCCGGATCGCTCGTTGACGAACCCGACCACGTGGTTGAGCGTCGGGTAGTCGCGCAGCTTGAGCGAGTCGTCGCGCTCGATCCCGTAGGCCTCGCGGATCGTGGCGAAGACCTCGGCCTGCTTGACCGTGTCGATCCCCAGGTCGGCCTCGAGGTCGAGGTCCATGTCGAGCAGGTCGGGCGGATAGCCGGTCTGCTCGGCGACGATCGCCAGCACCCGCTGCTCGACGTCGTCGGCGGCCGCGGCGGGCTCGGCGGCGGCGACCGGCTCGGGCGCGGGCGCGGCGGGCGCGCGGGCTCGCCGGCGCCGGCGCGGTCGCCGGCGCGGTCGGCGCGGGCTCCGCTTCCAGCGCCGCGGGCTCGATCTCCGCAGGCGCGGAATCGGCCGCCTCGACGGGCTCCAGCCGCCCGCCGGCGGGCGGACCTTGATCGGCGACGCGCAGCCGGTGCTGCACGACCTCCAGCTGGGGATCCTCGTAACCACTGGCCCGCCGCAGCCATGCCGACCACGCGGCGCGGTCGGCGATCCGGTAGTCGTAGCCGAGCTCGTCGGCGTTGCGCCTGCGGCCGTCGGCGACCGGCGTCCAGCGCAGAAGCAGCATCGAGATCTGCGAGCCGAATCCGGCCGCCAGCCGAAGCGAGTAGCGGATCGGGTACGAGCCGCCCCCCGAGAGGTTGAGCAGCCCCAGCTCCGGGTCGGGGTCGCGGAAGTTCGGCACCGGCGGGACGACCCCCGTCTCCAGCGCCTTCACCGCCAAGACGTCCTCCAGGCCCACGCCCATCGGGTGACCGGTGAACCCCTTGACGTTGGCGATCACGATCCGGTCGGCGTCCTCGCCGAAGACACGACGCAGCGCGTGGATCTCCGCGGCGGCGCTGCCGCCGCGGGCAGGGGTGTAGGTCTCGTGGGAGATGAACACGGTCTCGGCTGCGATCTCCTCGCGACGGAGGCCGTGGGCCTCGGCCTGCTCGACGAGCTGCTCCATGACGTCGCCGATGTGCTGCACGTCGAGCCGGGTCCCATGGAATGCCGAGTTCGCGGTGGCCGAGCCGAGCACGTCGCAGATCGGCGTCAACCCGCGCTCGCGGGCGGCGGCGGCGCTCTCGACCATCAGGCCGGCGGCGCCCATCCCGATGATCATCCCGTGACGTCGCTCGTCGAACGGCAGCGCCGCATCCTCGACCACCTCATCGGTCGCCGCCGCGCCGGACGCCAGGAAGCCGGCGCCGATCCAGCCCATCAGCGTGTCCGAGGTGACGTCGTCGGCGGCCACGATCAGCACCCGGCGGCAGCGCCCGGCGCGGATCCAGTCCTCGGCCAGCGCCACCGCCTGCGTGGTGCTCGCGCAGGCGGAGTTGATCTGCGTGTTCGGCCCGCGCGCCCCGATCAACTCGGCGAGCTGCGAGTGGCCCATCGAGAGGACCCGGAACAGGAACCGGCGGTCGAACGTGTACGCCTCCTCCTCGAGCGTCCGTTCGAGGTCGTGGATGCGCCGCTCGACCTCGTCGAGCACCACCGCATCGGTGCCGTCGTGGTCGAGCATCCTGGCACGCAACGATTCGAGCGCGGCAAGGCGCTCGCGCCGCATGTGATCCGTGGTGTAGCGCGCCACCTCGTCGGCCATCTCCTCCAGGCCGGGGAACGCCGAGGCGAAGATCACCCCGGTGTCGTCGCGCATCTCGTCCGGAAGCGACCAGCGGTCCGGGAGCTTGGTCCCCGTGGTCGTGAGCTTGTAGCGCAGCACGAGCGGGATGCCAGCGTCGCGAAGCGCGTCGATGCCTGCGGCGATCGCGAGCTGGGTGTCGTGCCCGAGCGCGGCCAGCCGCTCTTCGTCGACCCCGAACTCCTCGATCGGATCGAACGCGCCCGCCCGGCCCGCGAGCTTGATCACGGCCTCGAGACGGTCGATCGTCTCGAATGACGCGCCGCCGTCGTCTCCCTTGACCAGCCGCGTGATGTGCTTGTCGAGCATCTCGCGGCGCAGGCGGCCCGGGGATCACGTCGATCCCCTGCTCGCCGTTGAGCAGCCGCGCGATGTTCGCGTCGTCGAACAGCCGCTCGGCGCCGGGGAGCCCGAGCGCCGCGCCGGTGATCACCACCGGCTCGGTCGGCCCGCCGCCGTCGGCCGATCCTCGGGCGGGCTCGGCGGACGCCTGACCCGCGCGCTCGGGAGGCGCCCGGCGCGCGCGGGCCTCTCGCGCCGCCCGTGGATGCGGCTGGCTGGTGGCGCCTGCCTGCAGCTGCGCGGACTCGCGGGCGACCGGCTCGCGCCCGGCGCCGAGGCCCGCAGCCCAGAGCCCGCAGAGGGCGTTGTTGAAGGTCGGAACATCGCCCTGCTTGGGATGGTTCGAGGCCAGGCTGACGATCGCGTCGTCGCCGAGCACGTCCGAGGCGAATCCCTGCAGCGCATGCTTCGGGACCGACCTCGACGAAGACCCGCGCCCCCTCGTCGTACAGCGTCCGCAGCCCCTTCACGAACTGCACCGGCGAGGCGACCTGGCGGCTGAGCATGTCGAGCATCTGATCCACGACCCCTTCGCCCGACGGGTAGAGCTCGCCGTTGACGTTTGCGACGATCGGTAGTTGGGGCGGACGCAGACCGAGGCGCTGGAGCATCTCGCGCAGCGGGCCGCTCGCAGGGGCGACGATCTCGGTGTGGAAGCCGTGGCTGACGGGCAGCGGGATGGCCGTGTGTCCCCGCTCCTGCACCGCCTCCACCGCCCGAGCGACCGCCTCGGTGGCGCCGCCGAGCACGACCTGATGCGTCGAGTTGATGTTGGCGAGCACGACGTAGCCGTCGATCCCCGCGACGATCTCCTCGGCCTCCGCGAGCGGCGCCATCACCGCGGCCATCGCCCCGGGGTCCTCCACCCGGAGGCTTGCCATCTCGCGCCCGCGCGCGCTGACCGCCTCGAGCGCGTCCTCGAACGACAGCGCTCCGGCGCTGACCAGGGCCCCGTACTCGCCGACCGAGTGACCCATGACCAGATCGGGAGCGATCCCGTACTCGCCCAGCAGCCGCGTCAGCGCGGTGTCGACGGTGATCACGGCCGGCTGCTGGATCTCGGTCCGGCGCAGCTCCTCCTCCGCCCGCGCCATCGCGTCGGGATCCGCGGGATCGGCGAAGACGATGTCGGACAGGCGCCGGCCCTCGAGCAGCGGAGCCATGAGCGCATCGGCAGCCTCGAACAGCTCCGCGACGACCGGCTCGCGCCGGCGCAGCTCGGCGAGCATGTTCGCGTACTGGGAGCCCTGGCCGGTGTACAGGAACGCCACCTTGCCGGGGCTGCCGCTGCCGCGGTGGATGCCGCGTGCGCGCAGGGCCGGCCAGGCGGAGGGATTGCCCGCCTCCAAGACGCGCGAGGCCAGCTCCGCCTTCGCCACCAGGTCGGGGCCGTCGGCGTAGTCGATCGCGATCCGCTCGGCCGCGCCGAGCACGTCGCTGCTCGGGGGTGTCGGATCGAGGTGGCGTCCCTGGCGTGCCTCCGCCAGCGCGGTCCGGAGCGAGTTGGCGAGCTCGGCCTCGTCAGCCGCGCCGAGCACCAGCGCCCCGCGCAGCGGCGGCTTGGCCGGCGGGCGCGGGCTGCGCTCCGCGCGCGGCGGCGCGGTCAGCTCGACCGGCACAGCCACCGAAGAGCGTTCGCCGTTGGTGTGACGGTCGGGCATGTACTCCTCCATGACGAGATGGAAGTTGGTCCCACCGAAGCCGAACGCGCTCACGCCGGCGACACGCGCACGGTCGGCTGCGAGCTCCCAGTCGCGCAGCTCGGTGTTGACGGCGAACGGCGACGTCGTCCAGTCCAGATTGGGGTTCGGTCGCTCGAAGTTGAGGCTCGGCGGCAGCACCTTGTCGTGGAGCGCGAGCGTCGCCTTGAGCAGGCCCGCGGCTCCGGCGGCCCCTTTGAGATGGCCGATGTTCGACTTCACCGAGCCGAGCGCGATCGATCCCGGCGCCACCTGCGCTTCGGAGAAGGCCTCGGCCAGGCTGTTCAGCTCGACCGCGTCCCCGACGCTCGTCGAGGTGCCGTGGCCCTCGATCAGGGTGCACTCGGCGGGCGACAGGCCGGCGTTCCGCCACGCCCGCTCCACCGCGAGGCGCTGGCCGACGGGGTTGGGGGCGGTGATCCCCTTGCCCTTGCCGTCGCTCGCGCTGCCGACGCCGCGGACCACGGCGTAGATGCGGTCCCCCGCGCGGACGGCGTCGGCGAGCCGCTTGACGACGAACAGCGCGGCGCCTTCGCCCATCACGAACCCGTCGGCGCCGTCCGCATAAGGACGCGTGCCGCTGGGCGACAGGGCGCCGATCGCGCAGAACTTGACGAACGTGTGGGAGCCCATGTTTCGATCGACCCCGCCGGTGATCGCGACGTCGAACTCGTGTGCGAGCAGCCCATCGACGGTCGCGTCCATCGCCGCCAGCGCGGACGCACAGGCCGCGTCGGTGGTGAAGTTCGGCCCGTGGAGGTTGTAAAGATTGGCGATTCGCCCGGCGATGCAGTTGCCGAGCTCGCCCGGCATCGTGTCCTCGGTGATCACCGGGAGCCGGGCGTCTGCGCTGGCGTGCAGCTCGCTCTCGATCGTCGAGCGCACGTCCGCCGGCAGCGCGGCGAAGCTGGCGGCGTGTTGGAGGTCGCGGGCCAGCTCTGGGAACATGATCCGCATCGCTGTCAGGTAATGCTTCTCGCCCGACAGAGCGTTGCCGATGATCACCGCGGTGCGATCCAGGTCGAGCGGGCGATCCGGCCAGCCGGCGTCGATCAGGGCCATCCGGGTGCAGGCAACCGCCCACTTGTGGGCGTCGTCCATCCCCTCGCCCACCTTCGGCGGGATCGGGAGCTTCCAGGCGAACGGATCCCATTCCCATTCCCGGACCCAGCCGCCGATCTTCGAGTAGGTCTTCTCGGGCGCCTTCGGGTCGGCGTCGTAGTAGAGCGCCGGGTCCCAGCGCTCCGGATCGACCTCGCTGATCGAGTAGCGGCCGGTGGTCACGTTGCGCCAGAACGCCGCCGCATCCGGGGCATCGGGCAGAATCGCGCTCACGCCGACAATCGCCGCGGCGTGATCGAGTGAGTCGGTCATTTCAGCTCAGCTCTCGTCCTTCGGTCCTCGGCGTCAAGCTCGCATTCGCCCGTAGACCGCCTCGGTGACCGCCCCGAGGTCGGCGAGCAGTCCACCCTGGGCGCGATGGATCGACGCCAGGTCGAGCCGCTGCTCGAGCTCGCCGAGCTCCCCGTCGGCTCCCGCCACCCATTGGACGGCCTCAGTGGCGATCGCGAGCGCCGCGCCGCGGGCATAGACGCGGCTCGCGGCGGCCAACGCGCCCGCGCGCAGGCGCCGCGACCCCTTCGGGTTCAGCTGCTTGTCCGCCGCGCGCTGCGCGCGCCTGGCGAGCGCGGCCGCGCCCTCTCCCTGGGCGATCAGCGCGCCGAGGCGCAGCAGGATGTGCTGGTGGCGGGTCAACCTCTCGACACGGCACCGCTCGAGGAGCTCGGCGAGGGCGTGGCTGGCGAGCGCAGCGATGTCCGCGCCGACGGTGGGGTGCTCGGCGTGCAGCGCCTCGAGCTCGCGCGCCCTCGCGTGGTAATAGTCGCCGCCGGACTTCAGGTGCTCCTGCCAGCGCCCGTGCGCGATCGTGATCTCCATGATCTCGGAGGTGCCCTCGTAGATCCTCGTGATGCGGACGTCGCGCTTGATCTTCTCGACCATGTAGTCGTGCGTGTAGCCGTAGCCGCCGTGTGCCTGGATCGCGGCGTCGGCCGCGGCGTCGCCGGCCTCGGTTGCGAGGTACTTGGCGACCGCCCCCTCGACGTTCAGCTGGCCCTCGCCCGCATCCAGTCGCTCGGCGGTCTCCTCGATCGCCGCCCTCGACACCTCCAGCGCAACCGCGTGGGGGACGATCAGCTTGTGCGTGTAGCCCTCCTTCTCGGACAGTGGTCCGCCGGCCTGGATGCGTTTGCGCGAGTACGGGATCGCGCGGTCCAGCGCCGCCCAGCCCGCCCCGAGCCCGAACGCGGCCACCATCAGCCTCGTGTAGCCGAACACCTGCTGGGCTTGGATCAGACCCTGGCCCTCGACGCCCCCGACGAGCCGATCGGCGTCGACGTAGACCCCGTCCAGAAACAGCGCCGCGGTGTTGCTCAGCCGGATGCCGTGCTTGTCCTCGTGCTTGCCGTGCGTGAAGCCCTCAGCGCCCGATTCGACCACGAACCAGCTCGGCCCGCCGGGAGCGAGGGCGAGGATGGTGTACAGGTCTGCGACGCCTCCGTTGCTGATCCACTGCTTGGCGCCGGTGATCCGGTAGCCGGTCACGGCTCCGTTTTCGCTGACCGGCTCCGCGGTCGTCTTCAGCGCCCCGAGGTCGCTGCCGGCCTCGGGCTCGGTGGCGCCGTAGGCGAACAGGATTCCCTCCTTTGCGATCCGGCTCATGTACTCGCGCTTTTGGTCCTCTGTCCCGCCGACCCTGATCGGGTCGCTGCCGAGGAACGTCGCCAGCTCCGAGGTCGCGAGCCCCAGATCGATCGCGGCCATCCGCTCGCAGATGCGATAGACGTCGAACGCACCGCCTCCCATGCCCCCGTACTCGTACGGCACGAACAACAGTTGGATGCCGAGCTCGTCGGCGGACGACATCCGGCGCACCAGCTCCTCCGGGAACGTGTCACGTTCGTCGAGCTCGATCAACAGCGAATCCGGCAGCTCGCGCGCAGCGAACTCGTCGATCGACTTGAGCGCCACCTTCAGCATCTCGGCGTTGAGCTCGTCCGCCATCAGGCAGTTCCTCTCCTCGATTCCCCGCCGGCGGGCCTGCCGCCGTCACGGCTGCCCCGCCGTCGGCACTCTGCCCACGACCCGATGCCGGGAGCCGAGGCTCCGGTTGCGATCTCCTACGAATGCGGCTTCCGGGAGGGCCGGCGACCTGGGAAGCACCGGCACCGGATTCGCACTAAGGTCTCGCGTCACGCTCTCCCTTCAAGAAACAGGCTACGAGGAGCCGCTGGATTGCCAATCTTAGCTCCCGAGGTTGAGGCCGCCGGTCGCCGCGCGACCGGGGTTGTGGACGACTCGCGCAGAAGCTGGACCGGCCCGACGGAGCTGGACCTCGACCTCGCAGGCGGGCCGCGATGAACATCGCGGTCGCGGTACGGCTGATGCCCAAGGTCGGTGACGAGCTCGAGGTCGATCAGAGCGGCACCGACATCGATCGTGAGCTCGTCGAGATGGTGATCAACGAGTTCGACGACCAGGCACTCGAAGAGGCGGTGCTGATCAAGGAGGCCACCGGTGCCACGGTCACCGCCGTGGGCTTGCGGTCGGAGGGGATCGACGAGGCGCTTCGCTTGGCCTATGCGCGCGGGGCCGACCGGCTGGTCGTCGTCGAGGCGGGTGAGATCGACGCATACGAATCGCGGACGGCGGCGCTGGCGTTCGCGGCGGCGTTTCGCGAGCTCGCTCCCGACCTCGTGCTGACCGGCGTCCAAACGCCCTCCGACGTCTTCGGCCAAACGGCGCCGTATCTCGCTACGACGCTCGGCTGGCCGCAGGCGAACGTCGTCGTCGGAGTCACCCTGGCCGATGGGACGGCGCGCGTGGTGCAGGAGTACGCCGGCGGGCGGCTCGCCGTGCTCGGTCTCCAGCTACCGGCCGTCGTCGGCGTCCAGTCCGCGAGCTCACCACCCCGATATGTGGCGATGGGCCGGCTGCGCCAGGCGATGACCGAAGCACATGCGGAGACGCTCGATGTCAGTGTCGAGGCGCCCGCCGCGGGGCCGAGGCTCGTCTCACTCGCCCGGCCGGAGCCGCAGACTCACGCGACCATGCTCGATGGCGACGCCGAGCAGGCGGCCGCGCAGATCGTCGAGGTGCTGCGCGAACGCGGAGCTCTGGCGGGCTGATGGGCGAGGTTCTCGTCTACGTCGAATCGCCGGTCGACGCGCGGCTTTTGGCTTTCGCTCGACCGCTCGCGGACGCGGCGGGCGGGTCGCTGGTCGCGCTTGTCGCCGGCGACCAGCCGGCCGAGGAGGAGGCGCTGGGCGCAGCGGACGTGGTCTTGGAGGTGTCGCACCCGGCGCTCTCACCGTATCTACCGGAAGCGCACCAGGCGGTGCTCGCGGCGGCGATCAGGGCGCGCACGCCCGACCTGGTCGTGCTCGAGAACACGACCGCCGGCTACGACCTGGCAGCCGGCGCCGCGGCCGCGACGGACCTTCCCTTCGTGGGCTACTGCGTCGGGTTGGCGCTGGACGACGCCGAGGCCGAGGCGACCAGCGGAATCTACGCCGGGCAGCTCGAGGCCACCGTGCGCACACCGCTGCCGGCGGTGTTCGCGGTGAACACCGCGGCCCTGCGCGAAGAGCCACAGGCCGGCGGGGAGCCCGAACGCATCCAGCTCCCGCCGCCGCCCGAGCTGGAGAGCTTGAGGACGACCTTCGTCGAACCGGTCGTGCCGCCCGACGAGGGCGTCGATCTGACGAAGGCCGATCGGATCGTCTGCGTCGGCCGTGGCATCGGCGGCGCCGAGAACGTCGCGATCGCCGAGGAGCTGGCCGCCGCCCTGGGCGCCGAGCTGGGAGCGTCGCGACCGGTGATCGATTCGGGCTGGGTGCCCAAGGTGCGGCAGGTGGGGAAATCGGGGGCGACCGTGCGGCCGAAGCTGTACCTGGCGCTCGGGGTCTCGGGCGCGCCGGAGCATGTCGAGGGAATGCACGGTGCGGAGCTGATCGTTGCCGTCAACACCGATCCGGGCGCGGCGATCTTCAACATCGCCGACTACGGCGTGGTCGCCGACCTGTTCGACGTCGCCGACGAGCTGACGGAGCTAATCGGCGACTGAGGCCGGCTCGGCCTCGGCGAGCGCCCGCTCGATCAGCGCGGTCAGCTCGGCGACCTCGAACTCGGCACCGACGACCTTGGCCGCGTCCGAGTACATCGCCAGATCCTTCGGGCAGCTGACGAGGAAGAAGTCGATCTCGCCCAGCGTCTGCGCCTCGCGGATCCGCTGCTCGCTCGGCCGTTCGGAGGTTTCCTCGTCGTCCATCATCCAGATCCGGCCGCCGCCGGCGCCGCAGCAGAAGGTGTTCGTCCCGTTGCGCGGCATCTCGACGAGCTCGGCGCCGGTCGCTTCGATCAGCTGTCGGGGCGCCTCGGTGATCCGGTTGTAGCGCGCCAGATAACAGGGGTCGTGGTAGGTGACGCGCGTCCCGGAGAGCGGGGTGCGCAGCGAGATCGCGCCCCGCGAGACGAGGTCGGCGAGCAGTTCGGTGTAGTGGTAGACCGGCTTGTCGAGTCCGAATCGGGGATATTCGTTGCGCAGGGCGTTGAGCGAGTGCGGGTCGGTGGTGAAGATCGCCTCGAACTGCGCGTCGCCGAGCACGCCCATGTTCTGCTCGACCAGCATCTCGAACAGGCCTTCCTCGCCGATCCTTCGCACGTCGTTGCCCGCGTTGCGCTCGCCCTCGTACAGAAGCCCGAACGAGACCCCGGCGTCGTGGAGGATCCGGGCAACGCTCTGTGACGCGAGCTGCACCCGCTCGTCGAAGGAGGCGAAGTCACCCACGAACCACACGTACTCCACCCGCTCCTTGCGCGCGTCCGGGATCTTGAACTCGAGGCCCTTGGCCCAGCGGGCCCGCAGTCGCGCCGACTTGCCGTAGGAGTTGCCCTGCTTGCCGTAGTTCTCGAGCGTCTGCTGAAGGAGCGGATCGAGCTCCCCCTGGTCGACGAGGTTGCGCCGCATGTCGACAATCGTCGGCACGTGCTCGATCCCGACCGGGCACGCCTCGACGCAAGCCATGCACGTCGTGCAGGCCCACAGGGCCTCATCGGAGATCACCGGCTCCGGGGAAGGGCTGCCGTTGCGCTGCTCCTCCGGGTGGTCGTAGAGACGATCGCGAATGTCGAGGATCACCTGCCGCGGCGCCAACGGCGTGCCGCTGGCGGTCGCGGGGCAGACCGCCGTACAGCGGCCGCACTCGGTGCACGAGAAGGCATCGAGCACCTGCTTCCAGCTCATGTCCGACAGCGATGCGACCCCGACCAGCCCGGCGGGCGGACCGTCGAGCTCTGCCACCGGAGCGGCCGGCACGTGGGTGATCGCCAGCGGCCGCTCGGTGCCACGCGGCGGGAGCTTGGCGAAGAACACGTTCGGGATCGCCGTGATGATGTGAAAGTGCTTCGACAGCGGCAGCAGGCACAAGAACACCAGCACCGTGAGGTTGTGCAGCCACCATCCGACCTCGCTGACGGTCTGCGCCGAGGAGCGACCGAGGCCAGCGAACGCCGCGGCGACCAGCGCGGCCAGCGGCGCGAAGTCACGCTCGGTGCCGTGAATGTCGTCCGCGACCAGGCGCCCGGCGTCGTAGAGCAGCCCGCCGAGCATGATCAGCAGGATGAGCACGAGGATCAGGACGCCCTCCCAATGAGCCGCCTCGCGATAGCGCTGCTCGGCGCGACCGATCCCGAACAGCCGCGGGGTGTGAACGATCACTCGCCGGTAGAGCATGTAGGTGACGCCGACGATCACGCTCACCTCGAGCAGATCGCGGGCGATCAGGAACGGCGGGCCGAGCGGCTCGTCGGCCCCGAACCCGGGGATGCTCCAGCCCGCATCGAACGCCCGGCCGTACAACGTGATCACCTGGAGCAGCAGGACGACGAAGCCCCAGAAGACCAGCGCGTGCGCGATCCCGGATGGCTGCTCGCCGACCAAGAACTTCTTCTGGCCGAGCCCGTAGACGGACATCCGCCTGATCCGCTCCGGGATCCGATCCAGGCGGGCCGCCGGACGTGCGTCGATCAGCAGCCGAATCCGGCCGGCCATGATTCCCGCGAACGTCAGCAGTCCGATCCCCCAGAGGATCGGAAAGACGAGGTGGCTCACACGCGCATCCCGTCGTGGCGCCTCGGAGCGCCGAAGATCCGGATCGACTCGAGCGTGAGACCACGATATCCAAGTCACCCGGCGATCCGCAAGCGGAGCGGCGCGGGCGCGGCCGCCGGCGAACGTCCGCAGGCTCTCGGGCGGGCGCGGGCGAGAATATAATCGGCCGCCACCCGAGCCTCCCGCCTTGCCCGACGAACAGCACACCGACCGCACCGCGACGGCGCTCGCGGCCCTCCGCCGAGCACTCGAGGACCCCGCTGTCGAGGTCCGCCGCGAGGCCGCGCTGGCGCTCGGTTACCTGGGCGACCTCGACTCCGGCCCGCCGCTGACTCGGGCGCTCGACTCCGACAGCGAGCCGGTCCGCCGGGCGGCGGCGCTCGCGCTCGGGCGTGTCTCGACCACCGAGGCGAAGGAGGCGCTCCTGGGAGCGTTGCGGGCGGACAGCTCGGTATGGCGCGAGGCAGCCGTCGCCCTCAGCAGGCATCCCGATCCAGGGGTCATCGACCGCCTCACCGAGATGCTCGCGAACCGCGAGGCCGACGAGCACACCCGGCGGGGAGCCGCGCTCGCGCTCGGCGCCTTGCTGGCGGGAGAGCCGCTGTCGATGGAGACCGCCGTCGGCCCGACCGCGTTCGAGGACGAGCGGGGCAGGCTGCACGTCATGCTCTGATCCATCGCCCGGTGTACGAGATCGTGCCCTGACCCGATCCCCTCTGCCCTGGTCCAGGCGGCGCCCGGCCGGACGTCAGCCGCCGCGGATACCGGTCAGCCAGACGGCGTTGAGCGACGGGGTCGGGTCCGCCGGGGGGATGCCGCGGACGGACCGCTCGACGCCGAGGCCGCCGCCGTCGGGCTCGGGGACAACCGTCAGCAGCGGGTCGCGGCGGACCGCGCGGCGGGCGCGGTCGTCGAGGTCGCCGGCCACCTCGACGGCGCCGGCTCGCAGCTGAGCCAGCCGCTCGCGGGCCTCGGGCACGGCGAGCAGCTCGAGCTGGTCGATGCCCGGGCCGAGGCCGTGCGCGGTGGCCCACCAGCCGGTGTTGCGGGCGAGCAGCAGGCGATCGGCGCTTCGCTCGCGAAGCTCGAACGGGCCGCTGCCCCCGCTCTCGGCCTCGCTCGCCTCGAGCGGCCCGCCGCCAGCCTCCGCGATCGCGCGCGGGGCGACGATCCCGAGGCGCGGGGAGGCCAGCGCGCGTTCAAGGTCCGGGTCGGGCGCCGGGAGGATGAAGCGGACGAGGTCGGGGCGCGGCGCGTCCACGAGCGCGTCACCGAGCAGCGCGCGCCCCGACGCCGAGCCGAGCCACCGGTCGGCGTTGTCGAGCACCGCCGCGGCGGTCAAGCGAGTGCCGTCCTGGAAGCGGACCCCGGGCCGCAGCCGCACCCGCCAGACCGTCGCGTTCTTGGACGGGACGACCGAGAGGGCCAGGCCGCCGAAGCGGCGAGCTTCGTCGAACGGGGCGGCGAGATCCTCGATCAGCGGCTCGTAGATCTGTCGCGCGGCGAGCCGGTCGGCGCTCGTGCGCGCGTACAGCGGATCGATGGTCCGCGGGCGCTCGGCGAGCGCCCAGGAGAGCGCCCCGGCTTGTCCGGCCTCGCCGGCGGCCGGCACCGCCCCTTCCCCGCCGCCGCCGTCGTCGCATCCCGAGCCAGCCGCGGCCACCGCGAGCGCGGCGCACAGGACCAGGGTCGGGCGGCGGATCAGAGCTTGAGCAGGACGAGCGTATTGAGAACGAACAGGATCCCGAAGAAGATCGTCCAGCGGTCGAGATTTCGCTCGACCAGCGAGCCGCCGCCGATCGAGCTGCCGGTCTGACCGATCCCGAACGCCCCCGAGAGTCCCGCGTCCTTCCCCGAGTGCAGGAGCACGAGGAAGATCAGGATCACGGAGATGAACACCTGGACGACGTTGAGCACGCTTACCATCGCCGCGGAAGTGTAGACGGGGAGCCCCGGCGCGGCCCCCCGGGCGCGCTAACCGCGCTTCGCCTCGTCGAGCCGTTTCAGGACGTCGATCGCCTCGCGCCGGAGATCGCCGTCCAGGCGATCGAAATCGACGTCGGAGAGCTTTCCCTGCTCGTGGTCGAGCTCCGCGTCGCGGATTTGGCGGTAGAGCGCCTCCTTGCGCGCCTCGAGGTCGGCGACGGCCGCGTCCTCTCCCTCGTCGACCCCGCCGGCGCGGCGGCGCAGCGGCGCGAGGACGAACGCCGCGAGCACGATCAAGAGCGCGATTGCGAGCACGATCTCCAGGGTTCCGCCCGTCCGCGCCTAGGCCCGTCCCAGGTCCCGGGCGAGGCGCGCCGCGTAGACGTCCGAGACGCGGCGGCGCCGGGCCTCGGGAGCGGGCCAGACCGCGAACAGCCCGCCGGCCACGGCGATCGCGCCACCGATCCAGATCCAGATCACCAGTGGGTTGACGTTCACCCGCAGGTCGATCGGCAGCGGGTTGAGCACGTAGAGCGCGGCGAGCTTGCGGATCGCCGCGCCCTGGCGATCGGTGTAAGCGCGCATCGCCGCGAGCTGGTCGCCCGTCGGTCCCCCGGGGCCGATGCTGGGCAGGGTGCGCTCGAGCTCGCGGTCGACCTTGGTGATGATCGGGTCGAACGACGACAGGTCGGGGCGCATCGCCATCCAAAGGTCGCCGCCGGCGCTCGTCTCGCGACCGACCTCGCTCGTCGCCTCGCCCTCGAAGAACCCCGCGATCGTGGCGTCGCTCGAGGTGGTCGAGTAGTAGTTGCGCGACGGGTGAAGGAGCGCGAACTGCTCGCCGTCGCGCTTCACGTCGATCACCGCGCCGAAGCTCAGCCGCTGCTCGGTCGGATCGATGTCCTGGGTCGGCTGCTTGTAGGCGATCGTGTAGTCGCCGACCTCGGCGCTCTCGCCCGGCTTCACCCGCAGGTCACGGCTGGTCTGAAAGCTCGACGAGGCGGCGACGGCGATGAACAGCACCGCGATCCCGGTATGGACGACGTAGCCGCCATAACGGCGGCGGTTGCGGCTCACCACCCGCCCGAGCGCCCCGATCGGGCCCTCGCCGGTGAGCGCGCGCTGGGCGCTCGCGCCGCGCCAGAACTCGGCCGCCAGAGCGGCGAGGGCGAAGAACGCGAACGCGAACAGGCAGAGCGCGAGCGGCTCGTCGAGGGCGTCGGTGAACGCGGCGACCACCGCGGTCGCCGCGACCGCGACCGCCAACGGCCCGCGTACCAGTCGCCACAGCGCCCCGGCGCTCACCCGCCGCCAGGCGAGCAGCGGCCCGATGCCGGTGAACAGCACCAGCAGGATCGCCAGCGGCCCGACGAAGCGGTCGAACCAGGGCGAGCCGAGCGAGGACTTCTCGCCGGTCAGCGCCTCGGAGATCAGCGGGAAGAAGGTGCCCCAGAAGATCACCGCCGCGAGCCCGACCAGCAGCAGGTTGTTGACCAGGAACACCGACTCGCGCGAGGCCAGCGACTCGATCCGGCGCTCGGATCGCAGCCCGTCGAGGCGCGAGACGATCAGCGCGGCCGAGCCGACGACCACGACCGCGATCAGCCCGAGCAACGGCGCCCCGACGGTCGAGGCGCCGAAGGCGTGGATCGACTCGAGGATCCCGGATCGGACCAGGAAGGTGCCGAGCAGCGCGAGCGTGAACGTGGCGACGATCAACGACGCGTTCCAGACCTTCAGCATCCCGCGGCGTTCCTGGACCATGATCGAGTGCAGGAAGGCGGTCCCGACGAGCCACGGCATCAGCGAGGCGTTCTCGACCGGATCCCAGCCCCAATAGCCGCCCCAACCGAGCTCCGAGTACGACCACCGCGAGCCGAGCAGGATGCCGATGCCGAGGAAGATCCAGGCGATCAGCGCGAACCGCCGGGTCGAGCGGATCCAGCTCGCGTCCAGCCGGCGGGTGATCAGGGCGCCGATCGCGAACGCGAACGGGATCGACCAGAACACATAGCCCGAGTAGAGCATCGGCGGGTGGACCGCCATCGCGGGGTGGCGCAGCAGCGGGGTGAGGCCGGCGCCCTCGGCCGGCGCCGGATCGAGCCGCGCGAACGGATTGGCGCCGTTGGCGACCAACATCAGCACGGCGAAGAACAGGCCGAGCCCGGCGAGCACCGCGGTGGCGTAGGGAACGATCTCGCGATGCCGGCTCCGGGTCAGGTGGAGCACGGCGCTGGTGGCGATCGAGAGCACCCAGGCCCAGAGCAGCAGCGAGCCGCCCTGGCTCGACCACATCGCGGTCAGCCTGTAACCGAGCGGCGTCGTCGTCGAGGAATGGTCGGCGACCAGGGCGACCGAGAAATCGGAGCGCAGGAACGCCGCCTCGAGCACCACCACGGCGACGGTGAGCAGGGCGCAGAGAGCGTAGACCGCCCGTCGCGACGAGGCGACCAGACGGCGGTCGTCGCGCGACGCTCCGAGCAGCGCGGCGCCGATCGCGTACGCACACGCGACGGGCGCGGCGACCAGGCAGGCGGCGCCGAGCTCGACCATCAGCCGGCTTCGGTGGGGCGGAGCACGCGGCGATTATCGCAATGCCGAGGCCGCAGCTAGGGTTGGCCCGTCGTCCGCCGGGCGACCGTGCCTGATCCTCGGAGCGAAAGCAGATGAAGCCAACCGCGGCCATACCGGCGACCGTCGCAGCGCTCGCGGCCGCCGCCGCGATCGCCGCAGGATGCGGCAACTCCGAGCAGAACGACTACGTCGACCAGGTGAACGAGATCCAGACGGACCTCGTCACCGAGATCACCGACGTGACCGGCGGCGCGGCGGCGACGAACGCCCGGCAGGCGGCCGGGGTAGCCGACGACATGGCCGGCGTCTTCGATTCAACTGCCGACGAGCTCGAGTCGGTCGATCCGCCGGATGACGTCGCGGACCTCCATCGGCAGCTGGTCGGCGAGCTTCGCGGCATCTCCGATCAGGTGACCAAGGCGAGCGATGCGTTCACGGACGGCAGCCCGCAGGAGGCGGCCCGGGCGGCGATCGAGCTGCAGCGGGCAGCGACCGACGCCCAGACACGGCTCAACGACCTCGTCGAGCAGATCAACGGCCGGCTCCAGGACTGAGCCGGCGCGGCCGCCCGGCTTCGAGCGGGCCCTACTTGAGCTGCACGTGCTCGGGGTCGGCGGCCGCCTCGTCGCTGAACTTCGACGGGCACTTGGTGATCAGGCTGTCCTTGTCGGCGAGGAAGGTCCCGTCCTCGACGGTGCCCGAGACGATCACCTCCCGCCCCTCGCGAAACGGGTCGGGGATCGTGCCGCTGTAGGCGACCGGGATCTTCGCCGAGGGGTCGTCGCGGTCGGCGATCTCGAACCGAAGCTGCTCGCCGCGACGGGAGATCGAGTCCGGCGCGACCTTGCCGGTGAGCTCATAGCTGCCGCCCTCGACGCCGGCGAGCTGCGACGGCTCGCGCGTCTCGCTGGAGGCGCTGAACGACGTGTAGACCAGGCCCGCGGCGAGCAGCACTGCGGCTGAGAGCGCGACGACGAGCCGGATCCTGCGCTTTCGATCCGGATCCATGGAGAGGTCGATTATCGCAATCACGGCGATCGAGGCCGCGACGCCCGTTGACCTAGACTGCCGCGATGGCCGACGACCCCGTGCTCTTGATCACCGGGGCCTCGAGCGGGATCGGCGCCGCCACCGCCCGCGCCGCGGCCGAGGCCGGCCACCGGGTCGTGCTCGGAGCCCGCCGCGAGCCGGAGCTCGAGCGGCTCGCGGCCGAGCTCGGCGGTCCCGAGCGGGCGATCGCCGTGCCCTGCGACGTCACCGAGTGGCTCGACAACGAGCGGCTCGCCGCCGCCGCGATCGAGGCCTTCGGCCGCTTCGACGCGGTGTTCGCCAACGCCGGCTTCGGCGCCGCTCGCGGCTTTCTCGAGGAGTCGCCCGAGCAGTGGCGGGAGATGGTCCTCACCAACGTGCTCGGGGTCGCGCAGACGATCCGCGCCACGCTCCCCCACCTGCTCGAGCGCGACGCCGGCCATTACCTGATCACCAGCTCGGTGGCCGGTCGCCGCGCGCTGCCCGGCTCCTTGTACTCGGCCACCAAGCACGCGGCGACCGCGATCGGCGAGGCGCTGCGCGCCGAGCTGCGCACGATGCGCGACAACGGCTCGATCCGGGTGACGGTGCTCGAGCCCGGGATGGTCGATACGCCGTTCTTCGACGATCGCCCCGGGCCGGACCGGGCCCTCCACGACGAGGACGTCGCGCGGGCGGTGATCTACGCCCTCTCCGAGCCCGCCCGCGTCGACGTCAACGAGATCCTGATCCGGCCGAGCGCTCAGTCGAGCTGAGTCGCCCCTCGATTCATTGCTCTACACCGCCGCCGCCAGGGCCCGCTCGATCGCCGCGACGGAGCGGTCGACGTCCTCGAAGCTCGTCCGCCAGCTGCAGACCGAGATCCGCATGCACCTTCGTCCACGCCAAGTCGTCGCGCTCATCCAGCAGCTGCCCTCGCGCTGGATCTCGGCGACGACCCGATCGGTGACCGCGTCCCGGTCGTCGAGCAGGACGAGGACCTGGTTGAGGTCCTGGGCGAGGACCTCGATCCCGGGGCCCTCGCCGAGCAGCCGCGCGAACCGCCGCGCGCACTCGCACAGCCGATCGACGAGCTCCGCGACCCCGTCGCGACCGAGCGATCGAAGCGCGGCGTACACCGGCACCGCCCGCGCCCGGCGCGAGAACTCCGGGGTCCAGTCGACCGCTTCGCGGACCGTCTCGCCCTGTTGCAGGTAGCTCGCGTGGGCGGTCATCGCGGCCCGATGCGCTTCGCGATCGGCGACGAACGCGATCCCGCAGTCGTAGGGCACGTTGAGCCACTTGTGCGCGTCGGTCGCCCAGGAGTCCGCGCGCTCGCAACCCCGGAGCTGCTCGCGCTGGTTCGGGCTCGCCATCCCCCAGAGGCCGAAGGCGCCGTCGACGTGGACCCACGCTCCGGCCTCGCGACCGAGATCGCAGATCTCGTCGAGCGGGTCCACCGCACCCGTGTTGACGTTGCCGGCCTGAGCGCAGACGATGGTCGGCCCGCGATCGCCGGCGAGACGATCGGCGAGCGCCGCGGAGCGCATCGCCCCCCGATCGTCGACGGCGACAGGCTCGAGGCGTCCGGTGCCGAAGCCGAGCAGGCGAAGGGCGCGATCGACGGTCACGTGGCGCTCCTCGCCGACGATGACCCGCACGGGCGGGGCGCCGATCAGCCCGTCGCGCTCGACGTCCCAGCCGGCCTCGAGGAGAACGCGATGCCGGGCCGCCGCGAGCGCGGTCACATGCGCCATCTGACAGCCGGTGACGAAGGCGAACGAGGCGTCGTCGGGGAGCCCGAGCAGATCGAGCAGCCAGGCGCCGGTTATCTCCTCGATCGCCGCCGCCGCCGGGGTCGGGCTCGCCAGCCCGGCGTTCTGATCCCAGGCGCTCACGACCCAGTCCGCCGCCAGCGCCGCGGGCATCGTCCCGCCGATCACGAAGCCGAAGAAGCGCGGCGAGCCCATCGCGGTGACCCCGGGCTCGGCGTCGGCGACCAGCTCGTCGAGCACCTGCCGCGGTTCCACCGGCTCGTCGGACAACCCACCGTGCAGGGCTTCGCGGGCAGCTGACGGGTCGAGCGCCGCGCGCACCGGCCGGTCCGGGAGCGAGTCGATGTAGTCGGCCGCGTGTGCGGCGGCGGCTTCGAGCAGGTCGCGCATCCTTGTCTCCTTCGGTTCGCTGACGCTGGTGGTGCCCGGGAGCGAGCGGCGCCGCGGGACCGACCCAGAGGATGCCCGCCGGCCGCTCGCAGATCCGCCAAAGACTGTCAAGGACCCTGGCGGACCGGTCCACCAGGCGTCTGCGAAGCTGATCGCGAATGAGGGTGGGCAGCTTCATGAGCGGCGACGACCGCGCGTTCGTTGGCGAGATCGAGGGCGATTCCGTGTTCGTGCTCGAGGCGCGCGCGATGCTCGAGTGGCTTGCAGGCGACGGCCGCGGCCGAACCGGCGACGTCCTGAGCACGGACGAGGTGCTTACCCTCGCCCCCGTCCCCGAGCCGCCGAGCGTGCGCGACTTCTACGCGTATGAGGGGCATGTCGCGGCCGGGGCGCGGCTGCGCGGGCGCGAGATCGCTCCCCACTGGTACGAGGCGCCGGCCTTTTACTTCTCCAACCCGGCGGCGATCGTCGGGCCCGGCGAGCCCGTTGGACGCCCTGAGTCGACCCGGATGCTGGACTTCGAGCTCGAGATCGCCGCGGTGATCGGCGTCGGCGACGACCGCGGCGAGCCGGGGATCGCCGGCTTCACGCTGATGAACGACTGGTCGGCGCGCGACGTCCAGGCCGCCGAGGTCACTGTCGGGCTCGGGCCCGCGAAGGCGAAGGACTTCGCGACCAGCCTCGGGCCGTGGATCGTGACCCCTGAGGAGCTGCCCTACGAGGACGGGCGGCTGAGAGTCTCGGCCCGGGTGCTGGTCAACGACCGCGAGATCGCCTCGGGCGACGCGGGCGAGCAGCATTTCGGCTGGCCGGAGATCGTCGCCCACGCCGCGCGCGACACCCGCCTGCGCCCCGGTGACGTGCTCGGCTCGGGCACCCTCACCGGGGGCTGCCTGCTCGAGCTCGGGCCGTTCGAGCCCGGGCCCGGAGCCGAGCCGCGCTGGATCGAGCCCGGCGACGTGGTCGCGCTCGAGGCCGAGGGTCTCGGGCGGCTCCGGACACCGGTCGTCTAGCGATCCAGCACCGGGCGCTCGAACAGGGTCGAGAGCACGACCTGGGTCTGGGTGCGGATCACGCCCGGCGTGTCGCGGATCCGCTCGAGCGCCTGCTCGAGGTGCTGGGTGTCGGAGGCGCGCAGGTGCAGGATCGCGCTCGGCGCGCCGGCGATCGTGTAGGCGGCCTCGACCTCGGGATGGTCGCCGACCGCCGCGCGCACCTCCTCCCCCGACATCCGGCCCTCGCAGAACAGCTCCACGAACGCGTGCGTGTTCCAGCCGATCGCGGAGGGATCGACGTTGGCCGAGTAGCCGCGGATCACGCCGTCGCCCTCGAGCCGGTCGACGCGCCGCTTGACCGCCGGGGCGGAGAGCGAGACGCGCTCGCCGATGTCCTGAAACGAGCGCCGGGCGTTCTCCCTCAGCAGCGCAACGATTCGATGGTCAATTTCATCCATTCAAGCGACGCGTGGCCGCGTTCGACGCAACGATCCGGTATTGAGCGGCCGGAAGCTGCGGGTAATCATAAACGGACCCGGTCGACTCGAGGAGAGGAGCGAGATGACGATCGAGACCGCACCGTCGCCACCGCGCGCCGGCGCCGCCGACGAGATGCCGCTGCTCGGCATCGACCACGTGGAGCTTTACGTCGGCAACGCGACCCAGGCCGCGTACTGGTTCACGCACGCGCTCGGGTTCGAGCGCACCGCGTACGCCGGCCTGGAGACGCGGGTTCGCGACCGTTCCTCGCACGTGCTCGAGCAGGGCCGGGTGCGATTCGTGCTCACGGCGCCCCTTCTGGGGACGAGCGAGATCGCCCGCCACGTCGCGGCCCACGGCGACGGCGTGCGGGTGATCGCGCTCTCGGTCCCCGATGCCGAGCGCGCCTATCGCTACGCCGTCCGGCACGGGGCCCGCGGGGTTCGCGAGCCCTGGGAGGAGGCCGACGAGCAGGGTTCCGTGCGGATGGCGACGATCGCGACCTACGGCGACACCCTGCATACCTTCGTCGAGCGCGGCCGCTACGCGGGCGCGTTCTTGCCCGGCTACGAGGCGGTCGACGACGGGACGCCGGTCGCCGGGCTGTTCGCCGGGATCGATCACGTGGTCGGCAACGTCGAGCTCGGCCGGCTCGACGAGTGGGTCGGCTACTACGAGCGCGTCTTCGGGATGACCGAGATGATCCACTTCTCCGACCGCGACATCTCGACCGAGTACTCGGCGCTGATGTCGAAGGTGATGGCCGACGGCAAGGGCCGGGTCAAGTTTCCGATCAACGAGCCGGCCGAGGGCAAGCGCAAGTCGCAGATCGAGGAGTTCCTCGAGTACTACGGCGGCCCCGGGGCCCAGCACGTCGCGCTGGCGACCACCGACATCGTCGCCACGGTCAAGGTGCTGCGCGAGCGCGGAGTGCGCTTCCTGTCGACGCCCAGCAGCTACTACGAGGAGCTTCCCGGGCGGATCGGGGAGATCGACGAGGACCTCGCCGACCTGCGCGAGCTCGGGATCCTCGCCGACCGCGACGACGAGGGCTATCTGCTTCAGATCTTCACTGCGACGCTCGGTGACCGGCCGACGCTGTTCTTGGAGGTCATCGAGCGCCACGGCGCGCGGGGGTTCGGTGAGGGGAACTTCAAGGCCCTGTTCGAGGCGATCGAACGAGAGCAGGAGCGGAGGGGGAACCTCTAGCCATGCGCTACCACAGCCTCGGTCAGGTCCCGGCCAAGCGCCACACGCAGTTTCGGACCAACGGGCGACTGCTGGTCGAGGAGGTGATGGGATACGAGGGATTCTCGGGCAACGAGTCGATCCTCTATCACCTCAACTCTCCCTGCCGGATCGCGCAGGCGGGCGAGTTCGAGCCGATCGAGCACCGCGAATGGGTGCCCGACGCGCACGTCCACCGCCACCTGCTGACCGGAGGGGTCGAGCCGGAGGGCGATCCGATCAGCGGGCGGCGGTGCTTGATGTGGAACCACGATCTCGAGGTCTCGCTCTGCCGCCCGCTGTCGGAGGCCGCGGGCTTTTACCGCGACGGCGAGGGCGACGAGGTCGTCTTCGTCTGCGAGGGCTCGGGGACGCTCGAGACCGTGTTCGGCGACGTCGCCTTCCGCGAGCACGATTACGTCGTCATCCCACGCGGCACGACCTATCGGTTCGCGCTCGACTCGACCCCGCAGACGTGGCTCGTCTTCCACACTCCCGGCGAGATCGAGACCCCGAACCGCTATCGCAACCGCTACGGGCAGCTGCTCGAGTCCGCCCCGTACTCACAGCGAGACTTCCACCCGCCGGTCGCGCTCCAAACCCATCGCGACGGCGGCGACCACGAGCTCACCGTGCGGGTGCGCGGCGGGCTGCAGAGCTACGAGCTCGACTACCACCCCTTCGACGTCGTCGGCTGGGACGGCTACGTCTACCCGCACACGTTCAACGTCCACGACTTCGAGCCGCGCACCGGCCGTCTTCACCTTCCGCCGCCGGTGCACCAGACGTTCCAGGGCCCGAACTTCGTGATCTGCTCCTTCTGCCCCCGTGAGCTCGACTACGACCCGCAGGCGGTGCCGATCCCGTACCACCACTCGAACCTTCAGTCCGAGGAGGTCATCTACTACGTCTCGGGCGAGTTCGGCAGCCGCAAGGGGATCGAGGTCGGCTCCGTCACCGTTCATCCCTCGGGCCTTCCCCATGGCCCGCAGCCCGGCCTGGTCGAGAAGTCGCTCGGCATGCGCCGGACGGAGGAGCTGGCGGTGATGTGGGATACGTTCCGTCCCCTGCGGCTGACCGAGCTGGCGCGGTCGCTCGACGACCCGTCCTACGCGTACTCGTGGCGCGACCGGGCGCCGTCGCCGGTCGCGGAATCGACCACCGGATAGCGGGGGCGGTGATGTTCGAGGAGGCACAGCTCTACTCCCCGGTCACCACGGCCGACGACGGCTCGGTGACCGTCCACCTGGCCGATGATCACCCCGGCAAGACCGACCCGCATTACCAGGCCCGCCGCAACGAGATCGCCGCGGCGGCGCTCGCGTGGAGACGCGGCGAGCCGGTGCCGCGGATCGACTACAACGACGCCGAGCAGGAGGTCGTGGCGCACGGTCCAGCGCGAGCTGGCGCCCAAGCACGCCCGCTACGCGTGCACCCCGTACCTCGAGGCGAAGGCCGCGCTCGGGCTGCCGCTCGACCGGATTCCGCAGCTTGACGAGGTCACCGCCAACCTCGCGCCGCTGACCGGCTTTCACTACGTCCCCGCGGCGGGGATCGTTCCGGTGAAGGAGTTCTACGGCTGCCTGGCGGACCTCGAGTTCCATTCGACCCAGTACATCCGCCACCCCTCCGCCCCGCTCTACACGCCCGAACCCGACCTGATCCACGAGGTGATCGGCCACGGCAACCTGCTCGCCGACCCGCAATTCGCGGAGCTCAACCGGCTCGCCGGCGAGGCCGCGCGACGGTCGCATACCGAGGAGGGCGTGCAGTACGTGGCGGACGTGTTCTGGTTCACGATCGAGTTCGGGGTCGTCTGGGAGCACGGCGAGCTGCGCGCCTACGGCGCCGGGATCCTCTCCAGCTACGGGGAGATCGAGGAGTTCCGGGCGATGGAGATCCGGCCGCTCGACTTCCACCAGATGGGGACGATCGACTACGACATCACCAAGTACCAGCCGGTCCTGTTCGCGGCCGAGTCGATGGACCACCTCGTCGACGCGGTCGGCAGCTTCTTCGCGGACTTCGACGACGACACGCCGACGCGGCTCGCGCGGGCGGCGGCGCTGGCCTGAGCGCGATCCGGCGCGAGCGAGGACGCGCGCTCTCCCCCGGCCCACAACCGCTCGACGACATCTCGTGAGCGAGGCGCTAGGCGCCGCCGAACGCGGCCTCGCGCTTCTCCACGAACGCCGCGACGCCCTCGAGGAAGTCCTTGCTGCGCGCGAGCTCGTGCTGGAGCTCGGCCTCGAGCTCGAGCTGCCTATCGAGGTCGCCGTAGATCGACGCGTTGAGCGCCTGCTTGGAGGCGGCGTAGGAGCGGGTCGGGCCCGCCGCGAGGCGTTCGGCGAGCGCGTTCGCCTCGTCGATCAGCCGCTCGTCGGGATGGACCCAGTTGACGAGCCCCCAGTCGAGCGCCTGCGCCGACGGGATCCGCTCGCCGAGCAGGGCCATCTGAAACGCTCGCACGCGACCCACCGCCGGTGGCACGAACGCGGTCGAGCCGCCGTCGGGCATCAGGCCGATGTTCACGAACGCGAGCCCGAAGTAGGCGGACTCGGCGGCAGCGATCAGATCGCAGGCGAGCGCCAGCGAGCAGCCGATCCCTACGGCGGGTCCGTTGACCGCCGCGATCACCGGCTTTCCCAGCCGCCGGATCGCGGCGATCGCCGGGTGGTAGATCTCGTTCAGCTCCTTGCGGATGTTGGGCATGCCGTCCTCGGCGGGCTCGAACCCGGCCTTGAGGTCGGCGCCCGAGGAGAAACCCCGCCCGGCGCCGGTGACGAGCACGGCGCGGACCGATTCGTGGGCGGCCTCGCCCTCGAAGGCACGCTTGAGGTCGTCGCCGAACTGGGCGTTCCACGCGTTCAGGGTCTCGGGCCGGTTCAAGGTCAGGCGCCCGACGGCGCCGGACTGCTCCCAGATCAGGGTCTCGTAGCTCATCCTGGGCCTCCGTTTCGCATTCGTGTGCGGCGCGTGTCCATCAGCGGCATCCGCCGCGCCTACTTCCCCGGCAGCGAGGCGGCGAAGCCGGCGCCGGCGTCGACCCAACCGGCGAGCGCCTCCTCGTCGCCGACCGCATCGGGCGCAACGACGACCATGCCGCGCGACGGCCGGCCGGTGAAGTCGAACACGCGGGTGTGCGGCTCGGCGAGCGCGCGCTCGTACTCGTCGGGCCCGACCCGCACGATCAGCTCATCGCCGAGCACCCCGCAGGCCATGTTGCCGGCGATCATGAACGCGATCCCGCCGAACATCCTGCGCTCGCTGATCCCGTCGCGCAGCGAGACGAGCTCCCGGACTCGCTCGGCGAGCTGCTCGTCGTAGGCCATGCGGCCGACCCTACTGCGGCGCGGGTCGGCTCCGCACGTCCGCGGCCGGCGCGGGCCCGGAAGCCCGTGCGCTCTGCGCCTCGTCGCGCATCGCGCGGATGCGCTCGATGTGCTGCTCGGCGATCGCGCTCGCCTGCTCGAGGAACCGCAGCAGGAACTCGAGCTGCTCGCGAGACCAACGCCTCGACCGCGCCTCCCACTCCTCCTGTAGCGGTCCCCAGATGCGCCAGATTCGCTCGAACGCCTCCGGCGAGGCCTCGATCAGCACCCGGCGGCGATCCTCCTCGTCGCGAACCCGCCGCGCGTAGCCGTCGCGCACCAGCCGATCGACGACCGCGGTGACCCCGCCGGTGGTCAGCCCGGCCTCGCGCGCGAGCTCGCCAGCGGTCACCTGTCCGAGCCGGGAGATGATGTCGAGGCAGCGCTGATCGGTGTGGTTGAGTCCCAGCAGCTCGCCCGCAACCTCGTCGAAGACGTCGGAGCGGTTCTGGTTGATCCGGAACTGCTCGCCGATCCGCTCGGCGAGCTCGGCTTTGGTCATCTTCGCCTCGGCGTCTTCGGACTTATCGTTAGACATGCAAGTATCTTAGGTGGTAAGATAATGGCCGCGCAAGCGATTCTACTACGGAAGGTGGTGATCAGATGAAGGCGATCGAGGCCGAGGGCCTCAAGAAGACCTATCCGGGAGGCGTCCGAGCCCTCGACGGACTCTCGTTCGCGGTCGAACAGGGCAGCGTGTTCGGGCTCCTGGGCCCGAACGGCGCCGGCAAGTCGACCACGGTGAAGATCCTCACCACCCTGGCCCATCCCGACTCCGGCAGCGCCGCCGTCGCCGGCCACGACGTGCTCGACGATCCCGCGGCGGTCCGCGAGGCGATCGGGGTCGTCTCGCAGAAGGGCGGCCTCGATCGCGAGGCGACCGGGCGCGAGAACCTGCGCCTCCAGGGCCAGGTCTACGGGATGGGCGGCCCCGAGCTCGAGCGCCGCGTCGAGACGCTGCTCGAGCAGTTCGGGCTCGCCGGCGCAGCGGACCGCCTGGTGCGTGAGTACTCGGGCGGCATGCAGCGCCGGCTCGACGTCGCCCTGGCGCTCGTCCACACGCCGCAGGTGCTGTTCCTCGACGAGCCGACCACCGGCCTCGACCCCGAGGTCCGCGCCGAGATGTGGGGTGAGCTCTCACGGCTGACCGGTGAGGGGCTGACCGTGCTGCTGACCACGCATTACCTGGAGGAGGCGGACAACCTCGCCTCCCGGCTGGCGATCGTCGACAAGGGCCGGATCGTCGCCGAGGGCTCGCCCGACGAGCTCAAGCGCGAGCTCCGGGGCGACGCGATCCACCTCGAGCTCGCCGAGGCGAGCGAGAACGGAACCGTGCGCGCGGCGCTCGACGGAGTGGGCGGCGTCGGCGAGGTGCTCGTCGACGGGCGCGCGCTGCACGCCCGCGCCGCAGACGGCGCCCGAGCGGTGCCGTTGGTGCTGGCGGCGCTCGAGGAGGCCGGGATCGAGGTCGCCTCGGTGACCGTCGCCCGACCGTCGCTCGACGACGTCTACCTGCGCTACACCGGCCGCACGTTCAGCCAGGCGGAGGCCGAGACCGACAAGACCGACAATCAAGAGGAGTCCCGATGAAGGCGATCGCCGACACCCGGCACATGACCATGCGCCACCTGATGGCCCTCTGGCGCCAGCCCTGGTGGATCGCCGTCTCGCTCGACCCAGCCGGTGATCTGGCTGCTGTTGTTCGGCGCCCTGTTCGAGACCGTCACCGACATCCCGGACTTCGGCTCGGACAACTACATCCAGTTCCTGGCGCCGGGGGTGGTGGTGATGACCGCGTTCTTCGGCGCCGCATGGACCGGGATGCCGGTGATCGAGGATCTCGACCGCGGGATCACCGATCGCTTCCTCGTCTCTCCCGTGCGCCGCTCGTCGCTGATCACCGGGCGGCTCGCGCAGAGCGGGCTGACGACGGCGATCCAGTCGCTGATCATCGTCGGCCTGGCGCTGACAGTCGGCGCCGGCTTCGCCAACGGGATCGGCGGCGTCGCGGTGCTGATCGTGGAGTCGGTGCTGATCGGCTCGGCTTTCGGATGCCTGTCGATCGGGCTGGCGCTGCTGGCGCGCAGGGAGGAGACGGTGATCGCCACCGTCCAGTTCCTCGCCCTGCCGCTGTCGTTCATGTCGGTGACCTTCATGCCCGAGGACCTGATGCCCGACTGGATGCAGACCGTCTCGGTCTTCAACCCGCTGAACTGGGCCGTGGAGGCTGGGCGTGACGCGGTCACCGCCGCGCCCGACTGGGCTTCCATCGCCGGCAAGACCGGGCTCTTGATCGCCTTCCTGCTCGCCTGCGGGCTGTTCGCGATGCGCGCGTTCCGGACCTACCAGCGCTCGGTGTAGGACGATTCGAGGCCGTGACCGACGCGGCCCAGCCCCTCGACCCCCGGCGCGACGCCTTCGACGTCCCGCCGGAGGTCGCCTACTTCAACACCGCCAGCCTCTCGCCCGTTCCCCACCGGGTGCGCGAGGCGGCGGAGTCGGCGCTCGAGCGCCGGACGCGACCGTGGACGATCGCCGCCGCCGACTGGTTCGCCGACGTCGAGCGGCTGCGGGAGCTGTTCGCACAGCTGATCGGCGCCGACGCGGAGGGGATCGCGCTCGTCCCGGCGACCAGCTACGGCTTCGCGGTCGCGGCCCGCAACCTGCGGCTGGCCCGGGGGCAGCGAATCGTGGTGCTCGCCGAGGAGTATCCGTCGGGCATCTACACCTGGCGCCGGCTCGCGAACGCCACCGGCGCCGAGTTGCTCACGGTCGCCCGCGAAGACGGTCGGGCGTGGACTGAGGCGATCCTCGCGGCGCTCGACGAGCGCGCCGCGCTGCTCAGCGTCCCCAACGTGCACTGGACCGACGGGGCGCTGGTCGAGCTCGATCCGGTCGCCGCCCGCGCCCGCGAGCTCGGCTGTCGCCTGGTGATCGACGCGAGCCAGTCGGCCGGAGCGCTGCCGATCTCGGTCGAGCGGCTACGGCCCGACTTCCTCGTCTCGGTCGGCTACAAGTGGCTGCTCGGCCCCCTCGCGCTCGCCTACCTGTACGTGGCGCCCGAGCATCGCGACGGCGAGCCGCTGGAGGAGAACTGGATCAGCCGCGCGGGCTCCGACGACTTCGCCGGCCTGGTCGATTACGAGAGCTCCTACCAGCCCGGCGCCCGGCGCTTCGACATGGGCCAGCGCTCGAGCTTCCAGCTCGTGCCGATGGCGATCGCCGCGCTCGAGTTGCTGCTCGAGTGGGAGCCGGCGCGGATCGCGGCCAGCCTCGCAAGGATCAACGGTGCGATCGCCCACGGGGCCGAACAGCTGGGGCTCGAGCCGGTGCCCGCGGAGCGACGTGGCCCGCACATGCTCGGCGTGCGGCTGCGCGGCGACCTCCGGGCGGCCGTCCGCCGGGCGCTCGCCGCGGCGGACTGCCACGCCGCGCTGCGGGGCGAGTCGCTGCGGATCTCGCCCCACCTGCACAACACCGAGGCGGAGGCCGAGCGGCTGCTCGGCGCCCTCGCCGCCGCCGTCGAGTAGCCGGCGGGGCGCAGGGGCGCGGTTACGGCAGCGCCGCCCAGCGCGTGCAGGCCTCGGCGGCGGCCGCGAGCGCCGGCTCGAGGACCTCCGCCGCCCGGCTCGGGTCCCAGTCGCGGGCGGCCAGGCCGGCGACCAGGGTGCCCATGAACGCGTCCCCCGCCCCGAGCGTCGAGACGACCTCGACCTCGACCGCCGGCTCCTCGGCCTCGCAGGCGCCGCGAATCAGCGCGCCCTCCTCGCCGAGCGTGACCACGACGAGCTCGGCGCCGAGCGCGGCGATCGCCTCGGCCGCCTCGCGCGGGATCGTCGAGCCCGGCGATCGCGAGCGCCTCCGCCCGGTTGGTGCGGACCAGGAACGAGCCCGCGATCAGCTCGCGGGAGAGCCTCGCCGCCGGCCCGACCTCCCCGCCCCAGCGGTTCGGGCGGATGTTCGGATCGAAGCAGACCCTCGCCCCGCGCTGGAGCGCGAGCTCGCGGGCGCGCAGCGTCACCTCGCGCTCGTGCCGGGTCGCCAGGGTCGTCGAGCCGTGGACGAGCGCGGTCGCGGCGTCGACCACCGGCTCGAGGCGCGGCTCGAGCGAGGCAACCGCGACCTCGACCGCGTCGCCGTAGATCTGAAAGCTCGCGTCCCTGTTCTCGTCGAAGCTCGCGAAGGCGATCGGGGTCTGCTCGCCGGCGATCAGCTCGAAGAAGCGCAGGTCGACGCCCTCGCGCTCGAGTCGCCGGGCCAGCCACCTGCCCCAATCGTCGTTCCCGGCGGCCCCCGCCAGCCCGGCCTCGCCGCCGGCGCGGGCCGCGGCGACCGCGACGTTGGCGAGCGCGCCACCGAAGTGCGGCGCGAAGCCGTCGGCCTCGGCGAGCGAGGCGACCGGACGCTCGCAGATCAGGTCGACGAGCGCCTCGCCGAGGCAGACGATCATCGTGCCCGCCAGCGGCGCACGTGCTCGTCGCCATCGGACTCGAGGCCCGCCTCGCCGGCGAGCACCAGATGGTCGAGGTAGGCGAGCGCGAGCTGGATTGCCCACGGCGCGGTCGCCGGGTTGAGGTTCTCGGCGCCGATCATCCGCTCGGCGACCTCGAACGCCGTCCGCGGCTCGGTGGCGATCGCCGCCCGCACGGCGTCGAGCTGCTCGGCGAGCTGGGCGCGGTTGGCGGCGACCTTTCCGGGGACGTCGCGAAACGGCCGCCCGTGCCCGGCGAGCACGAGCCCGGTCTCGAGATCCTCGACCACATCGAGGCTGGTCGCGAACTCCGAGACCGGGTCCGGGGTATGGCCATAGTCGAAGAACAGCGACACCCGGCCGAGGAGGTGATCGCCGGAGATCATCAGCCCGCGCTCGGGCTGATGAAGGACGACGTGGGAGGGCGCGTGCCCGGGGGTCTCGTAGACGTCCCAAAGGCCGAGGTCGGTCGGCACCTGCGTCCCGGGCACGAGCTCGCGGTCGGGCTCGACGATCCGCGCGATCCCCGGGTTGTGGCTGCGGCGTTGCGCCTCGTAGCGCTCCAGCGCGGCCATCGGCACGCCGCTCTGGCGCGCGATCTCGATCCGGCGCTCGAGCGCGCCCTCCGGATCCTCGGCGTAGTCGCGCATGTGATCCCAGCGCGGGTGCATCCACAGCTCGCAACCGGCGGCGTCGAGGATCGGCCCTGCGAGGCCGTAGTGATCGGAGTGCGAATGGGTGCAGACGACGAGCCTCACGTCGTTGAGCCGCCATCCCGCCTGCGCGAGCGCGAGCTCGAGCTGGCGCTCGCCGTCCTCGGTCGCCATCCCGGTGTCGAAGAGCACGATTCCGCCCTCCGAAACGACCGCGAAGGCGTTTCCGTGCGGCACCCCCGGCCACGGCAACGGCAGGCGCAGGCGCCAGACGCCGTCCAGCACCCGGTCGGCGCGCGCGAGCTCCTTGCGTCGCGAGCCGGTCACCGCCGCATGCTTTCAGGCGAGCGGTCTGTCCTGCGTGCGGCACCGGCCTTCGGCGAGCGCCGGACGGCCGGGCGTCGCGGAAGAAGCGGCGGACGGGGCTCGAACCCGCGACCCCGAGCTTGGGAAGCTCGTGCTCTACCAGCTGAGCTACCGCCGCGTGAGCGAGTCAGTCTAGAACCAGCGGACCGTCCACCGCGAGCCGGTCGCCCCCCGCCCGCTTGGCCGCGGTGAGGGCGCGATCGGCGGCGGCGAGCAGGTCCTGCGGCTGGGCCCAGCCACCCGGGTCCGAGAGCGCGATCCCGATCGAGGCGCGCAGCTGGATCGCCCCGCCACCGGGCTTCGGGCGCTTGATCCCGCGCAGGGCGCGGATCAGCTTCCCGGCGACGATCCGCGCGGATTCGTCGTCGGTGTCGGGCAGCAGGACGATGAACTCGTCGCTCCCGGGACGGGCGGCGAAGTCGCTCTCGCGCAGCTCCTCGAGCAGCACCGCGGCCGTCTCGATCAAGAGCGCGTCCCCGGTCGCACGGCCATAGCTGTCGTTGATCGCCTTGAGGTTGTCGAGGTCGATCGAGAGCACCGCGAGCCGCGAGCCGTGGCGCTGTCCGAAGGCCACCAACCGACTCAGCTCCTCGTCGAGGCGCCGGCGGTTGTAGAGGTTGGTGAGCGGGTCGCGGTCGGCGAGCTCGACCAGCCGGCGCTCGAGCCGCGAGCGCTCGGCGTCGGCCTCCTGGAGTGCGCGGGAGGCGTGGACGAGGATCGCGATCAGGATCGCGATCGCGGTCGCCGCCATGAACGCCGCGCCGGCCCGGATCCCGAAAACGTCGAGCTCCTCACCGGCGATCAGCACGTAGCCGATCGCGAGTGGGACCGCGACCGCCGCAGCGAAAAGCCGGCGCATCACCGGCCCCCCGCCGCCGCGGCTGGTGATCAGCCGCATCCACGCCGAGGCGGGCCGCGAGCTCATGATCCCGGCCCAGAGCGCCGCCAGCGCGATCACCGTCTGCGGCGCGACCCCATCGCCGTCGGTGCGCCCGTAGACGTAGTCGACGTTGAAGGCGTAGCCGATCACCGCGGCGAGCACGACCACTCCGGCGAGCCCGGCGAGCGCGTTCTTGAGGTGCTCCCACCCGGAGCCCTGGTAGTCGAGGACGGCGAGCCAGAGCGCGCAGAGGAGGACGGCGAGCGCCGCGTGCAGCGACGGCCGACCCGGATGCAGGGCGCTGGAGGTGTCGGTGAACAGGCCGTCGATGGCGAGGTCGCGATCGAGTGCGTGCTCGGCAATGGTCAGCGCGGCGCCGAGGACGACGAGCTGGCTCAGCAGCCGCGACCAGGCACGCGCCTCGTCGGAGCACTCGCCGCTTCGCACCAGCCACAGTGCGGCGCCGAGGGCGATGCAGGCGATCGCGGTGTTCGCCTTCATCCGCGGCGTGTCGGGGACGATCTCGGCGAAGAAGTGGACGCCGATGATCCAGCCGAGCAACGCGAAGGCGCCGATCGCCGCGACGACCAACGCCGCGGTGGCGGCGACTCGCGGCAGGAACGCGGGTCGCGGCTGTTGCGCATCCATGTCGGCTCCGATCGGTGCTGCGGGGCGGTCCGTGTCCCGCCGCGTGAGGGTAACCCACCCACGCGGGGAGCGGACGCGGAATCTCTAGCCTCCATCCGGTGAGCGCGCGCACGTTCGTGGTCTTCATCGCCGTCCTGCTGCTCATCGGGCTGCTCGGCTTCGGGCTCGTCTCCAAGGGCGAGGGCTCGCTGGCCGTCGGCGAGCAGGTGCCCGTCAGCGAGCTGCCGACGATCGGCGCCGAGGGCTCGGGCTCGGTCGCCGACTATCGCGGCAGTTGGGTGCTGGTCAACGTCTGGGCCTCATGGTGTGACCCGTGCCGCGACGAGGCGCCCGCGCTCGAGCGCTTCTACCGAGAGCACCGCGCCCAGGACTTCGAGATCGTCGGCGTCGACACCCAGGACGACGAGGCCTCCGCGCGCGAGTTCATCGACGAGTTCGAGCTCACCTATCCGCAGCTCCACGACGGCTCCGGCGACTACGCCGACGAGCTGAAGACGACCGGCGTGCCCGAGAACTTCCTCATCGACCCGAACGGCGAGGTCGCGGCAGCGCTGCACGGCCAGGTGACCGAGGGGTACCTGCGCGAGACGGTCGCGCCGATGATCGAGGAGCGGTCATGATCCGGCGTTTGGCGTTGGGGCTTCTCGCGGCCGCGACGCTCGCGCTCGCGCCGTCGGCGGCGTCGGCCGCCGAGCCCCGGGCCTCGCTGCCCGACATCGAGGACGAGGTGATGTGCATCGTCTGCGGCGTTCCGCTCGAGCTCGCGACCGAGGCCCCGCAGGCAAACCAGGAGCGCGACTTGATCCGCCGCCTGATCGCCCAGGGGCTGACCAAGGACCAGATCAAGGACAGGCTCGAGGCCCAGTACGGGCCGGCGGTGCTGGCGATCCCCGGCGACGAGGGGTTCGACCTCGCAGCGTGGCTGGTTCCCGGCGCCGCGATCCTGCTGGCCGCCACCGCGATCGGCATCGGGCTGCGACGCTGGCGGCGGGCCGGTGACGACGGCGCCCGCGCGGGCGCTTCGGAGGAGGCGCCCGCCGGCGAGCCGCTCGACGCCGCCGAAGCCGAGCGCCTCGACGCCGACCTGGCGCGATACGAGCTCTGATCGGCCGCGGCGCGGGTCGTCCCTGTTCGCCGTCTAGTCCCGCACAAGGATCCGCTGGGCCCTGGTGCGGCCCTGCAGATAGGGGTATCCGGCTTGGCGCGGCGCCAGCGCTCGGAATCTGTAGGAGAGGTTCCCCGATTGCTCGCGGAACCGGTACGAGCAGCGAAACACCCCTCGGTCATTGGTCTTTCCGGTGCACCCTGGGAAGTCCAGCCATCCAGCCGGCGCCAGCGCCTGGATCGCGACCTTCCGGCCCACGCGATATGGGCCCGCCAGCTTGACGCGGAAGCGCACCCGCCGCCCATCGGTGAGCCGGTGCCTCGACAGGACCTGAAGCTTCGGCCGAGCGCGGACATTGAGTTGCGCCGCCTCGATCTCGACGTTCTCGCCGTCACGCCAGTAGGTGAGCTTCACACGCCGCGAGGCGCCCTTCGGCAGCCTCGCGCTCGCCTTGCCGAGCTCGTTCGTCTGGAGCTCTCCGACGTCGAGCTCCGGCGCGGAGCCGGTGCGATCTCGCTCCGAGATGCACACCGTGGCGCCCTCGATCGGCATCCCGTCGGCGTCCGTCAGCTTCGCGACCGCCCGGGCCCGCTTGCCGAAGCGCACGGTCCGCCTCGCGAGCCCGAAGTGAACGTCGCCCGCGTCGGCTGCCCCCGAGACGTCGCAGGAGTTGTCGACGTATTCGGCGCTCGCGGTGCACGACTCGCCGGCCCAGGACGAGCTCTGCTCGGTCTCCTGGGCGTAGTCGCTCACGCAGACCTCGAGGTTGTTGGCGCCCTCGACGAACGGCGGCTGCGCGGTGTCCACCGCGAGCCCGATGGTTGGATTCGCCGGGCACGGCGAGAGCCGAAGCGCGCGTCCGTCGGCGGCTACCGCACAGCCCGCGTCCTTGGTGGCGTACCGCGTGCCGTTCACTCGGACGCTGACCGCCGCGATCCCGCTGCCCTTGTCCGCCGCCGGCACCGCAAGCTCCTGGGTACCCCGCTGCGCCGGGCCCTCCGTCAGAGCCCCGCTCAACGCGCCAATCGAGGGTCCGACCGAATCCTCGACCTGAAAGCTCAGATAGCGCGCGTCAAGGTAAGCGTCGCTCGGCGGCCTGCCGCTATCGACGATGCACTTCTCGCTCGGGCACTGGATCTGCAAGACGAGTCGGTCTGCTGCGAAGGCGACCGGCGGGCCACTGAATACGAGCCCGGAGGCGTCGATGTCCCCGCTTCGTCGAAGCTCAAGGATCCCTCGGGCCGATACAGGTATCAACCGCCTGAGGATCCGCGGATGCGGGGGAGCCAACGTCGGCGTAAAACGAGCCGCCGCGAAAGCTAAGTCCCGGCGGCGCCGACGATCTCGCCACTGAGCCGTCGTCGCCGTTCACCGGCTCCCGTCGTGAACGGGAGGCGCATCGATAGCGACGGCGAGGCCGCGCTTGTCACAACGGCCGCCGGTCCAATTGTGCCCGCCGAACGTAGCCGTCTCCGGCGTCAGTGCGCCGATGCCCACGTCGCAACCGACGGCGGTGTATGTCGCCAGCCTTCGCAGCGGGCCCCAGTTGCCACGACCGCCGCGACGACAGCGCACGCCGCCGCTGCACATCCGACCGTCCGAGCGGCTCGGCGCGTTCTCGTCGCGCCGCTCGATCAGCCCGCCCCTACCAGCGACGGCGCTGACCCCATCCGTTTCGACGGTGAGCTCGCCTGCTGTCCTCGAGCGCAGCGCAAGCTCCACCGTGTACGAGCCCGCGGACACCGGCTCGCTGACGCCGGAGAGCGCGAAGCCGTAGTCTCGCCCTCTCCGCGTCTCGGCAACTCGGCCACCGTCGCTTGCGGAGTCTCCGACTGACCCGAGCTCACATGTCCCCGACGCGGCCGCCGTTAGGGATCAGCTCGCCACTCGCCGATCGCCAGGATCCTTCCCGCCACAGGCGTCTGCAACGTCACGCTGCCGCAGGCGACGTAGATCAGCTCCGGATCGCAGCTTGCGTTGCCCGAGCTTCTCGCGGCGCCCAGCTGTGCCAGGTCCAGGGTTCGCTCTGAGATGTCGCGGCCCTTGAGCCCGTCGTTCATAACGTCGGCGCTCTTGACGCTGCCGTTCCTGATGATCCGCGAGTTGACCTCGTTCTTGCCGAGGCCGACGGCGTAGGCGCCTCCACCCAGCGCGACGAACAGGGCGACGGTCGAGACCACCCGCGAATACGTCAAGTTGCCGACCAGCCGCCTCATTTTCCCTCCTTGCCTTGTCCGGATCTTCGCGCCTCAGTTGCCAAACGCAAAGTCTCCCGCCGATGAAGAGCTGGCTCCCGAGCCTCCCCCGTCGCCTCCCCCGCTCGACGTCGTCGCGGTGGGCGGTGTCGACGGCTGCTCGGTTGCCGCCGGAGTGGTGGTTCCCGCTCCGAAGGTGAAGTCTGATTGTTCCGCCTCCTCGGCGGCAACCGGCTCGCTTGGAGCGCTTTGAGCTGTGGGCTCGCTTTCCGGGTCCTGCTGCGGCGCTGCACCCGACGGCGATGCCGAGACGACGGCGGGCGGCGCCTCGTTTTCAACCTGGCTCGGCAAGACCGGTCCGACTTGCATCACCGGAGCCGGCCGAGCCTTGTGAGCCTGACGCTCGATGACCGGCTTCGGCCGTTCGCGGTCGACGTCCCGCTGGGTTGCACCGGGCGCGATCACCGCAACGCAGGCGACAGCAGCGACGCCTCCACACGCCGCCGCGATTTGCCCGCCCGCGCCACTCGCGACCTGAACGCTCGGACCGGCGACGTCGGCCGAGCCAGCCCGACCGAGGAACCCGTCAGCCGTATGGCGGACGCGGTCGCCCGCGTCGAGCAACCGATCGACGAGCCCGACGTGCCCGTCGAGGCCGTCGATCGCGCCGGGCATCGCCGCCGCGGCACCCAGATCGTGCAAGTGACCCTGGAGGCGGGCAACGAAGTCGCCGCAGTCCCGGCAGTGCGAGAGATGCGCCTTGGCTTGGCGAACCTGGTCGGCGTCGGCGAGGCCGGACGCGTACGCCCTCAGAACCGGCTCGCGGTCGGCGCACCACTCGCCGCGATCGAACACACGCATCTTCTCGACCAGCTCGTCGACGCCCTTCGTGACCTCCTTGCGGTATGCCCGCGGGGAGAGTCCGCCGATCAACCCACACACCTGCTTCGGTTCCAGACCCCAGCCGTAGCGGAGCAGCATCACCGCCCTCCGCCGTGGGGGCAGGGATGCCAAGAGGTCGCGGGTGATCTCCGACTGCTCTGCGTCCGCAACGCGTTCATCGGGCGAACCGGTTTCGTTGTCGGGCACGCCGCCGGCCAACTCGAGCGGGGCGGTCGGCTTGCGCTTGCGCCGTCGCATCTCCTTGCCCGCCTGGTTAGCGACGGCGGTCAGCAGGTAGCTTCGGATCTCCTCGTCGGAGAGTCTGCGGTGACGATCCGCGAGCGCCCGGAGGGTGCCGACCCAAGCCCCGGCATAGACGTCGTCAAGCTCATCGGCCGAAAGCGCCGATCCGAACGCACGCCGCACCATCGCCTTTGCAGGCCGCTCGAACTCGGCGAAGAGGCGCCCCGAGCGCTCGCGCCAAGGCTCGTCGGCGACGCTGGAGCGCGCCGGTCGTTTGCGGGCGGTCGCTGCGCTGGCGGGCTTCATCCGGCTTCCCGCCTTCGACAATCCCGGCCGCGCGCCGGACGCCCCCACCGATTCAGCGCACCCCGGCGGGTCCGCGCCAGACGCCGTGCTTCCCGATCTCGCTTCCCTTCCAGCCCGATCCCCCTCGGATCGACTCCACCCCCGGGCGATCCTAGGACGGGGTTTCCTGGCCGTGTCGCGAACCACGCCTTCTCGCCTCTCGGCCGCTGGGTGATCAGCGCAATTTGCGGCAAGTTCTTCTCGCCCCGGATCCGCGCCGTAAGCGCGGCGGTCTCCGCTCGCGGCGCGCGCCGCTCGGTCCTCGCCAGTTAGGTTTCCGGGGCCTCGCGATGCCGACGGGCGCGCGTTTGCTCACGACCCTGGAGGACTCGAGACCTTGGCCGCTCACGGTTTTCGCGTCGCCGCCGCCGCCACCGCCGCCGGCGCCGCGCTTGCGATGCTCGCCTTCGCCCCCGCCGCCTCCGCGATCCCGATCATCGACCTCGGCCTTCCTTCGCTGCCGCCGTTCCAGGGCTCGCCGGCGAAGCCGCACAGAATCGCCGACCCGGCGAACCCGCCCCAGAACCCCTACTTGGCCAGGGATCCGAGCTCGAACATCCACAACGACACATGGATGACCGACGCCTACCGGCGCGGCGGCCCGCTCGGCAACGCGCTCGTCACCGAGAGCGAGGCGAAGCCGCTGTCGCTGTGCGGGTCGCTGGCCTTCGACTCCCGGGATCGGATCGTCAGCGTCTGTCCATCGACGATCGCGCCGCCCCAGGCGCGGATCATCGACCCGAGCACGCTGGCGACGATCTCCTCCTACACGCTCCCCGACGCCCCCGATCCGCCCGGCACCCCGGCCTATCAGAACTTCTCCGGCGGCGCCTACTTCTTTCTCGACCACAGGGACCGGATCTGGGTGCCGACCGAGACCGACCACATCTACGTTCTCAACGAGGGCGCCGACGGCTCGACGCTGACCCTGAAGCGCGACTACGACCTCACCTCGGTGCTCGACACCTCGGCCGAGCGGATCACCTCGGCGCTGCCGGACTTCGACGGGCTGATCTGGTTCGTCTCCAAGCAACACGGCAAGGTCGGCACGCTCGAACCGAGGACCGGCGCCATCCACGTGAAGATCACCGGCGAGGAGATCGAGAACTCGTTCGCGGTCGGTGACGACGGCGTCTACATCGTCTCCGACAAGCGCATGTACCGGTTCGAGGCGACCGGCAAGGGCGTCCCCAGGGTCGTCTGGCGCAAGCGCTATCCGAACTCCGGGATCGTGAAGCCGAGCCAGGTCGACGCCGGCTCGGGTACGACGCCGACGATCATGGACGGCGGCTACGTCGCGATCACCGACAACGCCGACCCGATGAACGTCGTCGTCTACCGCACCGCGCGCAGGCTCCACGGCTCGAAGCGGGTGGTCTGCAGACAGCCCGTGTTCGGGGCCGGCGCCTCGGCGACCGAGAACTCGCTGATCACCGCCGGGCGCTCGCTGATCGTCGAGAACAACTACGGCTACCAGGATCCGTTCGGGCCCCACAGCGGCGAGGTCACCGCGCCGGGGTTCGCCCGCGTCGACGTCAAGCGGAGCGGCGAGGGTTGCAGGCTCAAGTGGACGAACACGGAGGTCCGCTCGCCGACCGTGGTCCCGAAGCTGTCGACGAAGACCGGGCTGATCTACACCTACAGCCGGCCCGCCGACCCCTCGGCCCAGGGCTACTACTGGACGGCGATCGACTGGCGAACCGGAAACACCGCCTGGCTGCGTTACGCGGGTTCGGGGTTCGAGTTCAACAACAACTACGCCGGGATCGCGCTGGGGCGCGACGGCACCGCCTACCTCGGCGTAATCGGCGGGATCATCACCCTGCGCGACGGGTAACCGTGCGAGATGACCGAGCCTGGCGCCGGAAGCCGCCCCGTGGTCCTCTACGACGAGGACTGCGGGTTCTGCAAGTGGGCCCTGAACGGGGTCCTCGCCTGGGATCGTCCCCGGCGGCTGCGCGCCGTCGCGATCCAGAGCGACGAGGGCGACCGGCTGCTGGCGAGCGTGCCGCGCGCGCGGCGGCTCGACTCTTGGCACCTGGTATCGCCGGACGGCGAGCTGCGCTCGGCCGGCGCCGCGGCGGCGCCGCTGGCGCGGCTGCTTCCCGGCGGCGCGCCGCTCGCGGCGGCGTTCGAGCGCTTCCCGCGGCTCACCGAGCGCGCCTACCGGTTCGTCGCTCGCAACCGCGGCCGCTTCGCCCGCGCGCTGCGAATCGACCCGAGCCGCGAGGCCCGCCGCTGAGCGCGCGCCGGCTGATGCTTCGCCGGATCGAGGAAGCCTCGGAAGGCGCGGTTGCGCTCAGGCACCGCCGATTGCCATCTCGCCGACCAGCAGCGCCGGAGCGTTGACCGAGCCGCCGAACGGGACCCAGCGCGCCTCGGCGCCGGCCGCCGCGATCGCGGCGAGCATCGAGGGCAGGTCGGAGGCGATCGTGAACTCGTCGGCGGGAGCGGCGAGCTCGCCGCCCGCGATCGTGCGGCCGGTGGCGCCAACCGAGAACGTCCCGGAGACCGGGTTGACGCCCGAGTGCAGCCCGGCGACATCGGTCACGTACATCCCCTCCCCCGCCTGCGCGAGCAGCTCGGCGAATCCGAGCGCGCCGGGGGCGAGAATCAGGTTCGAGGTCGAGACCGAGGGCGGCGAGCGGTAGCCCGAGCGAGTGCCGTTGGCGGTCGAGCGCGCGCCGCCGCCCTCGCGCCGGGCGGTGTAGGAATCGTGCAGGTAGGCGCTCAGCGTGCCGGCGTCGATCAGCGCGGTGCGGCCGGTGGGCGTGCCCTCGCCGTCGAACGGCGTGGAGTTGAGCCCCGCCGGGTCGGCGCCGTCGTCGGCGAGCGTCAGCGCCGCGGAGCCGATCTGATCGCCGAGCCGCCCGGCGAACGGCGAGCGCCCGCGCTGGACGGCGTCCGCGCACAGCAGGCCGCCGATGAACCCGACGAAGCTGGCGGCGACCGTCGCGTCGAGGACCACCGGGCAGGTGCGCGAGGCTGGCTTGCTCGCGCCGAGCAGCGCGCTCGAGCGCTCGGCGGCCTCGCGACCGATCGCCTCCGGATCGAGCGCCGCCGGCGAGCGGCCGATGCCGAATCCGAGGCCGGTCTGGCGATCGCCGGCGTCGGCGGCGATCGCCTGCAGGAACGCGTAGCAGGAGGTCGCCTCGAACGTCCCCGCGACTCCGCGTGAGGAGGCGAGCGCGACGCGCGCGCGCTGGTCGACGAACACCGTCGTCTCGATGGCCGCCACGCGCGAGTCGGCCTCCCTGGCGGCGCGCTCGATCCGCTTCGCGAGCTCGACCTTGCGCTCCGTGCCCCAGGCGGCCGCCTCCGGGTCCGCGAGGCCCGGGATCGCCTCGGCCGCCCCGGCCGGCTCGGGGGCGCCCGCGTGCTCGTCGGCGTCCACCACCCTCGCCGCGCCGACCGCGCCGGCGGCGACCGCCGCGACCCCACCCGCGGAGAGATCGGTCCCGTACGCGTAGCCCGTGCGCCCGTCGATCCAGGCCCGCAGCCCGAGCCCGCGCTCGCCCGCCTCCGTGAGGCTCTCGATCTCGGCCTCGAAGACGCGCAGCTCGAGGCCGGTGGAGTCCTCGCAGTAGGCCTCGGCCTCGGCGGCCCCGGCGGCGAGCGCCGCCTCGACCGCGCGCGCCGCGATCCGCTCCAGGTCGCTCATCGGGGCGCGCTCACAGCGACGTCCCCCCGACGGTCATCTCGGAGATCCGCACATGGCCCTGGCCGACGCCGACCGGCACCGATTGGCCCCCCTTGCCACAGAACCCGGTCCGCACCTCGAAGTCCTCGGCGAGCGCGTCGATCCGCCGCAGCGCGTCGAGGCAGTTGCCGATCAGGGTGGCGCCACGGCACGGCCGGCTCACCCTCCCGGACTCGATCAGATAGCCCTCCGAGACGCCGAAGACGAAGTCGCCGGTGGTCGGGTCGACCTGGCCGCCGGCGAACGAGACCGCGTAGAAGCCGCGCTCGACCTCGGCGATCAGTTCCTCGGGCGTCGCATCGCCGGGGGCGATGTAGGTGTTGGTCATCCGCGGGATCGGCAGGTGACGGAAGCTCTGGCGCCGGCCGTTGGCGGTCGAGTCGGTTCCGTCCTTGCGGGCGCGCAGCAGGTCGTAGAGGTAGGAGGTGATCCGCCCGCCCTCGATCACCGGCGTGCGCCGGCTCGGGGTCCCTTCGTCGTCGATCGCGTCGGTGCCCCACTCGCCCGGCAGGCGGCCGTCGTCGTAGGCGACCAGGAACGGCTGCGCGACCTCGGCGCCGAGCTTGCCGGCGTAGACCGAGGCGCCCTTCTGGACGTGATCGGCCTCGAGCCCGTGCCCGGTCATCTCGTGGAACAGCACCCCTCCGAAGCCGCCGCCGACGACGACCGGCATCGCCCCGGCCGGCGCCGGCCCGGCGTCGAGCAGGGTGAGGGCGGTGCGCGCCGCCTTGGCGGCGACACCCTCGGCGGCGCCACCGGCGATCAACTCGAAGCCGCGATGCCCGCCGATCGTCTCGAAGCCGGTCTCGACCCTCCCCTCCGTCCCGGCGACCGCCTGGACCCCGAGCCGCACCCGGGTGCGGTCGTCGCTGGCGAAGCGGCCGTCGGAGTTGGCGACCGTGATCCGCCGGCGCGCCTCCGAGTAGCCGGCCTGGACCTGCGCGATCGCGTCGCCGGCGCCGCGGGCGCGCTCGTCGCAGTCCCGCAGGATCTCGGCCTTGCGCTCCGCGGGGACCTCGTCCGGCGGGATCTCGATCTCCTGGCCCGTCGGCGACTCGCTCGCGGCCAGGGCGCGCGGCTCGGCGCGCCCGCCCGAGAGCGCCGCCGCGGCGGCGTCGGCCGCGCGCTCGAGGTCGGCCTCGGCGAGCCCGTCGACGTGGGCGAAGTAGGTGGTCTCGCCGGTCACGACCCGTACCCCGGCGCCCCGGTCGGCCCCCCGCTGGGCGCCCTCGACCCGGGATTCGTCGATCGACAGCGAGAGCCCCGAGCGGTCCTCACAGAAGAGCTCGGCGAAATCGCCGCCGTTGGAGAGCGCCCTGGCGACGATCGCCTGTGCGAGCTGCGGCTCGATCAGGGGCTCGGGCCGCTCCGCTCCCATCAGCGCGCGGCGTCGATCACTCGCGACGCCGCGAGGAACAGCCGCCGGCCCTCCTCCGTCTCCGCCGTGCAGGCCCGAGCCCGGCCGCCCGGGGCGTGGACGCGCGCGAACGGGTGCCGGGTCAGCCGCCGTCGGCGCAGGTAGGCGGCGGCCTCGTCGGCGTAGCCGGAGAAGCGGTCGAGCAGCAGGCGGTGTGGCTTCGGCGGCATCAGGCGGCGCTCGCGCGCGCCGGGGCCTGCGCCGCCGTGTCGAGGCCGCGGACGAGGTCGCGCAGCACCGAGCGCATGTCGAACAGCATCAGCCCGGCGAGCGCGAAACGCTCGGCCGCCGCGATCAGCGTGAAGCCCCCGAGCCTGACCAAGAACGCCTCGCCGTCCTCGGTTCCGATGTGAGCGTGGCTGACCGGCTCGCCGGCGGCGACGTCGGCCGCCTCGGCGAGCTCGGCCGCGGCGTCAGCCCAGGTGGCGAGATCGCCGCTCGCGGCGAGCGCCGCTCCGTCGGGGGCGAGGATCACGCAGCCGCGCAGGTCGGCCGAGATCTCATCGAGCCGGGCGACGGCTGCCGCGGCTGCCGCCGCGCCGGGGACCGTCGCGATCGATGCATCCGGTGAATCCGCCACGTCCGCGACAATAGCGAGCGTGTCCCTGCCGAGAGCCTCGTGGCTGGCCGTCGTCGCCGCCTGCGCGATCCTCGCGATCGCGCTGGTGCTGAACGGCTACAGCGGCTATTCGATCGTCGTCGCCGCGGTCGGCATCGCGGCCGCGGTCAACCTGCTCTGAGCGGCTCGGGCGCGCCTCACCCGGCCCGGTACGGACCGCGCCCCGCCATCTCCGGCGGGTGGTAGGAGCCCTCGGGCTCGACGTGGATCAGCACGTCGGAGTTCGGAATCTCGGCCTCGATCGCGGCGCGAACCCTGTGGGTTGCCTCGTGAGCCTGCTCGAGCGTCGTCCCGGCGCGAAACTGGAGGTGGAGGTCGATGTAGCGGCGCGCTCCGGCCCGGCGGGCGCGCAGCTTGTGGTAGCCGGCGATCTCCGGGGCGCGCGACGCGCTCGGCCGCGATCGCGGCCTCGATCCGGTCGAGCTCCGCCGACGGCGGCGCCTCGTCGATCAGCACCCGACCGGAGCCGAGCAGGATCCGCACGCCGGTGAACACGATCGCGGCGGCGACCACGAGCGCGGCGATCGCGTCGAACGCCGGCTCGTCGGTGATCTCCACCAGCAGCAGGCCGACCAGGACGCCGGCCGAGGTGAGCGCGTCGGTGCGCAGGTGCGCCGCGTCGCCGTGCAGGGCGGCCGAGTCGAGCGCCCGCGCGCGTCGGTAGAGGAAGGTCGAGACGCCGAGGTTCGCGACCGTCGAGAACGCGATCACCCCGATGCCGATCCCGAGGTCGTCGATCTCCGAGCCGGTGACCAACCGCCGGGTCGCCTCGAAGATGATGATCCCGGCGCCGACCAGGATCAGCATGCCCTCGATCGCGGCGGCGAGGTTCTCCATCTTCTCGTGGCCGTAGGGATGCTCGCGGTCGGCGGGCTCGTCGGCGGCACGGACCGAGAAGTAGGCGACGATCGAGGCGAGCAGGTCGATCGCCGAGTGGATCGCCTCGGTGACGATCGCGATCGAGCCGGTGATCGCGCCGGCGACCAGCTTGAGCACGATCAGGGCGCTGTTCGAGGCGATCGAGAGCCCGGCGGCGCCCGCCTTGGTGCGGATCATCGGTCCGCCGCGACCTCGATCGCGAGCTCGCGCGCCAGCTTCCGGGCGGCGCGCCCGCGGTGGCTGATCGCGTGCTTCTGCTCGGGCCCGAGCTCGGCCATCGTGCGCTCGTCGTCGGGCCCCGTGTCCGAGGGCACGAAGGCCGGGTCATAGCCAAAGCCGCCGCTGCCGCGCGGCCGTTCGATCAGGGTCCCCTCGCAGCGCCCCTCATAGGTGCGCTCGACGCCGGACCCGTCGACGTGGGCGATCACGCACACGTAGGAGACCGAGCGATCCTGGTGGTGTTCGAGCTCGGAGATCAGCAGCTCGAGGTTCTGCTCGTCGGACGCCTCGGGTCCCGCGTAGCGCGCCGAGCGCACCCCGGGTCGGCCGCCGAGGGCCCGGGCGGCGATCCCCGAGTCGTCGGCGATCGCGGCCTCGCCGGTTGCGGCATGGGCGGCCCGCGCCTTGATCAGCGCGTTTTCGGCGAAGGTCTCGCCGGTCTCCGGCGGCAGCTCGATGCCGCCGGGCAGCGGCACGAGCTCGACCCCGGTGAGGATCTCCGACAGCTCGCGCAGCTTGTGGTCGTTGCGGGTCGCTGCGACCAGCCGCGGGGAGCTCACGCCGGCAGGGCGCCGCAGGCGGCGGTCTGCGCCTCGCGCAGCGCCGCGATCGCCGGCTCGGCGAGCCCGAGGAGCTCGTCGAGCGACGCGCGCGAGACCGGCGTGCGCTCGGCGGTCGCCTGGACCTCGACCAGTCCCCCGTCCCCGGTCATGACGATGTTCGCGTCGACCTCTGCCCTCGCGTCCTCGGAGTAGTCGAGGTCGCAGAGCAGCTCGCCGTCGACGACCCCGCAGGAGACCGCCGCCACCGAGCCGGTGAGCGGGTCGCGCTCGAGCTCGCCCGCGTCGAGCAGCCGTTGGGTGGCGAGCCGGAGGGCGACGAAGCCGCCGGTGATCGAGGCGCAGCGGGTGCCCCCGTCGGCCTGGAGCACGTCGCAGTCGACGTACACCGAGCGGTCGGGCAGTGCGGCGAGGTCGACGACGCCGCGCAGGGCACGGCCGATCAGCCGCTGGATCTCGGTCGACCGTCCGTCGGGCCGACCGCGCTTGGAGTCGCGCTCCTTGCGCTCCCCCGTCGAGGCCGGCAGCATCGCGTACTCCGCGGTCACCCAGCCGCGCCCCTTGCCCTCGAGCCAGCGCGGCACCGAGGTGGAGACGCTGGCCGTGCAGATGATCCGGGTCTCCCCCTGCTCGTAGAGGCACGAGCCGGTGGCCGTGCGAACGAACCCGGGCTCGATCGCCACCGGCCGCAGCTCGGCTGCGTTGCGGTCATCGCTTCGCTCCACCGGCCCGAGTCTGCCAAGCTCGCGGCCCCGACGACAGCAAGCTCGGGAATCTCCGCCGAGGGACCGATCGGTCCGGCGAGGCGTGGGCCGACCGCTAGCCCGTATCCCCACCCCAGACGTCGCCGATGGTGTGCAGCGAGAGGTCGAACGCGCGGGCAGCGGAGCGTCCGGACCCGACCACGTTGCTCGCGAGCAGCAGATCGATCAGCGCCGGCGTCAACGACGGCAGGATGCGAGCGAGCAGGTGGGCGATCGGAACCGGCAGGTGGCTGATCCGGATCTGCGGGCCGTTCAGCGCCCGGACGAAGTCGTCCATCCGCATCTCCTCCGGCCCGGCGAGCTCGAAGATGCCCGTTGGCGCCTGCGGGTCGAGCAGGGCGCGGCTGACCGCCTCGACGACGTCGCCGACGTAAAGCGGCGCGATCCGCTGCTTGCCCGACCCCGGCACTCGCGCCGGGCCCCGCCCCGGCTCGATGAATGCGCGCGCGGTTGGGCCGGGGCGGTCTGGCGTGCCGAAGATGTGGACGCAGCGAATGATCGTCAGCGGGATCCCGGTCTCGCCGAGGATTTGCTCGGCCGCGCCCTTCGCGGCCAGGTAATCGTTCGGCGACGCCGGATCGGCGCCGACGTAGCTGAGGAAGGCGATCCGCTCAACGCTCGATCGCGCGACGGCCTCGGCGACTCGCTCGGTGGTCTCGACGTTCGCCGAGCGGTAGGTGTCGCGACCCCTCGGCTGCAGGGTGCCGGCGAGGTGAGCGACCGCGCGGGCGCGGCCGATCGCCGCCGTCCAGTCGTCGTCGCGCCCGAGCGGAACGGGGTGCACCGGCTCCTCGGCGAGCCGCCGCTGCAGCAGCGTCCCGACCTGTCCCGACGCCCCGGTGATCGCCAACCCCTGCACGGCGCGAGCGTAGCCGAGGTCCGATCGCGTCTCGCTTCCCTTGCATGATCGTCCCGATCAGCGCCGGGGCGCCGGCCGGTCAGGGCTCCTGGAGGACGAGCGCGGACCGCGCCGCGCCGCCGCCCCGAGGGTCGCCCGCCCGAGCGCCGCGGCGACGGGTGGCGGCGACGGCGCGGTTCCGCGGAACCTCTTACTTGAACGTGATCGCGTTCTCGCTCGGCTGGCTCCGTGAGCGGTGCTCGCCTACTCCGACAGCCCGGCGGCTTCGAGGGCTTCGGCCCGATGTTCGTACTCATCTATGCGCAGAACCCTGCCGTCGCGCAGCATGTAGACCTCATAGAGGCGGGTGTCGATTTCGATCCCGCTCGCTCGACCACGGCCTTGGAATCGAACCGTCAGGAACACTCGGTCTCCACGCCCGATCACCTCCTCGAGGGTTGTCTCGGCCCCCTCCCAGGCTTCGTTCCAGCGTTTGTAGTTCGCCAGCACGGCGTCGTTGCCGTACACGACACCGTCCTCCAAGGTGATCACCACTATGTGGGGGTCGTGGATCCCTTCGATGCGGTCGTAGTCGCCACGCGAGTAGGCATCCCAGGCCTCGCGCACGATCTCGACGTTCTCCTGCGACATCGCCCGTGCAGTATCCCGCGACGCGAAAAGCTTGGGGTTACTGCCCTAACTGCCGAGCGTGTTCTCGCTCGTGCATCTCAACTTCGCGGCGTGACCGCGCGCCTACTCCGACAGCCCGGCGGCTTCGAGGGCCCTGCTAGATCAGATGGACTTCTCGACCTCGCACTTGGAGGCGGTGTCCTTGCCCCCGCCGCCCTTGCAGAGGTCCTTGCCCCCGCCGCCCTTGAGCGTGTCCTTGCCCCCGCCGCCCTTGAGCGTGTCCTTGCCGGCCTGGCCGAGGAGGGTGTCCTTGCCGGCACTGCCCTTGAGCGTGTCCTTGCCAGGACCGCCGCAGATCACGTCGTTGCCAGCGGTACCGGAGAGCGTGTCGTTCCCGCCTAGGCCGGCGATCACATCCTGACCCTGCGAGCCGGTGCGCGAGTCGTTGCCGTCCGTACCGACGATGGTCGCCGGGAGGCCCTTGCAGGTTGCTGGCGGCTGGGTGCCCGGACCGGTGCCTGGACCGGTGCCTGGAGTGGTTGGAGGGATGCCTGGAGGGTTGCCCGGAGGGTTGCTCGGACCACAGCTGGAGAGGTCGGTGTCCTGGGTCTCGTCGCCGAGGCCGTCCTTGTCGCAGTCGCTCTCAAGCACAGCGGAGATATCGAGGTGGACGCCCTGCTCAGTCTGAACAATTGACCCCGTCCCGCCGGGGGGGAGGATGTCCCCGAAGGCAAAGGAGGCCGCATATCCCACCTGGCCGGTTGCGGCGCATCGGCCGCTAGTGGAGTGGTTGAACCCGATGACGTCGCCCGTATGTGCGGTGACACTGCTCGGGAAGGTGTTGATCTGGTTCGGGAGTAGAGGCTGGAACGAACTCTCTCCGACGATGGTAATGCTGGACGCCCCCACCTGGCCCACTTTGAGCTTCATCTGTGCCGGCGGGAAATCGGCTGCAAGGTAGCTCCAGGACGTGATCACTCCGTCGAAGGGGACAACGAACGAAGCGGCACCGGCCGGCGAGAAGGACTGCAGCCAGGTCAACCCGTTTGGGCTGCAGAAGCTGGAGCTTGGATCGACCGTCTGCCCAACCTGAGTTGCCGCTCCCGCTCCTGAGGGCACCGCAAGCGCCGTCGCCGCGATTGCCGCTACCGAAATCGTCCTTACCAGCTTGCGCATCCTGACCCCGCTCCCAGATCGCGTTTTTGAAAGTCCCTTCCCGCTGGTCAGGCGGAACCTATTCCAATCGACAGGCGGTTGTCAACTTCCGACATCGCCCGCTCAGTATCTCGCGCCGTCGCCGCGCCCAGCGGTTAGTTTGCCCCGTGGTCAGGCAACGCTGTTACTGCTTTTGCGCATGGACGTGTTCTCGCTCGGCTGGCACCGTGAGCGGTGCTCGCCCTACTCCGACAGCCCGGCGGCTTCGAGGGTTGCCTCCCAGGAAAAGTAGACGTGGACCTCCGTTAGCTTTCGCTCGCGGATGTGCGCGATGTAGCCGATCGGCTGCTCGATTCGGTTTCCGCTGTCTTTGATGCGGCCCCGCTGGTGGAGTAGTGCGAGGATCTGATCGTCACCAAGGTCGATGAGTTTCTCAGCGTCCTGCTGGTACTGATCGAACTGCTGGCTCCAGAACGCCGCCAGCTCTCGCACCCCTTCATGGCCCCTGTAGAGCCGATCCTCCAGCCATTCGGGTGGAGCCCACCACTCGATCTCCCGGTCGCAGTACTCAAGCGCGGCGTCTATTCCCTCGTCGCTGAAAGCTTTGATCGCGCGGCGGACGATCTCGACGTTCTCCTGCGACATCGCCCGCTCCCTAAGCCCAAATGGCTTCGACGGGCACCTTCACGGCTCGGCCCTCGCGCTCGGCGATGGCCCCCCAACCCGCCAGAAGATTCCGATCACGCCGGTGATGTCGTCGTTCGTGGCGAGTGGAATCGCAGTGACCTCGATGTGGTGTACCTCGCCGTCGGCGCTGTGGATGTAAATCGGTGCATGGACCGGTCGGCGCTCGCTCAGCGCGATTGTGAGCGGGACTTCCTCGAAGGGAATCCGCTCTCCAGCGCTGTCAAAGGGGCCAAACCGCGCTGCCCACTCCTCGGGGTGCATGTTGCCCGCCTGTTCAAAGGGGATTCCCAGCAAGGCCCCGGCGGCTTCGTTGTAGAACACCAGCACCGCGCGGTGGTCGGCGAGGAACGCGGGGGTCGAGATGTTGGTGAGCAGGTTTCGCGCCAGGATTAACTCCAGCGCCTGTTGGGTGCGCGGCAACTCGACGTTCTCCTGCGACATCGCCCGCGCAGTATCGCGCGCCGCGAAAGCTTGGGGTTACTGCCCTAACTGCCGAGCGTGTTCTCGCTCGGCTGGCACCGTGAGCGGCTTACTCCGACAGCCCGGCGGCTTCGAGGGCGTCCCGCCTGTCCCCCATCAGCTCATACCGAACGATCTTGCCGCCCCGAAGGGTGAAGACGCACCCAACCTTCGCATCTACATCCGCGCCGCTGGCTCGCCCTCGCGCCCGAATCCAACTCAACGCGACGACGGAGTCGCCCGCATCGAAGATCTGATCGACCCCGATCGTGAACTCCTCGAACGAATCCAGGAACGCGGCCCAGGCACCCAGTGCCTCCCGCCCGGCGGTGTACGCGCCCGGGTCCGGAACCCAGGCAGTGCTGAAAACGACCTCACAACTGTCGTCGTACAACTCCCTGCCGCCGCCCCACTCGTGTCGCTCCCAATGTTCAAGGAGCTGACGGACAATCTCGACGTTCTCCTGCGACATCGCTCGCTCAGTATCCCGCGCCGCGAAAGCTTGGGGTTACTGCCCTAACTGCCGAGCGTGTTCTCGCTCGCCTGGCGCGTGAGCGGTGGTCTGCCTACTCCCGCAGCCCGGCCGCTTTGAGCTATCCCGCCGACTGTGTCTCGGGCGGACGATCCCCCTTGTCGCGCCCGGTGTGCCTGCCAGCGCTGCCCTCCTCGCGCATCTTTATGAACCCGACGCCGAGCTGACGTGCCAACTCGACCAGGATCCCGATGCCGGTCAGCACGTAGATGGCCGTGAAGATCTTCAGCGCCTCATGCGTCAGCGTGAGGTTCGGGTCGGCGATGCTCGACGTCGGTCAGCGTGCAGACCGCGAAGTAGAACCCGTCTGCCACCTTCCAGCCTTCGCCAAGCGAATAGGTGACCGTCCCCACCACTATAAGGACGATCGCGGCTCCTACGACGGCGGCGAAGCTCTCCTCCTTGACGGCGTACTTGATCGCCCCGAGCATGCGCCGGAGCATGAGTACAACGGACAGCACCTGATAAGGCTCGCATCGGGCGCGGACGGCCCTGCGACATCGCCCGCGCAGTATCTCGCGCCGTCGCCGCGCCCGAGGGTCGGCCGCCCGAGCGCCGCGGCGACCGGTGGCGGCGACGGCGCGGTTCCGCGGAACCTCTTACTTGAACGTGATCGCGTTCACGGCCTGCTTGATCTTCGAGATGATCACCTCGGCGATCTCGGTGCCCTGGGTGCCGTTGAACCCCTTCATCGCGACGACCATGCCGACCATCAGCATCGAGACGAGCAGGATCAGGCCGACGTACTCGACCGTCCCCTGACCGCGCTGGGAGGCGAGGCGACGGCCGAGGCGGGCGCCGAGGTTGAGCAGGGTGAGGTGCGCGTGGGCGAGGAGGTCTTGCATCGCTTTCCTTTCGTCGCTGTCAACGGAACCGATGCTGGCGAGCGTTGCGTCGCCGATCTAGACCTGGATGCCCCGAGTGGGCCGCGGTTGCGTCACGAGATGGCCACGCCGAATCGAAACGGGCAGTATCAGGCCGCCGAATGCGGCGACCGGGCAGTCACAGATGCACGGCCGCGCGTGAAATCGTTCACCGCACGCCGCGCGGGCCGACGGGCGGTGGCGCTAGGAGCTGCGATCCCAGCGGCGCAGGCTCGGCTCGGGATCGAGCAGCCGGCCGCCCTTGTACCAACCGGGCTCCGACCACATCTCGAAGTGCAGGTGACAGGCGGTGGCGTCGCCGGTGTCGCCCACCCTTCCGAGCGTCTTGCCGGCGGCGACCTTCTGACCCTTGCGCACCGAGGCCGGAGCGCTCAGGTGCATGTAGACCGTATCCGGGAGCTTGCGCTTGCCGTCGACGACGACGTAGTTGCCCGCGGCGCCCTGGTAGTCCTTGAACGAGACCCGCCCCGGCAGCGCCGCGACGACCCGCGTGCCGCACTTGGCGAGGATGTCCTGGCCCTGGTGGTTGCGCCCGGCTCCGAGCCCGTCGCCGTAGGTGTGCTTGCCGCGGACCGGGAAGACCCCGTCGCCGGTCTCCGTCGAGGAGGTCGATCCCCCCGTCGTGCCGTCGCTTCCGATGCCCCCGGTGCCGCTGGAGGCCGAGGCAGCTCCGGTCGCCAGCCCGGCGAGCACCGCCAGGCAGCCGATCGTCCCTGCATACCTGCGGGCTCGCGTGCGATCCGGCCCGCGCCTGCACTGGTGATTCAACGCGTTTCTCCTTCGTCGGCCTACGGGGTTAGCTGACGGGCTGGCGCTGAAAGAGCCTGCGCCCCCGCCGCGATCGCGGCGGGTTAGCCCCAAAGTTGGTTCCCCCGCTCCCGGGCACGCGGCCCGGGACTCGGCTTTACCGGTTATCGAAGCGCGAAAGGGTAGCGGGTCGGGCCGACGACGGCACGCCGCTGGGAGCTCGCGCGGCCGGCGAACAGGCCCGGGACCGACTGAAGCAGCGCCGACCGCGCCGCCTCGCGGGCTCGGCGCATCCGCGCTCGTGACGCCGAGTTCACCCACGGGGCCGGACCCGGCGAGCGGGCTCGGAAACTGGCGTAGAGTCCCGGCGATGGCAGAACGCCGCTTCGGCATCTTCGGGAGGGATGCGGGCGAGGACGTGGAGGGGGCTTCGCGCGAGCAGCCGAGCGCCGATGCGGACCCGTCCCCGGCGCCGACCGACGCGCCCGCGCCCCCGGCCGGCGCCGCGGCAAGCGAGCCCGACGACCCCGCGGGCGCCGACCGGCTTCGAGCCGCCGCCGGGCACCGCGCTCTTCGACCGAGTCGCCGAGGGCGCCGACGATGAATTCACGGCGCCCGAGCCCGCCGACGCCGATGCCGAGCGGCCGGTGGACGGCGACGACGAGCGCATCCGCGCCGCCGCCGAACGCGCGACCCAGGCCGCCGAGCAGCGGGCGATGGACGAGATCCTCGCCCTCGAGCGAGACCTCGAGACCGCCCGCGCCGAGTCCAAGCGTGAGCTCGAGGCGGCGCAAGCGCTGCTCGCCGAGGCCGAGCGGCGGGCGACGGACGCCGAGCAGGAGCTGGAGACGCTGCGGGCCGAGCGCTCGCGGGCCGAGACGGCCGCGCCCGTCGATCCGGCCGACGCCGAGCGGCTGCGCGTCGAGGCGGAGGACCGCGCCCGGGAGGCGGCCGCGAAATGGCTTCGCAAGCAGCTCGCGCTCGCCCGAGAGGAGGCCGACGAGCGGCTTGAGGAGGCGGTGGATGCCGCGCGGTCCGACGCCGAGGCGCGGGCCGAGGCCGAGATCGCGCGGGTAAACGAGCGCTCCGACGCGCGGATGCGCGAGGTCGAGGAGCGCGCCCTGGCCGCGGCCGAGCACGTCGCCGCCGCCGAGCAGGAGCTCGCACGCGAGGCCGGGCTGCTGCGGGAGCGCGCCGCCGAGCTCGATCGTGTCGAGAAGGCGCCGCCCGAGAAGGAGCCGCCCGAGAAGGAGCCGCCGGAGGGGCGCCGCCCGATCAGGCGCCGCCCGCCGAGCGGCACGAGCCGGCCCCGCGGCCCTCGGCGGGGTTGCCGGCGGCCGAGCCGGCTCCGCGGCCCGCCGCGGAGCTCGCAGGAGAAGCCGCCGCACCCGCGGTCGCGCCGAACGGCAAGGTAAGCCTCGGCCGCGCGGGGCTCGCGGAGCTTTGCGGGCTCGGGATGTCGGTGACCCAGGCCAAGCGCGTGCTGCGCTACCGCGACGAGCACGGGGGCATCGGCTCGGTCGACGAGCTCGACGCCGTCCCCGGCTTCCCGCTCGCGTTCCTCGAGGAGGTCAAGGTCCGGCTGGTCCCCTGACGGCGCGGGACGGCTCCGCGGTCGGCGTCAGAGCCCCCAGCGTTCGCGCAGCCGCGCCCGGTGCGGGTCGGCGGCCTCGACGGGAGCGACCCGCGGCGGCCGGGAGTCGGCGAGCGCGTCGAGCGTCGCGAGGACGGATTCAGCCAGCGCACTCGGGGAGTAGCCGCCCTCGAGGCAGACCAGGACGGGCACCTCGAGCTCGCCCGCGACCTCGCGCATCGTCGCCGTCATCTCGTGGAAGGCGGCGGTCTCCACCGCGCAGGATGCGAGCGGGTCCTCGCGGTGGGCGTCGTAGCCCGCCGAGATCGCGATCAGGCCCGGGTCATAGGCGCGTGCGATCGGGGCGACGACGTGCTGGACGAGCGCCAGGAACTCGTCGCTGCCGGCCCCCGGGCCGACCGGCAGGTTGACCGTGAACCCCTCTCCCTCCGCTTCCCCGGAGTACTCGGCCGCGCCGGTGCCCGGGTAGAGGGGCCATTGATGGATGCTGGCGTAGAGCACCGCGGGCGAGCGAGCGAAGATCGCCTCGGTGCCGTTGCCGTGATGGACGTCCCAGTCGAGGACCAGCACCCGCTCGACGCCGCACTCGGCGAGCGCGTGCGCGGCGGCGACGGCGACGTTGTTGAACAGGCAGAAGCCCATCGCCCGGTTGGCCTCGGCATGGTGTCCGGGGGGCCGCAGGCCGCAGAAGGCTGCCGGCGCCTCGCCGGCGAGCAGGCGCTCGGCGCCCGAGATTGCGCCGCCGGCGGCGTGGAGCGCCGCCTCGTAGGAGTCGCGAACCGCGACGGTGTCGAGGTCGATCATCCCCCCGCCGGAGGCGCAGAAGGACTCGATCCGGTCGACGTGCTCGATCGTGTGAACCCGGGCGATCTGCGCACGGCTCGCGGCCGGAGCCTCGACCCGCTCGACGCCGGCCCATCCTGTCTGTTCGAGCGCGGTCTCGATTGCGACGAGTCGCGTCGCGTTCTCGGGGTGGGCGCCGGTGTCGTGGCGATGCGAAAGGGGATGTGAGAGATAGAGGGTCACGAGCGACTGGGCGCGGCGTCCGGGTACGGTACCCGGCTCCCGATGAGTGCCCGAGAGCTCGAGTCCGACGTCGCGATCGTTGGCGGCGGAGCCGCGGGGCTTCACGTCGCGCTCGAGACCGCCGCGGCCGGCGCCAAAACCGTGCTCGTGTCGCGAAAGCCGCTCGCCGAGAGCTCGAGCTTCTGGGCCCAGGGCGGACTGGCCGCGGCGTTGGCGGTCGACGATTCGCCGGAGCGCCACGCCGCCGACACGCTCGCGGCGGGCCGCGGGCTCTGCCGAACGAGCGCGGTCGATGTGCTGACCCGCGAGGCGCCGGCGGCCGTCCACCAGCTTCAGGAGCGCGGGGTCAGCTTTGACGCCGAGCTCGGCGGTGAGCTCGCCCTCGGGCTCGAGGGCGGACACTCGGCGCGCCGTATCGTCCACGCCGGTGGCAGCGCGACCGGGATCGCGATCACCTCGCGACTCGCCGAGCTGGTCGCGGCCGAGCCGCTGATCGACGTCCTCGAGGGCGCGTCGGCGACCGCCCTCTGGAGCTCCGGGGAGCGCTGCCACGGCGTGCTCAGCGATCGTGGGGCGATCCGCGCCGCATCCACCGTGCTCGCCACCGGGGGTGGCGCCGCGCTCTGGCAGCGGACGACAAACCCCTGGGGAGCGATCGGCGCCGGCGCGGTGCTGGCCCACGCAGCCGGCGCGGACCTGGCGGATCTCGAGCTCTGCCAGTTTCACCCCACGGCGCTCGCCCTCCCGGGCGCATCCCACGACGGGGCGCTGATCACCGAGGCCGTCCGCGGCGAGGGCGCGACCCTGCTCGACGCGTCCGGCAAGCGGTTCACCGACGAGCTCGCGCCGCGCGACCAAGTGACGATGGCGATCCTCGACCGCATCGACGCCGACGGCACCGCCTCGGTCTGGCTCGACCTGCGGGCGCTCGACCCGGAGCGCTTCCCGAACGTGTTCTCGACCTGCGCCGAGGCGGGGCTGGATCCCGCCGCCGCGCCCGTGCCCGTCGCTCCGGCGGCCCACTACCTGATCGGCGGCGTCTGGACCGACCTCGACGGGCGCACCTCGCTCCCCGGCCTGCTCGCCGTGGGCGAGTGCTCGTGCACCGGCCTGCACGGCGCCAACCGGCTCGCCTCCAACTCGCTCAGCGAGTGCTTCGTATTCGGGACGAGGGCGGCGCGGGCGGCGCTCGGGAGCGCCGCGGAGGGCGAGCCCCCGGAGCCGCCGACGTGGCGATTCGCGCCGCCGACGGCTGAGACCCGGGAGGCCGTCTGGCGCCACGCGGGGCCGCGGCGCGACGCGGCCGGACTCGAGCCGCTGACGCACGACCCGTACCCGCTCGCTCGGCTGATCGCCCGCTCCGCGCTCGAGCGCCGCGAATCACGCGGCGTACATCGCCGCACCGATCACCCGCTTCCCGACCCGGCGCTCGATGGTGAGCACATCGTGGTCGAGGCCGACGGGGGGTTGGGCTGGCGGCGCTGGACCTAGCGCTCACTTTCGTTCATCCGATCGATTGAGCTGAGATGTCATTCGATCGGTTAATACTTTCTTAATCAATCGCTCTTGTATTTCCCCGATCGGATGGCATACTGACTCCACCCAGCGGGATGCGCACGGAAGTCCCGGGGGTTCAACGGATTGGACGAGGAAGGGGTTGGAGATGTATCGGTTCAGTCGCTCGATCTACAGGGAGATCGCTCAGGCCGTAATCGAGGACGACGGCGACCAGACGGGCTGCCGCAACAAGCAGCTCGTCCTCGACGCGTGCGAGAACACGATCAAGCGCCTCGCGTGTGATCGCCACTACTTCGCACGGCCGGCGCGCACCCTGTTCAACGAGGTCAGGATGCACTTCTCGCTCGCCGACCAGCTCCGCGTCTGGATGGTGATCGATCGCAACATCAAGCTCGCGCACGCGTTCCTCGAGCGGATGCCCGAGGGCGTGGCGCTCGAGGGGATCCCCCGACACTGCCGCGCGCACACGCGCAAGGGAACCCCGTGCCAGCGCGAGCCGCTGCCGAGCCGTGACTACTGCCCATCGCACAAGCATCTCGAGGAGACGTTCGAGGGGCCCGAGCTCTCGTTCGACGAGCTCGAGCGAGAGCTCGCGGGCGAAGGAATGGAGGCCCGAGCAACGGCCTGAGGTCTCACCGGGTTTGGGGGGTGGCCGCTCAGGGGTCGGCCACCACAGGGGAACGAGGCCCCGGCTTTCGGGACAGCCGGGGCCTCTTCGCGTCCGTGACCGGGATCAGTGCTCGCCCGGGGCGCGGCGCTGTAGCTTGCGCTCGTGCTGCTTGGAGTCGACGTCGGCGGGACGTTCACCGACGCCGTGGTCTTCGACGGCACCGCCGTTTACACCGCGAAGGCCCCGACGACGCCCGAAGATCAGTCGCACGGCGTGCTGGCGGCGGTCGAGGCGGCGCTGGCGGGCGCCGGCGCCGAGGCGAGTGAAATCGAGACGCTCGCGCACGGGATGACGGTCGGCACCAACGCGCTGCTCGAGGAGCGAGGCGCACGCACGGCGCTGGTCGCGACCCGCGGGTTCAGCGACCTGCTCGAGATCGCGCGGCAGAACCGCCCCAGCCTCTACCGGCTCTGCGCGCCGAAGCCCACGCCCCTGATCCCCGCCGAGGCACGGGTCGGCGCCGCCGAACGGGTCGGCCCGGACGGCGTGATCGAGGCTCTGACCGACGAGGAGCTCGACCGCGTCGTCGCGGCGACGGGCGCAACGGGCGCCGAGTCGGTGGCGATCTGCCTCCTGTTCTCCTACCTCGAGCCCGCCCACGAGCGCGCGATCGCCGACCGGCTGCGCGCCGAGCTGCCCGGGGTTCACGTCTCGGTCTCGCACGAGGTCCTGCCGCAGTTTCGCGAGTACGAGCGCTGCTCGACAACCGTGATCGACGCCTACCTCTCCCCGCTGCTCGGGCGCTACCTGGAGAGCCTCGCCACGGCCGCGCGGGACCGTGGCCTGCCCGAGCCCTCGGTGATGATGTCCTCGGGCGGCGTCGCCCCGGCCGCGGAAGCGGCGCGGGCAGGCGCCTGGAGCGTGCTCTCCGGTCCCGCCGGCGGCGCGGTCGGCGCGAGCCTGCTGGCGGCGCTGTCCGGAGACGGCAACGTGCTCGGGTTCGACATGGGCGGCACGTCCTGCGACGTCTGCGTGGTCGAGGACGGCCGGGTGCGCCAGACCGCCTCGCGTGAGCTCGCCGGGCGGGTGATCCAGCTGCCGATGGTCGACGTGCACACGGTCGGCGCCGGCGGCGGGTCGATCGGCTGGCGCGACTCCGGCGGCGCTCTGCGGGTCGGACCACGGTCCGCGGGCGCCGACCCCGGGCCGGCCTGTTACGGGCGCGGCGGGACCGAGCCGACGGTCACCGACGCCAACCTGATGCTCGGATACCTCGATGCGGGCTCGCGGCTCGCCGGGGGCGTCGAGCTCGATCCCGGCCAGGCTGCGGACGCCGTCGAGCGTCTCGGGCGCGAGCTCGGGTTGGAGGCGCTCGCCACGGCCGAGGGCATCGTCCGGGTCGCCAACCAGGAGATGGTGCGGGCGCTTCGTGTGGTCACGGTCGAGCGCGGCGTCGATCCGCGACGGTTCGCGTTGATGCCGTTCGGCGGCGCCGGCCCGATGCACGCCGCGGCGATCGCGACCGAGCTCGGCATCGACCGGCTGCTCTGCCCGCGGGCGAGCGGCGTGCTCTCGGCCCTCGGCCTGATCGCCTCCGATCGCCGCCGCGACACGGTTCGGACCGTGATGCTCGGCGGCGAGCAGCTGACCGCCGAGCGGATCGCCGCCGAGGTCGAGGCGATGCGCGAGGCGTTGGGCGCGGCGCTCGACGAGGCACGGACCGAGGTTGCCTACGGGATGCGCTATCGCGGCCAGGGGTTCGAGATCGAGGTCGACGGCGACGAGCGCCCCGACCCCGCCGAGCTCGCCTCACGGTTCGCCGGCGAGCACGAACGCCGCTATGGCTATCGCGATCCCGAGGCGGCCGTCGAGCTCGTCAACGTCCGGCTGGCGTTGATCGAGCCGGGCCCGGATCCGCGGCCGACGGCGGCCGAGGCCGGCGGCCTCGAACGCGGCAGGCGCCGGGCCTGGTTCGGCGATCGCCGGCTGGAGGCCGAGGTGCTACGCGGCGAGCCCCCCGAGGGCCTGCGCGCCGAGGGGCCGTGCGTGTTCGAGCTTCCCGAGGCGACGCTGGTGCTACCTCCCGGGTGGCGAGCGCGGGTGGACGCGGCCGGGACGATCCTCGCCGAGGTCGGCTCGTGAGCGCGCCACGGCTCGATCCGGTTTCGCTTCAGGTCCTGATCGGCGCCCTGCGCGCCGCCTGCGACGAGATGGGGGCGGTGCTGATCCACTCCGCGCACTCGCCGAACATCCGCGAGCGCCGCGACTGCTCGACGGCGCTCTTCGACCGTCGCGGCGAGCTGGTCATGCAGGCGGAGCACATCCCCGTTCATCTCGGCTCGATGCCCGACGCGGTCGCCGCCGTGCTCGACCGCGAACATCGCCCCGGCGATGACTGGATTCTCAACGATCCCTACCGGGGCGGCACCCACCTGCCCGACATCACGCTGATCTCCCCGATCTTCGATCCCGACGACGATCGCCGCCCGGTGGCGTTCGCGGCCAGCCGCGCCCACCACGCCGACGTCGGGGGCCCGACCCCCGGGAGCATGCCCGCCGACTCGCACACGCTCGACGAGGAGGGCGTGGTGATCGCGCCGGCGCGCGCCGACGACGAGCGCTTGCGCGAGCTCGCGGCGCAGATGCGCAACCCGTCTCAGCGGCTTGCCGACCTTCGCGCCCAGCGGGCGGCGAACCTGACCGGGGAGCGACGGTTTCGCGAGCTGCTCGCTCGGCTCGGCGGCGCGCGGCTCGAGGCCGGGACGGCGGAGATCCTCGACTACGCGGAACGCCGCACCCGGGCCGCGCTCGCGCAGCTGCCCGACGGCGACTATGAGGCGAGCGACGTGCTCGAGGGCGGGCACGGCGGAGCGGTCGACCTGACGCTTCGCTGCCGGGCGACGATCGACGGCGAGCAGCTGCGGCTGGACTTCGCCGGGAGCCCCGACCAGGTCGAGGGCAACCTCAACTGCCCGCTGAGCGTCACCAAGTCGGCCGCCTTCTTCGCGGTCCGGGCGCTGACCGACCCCGATGCGCCTCCGTCGGCCGGCGCCCATCGACCGGTCGAGGTGACCGCGCCGCACGGGAGCATCTTGAACGCGCGACCGCCGGCCGCCGTCGCCGCCGGCAACGTGGAGACGTCGAGCCGGATCGCCGATCTGGTGATCGAGGCGCTGGCGGGGGCGATGCCGGTCCCCGCTCAGGGCCAGGGGACGATGAACAACTTCACCCTCGCGGGGGACGGATTCACGTACTACGAGACGATCGGCGGGGGCCAGGGCGCCTGTCCGTGGGCGGCCGGGCCGAGCGCAATCCACGTCGCGATGTCGAACACGCTCAACTCGCCGATCGAGTCGTTCGAGGGTGAGTATCCGGTACGAGTGCGGGAGCTCGGGCTGCGCCGCGGCTCCGGGGGCGCCGGGCGCCATCGCGGAGGCGAGGGGGTCGTGCGCGAGCTCGAGGCGCTGGCGCCGATGCGCTACACGCTGATCACCGAGCGCCGGCGACACGCCCCGAGGGGGCGCGCGGGTGGCGCCGACGGCACGCCTGGGCGCAACCTGCTGAACGGCGAGCCGCTGGCGTCCAAGAGCGCCGGCGAGCTGGCTCCGGGCGACCGTCTGCGGATCGAGACGCCGGGCGGTGGCGGCTTCGGATCCGAGTCGGAGCCCGGATGAACGCAACTTTGGTCACAAACTTGGCATTTCGGCATCGCTTCTCTAGACTCGTGCGCCCCGACCGGGTCACAGCGCCCCAGAGGCCGCCTTTCAGACCCGGACCACACGTTCGACAAACACCCCCCGAGCAACGAATCAATGCCTATTGCCTTCAAAGAGTGGGCCGTGACGGTGCGCGCACTGTCCGAGGGTGAGCAGCTGGTCACCCTGCGCAAGGGCGGCATCCGCGAGGAGAACAAGCACTTCGAGCTCGAGCACGACCGGTTCTTCCTCTATCCCACCTTCGACCATCAGCGCAACGACCTGGTCCGCGAGTCGCATCACCCCGAGCTGCGCCGGGCCCTCGAGGAGGGCGTCTGGCCCGACGAGGAGCCGCCGCCCCGGGCGCTGCTGCAGGACGGCGGGATCCCGCAGCCCGATCGGGTTCGGATCCGCGCCTGGGCCGAGGTCGCCGATCACTTCGAGACCGACGATCCCCGAATCGTCGACTCGCTGTCGCCATACCACGTCTGGACCCAGGACTACGCCGTCAAGCGGCTGCGCTGGAAGCGGACCCATGCGCTCCACGTGCTGCTGCTGCGGGTGCACCGGATCCCACGTCCGGTGACCGTCCGGGTCAAGGACGAGTACCACGGCTGCCGCTCCTGGGTCGAGATCGACCGCGAGCTGCCCTTCGAGGGAACCCCGGTGATGGCCGACGAGGAGTTCGACCGCGCCGCGGCCGCGATCCGCGAGATCTGCCAGGCCGAGCCCGCGCTCGTCTGAGCACCTGCACCGAGATGATGCGCCTCGTGTCCGAGCCCGGTGGCGGCGCGCGCGGTCAGCTTCGCATCCGCCCGCTGCCGGTGACGACCCACAGCTTCGACGAGCGGGTCGCGCAGCGCGCGCCGGGCGCTGGTGCTCGGGATCGGGGGCGGCGGCGACGTCGTCGGCGCGCTGGCGGTGGCACGACGCTGCGCCGAGCTCGGGACCCCGTTCGTGCTCGGCGGGGTCGCCTGGGAGCGACTGCCGGTCGACCCGCGGCCCGGGCCCCGTCCGCTCGCCGAGATCGTCGACGGCGAGCCGCTCGGCAAGCACGCGGTTCTCGCCGGACCGGACACCGCCACATCCGACGGGGCGCGGTTCTCGGAAGCCCACGTCGCCGCTCACCTCGGAGCGCCGACGGTGCTGATCGAGATCACCGAAGGGGTGCCCGGCGCCGCCGAGGGAATCGGCGCCGCGGCCGGGCTGCTCGGCTGCGACCTGCGTGGTCGCCGTCGACGTCGGCGGCGACGCGATCGCCGACGGCGGCGAGCCCGGGCTCGGCAGCCCGCTGTGTGACGCGGTGATGATCGCCGGCGCCCAGCGCGCGGGAGGCGCGGCCGACGGCGTCCTCGTGGTGATCGGCGCCGGATGCGACGGCGAGCTGACGACCGGCGAGGTCCTCGACCGGGTGGCGGCGCTCGCCGCCGCGCGAGCCTGGATCGGGAGCTTCAGCGTCCGGGCGGAGGGCGCCGACGAGCTCGAGAGCGCCGCGCGACTGGCCGGCACCGAGGCGAGCATGCAGGTCGTCCGCTGCGCGCGCGGCGAGACCGGTACGACCGAGATCCGCGGCGGTCGGCGCACGGTGGCGCTCGGGCCGCTGGGCGCGATCGCCTTCGGCTTCGACCTGCCGCTGGCCGCGGCGTCGCTGCCGCTCGTCGGCGCGGTGGCGGGGACGGAGACGCTCGAGGGCGCCCGCGATGCGCTGGTCGCCCTCGGGGCGCGGACCGAGCTCGACTACGAGCGCGACGCACGCCGCGGGCCGCTGAGCCGGGCGGCGGGCGAACCGGCGGGTGAGCAGCCACTAACCTCGCCCGGCGTTGGCCTGGGTCGAGACCGAGTCGCTGAGCTTCACGGCGCGGCACGAGAGCGATGACGAGGCGTGCGCACAGCGCACGCTCGACCGGCTCGAGGACCTGCGCCTGCGGCTCGAGGATCGCTTCGATGACGCGCCCGGCGGGATCACGGTGATCATCCATCCCAACCCCGGCTGGCTCGCCGCCGCGCATCCCTTCCTCCCCGCCGCCCGGCTGGCCGCCGCGCCCGCAGGACGCCGCTACCTGGCCGGGCTGGGCGATGGCCTCGGAGCTCCACATCCTCAACGACGAGTACACCGACCGCCGGGCCGCCGGCGAGGACTCGCTCGCCGCGCTGCGCGGGACGGCCGAGCGCCTCTATGCGCAGATCGTGATCGCGCCAACAACGAGCGCCTGCCGCCGCCATGGGGGCCGCGCCGCTTCGCCCGCTACGTGCGCTGGGCGTGGCTGATCGAGGGCGGCGCGCAGTACTTCGCCGGTCAGACGGCGCTCTTTCGGGCCGCCGTCAACACCCGCATGCGCCAGGGCAAGCCGCCCTCGTTCCCGCCCTCGGCGCGCGACGCGATCATCCTCGGCGGCAGCCGTGTTCGACCTGCTCGAGCGCGAGCGCGGTCCGGACGCCTGCGCAGGTGCTCGTCTCTCGGCTGCGCCGCGAGGGGGCCGAGCGCGCAGTGGAGCTCGCGTTCGACGCGCGCTTTCGCGAGGTCGAGCGCGAGTGGCGCCGATACCTGCGCGAGGAGCTGCCGCGAGCGGGAAGCCCCGACGAGCTCGAGGACGAGGCGCCGTTCTGAGCGACGTCGCCGGGCTCAGCTCGCCACCTGGTAAAGCACCCAGACGATCGCCACGGCGACCGCGAGCGCGACCAGCACGCCGATCAGCAGCCGCACCGGTCGCTCGTCGCCCTCACCGGGGGCCGCCGGCTTAGCGCTCGGTACGTCGGCGAGCAGCTCCCTGGCCGCCTCGAGCCCGGCCTGAGGCACGAGGATGTCGCGCGGTCCGCCAGCGAGAAAGTCCGGGACGTCGAAGCCGCGCGTGCGCCGTTCGAAGCTCGGGATCCCCTCCTCGAGCAGGATCCCCTGGATCAGCTCCGCCTCGGCGAGGTTGCGCGCGAAGGCGACCTTCACCGGCTCGCCGCTCGCGTACTGGGGCCTTACCTTGCGGGCGCGCTCGTGCGACGCGGTCATCGGCTCCTCCTCGCCGCGGCCGACGTAGACGAGCGGCATCTCGCAATCCGGCGCAGAAGCGCTCACTGAGCGGGTACTTGCGCGCGCAGGTCGGGCACGCGAGGGGCTCGACCGGACCGCGATCGCCCTCACTCGACAACGAGATCGACCTCCTCGACCTCGTCACCGGCGATCTCGAACGCGCGCACCACGGGCTCGGCGTCGGCGAGCGAGCAGATCACCCAGACCGCGCCCGGCCAGTCGCCCGCGAGGTTGATGTCGGTCTGTGACGGACGGGCCTCGGTATTCGGGTGCGAGTGGAAGATCGCGACCTCCTCCCCGCGCTCGTCGATCGCGTTGTAGATCCGGATCTGATCGGCGGCGTCGATCCGGAACCGCATCGGGCTCGCGAACTCGTTCGCGGCGGGGAAGAAGGCGGTCAATCGCCCGTCGGAGGCCGCCAGCATCCCGCAGCTCTCGTTCGGCACCTCGGCACGCGCGTGGGCGACCATCTCGTCGTAGATCGCTCGCTCGAGGCGCATGCGGCGAGGCTAGCGTCTGACCGACTCGAGGAGGGCAAGCGGTCGAGCCGCTGGTCGGGCCGGCGTCTCAGTACCACGCCGAGACGGGGTCGCGAGGCGGCTCGCGCAGATCGCCGCCCTCGGTCCCGAGCAGGTCGGGGTCGTCGCGGCCGAGCTCCCAGAGCAGGTCGTCGAGCACCGGCGGCGAGATCCCGGTCGCCAGGGCGAGGCGCTTGAACGCGTCGCGGGTGGCGGCCCTCACCTCGCCGAGCGCGCCCGGATCGACGAGGCCGCAGCGCAGCGCCAGGCGCATCAGGACGTTGTCGGAGGAGACCTGCCAAGCGGCCGGGTCGACGACCTCCAGCCATCCGCGCCGCTCGCAGATCTTCGCGTAGAGCTGCGCCTTCTTGGCGAGTGGGTCGGAGTAGGCGACGAAGGCGGCGAGCCGGGCGAGCAGCCCGTCCGGTCCGGCGAGACGACCGCCGGCGGCCTCGATCAGGCGCGCGGCGCGGCCGTCGTAGTCGCGCTCGAGCCCGCGAGCGAGGTCGCGCCACAGGGCCGCGCGGCGCTCAGGGTCGGCGACGGTCTCCTCGTCGACTCGGAAGATCTCCTCCACACACTCCCCGCCGGCCCCGACCAGGGCCGCGGCGCGCAGCAGCCCGGGTCGACGACCGGCGGCCCGAAGCGCCACCGCCCACATCAGCTCACTGCCCTCGAACGGGCCCTGGCCGTCCACCCGATGCGGTGCCCGGTAGCCGGTCTTGTGGTCGATCGCGCACAGGAACAGCGCCGCGTCGGGGTCGGGCACGTGGGCGAAGCTCGGGGGCTCGAAGTCGCGAGACAGAGCCGTCACGCGCTCCGCGACACGCTCGAAGGTGCTGCTCGCCGACACACCGGCGAGGCTAACGCGATCACCGACTCGATCACCGACGCCATCCCGTCGCTGAGTACCCTGCTGGCCGATGAGAGAAAGGGTCCGGGCAGGGCTTCGCCGGATGGTCGGGGCCGACGACGCGGCTCGCCGCCTCGAAGCCGCGGAGGCGGAGCTGGCCGACGTCCGGCGCGCGCTCGGCGATGCCGCCGAGTCGATCGAGCGCCTCGACTCCGGCGCAAGGGAACGCGCCCGGCAGCGCGGCGAGTGGCAGAGCTCGGTCGACGGTCGCCTGCAGACGCTCGAGCTGCGGGCCCGGGTCCCGGCCGTGATGGCTGTCGCGGCCCGTGCCGAGCTCGCCCGAGCGCCGCTCGTCTCGGTGATCATGCCGACGCGAAATCGCGCCGCGATCCTGTCGCGCGCGCTCGAGTCGGTGCGCGAGCAGACCTATCCGAACTGGGAGCTGGTGGTCGTCGACGATGGCGGCACCGACGACACCGCCGCGGTCGTCGAGCGGCTGGGCGACGAGCGCATTCGCCTCCTTCGCCGCGAGCACGGCGGCCTCTGCGCCGCCCGCAACACCGCTCTGAGCGTCGCCCGCGGGGAGTTGATCGCCTACCTCGACGACGACAACCTGATGGATCCGGGCTGGCTGCGGACGGTCGTCTGGGCGTTCGAGCGCGCCCAGGACGCCGACGTCGTCTTCGGCGCCTACGTGATCGACGACGTCGAGCGCCTCAACGATCCCGATCGCCGGGGGTCGCCCGGGCTCGTGCTCAACCGCTTCGACCGCGGGCGCCTCGCGGAAGCGAACCCGGCGGACATGTCGGCGATCGCGCACCGCGCAGGCCTCGAGCAGGCGCGCTTCGACGAGAGCCTCACGAACCTCGGCGACTGGGAGCTGTTGGCGCGGCTGACCGCCTCCAAGGATCCGTTCGCGGTCCCCGCGATCGCCTGTTACTACGGCACCGAGGCCGGCGATCGGCTGTCGCTCAAGCCCCCGGACCCGGCCGAGCTGGAGGCGGTCAGGCGGGCGTGCGAGAGCCCGGGCGGCGGCCCGCGGCCTCGGCTCGGGCCGCCCAGCTAGCGAAGGCGTTGCATCCTCTCGGCGTTAGGCCGAACGCTAGCCTGCCCCGGTCGTGAACCGTCTCGTGGTAACCGGGGGCGCCGGCTTCGTCGGCGCCAACCTCGCGATCGCGCTCGCCGAGCGCCATCACGACTGGGAGCTGATCGCCCTCGACAACCTCCACCGACGCGGCTCTGAGCTCAACCTGCCGCGACTCGCGCGGGCGGGCGTCACGTTCATCCGCGCGGACGTCCGCGACCGGGACGCGCTCGCCGAGCTACCGGCATTCGACGCCCTGGTCGAGTGCTCGGCCGAGCCCTCGGCGCTGGTTGGGATGAGCGGCGACACCGGCTATCCGTTCGAGACCAACCTGGTCGGCGCCTACAACTGCCTCGAGCTCGCCCGTGGCCACGGCGCGCAGTTCGTCTTCTTGTCGACGAGCCGCGTCTACCCGTACGCGGCGCTCTCGGAGCTCAGCTTCGAGGAGACGGAGACGCGGCTCGAGCTCGCCGACCGCCAGCCGCTGCCTGGCGCCTCGCCGGCCGGGATCTCCGAGCGCTTCCCGCTCGACGGGCCGCGGACGCTCTACGGCGCTACCAAGCTCGCCGCCGAGCTGCTGGCGGTCGAGTACGCCGCGAACTTCGAGCTCCCGACGGCCATCAACCGCTGCGGCGTGATCGCCGGCCCGTGGCAGATGGGCAAGGTCGATCAGGGCGTGTTCGCCTTCTGGCTCTTTCATCATCACTTCGGCAGGCCGCTGACCTACATCGGCCACGGCGGCGCCGGCAAGCAGGTCCGCGACCTGCTGCACATCGCCGACCTCGTGGATCTGGTCGAGCTGCAACTCCTCGACCCCGCGGGCTGGAACGGCTTCTTGGGCAACGTCGGCGGCGGTCGCGAGGTCAGCCTCTCGCTCGCCGAGACGACCGCGATCTGCCGCGAGCTGACCGGCAACGAGGTGCCGATCGAGCCGGTGCTCTCCAACCGGCCCGGGGACGTTCCGTTATACATCTCCGACTGCTCGGCGCTCTTGGAGCGCACCGAGTGGCGCCCGCGCCGAAGCGCCGAGGACGTGCTCGCCGACCTGCATTCCTGGCTCATCGACAACGAGGACGCGGTCGCGTCCTCCCTGGGATTTTGAAGCTCTCCGTCGTCATCCCCGCCCACAACGAGGCCAGCTCGCTCGCCGACACCCTGCGCGCGACGGCGGAGGCCCTCGGGGGTGCCCGGATCGAGCACGAGATCCTGGTCGTCGACGACGCCAGCTCCGACGGCACGCCGGCGGTGGTCGAGACGATTGCCGCCGAGCACCCGGGGATTCGCTGCATCCCTTCCCGCCACCCACGCGGCTTCGGGTTCACCGTTCGCACCGGCCTCGAACGCTTCGAGGGCGATGCCGTGGCGGTGATGATGGCCGACGGCTCCGACAGCCCCCAGGACCTGGTCCGCTACCACGCGGTGCTCGAAGCGGGCTACGACTGCGCCTTCGGGTCGCGCTTCCTCGTCCCCGGTTCGGTCGACGACTACCCGCGCACGAAGCTGATGCTGAATCGGCTCGCGAACTGGTTCATCCAGATCCTCTTCCGCCACGGATACAACGACACCACCAACGCCTTCAAGGCCTACCGCCGCGAGGTGATCGACACGGTCCAGCCGCTGCTCTCGCATCACTTCAACCTCACCGTCGAGCTGCCATTGAAGGCGATCGTCCGCGGACACAGCTTCAAGGTGATCCCGATCACCTGGCGCAACCGCACCTCGGGGGAGAGCAAGCTCGCGATCCAGGAGATGGGCAGCCGCTACCTGTTCATCGTCCTCTACGTCTTTCTCGAGCACCACCTGAGCCGGGGCGACTACCGTGCCGGGGGCCGCTAGCCGCCTCGGCTCTTGCGCTCCAGCAGCAGGTAGCCGTCGAAGTCGCTCGTGGGCTCGAAGTTGCGGTCGATGTAGTCGACCAGCGGCCGCGGCTCGACCTTCCCGGAGAAGCCGGCCCAGAAGTGCTGCAGCCGGCGGTTCTCGACCACGCAGAGGCGGTCGATGTTCCGCACGCGCTCGACCACGGCGCGCTGATCGTGATCGTCGAAGAAGTACGTCCACGGGCCGTTCAGCGCGGCGGGGGGCGGTTCGCCGGTGTAGAGGTAGAGGCTGTTGAGGCCTGGCAAGGTCAGGAACGTCTCGCAACGCTCGCGAAGGCCGTCGACGAGCGCGTGCAGGTTCGCGACCTGATCCGGCGAGCCGCGCACCCGGGAGGCGCCGGGCAGGTCGAGCGGCACGCGGGAGCCATACGCCCCCGAGGCGAGGTCACCGTAGCTCTGCAACGGGCCGAGCGCCACCCAGCCGACCAGCCCGAGCACCCCGGCGGCGGCGAGCACGTTGGCGAGCGCACGCCTGGAGCGGTCCACGAGCTCGGAGGAGGCGAGCTCGCCGGCGCCGTCGGCCAGGCACAGGCAGGCGACGACCACGAACAGGACCTGGCCCCAGGCCAGCTGGGTTCCCGGAACCGGAAACGCGTGCAGCGGCTGAAGCACCGCGAGCGCCACCACCAACATGCGGATGAACCCCGCCTGCAACCGCGAGCTCGGCGGGGCCAGCACCGCGACCCAGGCGAACGGGCCCGCGACCACGAACGGCCGGGTCAGATCGTCGAACGGATCGAAGACGCGGCCATCGGCGAGCGAGACCAGAATCGCCACGCCGAGCAGGACCCTTCCGGCGCCGACGGCGAGCCGCCACCGCGGATCGCGCACCGCGGCGCCGTTGGCGATCCCGTAGGCGCAGACGACCGCCGCCTCGAGGCCGACCGTCGCCCAGATCAGCCCGAGCGCGTCCAGCCGCAGGAACCCGAACTGAAGCCCAGGGGTATGGGAGGGCTGGACGACCCAGCCGTCGATCAGGTCGCCGGGGCTGGTGCCGGTCGCGAGCGGCACCGCGCAGACCAGGAGGGCGACCGCGCCGGCGCCGATCCCGAGCCAGGCGAGGCGCCCAGAGGCACCGTCGCCGGCGGGCGGTCGGGCGAGCGCGATAACCGCGAGCGCCGCCCCCGCGGCGGCCACGATCGCCGCGAAGCGCAGCGTATTGGTGTCGTCGAGCCGGCCCGTGAGGAGCGCGAACGGCAGCACGACGAAGGCGGCTGACGCCGCGATTCGGACCCAGGCCCAACGCGCGGACAGCGGCGTCGTGACCGCCCACGCGAACAGGATCGAGGCGAACGCGAAGCCGCCGACGTTGATCTTGACCGAGGCGACCGTCATCGCGAGGGCGCCGAGCAAGGCCATCGCCGGCTTCGGCTTCGGCTCGTAGACGAAGGCGGCCACGGCGACGATCGCGATCAGACAGAAGCCGATCATCGCCCCGGGATGCAGCGGCTCGTAGGCGTCCGCCTGTAGGACCAGGAAGGTGACGAGCAGCCCGGCGAGGGCGACCGGGAAGCTGCCGGTGAGGCGCAGCACGGCGAGCCCGGCCAGCAGCGTCGACCCGATCCAGAAACCGAGGTTTATCCAGTGCGAGCCGTCGCTCATCAGGTCGATCCCGAGCAGGTGCAGGGCGCCGCCGAGGAACGTGAACAGCCCCGGTCCGTACTGGCTGTAGACGTCGGAATACAGTGCTCCCCCCTGGTCGAACAGCCGCAGCGAGACGATCACGTAGCCGTCGTCGTCGACCAGGTTGATGACGCTGAAGCTCGCCTTGTAGGCGATCACCGCCAGCGCCCCGGCTACCGCCGCGAGCGCGAGGCCGGCAAGGGCCATCCGCGTCTTCGTCACGGCGCCGCCGGACGCCCGCTGCGCGCGGCGGCGATCGGCGGGCACGCTCATCGCTCCGCTCCTCTGGGAAGGCCGCAGAGCGTCGTCGCAGTGCCGGCACCGGATCGCGAGCTCCCAGGGCTCGGTCGAGCGGTCGGTCGGGATCCGCAGCTCGGCGCTGCGGCGCGCGGGCACGGCACCGACCGTGACCGGGAACTCCTCGGTCGCATAGCGACGCAGCGACAGCCTCGCGGGCCGAGCTCCGGCTGTCGCGAGGACTCCGCCGGGTGGCAGCTCGACCACCGCGCCCGAGCCCTCCGCGGGTACCCGGTTGCAAGGACCGGCGCCGGTCGACGCCGGAGGCGCAGGCCGCCCCGGTGGCGATCCGCCTCCGTCGGTCCGTGACGCCCACCGGGGAAAGGGTCAGCCCCAGGGCGCTCGCGAACACCTTGTCGGCCGCGACCCGCGCCGCCTCCGGCGCGCTCGCGAGCTCGTCGGGCGTGTAGGCGGGCGACCCGAATCGATCGGCGATCGGCAGGAAGTCGCCGCGCAATCACGCCCACGAACGCGGTGTCTCCGTTCTGCTCGGTGATTTGGAATTCCGGCGCGACGACATCGCGCGCCAGCTCGAGCGCCGCGAGGTCGGCCCGCTCGAGCTCCGAGGTCGCCTTCCTCGTCTCGTAGTCGATCCGCATCAGGTTGAGGTTCCCTCCCAGCGACACCGCGACGAAGACGATCGCCGCGGCCACCAGCGCCGGCGATCGCCGCACGCCGCGGAGCAGCTCCGCGGCGAGCATCAGGACGAGGATCGCGCCGACGTACTGGTAACGGCCAGCGGTCGGGGCGCGGGCGTCGAAGTAGGCGCTCGCGGCCGCCAAGAACCAGTAGGCGAGCGTCAGCGCGAGCACGATCCACAGCCAGCGCGACGGGCGCGGGCCGCGGATCAGGCGCAGGATCGCGAGCGCGACGGCGGCGACCAGCAGCGGACGGCCCCAGTCGAGCGCGGAGATCGGCGCGTCCGTTCGGGCCGACGCGAGGCCGATGAGCGACGACAGGCTCGAGGCGACTCCGTCCAGGATGTAGGTCGGGCTCGTGGCGATGTTGTGCAGCGTCAGATGGCTCTCCGCCTCGCTGCCCCACCCCAGCCACCAGAGGGCGTAGAGCGCCGCCGGGACGACGACCACGTAGGCTCGGCGCCATCGGCGCCGGTCCCAGCCCACGCAGACGGCGCCGGCGACCAGAAACGGCAGCCCGACGCTCGAGAACGTCAGCCCGGCGACCAAGCGCCCCACACGCGAGCCGGTCGCCGAGCCGATCGTCGCGCTCCAGCGCCAGCAGCGCCGCGATCCCGAAGCCGAGCGAGCCGAAGTAGCCGATCTGGAACGGGAACAGCAAGTCCTCGGCGCCGGCGCCGAAGAACAGCAGCGGCAGGGTCCCGGCGAGCGCCAGCCAGTCGCCGACGCGACGGCGGACCCAGATGAACAGCAGCACCACCCCCGCCAGGAAGGCGAGCGTCGCCACGATGCGGAACGGCGTCGACGATTCCATCCCGAAGCTGTGCAGCAGCGCCTCATAGATCAGCACCGGCGCGATCGAGATGTGCTCGTTGTGCGGCGCCATCACCGCGTGCCAGCTGGGGTCGGCGCGGTATTGGAGGAAGGCCCAGTCGTCGAGCAGGAAGGTGAGCTGGGTCGCGAAGACGACCAGCATCGTCGCCGAGGCGACCAGCGCCACCGCGAACAGCGCGAGCGCCGGACGCTGCCTGATTGCAACGCTCATCCGGAACCCGATCCGAGCCCGCAGACGGTCACCGGATCCCGTGACACCACCTCGAGCTGCCACGGTTGCAGCCGCGGCGTCGACCGGTATCCGTAGCTCCGTGGAGTCCCCCGCCCCGACCTCACCGGCCGCGATCGGGAAGCTCTCGGTGGCGAAGCGCCGCAGGGCCAGCGCCGCGCCGGATCGACGCCCGGCGCTGACCACCGCACCGCCGCGGGGAAGCGAGAGAACCGCTTCGCCCGATCGCGACGGCTCGACGCGCAGGCATGCGGCTTCGGGGCGCGCCGTGGCGCCCGGCGGACCGACCAAGTTCGGCTGCGGGCCGGACGGCGCCGCGGGCCTCACAACCGGCTCGCTGTCGAGGCCGAGGGCGGCGGCGGATACCTTGTCGGCGCTCGAGCGCGCGTGCTCGGGCGCCGCCCGCAGCTCGTCCTCGGAATAGGCGGGCGAGCCGACCTCGTCGATGGCCGGGAAGTAGAACCGGGCCTGCACGCCGACGAACTCGGTTCCGCCGTTGTCGCCGGTGATCTGGAACTCCGGGGGCACGAGCCCGCGCGCAAGCTCGAGCGCGGTGAGATCGGCTCGCACGATCTCCGAGGTCGAACGCAGCGATCGATACGTGTCGATGAGCGTCGCGAGGTTGCCGGCGAGCGCGATCGCGACCGCCGCGAACACCGCGCCGATCGCCGCCGGCCGCAAGCTCACGCCCCGCAGCAGCTCGGCGCCCAGCATCACCAGGAACACCGCGCCGACGTACTGGTAACGGCCCACGGTCGGGGCGCGGGCGTCGAAGTAGGCGCTCGCGGCCGCCAAGAACCAGTAGGCGAGCGTCAGCGCGAGCACGATCCACAGCCAGCGCGACGGGCGCGGGCCGCGGATCAGGCGCAGGATCGCGAGCGCGACGGCGGCGACCAGCAGCGGACGGCCCCAGTCGAGCGCGGAGATCTCGACGTCCTCTCGCGCGGCGCCGAGCCCGAGCAGCGACGCGAGGCTCGACCCGAAGCCGTCGAGGATGTAGCTGGCGCTGGTCGCCACGCTGCTCGCCGCGAGATGGCTATCCGCCTCGCTGCCCCACCCCAGCCACCAGAGGGCGTAGAGCGCCGCCGGGACGACGACCACGTAGGCTCGGCGCCATCGGCGCCGGTCCCAGCCCACGCAGACGGCGCCGGCGACCAGAAACGGCAGCCCGACGCTCGAGAACGTCAGCCCGGCGACCAAGGCCCCGCACGCGAGCCGGTCGCCGAGCCGATCGTCGCGCTCCAGCGCCAGCAGCGCCGCGATCCCGAAGCCGAGCGAGCCGAAGTAGCCGATCTGGAACGGGAACAGCAAGTCCTCGGCGCCGGCGCCGAAGAACAGCAGCGGCAGGGTCCCGGCGAGCGCCAGCCAGTCGCCGACGCGACGGCGGACCCAGATGAACAGCAGCACCACCCCCGCCAGGAAGGCGAGCGTCGCCACGATGCGGAACGGCGTCGACGATTCCATCCCGAAGCTGTGCAGCAGCGCCTCATAGATCAGCACCGGCGCGATCGAGATGTGCTCGTTGTGCGGCGCCATCACCGCGTGCCAGCTGGGGTCGACGCGCAACTGGAGGATTTCCCAGTCGTCGAGCACGAACGTGAGCTGCGGCGCCATCGCCGCCAGCACCACCAGGGAGGTCAGCGACGCGGCCGCGAACAGCCACACGGCCGGGTGCTCGCCGCCGGCCGACCCCTGCACCGCGCACAGCCGCTCGACCGGAGCCGGCGGTTCCCACCTCGCTCGCCACGGCGGGTAATCTAATCCGCGTCCGGCGGCCCCGAGGCCGAGCCGGAGGCCGGCCCGAGACCAGGCTTGATCCGACCGGGCCCACCGCGGGTATGGTCACGCTCCGCGATGACCGGTGTTCAAGTCCTCGGCGCCTCGGGAATGCTCGGCGGGGCGCTGACCGCCGTCCTCGAAGCCGACTCGCGGATCGAGGTCGAGCCGGTCTCTCGGTCGATCGACGGGCTCGACGTCCGCGAAGGCGACCTGGAGGCGGTCCTTGCGCGAAGTGACGCCGGTTGGGTGCTGAACGCGGTGGGGGTGCTCCGTTCGCGTATCGACGAGTCAGACCTCGACAGCGTCGCGGCGGCGCGGGCGGTCAACGCCGAGTTCCCCCATCGACTCGCCGAGCTGGCGGGGGCGCTCGGCAAACGCGTCGTCCACTTCAGCACCGACGCCGTGTTCGCGGGTGACGCCGCGCCCTACTACGAGGACAGCCGCCCTGACGCCGGCGACGTCTACGGCTCTGCCAAGGCGGCCGGGGAGGTGAGCGCGCCGCACGTCGTCAACGTGCGCTGCTCGATCGTCGGCATCGACCCGGGCGAGCCGCGCTCGCTCCTGGGCTGGGCCCTCTCACAACCGCGGGGCGCCCGCATCGACGGCTACACCAACCACCTCTGGAACGGGCTCACCTCGGTGCATCTGGCGCGGCTCTGCGCGGCCTTGGTCTCGGCCGGCGACGCCGACCGGCCGCGGACCCTGCACCCGATCCCCGCGGACTCGGTGACGAAGTCCGAGCTGCTGGAGCGGGCGCTCGCCGCCTTCGGACGCGAGGACGTGAAGGTGACGCCGACCCTCGCCCCGCAGCCGATCGACCTGCGGCTCGCGACGCGTCATCCCGCGCTGATCGGCGAGCTGTGGCGTGAGGCCGGCTACCCGAGAGCTCCCGGGATCGCCGAGATGCTGCGCGAGTTCGCGATCTCACGCGCCCGTGGCGGCCACTAGAGTGCCCCAGCCGGTGCGCCACGTGATGCTCACCCTGGGGATCCGCCCCGACCTGATCCGCGCCAGCCGGATCCTGCACATGCTCAAGCAGCGCGCCGCCGCCGGGGAGATCCGGTTCACGTTCTGCTGGTCGGGCCAGCACTACGCCGACAACCTCAAGGACGTCTTCATCCGCGACCTCGGCCTGCCCGCCCCCGACATCGAGCTCGGGGCCACCGGGAGCACGGACGCGGAGGTCGTTGGATCGGTGATCAGCAGGCTCTCGCAGGTGCTCGCCGCGGAGCGCCCGGACGTCGCCGTCTTCCTCGGTGACACGAACACGGTCATGGGCTCGATCGCCGCCGGGCAGCTCAACGTCCCGATCGTCCACATCGAGGGCTGCATGCGCTCCTACGACTGGCGAATGCCCGAGGAGAAGTATCGGACGGTGATCGACCACCTCTCCGACGTCGTCTACACGTACTTCGACGAGTACAAGCAGCAGGGGGTGCGCGAGGGCCTCAACCCGCGCAACATCGTCGTGATCCAGAACCTGATCGTCGACGTGCTCGAGCACTACTACTTCGCCCGCGAGGACGAGTACCGCGCCTACGCCTCGGATGAGTTCTTCGCCGAGCGAGGGCTCGAGCGCGACGGCTACTTCCTGATGACCTGCCACCGGCGCGAGAGCGTCGAGAGCCCCGAGCCGCTCGCCGCGATCCTGGAGCTGATCGGTCACAGCCGCTGGCCGGTGTACTTCACGGCCAGCTACCGGACCCAGAAGCGCCTCGCCGACTTCGGCCTCGAGCTGCCGGCGAACGTGACCATGGTCGACCCGATCGGCTACCGCGAGCTTCTCGCCCTGCTCGTCAGCTCACGCGGGGCGCTGACCGACTCGGGCACGGTCGTCGAGGAGACAGCCGTGCTGGGGGTGCCGTCGCTGCAGATCCGCAAGGCCACCGAGCGCCCCCAGGTCTACGACTGCAGCTCGAGCGTCAAGTTCGACCCTGCTCGGCCCGAGGACTACCCCGCCGAGGAGGTGTTCGCCAAGCTCGAGGCCCTCCACGGACGGGCGTTCGATCACGGGCTCGGCGACGGCCGCGCCTCGGAGCGGCTGGTCGCCGACCTTGTCGAGCGCGTAACGGGCGACACGATCCGCGGCCACCGAGCCGAGGACTCGCACATCGACGTATCGCGCTCCTATCGCGAGGACGGTCTGCCGGCGCCTTGAGCGCGGCCGGCGCAAGGGGCCGCCGCGACCCGTCGCTTGGGGTCGTCGTTCCCGTCTATGACGAAGCGGCGACGGTCGGGGCAGCGCTGCGCGAGATCGCTGGGGTCGCCGCCGATTATCCCGGAGTCGCCGTCGTGATCGCCGTCGACGACGGCAGCTCCGACGGCAGCGCCGAGCTCCTGGATCGGCTCGCGATCGAGCTCGAGGGCATCGTCGTCGTGCATCACCACCACAACTCGGGCTATGGCGCGGCGCTTCGCACCGGCGTCGCCAAGGCGCTGGAGCTCGGGCTCGACTACGTCGCCTTCATCGACTCCGACCGCACGAACCCGCCCACGGACCTGCTGCGGATCGGCCGGCTCGCAGCCGAGGGTCACGACTACATCAAGGCCTCGCGCTTCGTTCCCGGCGGGCGGATGGAGGGCGTGCCCTGGCGGAGGCGGATCGTCTCCGTGGCCGGCAACGCGGTCGGTAGGGCGCTGTTCGGTGGCGGGGTGCGGGACGTGACCAATGGCTTTCGCGCCGGGCGAACGTCGCTGCTGGCCTCCTGGCCGACGCGCGAGACCGGCTTCGCGGTGATAGTCGAGGAGCTCGACTGGGCCCTTCGAACCGGCGTCGAGCCGGTCGAGTTCGCGACCGTTCTGCGCTCGCGGACCGACGAGCAGCGCCCGACCGCTTTCGCCTACAGTCCGCGCCAGATCCGGGCCTATCTGCGATACCCGATGCGCGCGCTCGGTCGCCGCGCGCGCCGGTCACTGAGGAGAGGAGCTTGAGCGAGAGCTGTCGCGGCTGCGGGAGTGATGCCGTCGAAAAGTTCCTCGACCTCGGCGAGCTGCCGCTGGCCGGCGGCTTTCTCGCCGGCCCCGAGGAGATCCCGGCCGAGCAGCGCTATCCGTTGGCGATCAGCGTCTGCGGCGCCTGCGGCCTGGTCCAGATCACTGAACCCGTCGACCCCTCGATCCTGTTCGGCGACTACTCGTTCGCGACCGGGACGATCCCGGCGCTGGTGCGCCACTTCGAGTCCTACGCGGGGTGGATCGCCGACGCACTTCTCGCCGGGGTCGGCGATCGAGTTCGGCGCCAACGACGGCACCCTGGTCGAGGCGCTCGGCGGGCTTGGGATCCACGCCGTCGGCGTCGACCTGGCGCCGAACATCACCGCGATCGCCCGCGAGCGTGGACTCGACGTGATCACCGGGGCCTTCTCGGTGGAGCTGGCCCCTGAGCTGATCGAACGCGCGGGCGGCCCGGTCGACCTCGTCACCGGCTCGAACGTGTTCGCCCACAACGCCGATCCGGGCGCCCTGCTCGAGGCCGCCGATGCCGTCCTCGCGCCCGACGGCGTGCTCTGCCTGGAGGTGATGTACGCCGGCGACCTGCTCGACCAGCTGCAGTGGGACACGCTCTACCACGAGCACCTGACCTTCTATTCGCTGGGAACGCGTGTCGAGGCTGCTGGCGCGATTCGGGTTCGAGCCCGTCGATGCCGAGTGGGTACCGATGCACGGCGGCTCGCTGCGCCTTGCCGCCGCTCGCGCCGGCGCGCGCGAGAGATCACCGGCGGTGGCGGAGATGGCGGCGTCCGAGCGCGACAAGGGTCTCAACGAGGCGGCCACCTGGCGGCGCTTCGCCGACTCGCAGCAGGCGCAGCATCGAGGTCTTCGGCGAGACCATGCGCCGGCTCGCGGACGGGTCCTCGATCTGGGCCTACGGCGCCGCCGGCAAGGCGACGATGTGGGTCAACGCCTGCGAGATGGACTACCTGGAGGCGGTCGTCGACGCCTCGCCACTTCGCGCCGGCAAGCTGATGCCCGGCACGCACACCCCGATCGTCAGCCCCGAGCGGTTTCGCGAAGCGCGCCCGGACTACGTGTTTGCATCGGCGTGGAACTACCTCGACGCGATCCGCGCCAACGAGCCCGACTACAAGGGCTTCTGGATCGTCCCGCTCCCGGAGATGAGGATCGCCTGACCGCCGTCGACGAGGCTAGAACCAGCGCAGTCCGGCCCGGTGCAAGCTCGCCCGCAGCAGCGTTCCGGCGTAGCCGGCCAGCTCACTGCCGAGCGTGAAGCGCGACTGGTCCTGAAGCATCGGCCCGCTCTGCGCCCCCTGGACGCGGACCGTCCTGCCGCCCGCCAGGATCACCTTGAAGGTGATCTCCGAGCAGACCGAGAAGCGCCGGCCCGTGATCCCGAGCGCCTGCACGAAGGTGCGGCTGAAGGCGCGAAAGCCATACGTGCTGTCGGGGATGTCGAGCCCGAGCAACAGACGCACGGCGCGACGGTAGATCGCCTGGTAAAGCGCGAATCGCCGCGGCACGCCGGCGGCGAGGGCGCCGCCCTCGTACCGCGAGCAGAGCACCAGATGGCAGCCAGAGCGCAGCTCGGCGAGCATCTTCGGGATCAGCTCGAGCGGATCGCGCGCGTCGGGCATCACGACGACCACGAAGCGCCCGGTCGCATACGCCATCCCGAGCCGCAGCACCGAGCCGAATCCGCTGCGCCCCCGCTCCTGGACGAGAAGCCGCACGTGCAGCAGCGGATAGCGGTCGGCGAACTCGGCGGCAACCTCGAGCGTGCCATCCCGACTGCCCGCGTCGACCACGAGCACCTCCGCCGCCGCGCCGCTGGCGGCGACGACGCGGTTGAGGCGCTCGAGGGTCGCGCCCAGGGTGACCGCGTGGTCGAGTGTCGGGACGACGATCGAGGTCTCGACGCTCACCGCTCGGGGACGTCCCAGGGATCCCAGAGACGCGCCGGGAATCGGACGTCGTCGGAGAGCGACTCGTCGAGGGTGGCATCGGAGAGGAAGAGCAGCTTCGCGTTGGCGGTCAGCGACATCGCGCCGTTCGCGTATCCGGCCGGAACCTCGAGCACCGAGGGGCTGGCGGCGTCGAGGGTGAAGCGATGGACCTCCAGGTCCGGCGAGGGAGAATCCCAATCGTCGATCTCCACGCAGCAGACGAGCGCCGCGCCGCTGACCGCGATCACCCACTTGCGCTCGTGGCGGTGGGCGTGCCAGGCCCGACCGTCCCGGCGGCGAAGTTCTCCGTCATGTACATGCGCCGGCAGCCGGCGAGGTCGAAGTCGTTGGCGAAGTAGACCCTGCCGCGATCGTCGGCGGCGCAGCCTCCCGCGATCAGCCTCGGCGCGCTCATCGGGAGCGCCAGCCCTCGTGGGTCGGCATGACGGGCGAGGCTGTGCGAGGGCCGAATCTCGCGGCCGAGCGGGATCGCCTCCGGCTGCAGGTAGGGACGCAACGCCTCGAGGTTCGAGAACGCAGCGAGGCTGAAGTCCTTGACCCGGCCGGCGGCGATCAGCGCGGAGATCTCGTCGATCGCGTCCTCGATCCGATGCGCCGGATCGAACCCGAGCTCGGCGTGCGCGCGATCGAAGGAGACGCGGTAGTTGCGCGTGTCCTGGAACGGGGACTCGATCCGCTTGATCTCCGCGTCGCCCAGGCGAGCGACGATGCGCTCGGCGACGCCGATGATGGTGGAGTTCTCGGCGCCCAGGTTGTAGATCCCGGCGGCATCTGAGGTGAGGTGGGGGACGATTGCCGTGGCGACGTCGCGGACGTGCAGCAGGGGGCGGTACTGCTCGCCACCGAACACCTGCAGCTCGCCGACCAACTGCGCCCTGATGACCAGCAGGTTGACGACGAGGTCGAGGCGGATTCGCGAGTAGGTGTCCCCCATCCCGGCGAGCGTGGCGAGCCGGAGGATGAGGCTCTCGGGCCGGCGCTCGATGATCAGCCGCTCGCTCTCGAGCTTGGTCTCCGCGTACAGCGAAAGCGGCGCCGTCGGGCTCCGCTCGTCGAGCATCTCGTCCTGCGCCCCGTAGACCGAGCAGGTCGAGGGGAAGATGATCCGGCCGTCGAAGCCCTCGCACAGCCAGCGAACCGACTCGACGTTGATCTTTCGCGTCAGTGAGGTGTCCAGGGCGCAGGCAGGATCGCCGACCACGGCCGCCAGCCAGACGACCGTGTCGGCCCACCTCAGATGCGGAGTGAGTCGCTCGGGGTCCAGGACGTCACCGGCGCAGAAGTCGACGTCCTTGAGGTAGCGGTCCTCGTAGAGCAGCAAGTCGTACACACGGACCTCGTGGCCGGCCTCCAGGGCTCGGTCGGTCAGCCAGCCGCCGATGTAGCCGGCGCCCCCGACGATCAGCACCCTTGCCACGATCAGCAGCCTGTGCGAGCCGATGACACGGCGGCGCAGTTTCACAGATCGGAGCGCGTCCGGCGATCGAGAAGCTCACTCGCCGGCCTCGAAGACTCGCACGTCGATGTCGAGCCATCCCTCGAGGCTCACCGACGCGACTTCCGAGAAGCGATCCGAAATCGGGGGCGCCGTCGGCTGCACGCCGGTCACGCCCGGCAACGAGCCGGCCTTCCACGAGACCAGGGCGAGGCGATCGACGTCAGCGGGCAACGGCTCGGGGGCCGAGGCGGCCGCGTCGCGCAGGTCCGCATCGGGAACGTACGGTCGCAGATACCGCTCGAGTGGGCCCTCGAGACCCTTGTAGTCAGCGTTCTCGACCGCGTAGATCGGGTCGCCCGGCTGCAGGCGGTCGAGCGCGAACCGCGCCGCGTCGGCGAACGGCGGTCGCTCGTTGGCGGGCTGCACGGTCGCGATCGCCCCGATCGCGAACCCGGCCAGCACCAGCCCGACGACCACTGCTCGGACGGGCATCCGCGGGGCGCAGATGAGCGCCCCAAAGAGCAGCAGGGCGGGCGGCACCGAGGGCATCAGGTTGCGCGCGTCCATGATCGTGGTGCCCGCGAGACTCCAGCAGACCAACCCGACCGGACAGGCCGCCGCGAGCGCGACGAGCAACCAAAGCCGCCGACCGGTGTCGGGTTCGCCACGCAACGACGTCCTCGCGGAGCGGTCGAGGGCCAGCGCGGCAAGCGCCACGGCGGCGCCGCCGGCGATCAGCACGCAGGCTACGGTGCCCGGCACCTCCCCCCTGCCGCCCGTCGGGCTGCCGATCATCGACTCGACGAGGTCCGAGGAAGCGTTGCCGAACGTCAACGGGTGGACCACGGGCAGGTAGTTGAACGGCGAGCGACCGTCGTCGAAGAACTCCCCGAGCCACGGCAGGAACCCGAGCGCGGCCACGAAGCTGGCGCCGACGAGCTGGCGCCAGGCATCGCGATACGTCCACAGCGCCCACAGGAACTGGGCCAGCAACGCGAACACCACCGTGTAGCTCGTGTAGACGGCCGCGCAGGCGGCGACGGCGTAAGCCGCCCACCAGCCGAGCGTGCGGCGGTCGAGCGCGGTCAGCAGCGCGAGCGTCGACAGCAGCACGGCGAGGGCGGCGAGAAGGTAGGAGCGAGCCTCCTGTGAGTAGAAGATCAGGAACGGGCTCAGCGCCGCGAGCGCAGCCCCGGCGGCGGCCGGGGTGCTGCCGATCGTCCGGGCTCCCAGCACGTAGACACCGGGGATCAGGAGCGCGCCCGCGATCAACGAGGGAAGCCGGATCCACTCGGTTGGGTCCCCGATCTGGCCGGCGAGCCAGGAGAGCATGAACGAGAGCGGCGGCGTGAGCTCGACCACCGTCCGATCGGACCTGACGAGGTCGATCACCTGCCAGGGGCTGTCCGCGGAGGTGACCGCCGTGAAGGTCGACGTCTCGTCGCCGAACAAGCTCTGATCGAAGCCGGCGAGCCGCACCGCCAAGCCGACCGCGGTAGCGCCCAGAACGGCCACCAGCGGCCAGTCGATTCGGCGCACCCAGGCCGCGCTGGGTGGGCCGGCGGCTACCACCAAACCGTTGTGTCGATCCCCTCGAGCTCCTCGATCGGCGTGGTGTAGACGCCGGAGGAGAGGTACTTCCAGCCGTCGTCGGGGACCAGGAAGACGACGTTGCCCTCGTCGAGCTCGCCCGCGATCCGCACGCAGATCGCCGCCACGGCGCCGGCGGAGACGCCCGCGAACAGGCCCTCCTCGTGCAGCAGGCGCTGCGTCCAGACGATCGCGTCGCGGTTGGAGACCATGATCTTGCGATCGAGGATCGCGAGATCGATGATCGGCGGGATGAAGCCGTCCTCGAGCGAGCGCAGCCCCTGGACTAGCTCGCCCTGCATCGGCTCGGCGGCGACGATCTTCGTCTCCGGGTCGCGCTCCTTGAGCCGGCGCCCGACGCCCATCAGGGTGCCGCCCGTGCCGAGACCGGCGACGAAGGCGGCGACGTCGTCGAGCTCCTCGAGGATCTCGACCGCGGTGCCGCTGTAGTGAGCGCTGGGATTCGCCTCGTTGCCGTACTGGTAGGGCATGTAATAGGACCCGTCGGCTTCGACCATCTCGAGCGCCAGCTGGACGGCGCCGTTCGAGCCCTGGACGCCCTCCGAGTAGACGATCTCGGCACCGAACATGCGCAGCAGCTGGGAGCGCTCGCGAGTGACGTTGTCGGGCATCACCGCCTTGAACGGATAGCCCTTGCGGCGGCAGATCATCGCCAGCGCGATCCCGGTGTTGCCCGATGTCGGCTCGAGCACCGTCTGCCCGGGCGCGATCGCGCCCTCGGCCTCGGCCGACTCGATCATCGCCTTCGCGACCCGATCCTTGACCGAGCCGGTCGGGTTGCGGCCCTCGAGCTTCGCGAAGATGCGGACGTCGGGCTTCGGTGAGAGGCGCGGCAGCTCCACCAGCGGGGTGTTGCCGACCGCCTCGATCATGTTGCCGTAACGGCCGCCGCACGGGCGATTGAGCGTCGGCTCGAGCATCGCTACAGAAAGTGTAGTGAGGCGCGGGTCACCGCAAGCCGCAAACCCCGAGCGCCGAACCCGAGCGAAGGCCGAGCTCCCACCGGCGCGGCCCGGAGTCCGGCGGGATCGCGATCCGCGCCGTCATCCCGGCGGCGAGCGCGCCGGCGTCGATCGGGAACCCACGGGTGGCGAACCTCCGCAACCCGATTCGGTCGATCGGTCCGCCGCTCGCCCGGATCAGCACGCCGCCGGCCGGCAGCCGCACGATCATCGTGTCCGCTCCGCCGGGCTCCAACGCCAGACAGGCGCCGCGCGCGACCGCTTCGGTGCCCGCCGAGTCGATCAACTCGGGCGGCGGGCCGGCGCCGGGCCTGCGTTCGGGATCGGACTCGACGCCGAGGCTGAGCGCCAGCGCCAGCACACGGTCGGCTGCCGAGCGGGCCGATTCCGGTGCGGTCGGGAGCGCGGAGGCCGGGATCGCGGGCGATCCGTACTGATCGACGAACGGGAAGTAGAGCTCCGCGCGGACGCCGGCCGTGAGCCTGGTCTCGGCGACCTGCTCGGTGAGCTCGAAGTCGGGGGTGACCGATCCGCGGGCGAGCTCCAGCGCGGCCAGATCGGCGCGCTCGAGCCGCGTGCCGGCTTCGAAGCCATCCGCCATCCGGATCAGCGAGGCGAGATTGCTCGCCGTCGCCGCGAGCGCCAGCGCGATCGCGACCCCGATCATCCTGGCGCTCGGCTTGACGCCGCGCAGCGCCTCGGCGGCGATCATCAGGCCGAAGACGACGCCGAGCAGCTGATAGCGGCTCGCGTCGGCGCTGCGTCCGGGAAGCGTCGCGTTGGCGCCCGCCGCGATCCAGAAGCTGAGCGCGGCGACGCAGGCCGCGACTAGCCGGGGTCCGGGCCGCCCGCCCGAGCGAAGGCGCCACCCCGCGCCGACCAGCGCGAGGATCAGGGCTGCGCCGCCGACCAGCGTGTTGTCGACGGTGAGATCGTCGCTGGCCTGCCCGATTCCGGTCCACGAGGCGACGCTCGACGCGAACCCCTCGGCCACGTAGGCGGGCAGCTTCGGAAGCCGATCCGGCGAGAAGGCGCTGTCCGCGTCCTGGCCCCAGCCGAGCCACCAGAGGCCGTAGACCGCAACCGGGACCGCGACCACATACGCACGCCGCCAACGGCGGCGATCCGCGCCCACGATCACGGCCGCGGCAGCCGCGAACGGCAGCCAGAGGCTGGAGAACGAGACGGCGACGACGAGCAGCCCGGCGGCGAGCGCGTCTCCGCCGCGGTCGTCGCGCTCGAGCGCCAACAGCGCGCCGATGCCCGCCGCGATCGAGCCGAGGAAGCCGACCTGAAACTGCCACAGCAGGTCCTCCGCGGAGTTCCCCAGAAAGAGCACCGGCAGCAGGCCCGCGAGCGCGAGCCAGCCACCGACCCTGCGGCGCATGTAGACGAACAGCAGCGCCGCCCCGGTCAGGAACACGAGCGTCGCCACGAGCTGAAACGGCCGAGCCGACTCGGCGCCGAAGGCGGCCAGCAGCGCCTTGTAGAGCAGCACCGGGGCGACGACGATGTGCTCGTTGTGGGGGTCGAGGACGGCGTCGACCCCGGCGAACCTCCGGTAGAGCAGAAACGCCCAGTCGTCGAGCCTGAATGTGAGCTCGGCCTGCAGCGCGAGCAGGGCCGCTCCCGAGGCGAGCACCGCCGCCGCCGCCACGACCGTCGGAACCCTCTCGTCGCCCGGCCGACCCACGGATGGCGCCGTTGGCTGCCGCATCGCGGCGCGAAGCGTATGGCCTCGGGACGCGCCGGTCGTGGCAGTCAGGATGCGCGCCGACCGGCAGTCATCTAGGTTTCGGATGACGGGCCCAGGGTTACCCACCACGCAGAAAGGGGATCGGCAACCATGAGGAGATCTCGTCTTCTGGTGCTCGTCGCCGCTCTGGCGATGGCGATGAGCCTTTTCGTCGCGGCGGGATGCGGCGGCGACGACGACGACAGCGACAGCTCCGCCACCTCGGCCTCGGTGGCGAGGTCACGACGATCACCGAGGGCACGCTCCTGGTCGGCACCGACACGCCGTACCCGCCGTTCGAGATCGGCCAGCCGCCGAACATCTCGGGCTACGACATCGAGGTGATGGACGCGATCGCCGAGCAGCTCGGGGTCACGACGGAGTACCAGGACACCGCGTTCGACACCATCTTCCGCGACGTCGCCACCGGCCAGTTCGACACCGCGGCGGCGGCGTCGACGATCACCCCGGGCCGCCAGAAGACGGTCGACTTCTCCGATCCCTACTACGAGGCGCAGCAGGCGCTGGTCGTGGCGGAGGGCTCCGACATCACCTCGGTCGACGATCTCGCCGGCAAGATCGTCGGCGCCCAGGACGGGACCACCGGGGAGACGTACGCCAACGACGAGACCGACGCCTCGGAGGTCCGCGGGTTCCCCGAGGGCCCGGACGCGATCACCGCGGTGACCACCGGCCAGGTCGATGCGTCGATCATCGATCAACCGGTGGCGGCGGACGCGGTCGAGAAGCAGGGCGGCATCGAGATCGCCGAGGAGATCCCGACCAACGAGCTCTACGGGTTCGCGATGTCGAAGGACAACCCGCAGCTGGTCGACGCTGTCGATCAGGCGCTGCAGGAGCTCAAGGACGACGGCACGATCGCCGAGCTGTACCAGAAGTACTTCCAGACCGATCCGCCCGACTCGGTGCTCGACCGGGAAGACCGAGAATCCGAGCTGAGCGGGCTCGACAGCCGTGACGCGAAGGGGCGCCTCGGGCGCCCCTTCGCGTTCCGGATAGCCTGAGCGCCAACGCGCCGAGAGGATCGAGATGGACTTCATCATTCAGTACTACTTCGACTTCAGCGTCTTCTCGTGACGGCACTTCGACCAGGTCATGGGGGGCTTCTGGTTCACGCTCAAGCTCTCGTTGATCGGTCGGGGTGCTGTCGCTCGGCTGGGGCCTGATCCTCTCCGTCCTGCGCCAGCTCCCAGGCCGCGCCACGGCCCCGATCCGCTGGCTGACGATCGGCTACATCGACGTCTTCCGCGGCATCCCGCTGTTGCTGGTCCTGCTGCTCGTCTCCGGCAGCCTCAGCGCGTTCGGCGTCGCCGATCGGCGGCGAGGTCCTGCCGCGCGAGGCTCGGCAGCCCGACCTGGCTCGGCCAGCCGAACATCTTCTGGTACGGGATCTTCGGGCTGACGATCACCTACGGCGCATACATGGCCGAGGTCTACCGGGCCGGGATCGAGGCGGTGCCGCGCGGGCAGATGGAGGCCGCCCGCTCGCTCGGCATGAGCCACGGCCAGGCGATGCGCTTCGTGATCGTCCCGCAGGCGGTGCGGAAGGTGATCCCGCCGCTGCTGAACGACTTCATCGCGCTGATGAAGGACACCTCGCTGGTCAGCGTGCTCGGGCTGATCGAGGTGGTCCAGGCCGGCCGCGACGTTCAGTCTCGAGACCTCAACGGCTCGGGGCTGGTGTTCGGCGCGATCCTGTTCCTGCTCGTCACCATTCCCCTCGCCCGCCTGGTCGACTTGTTGATCGCGCGCGAGCAGCGGCGCACCGAGCGCGGCGGCGCCCCAGCGGCGGCGCGACGCCGGACGCCGCGACGCTCCCGGGCGGCGTGCCTCCGACCACGGGCGGCGGGGGGGAGCGGTCTGATGGAAGCCGGCGACGGCTCGATGCTCAGCCTCGACGGCGTCTGCAAGCGATTCGGCAAGCTCGAGGTCCTGCGCGGCGTCGACCTCGAGGTCGAAAAGGGCGAGGTCGTCTGCGTGCTCGGGCCGAGCGGCTCGGGGAAGTCGACGCTGCTGCGCTGCATCAACCTGCTCGAGCCGCCGGAGAGCGGGCGGATCATGCTCGAGGGTCAGGAGATCACGGGTGGCGAGGCGGTCGAGGGCGTCGACTTCGTCCGCCGCAGGGTCGGGATGGTCTTCCAGCAGTTCAACCTCTTCCCGCACAAGTGCGCGCTCGACAACGTCCGCCTCGCCCAGGAGACGGTGCTCGGTCGCTCGAGTAGGGAGGCGCGGGAGAAGGCCACGGCGCTGCTCGAGCGGGTCGGGCTCGCCGACAAGCTGGGCGAGTACCCGGACCGGCTCTCCGGCGGCCAGCAGCAGCGGGTCGCGATCGCCCGGGCGCTGGCGATGGATCCGCAGCTGATGCTGTTCGACGAGGTCACCAGCGCGCTCGACCCCGAGCTGGTCAAGGAGGTCCTCGACGTGATCCGCGAGCTGGCCTCCGAGGGAATGACGATGATCGTCGTCACGCACGAGATCGGCTTCGCCCGCGACGTCGCGCACCGGGTCGTGTTCATGGACGACGGCGTGATCATCGAGCAGGGTCCGCCCGCGCAGGTGCTCGAGAGCCCGAGGGAGGCGCGCACGCAGAGGTTCCTCGGACTGGTTCTGGAGCACTGATCCAGGCGGGGCCTTGGGCAAGGTTCGTCTCGCATTCGGCTCGATAGGCTTTGCCGTGCATGGACGCTCCGGGGAGTGGAGCCAGAGACAGCCTTTGGATGGCGGCCGACGCCACCGACCCGGCGAACGGTGGCTCGTCGCTGGTCAACGCGGCGGAGATCCTGATCCCGTGCCTGGATGCTTGGGGGGCCACCGACGTGGTCGAGGTCGGCGCCGACGGCGGTGATCTCACCGCGCTCCTGGTGGAGCGCGCGAGGCGCGTCGGCGGCTCGGTGACCGCGATCGATCCGGCTCCGGGCTCTGGGCTGCTGGGCCTCGCCGAGAGCACTCCGGAGCTGCGGCTGGTCGGGCGCCCCAGCCACGACGTCCTCGGCGAGCTGCCGGCCGCGGATGCCGTGATTCTCGACGGGGACCACAACTATCACACCGTCATCGAGGAGCTTCGCGTGCTCGTCGATGGCGGCGACGCCAACCCGCTGCCGCTGATCGTCGTCCACGACATCGGCTGGCCGCACGCCCGTCGCGACACCTACTACGTGCCCGAGCGCATCCCGCCGGCAGCCCGCCAACCGTACGTCCGCGACGCGAGACTGAGGCCCGATGATCCCGGTGTGGCCGACCGCGGCATTCCTTTCGGCTGCGCCGCCGAGCGCGAGGGCGGGCCGCGAAACGGCGTCCTCACCGCGATCGAGGACTTCCTCGAAGGCCGCGACTCACTGCGCTTCGAGCGCCTCCCCCTGTTCTGGGGGATCGGGTTCATCTGGCCACGCGAGGCGAGATCGGGCGAGCGACTCGCGTCGACGCTCGCGCCGTGGGTCGACAATCCGCTGCTCGACCGCCTCGAGGCGCACCGGGTCGCCCACCTGGTCGAGCGCTGCGCGGCCGCGGAGGGCCTGGCCGAGACAGCGGGGCTCGCCGACCGGCAGGGCGAGTTGCTGCGCGCTCAATCGGAGCTCTTGGCCAAGATGCTCGGGTCGGGCGCGTTCGCGCTCGCCGAGACGATCTCGCGCCTGCACCAGCGCGGGACGCCGGTCTTCTCGCGCCGCGAGGTCGAGGAGGTTCTCGGGCTCGCCGCGGCGAGCGACGCCGAGTCCGATTCGGTGGGGCGCGAGCAGACGGCTAGCGGTTCCTCAGGCGGCGGCCGAGCCACCGGGCCGGCGCCGTCAGCCGCCAGCTAGAGCTCCCCCGCATCATTCGCAACTCGCTCTCGAGCTGCTCGACGCGGGCATCGGTGACGTGCTCGAGCGCGCGCATCTGGAGGCGCACCGCGGCCGCCTCGGCCTCGGCGCGGCGCGTCCGCCCCTTCCAGTCGAGCCCCGCGGCGCCTTCGTCCGGAAACCGACCCTCCCATTTCTCGGCTGTCGCGATGTGCCCGCGCACCCAGTCGCCGAGGTCGCCGAGCAGCGCCAGCGAGTGATGGTGGACGACCCGGAGGTTCGCGGTCACCACCTTCTTGCCCCGCGAGCGAGCCTGCAGGCAGAGATCGAAGTCGTAGCCGTGGAGCATCGTGCCGAGCGACTCGTCGAAGCGCAGCTCACGAATTGCCCACGGCGAGAGCACGATCACGAAGCCGTCGATCGTGTCGACCTCGCCGGTCCGGGCGAAGTCGGGCGCCTTGGTCATGTCCCAGGACATCGCCGGGATCTCGCCGCCGCCGTACTCCTCATAGCGGTGGGTGAACGATCCCCACGTCGGCGAGCCCTCCCACCAGGCGATGCTTCGCACCCCGACCGAGCCCGCGCAGCCGATGATCGCGACGTCGGGATCGGCGAGCGTCTCGCGTACGGTCGCGCAGAAGTATTCGTCGACGATCTCGGCGTCCTGGTGCACGAGGACCAGCGCCTCGAGGTCGTCACGGTCGGCCACCCGGTCCATGAGCAGGTTGTAGTTGCGGAAGATCGAGCCGTTCGACGCCTGGGCGATGACCAGCGAGTCAGGCTCGCGGGCGAGCTCGATTCCCGGCCTCGCGCAGCGCTCCCAAACCTCCTGTTTGGTTATCGGGCAACCGAAGGCGATCACGGCGGCGCTGAAGATACAGTCGCCGCGTGCCCACCACCCGCCCGCCCGCGCTCGAGGTCGTGATCGTCGCCTACCGCTGCGAGGCTCTGCTGCGCGATTGCCTCCGGTCGCTGCGCGACCATCCGCCCGAGCGCCGGATGCGAGTGCACGTGGTCGACAACGCCTCCGGGGACGGCACCGCGGCGATGGTCGAGCGCGAGTTCGAGGACGTGACCCTGACTCGCAGCGATCGCAACCTCGGCTTCAGTGTCGCCAACAACCTCGCGATCCGCGCCGGCCAGGAGCCCTACGTGCTGGTTCTCAACCCCGACACGCGGATCACCGATGGGGCGCTCGAGCGGCTCTGCACGCTGCTCGACCTGCGCCCGGAGATCGGGATCGCGGGCCCCCGACTCGAGCGCGAGGACGGCTCCTTCGACCATGCAGCGAAGCGCTCGTTCCCGACCCCGCTCGGAGCCCTGGGCCACTTTCTGCGCATCGGCCGTCGCGGCGGCGCGCCGGCGCGCCTCACCCAGTACCGGGCGACCCAGCTCGGTGAGCACGAGCCGGGGCCGGTGGACGCGGTCAATGGCGCCTTCATGCTGATCCGCCGCTCCGGCCTGGAGCGGGTCGGACTTTTCGACGAGGGCTACTGGATGTACATGGAGGACCTCGACCTCTGCTTCCGCTTTCGGGAGGCCGGCTACCTCACCTGGTACGAGCCCTCGGTCTCCGTGATCCACGCCAAGGCGGGCACGAGCGGCGAGCACCGTCGTCTGCGTCTCAACTACGCCTTCCACTACGGGATGGGCCGCTTCTACAGCGCCCACTACGCGGCCGAGCACAACCCTGCCTACAACGGGGCGATCTACGCCGGGATCGTGGTCAAGTTCTGCGTTTCGGCGCTCGCCAGCGCGGTCGCCAGGGCACGGGCGAGGCTCAGCTGACGTCGACCTGGATCGAGCAGATCCGCCTCATCGGGTAGTCGGCATAGGGCGTCTGCCCGCGCCACACCTCGTGCGCCTCGGCGGAAACGAAGTAGGCCTCGGGGTCGTCCTCGAGCCGCGCGAGCGTCCGCTCGAGCTCGTCGCTCGCGATCCCGAGCCCGGCGAGGACCGCGATCAGGCGCTCGTGGTGCTCGGCGGCGCCCCAGCCCCGCAGCACGTGGTCGATGGCATGGACGTTGCGGGCCCCTTGCTCGCGGGCCGCGCGGGTGAGCTCGGCGGCGGCCTCGGCGGGGACGTGCTCGAGCACCGAGATCGAGTAGACGACCCCCTGGCGCTCGGTCACCCGGTCGCTCGGATAGCGGTCGCGCACGAAGGTCAGGTCCGGATAGCGGCGGCGAAAGCTTTCGAGCTCGACCGGCCCGGTGCCGGTGCCGTCGTACGGGTCGACGACCGTCACCCCGTAGCCGAGACGCTGCAGGGCGTCGGCGACGAACGGCTCGCCGGCCCCGATCTCCAGCACAGGCCCCGGTGGCTCGACGGTCGCGAGGATCTCCTTCAGGGCCCAGCAGCGCTGCAGGCTCTTCATGTCGAAGCTCGAGTCGACCAGCCACGGCAGGCGGGCGCGGCTGTCCGCAAGGTCGGCGACCGAGCCGTAGGAGACCCGCGGTCCGCCGCCGCGGCCCCCGTAGGCGCGCCGGACGGCGGCGAGCTCGTCGTTGCCGGCGGCCGCGGGCGCGTCCGGGGCCGAGCCTGAGCTCAACCGCGCCCGGACGCGGTTCGCAAGCCCGTGCAGCCTCATGCGGCGGCTCGCCGGTAGAGGTCGGCGAGCTGGCGCGAGCTGGCGCGCCAGTCGAACTCCTCGAGCGCGAACCGGCGGCCGCGGTCGCCGATCGCCCTGCCCCGTTCGGGGTCGGCGATCAGCGACTCGAGCCGATCGGCGATCTCCGTCCCGTTGCCGACCTGCAGCAGTAGCGCCTCGGACCCGTCGCTGAGCTCCTCGCCGACGTTGCAGCTCGGCAGCAGCACCGGCTTGCCGATCGCCAGGAACTCCGGCACCTTCGCGGGAAGCCGGTAGCGGTTGAACTCGTTCGGCGCCCCCGGCTGGACGAGCGCGTCGGCAATCCGCAGGTAGGCGGGCACCTCCGTCCACGGCCGCGACGCGAGCTCGATCGCGCCGCCGCGGAGCGTGGCGAAGCTGACGTCGGGACCGCCGCTGAAGTCGCTGCCGAGCCTCACCAGGGTGGCTCGATGACCGCGGCGGCGGAGCAGCCGGACCGAGAGGTAGAGGCTGAACATGTCGTGCTCGTTCGGCGTGTGGAGGTTCCCGGGATAGACGATCACGAACTCGTCGTCGCCGATCCCGAGCTCGGCGCGGTCCACGGTCGGCCCGTCGGGGGAGAAGCGCTGGGCGTCGACGCCGGGCCTCAAGAGCTCCCATGCGCCGGGGGCGAATCGCGACAGCTCGCGGGTGATCAGGGTCACCTCGACGGCGGAGCGCATGAACGCCGGATACCGGCTTGGATGGATGGCGCCGTCTCCGGTCGCGCGACGCTGCAAGCGCTCGGGCAACCTCGCGAGCCGCTCGTAGGACATCCCCGCGTGGGCGGCGAGCAGCAGCTCCTCGTTGTCCTCGAGATGGACGACCACCGGCGTGCCGTCGCGCCCGGCGGCGCGCTCGGTCAGCTTCCGGACCAGCTCGCGAGGCGTCCAGGCGTGGATCACGTCGAAGCTCCCGCGCCGGGAGCGCAGAGCGCGCGGCTCGATCAGCTCGAACGAGGGCACGCCGACCCGCTCGATCCGCTCCCGGGGCCCCGGCGCGCAGACCGCAACCTCGAAGCCGACCTCGACGAGCTCGTTGGCGAAGTGGAAGATCTGCACGCCGCTGTTGCAGTCGTAAGGGCCGTGAAGAACGAACAGAACCCTCATGCGCCCGGGGAGTAGTCGCCGCGCTCGATCGAGAGCGCCTGGTTGTAGAAGCGATCGCCGGCGCGGATCTGGTCCCACCAGGTGTCGAGCAAGAGCGCACGGTCGACTTGGTCGTAGGCCTTTCCACGAGACCGGCTCTCGTGATGCAAGAGCATCGGACGCGGGCTGTAGATCACCGATCGCCCACCTGCGCCGATGCGCAGGCAGAGGTCGACGTCCTGGTACTGGACCGCGAAATCCTCGTTCATGCCGCCCACCTCCAGGTACAGCGAGCGCTCCAGGCACATCGCCGCGGCGGTCACGGCGGTCACCTCGCGGGCGCAGGACAGCGAACCGGCGAGCCCGTCGCTGTCGGCCCGAAAGCCTCGCATCAGGTGATCGGCCGTCCCGCGCATCCCGAGAGCGACGCCGCCGTGCTGCACGGTGCCGTCCGGATAGACGAGCAGCGGCCCGACGACGCCGACGCCGGGCAACCGGGCATGGGCCTCGAGGTCGCTCAGCCACCCGTCGCTGAGCACCTCGGTGTCGTTGTTGAGCAGCAGCACGAGGTCACCGGTGGCCGCCTCGACCCCGAGGTTGTTGGCGCGCGCGTAGTTGAACTCCTCAGCCGAGCGGTCGATGACCCTGGCGCCGTGACGCTCGTACGCGGCGAGCGCGCGCGGATCGCTGCTGCCGCCGTCGACGACGACGATCTCGTACTCCGCGCCCGCGTCGCGCTCCGCGATCGATTCGAAGCAGCGCTCGACCAGCTCGCCCTGATCGCGGCTCGGGATCACGATCGAGAACCTGCGTTTCGCGGGTCCGCGACGGTGCAGGCCGACGCGGTGCGCGTGTTCGGGGTCGGGCCGAGCCTCGACCTCGCAGCCGATTCGATCGAGATGGGCCTGGACGGCGCGCGTCTGCAGCTCGCCGAGTCCCGGCTTTGCCTCCGGGTCGGCGGCAACGCTGCCGGCTGTCGCCCGCCAGTAGTAGAGGATCCCGGGCACGTGGCCGATCCGGAACCCACGCTCGATCAGGCGAAGCAGGAACTCGAAGTCCTGAATCCCGTCGTAGGCGGGATCGAAGCGTCCGACGTCCTCGATCAGCGTCCGCCGCACCGTCAGCAGGTGGCCGACGTACATCGCCCCGAGCGCGTAGACGTGGGAGAAGTCGGGCTTCGGGAAGACGCCGGCGACGCGGCCGAGGCGCGCGATCGTCGCCTGGTCGGAGTACACGGCGTCGGCTTCCGGGTGGTCGAGCAGCCACCGCACCGTTTCGAGCAGGGCCTCGACGGCGAGCACGTCGTCCTGGTCGACGAGTGCTACGAACTCCCCCCGGGCGAGCGCGACGCCTCGATTGGTGGCGCCCGAGATCCCTTCGTTGACCGCGCTGCGGTCGAACCGGATCCGGGAATCGCGGCGCGCGAACCGGCGCAGCACGCGCGCCGCGGTCGGCGAGGGTGAGCCGTCGTCTATCGCGACCAGCTCCCATTCGGGGTAGACCTGGCGGCGAAGCGAGCGCAGCGCCGCCGCCAGGAAACGGGCACGCGGCTCGTATACCGGCATCACGATCGTGACCAGCGGGCGGCGCTCGAGCGCCAACAGGGTCGGCCGAAACGCCCGCCTGCGGCGCCAGCCGAGGACCCGGGAGCCAACCGCGCGGGCCAGCGTCCGTGCGGCCAAGCCCACGCGGCGAGCCTGATGTCCGAGAGCGCTCACTCCGCCCGGAGCGCTCCAGGCCACGACGTGTTCACCAACGGGCGCGCGTCAGGCAGTTGCCGCAAGCCAGCGGTCTGCGTTCGCGTCGTGGATCTCTTGGAGGATCGAGTCGACGTCGTGGACGGGGGCCCAATCGGGGTAGTCGGCCTGGAACTCATCGAGGTCGCTGATCCACCAGCGATGGTCGCCGATCCGCGCCTGGCCGGAGAGCTTCCATTCGAGCGCGTGCCCGGCGATCCGCTCCGCGGCTTCGATCGCCTCGAGGACGGAGCAGCTGGCGCCCCGGCCGCCGCCCATGTTGTAGACGGACGCCGGCCTCGGGGAAGCGTGAATCGCCAGGCAGGCACGCGAGAGGTCGTTGCCGTGCAGGTTGTCTCGCACCTGCTTGCCCCCGTAGCCGAAGATCGTGTACGGGGTGTCGGTGATCAAGCACTTCATCAGGTAGCTGAGAAACCCGTGCAGCTGGGTGCCCGCGTGCGCGGGGCCGGTCAGGCAACCGCAGCGGAGGCTCGCGGTCGGCATGCCGAAGTAGCGCCCGTACTCCTGCACGAGGAGGTCGGCCGCGGTCTTGGAGACGCCGAACAGCGAATGAGTCGAGCGGTCGATCGACATCGTCGTGTCGATTCCGTCGTACCAGCGATGCTCCGATGGCAGTTCGAGCCGCGTCTGGAGCTCGATCAGGGGCAGCGAGTTCGGCAGGTCGCCGTAGACCTTGTTGGTCGAGATGTGGACGAATGTCGCGTCGATTGCGTGCTTGCGAGCCGCCTCGAGCAGGTTCAGGGTCCCGGTCGCGTTGACGCCGAAGTCGGTGAGCGGCTCGCGGGCCGCCCAGTCGTGCGAGGGCTGCGCGGCTGTGTGGACGACGAGCTCGATGCTCGCGTCGTGTGCGGCGAACAGCCGATCGAGTCCCTCGGCATCGCGGATGTCGAGGTTCTCGGCACGGAACTGCGGCTGCGTTTCGACCAGCCGGCGGGTGGTCGGCTCGGTCGACGCCTCGGGGCCGAAGAAGCGGCCGCGCATGTCGTTGTCGACGCCGACGACGTCCCAGCCGTAGCCGATCAGGTCCTCGACCAGCGCCGAGCCGACGAGGCCTCCGGAGCCGGTGATGATCGCGACCGCCATGCTCAGATGCTGCGCGCGTTCCGCCCGCCGGCCGTGTTCCCATGTTCAGAGATCACCATTTGATCGTAACCACAGCATCGTCCAAAGTTGCGCAACACCGGCGAGCGGCCGGCGGCACGTGCAGAATCCGCGCCACCATGACCACCACGGATCCGCCGATCGAATCTAGCCAAGACCCCGTCCCGACCGTCGCTTTCCGCGAGCCGCTCGGAGAGCCGGGTGGGCTGGAGGTCCGCCTGCGGACGCCACTGCCGGCTCGGTTCGACGTCGGGCGCCCAACCGCCCTGTTCGTGCACGGCGCCGCCCGATCTCAGGCCGGCGAGCCGCGTGACCTCGCGCTCACGGTCGACGGTCGACGGTTTCCCGTCCGCGCCCAGCGGATGCCCTCCCCCGGACTCGTCGGCGAGCTTGGACCGGGCGCGGAACGGGCGATCTTCTGGGGCTTCGCGCCGCTGGGGGCTGATGGCGCCGCGATCGGGCTCACGGCGCGTGCCGGAGGGCGCTCGCGAACCGTCGAGCTGGGCACCGTCGCGCCGGCGGATCCGGTGGTCCCGATCGCTCCGCGAACCGCCCTCGATCCCGGTCGCACGGTCGCGATCTGCATGGCGACGCACGAGCCGTCGCCGGCCCTGTTCGGAGCCCAGATCGAGTCGCTTCGCGCCCAGACTCACCGCGACTGGATCTGCGTGGTCTCCGACGATGCCTCCGGCGCCGGCGCGACCGCCACCCTCAACCACGCCATCGGTACCGATCCACGCTTCGTCGTCTCGCGCTCGCCGCGGAGGCTGGGCGCCTACGAGAACTTTCACCGGGCGCTTCGCATGCTGCCGGCCGAGGTCGCCTTCGTGGCGCTCAGCGACCAGGACGACCGCTGGCATCCGGAGAAGCTCTCGGTGTTGATCGAGGCGCTCGGTGATGCGCCCCTCGCCTACAGCGACATGCGCATCGTCAGCGAGACCGGCAAGCTGCTCTCCGACACCTACTGGACCCGCAGGCGACCCTCACACGAGAGCTTCGCCTCGCTGCTGCTCACCAACAGCGTCACCGGGGCGGCGGCGCTGTTCCGCCGCGAGCTGCTCGATCAGGCGCTGCCGCTGCCGCCGCGTGTCGGCAACCTGTACCACGACCATTGGCTGGCGCTCGTCGCCGCGGCGGTCGGGGAGATCTCCTACGTGCCGCGGCCGCTCCACGACTATGTCCAGCACTCCGACGCGGTGGTCGGACACGCACGCGCCAACCGCGGGGTCTCCGGCGGCGGCATCCTGAGCCGGCTGCGCGCCCAGCGCGGGCGGGCCCCCGGAAGCCTGCGGCGAAGCTGGCGCGAGCTCTACTTCGCCGAGTACTGCCGCCTCGTCCACGTCGCGATCGTTCTCGACGCCCGGTTCGGCGTTCGGCTGCGCGGCCGGCGGCGGCGAGCCGTGTCGATGGCGCTGCGGAGCGAGGGTTCGCCGCTGCTCGCCGGCTGGCTCGGCGCTCCGCCAACTCCGGCGTCCGTGGCGCGACGAGACGTTGGGCAGCGAGGCCGCAATGCTCCGGGGGCTCGCCTGGCGCAGCCGAATGCGCATCGGCCGGCGCTGCGACCCCTATGATGACGCCGACCTTCCGGTCGGGATCGTCGATCCGGTTGAGGCTCTCGCCGGAAATGCCGCGCCAGAGCGACCGGCGGGCGATGCGAAACGGGGCCCACGCCTCCAGGACAGCTGAGGCATGCCGAACCTGCTGACGTCAATCCCAGACGCGCCAAGCCGCGAGACCGCGATCGAGGTTCGCGACGTCCACAAGTCCTTCCGGATGCCCGCCCACCGGATCGAGACGCTCAAGGAACGGGTCGTCTCGGGTCGCTTCCGTCAGGGATTCCAGGAGCTCAAGGCGCTGGAGGCCATCACCTTCGAGGTTGCAAGGGGAGAGTGCTTCGGGATCGTGGGCCGCAACGGCTCGGGCAAGAGCACGCTGCTGAAGCTGCTCGCCAGCATCTATCGCGTCGACCGCGGCTCGATTCGTGTCGGCGGCCGGCTGGTTCCGTTCATCGAGCTCGGCGTCGGCTTCAATCCCGAGCTCAGCGCGGAGGAGAACGTGATCCTCAACGGGGTGATGATGGGTCTCACCCCCCGCGAGGCGCGTCGACGCTTCGAGGAGGTGCTCGACTTCGCCGAGCTGGGCGAGTTCGCCGAGCTGAAGCTGAAGAACTACTCCTCCGGGATGCTGGTACGCCTCGGCTTCTCGCTGATGACGCAGGTGGACGCCGACGTGCTGCTGGTCGACGAGGTGCTCGCGGTCGGCGACGCGTCGTTCCAGCAGAAGTGCTTCGAAGTGTTCCGCCGGTTGCACGCCGAGGGCCGGACGATCGTTCTCATCACCCACGACATGAGCGCGGTCGAGCGCCATTGCGACCGGGCGATGCTGCTCGAGCGCGGCCGGATCGTCGAGCAGGGCGACCCCGGCGACGTCACCCGCCGCTACCTGTCGCTCAACTTCGAGCACCAGGCGGCGGCGCGGGCCCCCGAGCACGTGATCCCGGTGGAACGGGCCAAGGCTCGCTTCTTGAGGGTCTCGGTGAACGGCGCTCCGCCCGGCGAGGCGGCCAGCCTCGAGCAGGGCGAGGAGATCGAGATCGAGATCGAGGCCGAGATCCTCCAGAACCTCGACGGCCACGTGATCGGCTTCCACATCATCCGCGACGACAACTACATGGTCTTCGCGCAAACCGGCTCCCCGGAGGGCGGCAGGATGCGCGCCGGGCAGATCGTCCGACTCTCGGCGCGGGTGGCGAACCCGCTCGCCACCGACCACTACTTCGTCCACGCCGGGATCGGCAACGAGCAGACGGGCGAGCTCGCGGCGTTCGTCAAGCACGCCGCCGATTTCGTCGTCTTCGGCACCGCGATGTTCGGCGGCATGGTCCAGCTCGACTGCGAGATCGACGTGACCGAGGTCGAGGGGGTGCCAACCCGATGACCACACCCTCGATCAACCGCCCCGTGACGCTCAAGGAGATCACCGGGCCCTCGGCGCTCGGCGGCGGCTGGAGGCGGTTCTTCGACCTGCTCTGGCTCACCTCGGTGACCGAGTTCAAGCTCGGGTTCCACGGCACCGCGCTCGGGTTCGTCTGGTCTCTGCTGCGGCCGCTGCTGCTGTTCAGCGTGCTGCTGGTCGTCTTCACGCACATCTTCCGCTTCGGCGACGCGGTCGAGGACTATCCGGCGCTGCTGCTGCTCAACGTGATGCTGTTCGCCTTCTTTCAGGAGGCGACCGGGATCGCGGTCAGCTCGGTGGTCCGCAACGAGAGCCTGGTGCGCAAGATGCAGTTCCCGCGCCTGGTGATCCCGCTCTCGGTCGTGGTTACGGCGGCGCTGCAGCTCGCGCTCAACCTCCTGGTCGTGTTCGCGTTCCTGCTGATCTACGGCGTGCAGCCGATCTGGACCTGGATCCTGATGCCGTTCTTGCTCGTCGGGCTGGTCGCGATCACCACGGCGACCGCGATGCTGCTGGCGGCGCTGTACGTGCGCTTCCGCGACGTCTCGATCATCTGGACGGTCGCGGCGACGGTGCTCTTCTACGCGACCCCGGTGCTGTATCCGATCGAGGTCGCTCCGGAGGGAATGCGCGACGTGATCGCGCTCAACCCGCTGTCGCCGCTGTTCGAGCAGGCGCACGAATGGGTGATCGACTCCGATGCCCCCGGCTTCGTCGAGGCGGCGCACGGCAATCCCCTGCTCGTCCTCGTCCCGCTCGCGCTCTTCGCCCTCACCCTGTTCCTCGGCGTGTGGGTGTTCAACCGCGAGGCGCCTCGGATCGCGGAAGAGCTCTGAGGCCCGCGGCCGGGGCGTCGGGGCCGCTCGCCTGCGCCCGGCGGCCGAAGCGGTGGGCCCAGCGGCGGATCGGCTGTTCGAGGAAGCGCGCCGAGAGGTAGCCGTAGGCGAGCGAGATCGGGAATACGAGCGCCGCCCAAAGCACGAAGGCCCCGACGCTCCCCGTCTGCGGCAGCGCGAACTGGACGATCAGGACCCAGAGGACGACGCCGTGGATCAGGTAGACGCCGTAGCTGACGTCGCCGAGCCGTCGCGCGAGCGGGTGCGCGAACGGCAGCTGCCAGCGACGCGGCGAGAGCGACAGGGCGAGCATCAAGGAGGCCAGCGACGCGGTGTAGCCGATCGCCAGCCAGGGGGACTGGCGGGCGATTGTCGACGCGAACGGAAACTCGGTCGTGACCGCGTAGCGGCCCGCGAAGTAGACGCTCAGCGCGGTGCAGGCGAGCGCTCCGAGTGCGATCGGCGTCGCGATCCGCGCGACCTGGGCCGGGTCGTAGCGATCGCGGATGCGCACGTAGGCCCAGGCGGCGGTCATCCCGGCGCCGAACGAGAACGCCCACTGCGGGAACTGCTGGTCAGCTCCGAAGCGGAGCTCGATCAGCCGCGTAGGGCTCGGGTGGGCGCCGAACCAGCCGGCGATCACGTCCATGTGGGCGAACGCCTCGCGCCAGACGATCGCGATCGCGGCGGCGATCGCGAGGCCGACGAACGGCCGTCGGTAGTAGGCGGCGGCGATGAACGGCAGCACGATGTAGAAGGTGATCTCGAGCGAGAGCGTCCAAAGCGCGAGGTTGATTCCGAAGCCGGCGCTGGTGTTGACGTCCCACATCGTCGCGATGCCGTGCTCGCCCGAGAAGTTGAGCAGGATCTCGCCGACCCCCGGGAACGTCGGCGCCGCCGGCGAGATAAGCGCGATCGCGGCCAGCAGCATGACCAGCGAGACCCAGAAGGCCGGCAGCAGCCTGGCGGCCCGCCTGATCGCATACGCCCCGACATCGCCGAAGCGACCGCGCTGGGCAACGGTGGGCAGGAAGACGACGAAGCCGCTGATGATGAAGAGCACGTCGACGAGCTGCGGGAGCACGCCCCAGATCAGCTGTCCGCCCCAGTTGCCCCCGGCGTCGGCGACCACGCCCGAGTTGATCAGGGTGTGGAAGAGGACGATCGCCATGATCGCGAACGCCCGGTAGCCGTCGAATGCCGGGACGACCGGGACGCCGTGCGCGGCGCGGTCGTCCTTGCCCGGGTCCTCGAGCGGCGGCGGGTGATGGTCCACCCTGTCCATCGAACCCGTCAGGCTACCGGCGCCGCCGCCCGCCGCGATCCGGGCGCCGCTGCTCAGCGACCGAGCGCCGGGGCGCCGCCGCCGTCGAGGACGCGCCCCACGGCATGGCGAAAACCGGCCAGGCTGTGCGCCGGGGTGAGCCGCTCCCCCACCACCCGCCGCGCGCCGTCGACGAGCGTCGCCGCGAGCTCGGGGTCGGCGAGCAGCCGCAGGGCCGCCTCGGCGAGCGCCGCGGGGGCCTCGGGCGGGACGATCAGCGCCGAGCCGCCGTCGGTGAGCAGCTCGGGGATCGCCCCCACCCTGGTCACCACCGCGGGCCTGCCCGCGACCGCGGCCTCGAACGGCACCCGGCCAAAGGGCTCGTTGAAGCGAGCCGGGTTGACGACCACGTCGGCGGCCGCGTAGACATCGGCGATCTCCTCGACGTGACCGGCGACGACGATCCGATCGGCGAGTTCGAGGTCATCGATCAGCTCGAGCAGCCGATCGCGGAAGGCGACGTCCTGGGGACGCGGAAACGGGTCGCCGGCGATCAGGCACCGCGCGTCGGGCCGGCGCTCGAGGACCGCCGGCATCGCGCGCACGAGCACGTCCTGACCGCGGCCTTCGGTGATGTTCCCGACCGAGGCCAGCAGCGCCGCGCCCTCCGGGATCCCGTGCGCCTCTCGGACCGCGCGCCCGTCGCCGCGCGAGTATCGCTCGCTGACCGCCGGGTAGACGGTCTCGATCTCGCCCCGCGAGCTCGGGAATTGGGCGGCGACCATCGCCGAGCAGGCGATGATCCCGTCGGCGATGTTGGCGGTCAGCCCGACGACGACGCTGCTCGCGAAGCTGCGCAAGAAGCCGCCACGGTGGCGGCGATCGAAGAGCTCGCCGCAGTAGACGAGGGTCGGGACGCCCTCGAGCCACGCCGCGATCAACACGGCCGGAACCATCGTGGTCACGGCGATCACGAGCCGCGGGCGCCGGCGGCGGATCAGCCCGCGGAAGAGACGCACGTCGTGACGCAGCCGCCGGGCCTCGGCGAGCAACTCCTGCGGGGCCGGCCGGGTGAGCGCCTCGTAGTCGAGCGCGAACAGCTCGCTGCGTTCGCCAAGCAGCTCGCCGAGCGACTCGCTGAGCCTCCCGCTGCGCGGAACCGCGACATCGAGCGATCCCTGCTCGGCGAGCCAGGCGAGCTCGGTCTCGAGCGATCGAGACGGGCCGCTCGTCCCGGAGACGTGGAACACCGCGAGCGAGTGCAGTTCCCCGAGACGCCGCGGCTGCGCCTCGCGCGGCCGCGGGGCGCCGGGCGCCGTAGGACCGCCGCCGGCGACCGGTCGCCCTCGACGGAAGTCTCTAATACGCGCCAGAGCCGCGGAAGGTGACCGGGACCGTGGCGGCGATGATGCGGAGGTCGCGGGCCAGCGAGATGTTCTCAATGTAGTCGAGCTCGACCGCGAGGCGCTCGTGAAAGGTGAGATCGCCGCGGCCGAAGACCTGCATCGGTCCGGTGATCCCCGGCTTGACGCTGAGCCGGAAGCGATGCTCGGGCCGATAGCGCTCGACCAGCTCGACCTGCTCGGGGCGGGGGCCGACGATGCTCATCTCGCCGCGAAGGACGTTCCAGAGCTGCGGCAGCTCGTCGAGGCTGAGCCGGCGCAGGAAGCGACCCACGCGGGTGACTCGCGGATCGTCGGAGAGCTTGAATACCGGATCGCGCAGGTCGTCGAGGCGGACGACGTCGGCGAGCCGATGCTCGGCGTCGGCGACCATGGTCCGGAACTTGTGCATCTCGAATGGCCGGCCGTCGAGCCCGGCGCGACGCTGATTGAAGAACACCGGGCCGCGGGAGTCGAGCCTGATCGCAAGCGCGATCAACGGGATCAGCGGGGCGGTGACCGCGAGTCCGGCACCGGCGACGACGATGTCGAAGCTGCGCTTGATCATCGCGGTCGAGCGCGACGGATCCCAGGTCTCGTACTCGAGCACCGGCAGATCCGCAACCCGCGAGAGGCGCACCGGGCCGGCGCGCCCGTGGAGCGGGGAGATCACGCTCAGCTTCACCTGGCGCTCGCGGCAGAGCGCGACCAACCCGCCGACCTCGCCGGGCTCCATGCGGTCGGAGGCGAAGATCACCCGGTCGACCTCACCCGAGAGCGCGTCGAACGCGTCGATCTCGTGCTCGCCGATCAGGCTCAGGTGCATGTCCGGGAAGAGCTCGAGCTTGCGGCGGATCATCTCCGCCAGGTCGCCGTCGCCGAGCACCGCGGTCACCTCGCGCGGCGTCAGCCGGCGCCACAACCAGCGCGCGGCGCCGCGGCCGGCCACGTCGCCACCGAGCGCGATCGCGAACGCGACCACGGCGGAGCCGGGGCCGATCTCGCCGGCCGGTGTCTGGGGCAGGACCAGCGCCAGCATCGCAACCCCGAGCCCGGCCCAGGCGGCGATCCCGGGAAGCTCATCCAGCGTCAGGTGGCGGATCGCGACGTGGTCCCGGTCATACAGACCGAGCAGCTTCGCGAGCAGGACCCAGGCGGGCAACAGGACGATCGCCCAGAAGGCATCGGCCGACGAGGAGGCGATCGCGAGGCTCGCGGCCACGGCGGCGATCACGTCGGCGAGCGCGAGCAGGCGGCGCCTCAGGGCGTCGCGCCAGAACCGCGGCCGTGCGGCCTTCTCACGATCGCCCCGGTCAATCTCGACGGAAGGGTGACCTTCCAGGACCATCCGGCAAGGTTAACCCCGCCGAGCGCGAAACGATGCGGTATCCGGGCCGTTTGGAGCGTTTGGTGCGGGATGGCGGTTGTCGGGATGGGTACGCTCAGGCGGCCTTGAGCGAGATCGCCTTCCTACTGTGCGTCGAGAGCGGGCGCCTCGAGAGCGAGACGCTGCTGGCCGTGGAGAGCCTACGCCGGTGGGGCGGCGCCTGGGCCGAGAGCCCGGTGTACGCGTTCGCCCCCCGGGAGGGGTTCGATCCGGGGCCGGAGACGATCGAGCGCCTCGAAACGCTCGACGCGCACTTCGTCGGCGAGCGCCTGGTCGATCGCTTCGAGGAGTACCCGACCTTCAACAAGGTCGCCGTCTCGGCGTGGGCCGAGCGGGAGCTCGATCACGAGGTGCTGGTGTTCACCGACAGCGACACCGTGTTCTTCGGCGAGCCGGCCGAGCTCGCGCCGGGTGGTTGGCTCGCCGCCTGCCGGCCGGTCGACCGGCGGATCGCCGGCTCGAAGGGCAAGGGCAAGGGCGAACCGTTCTGGGGCAAGATGTACGCCGAGCTCGGCGTCAGGGAGCGGCCGTTCGTGCGCACCGTGGTCGGCAAGATGGAGGTTCGCGCGTACTGGAACAGCGGCCTGCTCGCGGCGCGTCGCAGCGCCGGGTTGTTCGGCGCCTGGGAGCGGGCGCTCGAGCGGCTGTTCGACGCCGAGATCGTGCAGAAGCGCTGGCCGCATTTCATGGACCAGCTGAGCTGGGCCGGGGTGACGGCCGACGTCCACGATCGCGTCCGGGTGCTCTCCGATGCCTACAACTACCCGCTGCGCCACCGGCTCGCCCTCGGGCCGGCTTCGGAGTACGAGCTCGAGCAGATCGTCCACATGCACTACCGGCTCTGGTTCCACCTCCCCGATGCGCTGGCGAAGATCGTGCCGCCCTTCGACCGCGATGGCGAGCGGTATCGCTGGCTCGAGGAGCGCCTGCCGCTCGAGCCGACGGTCGAGGACGTCGACTGACGGCTGAGCTCGGCCGGCCTCGAATCCGGATGTCGTCAGCTCGAGCCCGCCTCAGAGACGTGCTCGCCGGAGCAAGGTTCCCGCTCCGGGGCTCCCTCCTGCGGGCCGGGTGGCGAGCGTACGAGCGAGCCCTGTCGATCCGCGGCGCGCTCGCGGTTCGCGGCGCGGCGCACGCCGGCGACGGCCTGCCGATGCCGCCCGCGGGCCTGCGTGTGCTGGTCTCCGGCGACGCCGATCCCGATGCCTTCCTGGAGACGGGCCGGGCGCACAACGAGTTCATCCGCGCGCTGCTCGGTGCGAACGGCATCGAGGTCACCGCACTCGATGCGATCCTCGACCTGGGCTGCGGCTGCGGGCGGGTGACGCGCTGGTGGCAGGACCTCGACGGTCCGGAGGTTCACGCCTGCGACTACAACCCGAAGCTGGTCGCGTGGTGCCGGCGGGCGCTGCCATTCGTGCACGCGCGGCGCAACCGGTTGCTGCCGCCGCTGCCTTACGAGCCGGCGAGCCTCGACCACGTGTACGCGATCTCCGTCTTCACCCACCTCACCGAAGAGCAACAGGATCTGTGGATCGCCGAGCTGGCGCGGGTCCTGAGACCCGGCGGCACGGCGCTGCTCACGGTGATGGGCGAGTTCTATGCCGACCGGCTCTCGGCATCCGAGCGCCGGCGCTTCGACGCCGGCATCGCGGTGACGCGCTTCGAGGACCTCTCCGGCACCAACCTGTGCGCGAGCTATCACCCGCCCGGCTACGTCGCCGGCCGGATGCTCGGCACCAAGTTCGAGCTGCTCGACCGCGTGCTCCCGTTCGATGAGCCCGAGCGGACCGCGGACCGACTCGGGCAGGACAGCTATCTGATCAGGCGCGGCGCGGAGGTCGCCTGACCGCGGCCGGCCGGCCCGAACGGCGCCGGGTCACTGCTCGGTCGGCGCGATGCTCGCGAACTGCTGCACCGTGGGGTCGAGCGGGTTCAGCCGCACCGCCTCGGCGATTCTCGCCAGCGCCGCCTGCATGTCCTCCGACTCGGCGTCGAACCTGGCGGCCGTCAGGTACAGCTTGTAGTCGTTGGGCGCCCGGTCGATCGCCTCGGCGATCTCGCGCCGGGCGGCCGGCAGGTCGCTCATGTCCTCGTAGATCAGCGCCAGCTGGGTCCTCGGCTCGGCCGCCCAAGGCTCGAGATCGGCGGCGTCGTTGGCCGCGTCCAGCGCCGCCTGGAGGTCCCCCGCCTGAGCGGCGGAGCGACTGGCCTCGATCTTGCGGTCCTCGAGCAGCAGGAGCACCGAGCCACAGATCGAGATCCAGGCGGCGAGCAGCACGGCGACGCCGCTCGCGAACCGGCGCCGGCTGCGCGCCACGCCGATCCTCGCCGGCGCCGGGGCGATCGAGATCGCGGGCAGCGTCGCGGGTCCGGTAAGCAACGCGCCGGCGAGCACGGTCGGCGCGAACACCGCCGGTAGGTCCCAGACCCAATCGACGGCGCAGACGACGAAGCCGATCACGAGGACGGCGAGCGCCGGCGCCGCGTCCGGCATCGGGCTCGGGCGCTTCGTTCGCCGCCAGCCGGTGACCGCCGCGACGCCGAAGAAGCCGAGCACCAGCGCGAGCCCGAAGACCCCGAGCTCGGCCGCGGACTCGAGCAGCAGCGAGTGCGCGCGCGTCGCCGGCTGCGCGATCTCGCGATGCTCGAGCCAGTAAGGCGTGTACCCGGCGGCCCCTACGCCGGTCACCGGCTGATCGGCGAACGCGTCCACGGCCGCCGTCCAGAACTGGTAGCGGCCGCTGCTCCCACCGCGCAAGAACCCGTTCTCGTCGCCGGTCGGCGGCGCCTTGAAGTCCTCGAACCGCTGCACCGGGTCGATTGCCACGAAGCCGACCACCGCGGCCGCAGCGGCGAGCGCGAGCGCGGCGATCGCGGCCCGCCGCGGGACCGTGAAGCGGGCGATCGCGCCCTCGAGCAGATGGCGCGCCGCGCCCGTCGCGGCGACCGCGAGCGCGGTGAACAGCAGCATGCGATCTCCCTGGCCGGCGGCGGCCGGGTCGATCGGATCGTGCAGCAGCTCGTCGTAGAGCTGGCTCACGGCGATCAGCACGATCCCGCCGGCGACGCCGAGACAGAGGTTGGTCACCAGGGCCGAACGACGGGGCCCGCAGATCGCGATCACCGCGAAGCCGATCGCGGCGGCGGCGATACCGCCGCGCGAGTCGGTCAGCCACAGGGCCAGAACCGCGATCGGGATCGCCGCCACCGCCGCGCTGCGCCAGCCGGGTGAGCGCGCCGAGGCGCCGAACCACGCGAGCAGCACGATCGCCGCCGCCGTGATCGCCGCGAGCGCGTTCCAGTAGCCGACCGGGTAGCTGAGACGACCGAGGGCGGACGGCACGCGAACCGCGAGGTCGGCGTCGGGGTGTCCGAACAGCGAAGGCTCGAAGCGAGCCATGAGCGCGATCGCGGCGATCGCGGTGAGGCCGACCGCCAATCCGGCGAGCCAGGAGCGCGCGTCGCCTCGGGCGGCGGCGATCACCACGAGCACGAAGACGCCCGCGTAGAGCAGGCCGCGCACGACGTCCTCGAACGCGTGGCCGGCGTCGTCGCCCCAGAGGATCGAGAGCGCCGTCAGCCCCGCGAACCCCGCGAGGCAGAGGCCGGCGGCGATCGCCGCGGTCGGCGGCTCGGCGCGCGGAGCGACGCCGATCGCGAGCAGGAGGACGACCGCCGACCAGACGATCAGTGCCGCGGCGGCGAATCCCGTAGCATCGAAACCGCCGTTGGCCAAGCCGAGGCCGACGCAGCCCGCCGCAACCGCTGTGCCGCTAACGTGTTGCGGCTTCAGGCGCCGCATACGACCAAGCGATCCACCCCGCACGGTACCCTGCCGTGGGGCCAAGAAGAGGAACCCGACCGATGAAGCAAGGCAGGAAGTCTAGGTATACGACCATGGCCGCACTCCGGCGCGTGCTGACGGTGCTCGCGGCGATCGCGTTGATCGCCCCCGCCGCCGCGCTCGGGCAGGCAGCGGCCGGCGAGTACGACGATGTCAAGCTCCCTCAGGCTGGCGACAAGTACGAGATCCCGAGCGGCGACGACCAGTCGGCGACCGGCGCCGTTGTGCCGAGCCAGGGTGGCGGCGGGCCCAGCTCCGGCGCCGGCTCGGGCTCGGGAGGCGGAGACGCAACGATCCTGCTGATCGCCCTCGCGGTCGTGGCCGCCGGCTGCGTCGGCGTCGCCGCGTGGCGACTGCGCCGCGGCGGCTCCGGAACCGACCACGGACCCGATAGCCCGGCACCGCCGATCACCCAGGGAAACACAGGGGAGAGCCGGACCCTCTGATGCGGGTCCCGGCGCGCCGGGGGAGGCCCTCGCCGGCCGGCGAAACGCTGTGCGGATTGCCGCTCGAAACGGCTGGGCTGCTCGCGATGGTCGCGTTCGTCGCGAGCCCGGTGAGCGCCGCAGCGAAGCCCGCGTTCGGTGGGTTCGCGAAGGTGGCCAAGAAGTAGCCGTGCGCCGCGGCCCGCTGACCATCATCGCCGCCGCGCTCGTGTCCCTCGCCCTGCCCGCTCCCACGGGAGCGAATGCTCGCGCACCGCGCTCGTTCTTCGGCGTTTCACCGCAGTCGGCGCCGTCCGATCGGGACTTCGAGCGCATGCAGACCGCGAAGGTCGGCACCCTGCGCTTCGGCATGCACTGGGCCGGCATCGAGCCCGCGGCCGGCAGCTACGACTGGTCAGGGCCCGACGCGGTCGTCAAGCGGGCCGCCGAGGGCGGCATCCGCGCGCTCCCCTTTCTCTCCGGGACGCCGGACTGGGTCGCCGAGCTCGACCGCCACCGGTGCGCCCGGCGCAACTGCGCTCCCTACCTACCGAGCGGCAAGGCCGCGCTCGCCGCCTGGTCGGGCTTCGTCGACGCCGCGGTTCGCCGCTATGGGCCCGAGGGCGGCTTCTGGCCGGAGAACCCGACCGTCCCGAAGCTGCCGATCACCGTCTGGCAGATCTGGAACGAGCAGAACTCCCCCACCTTCTACAAGCCGCGGCCGGAGCCACGGGGCTACGCGAAGCTGCTCGACGCCTCTCACCGCGCGATCCGCGCCGCGGACCCGGGCGCGGCGACGATCCTCGGCGGGATGTTCGGAACCCCGCTCGGAGGCCGCAAGCCGGGCCTGGCCTCGTGGGAGTTCCTCCACCAGCTCTACGACGTCGAGGGGGTGAGGCGCGACTTCGACGGGGTCGCCCCCCACCCCTACGCCTCGAGCTTCGAGAAGGTTCTGCGCCAGATCCGGCTGCTGAGGCGGGAGATGAAGGCGGCCCACGACCGCAGCGCAGGCCTCTGGATCACCGAGCTCGGCTGGGCATCGGGAGGCGACGCGAACCCGCTCAACAAGGGGCGGCGCGGCCAGGCCAGGCAGCTGACGAAGGCGTTCGAGTACTTGATCCGCAAGCGGACCCAAATGCACGTCAAGACGGTTGACTGGTACTCATGGCGGGACCACAACGATCCCGACGCCGGTCTCTGCGAGTGGTGCCCGCAATCGGGCCTGCTCGAGGAGGACTACAGGGCAAAGCCGTCACTCGACGCGTTCACACGATTCACAGGAGGAAGCTGAAATGAAGACCCGCATCCGTGTCCTCGCCCTGGGGGGCCTCGTGCTCGCCGCGACCGCGGCGCTGATGGCGCCCGGGTTCGCGCAGGCGCGCGCGCCGAAGTCGTTCTTCGGCATCGTCCCCCAGACTCCGCTGACGAGCAAAGACTTTTCGCGGATGAAGCAGGGCAAGGTCGGAACGCTTCGAATCCCGTTCGCCTGGCAGTCGATCCAGCCGAGCGACGGGACGAGCTTCAGCTGGGCGAGCGTCGACGAGACCGTCGCCGACGCCGCCAGAAACGGGGTCACGGTCGAGCCCTTCCTCTCCGGCTCGCCGGACTGGGTCGCGCACCTCGACGGCCGCTCCTGCAGGGGGTCGGCCTGCGTCCCGTTCGCGCCCAAGGGCGGTGCCGCGTTGGCCGCGTGGTCGAACTTCGTTTCCGCGGCGGTCGCGCGCTACGGCCCGAGCGGCAGCTTCTGGACCGAGAACCCGACCGTGCCGAAGCTCCCGATCGACGTCTGGCAGATCTGGAACGAGCAGAACTCGAAGGCGTTCTTCGCCCCGAAGGCGAACCCGAAGGCGTACGCGAAGCTGCTCGGGGCGGCCGCCGATGCGATCCGCGCCACGGACGGGTCCGCAGACATCGTGCTCGGCGGCATGGCCGGGCTCGAGGGCTCCAAGAAGGCGACCCCGGCGTGGGACTACCTCGAGAAGCTCTACAAGGTCCCGGGCGCCAAGTCCGACTTCGACGGCGTCGCCGCGCACCCGTACGGGGTGAAGCTGAAGGCGGTCACCGAGCAGATCGACGAGTTCCGCCGCGTGATGAAGAAGGCACACGACTCGAAGGCCGGATTCTGGATCACGGAGATCGGCTGGGGCTCGCGCACGAGCGGCAACCCGCTGAATGTCGGCAAGAGCGGCCAGGCCAAGCGGCTCAAGGAGGCCTACAAGTACTTCGTCAAGAGCCGCAACAAGCTCCACCTGAGGGCCGTGGACTGGTTCAGCTGGATGGACTCGAAGACCAGCATCTGCTCCTGGTGCGCGAGCTCGGGGCTGTTCGCGTCGGGCCTCAAGGCGAAGCCATCGTGGAAGGCGTTCGTGAAGTTCACGGGCGGAAGCTGAGGCGCCGGCGAGTCCTTGACACGCCCACGTTGGGCCGCCGTGGCGGCGGCCGGCTTATTGATCGCGCTCGCGCCGGGCTGCTCCTCCGACGGCGAGGGCAGCCCGCCCGCGAGGCCGGACGCCCCGCGCGGGTTCTTCGGCGTCGTCCCGCAGGGCAACCTGACGCCGGATGACGTCGTGCGCATGGGCCAGGGCAAGGTCGGGACGATCCGGATCGTCGTGCCCTGGCAGGTGATCGCCCCCCAAGGCCCGGAGCTCGACTACGCCTATCTCGATCCGGTGGTGCTCGAGGCGGCGAAGCAGGACATCCGAGTCCTGCCGACGCTGTCCGGCACACCCGACTGGGTGGCGCGTGAACTCAACCGGGACGATTGCGGCGTCAACTGCTCGAACTATCCGCCGCACACCGATGCCGCGCTCGATGCGTGGCAGGAATACGTCGGCAAGATGGTGGATCGCTACGGGCCGGGCGGCGAGCTGTGGTCGGAGAATCCGGACGTCGACCCGACCCCGATCCACGACTGGCAGATCTGGAACGAGCAGAACTCCCCCACCTTCTTCCAGCCGAAGCCCGATCCGGTCGTTTACGAGAACCTGCTCGAGCACGCGGCCGAGGCGATCCACTCGCGTGACCCGGACGGCGAGGTGATCCTCGGCGGCATGTTCCTGTCCCCGCTCAACGGCGACCCTCCGGCGTACAGCTCCTGGGAGTTCCTGCGCCACCTGTACGCGATCCCGGGCACGAAGGACAGCTTCGACGCGGTCGCCGTTCACCCCTACTCCGCGCACCTTCGCAAGGTTCGCCTCCAGGTCTCGCTGATGCACGACGAGATCGAGCGCGCCGACGACGACGCGAAGATCTGGATCACCGAGGTCGGAGCCTCGTCCTCCGTCAGCAACAACCCGCTCGACCGCGGCCCTGAGGGCCAGGCGGAGCTCTTACAACAGGTATTCGACTTCCTGCTCGCCAAGCGCGAGGCCTGGGACATCGAGGCGGCCACGTGGTACTCGTGGCGCGACGGCGTCGAGGCCACGTGCGAGTGGTGTCAGTACTCGGGGCTCTTCCCCGCCGACTCGCTCACCGACCCGAAGCCGGCCTGGAGCGCCTTCGTCGGGTTCACCGGCGGGAGCTAGTCACGCGCGGCACGGTGGGCGGGCCAGCGGCGCCCGCCCGCCATCGCGGGCAGGATCACGACCGTGTCCGACTCGGCCACGGCGGTCTCGAGCCCCTCCAGCACCCGCACGTCCTCGTCGTTGAGGTAGACGTTGACGAAGCGGTTGAGCTCGCCGCCGTCGCCGAACAGCTGGTCGCGGGTGTCGGGATGCGCTTCGGCGAGGCCCTCGAGCACCTCGCCGACGGTGGTGCCCGCGACGGGCACCTCGCCGGCGCCGTCGGTGCGCGGGCGCAGCACCGGAGGGATCTTCACGGTCGGCATCGGGGAAACCTATCGCCGCCGGCGATCGACGCGTGGCGCGCGCCGAAGCTCTCTCGCGCCGGCTCCTCGCTCAGAGACCCGGATCGCGCTTCGCCCGGAAACCAGTGCTCTCTCGCGCCGGCTCCGCGCTCACGGGACGCTCGGCGTCTGCTCGCGCGCCGGTGCGCCGCAGAAGAGCTCGTAGTCGGGGAACTTGCCCATCTCCTCCGGCCGGATCTGCGCCACCTGCTCGCCGCAGATCGGGCACTCGGGGTCGCGCTTGACCTTGAGCTCGGTGAACCGGGTTCCGAGCGACTCATAGAGCAGCAGCCGGCCGACCAGCGGCTCACCGATCTGCGCGACCAGCTTGATGACCTCGTTGGCCTGCAGCAGGCCCATGAGCCCGGCCATCACGCCGAGGACGCCGTTGGCGCCGCAGCTCGGCGCCAGCTCCGGGGGCGGCGGCACCGGGTAAAGGCAGCGGTAGCACGGGCCCTCGTATGGCACGAAGGTCGAGATCTGCCCGTCGAAGCCGAGAATCGATGCGGAGACCACCGGCTTGCGAAGCCTGACCGCGGCGTCGTTGAGCAGGTAGCGGGTCGGGAAGTTGTCGGCGCCGTCGACGATCACGTCGTAGGGCTCGATCAGCTCGAGGATGTTGGAGGAGTCGAGGCGGGTGTTGTGCTCGACCACCTCGACGTCCGGATTGAGCGCCTCGATCGTCATCCGCGCCGACGCCGTCTTCGCGATCCCGACGCGCTCGGTGTTGTGGATCACCTGACGCTGCAGGTTCGACTCGTCGACGACGTCGTCGTCGATGATCCCGATCGTGCCGACGCCGGCGGCCGCCAGGTAGAGCGCGGTCGGCGCCCCGAGGCCGCCCGCCCCGAGGAGCAGCACCTTCGAGTGCAGCAGCTTGAGTTGGCCCTCGACCCCGATCTCGGGCAGCAGCGTGTGACGCGAGTAGCGCATCCGCTGCTCGGAGGTCAGGCCGGATTCGCTCTCGGTCGGCAGCCCGGCTGCCTCCCAGGCGACGATCCCGCCCTCGATCACGCCGACGTTGTCGTAGCCGAGCCCGCGCAGCTCGTCAGCCATTCGGGCCGAGCGATTGTCGGTCCGGCAGTGCAGGAGCAACCGCTCGGAGGTGTCGGGCGCGAGCTCGTCGATGCGCTCGACCAGCTCCCCCATCGGCACGTGAACGGCGCCCTCGAGGTGGGACTCGTCCCACTCGTTCTGCTCCCGGACATCGATCAGCTTGACGCCGCTCTCGATCTCCTCGTGAGCCGCCTGCAGCGGGACCATCTCGATCCGCTGCTTGACCCCAACCCGCTCCGCGGCGCTCGCCATCAAAACTCCTAATCCCTATCCGGATTACCGCCTTTGCTTCAGAAAGTGTAGCAACGGCGAGCCGGCGGGTGGGCGCTATCCGCGGCGGTTGACCGAGGTGGCGGGCAGCTCGGGAGGCCGCGTGGCTGCGGCCGCAGCCCGGGCGGCCGCCCGGTCGCGCTCGTCGGCGCGCCGAAGCGCCGTCTTGGCAATCAACCGCAGGCGGAGGTTGAGGCGCAGCGCACGCCACCCGAGCCACTCGTTCCGCGTGCCGTAGGCGCGGCGCAGCGCGGCGCGCGAGTTGAGAACCGCCGTCGGCCGGTAGCCCTCACGCCCTCCGTAGGCGAGCGCCGAGGACGCCTGCCCGTGATGGACGATCCTGCAGGTCTTCGGCGCGAACCATGAGGGCACCCCCGCGGCCTCTGCCCTGAGGCCGAGATCGAGGTCCTCGCTGAACATGTGCAGGGCCGGGTCGAACGGCCCGAGCTCGTGGAGGGTCGCCGTCGGCGCGGCGACGCATGCCGCGGTCAGCCAGCTGACGCGGGTGCGGCGCTCGAGCCGGTAGGGCTCCGTCCGGGCCCGGACCGCCGAGGGCTGAATCGCGGCCGGAATCAGCGCCCGGACCCAGGGCCAGGCTCCGACCTCGGGGCCGCTCGCGGACGGCTGGATCGAGCCGTCGCCGTTCAGCAAGCGGGGCCCGACGAGCGCGCGGAGCTCACCCGCGGTGGCGGCGAGCCGGTCGAGGCCCGCGTCGAGCAGCTCGGTGTCGGGGTTGAGCAGCACGGTGACCTCGCCGTGCGCCTCGGCGACGCCCCGGTTGGAGCCGCCGCCGAAGCCCGCGTTCTCTCCCATGGCCAGGAACGTGTGCCGGCCCTTCCACTGCGCCGCGGCTCGCTCGGGGTCGTCCGTGGAGGCGTTGTCGACCACGATCAGCTCCTGGGAGCCATCGAGATGTCGGTTCATCGACGTGACGAGAGTGCGCAGTCGACCCGCGCACTCCCATGTCACGACGACTATCGAATAGCTGATGCGTATCCGCTTTTTCTACCGTGCGGCGCTAGCCGAGCGCGGGCCGCATCTGGCGCAGGCGCCGGACGCGCTCCTCGATCGGCGGATGGGTCGAGAACAGGCCCGCGATCCCCTTGCCGGAGAACGGCTTCACGATGTAGAGGGGCTCGGTCGCCTGGTTGACCTGCATCGGCATCGCCTTCGCGCCCTCCTCGAGCCGCAGGAGCGCCGAGGCAAGCGACTCCGGGTTCTGGCAGATCTCCGCGCCGGTGGCGTCCGCCGAGTACTCGCGCTGACGCGAGACCGCGAGCTGGATCAGGGTCGCCGCGAGCGGCGCGAGCAAGACCAGGGCGAGGCTCCCGATCAGGCCGAGCGGCGACTCGTCGTCGCCCCCGAACCACATGAAGAAGTACGCCAGATAGGTGATCATCGCGCCGATCGCGGAGGCGACCGACTGGGTGAGGATGTCGCGGTTGCGCACGTGCGCGAGCTCGTGCGAGATCACGCCACGCAACTCGTCCTCGGACAAGAGCTTCGTGATCCCGCTGGTCACCGCGACGGCGGAGTGACTCGGATTGCGTCCGGTAGCGAACGCGTTCGGCTGCTCGCTCGGGATCATGTACAGACGCGGCATCGGCAGCCCGGCGCGCGTGGTCAGCTCGCGCACCATCTGGTAGATGCCGGGTGCCTCCTGCTCGGAGAGCGGCTTCGCCCGGGCGCTGGCGAGCGCGATCTTGTCGCTGAACCAGTAGGCGACGAGGTTCATCACCAGCGCCATCACGAGGAAGACGGAGGCGATGCTGATCCCGCCGATCGCGTAACCGATCGCGACCAGCAGACCACCGAGGGTGGCCATCAGGATCGTCGTCCGCAGGCCTGCGGCGAGATTGGACTTACGAGTGGTCGTCATCGCGTGGGTGCTCCTAATGCCGTGCCCGGCTCTCAAGACACAGGCGGCCGGACTGAAACCTGTACCCGAACATTCTGACGACCGCCGGTTCGCGCAGCATGGGGGCTGGCCCCTATTTCGCCATGGGGGCTGACCCGTTGCCGTCTGGGACGCTCAAACGCCGCGAGGCACGGATACTTACCGTGATGCGAAGTCGGGATCTGATGACCCAGGTTCTGACGGTCAACTTGCTGTTGATCGTCGCCGCCGTCGTCGTCGCCGTGATCGCGTCCGGCCCCGACGCCGACCTCGGCGCCTGGCCGGGCGTCGCCCTGGTGCTCGCGTTCGCAGTGGCGTTCACGGTCACCTGCAACGTCTTTCTGCTCCAGCGCCGCTTCCGCCCGCTCGAGCAGCTCGTCGACCAGATGGAGCGCGTCGACCTCTCGCGCCCGGGCGCCAACCTGACCGTCGGCGCAAGCCCCGGTGCTCCTGAGGAGGTCAAGCGCCTACACGAGGCGTTCCGACGGATGCTCGAGCGCCTCGATGCCGAGCGCAGGCGGACCTCGAGCGCCGCCCTCGACGCCCAGGAGGAGGAACGCGCGCGGATCTCCCGCGATCTGCACGACGAGGTCAACCAGTCGCTGACCGGGCTGCTGCTGAGGCTCGAGGCGGCGCGCGAGAAGGCCCCGCCAGAGCTCGCCGCGGAGCTCGCGGAGATCCGCGGGCTCGCGAACCGCGCGCTGAACGAGCTGCTCGCGCTCGCCCGCCAGCTGCGGCCGACGGCGCTCGACGACCTCGGCCTGAAGGCGGCGCTCGCGAGCCACGTGCGCGAGATCTCCGGCCAGGGCGCGATCGAGGCGACGCTCGAGTCCAGCGGCGAGCTTGGAGACCTGCCGGGCGAGGTGCAGCTCGTCGTCTACCGGGTCGCACAGGAGGCGCTTTCGAACGCGGTGCGCCACGCGGACGCGGAAGCGATCGACGTTCGCCTGGATCGGCACGGGGACGCCGTGGAGCTTGGCGTCGCCGACGACGGCCGCGGGTTCACCTTCGAGGAAGCCAGTCGCGGCCTTGGAATCGCCGGCATGCGCGAGCGGGCCCTGCTCGTGCACGGAGACCTGCAGGTCACCTCGCGGCCGCGGATCGGCACGAGGGTTCGGCTGCGCGTGCCGGTGGCGGTTGGCGATCATCCTTCGGGCCGGCGGTGAGCCCGTGCGCGTGCTGATCGCCGACGACCACGGCATCGTCCGCTCCGGCCTGCGGGTGCTGCTCGAGCAGCAGGGCGACATCGAAGTCGTCGCCGAGGCCTCCGACGGGGCGACCGCCCGCGACATGGCGATCCGCGAGCGCCCCGATCTCGCGATCCTCGACGTCAAGATGCCGAAGTTGACCGGCCTCCAGGCGACCCGTGAGATCCGCGAGCAGGCTCCGAGCGTCTCGGTGCTGATCCTCTCGATGTACGACGACGAGCGATACCTGTTCGAGGCCCTGAAGGCCGGAGCCTCGGGCTACGTGCTCAAGGCGCAGGCCGACGTCGACCTGCTCGAGGCGGTGCGCGCGGTCGAGCGCGGTGAGCCCTTCCTCACCCCCGAGGCCCAGCGGGCGCTGATCAAGGACGTCCTCGGCCACGGCGACGTCGGGCGCACGGACGAGCTCACCCCGCGCGAGCAGGAGGTCGTAAAGCTGGTCGCGGAGGCGCACACCAACAAGGAGATCGCCGAAATCCTTCACCTCTCGGAGAAGACGGTCGAGAACCACCGCTCGAACGCGATGCGAAAGCTCGGTATGCGTGACCGCGTCGAGCTCGTCCGCTACGCGATCCGCCGGGGGCTGATCGAGCCCTGACATGCGCCCCGCGGCGGCCGGCGGCGGCACCGGAGCTTTTTCCGACCGCTCGGCTAGGATTTACCCGAGATGCTGTTCTCGACGAAGGCGGAATACGGCGTACGGTTGATGGTCGAGCTCGGTCGCCGGGGGGGCGTCGAGCCTCTTCAGGGGGCGCAGCCGGTCGCGCTGGCGGCGGCGGCCGAGGCGGAGACGCTGCCGCTCTCCTACCTCGAGCACCTGGTCGCCAAGCTTCGCCAGGCCGACCTCGTGACCTCGGTCCGTGGAGCGCACGGCGGCTACCGGCTCGCCCGACCGGCGAGCGAGATCACGATGCTCGACGTGGTCGAGGCCCTCGAGGGCCCGGTCGCGCCGATGGAGTGCTTTCACGCCGACCGCGAGGGTCGCGTGCTCTGCTCCCACGAGGCGGACGGCGACGACGCCTGCGCGACCAAGCTGCTCTGGACCCGCGTTCACGGCGGGGTCAGCAAGGCGCTTGCCGGAACGACCCTCGCGGAGCTGGTCGAGTTCGCGGGCGGCCCCGTGGTCGCCGAGGCGGTCCCCGAACCGGTCACCTGAGGCGGCGGCCCGGACGAGCAACGGCATCGGGCAAAGAGCGAATACTCAAACTGGAGACAAATGGCTGACCTCGAGATTCGAAACCTGCACGTGAGCGCCGAGGACAAGGAGATCCTCAAGGGGCTCGACCTCGACGTCTCGCGGGGCGAAGTGCACGCGCTGATGGGTCCCAACGGCTCCGGCAAGTCGACCCTGGCGAACGCGGTCATGGGGCACCCTGCGATGGAGGTGACCGAGGGCACGATCTCCTTCGACGGCGAGGACATCACCGAGGCGGCGCCCGAGGACCGCTCGCGCGCCGGGCTGTTCATGGCGTTCCAGTATCCGGTTGCGATTCCGGGCGTCACCGTCGCCAAGTACCTGCGGATGGCGATCAACGCCCACCGTGAGGCGCGCGACGAGGACCAGATCAGCCTCAAGGACTTCCGCAAGCGGACGGAGACGGCGATGGAGCTGGTCAACATCCCGAGGGAGTTCTCGAGCCGCTACGTCAACGACGGCTTCTCCGGCGGTGAGAAGAAGCGCCTCGAGATCCTCCAGCTCGCGATGCTGCGGCCGAAGATGGCGGTTCTCGACGAGACCGACTCGGGCCTCGACATCGACGCGCTTCGGGTCGTGGCGGAGGGTGTCAACTCCTTCGCCGGCCCCGAGATGGGCGTTCTGATCATCACCCATTACCAACGCATTCTGCACCTGGTGGAGCCCGACTTCGTGCACGTCATGTTCGACGGCCGGATCGTCAAGCAGGGCGGGCCGGAGCTCGTCGGCGAGCTCGAGGAGAAGGGCTACGGATGGATCCGCGAGGAGGTCGAGGCCGCGGCATGACCCAGACGGCGGTGACCGGGCTCGATGTCGCGCGCGTCCGCGACGCTTTCCCGGCGCTCGCCCGCGAGGTCCACGGCCGGCCCGTCGCCTACCTGGACTCCGGCGCCAGCGCGCAGCGGGTACTCGCTTCGATTCAGGCGGTCGATCGCTACGAGCGCCGCCACCACGCCAACGTCCACCGCGGCTCGCACACGCTCTCGGCCGAGGCGACGGCGGCGTACGAGGGCGCTCGGGCGACGCTCGCCGACCACATCGGCGCCGCCGACCGCCGCGAGGTCGTCTTCGTCCGCAACGCGACGGAGGCCGTCAACCTCGTCGCCCGCGCCTGGGGCGACGCCAACCTCGGCCCCGGAGATCGAATCGTCGTCACCGAGCTCGAGCATCACTCGAACCTCGTGCCCTGGCAGCAGCTCGCAGGGCGCGTCGGCGCCGAGCTCGACTGGGTCGCGGTCACCGACGATGGGCTGCTCGACCTCGACGCCTACGCCACGCTGCTCGAGCGGGGCCCGAGGCTTGTCGCCGTCGCCCACGTCTCGAACGTGCTCGGGACCGAGAACCCGCTCGCGGAGATCTCGCGCCTCGCCCACGCCGCCGGCGCGATGGTGCTCGCCGACGGCGCCCAGGCGGCGCCGAAGCTGGCGATCGACGTCGCCGAGCTCGGCGTCGACTTCTACGCCTTCACCGGCCACAAGGCCTACGCGCCGACCGGGATCGGGGCGCTCTGGACGCGGCTCGGAGTGCTGCGGGAGATGCCGCCGTTCTTGGGCGGCGGCTCGATGATCGGCAAGGTCACCAAGGATGGCTTCACCCCCGCCGAGCCGCCGGCGCGCTTCGAGGCCGGCACCCCGCCGATCGCGCAGGCGATCGGCTTCGCCGCCGCCCTGCGCTGGCTCGACGGGATCGGCATGGAGGCGATCGCCGCGCACGAGCGCGAGATCGCCGCCTACACGCTCGAGCGCCTGCCCGAGGTCCCGGGGCTGCGGATCTTCGGGCCTCCGCCCTCTCCGGCGCGGATCGGCCCGGTCTCGTTCGAGCTCGAGGGCGTCCACGCCCACGACGTCTCCGAGATCCTCGACCGCCACGGGGTCGCGGTGCGCGCCGGGCACCATTGCGCGCAGCCGCTGATGGGACGACTCGGCGTCGCGGCGACGGCGCGAGCGAGCTTCGGCGTCTACACAACGACCGAGGAGATCGACCGCCTCGTCGAGGGTCTGCACGACGCAAGGCGCGTGTTCGGGCTCTGATGGACGACCTCTATCGCGAGAACATCCTCGACCACTACAAGCGGCCGCGGCACTTCGGCCGCCCCGAGGACTTCGACCTCGAGTTCGAGGACACGAACCCGTTCTGCGGCGACGAGCAGCACGTGTTCATCGCCCTCGACGACGAGGGCAGGGTCGAGGACGTCTCCTTCGAGGGCAAGGGATGCGCGATCTCGACCGCCGCGACCTCGATGCTGACCGAAGAGCTCGCGGGCAAGACCCGCGAGGAGCTGCTCCGGCTCGACAAGGACTTCGTCCTCGACCTGCTCGGGATCGATATCTCGGCGACGCGGATGAAGTGCGCGCTGCTCGGGCTCAAGGTCGTCAAGTCGGCGGCGCTAGGCGACGCCGCCGACTGGGAGGAGGAGGGGCAGCCCGGCGATCCCGCGGAGCGCGACGCCGTCTAGCGATCCCTCCCGGGAGTTGTCCGCGGTCGGCGGTGACCTTGTCGTAGAAGGCCGGGGATCCGGTGCGGATCGTGGGGCCCGGACCGCTAAAATCCGACTTCGCAAGTAGGAATAGGTGACGAGATGAACGAGCCCACGACGACGAGCGACACGATCACGGTCTGCCCGCTGAGCGATCTGCCCGAGGGCGAGATGCGGCTGATCGAAGCCGGCGGCCACAAGATCGGGGTCTTTCACTGCGTCGGAGGCGAGCTGTTCGCGGTCGAGGATCGCTGCTCACACGACGACGGCCCGCTCGCCGAGGGGGAGTTCGACGCCACCTCCTGTACCGTGGAATGTCCGCGCCACGGCTCGCTCTTCGACATCCGAAGCGGCAAGCCGAAGACCCTTCCGGCCTACCGACCGGTCGACACCTACGCGGTCCTAATCGACGGCGGCGACGTGAAGCTGGAGCTCTGATACCGAGATGACCACACCACCCGAGACCGCTGCACCCCCGACCGGCAAGCAGCTCACCGACGCGGAGTCGGCGCTGAAGACGATCGGCTCCGATTACAAGGAGAAGTTCGGCTTCCACGATCCCGAAACCGGTTACGCCTACAAGGCGCCGAAGGGGCTCAGCCGCGAGATCGTCGAGTCGATCTCCGAGTACAAGTCCGAGCCGCAGTGGATGCGCGACTTCCGGATCAAGGCCTACGAGCATTTCGAGAGCCGGCCGACGCCGACCTGGGGCGGCAACCTCGGTCAGATCGACTTCAACGACATCCACTACTTCGTCCGGGCGTCCGACAAGAACAGCCGTGACTGGAGCGAGGTCCCCGAGGACATCAAGAACACGTTCGACCGGCTCGGGATCCCCGAGGCGGAGCGCAAGTTCCTCTCCGGCGTCGGAGCGCAGTACGAGTCCGAGGTCGTCTACCACCAGGTGAACGAGAAGCTCTCGGAGCAGGGCGTGATCTTCACCGACATGGACACCGCGCTGCGCGATCACGAGGACCTGGTGCGCGAGCACTGGGCGACCGTGATCCCGCCCAACGACAACAAGCTCGCCGCGCTCAACTCGGCGGTCTGGTCGGGGGGCTCGTTTGTCTACGTCCCCGCCGGCGTCACGGTGGCGATGCCTCTCCAGGCCTACTTCCGGATCAACACCGAGAACATGGGCCAGTTCGAGCGCACCTTGATCATCGCCGAGGAGGGCTCGGACGTCCACTACATCGAGGGCTGCACCGCCCCGGTGTACTCGACCGACTCGCTGCACTCCGCGGTCGTCGAGATCATCGCCAAGCCCGGCTCGCGAGTCCGCTACACGACCGTCCAGAACTGGTCGCAAAACGTCTACAACCTGGTCACCAAGCGGGCGGTCGCGCACGAGAACGCGACCATGGAATGGGTCGACTGCAACCTCGGCTCGAAGCTGACGATGAAGTACCCGTCGATCTACCTGCTCGGCGAGCGGGCGCATGGCGAGATCCTCTCGATCGCCTTCGCCGGCGCCGGCCAGCACCAGGACGCGGGCGGCAAGATCATCCACGCGGCGCCGAAGACGACCTCTTCGATCTTCTCCAAGTCGATCTCCAAGGACGGCGGCCGGGCCACCTACCGCGGGCTGCTCGAGGTCGCCCAGGGCGCGACCGAGACCAAGTCGAAGGTCGTCTGCGACGCGCTGCTGCTCGATCCCGAGTCGCGCTCGGACACCTATCCGACGATCCGGATCGACGAGTCCGACGCCAACGTCGGCCACGAGGCGTCGGTCTCGAAGGTTGGCGAGGACCAGCTCTTCTACCTCCAGAGCCACGGGCTCGACGAGGAGGAGGCTGCGAAGATGATCGTCAACGGGTTCATCGAGCCGATCACGAAGGAGCTCCCGATGGAGTACTCGGTGGAGATGAACCGCCTGATCGAGTTGCAGATGGAAGGCTCCATTGGCTGACGGCGCGGCGGCGGCGCCCTCGGCCGTCGAGCCGGACTGGCTGAGCGAAGGGCGCGACCGCGCCAAGGAGCTCGCCGTCGAGCTCGACCTCCCGACGCAGAAGCAGAAGGGCTGGGAGTTCACCGACCTCTCCGAGCTCGAGCTCGACGCCTACGAGGAGGCCGTCGCCGGGATCGAGGGGCTGGCGCCGAGCGATGGCGAAGGGGCCCTGATCATGCCGCTGGCGGAGGCCGCGACGCGGCATCCCGAGCTGGTTCGCGAGCACCTCGGCGCGATCGTCCCGGTCGCCGATCCGTTCACGGCGCGCAACCAGGCGCGCTGGCGCGACGGCCTGTTCGTCTACGTGCCCGCCGGCACGCGGCTCGAGCAGCCGCTGAAGCTGACTGTCTCCGGCGCCGCCGGCGAAGAGATCGAGTGGCGGGCGCTGATCGTGCTCGCCGACGGAGCCGAGGCCGAGGTCTGGGAGCGCTACGCCTCGGACGGCGCCGGGCTGTTCAACGGGGTGGTCGAGCTGGTGGTCGGCGACGGCTCGAACCTGCGCTACGTCTGCGAGCAGCAGCTCTCGGAGGAGAGCTGGGTATTCGCCACGCAGCGCGCGGAGGTCGGTCGCGACGCTCACCTCGACTGGGTCGCGCTCGGGTTCGGCTCGGCGCGCGGCAAGGTGCGGATGGAGACGAAGCTCGCCGGGCGAGGCTCGAGCGCCAAGGTGACCGGCGCCTACGCGGGCGACGGGAGCCAGCACCTCGACTACGACACCACCCAGGAGCACGCCGCCCAGGACACGACCTCCGACCTCGCGTTCCGCGGCGTGCTCGCCGAGCGCGCCACCGCCGTCTGGCGAGGGATGATCCGCGTCGACCCGGGAGCCCAGCGCACCGACGCCTTCCAGGAGAGCCGCAACCTGCTGCTCTCCACCGACGCCCATGCCGACGCGATTCCGGGGCTGGAGATCGAGGCCGACGACGTCCGCTGCACGCACGCCGCCGCGGTCGCCCAGGTCGACCCCGAGCAGCTCTTCTATCTCAGCTCGCGCGGGCTCCGCGATGCGGAGGCGAAGCGGTTGGTGATCGAGGGCTTTCTCCAGGAGCTGGTCGAGCGCGCCCACGAGGGGCCGATCCGGGAGGCGCTCGGGGCCGAGCTCGAGAAGCGGCTCGAGCGCCTGCTCGCCGCCGGCTGAGCGGCGGCTACGGCAGCCGCAGCACCTCGAAGCCGACCCTTCCCTCGGCCACGGCGCGTTGCACGGCGCGCTCGTTTGCGTTCAGCGTAGAGCGGCCTGTCTTCACCTCGACGAGGACGACCCGGCGCAGCTCGCCGGCACCGAGACCGTCGAAGATCACGTAGTCGATCGGAGCGCCGAGGAAGCGCGCCTCGCCGGGGTCGAAGCGCTCGCAGAATGCGGGTAGCAGCGGCACCAGCTGCTCGCCGGCCTTTCCGCCGAGCACGCTGCGGCTGCGCCTCGCCGCGTCCCGGCGGGCCTCGGTCAGGTCCTGCGGCGCGTAGCGGTAGACGGCGCGGTAGCGCGCGTGGGCGGCGGCGAGCCAGACCAGCGCGAAGACCGCGATCGCAAGCGCGGCGACGGTCAGTGAATGGTCCATGAGGCGAGCCTGGCGCGCCGCCCGGACGCGACCGCCTCACTGCAACGAAGCACCCGCCATGCGCGCGCCTCGGCCCAGTCCCCTGCCGAGCGGGCGGCCAACCGGGTCAGCCGCGGCGCCCGCGGCGCGCGCGCCGGCTGGCGCAGCGCTCGCACTCGCCGCGGATCAGCACGTCGTGGGCGAGGACGCGGTGGCCGATCCGGCCCGCGAGGCCGCTGATCGCGCGCTCCAGGGCCGGATCCTCGAATCGGGTCAGCCGGCCGCAGCGCTCGCAGACCGCGTGGTGATGGTGATCGCCGCCGGGGAGCTGGGCCTCATAGCGCGCCGCCCCGGCGCCGGTCTCGACCCGTTGCACGAGCCCCTGGTCGCGGAGCCTGTCGAGCGCCCGGTAAACGCTCGCGACCCCGACCCGCGAGCCGCCGGAGCGGACCCGGTCCGCGATCTCCTGCGCGCGCAGGCAGCAGTCCTCGCCCGCGAGCTGCGCGACCACGGCTCGGCGCGCGGCTCCGGCGCGCCGCCCCTCGCCCTCGAAGGCGCCGAGGGCGAGCTTCAACCAGTGCTCACGGGCGGGATCGACCATCGGCGCAGAGCGTACCGCTATTGATAATGATTATCATTTCGGCCTTCTCGTGGACCCGATCGTGATCCCATTCGCGCTCGCCACGGCCGGGGCCACGTTCGCCGGCGGAGCGCTGGCGCTGCGCCTCGCACACTCGCTGCCGACGATGATCGCGCTCACCGGCGGAGTGGTGGTCGCGGTGGCGCTGTTCGACGTCCTTCCCGCGGCATACGACGGCGTCGGCGACGGGCAGCGCGTCGGGGCGCTGGTCGCGTTCGGGTTTCTCGTCTTCTTCGTCGCCGAGCGGGTGCTCGTGCTCCATCACCGCGACGATCCCGATCAAGCACGGGCGCACCAGCGCGTCGGCGCCCTCGGAGCGCTCGGGCTCTCGATCCACAGCTTCATCGACGGGCTCGGGATCGGGCTCGCGTTCGGGCTCGACACCACCACCGGGGTGCTGATCTTCATCGCGGTCATCGGCCACGATTTCGCCGACGGCCTGAACGCGGTCAGCTTCGTGCTCAGCCAATCCGACGACCGCGGGCAGGCCAAGCGCTGGCTCGCCGCGGACGCGCTCGCGCCGCTGCTCGGGGCGCTGCTCGGCAGCACGATCTCGGTCTCCGAGCACACGCTGGGCGAGATCCTCTCCGTCTACGCGGGGTTCTTCCTGTTCATGGGGGCGACGGATCTGCTGCCCGAGGCCCACAGCGAGAACGCCTCATGGCCGCGCGTCGCCCTGACGCTCGTCGGTTTCCTCGCGATCTTCGCGATCACCCGGATCGCCGGAGTCTGAGCCGGCCCCGCGCCGCTGTCGGCGTTCACGCACGAGCGAGTTGACGATCGAGACCAGCACGATCACGACCGGGACGAGGTAGAGCACCCATAGGTAGTGGCCGGCGTGGGCGATCAAGAGCAACCCGTTCAGCATCGCGTCGACGCGCCCCCCACGCAGCTCGCGCTCACGCGTTCGCCTGCGAGAGCAGGTAGAGGCCGAGCGAGGTGAAGCCGACCATCAGCGCCAGCATCCAGTACTGCGAGCGCGCCGCCAGGCGCGTGTCGCCGTACAGCTTCAGGGCGCGATCGTGACCCAGCACGAGCGCGGTCACGTGGCCGATCACGAGCGCCGCGACCTGCACGTACCAGATCGCGTTGGAGCTGATCGCCGCGTAGTCGATCCCGCCGCCCGCGGTTCCGAACAGGTCCGATCCGTCGCCGAGCGGGTCGGAGAGCAGGAACGTGAACTGCGCCTGCTCCTGAAAGACGACGAGGCTGAAGTAGTGGGCTACCAGGTAGGCGAGCGCGATCGGGATGAACGCGTGCGCGAACAGCGCCCCGAGCCTCCCGGTCGCGTCGCTGCCGCGAACCGTGTGCATTCCGTAGATGCCGGCCCAGAAGAGCCCGCTTACGAACGCGATCGTCAGCGCCAAAAAGAGCGAGTTCGAGATCCGGATCGCGGCGATCGGCCCGAGGCCGGCGTCCGACAGCGACTCGTAGACGCTGTTGATCGGACTGGCGAGTGCCCCCTCCCCGGCGCCGTCGAAGGTCGTGATCGCGATCGACAAGAGCACCAGCGCGACGGATCCGGGCACGCCGCCGACCCAGCGGGTCGCCGCCGAGAGCGCGCGGCGGGCGCCGAGCCTGCCGTCACGGACCTCGAGAGCGGAGAGGGTGGCGAACATGCCGAAGTAGACCGAGAAGGTCTCGCCCCGCTCGAGCCACTTCTCGCCCCCGAACAGGACCATGGCGACGAACGTGTACGCGGTGTAGACGAGCGTCGCGATCGCCACCGAGTGCGGCGTCAGGCCGACGGTCTGAAAGCCACCCTGTCCGTAGACCAGTTCGAGCCAGCCGAACGCGAGCAGGCCGATCGCCGCCGGCCACCTGCCCCAGCGCTCCGGATAGCTGAGCGGAGTCGGGGCCGGCTGACCGGCGATCAGCCGGAAGAGGCCGCCGACGACGCGGGCTACCGCCCGCCACGGGTTAAAGGCGCGAAACACGTCGCCGAACAGCACGCTCGCGACGACGATCCCGAGCCACACGGTGACGAAGACGAAGGTGACCGAGAAGTTCCGGTCCGGCGCCTCGGTGCCCTCAAGGCCCGACCAGATCACCACCCCGAGCAGGAAAACGCCGAGAGCACCGGCGAGCAACTCGGCACCCCGGCTGACGAGCATCTTGGAAAGCCGTTCCGGCAGCGGCCGGAACCGGTCGCGCTCGAAGCGCGGCTCGTGCCAGGCGAGCGAGAGGGCGACAAAGGAAACGATCAGGACGAGTGACGCGGCCCAGGCGAACAGCCATTCCGGGATCGGCAGGTCCTGGCGTCCGACCAGCGCGTGGCCGACCACCAGGACGCCGGACAGCGAGTCGATCACGACGGGTTGACCGTGATCTCCGCGATCGGCACTACCCGTTGCTCGAGCTCGACCTCGAACTCGCCGGTCAGCGTCGCCGGCACCTCGAACTCGACCCGGCCACCTGCCTCTACCTCCTTGCCGACGTCGTAGCCGTGGAAATGGACCTCGTCGGAGACGTCGGACTCAACCACGAACCGGATTTCGCCGCCCTCGCTGAAGGTCAGCTCCTGGACCCCGCCGACCGGCTCGCCGTTCTCAACCACGATCGTCGCCGGCGCGGGCCTCTCGGCGTCCTGCGAGCCTCCCCCGGGCTTCGTCGACCCGCTCTCGACGGACGTCGACGTCGGCTCCGAGCCGGAGTCCTCATCTCCGCTCAAGGCGATGAACAGCACCACCGCGACGGCGACGCCGAGCACGGCGATCGCGATCGCCAAGCCTCTGTTCTGCATCACGCACGCTCCTTTCCGGCGGCCGCGGCCGCCGCGCCGATCACCCGCTGGCCGATGGCTGAGCGCGCTCGGAGCGCGTCAGCCGCGAGCGCAGGGCGGGGGCGGTCGGCGTGAGAGCCCGAAGGCGAGCGCCGCGATCGCCAGCGGCCGCCGCGGCGCACGCGCGAGCGCGCCGATCGTCCGTGGGGGGCGCCGGGCCGTCGCGGTGAGCGCCTGCGCGAGGCGAGCCTCGGCGCGGTCGAGGATGTCGCCGAGCGCCGCAACCGCAGCGCCGAAGCCGACCGCCAGCGGCAGTGCCATCCAGGCGCCGCCCCCGAGCGTCGCCTCGATCACCGGGCCACCACCGGCGAGAAGCGCCTCGACGAGCTCCTGGGTCAGATAGACGGCGAGCAGCGCGAGCGCGTACCCCGCGGCGCGCTCGGTCGTGCACTGCGGTTCGAGCGCGCTCGGCAGCCGTCGGCGTACCGCCGAGCCGACGAGCGAGAGCGCGATCGCCGCCAGCGACGCCCAAGCAAGCGCCGGGGCGAGCTCGGCCAGATAGCCATGGCGCTGAGAGGCCGAGACCGCCTGCAGATCGGCGCCGCCGGCGAGCGCGTAGGTCGCCTGATGGACGGCGAGCGCTCCGAGCGCGAGCAGGGAGACGCCGCGAAGCGCGCGGCCGGCGGGATGCAGGTGGCGCATTGGCGCGGATTCTAGGCGCGGTGAACCGGCGCGGCGCCCGACCGCGGTGGGTAGCGTGCGCGACGGGAAAATGCCCGCGGCCCTACGAACGCGGGCGGGGAACTAGGGGAAGACCAATGAAGCGCAAGCCCATCTGCCTGTCGGGCGTGATCGCGCTCGCCGTGCTGGCGCTCGCACCGGCCTCCGTTTCGGCGTGGGCGCCGGCGGGCTCGGCGGCGATCAAGCCCGGGAGCATGACCTTCACCGACGGCGCCCAGTGCACGTCGAACTTCGTATTCCAGGACGCGCGCAACGTCTACCTCGGTCAGGCGGCCCACTGCTCGGGCACCGGCGGCCAGACGGAGACCGATGGCTGCGACAGCGGCTCGCTGCCGATCGGAACGCCGGTCGAGATCAGCGGCGCGGCCCACCGCGGAACGATCGTCTACAACTCGTGGCTCGAGATGCAGGCCGACCGGGAGACCGATCCCGACGTCTGCGCCTACAACGACTTCGCCCTGATCAGGATCGATCCGGCCGACGTCGCCACCGTCAATCCATCGGTTCCGGGCTTCGGAGGCCCGACGGGCCTCGGCCCCTCGTCGGCGATGCTCGGCGACACCGTCTACAGCTACGGCAACTCGTCTTTGCGAGGCGGGATCACGGAGCTGAGCCCGAAGCAGGGCACGGTGGTCTCCGGCGACGGAAACGGCTGGAGCCGGACCGTCTACACGCTGACGCCCGGGATCCCCGGTGACTCCGGCAGCGGGTTCATGAGCGCGTCCGGTGAGGCAATCGGCGTACTGAGCACGCTCCAGATCCTGCCCGTGGCGGCGTCAAACGGGGTCGGCGACCTGCGCAAGGAGCTCGACTGGATGCGCGCCCACAGCTCGTTCACAGGCGTCAACCTCGTCAACGGCACGGAGGCGTTCAACCCGGACCAAATCGGGGCGATTCTCGGCTCCTAGGCCGAGTCGCCGGTCGGCGGGACCGGAGTCGGCGCGTCCCTGTCGATCGAGGGCGCGCCGACGGCGCCCGGCTCAGCGCTCAGACGCCGTCGAGCAGGCGCCAGTTTGCCCGAAACGAGGCCTCGGCCGCCGCGACCAGCCGGTCGGCGTCCTCGTCGGCGGCGAGCTCTTCGATCAGCTCCCGGACCTCGTCCGCGTGCTCGACGTCTCGGCTCGAGTGGACGCGGAAGTAGGCGGTCCCTGAGCCGTCCGCGAAGCCGTAGCGGTCGAGCAGTCCTTGGCGCTTGGTCTCGGAAATCGACGGCTGGCCGCTCTCGATCGCGTACAGCCGAGCGAGCAGCTCGGCGGCGTCGCCGGGCGCGGTCCACGCCCGCACGCACGCGCCGGTCTCCGCGCGTGGCCTCGGCGCTCGCCTCGCCGCCGCTGGCGGCGACGAACCCGTCCCAGAGGCGGACGTGGTCGCGCTCCTCGGCGGCGTGCGAGGCGAGCTCCGGGCGCCGGGGAAGCGCGGCGGCCGCGGCTGCGCTCAGGGTCGCGATCGCCTCGACGCCGTGCCGGTACTGGCCCGAATAGCGCGCCAGATCGGCCCTCGTCAGCTCACCCTGCGACCAACGGCGGTAGAAGGGGTGGCGCAGCACGTCCCAACGCTCGCGGCTGCGCTCGATCCGCTTCCAAGTGCTCTCGTTCACGCGCTGATCCCCTTTCGGTGGCTGGACGGGCGAGACGGCCAGCATAACGCCCGCCGTGGGCGCATCCGTCCGGGCGGCGAGGGTCGCGGACGAGCCCGAATACGATCCCGGCCCGTGCGCCCGGAGCGAGCCGACATCGCGGCCCCCGAGCTGCCGCCACGGCTGCGGTGGCTGGGCACCGACCGCGCCCCGCGGATGGCCGAGCTGACCGCCGCCGGCCCGGTGCTCGTCCACTTCTTCGACTTCGCCCAGCTCAACAGCGTCCGCGCGCTGCCCTATGCGATCGCATGGGACGAGCGCTACCGAGGCGCCGGCCTCGCGACGCTCGGCGTCCACTCACCCCGGTTCCCGTTCACGGCCGAGCGCGACGCGCTCGCGCCGGCGCTCGCCAGGCTCGGGGTCCTTCACCCGGTGGCCGACGACTCGGGCTACGCCGTCTGGCACGACTACGGATGCAGGGGCTGGCCGTCGCTTTTCCTCTGGGGCCAGGGCGGCGCGCTGCGCTGGTTTCATTTCGGCGAGGGCGAGTACGAAGCGACCGAACGAGCGATCACCGAGGAGTTGGTCGCGCTCGACGCGAGCTTCACCGCCCCTCCGCCGCTCGTCCCCGTGCGCCCGACCGACGCGCCCGGCGCACTCGTCGCGCCGCCCACCGACGAGCTCTTTCCGGGACCCTCGCCCTCGGAGCCGTGGCGACCCGCGGATCGCTCCGACCGGCTCGAGGCCGACTACGAGGCCGGCGGCGCTCACGCCTCAGTCGACGGCCGCGGCGAGCTTCGCGTCTGCGTCGACGGCGGCGAGCAACGATCGATCCAGGTCCCCGGGCCCGGCGTCTATGAGCTCACCGCGCACCCGCGCCACGAGCGCCACTCGCTCGCGCTCGGCGCAAGCGCTGGGCTGGCCGTGTACTCGGTCAGCTTCGCCCCGGGCCTGCCGTGAGCGCCGGGCGGCGTCAGCTGTCCGCGGGCACCTCGATCTGCAGCAGGTCGCCGCCCTCGTGGTCGACCTGAAGCGTGGTGTGGTCGAGCCCGAAGCGCTCGTGGAGCAGCGCCTCGAGCTGCCTGCGAACCGCGTGGCAGTCCGTGTCGCGCTCGACCACGACGTGGGCCGCGAGAGCCGGGAACCCCGAGGTGATCATCCACACGTGCAGGTCGTGAACCTCGGCGACGCCCTCGGCGGCGGCCATCGTGCGGCCGACCTCCTCGACGTCCAACCCCCGGGGCGAGCCCTCGAGCAGGACCTGGACGGAGTCGCGCAGAATCGACCACGAGCTGGCCAGGACCAGCACGCCGATCAGCCCGCCGACCACCGGGTCGGCGTACTCCCACCCGGTCACGACGATGACGACGCCGGCGACGATCACGCCCACCGAACCGAGCAGGTCGGCGAGCACGTGCCGGAGGGCGGCGGAGACGTTGAGGTTCTCGCCCGCGTGGTCGTGCAGGACCCGGGCGGCGACGACGTTTACGGCGAGCCCGACGACCGCGACCGCGAGCATCAGGCCGGCCTCCACGTCGGGCGGATCGCCGAGCCTGTCGTAGGCCTCGACGAAGATCCAAACCGAGATCGCGACCAGCGCCACCCCGTTGGCGAGCGCGGCGAGGATCTCGGCGCGGCGAAAGCCGAACGTGCGGCTCGGGCCCGCCGGGCGTGCCGCGAGCCAGGCGGCGAACAGCGCCAGCCCCAGCGAGAGGTTGTCGGAGAGCATGTGGGCCGCGTCGGCGAGCAGCGCCAGGCTGCCGCTGATCAGCCCACCGGCGATCTCGACCGACCGTGAACACCACGGTCAGGCAAAGCGTCAGCCGCAGGGCCCGCGTGCTGCCGGTGCGATCGAGCGCCGGCCCGGCAGCGCCGCGCTCGTGCGAATGCGGTTTCGCGCGCGAGTGCACGGCCCCACGGTAAACGGAGCGAGGGCGCCTCGCGCGGGGCGCCGAGCCGAACAAACGTCCTCGGATCCTGGATCTAGCCGACGCCGCGGACCGCAGACTGGATCTGCTCCAGCGGTGGAGCCGTGAGCACGCGGCGACCGCCCGGCCCCCGGACGGCGAACGACGGCGTCGCGTTGAGCCCGAGCCGCGTCGCCTCGGTCTGGACGTCGGCGATCTCGGCATCGAGGCTCGGGTCCTCGCGGTCCTGCTGCCAGCGCCCGATGTCGGCCACCCCCGCCGCGCGCGCGACCCCCTCGAGGAAGTCGTCGGTCACGTAGCCGGAGTTCTCGGTGCCCTGGTTGCGGTAGAAGAGCCCGACGTACTCCCAGTAGCGACCCTGCTGCGCCGCTGCGAGCGACGCCTTCGCCGCGTCGACGGACTGCGGGCCGAGAATCGTGAAGTTCTTGAACTCGAGGCTCGCATCGCCGGTGCGCACCTGGTCATCGATCAGGGTCGGGATGACCTCGGCGGCGACCTCCCTGCACACCGGGCACTGGAGGTCGCCGTACTCGACGATCCTCACCGGCGCGTCGGCGTCACCGAGCACCGTGCCCGCCTGATCGACCCCGCGCAGCTCGCTCTCGATCGAGGCCGCGCCCCGAATATCGCTGCCCCCGCCTGAGTCCGAGTCCGAGCCCGACTGGCTGATTGCGATCAGCACGCCGACGATGACGATCGCCGCGAGCACGGCGCCGGCTCCGAGCTGGGTCATCCGGCGTCGTCGCGCCTCCGCGGCCTCCTCGGCCTCGAGGCGCGTGCGCTCCTCCCGTGCCTCTTGCTGGCGCTGCTTTCGAGTGTTCATGCGTGTGCCTCGGGTTCCGCGCTCGGTTGCGCGGGTCGCTGCGGTGCCCTGAGCTCGCTGGCCCCGTAGCGAACCGCTCGCCAGACGCTGACGACGAGCAGCGCGGTGATCACCACAGCGCTGGTCACGCACCATTGACAGATCGCGTCAAGCACGAACAGTTCCAGATACGTCAGGTAGAGGCTGAATCCGAACCCGATCAGCGCCGACAGCAGCCCCGCGAACCGCCCCGCGTCGCCCGGCCAGAGCGCCGCGCCGAGCAGGACCGTGTAGCCGGCGATTCCGATCACCGATACCGGGATTCCCAGCAGGTCGGAGTAGGAGCTGTCGGCCACGGTCCGGCAACCCTCTCCGCCCGCGAAGCAGGCCGGCGCTCCGCCACCGGACTCCGAGATCGTGATGTAGATCGAGACCGCGATCCCGGCAAGCGCCAGGGCGCCGCCGATCCACCGCAAGGTCCTCTCGGTCAAGGCGGGCTCAGGCTCGGGCGGCGAGCGCTTCGCGGATCGTCTTCGGGAGCATGAAGCGCACGTCCTCGTCAACAGTCCGCAGCTCGGAGACCTGCTCGGCGCCGCGCTCGCGGAAGAAGGCGACGAGATCGCGAACCAGCCCCTCGGGGGCGCTCGCACCGGAGGTGATCCCGACCGTCTCGACGTCCTCGAGCCACTCCTCGCGGACCTGCGAGGAGTTGTCGATCAGGTGCGATTCGGCGCCGTGCTCGCGCGCAACCTCGACCAGACGGTTGGAGTTCGAGGAGTTGGTCGAGCCGATCACCAGCACCAGGTCAGCCTCCTGGGCGAGCTCCTTGACCGCGATCTGGCGGTTGGTCGTCGCGTAACAGATATCGTCGGACTTCGAGCTGACGATCCTCGGGAAGCGCTCGCGAAGACGGGCGATGATGTCAGCGGTCTCGTCGACCGAGAGGGTGGTCTGGGTGATGAACGCGACGTGATCGGGGTCGGGCACCTCGAGCGCATCGACCTCCTCGATCGTCTCGACCAGCGTGATCGCCTCGGGCGCCTCGCCGGTCGTCCCCTCGACCTCCTCGTGGCCGGCGTGGCCGATGAGGATGATCGTGTATCCCTGCTCGGCGAACTTGCGCGCCGAGACGTGCACCTTGGTGACCAGCGGACAGGTGGCGTCAATCGTTCGCAGATTGCGCTCGGCGGCGTGCGCGTGCACGGCGGGTGCCACACCGTGGGCGCTGAACACGACCAGCGCCCCCTCGGGGACGTCGCTCTCCTCCTCGACGAAGATCGCACCCCGCTTGGCGAGCTCCTCGACGACGTGCTTGTTGTGGACGATCTCCTTGCGCACGTAGACGGGTGGCCCGTGCATCTCGAGCGCCTTCTCGACCGTCTGGACCGCGCGATCGACGCCGGCGCAGTAGCCGCGCGGCGCGGCGAGCAGAACCCGCCTGGGGGCGTGCTTGCGGGTGTCCGGAGGCATCGGTTAAGGGTAGCCGCAGGCCCGCGCTGCATCCGACGAGACGGGGTCCGGGCGCCTGAGGCTCAGCGGATCTCCGGGATCGCCCGCAGCGCCGCCGCGCCGACCGCGTGGAGGGACCTCCGGCAGACGTGCGCGAGCGTGTCCTGCGGCGTGTGCCACCAGCCGCCGGGGCTCGGGCCGGGGCCGTAGTCGAAATCGATCAGGTCGAGCGCCGGAACGCCGGCGAGCTTGAACGGCAGATGATCGTCGAGGATCGGGGTCGAGCGCGCCTCGAACGGCGCCGTGCTTCCGGTGAGCTCGCCGGCCGCCGCGGCGAACAGCGCGTAGAGATCCGGGTCGGAGTTGCGCTCGAGCGGGATCTCGAGCTCGCAGTCCCCGACCATGTCGAAGAGGACCATCGCCCGGATCTCGGCGAGCGGCGGCGAGCCCTGCGCCCCGCCGCGGCGCGCGTAGTCGACGAACTGGCGGCTGCCGCGGCTGCCGTCGCGCTCGAACGGCCGATCTCCTCGTGCCTCCTCGGCGTCGAAGGCGACCAGCTCGACCGCCGGGCCGGGCAGCGGCCGGGGCAGCGTGCGGGCGAGCTCGAGCAGAACCGCGACACCCGAGGCGCCGTCGTTGGCGCCAACGAATCCCGGGATCGAGCCCTTGGTGTCGTAGTGGGCGCCGACCACCACCACTCCCGGGCTCGTGCCCTCGATCGTCCCGACCACGTTCGCATAGGGGCGCTGGACGCCGACGCGGGCGGCGCCCGCCTCGCGCAGGCGCTCCTCGATCAGCCGGGCCGTGCGCTCGGCGGCCGCGCTCCCGGACGGCCGCGGACCCGCTCGCACCTGCGCCTCGAGGTCGCTGAAGGCGCGCTCGGCGTCGAACTGCTGCGAAGCGGGGGAATCGGAGGGCGGCTCGGAGCCGCCACAGCCGGCGAGCAGCGCTGCGATGAGGGCGACTGTGGCGAGGCGGCGCACCGCCGGGTAACTTAGGCCGCATGGCTCAAGGACACATGGATCGACTCAGCGCGCTGGACGTCTCCTTCTTGACCAACGAGAGCTCCTCGAGCCACATGCACGTCGGCGCGATCTGCATCTTCGAGGGACCGCCGCCGAGCTACGACGATCTGCTCGACCACATCCGCTCGCGCCTTCACCTGGTGCCGCGGTTTCGGCAGAAGCTCGCCTACCCGCCGGCGCCGACCGGGCGCCCGTTCTGGGTCGACGACCCGGCATTCAACCTCAGCTACCACGTTCGCCACTCGGCGCTTCCCTCCCCCGGCTCTGAGGAGCAGTTGCGCAACATGGCCGCGCGCGTCTTCTCCCAGCAGCTCGACCGGACGAAGCCGTTGTGGGAGCTATGGATGGTCCAGGGGCTGACCCGGAATCGATTCGCGTTCGTGACCAAAACCCACCACGCGCTGGTCGACGGAGTCTCGGGGGTCGACATAGCGACCGTTCTCTTCGACATCAAGCCGGTGCCCGAGCCGACCGAGCCCGAGCACGACTGGATGCCGAGCCCGGAGCCGTCGGCCGCGCAGCTGCTCGCCAAGGACGCCGAGGGCCTGATGCGAGCGCCGGTTCGGGTCGTGCGGCGGATCGAGCACGCGGTCGAGCATCCACGCACCGCGCTTCACGACGTCTCCGAGACCCTCGAGGCCCTCGGCGAGGTCGGCTGGAACTTCGCCAACCCCGCACCCAAGGTGCCGCTCAACGTCGAGATCGGCTCCCACCGCAGATACGCCTGGGTGCGCGCCGACCTCGCCCAGTTCAAGCAGGTCAAGAACGCGCTCGGGGGGACCGTCAACGACGTCGTCCTCGCCGTGGTCAGCGGGGCGCTGCGACGCTGGCTCGTGCAGCGCGGGGTGAGGACGGAGGGCATGGAGCTCCGCGCCCAGGTCCCGGTCTCGATCCGGGCGGAGGACGAGCGAGGCCACCTCGGGAACAAGATCGCCGCCCTCCGCGGCCCGATCCCGGTGTACATCGAGGACCCGGTGCGGCGGCTCGAGCTCTGCCGCCGCGGGATGCAGGGCATCAAGCAGTCCAAGCAGGCGCTCGGCGCCGAGGTGATCTCGCGCTTCAACGACTTCGCCCCGCCGACCCTGCTCGCGCAGGCGGCCCGCGTCAACTTCTCGACCCGACTCTTCAACCTCGTCGTAACCAACGTTCCCGGACCGCAGATCCCGCTGTACGTACTCGGCCGCGAGCTCCAGGACATCTTCCCGGTCGGCTTCCTACCGCCCAACCAGGCCCTCTTCGTGGCGATCATGAGCTACAACGGCGGCGTCAACTTCGGCCTGCTCGCCGACTACGACGCGATCGACGACCTCGAGGCGATCGGCGAGGGGATCGAGGACTCGATCGCCGAGTTGGTCGCGGCGGCCGAGCAGCGACTGCGCTCGAACGCCGCCGCCGAGGTCAACGCTTGATCGGTCCGGGGAGGGCCCGTTGAGGCGCGGGATCGTGGACACGATCTGGGCCGCGCGCGCTTGAGCGGCCGGGCCTGGTTCGCGTTCTTCTCGGTCTCGGTTCTCTGGGGCATCCCGTACCTGTTCATCAAGGTGGCGGTCGACGACGGCGTGCCGCCCGCGTTCCTCGCCTGGACGCGGGTGACGCTCGGCGCGCTGATCCTCGGCGCGATCGCGTGGCGGCTCGGCCTGCTGGCCTCGCTGCGCGGCCGCGGGCGTGCGCTCCTCCTCTACGCGCTGTTCGAGATCGTGATCCCGTTCCCGCTGATCGCCGCCGGCGAGCAGCGCGTTTCGTCCTCGCTCGCGGCGATCCTGATCGCCTCGGTTCCGCTGATCGTCGCCCTGCTCGCGCTTCGAATCGATCACTCCGAGCGGGTGACCGGCGCCCGGCTCGTCGGGCTGTTCGTCGGCTTCGCCGGCGTGATCGCGCTCGTCGGCATCGACGTCGCCGGTAGCGCCGACGAGCTGGTCGGGACCGCGGCGATCCTGCTAGCCGCGATCGGCTACGCCGTCGGCCCGATGCTCCTCAAGCTCCACCTCGCCGACGTGGATCCGCGCGCGACGATGGCCGGGGCGCTCGCGATCGCCTCCGTGGCCCTGACGCCGGCGGCGATCGTTGCCCCGCCCTCCGCCGCCGTCTCCGGTGAGGCCATCGCGTCGCTGGCCGTGCTCGGCGTGCTCTGCACGGCGGCCGCGTTCGTGTTCTTCGGTGCGCTGGTGAGCGAGGTCGGACCGGGCCGCGCGCTGGTGATCACCTACGTCGCGCCCGTGGTCGCAGTCGGCCTCGGCGTCGCGGTGCTCGGCGAGCGCCCGGGGGCGGGCGCGATCGCCGGGCTGCTGCTGATCATCGCCGGGTCCTGGCTCTCCACCGACGGTCGCCTGCCGCCGGGCCTGACCGCGGTGGTCACCCGGTTTCGCGAGCGAGGCGGGAAAGGCGCACGCCCACGAACCGCGCGGGTCTGAGCGCCGACGCGCCTGAGCCTTGCTAATCGAGGAATCGGGTCTAGAGTCGATCTGCAAACCGAGCAGGAGGTCAGGATGGCTGACGCAGGACTGTTCATCGGATGGGGGCAAGTCGTTCGCGGACGCGAGAAGCGCGCGGTCGAGGTCTTCAACGAGAGCGTCGAGTACTGGGGTGGACTCCAGGGCGACGGCAAGATCGAAGGCTTCGAGGTTGTCCTGCTGGCGCCTCACGGCGGCGACCTCGCCGGGTTCGCGCTCCTTCGCGGCAGCGCCGAGCAGATAGGCCGCACTGCAAAGCGATGAGGAATTCGAGCGACGGACCACGCGCGCCGACCTGATCGTCGAAAATCAGGGCGTCGTCAACGCGGTCCTCGGCGAGGGGATCGGCAACACGATGGCGATCTATGAAGCGGAGATCGGGTCTCTCGACTGAGGGTCGGGCCGGGAAGCGCCCCACCCGGCGCTCAAATGAAGCAGCCCAGCCGGCGCGAGGCGTGCGCGCTCTGTCGTCGCGCGCTCTCGCGATCGATTAGGACACTCACGTGCAGCTCGTCGACGGCGTCCACCACCTGACCTTCCTCACCGACGACATGGACCGTCTGGTGGCTTTCTACGTGCGCGTGTTCGAAGCCGAGGTCACGCTCGACATGACGGAGGAAGGGCTGCGCCACGTGTTCTTGAAGGTCGGCCCGACGACGGTTCTGCACCCGTTCGAGCTTCTGGATGGGCCGGGACCGCCGCCGCCATCGGCGATGTTCCGCCGTGGTCGTCTCGACCACTTCGCCCTGCTCGCACCCTCGGAGCGGGCGTTCAGAGAGCTCCGCCGCCGGATCGAGGCCGAGGGCTCTGCCGACGGCGATGTCCGCGACATGGGAAGCCTCTGGATCATGGGATACGTCGATCCCGACGGGGCGGCGCACGAGGTGATCCTGCAACGGCCCGGGCTCACCGACGCGGACGTCCGCGAGCGTGCGGAGTGGACGACCGTCGCGATCTAGCGCCGGCCACGCCGGACCCCAAGCGAGGCGAGTGGGCAACCCGATTTCCCTGCAAGTGGGCGCGGGGGACGTAAGATCTGCGCCGTGGAGTCGATCAACTATCACCTCGAGCTCACGCCGGCGCAGCTCAAGATCACGCACACGGCGCTGCGCAGCCTGCTCGATGATTTCGGCCACGACGAGGGCGAGATCCAGGCTCTGATCCACGACGTCCTCGCAAAGCTCCCCGACGAGCACGCGATCCGCGCGATCCAGCTCGACGCCGAGCTCGAGCCCAAGGGCCCGCAGCCGCCCGACCAGAGCCCGGGCGCGGCCGCCTGATCGTCTGAGGCTCTCGGTCGAGATCGGCCTCCTGCTGGCGCTGGCGACGGCGTTCGCCTCCGTGCTCGGCTTCCTCTACAAGCACCGAGGCGCGGTCGCCTCGGCGCCCGTCGACATGCGCCGCCCGGTGCGCACCTCGCTGGCTCTCTTCCGGGCGCCCGCCTACACGCTCGGGGTTCTGATCGCGATCGGCGGCTGGGGGCTGCACGTCGCGGCGCTCTCGCTGGCCCCGATCTCGCTGGTCCAGTCGGTGATCGCCGGTGGGCTCGTGCTGCTCACCGTGAGCGCCGATCGACTGTTCGCCCACCAGGTGACGCGGCGCGAATGGATCGGCGTCGCGCTCGCAGCGCTCGGGCTCGCTTTCCTGGCCGCGACGCTCGAGGGCGCTGGCGGCGAGGCGCATTCAGACTACGAGTCCGGGCGGTTGGTCGCCTATGAGGTCATGGTGATCGTCGCCGCGGCCGCGGTCGGGTTCGCCGCGGCACGCAACCCTCGCGAGGGCGTCATGTTCGGAGCCTCGGCGGGCCTCTTCTGGGCCGCGTCGGACACGGCGATCAAGGCGCTCAGCTCCGAGCTCGGCGACGCGCACTGGGCGGCGATCCTGTTCAGCCCGCTGGCGGTGCTGATCGCCGTCGCCTCGGCGGTCGGGCTGGTCGTCTCGGCTCGCAGCCTTCAGGTCGGCAAGGCGGTGCCGGTGATCGCGATCACCAGCGTCGCCGCCAACGCGCTGACGATCGCCGCCGGACCGCTCGTCTTCACCGAGCCGTTCCCCGATCAGCCGGCCGAGGTACTGCTGCGCCTGGGCGCGTTCGCGCTGGTGATCGTCGCCGCGGCGCTCACCCCGGCGCCGGTGGCGGCGGCGCACCTGGAGGACGCCTAGGCTACGCAGCTCCCGTCCTCCGGGTCAGCGCTCGGCGATGCGTATCGCCTTGCGCACCGAGCGGCCGCGAGTGTAGGGGTAGTCGCGCTGGTTCGGGACCCTGGCATAGAAGCTGACCTTGCCCGGCTCGTCGGGCTTGAAGCCGGCTCGGGCGCGGCCGCCCTGACCGGTCTCGTCGCAGGCGAACTTGTCGCGCCCGGGCCCGGTGGCGTAGAAGCAGACAGTGCGGTCGGCCTTGTACTTGCCGCGCAGCAGCGCGACCACGACGATCTTGTCGCCGACCTTCGGCTGCTTCGCCTTGCGCAGCTCGAGTCGCACCGCGGGCGAGACGCGAAGCTCGATCCGCTTCGTGATCGGCTCCTCGGGACCGGCCCAGTACGTCGCCCACACCGCGCGGCTCGACTGGGCGCGGACCTTGACCGCGGCGCGGCCATCCGGCCCGGTGATCGCCCCGGCCTCGATCACCCGCTCGAGGCCCTTGTCGTCTGTCGGGATCCCGCGCGAGAAACAGACCGCCGCGCCGGCCAAGGGCACGGCGCCGGGACCGAACACGCGCGCGGTCGCCTTACGGGCGCGCCCCTGGCGAGTGCGAACGACGCCGCGCTTGCCCGGCCAGCCGAGCGTCATCGTCGAGCCGATGTCGGTGGGCGCCGAGTTGCCGACGCACCCATTGAGGACGCGCAGCTTCTGCGGCGAACCGCAGACCCTGCTGCCGGCGGAGTAGTCCTCGACGCAGGTGCGCACGTTGTTGCGGCCGTTTCGCCACGGCGGGGCCGCGGTGTCGACGCCGATCTGGCCGCTGAGCGTCGCCGGACAGGGCTGGAAGCCGGCCGCAAAGCCGTCGCCGAGCTGGCAGGCGCCCGGCGACGCCGAGGCGTCCTCGCCGTTGACCACCGCGATCGCGCGGTAGACGCCCGAGCCGGAATCGGCGGCGTCGAAGGAGATCGTCTGCCCTCCGGTCTGTACGGGAGCCTCGAACAACGACCCACCTGTGACCGTGATCGAGGGCGCGCTCGGATCCGACAGCGTGTAGCTGACGTTCTTGAGCGCCACCTCGGGGCCGCCGGGCGGAGTGTCGGCGCAAGCGCTGGAGCCGGTTTGACAGATCAGCTGGATGCCGAACCGGCGCACGTCTCCGGTGACCGAGAAATCCTTGAACGCTCCATCGAGCTCCCCGCCACCGTTGAGGATCCCGAGGCCGCCCGCGGGCACCGTGCCGATCACCTGCGGGAAGTAGCCGCCCGACTGGTCGCTGCCCTTGGCCTTGTAGTCGATCTGGGTGACCGTGATCCCCTCCGGTCGCTCGGCGAGCCAGCGCCCGAAGACGCCGTCGTTGCCGGCGTTGCCCGCGTTCTGGCTCACCCGCAGCCCGTTGGCGTTGCCGCAAGCGTTGCTGGCCTGGAACACAGTCTCGTTGCCGAAGCGCTCGAACGGCCCCTTGTCGCCGGCGGGAGTGACCCCCTCGACACAGAACCGTGCCGCATAGGTACCGGCGTCGGCGGACGCCGTGAGTGCGAGCGCACCGGCGAGCAGTCCCAGCGCTACGACAACGACCCGGAAACGAAAGCCTTCGGCCATTGGTCACTCCTCTTGTGTCCTCGACACGCCGCCACGACCCCCGGTCGCGGCCGCACCCCAAGCTATACGACACGGCCGAGGGCGGGATTGCCGCCGACGCGTCTGCAGCGGCTCTTGCGCCCCCGCCGGCGGGCCGGGCGAGTACACCCGAAGCTCTTGGAGCCATGGTCCGGATCGCGTCGAAGCGGAGGAGATCCGAGGCACAAGCCCTCGAAGCCGTCGGGCTGCGGGAGTAGACGGGGCCGACTGAACACGGCGGCTTGGGTGGGAGCGAACGGCGCCGCCCACAGAAGGGGCAAAGGGAGCAACGCCGTTCGCTCGATCGCGTCGCCCTGCGGCGGGCTCTGTGAACGGGTCGACCGCCTTGGGCCCTGCCTTCGGTTGAGATACATTCGACGCACCCGGAGATTCGAGAGGAGGTCGCCATGCATGCCCGGATAGCGATGTTCGAGGGCGATCCTGGTCAAACCGACAGCGCGGTCGAGGAAATCCGTAGTCGGATCGAGGCCGGGCGGGAATCGCCTCCCGAGGGCCTGGAGGGGGTCAAGGAAATGTGGATGCTCGTCGACCGTAAGACAGGTAATCGCCTCGGCATCACGCTCTACGAGACGGAGGAAGAGCTGCGCCGAGGCGACGAGGCACTGAACGCGATGTCGCCAGCGGACCCCGGCGTGAGTCGGACGAGCGTCTCCATCTACGAGGTTGCCCTGCACGAAACACGCGGCTGACGCTGACCACGCCAAGGTCTGCTGAGGAGGCTCACCGGCTCAGCCGAACAAACCTGGACCGGCGGCGGGATGCGAAGCGGCGACGCCAAGCTCGCGACCTGCCGGCACAGCGAGATACTGCGCGGGCGATGTCGCAGGAGAACGTGGAGCTGGTCGCCCGCTTCTACGAGCCGACGGGAAGCAAGGCGGAGTTCTTGACCGGCCTGCCGAGGATCATGGGGTTCTGTGACCCCGAGGTCGAGTGGACCCCACGCGAGGAACGATCGACCTACCGGGGCCGAGAGGGCGTCAGGGAGGCGCTCGAAAGCTGGCTCGAGAGCTTCGCCGACTACCGGTTCGAGGTCCAGCGGATCGTCGACTGCGGCAGCGATGATGTCCTGGTCGTCGGACTCGAGGTGGGAACAGGGGCGATGAGCGGCGTCGAGGTTCGCTCGATCAACTACGAGCTGCTCACGATCCGGGACGGCATGATCGTGCGCTTCCGCGAGTTCTATGACGAGAGCGCCGCCCTCGAAGCCGCCGGGCTGTCGGAGTAGCGGGGGCTCATCGGTCTCGATCGTCCCCCCTTTCGTTGGGGTGCAGGCACGCGTTGCCCGGGCGTCTGCGGCCGAGAAGGCCATCGCGGTCGACCCTCCCATAGGCTCGCGCGCCAGCCAGTCCGATGAGGAGGAGTGCATGCACGCACGTGTTGTCAGATTCACCGAAGTGACCGCTGAGAGGATCTCGGAGATCGTTGCCGAGACCGAGGAGTCGGAGGGACCTCCGCCCGGCGTCGACGCCACCGGATTTGAGTTGTTTGTCGACGAAGCACAGGGGACGGCCCTGTTCGTCGGATACTTCGAGACGGAGCAGAAGATGCGCGACGCGAGCGCGGTCTTCGAGCGCATGGATGCGTCGGAAACCCCCGGCACGCGGGCCTCCGTTGACCTCTGCGAGGTCAAGATACAACGCCCATTTTCCTGAGAGCTCCAACCGTAGGGTTTGCGAACGCTGCACTCCGTGAGTGTCGCGGTTTGTGCTCGGTTGCAGGGCAAACGAGCCGATTCCACCCATTGGTCGATCCTGCGCGTGGCCGCTCGGTTTCAGTTTGAGGTTGAAACGATCGCGTCCGTGGCATTCGGCCGCGTTCCGAGATCGAAACGCGAGAGGGCGCGTGACGTCGACCTCGGCGGCGCCAGCGGGTGGATCCCGTTGTCGGCCGCCTCGAGGCGGTGAGGGCTCGGCGCGCGCGCTTGACGCGCCCGACGCCTACTCGTATCGGCTCTTAGATGTTGCTGAAGATGGCGAAAGCGATCGCGATGACGACGATCGCGCCGATTCCCATCACTCCGAACATGAAGTCTTTGGCGCCCGCGCCTGTTTCTTCATCTTCACGGCCGCCGTAAGGCCGCTCACGACGCTCGAGATGCTCCCTCTCCGTCTCCACTGCGGTCCTCCTATGGTCGAATCCGACCGGAGCCTATCGTCCGATGGCCCGCTCGACGCGCCAAAGAGCCCGACCGCCGCGGCGTCGGTGTGCCCGGCGCCGGTGTTGATCTCGACCACGTCCGCCGCTTCGCGAGCGCCTCGATCTCCTCGGGTCCGGCACTCCAGCGGGACGCGGCGGAAGATCGCGGTGCGGCGCGAGGGCTAGGGTTGCAGTTTCGGTCAAGCGGCTCTGCGCGGCACCCGGAAACCGCATAGGCAAGCCGTTTAGAAGCCCAAAGCGAACTTCGCGTCCTCGGTCATCATCTCCGGAGACCAGGGCGGGTCGAAGACCATCTTCGGGTGGACCTTCTCAACGCCCTCGAGATCACCGACGAACTCGCGCATCTGCTCGGAGACCTGCGGTCCGATCGGGCAGGCCGGCGTCGTCAGGGTGAAGGTCACGAACACCTCCGGCCCCTCGACGTCGACGTCGTAGACAAGCCCCAGGGAGACGAAGTCGAGCCCGAGCTCGGGATCGATGACTTCCTCGAGAGCCTCGTAGACATCCTCTTCGGTGGCCATGGGGCCAATCGTAGAGGACGACCCGCCACGCCCTGCCCGCGGGACGGTCGGCCCTCTAACTTGTACGCATGCCGCTGATCCTGCTGATCCTGTTCATCTGCCTGCCGATCGCGGAGCTCTACGTGATCATCAAGGTCGGCGAGGCGATCGGCATCCTCCCCACCCTGGCACTGCTGATCCTCGACGGGTTCGTCGGCGCCGCGCTTGCGCGCTGGCAGGGGCTCACCGCTTGGATGAGGTTCAACCGCGCCCTCGCCGAGGGCCGGGTGCCCGCCCGGGAGACCGCGGACGGCGCCATGATCATCCTCGGCGGCGCCTTCCTGCTGGCGCCGGGCTTCATCACCGACGTGTTCGGGTTCCTGCTCCTGATCCCGCCGACCCGAGCGCTGCTTCGTGGCGGAGTCGCGAGGCTCGCGAGGCGCCGCATGGCCATGCGCTGGACGGTCTTCGGACCGCCGCCCGGTGGCGCCGGTCGCGGTACGCAGGGTCGTCCCGCCGATCCGTTCGCCGGTCGCGCCCCCGGCAACGGCCACCGCCGCGACTACGACTTCGAGGGCAGCGCCCACGAGGTGATCGACCCGGCCGGCGAGCTTCCGCCCACCGAACGCGATGACTGAGGCAACCGAGGCGGTGGCGCTCGAGTTCGAGGCGCCGACCGGGGAGTTGCTGAGCTTCGAGTGGCACGGCGACGAGCTCGCCGAGCTCGACCCGCGCGCCCTTGCGGAACGACCGGCGTGGCGCCTGGCCGGCGAGCTCGACTGGGACGAGATCGCGTCCGTGAGACTGCTCTCGGCCCGCCTCGGCGACCAGCGCCTGCTCGTGCTCGCCGCTATCCGGCCCGCCGGTGCGGCCGGGCACGGCGAGGACCTGATCGCGAGCGCGATCGGCGCCGCCGGCTCCTTCTCGCGGCTCGAGGAGACGCTGCTGTCCAGCGAGCAGGGCGCCGCGGGCGTCCCGAGGCGGATCGGGCTCGAGCTCCACCCCGCCGACGGGCAGATGGCGATCCGGGTAGCCGGCGACGCGGTCGAGTCGCGGGTGTTCGAGGACGGCGGCGCGCGCCGCACCGCGATCGGCCTGCAGCTGCGCTCGCCCGGTGGCGAGGGCGGGGGGGTCCTCGACCTCCTCTCGCGCCTGTGATCGAGGCCGTGATCTCGGACTTCGGCGGCGTGCTGACGACGCCGTTGATGCGCTCGTTCGCGGCCTTTCAGAACCGCAGCGGGATCCCGGCCGCGGCGCTCGGCCGCGCCATGCAGGCGATCGCGGAGCGCGACGGCGCCCACCCGCTGTTCGAGCTCGAGACCGGGCGGCTGACCGAGGCGCGCTTCCTCGAGCTGATCGCCGGGGCCCTCGAGCCGGAGCTCGGCCACGTCCCCGAGATGCACCGGTTCGGCGAGATCTACTTCGAGGCGCTGGACCCGAACGAGCCGATGATCGAGCTGATGCGAGAGGCGAAGGCCGCCGGCCGGAGAATGGCCCTGCTCACCAACAACGTCCGCGAGTGGGAGCCGCGGTGGCGGTCGATGCTGCCCGTCGACGAGATCTTCGAGCTCGTCGTCGACTCGGCCTTCGTCGGCATGCGAAAGCCCGACCCGCCGATCTACGAGCTCACCCTCGAACGGCTCGGCAACGGGATCGGGGCCCGAGACTGCCTCTTCGTCGACGACGTGCTCGTCAACGTCGAGACGGCGCGAGAGCTCGGCATGAGCGCCGTTCACTTCCGGGACAATGATCAGGCGATGCCGGAGATCCGCGCCGCCCTCGAGCTCTGAGCTCGGCTCCGTATCGGCCGCATCCCCGGCGGCGTTACCGTAGGCGGATGGAGCGGGACGCCGCCCTCGAGGCCGTCTTCAAGCCGGTGCGCCCACCGACGACCTTCGAGGAGACCGTCGAGCGGCTCGGGACCGCGATCCGGATCGGGCTGCTGGCGCCGGGCAGCCAGCTTCCGCCGGAGCGCGAGCTCGCCGGCGAGCTCGGGATCTCGCGCTCGACCCTGCGCCAGGCGCTGACGACACTGGTCCAGAGCGGGCACCTGACCGCGACTCGCGGGCGCAGGGGAGGGACCTTCGTCGCCGACCGACCGCCGCTCTCCGAGCCCGAGCCCGAGCCCCTGGGCGACGCCGCCCGGGCGGTGCTCGACCATCGGGTCGCGCTCGAGCTCGGAGCCGTCGCGCTGGCGGCCGAACGCGCCGGACGCGAGCAGCTCGACCGGCTCGACGAGCTGGTCGAGCGGATGGACGCGCCGACGAACTTCGAGGAGTACCGGCGCGCCGACATCCGCTTCCACATCGGGATCGCCGAGGCCGCCCGCTCGCCGGGCCTGGTCACCGAGATGACCGAGATCCAGGGCCAGATGAGCGGCCTGATCGCCCGCATTCCACACCCCCACGAGGTCCTCACCCGCTCCAACACGCAGCATCAAGAGCTCGCGACCCACCTCCGCGAGGGCGACGCGGCCGCGGCGGTGATCCTGATGCGAAAGCACATTCGCGGCACCGAGCACATCCTCGCCGGGCTGATCTGATCCCGTTCGGGGGCCGGCTCCCGCACGGATCGTCGATGAGAAGCAGGGCCGGGAAGCGCTCGACCGCCCGCGGAAATCAGAGCTCGACCGCGCGACGGACGAATTCGCGCCATCGCTCGTGCGCGGCATCGCGCCACGAGGCGTCGCGGTTCGGCTGCAGCTGCTCGCCGACGGGGATCCGTTCGGCGATCTCCGCGGTCGAGGACCAGATGCCCGCGCCGACGGCCGCCAGTGCGGCGGCGCCGGCAGCGGTCGCGTCGATGCTGCCGCGCTGCACGGCCACGCCCGCGGCATCGGCTTGCAGGGCCAGCAGCGTCTCGCTGCGGGTCAGCCCGCCGTCCACGCGCAGGACGTCGATCGGGACCGACTCGCGCATCGCCGCGATCACGTCCGCGACCCGCCAGGCGATGCCCTCGAGCGCCGCGTAGCCGATCTGCCCGGCGCGGCTGCCGGCGGTGAGCCCGGCGATCACCGCGCGCGCCTCCGATCGCCACCATGGCGCCCCGACGCCGGCCAGCGCGGGCAACAGCTCGACCCCGCCCGCTTCCCCCGCCTCCTCGGCCGCTGCGGCAAGCGCCGCCGGGTCCGATGCCAGCGCGAGGTCCCTGCTCAACCATTCGAGCAGCGCCCCGGCGGTGAATACACCGCCGTCGAGCGCCCACTCCACCGTTCCATCGACACGCCAGGCAACCGTGGGGAGCAGGCCCCCGATGGGTTGCGGCCTCTCCTCCCCTGCATGCGCGAGCACGAACACGCCGGTGCCGTAGGTCGCCTTCGCCATTCCCGGCGCGACGCAGCCGGCTCCCGCGAGCGCCGCCTGCTGGTCGACACAGCGCGCGCGGAGCGGCAGATCCACCGGCCAGGAGGGGTGGGAGAGGGTGCCGAGATCGCCGGCGGTATCGGCGATCGCCGGCAGGGCGGCCACCGGCACGCCGAAGATCTCGAGCAGGCGCGGATCGAACTCGGGGGCGCCGAGCTGCGTGCGCGAGGCGGTCGAAGGATCGGTGGCGAAGCCGGCGCCAAGCCGTTCGCAGAGAAACGAGTCGACGGTGCCGAGGCGCAGCGTGCCCTCATCGGCCGCCCGGGCCACGGCATCCTCGTGCTCGAGCAGCCAGGCGAGCTTTCCGGCCGAGAAGTACGGGTCGAGCGGCATTCCGCTGCGCTCGCGCACCTCGGCCGCCGTGCCCTCGGCCTCGAGCCTGTCGAGCACCTCCTGCGAGCGTTTGTCCTGCCACGTGACCACAGGTGTGAGCGGCTCCCCGCTCTCCGCGTCCCATGCCAGCACCGACTCGCCCTGGTGGTCGAGACCACAGGCGACGACCTCTTCGTCGGCGCCCGAGAGCAGCTCACCGACCGCCTCGACCACCGCGTTCACGATCGCCTCCGGATCCTGCTCGACCCGCCCCGGGCCCGGGTGGGCCAGCGGCTTTGACCGCCGCGCCTCGCCCAGCGGCCGGAGCTCGGCGTCGAAGAGGATCGCCTTGACGGCCGAGGTGCCCTCGTCGATGCCGAGCAGGAGGCTCATCGGGCGTGGTGCTCGACGGTTCGGCGCCACCACGCGGAGGTGGGCGGCGGCTCGGCGGATGGGAGCGGGGCCGGCCGGCCGAGGTCGAGCCCGAGCTCGCCGACGAGCTCGGCTGCGCGCTCAGCGATTGCAAGGGAGGCCGTCAACCCGGTCGAGCGTATCGCGGCGAGGTTCACCAGGCCGGGGCAGGCCGATGAGCGCTCGAGCACGTAGTTGACCCCGCGGCCCGCGGGGCGCAGCCCGGCGTAGGCGAACACCGGCTGCGCGTCGGCGAGCGGCGCGTGCATCGCGGCCGCCTTGGGAAGGATCTCCTCGCGGGCCTCGGGCCGCACCGACCAGTCGCCCGCGTCGTCCTGGTCGACCGCCGTCGGGCCGGCCACCACCTTCCCGTCGAGGGTCGGGAACACGAGGACGCCCTTGGTGCGGTTGGTCGGGACCGGCAGGAGGATCTCGTCGAGCGCCGCCCCCGGTGCGGGGTCGAAGACGAGGAACTCTCCCTTGCGCGGATAGACCTCGAACGAGTCGTCGCCCACGAGCCTGGCGAGCGCGCCGGCGCCGAGACCGGCGCAGTTGACGACGACCCGGCTGGTGATCTTGCCTCCGCGCGCATCGCGCAGCTCGAACCCGCGCCCCCGCGCCTCCAGCGCCACGACCCGGAATCCGGTCGTGAGCTCGGCGCCGAGCCGCACGGCCGCGCCGGCGAGGGCGAGCGTGAATGAGACCGGATCGGTAATCGCCTCGCCGGGGACCGCAAGTGAGCCGTCCTCATCGAGCCGCACCTCGACGCCGTTGCGCGCCGCGTTCGCGGCCAGCGCCGCGATCGGCTCGCGCTCGGATGGCGCCAGCGGCCGCATGCGCGCTCCGCAACGCCTGACCGGAATGCGCAGCGCCTCGAGCACGGGCTCGCGAAGCTCGCCGGCGCGGAGGATCAGCTCGGTCTCGAGCCGGCCCGGAACCGAATCGAAGCCGGTGTGCAGGATCCCCGAGTTCGTGCCGCTGGCCTGAAGTCCGGGCTCGCGCTCGGCCTCGAGTAGAGCCACCCGACGCGCCGCGCCTGCAGAGCTCGAGCGCGGTTGCCGAGCCGACCACGCCGGCCCCGACGATCGCCACCTCGGCGTCAGCGGCGATCGGCCTCACCGTGGATTGAACCGGGCGGGGCTTGACACGGGCCCCTGCCGAGAATTAGGGTCGAGCCGCTCATAGGTCCGGGCAGCAGACCATAATCGCGGGCCGGGCCGTTCGCCACTCGAACGAGGAGGTAGGACGCGAATGGAAGCTGGAGCACCGCGGCCCCCCGAGGAGCGGACCCCGCAGGGAACCCCCGCCGCGCCCGGCGGACGCGACGCCGACGAGCAGCGTCTGCACGAAATGGGCTACAGGCAGGAGCTCTCCCGCGCCTGGTCGGGCTTCACCAACTTCGCGATCTCGTTCACGATCATCTCGGTCCTCGCGGGCACGTTCACGACCTTCGCTTACGCGTGGCAGAACGGCGGCCCGATCGCCGCCTCGATCGGCTGGCCGGTGCTCTGCTTCTTCGTCCTCATGGTCGCCTTCTCGATGGCCGAGCTGACCTCGGCCTACCCGACCGCCGGCGGCCCCTACTGGTGGGCGCACCGCCTGGGCGGCGCCGGCTGGAGCTGGATGACCGGCTGGTTCAACATCGTCGGCCTCGTCGGGATCGTCGCCTCCGTCGGCTACGGGGCCGCCTACTTCCTCTGGTTCCTGCTCGGCCTCTACGGCGTCGACATCCTCGGCGTCGACTTCGCCGACGGCGACGGCCTTTTGGCGGAACCGTTCGGGCTGTTCGTGATCATCCTCGCGTTCGTCACCCTGCTGAACATCTTCGGCGACAAGATCCTGGCCCTGCTCAACAACATCTCCGTCGGCTGGCATGTGATCGGCGTCGCGGTGATCATCGGCCTACTGGTCTTCGTGCCCGACGAGCATCAGAGCGCAAGCTTCGTCTTCGGCGAGCGGATCAACAACAACGGCGCCTTCGACGGCTCGACCACGGCACTCGGGTTCTGGCTCCTGGTCCTGCCGGTCGGCTTCCTGCTCGCGATGTACACGCAGACCGGCTACGACGCCTCCGCTCACACCGCGGAGGAGACCCGCGGTGCGGCCGTCTCGGCCGCCCAGGGCGTCTGGCGCTCGGTCTTCTTCTCCGCCCTGATCGGCTGGTTCGTACTGCTGGCCTTCCTGTTCGCCGCGAACGACACTAAGGCAGTCAACGACTCACTCGGCTTCGTCGGCACGATCTTCACCAGCTCGCTCGACCCGTGGGCGGCGAAGATGGTGATGCTGATCGCGACCATCGGGCAGATCTTCTGCGTCGCGGCGGGGCTGACCAGCGCCTCGCGGACGTGGTACGCGTTCTCACGCGACCGGGCGATCCCCGGTTGGGCCCTGTTCCGGCGCGTGAACCGCGATCGGGTGCCGCTGTACGCGGTCATGGCGATCTCCTTCTTCAGCGTCCTGATCACGATCCCGGCGCTATGGGGCACGGAGCTCGGCGTGCCGTTTGCCTTCTACGCCGTGACCGGCATCTGCACCGTCGGCCTCTACATCGCCTACATCATCCCGGTCTACTTGCGCCTGCGAGCCGGCGACGCGTTCACGCCAGGACCCTGGAACCTCGGGCGCCGCCACAAGCTCGTGAACACGTTGGCGATCCTGTTCGTGATCCTCGTCGTCTACAGCCTCGTCTTCTTGCCGTACGCGCCGACGGGGCTGCCGTGGAATGACGACTTCGACGCGACGGCCGTCAACTACGTGCCGCTGGCGATCATCCTGCCATTGCTGTTCGGCGTCTGGTATCTGATCTCGGCGAAGAACCGCTACCAGGGCCCGGTCCGGACGCTGGAGGAAGACGAGGTGACCGCCGATTAGCGACGCGCGCCCAGGTGGCCCCGGCGGGACGGCCGGGATGCTGAGCGGGGACGACCTGCGCAAGGAGGCGAAGGACGGGACGATCGACACCGTCGTCGCCGCCTTCACCGACATGCAGGGCCGGCTGTTCGGGAAGCGGATCCACGTCGATTACTTCCTCGACGACGTGCTCTCCCACGGGATCGAGGGCTGCAACTACCTGCTGGCGCTGGACATGGAGATGGACCCGGTGCCGGGTTACGAGATGGCCAACTGGGAGGGCGGCTACGGGGACTTCGCGATCGTCCCCGACATGGCCACGCTGCGCCGGGTGCCATGGCTCGATCGCACCGCGCTCGTGCTCTGCGATGTCGCCAACCACGACGGCTCGCCGGTCGTTGCCTCACCGCGCCAGGTGCTGATCGCGCAATATGAGCGGGCCCAGGCGATGGGCTACACGCCGATGTTCGCCTCCGAGCTCGAGTTCTACCTCTACAAGGAGAGCTATGCCGAGGCCTGGGAGAAGGACTTCCGGGAGCTGACGCCGACGATCCCCTACATCCTCGATTACCACGTGCTGGCGACGACCATGGACGAGCAATACCTGGGGCCGATTCGCCGCGGCATGCACGCCGCCGGGATCCCGATCGAGTTCTCCAAGGGCGAGGCGTGGTACGGCCAGCACGAGGTCAACACCCGCTACGCCGACGCGGTCACCTCCGCCGACCGGCACACGATCTACAAGAACGGAGTCAAGGAGATCGCCTTCCTGAACGGGATCTCGGCGACGTTCATGGCAAAGCCCTCCGAGAAGGACATCGGCAGCTCCTGCCACCTCCACTCGAGCCTCGTCGGGGAGGACGGGTCGAACGCTTTCATCGACGGCGAGGAGGAGACGGAGGTCTTCTCCCACTACCTCGGCGGCATGCAGGCGCGGATCCGCGAGCTGGCGCTATTCGTCGCGCCCGCGATCAACTCCTACAAGCGCTACGCGACCGAGAGCTGGGCACCGACCTCGATCTCCTGGGGTCGCGACAACCGGACATGCGGGTTCCGGATCGTCGGCCACGGGCAATCGCGGCGGGCCGAGTGCCGGATCCCGGGCGCCGACGTGAATCCGTACCTCGGCTACGCGGCGCTGCTCGCCGCCGGGCTGGACGGGATCGAGAACGGGACGGATCCGGGACCGGAGATGGTCGGCAACGCCTACAGGAGGACCAGGCCTAGCCGTTCCCCTCGAGCCTGCGCGAGGCTGTCGACCTCTGGGAGGGCAGCGAGTTCGCGAAGACGACGTTCGGCGAGAGCGTCTGGGCGCATTACCTCAACTACGGCCGCACCGAGCAGCGCCTGTTCGACGAGGTGGTCACCGATTACGAGCGGCGGCGAATGTTCGAGCGCGGCTAGCGTCGCACCGAGACCTGACAGGAGGTCACCATGTTCAAGACAATCGTGCTGGCACTGGACGGGTCGGAGGGGTCGCGGCGAGCGCTCCCCATCGCGACGGAGCTGGCGAAACGGGATAACGCCAAGGTCGTGCTCGTCCACGTCGACGAGCGAATCGTCGGCAAGGGAGGCGGCGACGTCCACGCGGACGAGGCTTCGATCCAGGCGGATGTCCGCAAGCACGCCGAGGAGCTGTCCGGCGAGGGAATCGAGACGAGCGTCGAGATGCGCGACGTGATGGTCGGAGGCCCCGCCCACCCGATCGCCGAGATCGCCGCCGAGGCCGGGGCGGACCTGATCGTGGTCGGAACGCGCGGCCATTCAGGGATGTCCGGGATCCTGCTCGGCAGCGTGACCCAGCGGCTTCTCCACCTCGCCCATCAGCCCGTGCTCGTGGTTCCCTCACCCGGCTAGGCCAACGGCAACGGGGATCGACACACCGGAGTCTGGCCGCCCGTTTCGGGCGCTGCTCCAGTGAGCCGGCCCGTGATCGGGATCTGCGCGATGCTCGAGCGCGCGGCGTGGACGGTCTGGGATGACGTCGAGGCGAACATCTCCCCGCGCACCTACTCGCTCGGGGTCTCGGAGACGGGCGGCCTGCCGCTGATCCTGGCGCCCGACCAGGCGACCAGCGACGCGCCCGACCAGTTGCTCGACCTGCTCGACGGGCTGGTGCTCAGCGGGGGCGCGGACATCGCCCCGGCCTCCTACGGCGCCGAGCCCGACCCGCTGACCAGGGGGTGCAACGCCGGGCGCGACCGGTTCGAGATCGCGCTCGCTCGCGGCGCGCTCGACCGCGACCTGCCCGTGCTCGGCATCTGCCGGGGGATGCAGCTCCTCAACGTCGCCTGCGGCGGCACCCTCATACAGCACCTCGCCGACGCCGAGCTCCACGTGCACACGCCCGGGCGGTTCTCCGACCACGACGTGCGGCTCGATCCCGGCTCGCTGGCGGCGCGCGCGGTCGGCGCCGAGCGGACCGCGGTGCGCTCCCACCATCACCAGGGCATCGAGCGCCTCGGCGAGGGACTGGTGGCCACGGGATGGGCCGAGCCGGGGGGCGCGCTGGAGGCGATCGAGATCCCCGACCGCGGCTGGGCGCTCGGAATCCTCTGGCACGCCGAGGAGGAGCGGCGAAGCCCGGTGCTCGAGGCGCTGACGGCGGCGGCACGCGAGCAGGAGGTGCGCGCGTGATCTCGGTGATCGAGCCGGCGACCGAGCGGGTGATGGCCGAACTGCCGAGAGCCGGAGCCGAGGAGACCGACGCCGCAGTGGCCGCGGCGAAGGCGGCGAGCGCTGACTGGCGGGCGGTGTCGCCCGGCGACCGCGCCGCGGCCCTGCGGGCGCTCGCCGACGCGCTCGATTCCCGCGCCGGCGAGCTGGCGACGCTCGAGGCGCGCAACGCGGGCAAGCCGATCGCCGACGCGCGGGCGGAGATCGCGATGGTGATCGAGTGCTTCCGCTACTACGCCGGGGGCCCGGAGCGACTGCTCGGGCGGACGATCCCGGTTGCCGGCGGGGTCGACATGACCTTCCGCGAGCCCCTCGGGGTCGTCGGGCTGATCACGCCGTGGAACTTCCCGCTGGTGATCGCCTCCTGGAAGGTCGCCCCGGCGCTCGCCGCCGGCAACACCGTGGTGCTGAAGCCGGCGGAGCTGACCCCACTGACGGCGCTCGAGCTCGAGCGAATCGCCCTCGACGCCGGCCTCGCCGAGGGTGTGCTCAAGGTCGTCGCCGGCCCTGGGTCGGTGTGCGGCAGGCGGCTGGTCGAGCATCCCGACGTCGCCAAGATCGCGTTCACCGGCTCGACCGAGGTCGGCCGCGGCATCGCCGCCGGCGCCGCGCAGACGATCAAGCGGGTGACCCTCGAGCTCGGCGGCAAGTCGGCGAACCTCGTGTTCGCCGACGCCGACCTCGAGGCGGCCGCCGCCGCCGCGCCGATGGCGGTGTTCGCGAACGCCGGCCAGGACTGCTGCGCCCGCTCGCGGATCCTCGTCGAGCGCTCGGCGCTCGACGAGTTCGTCGCGGCGCTCGAGCGCGCCGTCAAGGACATGCGGGTCGGCGACCCGCTCTCGGAGAAGACGCAGATGGGACCCCTGATCTCCGCCGAACAGCGCGAGACGGTGGCCTCATACGTCCCCGGCGACGCCCCGGTCGCGTTCCGCGGCCCGGCGCCCGACGGCCCCGGGTACTGGTATCCGCCGACGGTTCTGGCGCCGGTCTCGAACTCCGACCGAGCGGCGAGGGAGGAGATCTTCGGTCCGGTTGCCTGCGTGATCCCGTTCGCCGACGAGGCCGAGGCGGTCCGGATCGCCAACGACACGATCTACGGGCTCTCGGGCTCGATCTGGACCCGAGACGGCGCCCGGGCGCTGCGCGTCGCGCGCGCGGTCGAGACGGGCGTGCTGTCGATCAACTCGAACAGCTCGGTGCGGGTAGCGACGCCGTTCGGCGGCTTCAAGCAGTCGGGCGTCGGGCGCGAGCTTGGCCCGGACGCACTCGACCACTACACCGACGTCAAGAACGTCTTCTACGCAACCGACGCCGGCGCGCCGCCTCAGGGCGCGTCGCGGGAGGGAGGCTGATGTCCGGGCGACTCGATGGCAAGGTGTGCGTGATCACCGGCGCGGCGAGCGGGATCGGCGCAGAGTCGGCGCGGCTGTTCGGGCAGGAGGGCGCGACGGTGGTCGGCGTCGACCTGGCGCCCGACGCGGAGGGCGCGCTCGCGATCGAGGCCGATGTCACCGACGAGGAGCAGGTGCGCGGCGTATACGAGCGCGTTCGCGAGCGTTACGGCCACGTCGACGTGCTCTTCAACAACGCCGGCATCAACCCCAACGACGACCGGTCGGCGATCGACACCGACCTCGCCGCCTGGCAGCGGGTTCAGGACGTCAACCTCCGGTCCGTGTTCTTGTGCTGCAAGCACGGGATTCCCCACCTGCTCGAGGCCGGCGGCGGATCGGTGATCAACACCGCATCGTTCGTCGCGGTGATGGGGGCCGGCGTCTCGCAGATCTCCTACACGGCCTCCAAGGGGGCGGTGCTCTCGATGTCGCGGGAGCTGGGGGTCGAGTTCGCCCGGCGAGGCGTCCGCGTCAACGCCCTCTGCCCCGGTCCGGTCAACACCCCGCTGCTCGAGGAGCTGTTCGCCAAGGACCCCGAGAGGGCGGCACGCCGCCTGGTGCACATCCCGATGGGCCGCTTCGGCGAAGCCCGCGAGATCGCCAGCGCCGCGCTCTTCCTCGCCTCCGACGACTCCTCGTTCGTCACCGCCTCCACGTTCCTGGTCGACGGCGGGATCTCGGGCGCCTACGTGACCCCGGAGTAGGGCGGCCGCCGCGGCATCGACGGTCGAGTTGCGGCTCCGACGCCGATCACGACCGCCAGGTCGCCGACGAGTTGCTCGCGGCCGCGAGAAAGCGCGCGCAGAGCCCGCGCCCGAGCTCGTTGTGGGCGGCGAGCTTGGCCTCGGTCTCGGCGCGCAGGGCCCCGGGATCGAGGCCGATCCGGACCGCATCCGGGTCGGCGCGATAGTCGTCGATCCAGTGCCTAGCGTCGGCGGGCGAGACCTCGGCGTGGAACTGGATCCCCCACGCGGGCGCGCCGGCCAGGCGGTAGGCCTGCGCGCACACCGGGCTGCGCGCCAGCACGGTGGCGTCGGGGGGCAGCGCGCACTCATAGCCGTGCCAGGAGAAGGCCTCGAACCGGCGCCCGAGCGAGGCGAGCAGCGGGTCGGCCGACCCCTGGGGCGTGACCTCGACCTCGATCCAGCCGATCTCGGGTTCACGGGCCGGGCGGGCCTCGCCGCCCGCCGCCTCAACGAGCAGCTGAGCACCGAGGCAGACGCCGAGCAGCGGCACGCGACGAGCCAGCAGGTCGGCGAGCAGCTGCTTCTCGGCCGCGAGCCAACCGTAGGAGTCCTCCTGGTCGGCGTTCATCGCGCCGCCGAAGACCATCACCGCGTCGTAGCCGACCGGGTCGGCGGGCGGCTCGGAGGACTCCGCGATCAACCACTCCTCGTGCTCGGCCCCGGCGGCGGCGACGGCGTCCGCGAACACGCCGGGCCCGGCGTCGCGCTGATGGCTGATCGAGAGCACGCGCATACGGCCAGTCTCTCAGGCGCGCCTCTCTCGCCGGCTGATGCCGACCGCGCCGGGGGTCGAGCGGCCAGCCGGCTCGCAGCCGGCTAGTTGTCCGCGCCGGCGCGATCCCAGATGTAGAGCTCGACGGCCTCGAGCGCGAGCTCCATCAACCGCGGTCCCGAGAGCCATTCGAGCACCGTTTCCAGCGCCCGCTCCTCGGTGACGCCACGATCGACCGCCTCCTCGCCACGGAAGCCGGCGGCGAGCTTCAGCGCCTCGCGGCGGTGCTCGCCGAGCGACGTGAAGGCGCCCATCAAGTAGTCGCGATTCGGGATCGGCGTGCCGACCTCCATCGAGGCGTGCCAGGCGGCGAGCATCGAGATGTCGTGCTCGTCGAGCTCGGAGATCGCCTTCGCGTAGTGAGCCTCGAGCTCGTCGTCGGGGATCTCGTCGACCCAGGCGCGGACCGCCTCCCCGAGCAGCTGCCGGCGAGCCTCGCGGCCGATCGAGTCGGCGATCGCGCGGATCGCGTCGGCGGGATCGATGAAGCACAGTGCCATCGCCGTGGACGATAGGAGCGCCCAAGGACGTCAAAACGGGTGCCGGAAACGCGGAAGGAGCGGCGTCCCAGACGCCGCGCGGACGCCCCTCGGACCGGGATCGCACGCCGAGCGGCGACCTATGCTCAGCCCATGCCCCTGGAGCTGATCGTGGGACCGCCGAACTCGGGCCGCGCCGAGCGGATCCTCGAGCGCTTTCGGGCGGCGCTCGAGCGCGATCCGGTGCTCGTCCTGCCGACCGGCGACGACGTCGCGGCGTTCGAGCGCGAGCTGTGCGCCGGCGGTGCAGCGTCGCTGGGCGGTTCGATCGCCACCTTCGGCGCGCTCACCGCCGAGGTCGCGCGGGCGCTCGCGGTCGAGCTCCCCGCCGCTGACGGTCCCGCAGCGCGAGGCGATCGTGCGAGCCGCGGTCCGGCGCGCCGGGCCGCGCCGGCTGCGCGCCTCCGCCGCTCGGCCGGGGTTCGGCCCGGCGCTGGAGGCCCTGATCTCAGAGCTCCAGGCGGCGCTGATCTCGCCCCGCGACTTTGCCGCCTCGGTAGCCGAGCTCGACCAGCCGGGATACGAGCGCGAGCTGGCGGCAATGTACGGCGCCTACATCGAGCTCCGCGACGCCGCCGGTCGAGGCGACGAGGGCATCGTCGCCGAGCGGACAATCGCGGCGCTGAGGAGCGATCCCTCCGGCTGGCGGGAGCGCCCCGTGCTCCTGTACGGCTTCGACGAGCTCACAAGGTCCCAGCTCGAGGTCGTCGGCGGGCTTGCGGCCGCCTGCGATGTCACGGTTGCCGTCAACTACGCCGACCGCCGGGCGCTGGCCGTCCGCGCGCGGCTGCTCGGCCAGCTAACCGAGGAGCTCGGGGCCGAGGCGCCGGCCGTTCTGCGGCCCGATGACGGTCACATCGCCAGCGCGACCCTTCGCCATCTCGATCGCAACCTGTTCGAGCCGGACGCGCGCTCGGTCGAGCCCGACGAGGGCCTCGTGCTGCTGGAGTCGGCCGGGGCTCGCGGTGAGGCAGAGGCGATCGGCGTCGAGATCGCGCGCCTGCTCGCCGACGGCCACGACCCGGACGCGATCGCGATCGTCGTGCGGCACCCCGACGCCGCCGGCCCGCTGCTGGCGAGCGTGCTGCGCGAGCTCGGGCTGCCGGTCGCGCTCGAGGCGTCGCTGCCACTCGCGGCGACCGCCGTCGGCGGCTCGCTGATCGCCCTCTGCCGCGCCGGGCTCGACGACGGCGCGGTCGAGGCCCTGCTCGCGCACCTGCGCGCCGACCCGGCTCTGGAGCCATCGATCGCCGACGGCGTCGAGCGGCGCATCCGGCGCGGCAGCGCGCAGACGGTGAGCGCCGCGATCGAGGGCTGGCGCCGGCCGCCGCGCCACCTCGAGCGCCTGCGCGAGGCCGCCGACGACTCCGAGCGCCTGCGCGGGCTGGCGCGCTCGGCGCGGGAGCTGGCGGAGGACGCGCATCGCGACCGGGCGCCGCTTGCCGGGCGCCGGCGCGGCGAGCCGGGCGCGCCGTTCTCGGCGCTCGAGCTGCGCGCCAGCGTCGCGGCCTCCGAGCTCCTCGATGAGCTCGCCAAGCTCGGCTCACTGCCGGGTTGCGAACAGCCGGGCCTCGCCGAGGCGATCGAGGCGATCGAGTCGGCTTCGGTGCCCCACTGGCGGGGGCCCGCCTCGGGCCGGATCAGGATCCTCAGCCCCTCGCGCGCGCGGGTGGCGCGCGCCAGGGCGCTGTTCTGCGCCTCGCTGCAGGACGGGGAGTTCCCGAGCTCGGCGCCGCCCGACCCGCTGCTCTCGGAAGAGCGGCGCCGCGAGATCGGCAACCCCGACCTGCGCCGCATCGACCAGGCCGACCAGGAGCGCTACCTGTTCCACGCCTGCGTCTCGCGTCCGACCGAGCGGCTCTACCTGAGCTGGCAGTCGAGCGACGAGGACGGCGCCGCGCTCGCACGCTCGCCGTTCGTCGACGAGGTCCTCGACCTGATCACCCCCGATCCGACCGTCGCCGACGGCCGGCTCGTGCGGCGCCGGGGGCCGGAGCGGACGGTGCTCGGGCCGCAGGAGGCGACCACCGAACGAACGCTGGCGCGAGCCTTGGCGCGGGGCGGCTGGGGGTTCGACCGCGCCGGCGCGCTCGCGCGCCTGGGCGTGCCCGCGACACGCGCAGCGGCCACCCTGAGCCTGTTCGACGGCGTGCCCGATCCGAATCTGCTGCCCGGCCCGCTGCGGGCGCCGATGGTCGTCTCCGAGCTGGCGGCGCGCAAGGTGTTCAGCGCCAACTCCCTCGAGGGATGGGTCGAGTGCTCCTACCGTTGGTTCGTCAACCACGAGCTCTCGCCGCAGCGCCTCGAGCCCGAGTCCGATCCGCTGTGGCTCGGCGGAGTAGTGCACAGCGCACTGGAACAGCTCTACCGCGACCCGCCAGGTGAGGACTCGATTCCGCGATCGGGCGACCTGGGCCGGTGGAAACGGCGGTTCGCCGAGCTGCTCGAGGCGGAGGCCGAGGCGCGTGCCCGCGCTCGGCCGAACCGCTCGCGGCGCGCGGCGCTCGATCGAGCCCGAATCCAGGTCGAGGCGTTTCTCTCCGGCGAGGCCGAGTCGGAGAGCGAGTTCAGGCCCGACCCCGAGCTGCTCGAACTCGGCTTCGGGCCCCTGGACGACGTCGAAGCCGACGGTGCTCCGACGCGCGACGCGCTCGAGCTGGGCGAGATCGCGCTCCGCGGCCGGATCGACCGGATCGATCTCGCCCGCGACCGTCGGGCGGCGATCGTTCGCGACTACAAGACCGGCAAGAGGGTGGCGAGGGCGGGTGAGTTCATCGACCGCGGCACGCTTCAGATCCAGCTCTACATGCTCGTCGCCGAGCGCATCCTCGGGCTCGAGCCGGTGGCCGGCCTCTACCAGCGCTGGGGGCGCCGGCGGACCGAAGGCCGCGCGGGATCGTGCTCGCCGGCGAGGAGCGACTCGCCGACCTCGACGTCGTCGGCACCGATCGCCGCGATTCGGAGCTCCTGCGCGAGGCGCTCGATCAGGCCGAGGCGACCGCGATCGAGGCGGCCGCAAGATGCGCCGCGGCGCGATCGATCGCGATCCGATCGGCGACCGGTGCCCGAAGTACTGCACGTTCCAGGCGATCTGCAGGCTGGAGCGCGTCGTCGGAGCGGTCGGCGAGCAAGACCGCAACGGGGGCGGGGGCGAATGAGCGCGGAGCCGAGCGCGGCGGCAGGACAGCTCTCGTTGATCGAGCTCGTCGAAGGATCGGCTCAGGTCGAGGAGGGCGAGCGCACCGCCGAGCAGCGGGCGGCGATCGCGGCGCGGCAACGCGACGCCTTCCTCGAGGCCGGGCGCCGGGAGCGGGAAGACCACGGTGCTGGTCGAGCGCTACTGCGCCGCCGTCGCCGAGGACGGGGTCGAGATCGACCAGATCCTCGCGTTCACCTTCACCGAGCGCGCCGCGGCAGAGATGCGCTCGCGCGTTCGCGCCCGGCTGGCGGCCGCGCGAGCAGCGCTCGCGCGAACGGCGAGGTCGAGCGGCGACGGAGCTCAAGGCCGCCGCGCGGGCGACGGAGCGCGCCTGGGTGATGACGATTCACGCCTTCTGTCGCAGGCTGCTCGCGGCCCACCCGCTCGCCGCGGGCCTCGACCCGCGCTTTCGCGTCCTCGACGCCGCCGAGGCGACGAGGCTCCGGGATCGAGCCGCCGACGCCGCGCTCGACGGACTGCTGGCGGCGGGCGATGAGCGCTTGGCCGACGCGGCCGCCGCCTACCAGCCCTGGCGGATCACCGGGATCGCGATCGACGCCCATGAGCGGCTGCGCAGCCAAGGGATGGCCGAGCCGCGGCTCCCCGACGTGCCCGAACCGGTTCACTCACCGGGATCGCGCGAGGAGCGGCGCGCGCTGACGCCGGATGAGGCACGCGCCGCGACGGATTCGCGCGCCGCGCTCGAGCGCCTGCTGGAGGAGTTTCACCGTCGCTACGAGCAGCTCAAGCAGGAGCGTTCGGCGCTCGACTTCCAGGACCTCGAGTTGCGGGCGCTCGATCTCTTACGCCGGTCGCCGGCTCTCGCTCAGGCGTGGCGGGAGCGCTTCGCGCACGTGATGGTCGACGAGTTCCAGGACACCAACCGAACCCAGCTCGAGCTGGTCGAGGCGCTGCGCGGGGAGCGTACGCGCATGTTCATGGTCGGCGACGAGCACCAGTCGATCTACCGCTTCCGCAACGCCGACCTCGAGGTCTTTCGAGCGCAGCGGCGGCTGGCGCTCTCCTCCGAGGCTCGGGACGTGCTTCCGCTGCGCGGCAACTTCCGCTCGTTGCCCGACGTGCTCGCGGCCGTCAACCAGGTGGGGCGGACGCTGCTCGACGGGTTCGGCGAGCTGACCGCGGGGCGTTCGGCCGAGGCGCGCTCGGGATCGGTCGAGCTCCTGCTGACGCTCGACGAGGGCAAGGGACGTGAGGCACGCAGGTGGGACGCTGAGGAGATCGACCTCGACCCGCCGCCGAGCGGCTCCAGCGCCAAGGTGGTGGCCGAGGCGCGCTTTGTCGCCGAGCGGCTGCGCGAGCTGGTCGACGCCAGGAAGGCCGCGCGCGGGGAAATCGTCGTCCTGCTTCGGGCCTTCACCCACGTCGACGCCTACGAGGAGGCGCTTCGCCGGGCCGGCCTGAGCCCGTTCGTCGTCGGCGGGCGCGGCTACTGGACCCAGCAGCAGATCGAGGATCTGGTGCGCTTGCTCGGCGTCGTCTCCAATCCGCTCGACGACGAGCACCTGTTCGGTGCCCTGGCCTCGTTCGCCGCCGGGGTCAGCCCTGACGCGCTCTGGCTCCTGCGCCGCGCGGCCGAGGACGAGGAGGCCGGCAAGCGGCACGTCTGGCCCGTCGTCGCCGCCGCTTACGGAGACGGCGCGGAGCCCGCCGGTTGGCAGCCACGCTGGCTCGACGGGGTGCCCGATGAGGACCGTGAGCGGCTGCGTCGGTTCTGCGGCGTGGTCGCGACCCTGCGCGCGGAGGCGCCGTTGCTCTCGCTCGAGGAGCTGATCGAGCGGACGATGAGCGCCTTCGGCTACGACCTCGGTCTGATCGCCCGCGATGGCGGCGTCGGGCGGATGGCCAACGTGCGCAAGCTGATGCGCCTGGCGCGCGAGTACGAGCGCAACGAGGGTCGCGATCTGGCGGGCTTTCTGGCACTCGCGGCCGAGAGCACGAAGCGCGACGAGCGGGAGGGCATGGCCGCGGTGCAGGCCGAGGGTCATGACGGTGTGCGGGTGATGACGGTCCACGCGGCGAAGGGCCTGCAGTTCCCGGTGGTCGCGGTGCCGGACCTCGGCCGTGCGCTCAACGCCGGGCATCAGCGGGGCGACCTCGTGATCGGGCCTCGCCCCGCGGAATCCGACGCCGAGCACCGGTTCGGGATGCGACTCGCATTCCCGGCGAAGAGGTCGCTCGGCCTCTGGGAGATGGTGGACCTCCACGATCAGGAGAGCGAGGCCGAGGCCGAGGAGGGCTGTCGCCTCGTCTACGTCGCCGCCTCCCGCGCGCGCGACCGGTTGATCCTCAGCGGGGCCTTCAGGACCGCGGATCTCGAGCCCGCCGAGGAGCTCAAGCCGGGCGACAGCCCGCTCCGCCGCCTGCTGCCGGCGCTTGCCGAGCGCGGACTCGCGGGGATCGACGGCGAGCTCGGGCTTCCCGGCCCGATGCCGATCGGCGGTTCGCTGCCGCTCCCGGACGCCACCCTCCGAATCCGGGTCAGCGAGCCGAGTCCGGAGCGGGCCGCCGAGCTCCGCCGGGTGCACGAGCCGCCGCCCCAACCCGACCCGCTCCAGGACGCCACCGAGGCGCCGCCGCTCGTGGCCGCGCAACCGGCTCCGGTCCCGGTCGGCCACCTCTCCTACTCCGCGGTATCGCTGTACGAGCGCTGCGGGTACCGGTTCTACGTCGAGCGCGTGCTCGGTGCCCACGAGAGCGGTGCCGCGTCGCCCGTCGACGACGACCGCGCCGGTGACGAGATCGCGCCGCCCTCCTCGGCGCGGGGGGTTGCGCTCGGGATCGGCAACGCCGTCCATCATGCGCTCGAGTGGAGCGCGCTGCGGAGCTGGGAGCGCCCCTCCGAGGAGCTCGCTCGCTCGCCTGCTTCAGCGCGAGGACCTGGATCTCAACGCCGCGGCGCTGCGGCGCGCCCGAGGTCTGATCGACGGGTGGCTGGACTCGGCGCTTCGCGCCGAGCTCGAGCGCAGCGCGATTCGCGCCGAGGTGCCGTTCGCGATCGGCGTCGACGCCACCGTGATCAGGGGCCAGATCGACCTCCTGGCGCCGTCGGGAGAGGCGCCGACAGTGGTCGACTACAAGACCGACGCGCTCGAGGGCCGCGCGCCGGCCGAGATCGCGTCCCGCTACCGGGCGCAGCGCGAGGTCTACGCGCTCGCCGCGGCCGGCCCGGGCGGGGCGCGCGTCGTCCACGTCTTCCTCGAGGCGCCGGATGAGCCGATCGACGAGCTCGTCGACGCCTCCGGGCTCGTGCGCGCGCGCGAGCGGCTCGAGGGCCTGATCGACGAGATGCGCGGCGGGCGCTTCGAGCCCACCGAGGCGGCCTCTCCGGCGACCTGCTTCGGCTGTCCGGCCGCCGCTCGCTTGTGCCCGAACGCCCGCTGGAAGCCGGACCGGTCGTGACTCGTCTGGCGGTGTTCGCCTACGCGTCGCTGGTCGATCCGGCGAGCGCTTCGCACACCCTCGGACGGCCGGTCGAGATCGCGGCGCTCGCCCGTGTGCGCGGCTGGGCGCGGGGATGGACGGTCGCCCGCGACAACCGGGCGACCGAGAAGACCTTCGCCCGCCTCGACGGCTCGCTGCCCTCCTTCTGCCTCGGCCTCGACCTGCGCCCCGATCGCGACGCCATGCCGCCGAACGGCGCGCTGATCGCCGTCACCGACGCCGAGCTCGAGCGCCTCGACGTGCGCGAGCTGCGCTACGAGCGGGTCGAGGTCACCGCATCGATCGCCGTCGAGCCGCCCGACCGGCGGCGGGCGGCCGAGTTCGACGCGATCTTCGCCTACCGCGCGCGGCCCGAGCACCACGCCCCATCGCCGCCCGAGGGCTCGGTGATCATCGCCACCTACCCGGCGGCGATCGAAGCCGCCTTCGCGGCCCTGGGACGCGAGCAGCTCGACCTCTACCGGGCGACCACCGCCCCGCCGCCCGTCGAGCTGATCGAGGCGACGCTCATCAGCGACCGGATCCCGGAGGGCAACCCGCGAGCCTGGTGAGCGCCGCGCTCAGCCGTCCCGGTCGCGGACGAAGTCGATGAACGCGTTCGCCGCCGTCGAGCGGTGGCGCCCTCGCGCCAGATCAGATAGACCGGGAGGCACACGCCGGGGCGCAGCGGGCGGGTGTCGACCGCCGGGCCCGGGCGGCGGGTGATCGACGCCGGCAGGACGGCGGCGCCGAACCCGTCTGAGGCCAGGCACCGGATCAGATATGGGTCACCGCTTTCGAGCGAGACGTGAAGCTTCTTGCCGGCACGCTCGAAGAGCTCGTCGGTGACGCGCTTGCTGGCCGAGCCCGACCGCGGCACGGCGAGCGGCACGCCGTCGAGGTCGTCGACGTCGATCCACTCCTTGTCCGGGGCCGTGCCCGGCGGGAACGCGACCACGACCTCCTCCTCGCTGACCCGCAACCCGTCGATCCCTTCGGGCAGCGTCGCCGGCGACGAGCGAGAAGGCGACGTCGAGCTCGTCGGACTCGAGCATCTCGAGCATGTCGGCCGCGGTGCCCTCCCTGAGCCGGACCTCGATCCCGGGGAACTCGTGGGTGAAGCGCGCCAGCACCATCGTCACCTCGATCCCGCCCGCCGGTAACAGGGCGCCGATCGCGACACTGCCCCGGACCAGCCCGCGCAGCTCGTCGAGCTCGCCGCGCACGCCGTCGACCTCCGCGAGCACGCGCCGGGCGCGAGCAGCCACCGCCTCCCCAGCCTCGGTCGGGACGACGCGGCGGCTGGTGCGCTCGAAGAGCTCCGTGCCGAGCTCAGCCTCGAGGCGGCGGATCTGGTGCGAGAGCGCCGACTGGGCGACGTGAAGCTCCTCCGCGGCGCGGGTGAAATGACGGTGACGCGCGACCGCCTCGGCGTAGGCCAGCTGGCGAAGCTCCACGGGTAACGATCGTAGGTCACGATCGATTCCGTGACAACTAAGTCTTGCTTCGATTGATCCCTGCGGCGACAATTGTCCCGCATGAACCCGCCGGCCCGAAGCAGAGAGCGCGACCGCAACCACCGCACGTCGGGCGGATCGGCGCACGCGGTGACGATCCGACTCGCCGGGCCGGGGGACGAGCGCTCCCTGGCCCGCGTGGCCGGGCGTGACTCGCGACCGGTACCGGTGCCTCCGCGGTTGGTTGCGATTCGCGACGGCGAGATCGACGCCGTGCTCTCGCTGCGCACCGGCGAGGTGGTCGCCGACCCGTTTCGGCCGACCGCGAACCTGGTCGCGCTGCTCCGCTGTCGCGCCGGCGGCGCGCGGCTCACAGCCCCCAGCCTCACTCAACCGCTGCCCTCGCAGGGCGATCGCCGGATGCTCGCGCCACGCCTTGCCGGAGGCTGCCAATGAGCACCGAGCCGGGCCGACGAAGCGCTGCTCCGAGGGCGGAGAGGGACCCGGCTCGTCGGCGTGAGCCCACTATCCGCCGCGCGCTGAGCCCGGGCGACCTCGGTGCGATCGTCGCCCATCACGGGCGCCTTTACGGTCGCGAGTACGGCGTCAACTCGGAGTTCGAGTCGATGGTCGCGGCGAGTGTCGCCGACGCCGGCGAGCGCGGCTTCCCGGCCGCGGGCGAGGGAATCTGGATCGTCGAGCTTGACGGCGATCACCGCGGCAGCGCGGCGCTCACCAACGAGGGCGACGGGGTCGCGATGCTGCGCTGGGTCGTGCTCGATCGGGCGCTTCGCGGCCGTGGTCTCGGCCGCCGCCTGGTCGCTGAGGCGGTGAGCGAGGCCCGCCGGTTCGGCTACTCGACGGTCGCCCTGATGACCTTCAGCGATCTCCGCGCGGCTGCTCACATCTATCGCGCCAGCGGCTTTGAGCTCAAATGGGAGGACACCGCGCCGCGATGGGGTCGCGCGGCGATCACCTACCAGCGCTACGAGCTCAGCTTCCAGGCCCTCGCCCAGTCCTCGAGCGCGACCAGCGCGGGCTCGAGCGTGCGGCCCTTTTCCGTCAGCGCGTAGGAGACCCGTGCCGGCGAGCCGTCGTGCACGGAACGCTCGACCAATCCCGCCGCCTCGAGCTCGCGCAGTCGCCGTGACAGCAACCGGTCCGAGAGCCCCGGGACGCTGGTGGTCAGCTCGGCGAAGTAGTGCGGCCGCTCGCCCAGCGCGCGGAGGATCGCGCCCGCCCAGCGACGCCCGATGAGCTCGATGGCCGCGTGGAAATCGGGGCAGACGTGCGCCGGACGGCCGTTTCCGTGCGTGGCTGCGCGTTGCGCGCGAGGGTGTTCACCCGCGGCCTCCACCCTTCGCTGACCTTAGCGGACCGCTTCCCCCGGCCCGCCGAAGCGGCCAGGCGCGGCCGAGCTCAGATCGCGCACGGTCCCGTGTCGGTGGGCTGGAGGCGACCGGAGAGCGCCCGCTGGACGACCGAGTTCGGGACCCCGAGGCCGCTGTCGCGTCCACCGCCGACGGTCGCGGCGAACACGGTCGCGACGACATCGCCGCCGGCGTCCACGACCGGCCCGCCGGAGTTGCCGCTGCGGACCGCGGCGCGAAACGGCGTCATCCGGCGCTGCACGGGACCGCGGCCATACGAGTCCTCGCTGGTCACGGTCCCGGTGCGACCGAGCCGCGCGGCGGTGAACGTCAGCGGCCCGTTCTCCGGATAGCCGATCGCGGCAGCGTCGGCACCCTTCGGGGTCCGCGCCGCGAGCTCGAGCGCGGGGGCGTCGAGGCCCGGCGCCTTGAGGATCGCGAGGTCGTTGCGGGTGTCGTAATGCAGGACCCTGACGTCGATCGCCGGGCCGCCGTCGGCGCTCACCGTGGTGTCGTCCTCACCGGCGACCACGTGGGCGTTGGTCACCACGAGGCCCGGACCGGCGACCCAGCCCGATCCCTCGACCCCGAGCCCGCACGCGGTCCCGAGGACCTTGACGGCTGCGGCGCCGGAGGCCCGCACGTCGCGATCGGCGACGATCCCCTCGGCGGGGGGGGCCACGTCGGCCTCCGGCCCGCGAACCGATGGCGTCGGGTCAACCCGTCGTAGCACGTTGAGCAGCGGCCCCGAGGGCGGTAGGAGGTCGTTCAGCGCCGCCGAGGATCGCCGATCGCTGGACCGCCTCGCGCAGATCGCGGGCTCCCTCCCCGCCGACGTGCAGGGCCACCGCCCCGAGCGCCCAGCAGAGCAGCAGCGCCAGCGCCGCGAGCACGATCGCTCCGCCGATGCCATCGACGACCCCGACCGGCCCGGGCGCCAGCCGCGCGCGTACCGCGAGCGCGACGCCGTCGAGCGTGACCGCCGCGAAGGCGCCGATCAGCACGCCCGTCGCCACAGCGACGATCGGCGCGTACTCGGACTGCGCGCCGTCGGCAAGCAGCGCCGGGCCGACCCTGGCGCCGAGCGCGGCCCCGCAGACGAACCCGGCCAACGGCAGCGCACTGGCCAGCAGGCCGCGCTCGTAGCCGATCGCCGCGAGCGTGATCGCAAACAGGAGGATGCCGATGTCGACGAGGCTCACGGGCCGGGAATCCTCGCGCAAGCGTCCGACGGGCGTCCGCTGCCGCCACGCCTGCCACTACCTTTTCCGCATGATGGTCGGGCCCCCGAGGCGTCGCGTCGTGGCCGCAAGCGCGGGCGAACGGATCGCGCGGGGTTGAACGGCGTGGGTCAGGCGGCGGAGAGGCGCCGCCGGATGCTGACGCGGGCGCTGCCGCTGATCGCGATCGCGGCGGCCGCCTTCGTCGCCGGCCTGGTCGTCGCCGGAGGCTCGGACGCGCCCGCGGCGGACCGGTTCCTGGCGGCCTGGCAGCGCGGCGACACCGAGGCGATGTACGCGCAGCTGACGCCGGGGGCTCGCGATCGGTACTCGCTGGAGCGGTTTCAGCGCAGCTACGCCGACGCCGCCGAGACGGCCACCGTGAAGAGCATCAGCGTCGGGGAGACGTCGAACGACGGTGATTCGGTCGTCGCCCCGGTGACCGTCGGGACGCGGGTGTTCGGCGAGCTCGGCGGCGAGCTCACCCTGCCGCTCTCCAACGGCAAGGTGACCTGGGCACCGCACCTCGTGTTCCCCGGGCTCGCGACCGACGAGCACCTCACGCGCCGCACGCGGGCGCCGCGACGGGCGCCGATCCTCGCCGAGGACCGAAGCCCGCTGGCCAGCGGCCCGGCGGCCGCGCGCTCGGTCGACAGCGCCGACCTCGCCGTCGTCGGCGAGGTCGGAACGCCGACCCCGGCGCAGGCGAAGGACCTGTCGGCGCGGGGCTTTCCTCCGGGATCGCTGACCGGCACGTCGGGCCTCGAGCTTGCCTTCGATCGGCAGCTCGCCGGTCGGCCGGGCGGCCAGCTGCTTGCGGTCTCGGCCACCGAGGAGAACCAGCTCCAGGGCGGGCGGCTGATCTCATCCAGCGAACCGGTCCCCGGCAAAGCGGTCCGCACGACGATCGACCCGGATCTGCAGGCGGCCACCGCGGCCGCGCTGGGCACCACCTACGGCGGCGCAGCCGTGCTCGACGCCCAAAGCGGTGAGGTGCGCGCGATGGCCGGACTGGCGTACTCGGCGCCGCAACCGCCGGGTTCGACCTTCAAGGTGATCACCGCCACCGGCGCGCTCGACGCCGGGGTGGTGAAGCTCTCGGATCAGTTCCCGGTCGAATCGTCGAACTCCGAGATCGGGCGTGAGATCCCCAATGCGCACGACGAGCTCTGCGGCGGGACCTTCGCGGAGACCTTCGCCGATTCGTGCAACACCGTTTTTGCCCCGCTCGGAGCGAGGCTTGGCGGCCGCAAGCTGGTCGAGACCGCCGAGGCGTACGGATTCAACTCCCCGCCCACCCTGTTCGACCCCGAGACGACCGCGATCATCGACCCGCCGATGAGCACGATCCCCGCGGACCTCTCCGACAGCGTCGAGGTCGGCGAGTCGGCGATCGGACAGGGGCGGGTCCTCGCCACCCCGCTGGAGATGGCGAGCGCCAGCCAGACGATCGCCAACCGGGGGGTGCGGATGCCGAACGCGATCGCTCACGGCGAGCTCGCACCCGAGGCCGAACCGGTCACCGTGACCTCGCCCGAGACGGCCGACCACGATGAAGCAGCTGATGGTCGGGGTCGTCACGAGCGGCACCGGCGTCGCGGCGGCGCTCCCGGGGGTCCAGGTCGCCGGCAAGACCGGCACCGCCGAGCTCGGGCCGGCCGCGCTGCAGCCGGGGCAGGACGGCGCCGAGGCGGAGCAGGAGACCGATGCCTGGTTCACCGCGTTCGCGCCGGCCGACCATCCGAAGCTGGCGGCGGCTGTGATGGTCGTCAACTCCGCCGGCGATGGCGGCACGGTCGCGGCGCCGATCGTCCGCGAGATCCTCGCCGCCGGCCTCGGCGTCGGCTAGGCGAGAGCGCCGCCGAGACCTAGGAGCGGCGCGCCGGGCGCCGGCGGGGCACGACCGGAAAGCCGATCGTGACCCCGATCACGACCAGCGCCGCGCCGGCGATCGCGGCGATCCCGGCACCGGTCTCGGCAGCCTCGGAGAGCTCGGCGGTCGCGAACCCGATCACCGAGAGCACCGCGCCCACCCCGATTAGCATCCACCAACCGCCGCCGCGGCGGCTGCGCTCGGGCTCGGTCCACCAGGCGCCGCGCGACGATCACGGCGAGACAGCCGATCCTGACCGCGGTCGACAGCAGGCCGGTCATCACGACGAGCGCCGCCGCGGCCACGGCCAGCAGGACGAGCTGGAGCAGCCGCAGGCTCATGCCGCGGGTCCTAGATATCGAGGATGACGTCGCCGGAGCCGCCGGAGCCGTCCTCGATCTCCAGCCGCAGCGGCCGGTTGTCGCTGACGTCGTCCTTGACGTGGAAGATCAGCAGCGAGCCCTGGTTCGGACCCGTCGCGGCGGTGGAGTCGGGGGCCGGCAGCTGATCATCGGCGGGCACGTCGCTGCCGATCTCGAGCGCGTAGGGGCTGTTGCTGTCGAGCGGCTCGTAACGCGTGTCCAACGTGTCGGTGACCGTGTAGTCGCTCGCCGACGGCACCACCTCGCCGGTCTGGTTCTCGACCACCATGAACACGCCGAGGTAGTAGGTGCCGGGATCCGCCGGCTGCTGGCCGAGAAGGTACTCGGCGTCCTCCGGATCGTCCGGGTTCAAGAAGCGCGTGAGCTGCACGTTGTAGGACAGCTCTCCGATCTCGATCGGCTCGCCCTCGGCGACCTCGCTGTGGTGCTCCTCGCCGCAGGCAGCGAGCATGCCCGCGGCCAGGAAGGCGCCCAGCAGGCAGAGGGCTAGGGCGGCGGCTCGGCGCATGGCGGGCGGAAGCATATGCGTCAGCGGGCCGGTGCGGGAACCCGGTCCCCGCCCGCGATCTCGACCCTGTCGATCGGCGCGCCGGACTCGACCAGATCGCGCAGGCGCCCGAGCGCGCGCCGCCAGCCGGAGCGAAATCGGCGCGAGGAACCGACCAGCTCCCGCAGCCGATCGGCGGGGTGCGCGGGCTCGGTCCAGAAGGTGACCGTGACCTCGCAGCCGGCCGGTGACGGACCCTCGGCCAGCTCCCAGACCGTGAACGCCGGGACGCGATTGAAACGGCCGCCCCGCCCCTGCTCGCGGATCAGATACGGTCGCTCGGCGGCGTCGATCGCGGTGTTCATCCAGGCGCCAGACTCGCGGAGCCGGAAGCGCGCGGAGGCCCCGACGCCGCGGGATTCGACCCGCTCGAGCCGGTAGTCGGCGAGCAGGTGGTCCGTGAACGAGGGGCGCAGCGCGAGGTCGGCGAGCACGTCGAAAACCGGCTCTCGCGAGGCGTCGATCGTCGTCGTAGCGGACACGGGGCGCATCGGAGGGCGATTCTATTGGCCGAGATCGCAGGTTCCGCATGCAAATTCCGTACAACCACACGCCGCGGACCTGGACAGACGGTCAAACCGCGATAACATCGTCGCACCTGGGTATCCATGTCAATCCTGGTCGAAGGCTCGCCGTCGGAGCCGGACTTGTATGAGTCCGGCGAGCGGATCACCGAGATCCAACCCGGCGCCCTGCACTGCGTCAACTGCGGTTTCGGCTTCTCGGTAGCCTCGATCGAGGCGCTCCCGGAATGCCCCAACTGCGGCGGGGTGCGCTTCCGCCGCGTCTCGATCTTCGATCAACCGACGCTCGACAGCGCGGCGATCGAGGTCGAGGAGGCTCCGGAGTGGCTGGGCGAGCTGCGAGCCGAGCTCGAGCGACCGGGCGCCTACCTCGCGTTCGAGACCGAGGACGGCGAGCTCGCCGCCGTGCGCCTCGAGCCCGGGTGGACACGGATCGGTCGCTCCGCCGCTGCCGACATCCGCTTCGACGACCCGACCGTCTCCCGCCGCCACGCGCTCGTCGTGCTCACCGACAGCGGCCAGCTCCGCGCCCTCGACGATCGCAGCCTCAATGGCCTGTTCGTGAACGGCGAGCGGGTCGAGTGGGCGCCGCTCTCCGACGGCGACGAGCTCGAGATCGGGCGCTACCGCCTGCACGTCCTCACGGCCTGAGGAGCGCGGGGCGGCGAGGACCCCCGACGGCCCGGGACCCGCCCGCGAACCACGATCGGTCCGCCGCCGTCCGTCGCCTACTCGGTCGAGATGTTCGGATCCGCCTGAACCTTCTCGGGGATGATCATCAGAAAGCTCTCGGCGGCGTCCGCGGCCAGCGCGCCGACGCGATCGGCCTCCGCGGGCTGATCGGTGGCGCGGAGCTCGTCGGCGTAGCGGCCAAGCAGCTCCTCGAGGTCGAGGATGCCCTCGGCGTCGAGCTCGGTGAGCGTCACCTTGGCCCCGTCGCCCAGCCGGCGTTCGATCGCCGCGCGGTTGAGGTTCCAATCGGGGTTCTGGCGCGCGTAGACGCGCCCGCCGGTCATCCCGGCGCACGCCCAGGGCCCGATGTCCCCGAGGACGACGGCGCGGCCCGAGGTCATGTACTCGAACGCGAAGCCCTTCGCGTTGGCGCGGTCGACGACGCATCCACGCGAGTCGTCGAGCGGCTCGGCGGGTTCACCGCCGAGCACCACGTCGGCGCCGGACAGCCGGATGCAGAATCGCGAGTCGGCGGAGCCCTGGACGAAGAGGCGACCGCGCTGGGCGCCGTAGGCGAACGACTTGCCGACCGATCCGTTGACCCGCTCACCGGCTGCGTTGCGGCCCTTCATGATCGACACCGTCCCGCCGAGCATCGTCTTGCCGACGCCGTCCTGCGCTCCACCCTCGACGCGCACCACGAGCCCCCACGCGTTGAAGGCGCCGAAGCCCTGGCCCGCCACCGAGCCGCCGTTGAAGTCGAGCTCCGCGAGCACGTCCTCGGAGCCCTCGGGCGCGCCGTCGTAGATCCGGGCTCGCGCCATCGCCCCGGCGAGCTCGCTGCCGAGCACGCGGTCGCGCGCGTCGGTCGGGCGCGGGAACTCGACCCGCACCTCGCGGCGCTCGGCGACGCGCGCCGCTAGCGCGGCGATCTCGGTGGACGCCCGCTTCGGCTCCATCCGGATCGGCCGCGCGCCGACCAGGCCCGCCTCCGCCCGGGCCTCGACAAGCTCCGGCCCCACCACCGGCAGATCGACCGGTTCGAGCTCCAGGTACTCCTCCAGCGGCGTGATCAGCTCGGCGAGGTCGATCTCGCCGTCACCTGCGACCTGCTCGAGCAGGTCATAGCGTCCGACCAGGTCCTGGGTGCGCTCGTAGCCGAGCTGCGCGGTTAGCTCGCGGACCTCCTCACCCATGGCGGCGAAGAAGCGCGCGCAGCTCTCGGCCGCGGCGTCGATGTCCTGCGGGGTGAACTTCTTCAGTCCGTGCTCGGCCGCCTCCTCGGCGGTCTCGACCTGAGTCGCGATTCCGACATGACAGGTGTCCAGCTGGCAGCCGCGACAGATCGTGCAGCCAAGCGAGACCATCGCCAGGGTTCCGAACCCGACGCGGTTGGCGCCCATGCAGATCAGCTTCACGATGTCGTGGGCGTGCCGGTAGCCGCCGTCGGCCCAGACCTCGACCCGATTGCGAATCCCGGCCTCCATCAGCGCTCGGTGCACGAGTCGCGTGCCGATGTCCGAGGGCAGGCCGACGTGGCGCAGCGCGTGCTGGCGCGCAGCGCCGGTTCCGCCCTCGAACCCCGAGAGGGTGATGATGTCCGCACCCGCCTTCGCGATCCCGAGGCCGATCGTGCCGATGTTGGGGACCACCGGGACCTTGACCGACACGCGAAGGTCCGGGTTCACCGTCTTCAGCTCGTCGATCAGCTCGGCGAGGTCCTCGATCGAGTAGAGGTCGTGGTTGTTGGAGGGCGAGATCAGGTCGGTCCCGGGCGTAGCGTTGCGGGCCGCGGCCACCTTCTCGGAGACCTTCTTGCCAGGCAGGTGCCCGCCCTCGCCCGGCTTCGCGCCCTGGCCGATCTTGATCTCGGCGACGTAGGAAGCGTTCAGCATCTCCGCGGAGACGCCGAACCGGCCCGAGGCGACCTGCTGGCCGCGCCACTTGCGATAGCGCCCGTACATGTCGCGAATCTCGCCGCCCTCGCCGTTGATGCAGAGCACGTTGATCGCCTTCGCCGCCTCCGCGTAGGCGCGGAACGCGGGCTCCGACTGCGAGCCGAAGCTCATCGAGGAGATCACGATCGGGTAGTCGTGATGGCCGACGCCGGGGTCGACGGAGGCCGTGTCGATCGGCTCGCGATCGGAGCGCAGCTCGATGATATGGCGCATCGAGATCGGGCTCGCGGCCTCGAGCTCCCGGACCTTGCGGGAATAGTCGGCGTAGCCGGCGCTGCCGTTGGCGGCGGCGATCGCCGCCTTGTAGACCTTGGGGTAGAAGCGGAAGGTCTTCGCGGGTTTCGCGTTCTCCTGGTCGTCGCGCAGGGTCGCAAGTCGTTCGTCGGTGTCCGCGTCGAGCTCCGCGAACCCGACGCCGCCGTTCGCGGACGCCGCGAAGGCCTCGGTCTGGAAGATCTCCGCGAGCTCGGGCTTGACGCCGATCGAGGCGAACTGACGCGCGTAGCCGCGTACCTCGTGGATCCCGATCGTCGAGATCACCTTCTCGATCCCCTTGCCGAGCGCGGCGCAAACGTTGGAGACGTCATCGGCGTAGTCGTCGACGCAGACGACCTCGAGCAGCGCGTACGGGTTGACCCCGTTGGCGCCCAGCCCGAGCGCCAGCACGACGTCGTGGACGTTGCGGATCGCGGCCGATCGCAACACGATCGAGCAGCGCCGGCGCAGGTTCTCCTCGCCCGGCTCGACGCGAAGGTTCTTCAGCGCCTGGTCGACAGCCGAGGTGGCGAGGTGCGGGTCGAGGTAGCGACGCTCGCCGTCGTAGACCGTGCGGTCGGTGAGCACGACGAGCTCCGCGCCCTCGCGGACCACCCGCGCGGCCTCCTGCTTGAGGCGCTCGATCGCCCCCATGGTGGTCTCCGACTCGAGCAACGCGGTGTCGAGCGCCGCCGCGCGGCCGCGAAACTGCTCCCAGAGGTCCTCCATCAGATAGGTCTGGTGCTCGCGGGCGATCCGCCGGTAGGTCGAGTCCGAGAGCGGGGCGAGATCGTGATGTCCGCCGAGGATGACCGGGAACGAGGTCTCGATCGCGCCGGTGTCGGCGCCCGGATCGTGCAGCGACGGGCGGCGTCCGAACACGGCGCGGGTCGAGAAGTGCTCCATCTCTCGTTCCCGGTCGATCGCCGGGTTGGTGACGACCGCGACCGTCTCCTTGAAGTAGTCGGCGAGGTTCTGGCGCTCGGGTGAGAGCGCCGCCAGCGGTCCGTCGTAGCCGAGCGAGCCGATCGGCTCGGCTCCGCTGGAGGCCATCTGCTGGCAGAGCTTGACGTCGTCGCGCTGCCAGCCGAAGCTGGCGAGCAGACGCTCGGGCACCTTGACCGGCTCCGCCGGTCCGGCGGCCGTGTAGCCGGGGATGTCGGCACCCTCGAGCGGCCCGCCGGTCTGCAGCGCCCGGTCGTAGGGCGCAACCGCCTCGGTCTCGCAGCGCGCCAGCCAGCGGCGCGCCACCTCGCGCTGCATCTCGGCATGCTCTGAGAGGCGCGAGCGCCGCGAGCCGCGGTCGATGGTCACCATCAGCTTCTCCCCGGGCCCGAGAGGCAGCGGTTCGGAGACCATTTCGTCGACGCCGACGACTCCGGGCTCTGAGCTGAAGATGTAGTCGTCGGCCGTCTCCAGTCGCCAAAGCGGGCGCAGGCCGAGCGCGTCCGCCGAGAACACGCACTCGTCGTCGTGGCGGGAGATCAGCGCAACCGGACCCTGCGCGAACGGGCCCATCGCCTCGCGCAGGTAGAGGTAGAACCGGTGCAGGTCGGCGGGCAGCGAGCGGATCTCGTTGACGACCGGCGGGACGATCAACTCGATCGCCTCGGCCAGCGAGAGGCCGGCGGCCCGGATCAGGTGGTCGATGGTGCGATTCAAATCCTGGGAGTCCGAGCCTCCGTCGGGGATCCGCACGCCGAGCGCTCGCGCCTCCTGGCGGAGCTGCTCGATCGTGTTGATCTCGCCGTTGTGGCCGAGAATCGAGAACGGCTGTACGCGCCGGAACGATGGCCAGGTGTTGGTCGAGTAACGGTTGTGCCCGAAGCAGCCGACCGTCTCGAAGCGCTCGTCGCGCAGGTCGGGGTAGTACCGCGCCAGTGCCCCCGGCGCCCCCATCACCTTGTAGACGCAGGTGGTAGCCGACAGCGACGGGACGTCGAGGCCGAGCTCGGACTCGAGCACGCCCGCGAGCCGGAACAGGTCACGGTCGCGCTCCGCCGGCTCCGCGACGAGCCCGCCGATCTGCCAGAAGTGCGGCTCCTCCTCGCGGGCCGTCGCGCCCAGGGCGTGCGAACCCACGACGCCGAGGCGCTCGGCGAGCACCCGGAAGCCGACCCTGCCGAGCAGCTCGCGGGCGTCGTGCCGCACCCGGTCGAGAGCCGCGCCGCGCTCGATGAACACGTGGGCGACGGCGAACGCGGCGTCGTGGACGAGCGCCGGGTTGTGGCCGCCGGAGCGCACCTCCTCGGCCCAGATCCGGCGCGGGATGTCGACCAGCACGCCGCACCCGTCGCCCTCGCCGTCGACATTGCCGGCCCGGTGCAGCATCTTCTGGAGGTTCTCAAGCGCCCGCGCGACGGGCTCGGCGCTCGGGGTGGCGTCCTTGCGAACCGAGGCGTAGATCGCGCAGGCATCGCGGTCCTCGACCGAGGGGGGCGCGACGAGCGGGCGCCAGGGCCGATGCGGCGAGTAGCGCGACTCGGCCGGGCGCGCAGCCGACGCCGAGTTGGAGACGAACGAGCGCTTCAACTTAGACCTCCCGGGGTCCGCGCCTTCTTCGAGCGGGCGCGCGACGGGAACAGGGTTGACGGCGATTATACGGGGGCCCAGGACGGCCTCCGGCGGCGGCGGGCTAGCCGATGTTCGCGGTGATCCACTGCGCCAAAAATGGCTCCGCGATCACGTAGGCGGCGCCGTCTGCGGCGACGATCTCGCGCTCGAGCAGGGTCCGCGCGGCGCGCTGCATGCTCGACGCGGACGGCAGGCCGTGGTCGCGCCTGTAGCGGGCCGTGAACGGCCGCCCCGGTTGCTCGGCGGCGAGCGCCTGGAGCAGGAGCTTCTGAACCGAGGAAGCGCCGTTCCAGAGCAGGCTGAAGTGGGCGTGCTCGGCGTGCAGCACCGAGGCGAGCGCGGCCTCGAGCTCGTCCTCGCCCGCCGGGGCCGAGCTCCCCGTCTCCTCCCAGAGGAAGTAGCACAGCTCCTGGGTCGCGTACGGGTGCCCGCCGGTCAGCCGGGTGAGCTCGGCGGCCACCTCGGCTGCGATTCGCTTTCCCGACCCGGCGAAGCGATCGCTGACGAAGCCGGCGAACAGCTCCGGATCGATGCGGCCCAGCTCGACCGGCTTCGCGCTGCGCCAGAAGGGCTCGTTCTGATCGCTGAAGATCCGCTCCATCACGTGCCGGCGACTGCCGAGATAGACGTGCGCGACCTCGGGCTGCTGCTGGAACGCCGCCCGCAGCAGCCGCGGCAGAGCCGGGTTGATCTCGACCGCCTCCTGAAACTCGTCCATCACCAGCGCGACCCGGTGATCCCTCGCGGCGCCGAGCTCCGCCGGCAGGGCGAGCAGCCGCTCGAGCGTCGCGTCGAGGTCCTCGGGGCGCTGGGAGGCACCGAAGCTGAAGCTGAACGATCCGTCAGTCGGGCTCACGGTCACGGTGGGCTGGATTCGCAGGCCGCGGAACGGCGTCAGGGCACGCTCTCGGACGCGCTCGAGCGGCGAAGCGATGTTCTCGTAGATCGAGGCCGCCAGCTTCTCGGCGAGCCGCTCCTTGGTCGGGGTCGTCATCAGGTCGACCTGCGCGATCAGCACCCCGCGGGCGACGAGCTGCTGGCTCGCCCTCCAGACGAGCGACGACTTCCCATAGCGGCGCGGCGCGAAGATGACCACGTCCTGGCCGTTGAGGACGTCGGCCACGAGGTCGGCGACCTCGCGCTCTCGGTCCGCGAAGGCGCGATCGAGCGCCAGGGCTCCGAAGCGGAATGGGTTCGTGGTCTGGTCAGCCATTATGCAGTTCTGCATTATACATATCTGAATGAGGCATCAAACCCGTGCGAGCATGGTGCATAGCTTCCGGCCACGCATGATGCATGTCGGTGCGGCGGACGGCGGCCGGCCGCCGGGGGCGCGCCGCGACTAGGATCGGCGCAATGGGGACGACGATCGCGATCCTCTCCCAGAAGGGAGGGACCGGCAAGACGACGATGACCCGCACCCTCAGCGACGTCTTCGCCCGCCTCGGGCTCGACGTGCTCGCGGTGGACGCCGACCCGCAGGGAAATCTCTCCGACTACTTCGACGCCGATCCGCGACGTCCACCCCACGCTCGCCGACGTCCTCTCCGGCCAGGTTCGCGCCGCCGAGGCGATTCATGGCGACGTGATCCCGGCCAACATGCGCCTCGCCGAGGCGGAGCTGATGCTCGCCGGCAAGATCGGGCGCGAGGTGACCATGCGCAACGCGCTGCGCGACGTGAGGGGCGCCAAGGACCTGGTTCTGATCGACTGCCCGCCGACGCTCGGGCTGCTGACCGTGAACGCGCTCGTCGCTGCGGATCGGGCGATCCTCTCGACCGAGGCTCAGTACTTCTCGCTGCAGGGCGTCGAGCAGGCGGTCCAGGTCGTCGATCTGGCGCGCGACTCGCTCAACCCGGAGCTCGACCTGCTGGCGGTCGTCCTCAACATCGCGAACATGCGCACCAAGCACGCCCGGCAGACGCTGGAAGCGTTGCGTGAGCGGTTCGGCGACCGAGTCTGCCGAACGGCGATCCGCCAGTCGATCGCCTACGCCGAGTCCGCCGAGCGGGCGATCCCGATCCTCGACTACAGGCCGGACCGGGGCGCCGACTACCTGTCGCTGGCCGGCGAGCTGCTGCGGCGGCTCTCGATGCCCGAGCTGCTCACCGCCCTCGACGAGCTCTCCGCGGAGCTCGTTCCGGCGGGTGCCCAGGCATAGGTTGATGATCTAGGATCGGGACGTGCCCGGGCCGGACGCAGCCGAGGAGCTCGAGCGGACGATCATCCGCTACAACGACGCCTGGAACGACCACGATCTGGACGCGATCATGTCGATGCACGCGCCGGACATGGTGTTCGAGAACCACACCGCGCACGAGCGGGCCGAGGGCGAGGCGGTCCGCGAGCAGATCGCCGCGATCTTCACCACCTGGCCCGACATCCGCTTCGCGGGCCGCCGCACCTATTGCCGCGACGGGCTCGTGGTCCAGGAGTGGACCGCGACCGCCACCCACGCATCGACCATGCGCCGCGGCGATCTGGTCGCCGAGCCGACCGGCAGGCGCGTGAGTTGGGACGGGCTCGACGTGATCCCGTTCGAAAACGGGCTCGTGAAGCGCAAGGACGTCTACTCGGACTCGGTCGCGATCCTGACAGAGCTCGGGCTGATCTGAGATCGCTAGAGCTCCGGCACGTCGGCGCCGAGCGGCGTGAACGGCACCCGGCGAACCTCCGCCCAACCAGCGGCCGCCCGGGTCGCCGCCTTGACCACCCGGCCGGTGTCCTGCCAGTAGCACCACAGCAGCACCGACGGGCCCGCCCCGGAGATCGTCGCCCCCAGCGCGCCCAGTTCCGTGGCGCGCTCGACGAGCTCCATCGATCGCTCATAGAGCGGCCGGCGGGCGGGCTGGTGCAGGCGATCGGCGAGCCCGGCGGCGATCAGGCCGAGGTCCGAGCGCTCGATCCCGAGCACGAGCTGCGCGGCAGCCGAGACGTTGGCGACGGCGTCGGCGATCGGCACGACGGCGGGGAGCGCCGCCCTGGCCTCGGCCGTCGGCACCCGTTCGGCCGGGATCACCAGCACGGCCTCGACGCCCTGCGGCGGATCGAGCCGGGCCGGCGCGGCCGTCGGCTTGCGCGGCTCCGCGGGCGGGCAGAGCACGAAGCCGCCGTAGAGGGCCGCCGCCACGTTGTCGGGATGGCCCTCGAACTCGACCGCGTGGGCGTAGAGGTCCTCGCGCGAGAGGCCGAGCTCGAACAGGTGGTCGGCGGCGATCAGCCCGGCGACGATCGCCGCGGCGCTCGACCCGAGGCCGCGCGCCAGCGGGATCTCCGACCGGACCTCGAACCGGAGGCCGTCCGCCGGGTGCAGGAGCTCGAACGCGCGAACGCAGAGGTTGGAGCGATCCGCGGGCAGCTCCGGACCGGCGTCGACGGAGAACTCGCCAGCCTCGGAGACCTCCAGCTCGAGCGTCAGCGCCAGTGCGGCCGCGAGCGCGTCGAAGCCGGAGCCCAGGTTCGCCGAGGAGGCCGGGACGCGCACCAGCCGGCGCCGCTCGGTCATCGGCTCAGGTCCGTCGCCACTTGATCGAGCATCCGACCGGCTCGGTGCTCGCCGGCGGCTGCTCGCCGGCGAGCACCGCCTCGAGCGCCTTGCGCAGCCATCGCGCGTCGAGCGACGGATCCCGGTGGTCGGCGTCCGGCGCCCCCTGGTAGCGAATCCGCAGCTCGGAATCGAGCACGAACATGTGCGGGGTCACCTTCGCGTCCCATTCCCGCGCGGCCTCCTGCGTTTCGTCCCAGAGGTACGGGAACGGCCAAGCCTCGCGCTCGACGCGCTCGCGCATCGCCCGCGGCGAATCGGCCGGGTAGCGGTCGGGGTCGTTTGAGTTGACCGCCAAAAAGCGGACGCCTCGAGCCGCGTAGTCGCGCGCCACGGCGACGATCCGGTCCTGCCAGGCGAGCGCGTACGGGCAGTGGTTGCAGGTCCAGAAGACCACGGTCGCCGCGGCCTCGCCCTGCCCGGAAGGCAGCGTCCGCGTCTCACCGTCGGTGTCGGGCAGCGCGAGCGGCGGCGCCGTCCGGAGCCCGTCGACCTCGCTCATCTCCACCGCTCAGCACCTCCTTCGATCGCCAGCTCGAGGGCGTCGGCGACGTCGGCCGGATCCGGAAGCGCCGAGATACGCCCGTCTCGCAGGCGGTAGACGCGGCAGGTTAGCCCGCCGGGCCGCCTCTCGGGCTCCTGGATGTCGTGGCCATCGACGCGAACCGTCGGCGACCCCGGGAACCCCTCGCGCTCGGCGTCGTCGTCGTCGACGATCTCCCGCACCTCGAGCGATGCGGGATCGAGACCGAGGCGGCGCATCTGATCGCGCACGAGCTCGATGGTTCGCTCCCACGAAGGGCAGCCACGCCACCAGAGAAGCTCGACCGACGGTGTCCCGGGCACCGTCCTAGCGTACGAGGCGGGCAACCTCGCGCAGCAGGCGGTCGGATTCGAAGGGCTTCTTCAAGAACCGGTCAGGTTCGACGCCATGGCGGCGGATCTCGCGCTCCTCGTCGACGGTCGCGGTGAGGATGAGGACCGGGATCTCACGGGTTGCCGGCTCGTTTCGAAGCTCGCTCAGGACCTCGAACCCGGGGCGGCCGGGCATCGTCCCGTCGAGGATGCAGAGCGCCGGCAGATGCTCGCGCGCGAGCTCCAGCGCTCCGTCTCCCTCCGCGGCGGTGACCACGCCGTAGCCGGCCCGGCGAAGGACGATCGAGACCAGCTCGACGATGTCGGACTCGTCGTCGGCGACCAGGATCGTCGCGGTCCCGCGAGCGGGATCAGCCATCCCCGCCTCGAGTGCCCGCCTTCGCCGGGGAAGCGGGCGCCGGAGCGCGGCGCGCGCGGCTGCCGCGGACGCCGGCGTCGCCGGGGCCGGCGCCCGCCGGCAGCTCGACGCGGAAGGTCGTGCCGCGCCCCGGTTCGCTGTCGATCGAGATCATCGCGTCGTGTGCGTCGACGATCGCCTTGACGATCGTCAGCCCGAGACCGGTACCGGGAATGTGGCGGCGCTCGGCCTCCTCGGCCCGAAACATGCGCTCGAACAGCCGCCCGAGGTCGCCGCGTGAGATCCCGATCCCGGTGTCGGACACGGTCACCGAGACGAGCTCGCCGTCGCCGCCGGCGACCACCGAGACGCGCCCGCCCGACGGTGTGAACTTGATCGCGTTCGAGACCAGGTTCTCGACCACCTGGCCGAGCCGGTGAGGATCACCTTCGACGACCGCCGGGCCAGTGAGCTCGAGCCCCAGGGTCACACCCTCCTGCTCGGCCCACGGGCGGGCGGCCTCAAGCGTGCCGGCGGCGATCTCGGCGAGGTCGGTCCGGCCGCGCTCGATCTCGAACGTCCCCGCGGTCACCTTGGTGAGCAGGAGCAGGTCCCCGACCAGGTTGAGCTCGCGCCGCGAGTTTCGCTCGATCACCTCGACGAACCGGCGCCCCTGCTCGCTCAGGGTCCCCGATTCCACCTCGGCGAGCAGCTCCGCGTATCCGATGATCGAAGTCAGCGGGGTGCGCAGCTCGTGGGAGACGAGGCTGAAGAACTCGTCCTTGAGCCGCTCGGCGTCGCGTTCGGCGGTCACGTCGCGGCTCGTGCCGGTGAGCCGCCTTGTCCCGTCGGGGTCGACGACCAGGTGCCCGTGCGTCTCGATCGAGCGCGCCTCGCCGCCGGGCAGCACCATGCGGTACTCGAGCGAGAAGTCGTCGGGGGCCTCGTCGTCGAGCTGCTCGACGAAGGATAAGAACCGGTCACGGTCCTCGGGGTGCACGCGGTCGCGGATCTGCTCCCGGGTCGGCATCGAATCCTCGGGCGAGAATCCGAAGTTGCGAAACTGCTGGGCCGACCAGGTCCGCTCGCCGGTGTCGAGGTTGACCTCCCAGCTTCCGACCTGGGCGATCTCCTGGGCCTCGGCGAGCTGGCGCCGTTCGGCCGCCCGGGCCCGCTCGGTCTCGATGCGGGCGGTCACGTCACGGCCGACGCAGAAGAAGACGCCCGCGGCGACGTCGGGGGTCGCCGACCACTCCGTCCAGCGGTAGCCACCGTCACGGTGCGCGGCCCGGAGCTTGAACTCGGCCGTACTCGCACCCCCGGCCAGCTTCGCGACCTCGGCCTCGACCGCGGCCCGATCATCGGGATGGACGAGCTCGATCAGCGGCTTCGGGAGCAGCTCCGCCGCCGTCCAGCCGAGCAGTCGCTCCCAGGCGCCGTTGAGCCGCTTGAAGTAGCCGTCGAACTCGCAGGTGGCGACCATCTCCTGGACCATCTCGAATTGCCGCGCGGTCTCCCTCAGCCGGCGCTCGATCGCCTTCTCCTCGGTGATCTCGCGGGCGATCTTCGAGGCGCCGACGACGTTGCCGCGCTCGTCGCGGATCGGCGAGACGGTCAGCGCGACGTCGATCCGCCGCCCGTCCTTTCGCAGCCGCCGAGTCTCGAAGCTCTCGACTCGGCCGCCGGCCTCGATCTCGTCGATGATCGCCGGCAGCTCGCTGTCCATCCCGGGTGGCGCCAGCGCCGACGCCAAGCGCCCGATCATCTCCGCGGCGGAGTACCCGAAGATCCGCTCGGCACCGCGGTTCCAGCTCGTGATCCGCATCTCGAGGTCGACGCCGATCACCGCGTCGGCGGTCGAGTCGACGATCGCCGCCAACTCTCGCGCCGCGCGCTCGGCGGCACGGCGCTCGGTGAACTCCTGATTGCCGCGAACGTCGCTCAACTGGCTCCTCCGGTCCCTCGGCCGCTGGGCACTCGGTCAAGGATTGCGGATAAGCGTCGTCCAGGCTCCGTGAAAGCCCGCAGACGGCCATGCGGACTCGCCGCACGGACCCCGACTCGGCGCAGCGCTCAGGCGCCGAGACGGTCGGTCCGGCCGGCGATTGCCCCCGCGAGCACGCCGTGTGAAGCGACCTCGGCGCCGGCGAGCAGGACCGATTCACGGACCATCGCCCCGGCCTCGATCGTGGCATCCGGCCCGATCACGAGCGGGCCGTCGAGGCGGACGCCGTCGGCGATCGTCGCCCCGTCGGCGATCAGCGCGCGGCCGTGGAGCTCGACGCCCCCGACGACGACCCCGCCGGTCTGCTCGTCGACGAGCTCGCCGACCGGCTGCACGTCGACGGCGCCCGAGACGACGTCGAGGTTCCCCTGCAGGTATTCGCTCAGCGACCCGACGTCGTTCCAGTACGCGTCCGCGACGTGGACGCCGAACGGAACGTCGTCGTCGAGCAGCGCCGGGAAGACGTCGAGGGCGAAGTCGACCTCGTCGCGCTCGGGAAAGTGGTCGAAGATCTCCGGCTCGAGCACGTAGATCATGCAGTTGGCGAGGTTGGAGAGGGCCTCGGCCGGATCGGGCTTCTCCTGGAAGCCCTGGACGCGATCGTCGGAGCCCGTGACCACGACCCCGAACTCGCTCACGTTCGGGACGCGCTTCACGGCCAGGGTCGCCATCCAGTCGCTCTTGGTGTGGGCGTCGGCCAGCGCGCCGAGGTCGATGTCGGTCAGCGCATCCGCGGCCATCACGCAAAACGGCTCGGACCCGAAGAACTCGCGGACGTTTCGCACCCCGCCCGCGGTCCCGAGGAGCTGCTCCTCGTAGCTGTAGGCGAGCTCGATCCCGAGCTCAGAGCCGTCACCGAACCGGTCCCGGACGGTCTCCGGGAACCAGTGCAGGTTGGCGATCACCTCGCCCAGATCGTGGCGGCGGAGCAGCCGCAGGATGTGCTCCATGATCGGCCGGTTGGCGACCGGCACCATCGGCTTCGGCACCGTGAGCGTCAGCGGCTTCAGCCGCGTGCCGAGCCCGGCGGCCATCACCATCGCCTTCATCTGATCTCGACCTCCATGCGGCGGCAGGCTAGTGGCTGAGTGCCGCTCGCGTCCGGGGCCTTCGGGGGGCGGTCGGATCCGGCACAGCCAGGCGCGGATCCGAGCGCGACAGCCACTAAGGTTCCGAGCGACTCAGAGATCCGGGAGAACAATGACCACCATCGCCACCGCGCAGGACTACAAGGTCGCCGACATCGGCCTCGCCGAGTTCGGCCGCAAGGAGATCACGCTCGCCGAGCACGAGATGCCCGGCCTGATCAGGACGCGCGATGAATTCGCGAGCGAGCAGCCGCTCGCCGGCGCGCGGATCACGGGTTCGCTGCACATGACCGTGCAGACGGCGGTCCTGATCGAGACCCTGGTCGCGCTCGGTGCCGAGGTCCGCTGGGCCTCCTGCAACATCTTCTCCACCCAGGACCACGCCGCCGCGGCGATCGCCGCGGCCGGCATCCCGGTCTACGCCTGGAAGGGCGAGACGCTCGAGGAGTACTGGTGGTGCACCGAGCGGGCGCTCTCATGGCCCGACCGCGCGGGGCCGAACATGATCCTCGACGACGGCGGCGACGCGACGATGCTCGTCCACAAGGGGGCCGAGTTCGAGACCGCCGGCGCCGTTCCCGACCCCGGATTGGCGGACTCCGAGGAGTTCCGGATCGTGCTCGCGACCCTGCAGCGCTCGCTGGAGGCGGATCCGCAGCGCTGGACCCGGATCGGGGCGGGCGTCATGGGCGTCACCGAGGAGACCACCACCGGAGTCCATCGCCTCTACCAACTCGCCGAGACCGGCGACCTCCTGTTCCCGGCGATCAACGTCAACGACTCGGTGACCAAGTCGAAGTTCGACAACCTCTACGGCTGCCGGCATTCGCTGATCGACGGGATCAACCGCGCGACCGACGTGATGATCGGCGGCAAGGTGGCGGTCGTCTGCGGCTACGGCGACGTCGGCAAGGGCTGCGCGACCTCGCTGCGCGGTCAGGGCGCTCGCGTGATCGTCACCGAGATCGACCCGATCTGCGCGCTTCAGGCGGCGATGGAGGGGTTCGAGGTGCGCACGCTCGACGAGGTGATCGACACCGCCGACATCTTCGTCACCGCGACGGGCAACAAGGACATCATCACCGTCGAGGACATGGCGCGGATGAAGCATCAGGCGATCGTCGGCAACATCGGGCATTTCGACAACGAGATCGACATCGCCGGCCTCGAGCGCTCGCCCGGGATCGAGAAGATCAACATCAAGCCTCAGGTCGACGAGTGGGCGTTCCCCGACGGCCACGCGATCATCGTCCTCTCCGAGGGTCGCCTGCTCAACCTCGGCAACGCCACCGGACATCCGTCGTTCGTGATGTCGAACTCGTTCACCAACCAGGTGATCGCCCAGATCGAGCTGTTCTCGAAAAACGATGACTACGCGAAGCGGGTCTACGTGCTCCCCAAGCACCTCGACGAGAAGGTCGCCCGCCTGCATCTGGACGCGCTCGGGGTCAGCCTCACCGAGCTGACGCCGGAGCAGGCCTCCTACATCGGCGTCCCGGTCGACGGCCCGTACAAGCCCGACCACTACCGATACTGAGCGGCGGCGCCTTCCGCCGGGCGACCCTGGCCGCGGGACCGGTGCAGATCCCGCTCGCGGAGATCGAGCTGCGCGCGTCTCGCTCATCGGGCCCCGGCGGCCAGCACGCGAACGTGACCGAGTCGCGGATCGAGGCGGTGTTCGACATCGAGCGGTCGCGGACGCTCAGCGACGACCAGAAGCGGCGGCTGCAGGCGCGCTACGGGACCCGGATCACCGCGATCTCCCAGGACGCCCGCGGCCAGGCGCGAAACCGCGAGCTCGCCCTCGGGCGGCTGGCGGAACGCGTCGAGGCGGGTCTGCGACCGCGACGCCGGCGGCGGCCGACGAAGCCGAGCCGGGCGGCGCGAGAGCGGCGGATCAGCCAGAAGCGCCGCCGCTCGGAGCGCAAGCGCGAGCGCCGCCCACCGACGCGAGACGACGAGTAGGCGCCTGTTGTCGGCGCCTGTTCGTCGGCGCCGCCGGCTGGTCGGAATTGCTCCCGCTACCGGCGGCCGAGATCGTCCTTGAGGCGCTCGATCACAGTGATCGGCGTCGGGTCGACTCCGTTGTGGGCCGCGAGGTGCAGGGAGACGAGATCGCCGAGCATCACCGCCCACAGCAGGCGCTCGACGCGCGTCTCGCCCTCGGTCTCCACGGTGACGACCGATGCCGCCGCCGGCGTGATCAGCTTCGCGGTCAGCTCGACGCGCTCGCGCTGGCGGGGGTGCTGGTCGCTGTCGGTGAGGAAGACCGCCGAGAATCCCGGTGTCGCGCCGTTCGTCGACCAGCCGACGATCTCGTTGTGGTCGAGCTCCGGAAGCTGGTGATCGAAGGCGTGCTGCTTGGCGTTCTCGTTGATCTCGCACTTCCAGCGGTAGGCGACCGGAACGGTGAGCTCGCAGCCGTAGATCACCGGAGTCGTCCCAGCCAGCCGGGCGGCGAGCTCGCCGGCCCTGGCGAGGATCGCCTCGCGGCGCTCGTCGAGGTGCGCGGACGCGGTGTCGATCTCCGTGCGGACGCCGTGGGACGCCCCGATCAGCGCCGCGACCTCGCACGCGATGCTGAACCCGTAGCCGACCGCATGGCGCGGCTGCAGGCCCGATGGAAGCCCGATCACAGGAACGCCCGCGGCGCGGGCGGCCTCGGCCAAAGCGCCGCCGGTGGTGGCGACGAGGCGGCGCGCGCCGACCGCCTCGGCGGCCTCGAAGCAGGCGAGCGTCTCCTCGGTGTCGCCCGAGTAGCTCGAGCAGAGCACCGCGCGGTCGGTCGCCGTCCACGGCGGCAGCTCGTAGTCGCGAAACACCTGCATCGGCCGGTTGAGCGAGCTACCCATCGCCGCGCGCGCGAGCAGGGCGCCGATCGCCGAGCCGCCCATGCCGCAGACGATCAGCCCGCGCGCCTCGACCGGGTCGAGCCCGGCCGACTCGACCCGCCAGAGAGCGTCGCGAAGGTGGTCGGGGAGCGCGAGGACGTCGTCGAGCTGGTTGCCCGAGTCGACGGCCCGGATCTCGTCGGCGCCGACGCTCACGCGGCGTTCACCGTCGCCGACACGGCCGCCCCCGGTTCCACCCTCGAGTCGGCGCCGACCGCCGCCTCGGCCTCGATCGTCGCACCCTCGCCGATCACGCTGCCGGCGGCGATCCGGGCGCGTTCGCCGACCGCGACGTCGGCGGCGAGGATCGCGCCGCGGACCTCGGCACCGGCGCCGATCGTGCAGCGGTCGAACAGCACCGACCCCGAGACCTCGGCCCCCGAGTGGACCCGCGAGCCGGCCCTGACGACGGCGTGCGGCGCCAGCCGCGCGTCGCGCGCCACCTCGGCGGCTTCGTCCACGAACGGGCCGCCGTTGCCGGCGAGCTCGGTGTGCACCGTTCCCTCGAGAATGTCCCAGCTCGCCTGCAGGTAGCGCTCCGGCGTCCCGATGTCCATCCAGTAGCCGTCGAGGCGGCGGCCGTAGAGCCCGGCCCCGACGAGTCGCGGGAAGACCTCGCGCTCGATCGAGACCGCGCGCCCGGTCGGGATCAGGTCGATGATCGAGCGCTCGAGCACGTAGGCGCCCGCGTTGACCTCGTCGGTGTCGATCTCCGTTGGATCGGGCTTCTCGAGGAAGCCGAGCACCTCACCGCCCTCGGTGCGCCGCACGAGCCCGTATGAGCTCGGGTCCTCGACCGGATGGAGGGCGAGCGTCGCCACCGCCCCGGTCGCCGCGTGCTGGCGTTGCAGGGCGCTGAGATCGAGGTCTGCGAGCAGGTCGCCGTTGAGGACCATGAACCGCTCGCCGAGCATCCCCTGCTCGGCGGCCAGAGGGATCGGACCGGCCGTTCCGAGCGGCTCGGGCTCCTCGATGTAGCGGACCCGGGGGCCGCGGGGAATCGAGTCGCCCAGCGCGGCGCGCAGGTCCTCGGCCCGGAAGCCGCAGGCCATCACGACCTCGTCGACGCCGTGGTGGGCGAGCCAGTCGACCATGTAGCGGACGAAGGGGCGGTCGACGAGCGGCAGGGCCGGCTTCGGCTGGGTGAGGGTCAACGGGCGAAGGCGCGTGCCCTCGCCGCCGACGAGGACGAGGGCCTCCATCAGCTCGCCGCCCGCGCGCGAGCGCCCTCGGCGGCGCGGCCGATGCCCTCGTAGGTGAACCCGGCCGCGCGCATGCGGCCCGGGTCGAGGAAGTTGCGACCGTCGACGATCAGCGGTTTGGACATCCGCCCTGCGAGCTCCTCCCAGTCGAGCTCGGCGAACTCCGGCCATTCGGTGACCAGGATCGCGGCGTCGGCGCCGTCCAGCACCTCGGCCACCGAGCGGCGCAGCTCGACGCTCGGCAGCAGCTCACCGGCGCGCTGCTCGGCGACCGGGTCGTAGGCGACCACCCTCGCGCCCTCGCCCTGAAGACGCGCCGAGAGCACCAGGCTCGACGCCTCGCGCATGTCGTCGGTGTTCGGCTTGAAGGCGAGCCCGAGCAGCGCGACCTGCCTGCCGACCAGCGACCCGAGATGCTTTGAGAGCTTCGAGATCACGCGTCGCTTCTGAAGCTCGTTGACCTCGATCACCGAGTTGAGGAGCTGGAAGTGGTAGCCGGTGTTGCCGGCGAGCATCTTCAGCGCCGAGACGTCCTTGGGGAAGCAGGACCCCCCGTATCCGATCCCGGCTTGCAGGAACATCGGCCCGATCCGGTCGTCGAGGCCCATCCCGCGGGCGACCTCGTTGACGTCGGCGCCGACGCCCTCGCAGACGTTGGCGATCTCGTTGATGAACGAGATCTTGGTGGCGAGAAAGGCGTTCGAGGCGAGCTTGATCATCTCCGCGGATGCGACGTCGGTGCTGACGATCTCGCCGCCGAGCGGTGCGTAGGCGGCGGCGACCATCTCCGCGGCCCACTCCGAGCCCGGATCGGCGCCGATCACGACCCGGTCCGGCTCCAAGAAGTCGTCGACCGCGGTGCCCTCCTTGAGGAACTCCGGGCACGACACGTAGACGAGGTCCGGCTTCGAGCGCCGGATCGCGGCGCCGGTGCCCGCGGGGACGGTGCTCTTCATGACCAGCGCGTGTTCGGAGTCCTCGGGCAGGGCGCCGACCACCGCCTCGACCCGCGAGAGGTCCGCATCGCCGGAGTAGGTCGGCGGAGTGTCGACGCAGCAGAACAGCAGCCGGCAGCGATCGAGCACCTCGTCCATCTCGGTGGTGAACCGCAGCCGCTCGCGGTTGCGATCCACCAACTCCGAGAGGCCGGGCTCGTGGATCGGCATCGTGCCGCCGGCGTCGAGCGCCGCGATCTTCGCCTCGTCGATGTCCATCGCGACCACCGGGTGGCCGAGGTCCGCGAAGCAGGAGGCGGTGACGAGGCCGACCCACCCCACTCCGACGACGCCGATCGGCGGCTTCTCGTTTGCGTTCACGGTCGGAGAAGCTAGTGGTACTCGCGCATCGAGGTCGCGATCGAGAGCAGCTCGTCCTCGTCGAGCGACTGCAGAAGCGTGTTGTTGACCCAGTAGGCGGCGTCCTTGGTCTTCCAGCCGACCAGCCGCAGCCGGTCGCCGTCGTAGAACAGGTCGTACTGCTTGCCGTCGATCGTTCGCACCTCGGAGGGGTTGTCGAGGATCGGCGCGTCCACCCAGTCGGTGCCCGAGATCCCGTAGTACTCGTCGAAGCCCCCCGGGCCCGGGAACGCGGCGACCATCCTGTAGCCGTGGTAGACGTCCTTGTCGGGGGCGTCGATCACGAACGCACGCGAGTCCCGCGACAAAAACGAGCCCGGAAGCAGCCGCGTCGGGTAGTAGATCGGGAACGTGACCATCGGATCGCCGTTCTTCTTCCTCTTCACCGATGTCTGGTGCGCGAACGCCTTGCCCTCCGCCGAGGAGTCCTGCATCTCGGGACCGACGAAGTGGTCGCTGTTCTGGTCGTCGGACTTCGGCTGCTCGCCGCCGCCCGGCTTAACCTCCGGCGGTTTCTGATCGCCGTCGCCGGTGTCGGGGTTGGCTCCGCCGGGGCGTTCCCCCGGCGTTCCCTCGGTGGCGAGGAACTGGTCGACGGCGTGGTTGATCGCCTCGGGCGACGCGGTCACGTACCCGGAGGTGCCGTCGCCGAGGTCGGCGGGGAAGTGGACCTCGACCACCGGCGCGGCCTGGACCGCGGCGAACGTCTTCAGCAGCTCGAGCAGCTGCACCGCGGTGGAGATGTCGGAGGTCGTGTACTCGGTGAAGATGTCGAGCAGCTCGTTGCGGTCGCGGATCAGCGTCCCTGGCGGCAGCTTCTGGCGCGCCTCGCGCAGGAAGTCCTGCTGGCGGGCGGAGCGCACGAGGTCGGTGTCGTCGTGGCGGAAGCGCACGTACTGGAGCGCCTTCAGTCCGCATAGCCGCTGGTAACCGGCCTCGACGTTGATCTCGGCGATCCCCGAGTCCGGGGGGATGTAGTAGTGGCGGTCGACGTCGATGTAGACGCAGCCGATCGCGTTCACAGCGTCGGCGAAGCCGGTGAAGTTGATGTTGACGACGTGGTTGATGTCGAAGTCGTCGCCCATCAGCTTCTGGACCGTCTGCAGGGCGAGGTCCGGGCCGCCGTAGGAATATGCGGCGTTGAACCTGTCCGTCCCCAGGCCCGGGATCTGGACTTCGAGGTCGCGCGGGATCGACAGCAACGCGATCCGGTCCTTGTCGGGGTCGACGCGCAGCAGGATCGTGGTGTCCGAGCGGCCCGGATCGCCCTTCGTGTCGAGCCGCTTGTCGGAGCCGAGGATGAGGATCGTTTGCGGCTTGCCGCCGTCGACGTCGGCGAGCTGATCCTGGAGGCTGGCGAGCGCGTCGTTGTCGTTCAGGCCCTTCGCGATGTCGGTCAAATAGACCAAGAGGCTGATCGCGGTCGCCGTTGCCATCGAGGCGACGATCAAGAACGAGGCGGCGAGAAAGCGCGCCCAGATCGGCTTCGCGCGCGGCGGCTTGCCGCCCTCCGCACCGGCGGCAGCGAGCGGCTCGGGCGCGGCTTCGGGGGGCTGCCCTGACGCGACGGGCGTGCCCGGCGCCGACGCGACGGCGTCCTCGTCGTGCTCGTCCTCGGGCGTAGCGCGCGCCGGCAGCTTCGCCTCGCCCGTCGCGGCGCGGGCTCGCAACCCGGCGAGCGCCGCCTCCTGCGCCTCCTCGCGGTCGGCGAGCACCAAGGTGTCGGCCTCGATCGTCTCGCCGGGACCCGGCTCGTGGTCCTCGCCGGGCTCGGCGTCCGGCGCCGGCCGCTGCTCGGCAACCGGCTCCGCGTCGCTCGGCTCCTGCTCGCCGCCGTCGGCGTCCTCGCCGCGGATCTCCTCGCCCTCCTTGGTTCGCCCTCCTCGGTTCGCCCTCCTCGGGTTCGCCCTCCTCGGGTTCGCCCTCCTCGGGTTCGCCCTCCTCGGGCTCATCGGGGGCGCCGGTCTCGTCGCTTGGCGCCTTCCCCTCGGCTCGGCGCCGGCCGGCGAAGGTGGCCGGCGCCGGCGGCTCGTTCTCGCCGGCGCCGGCGGCGTCGCTCGCGACGGCGTCGTCGCGCTCCTCGGGCATTTGGTCCTCGTTCTCGTCCTCGGGCCTCACCGCGGCTTTCCAACCCCTTCGGATTCGCCGCTCTTAAGCGGCAGCCTGCCCGCGAAGTCGACGATCGCACGCCTGTATCCGGCGAGCGAGGAGACCGACACCCATTCCTCGGGCCCGTGATGGCCGCCCCCGAGCGGGCCGAATTCGACCGCGGGCACCCCGGCGCGCAGGAACGAGACCGCGTCGGAGGCTCCGTCGCGGCCGACGCTGGTCACCTCCCCCGGGTGGTTGTGCGCGGTTGCCTCACACAGCGTGCGGACGAACGGCGACTCGGGATCGACCATTGCCGGCGAGCGCTTGAAGGTCGAGACGATCGTCGCGCCGGGAATCGAAGCGACCTCGGCCAGGATCGCGTCCGGGTCCTGCTCGGGCAGGTAGCGAACGTCGACGTCGATGTAACAAGTGTCGGGCACCTTGTTGAGGGCGTCGCCGCCCAGGATCCGGCCGAGGTTGATCGACGGCCGGTCGAACAGCTCCGAGCTCCGCGACGCAAACGGTAGCGACTGGACCGCGCGGAAGACGTCTATCGCCCGCAGGATCGCGTTCTCGCCCAGCCACGGCGTCGCGCCGTGGGCGGCGCGTCCGTCGATGCGCAGCCGCATCGCCACGACGCCCTTCGCGGCCACTCCGACGTGCATGTCGGTGGGCTCCCCGGTGATCGCGAAGTCGCCGACGAAGCCCTCGGCGACGAGCACGTCACCGCCGCGCTCGTGCTCCTCCTCGGACTCCTCGTCGGGGACGACGCCGAGTCGCACCCGGACCCGCTCGGAGTCGCGCAGGTCCACGAGCGCCAGCAGCAGCGCCGCGAGCGCACCCTTCATGTCGTAGGCGCCGCGCCCGTAGAGCCGATCGCCGTCGAGCCGGGCCTCGAACTGCTCCGGGCGGCCGGGGACGACGTCGAGATGGCCGTGCAGCAGCAGCGTCGTCGTGGCGTCGTCGCGGCCGACGTCGGCGATCGTGATCGGCAATCCGCGGACGTCGAGCTGGTGGGTGGAGATCTCGCGCGCGTCGAGCCAGCCCTTGATGAAGCCCGCGCATTGCTTTATGCCCTCCGGCTGCGAGGTGTCGTAGCCGATCAGCGTCTCTGTGAGCAGCCTCTCATCCAAGGTTGCCTAAGGCTGGCAGGCCGGGGCCGATCAGCGCTCGGCGATGTTCAGGAACGCCTCCGCGCGCGCCCGCTCGCGCTCGGCCTGCTCGGCGGCCGCGGAGCCCTCCTCGGCCTCCGAGACGCTGCGCTCGGCGTCCTCGAGGCGCCGGCGCAGGTCGGCCGCATCGAGCCGATCGGGCGGAATCGCCTCGGCGATCAGCACCCGGGCCCGGTTCGCGAACACCTCGAGCCAGCCCTCGCCCTGGGCGTAGCGCTCGACCTCGGACTCGGAGCGGTGGAGGCGAAGCTCCGCCGGCACCAGGCGCGCGACCATCGGGATGTGCTCGGCGAGGATCCCGACCTCGCCGACCGCGGTGCGCGTCGAGAGCATCTCGAGCTCGCCCCGGAAGACCTCGCCCTCCGGCGTCAGCACCTCGGCCTCGAGCTTTCGGTCGCCGGCCACGTTGATCAGGCCTCGACGGCCTCGGCCTCGCGCTCGGCGCGCTCCTCGGACTCGGCGGCCTCACGCTCGACGCCCTCGTCCTTCTCGCCCTTCTCCTCGGTGCCGGTGACCTGGTCGATCGAGCCCTTCATGTAGAAGGCCGACTCGGGCAGCTCGTCGTACTTGCCCTCGAGGATCTCGCGGAAGCTGCGCACGGTCTCGGCGACCGGCACGTACTCGCCCTCGCGACCGGTGAACTGCGAGGCGACGAAGAACGGCTGCGAGAGGAAGCGCTCGAGCTTGCGCGCCCGGTTGACCGCCACCTTGTCCTCGTCTGAGAGCTCGTCGATCCCGAGGATCGCGATGATGTCCTGGAGCTCCTTGTAGCGCTGCAGAATCTCCTGGACCTCGGTCGCGGTGTTGTAATGCTCCTCGCCGAGGATGTCGGGCTTGAGGATGGTCGAGGTCGAATCGAGCGGGTCGACCGCCGGGTAGATCCCCTTCTCCGAGATCGCCCGCGAGAGCGTGGTGGTCGCGTTCAGATGCGCGAACACCGAGGCCGGAGCCGGATCGGTGAGGTCGTCCGCGGGCACGTAGACGGCCTGGATCGAGGTCACCGATCCCTGCTTGGTCGAGCTGATCCGCTCCTGCAGGCCTCCCATCTCGGTCTCCAGCGTCGGCTGGTAGCCGACCGCCGAGGGCATCCGCCCGAGCAGGGCCGAGACCTCGGAGCCCGCCTGCACGAAGCGGAAGATGTTGTCGATGAACAGCAGCACGTCCTGACCGCCCTGCTCGCGGAAGTACTCCGCCATCGTCAGGCCGGAAAGCGCGACGCGCAGACGCGCGCCCGGTGGCTCGTTCATCTGGCCGAAGACGAGCATCGTCTTTTCGAGCACGCCCGACTCCTTCATCTCGAGCCAGAGGTCGTTGCCCTCGCGCGAGCGCTCGCCGACGCCGCAGAAGGCCGAGAGGCCCTCGTGCTCCTCGCCGATGTTTCGGATCAGCTCCTGGATCAGCACCGTCTTGCCGACGCCGGCGCCGCCGAACAGGCCGACCTTGCCGCCCTTCGCGTACGGGGCGAGCAGATCGACGACCTTGATCCCCGTCTCGAGGATCTCCTGCGACGGCGTCAGCTCCTCGACGCTCGGCGCCGGCCGGTGGATCGGCCACCGCTCCTCGCCCTCGACCTCGGGGCCGTTGTCGATCACCTCGCCGAGCAGATTGAAGATCCGGCCCAGGGTGGCCTCGCCCACCGGAACCGTGATCGGCCCGCCCGTGTCGATGACCTCGTCGCCGCGCTGGAGGCCGTCGGTCGCGTCCATCGCGACGGCTCGCACGCGGTCGTCGCCGAGGTGCTGCTGGACCTCGCAGACGAGGTCGAGCGCGGGGCGGTTGCCCTCCTCGGGGACCACGATCTCGAGCGCCGAGTAGATCTCGGGGAGATGCTCGTCGAAGACGACGTCGACGACGACGCCGGTGACGGACTCGATCCGCCCCTTGTTGACCTGGTTTCCGTTGCTTTCAGCCATGTTCCCTTTCTAGCCGAGCGCCTCAGCGCCGCCGACCACTTCCAAGATCTCCTGCGTGATCTCCGCCTGACGCGCCCGGTTCATCGCCAGGGTCAGGTCGCCGATCATGTCCTGCGCGTTCTCCGCCGCCGAGCGCATCGCGGTCATCCGCGCCCCGAGCTCCGAGGCCGAGGACTCGAGCAGTGCCCGGTAGACCGAGAGGTCCACGTACTCGGCGAACAGCATCGGCAGCAGCAGCTCCGGCTCGGGCTCGTAGTCCCAGTACGCCCTGCGATGCGCCTTGGCGAGCTCCTCGTCGGCCTCGGGCTCCGGCTCCGGGATCCCCTCCCCGAAGACCTCCGCCTGCTGAACCGGGAGCAACGTCTGCCGGCGCACGTACTGCGTCAGCGGCGAGACGTAGCGGTTGTAGACCAGCTCGACCCGGTCGAGCTCCTCGTCGACGTAGCCCGCCGTCACGTCGCGCGAGATCCCGCGCGCGTCGGCGAACGAGGGCCGGTCGGTGAACCCGACGTAGGAGCTGGCGATCTCCTCGCCGCGGAAGCTGAGGGTCGAGTTGCCGCGCCGCCCGACGACCGAGAACGAGACCTCGGCGCCGTCCGCGACGAACTCGCGCTTCAGGCGCAGGCCCTCGCGGATGATGTTCGTGTTGAAGGCGCCGGCGAGGCCGCGATCGCCGGTGACGAGGACGATCCCGACGCGCTGCGTGTTCTCGCGCTCCTCGAGCAGCGGCACCCTCTGAACGGTCGCGGAGGCGTCCGAGACCTGCTGGGTCATCTTGCGAATCGCCTGCGCGTAGGGCCGCATCGCGTCGATCCGCTGCTCGGCGCGGCGCAACCGCGCCGCGGCGACCATCTCCATCGCTCGCGTGATCTTGTGGATGTTCTTGACCGACGCGATCCGGTTCTTGACTTCCTTCTGGGTTGCCATCGTGTCCGGGCCTCAGGCCGTGACCTCCTCGACGGCCTCCTCGGCCCGCTCCGCCTCGGCCTCCGCCCCGGCCTCGGCCTCCGCCTCGCCCTGCGTCCGCGCCGGAGCGGCATGCTCCTCGCGTGACTTGACGCGGTCGGACTCGCCCTCCTCGAGCGGGTTGCCCTCCGCGTCGAAGTCCGGGCCGAAGTCGTCGACCATCTCGGCGATCGCGTCGCCGAGCTGCTCCTCGTCCTCGTCGGAGAGCTGACCACCGTTGATCCGTTCGATCAGGTCCTGACTCTCGGTCTTCAGCCGCCCGAGAAGGTCGGCGAGGAAGTCCTGGACCCGCTCGGTCTTGATCCGGTCGAGATAGCCGCCGGTTCCGGCGTAGATCGAGGCCACCTGCTCGGCGACCGAGAGCGGGCTGCGCTCGTTCTGATTCAGCATCTCGACCAGCCGCTCGCCGCGCGCCAGCTGGCGTTGGGTATCGGGGTCGAGCTCGGAGCCGAACTGCGCAAACGCCTCCAGGTCGCGGTACTGGGAGAGGTCGAGCTTGAGCTTGCCGGCGACCTTCTTCATCGCCTTCGTCTGCGCGTTGCCGCCCACCCGCGAGACCGAGATCCCGACGTTGATCGCCGGCCGCACGCCGGAGAAGAACAGGTCTGCCTCGAGGAAGATCTGGCCGTCGGTGATCGAGATCACGTTGGTGGGGATGTAGGCGGAGACGTCGTTGGCCTGAGTCTCGATGATCGGCAGCGCCGTCAGCGAGCCGCCGCCGAGCTCGTCGGCGAGGCGCACGGAGCGCTCCAGCAACCGGGAGTGCAGGTAGAAGACGTCGCCCGGATACGCCTCGCGGCCCGGAGGACGCCGCAACAGCAGCGACATCTGCCTGTACGCGGAGGCGTGCTTGGTCAGGTCGTCGTAGACGCAGAGCGCCTCCTTGCCCTGATAGAGGAAGTACTCGGCCATCGCGCAGCCGGCGTACGGGGCCATGAACTTGATCGGCGCCGCCTCGTCGGCCGGCGCGGCGACGATGATCGTGTTGTCGAGCGCGCCGGCCTCGTCGAGCAGCCCGGCGACCTGAACGACGGTCGACATCCGCTGGCCGATCGCCACGTAGACGCAGATCAGGTCCTTGTCCTTGTTGTTGATGATCGTGTCGAGAGCGATCGCGGTCTTGCCCGTCTGGCGGTCCCCGATGATCAGCTCGCGCTGGCCGCGGCCGATCGGGATCATCCCGTCGATCGCCTTGAGGCCGGTCTGCACCGGTGTGTTCACCGGCTGGCGCTCGACCACGCCGGGAGCCTTGTGCTCGGCCGGACGGGTCTCGCTCGTGTTCACCTCGCCCTTGTCGTCGAGCGGACGGCCGAGCGGGTCGACGATCCGGCCGAGCAGCTGCTCGCCGACCGGGATCTCGAGCAGGCGTCCGGTCCGCTTCACCGTGTCGCCCTCCTCGATCTGCACCCAATCGCCGAACAGCACCACGCCGACGTTGTCGGACTCGAGGTTGAGCGCGAGCCCGGTGACGTCGTGCGGCAGGTCGAGCATCTCCAGCGACATGCAGTTGTCGAGCCCGTGCACGCGGGCGATGCCGTCGGCGACCGAAAGCACCGTCCCGACCTCCGAGAGGTCGGCGGCTTCGGTCTCGAGCCCCTCGATCCGCTGCCTGAGGATCTTCGAAATCTCGTCGGGCTTGATCTCCACGCTTCAGTCGCTCCTTTGGATTCGGTCGCCGCGCCGCTAGGCGGCTGCGGCGACTTCCTTTCTCAGTCTCTCCAGCTTCGAACGCAGGCTCGCGTCGAGGACCATGTTTCCGACCCGCAACACGAGCCCGCCGAGGATGTCCTCGTCGATCTCGCTGGTGAGGTCGATCGTGCGATCGGTTTGGCGCTCGACCTCTGCACCGACCCGCTCGACCACTCCGGGATCGAGCGCCACCGCGCTTGTCAGGGTCACCTCGAGGCGCCGATTGGCCTCCGCCCAGAGATCGTCGAAGCGCTTGCGGATTCGGAAGATCGCCGGCATCCGGTGCTTCTCGGCGAGCAGCTCGAGGAAGTTCACGAGCTCTGGCTCTGCCCCCGAGACGGCCCGCGCGATGCCGTCCCGCTTCTCGGCGGAGGAGAAGTACGGGCTGAACAGGAACATCTGCAGGTCGCGCTCGCCGGCGACCGCGTCGGCGAACTCGCCCAGCTGCTCGTGGATCCGCTCGAGCTTGTCGCGGTTCTCGGCCGCCTTGAACAGCGCGTCCGCATAGACACGGGCGATCTCTTCCATCACCGGCTCTCCGAGCTTCCGTTGCCCGCCAGGGCGCTGAAGTCGACCTCGCTCAGCGCCTCCTCGACCAGACGGCGCTGGTCTTCGGCGGTCAGCGACTTGCGGGTCACCTTCTCGGTCGCCAGCACGGTGAGATCGGCCATCTCCTTGCGGATCTGCTCAAGCGACCGCTTCGTTTCCGCCTCGATGTCCTTGCGCGCCGCCGCGACCAGCTCCTCGCGCTTGGACCGGCCCTCGACGGTCGCCTCGGCGATCGCGGCCTCGGAGGCCTTGCGCGCCCTGGCGACGATGTCCTCGGCCTGCTCGCGCGCCTCGCGCAGCCGCTCGCGGTACTCGTCGAGCAGCTGATCCGCCTCCTCGCGCTGGCGCTCGGAGGCGTCGATGTTCTCCCGGATCGCGTTCGCGCGCTTCTCGAGCGCCTCGCCGATCTTCGGAAACGCGGTCTTCGAGAGCACCCACATCGTGAACACGAACAACAGCAGCGTCCAGATCATCAGCCCGAGATCGGGCGAGACGAGGAAGCTCCCCCCGCCCTCCTCCTCGGCGGCGAGCGGCAGGACGGTCGCTATGTGTGCCAGTGCCTGCAACCCGTGCGTCCTAGAGGAAGAAGGCGATCAGCCCGAAGATGAAGGTGTAGAAGGCGACCGCCTCGGTCAGCGCGAAACCGAGCCAGCGGATCGACTGAAGCTCGTCCTTCATCTCGGGCTGGCGGGCGACCGACTCGATCTCCTTGCCGAAGATGATCCCGATGCCGATACCGGCTCCAATCGAGCCGAGTCCGGCTCCGACGCCGAGCGCGATCGCCTTGCCGGCGTCGGTCACCGGCGCCAGGTCGACCGTCTGCGCGGCTTGCGCGAGCGGAATCAACAGATCCATCGATTACGTCCTTTCTTAGTGTGCCTGGGCGGTAGCGCCGCCGAGGTAGATAGCGGTCAGGGTCGAGAAGATGAACGCCTGCAGGGTGGCGATCAGCCCGACCTCGAGGATGAAGAAGAAGAACGCGAGCGGGAAGGTGAGCAGGCCGAGGGCGGCGATTCCGAGCAGCACGGCCAGGCCGCCGCCCATGAACAGAAGCAGCAGGTGGCCGGCGAGGATGTTCGCGAACAACCGCACCGAGAGCGAGATCAGGCGCGCGAACTGGGAGATCGCCTCGATCACGAAGATGAACGCCTTGGCGGCGGGGTTCATGTCCTCGAGCCCGGGCGGCAGCCAGCTCGCGAGATACGGGAAGAAGCCCTTCGCGCGGATGCCCTCGACGTGGTAGGAGAACCAGACGACCACCGTGAGCACGAGCGGGATGGAGAGGTTCGCGGTGGCGGCGTAGAGGGCCAGCGACGGGATCTGGAGTCCGAAGACGTCGACCTTCTCCTCGGTGTTCACCGGCAGCGGAAGGAAGCCGATCATGTTCGAGAACCAGATGAACAAAAACAGGCCGGCCGAGGAACGGAAACCACCGGCTGGCGAGCTGTTCGTCGGGGATGTTGCCCCGGGTGATGTTGTTGCGCATCAGGTCGTAGGCGACCTCGACCATCATCTGGATCTTGTTCGGGGCCCTCTGCATGCGCCGCGCGACGTAGGTCATCGCGACGATCGTCAGCGCGCAGGCGAGCAGCAGATAGAAGACGGCCTTGTTGATCGACACGTCGATGCCGCCGAGGTTGATCTCGATCCAAGGGTCGAGCTTGAACTCGTTCTGGGGCTGGAAGGACTCGTTCTTGCCCTCGTTGCCGAGGACGAGGACGAGGACGGCGAACAGCGCGACGTAGAGGCCGACCCCGAGCAGGATCTTCGCCCGGCGGCTCATCGCGCCGCCGCCGAGGCGTCCGGGTACAGCAGCTTGGTGGCCGCGAGGCAGCCGAGATGCACCGTGATCAATACGAGGGCGAGCACCGCGGCCGCGAGACCGTCCTCGCGCTCGCCGAGCAGGCCGACGAGCAGGATCGCCGCGGTCACCAGCCACAGCCTCGCGAGCGTCGCGCCGCCGACGATCCCGAGCGCGAGACGACGGTCGCCGCGCCGAAGCGCGGCGGTGGCGCGGGCGTCGGCGTAGGCGAGCACCCCGTGCTGAGCGAGCCAGGCGGCGGCGCAGACGGCGTAGCCGAGCATCGGCAGCCCGGCGAGCGCGAACAGCCCCAGCGCCAGCGCCAGCAGCACGAGATCGGCGTAGCGCAGCGCTACGCCCGGACGCCCACCGCTTCTCGCGGTGGCGTCAGAGCCTTCTAAAGCGAGCGTAGACAAGAGCAAAACCGGCGCCGAGGCCCACGAACAGCCCAGCTAGGCCGAGCGGCACCGCAAGGCCCACCAGCGAGCCGAGCCCGAACCCGGCCCCCGCGCCGACGAGCATCGACGCGATCAGGGACAGGCCCGCCGTGGCGGCGTCCGCCCTCCTCTGAGGGCCCTCGGTCATCCGGAAAGTTGAAGTTGCGGCCAGACAATGACGGTCGCGGAAAAGGTCCGATCTCCCAGGTAGAGACGTGAGCGCCGCCCACCTCCGGCTTGTCCCGGTGGCCAGGCGGCAAGGCGACTATAGAGGAAACCCCGGGGGCCGCGAGACCCGCGCAGAGCGGCTTCGTAACAGCCGTTACGCGCGTTTTTCGGAGGCGAGCCCGGCGGAACGGATCGCCGATCTCCGGGCTAGGAGCGGGCGCCAGAATCGTCGAGCGTCTCGAGCTCACCGGTGTCGGGATCGATCGCCGCGAAGCTCCCGGTCTCGAGCTCGCGGGCGACGCCCTCGTCGACGACCGCCTCCTCGGGCGCCGAGCCCCTGGTCCCGAACAGCTGGTGCAACCGCGTCGTCCTCAGCTTCAGGATCTCGAGCGTGACCACGAGATAGAAGCTCGCTGCGACGGCGGCGAGCAGGAAGACGCCGATCACGGCGCTCCAGGCGGGGTCGAAGTTGCCGTGGTCGTCGGAGTACGGGACGAACCGCAGGGCGAGCGCCAGGCCCGCCATCACCAGCGCCCAGCCGTACAGGTAGGCGAGCGTGCGCCGCTGGGAGAAGCCGATGTTCGCCATCCGGTGATGGAAGTGCCAGGTGTCGGCGCGATGGATCGGGCGTCGGTACTTCATCCGCTTCGCGACCACGAACCCGGTGTCGAGAATCGGCACGGCGAGCACGAACAACGGAAACAGCAGGGCCACCACGGCGTTGGTCTTCAGCGCCCCCTGGATCGCGATCGCCCCGAGCAGATAGCCGAGGAGGTTCGACCCTGTGTCGCCCATGAAGCTCGAGGCGGGCGGGAAGCCGTGTCGCAAGAACCCGAGGGCGGCGCCGGCGGTGAGCGCCGCGAGGACGCCCGCGCTGGTCCTGGAGAGGGAGAGCGCGATGATCGCCAGCGTCGCCGCCGAGATCACGCAGACGCCGGCGGCCAGCCCGTCGACGCCGTCGATCAGATTGACGACGTTGATCACGGCGACGATCCCGATGATCGTCAGCAGGTGCCCGAGGTGCACCTCGCCGACCGCCGGCAGGTCGAGCAGCGCCACCGAGTTGAGCTCGACGCGGCCGACGAAGGGCAGGGTGAAGTTGGCCACCTGGATGCCGTTGAGGACCGGGATGCTCGCCGCCACGGCCTGGCCGGCAAGCTTCAGCCCGGCCGGCAGGTCGAAGACGTCGTCGACCGCGCCGACGATCGCGATCACCACCGCGCCGGCGAGGATCGCCTGGCTGAGCGGGACCCAGGGGAGGAACAGAAAGCCCGCGGCCAGCACGCCGGCGAGGATCGCGAGCCCGCTGAGGCGGGGGGTCGGCTCGGTGTGCAGGCTGCGCTCGTTGGGGAAGTCGATCGCGCCGATCCTGCGAGCCAACCGCTCGGCGAGCGGAACCAGCAACCAGGCCAGCGCGGCGGCGACTAGAAACGCCCACACGGCGTCGATGGCCTCCGGCCTGCCGCTCATCATGCGACGACATCTTCTCTCACCGCATCGGCGGAGCCCGGCGGGCGGCTCGCGTGTCGTGCCAGAGGGTGAGCGCGAGCAGCCCCCAGAGCTGGCGGCTGAGGTCCTGGCGCCCGCGCAAGTGCAGCTCGAGCAGGCGCGCGACCGTTTGCGGGTCGAGATATCCCTGGCGGCGGAGGGTCTCCTCGGAGAGCACGTCGCGAGCAAAGCCCTGCATCTCGCCCCGCAGCCAGGCCGCGATCGGGGCCGAGAATCCGCGCTTGCGGCCGTCGACGACCTCGGCCGGCAGCAGCGGGCGCGCCGCGGCCCGCAGCAGGCGCTTCTTCGACAGCCCGAGCACGCGCGCCCGTCTGGGCAGCGCCAGCGCGAGCTCGGCCACCTGGCGATCGCAATAGGGCACCCTTGCCTCGAGCGAGTGGGCCATGCTCGCCCGGTCGGTCTTCACCAGCAGGTCGTCGACCAGGTAGATCCCGAGATCGACGTCCTGCAGTCGCGCCAGCGGCTCGGCTCCCTGCGTCTCGGCGTAACGGGCGCGGTGCAGGTCCAGCGGGTCGACCGCCGTCGTCGCGCCCGCGGTCACCTCCGCCCGCAGCTCGGGCGAGAAGATCTCCTTCCAGGCCTGGTGGCGCTCCAGCGCCCCGAGCCCGGCGCCGGCGACGAAGCGCTTCGCCATGTACTCGCGGCTCACCCGGCGAGTCGATGCCGGCAGGCGCTCGACCAGCGGCCGCGCAAGCGCCGCCGGAGCGCGAAGCCACGGTGCCAGCCGATCGGCGACGTAGGTGTAATAGCCGCCGAACAGCTCGTCGGCCCCCTCGCCGGAGAGCACGACCTTCACCGACGAGGCCGCGAGCTCGCTGACCAGGTAAGTCGGCAGTGCGGACGAGTCGCCGAACGGCTCGTCGAAGGCCGCCGCGATTCGCGGGAACAGCGAGACGGCGTCGGGCTCCAGGAGCAGCTCGTGGTGGTCTGTGCGGTAGCGCCCGGCGACCTGGCGCGCCCGGGCGAGCTCGTCGAACGACTGCTCGGAGAACCCGATCGAGAACGTACGCACCGGCTCGGCGGAGACCTCGGAGGCGAGCGCCGCCAGGGTCCCCGAGTCGACGCCCCCGGAGAGCAGAACCCCGACCGGGACGTCGGCGACCAGATGCGCGGCGACCGAGTCACGCAGCCGGCGGCGAAGCTCGTCGGCGAGCGCCTCCGGCCGGTCACCGCGCAATCGCGACGCGGGGCTCGGTTCCGGCCGGGCGTAGCGCTGGATCCGCACCGGCGCCCCCCGTTCCCAGATCAACAGGTGCCCGGCGGGGAGCTTGCGAGCCGCCGCGTAGATCGTCAGCGGCGCTGGGATCGAGTTGAGCGCGAGATAGGCCTCCAGGGCCGCGGGGTCGATCCGATCGGAGAACCCGGGAGCCTCGCGCAGAGCGCGCAGATCCGAGGCAAATGCCAAGGTGCTCGTGCCGGCGCTGTAGACGAGCGGCTTGATCCCGAAGCGGTCACGCGCGAGCACCAGACGGCCGCGGCGCGAGTCCCAAACGGCGACGGCGAACATCCCTCGAAGCCGCTCGGCGAAGCCCGGCCCCTCCTGCTCGTAGAGGTGGCAGAGGACCTCGGTGTCGCCCTCGGTGCGGAAGCGATGACCGGACGCGCGCAGCTCACGGCGCAGCTCGCGATAGTTGAGGATCTCGCCGTTCTGCACCACCCGCACCGACTCGTCCTCGTTGGCCAGCGGCTGATCGCCGTGCTCGAGGTCGATGATCGAGAGTCGCCGAGCCGCCAAGCCGACGGGGCCGTCGATCACCTCGCCGGCGCTGTCCGGTCCCCGATCGACAAGCTGCGCGCTCATCGCCGCGAGCTCAAGTCGATGCGCCGCCGCGCTGTTGCCGTCGAGGCGCGCCACACCGCAGATGCCACACAAGCTAGATCGGCCTCTCAGTCGCGGTCGTCGCCGCGGGCCGCCCGATTGAGGATTCGCCATGCGGTGGCCAGCAGCACGCTCATGTAGAGCGTCACCGAGCGATCGGCGATGTACTCGAGATCGTGGGCCAGCTTGTCGCTCCAGGTCTCCTCACGGCGCATCCGCGTCTGGGCGAACCCGGTCACCCCGGGCCTGACCACCAGCCGCTGCCAGTACTGGGGGATCTGCTCGGTGAGCTCCGCGAAGAAGGTCGGCCGGATCGGCCGCGGCCCGACCACGCTCATCTCGCCGCGGATCACGTTCCACAGCTGGGGGAGCTCGTCGAGGTGGACGGCGCGCAACCCCCGTCCGACGGGGGTCACCTCGCCCTCGGTGCGACGCGTGAGCTCCTCGCCCAGAAACGGCCCCAGACGGCTCTCCGCGCCCTGGGAAAGGGTCCTGAACTTGTACATCTGAAAGACCTCGCCCCCGCGGCCCACGCGCGCGCCGCGATAGAGGACGGGGCGTCCCGAGGTGATTCGAATCGCGAGCGCGGCCGCCGCCATCATCGGCGAGGCGACGACCAGGGCCGTGCCGGCGATCGCCAGATCGAGAGCACGCAGGACCGGATCGATCGCGCGGTCCCCGTAGGCCGCCTCCATGTCGGCATACGGCCTCGGTGGCGCCGCTGCGGCCTCGCCGTGTATCGAGGGATCCTGTGCCATCCGCTACGCGGTTTCGAGGATCATTTCCACCAGCAATCCCGGATCGCGCCGCGTGCGCTCGAATTCCGCCGTGCGCTTGCGGAGCTCGATCGCGTTCGGATTCGTCAGCGGCCGCAGCCGTCCCGAGCGAATCAGCGTCTCGTCGACGCCCCCCATCCGCCCGCCGTAGGTGGTGTAGACCGGCACCCCGAGGGCGACGGCCTCGCGGTTCATGGTCCCGCCGGCTGAGATCACCAGATCGGATTGGGCGATCAGGCTCTGCGCGTCGACGGCGCTCGGCGGCACGATCACCGAAGGCAGCTCCAGGGTCTCGACGAACTTGCGCTGCTCCGCGGTGCGCGGGAGGACCACCGCCTGGACGCCGTCGGCGCGACCCAGCCGCATCAGCACCTCCGGGAACAGCGGATTGGACTTGCGGTGATAGAGCGAGACGTCTGGAGGCGGCCGCATGACCACGACGACGCGCTGTGAATCGACGCCGAGCGCCGGGGACACCCCGGGATCGGGCTCGAAGTCAGCCAGGTAGTACTCCTCCTTGAGCCCGGGGTACTGGCGCAGCTTCTCGCGCGTGACGCCGAACCGGCGCAGGCGCTCGAACGGCACCGAGTCGGGAAATATCACCCGCCGGGCCAGGCGGCAGCCGACGTGGTGCTGGAGGACCGCGAACTCGTAGTCGTGCATGTTCGCCTCCGGAATCCCAAGCGATCGCGCCGCAATCGCGAGGTCGTTGGAGCCGTGGGCGAGAGCGAGCTCGAAACCCCGACCGCCGCCGAAGCGTCGCATCCGCGTGGTCCGCTGGATCAACCGCGCAAGCTTGCGGGTCCTGGACGCGCCCCCATGACGGCCGATCGCGGTATGCGCGATCCCGTGCAGCTCGAGCAGCTCCTGGGTCTGCGTGTACTCGCGCGAGGTCACCACGACATCGTGGCCGGCGAAGCGCAGGCGCTCGATGATCGGACGCAGCACGAGCACGTGTGCGGGCCCGCTCATGTCCACCCAGATCCTCATCGCCGGGGCCTCATTGCGCCGAAACTTACGGCCCGCCGAGCGGGTTTGGTTCGGTGGGGGGAGTCAACGACTGCGAACGGGAGGTTTTCGATGAGCGTTAGCAGGAGGCTGCCGTCGCCGGCGATGGTGGTGGCGGTGGTCGCGCTGGTGGCGGGGCTCGCGGGATCGGCGGTGGCGCTTCAAGGCAAGAACTCGGTCAAGTCCAACGACATCGCGAAGGGTGCCGTCAAGGGCAAGGACATCGCCACCGGGGCGGTGAAGCCGCAGAAGCTCGACCTGATCAAGGTCGACGGCGAGACCGGCCCGCTCGTGACCACGTCGGCGCCGCCGGTCGACCTCGGCGGGCCGTCGGTCACCGTCAACGTCCCGGAGACCGGCCTCGTCGCGATCTACGCGCGCGCCACGGGCCAGATCAACGGCGGCGGCAACAACGCCGTGGCCCAGGTGCACCTGTTCGAGCCCAACCTGCTGCCGCTCGGGCCGCGGGTGCTCGAGTTCGACACAGCGGCGCCGCAGCTGCGGATCACGGCCCCGGGTACCGGCGACGTCGACGGCACGCCGACCCTGACCCGCGGCGGCTGGCTCGTGTTCCCGGCCGACCGGGGCACGTACACGTTCTCGCTCCGCTACAGCCAGTCCGGTGGCGGGACGGCGACCTACCAGAACACCGGCCTCTGGGCCGGCGTGATCGGCTAGCTCAGGCCGGGGCGGGCGAAAGCTGGGGATAGAGCGGGTACCGCTCCATCAGGGAGCGGGTCCGCTCGCCCAGCCCCTCGCGCTCGTCCTCGAAGCGGTCCGACAACGCGACCGCGATCACCCGCGCGATCTCGCGCAGGTCGTCCTCGACCAGCCCGCGGGTGGTCAGCGCCGGGGTCCCGATCCGCAACCCGGAGGGGTTCATCGGCGGGCGCTGATCGAACGGGATCGCGTTGCGGTTGACCGTGATCCCGACCTGCTCGAGACGCTGCTCGGCGGTCTTGCCGTCGAGGCCCGTCGGGGTGAGGTCGACGAGCACGAGGTGGACGTCGGTCCCGCCGGTGAGCACCTCGACGCCGTTGGAGATCAGCTCCTCGCCGAACGCCTGGGCGTTCGCGATCGTCTGCCGCTGGCGGGCGCGGAACGGCTCGGACTGCGCGATCCCCAGCGCGACCGCCTTGGCGGCGATCACGTGCATCAGCGGACCGCCCTGCTGGCCCGGGAACACGGAGCGGTTGATCGCCTTCGCGAGCTCCTCGTCGTTGGTGAGGATCATGCCGCTGCGCGGCCCGCACAAGGTCTTGTGTACCGTCGTCGTCGTCAGGTGGGCGTGAGGGATCGGGCTCGGGTGTTCGCCGGCGGCGACCAACCCGGCGAAGTGGGCCATGTCGACCATCAGCTTGGCGCCGACCGAGTCGGCGATCTCGCGGAAGGCGGCGAAGTCGAGCCGGCGCGGATACGCCGACCACCCGGCGACGATCACCTTCGGGCGGTGCTCGTGCGCGAGCCGCTCGACCTCCTCCATGTCGCAGCGGTAGTCCTCGCGTCTGACGTGGTAGGCGACGACCTCGTAGAGGATTCCCGAGAGGTTCAGCTTCATCCCGTGGGTGAGGTGGCCGCCGTGATCGAGCGCCATGCCCATGATCGTGTCGCCGGGCTCGAGCATCGCCATGTAGGCGGCGTTGTTCGCCTGCGCGCCGGCATGGGGCTGGACGTTGGCGAACCCGGCCCCGAAGAGCTCCTTGGCGCGGTCGATCGCGAGCTGCTCGGCGACGTCGACCTCCTCGCAGCCCCCGTAGTAGCGACGGCCCGGGTAGCCCTCGGCGTACTTGTTGGTGAGCACCGAGCCGGCGGCGTCGAGTACCGCCTGGGGGACGAAGTTCTCGGAGGCGATCATCTCGAGCGTCGTCTGCTGGCGATGCAGCTCACGCTCCAGCACCTCGGCGATCCGCGGGTCGACCTCGGCCAGCGGCGCCGTCTGGAAGTCGTCGGGAAGCTCGGGCGGCGTCATCGCGGCTTCGACGATAGCGCGGCCAGCAGATCGCCTACGGCCGCCGTCGGCAGCGCCCCCTCGCGCAACACCGACGGCGCGCCGCCGGACTCGACCGCGGTCACGTCGACCACGGTCGAGGGCTGCCCGCTGAGCTCGCCGCCGTCGATCACCAGGTCCGCCGCCACCCGGATCGCGACCGGGAGGTCGTCGAGGCGGCTCGGCGCCGGTTCCCCCGAGCGGTTGGCCGAGGTCTGAAGGACGGCGCACGCCGCGCCGCGGAGCGGGCCCTCGATCAACCGCAGCCCGAGTCGCTCCGGGTCGGCCCGGCAGGCGAGCGGATAGCGCCGCTCGGGGTTCCGCACGACCACGGTCACCGGCCCGGGAAGCAGGGCGGCGATCGCGTCACGGGTGCGAGGGCCGAGCGTCGCGAGCAGCTCTCGCATCGCCAGCGGCGAGAAGTACATGACCGCCGACGGCTTGCCGTCGTCTCGGCGTCTTGATCGCGTGGATGCGCTCGATCGCCGTCCGCGCGCATCGGGTCGCAGGCGAGCCCGTAGAGGCCGTCGGCCGGGAACACGGCCACCCCGCCGGAGAACACGCAGCGCTCGAGCGCCGCCCGTGCCGTGGCGGCCCCGTCGCGCTCGATCGAGACCAGCTCGGTCACGGTTGGCGTCGCTCAGTCGCGATTCGACGGCGAAGCGCCACTACCGCCCGACCACCACCCGATCGATTCCGGCCAGGTCCCGGCGAACCTCGACCCGGTCCCATCCGGCCCTCCGCACGAGGTCGGCCACCGTCGCCGCCTGGCCCTCGCCCACCTCCAGCGCGATCGCGGCGGGCCGTCGCGGCGCCGCCGAGAGCTCGCCGAGCAGCCCATCGACCGCCTCGAGCCCGGTCGGACCGCAGACCAGCGCCTCCCGCGGCTCGTAGTCCCGGATCTCCGCCTGCAGGCCGGCCCAGTCCCCCTCACGTAGGTAGGGAAGGTTGGCGACCACGAGGCCGAAGTCCGCCTCCGCGGGCACGGTGCCGTATTCGAGCGAGACGTCGAGGCCGAGCCGATCGCGGTTGGCCGCGGCCACGGCGAGCGCATCGAGCGAGGTGTCGGTCGCGCTCACCTCGGCGCCGGGCAGCTCGTCGGCGATCGCAAGCGCGACGGCGCCCGAGCCGGTGCCGACGTCGAGCACGGTCGGCGGCGCGATCTCGAGCGCGATCTCGACCAGCAGCTCGGTCTCGGGCCGCGGGATCAGGACGCGCCCGTCGACCGCCAGCACGATGCGGCGGAAGCCCTTGTGGCCGAGGATGTAGGCGACCGGCTCCCGGGCCACGCGGCGCCTGACCATGGCGCCGAACCGCCGCGCCGCGCCGGCCTCGACGTCCGACGATCCGGACGCCGCGAGCGCCGCTCGGTCGCGATCCGTCGCGGCCGCGAGCAGCAGCTCGGCATCGAACCGTGGCGAGTCGACCCCGGCCGCCTCGAGCGCTGCGGCCGCTGACGTGAGCGCCTCGCCGACCGAGCCGGCGACGGCCGCGCTCACGGCACCGGGCTCGCGCTCCGGAGCGAACCGGATCTCGCTCGTTCTCGCACCACGCTCACGGCGCCTCCGTCGTCATCTCGGAGAGCCGAGCGCGTTTCTCCTCCGCGGCGAGCGCGTTCGTGAACTCGCCCAGGTCGCCGTTGAGGATCTCCTCGAGGTTGTGGGCGGTGAGCTTCACCCGGTGGTCGGTGACCCGGCCCTGGGGGAAGTTGTAGGTGCGGATCTTCTCCGAGCGCTCTCCGGTGCCGACCTGGGAGCGGCGATCGGCCGCGATCTCCGCGCGCTGCTGCTCCAACTCGCGCTCATACAGTCGGGCGCGCAGCACCCGCAGCGCCTTCTCCCGATTCTGGAGCTGTGACTTCTCGTCCTGCATCGAGACCACGATCCCGGTCGGCTTGTGGGTCATGCGGACCGCGGAGTCGGTGGTGTTGACCGACTGGCCGCCGGGCCCGGAGGAGCGGTAGACGTCGACCTGCAGATCGTCGGGCGCGATCGCGACCTCGACCTCCTCGGCCTCGGGCAGCACCGCCACGGTCGCGGTCGAGGTGTGGATCCGACCCTGCGACTCGGTCTTCGGCACCCGCTGGACGCGATGCGTGCCGCCCTCGAACTTGAACACCGAGTAGGCGCCCTCGCCGCGGATCTCGAAGGTGACCTCCTTGAACCCGCCGACCTCGGCCGGCGACTGGGAGAGCACGTCCGTCGCGAACCCGCGCTCCTCCGCGTAGCGGGTCAGCATCTTGAACAGGTCGCCGGCGAACAACGCCGCCTCGTCGCCGCCGGCGCCGGCGCGGATCTCGATGATCACGTTCTTGGCGTCGTTCGGGTCGCGCTCGACCATCGCCAACCGGATCTCCTCCTCGAGCTCGCGCATCCGCCCCGGGGCCTCGGCGACGACGCGGCGCAGCTCCTCGTCGTCGCCGTCCTCGGCCAGGAGCTCCTCGGCGCCCTCGAGGTCGCCGGAAAGCCGGCGCCACTCGAGCGCCAGCTCGTGCGCCGACTCGAGCTCGCGATACTCGCGGCCGACCGCGGCGTAGCGCTCCCGATCGCCGATCACCTCGGGATCGGACATCTGGCGCTGCAGCTCGCTGAAGCGTTCCTCGACCTGTTGGACAAGCCTTCGGATCATCGTCGGGAGGCTACCGGCGAGCCCAACGACGCCGGGCCCGACGAGCACGCCGGCGCCCCCCGGCCGCGGCCCCTACGCGACGATCTCGATCTCGCCCGCCTCGGCCGCGGCTTGCTCGGGATTCTCGACCGCGAGCACGGCCTCGAGCGCCGCGATCGCCACCGCGAGCTGCTCGCGGTCCGGCTCACGGGTGGTGAGGTTCTGGAGCATCAGCCCGGGCCACATCAGCGTCCTGACCCAGCGCTTGCGACGGTTCTTGCCGGCCCACTTGATCACCTCGTATGAGAGGCCGGCGATCAGCGGGATCCCGAGGATGCGCGAGAGCACCAACCAATACCAGGCGGGGAGCCCGATCGGCGCGAAGACGAAGATCGCCAGCACCATGACGATCAGCAGGAAGCTGGTGCCGCAGCGCGGGTGCAGGCGCGAGTAGCGCTCGGCGCGCTCGGGCACGAGCCGGTCGCCTGCCTCGTAGCACGAGATCGTCTTGTGCTCGGCGCCGTGGTACTCGAACACGCGCCGCAGGTCGGGGAGGCGGCTGATCGCGGCGATGTATCCGATGAAGATCGCGGTCCGCAGCACGCCCTCGACCAGCCAGAAGAGCAGCGCCGATCCGAGCTGGTCCTTGATCAGGCTCGTGGCGCTGACCGGAACGACGAAGAAGAGGCCGACCGCGAGCGCCATCGAGAGCACGATTGTCAGGCCCCAGGTGAACCCTCCGATCGACTCGGGCTCCTCACCATCCTCGGGCTCGAGCTGCGCGTTGGCGGAGATCGCGAGCGCTCGGAAGCCGATCTTCAGCGACTCGGCGAGGGCGACCACTCCGCGGACGATCGGCAGCCGCAGCAGCCGGTGGCGCTTCGCCCACGAGACCAGCGGCTCGGAGGTGACCGCGACCTCGGCGTCGGGCTTGCGCACCGCCACCGACCACGTCGAGACGCCGCGCATCATCACGCCCTCGAGCACCGCCTGTCCGCCGACCGGCGCGTCGCGCGAGGCGACCGGCATGCCGTCGGGCATGCGCGCGGTGTCGAGGCTCGGAGGAGCCTCGGCGGGTGGGCGGCCGTTGGCGCTCATCGCCGCGGCCGCGTTCAGCCGCGCCGGCTGCGGGCCGCCCTGCGCTTGAACCGCTCGACGCGGCCGCCGGTGTCGACCAGCTTCTGCTTGCCGGTGTAGAACGGATGGCAGGCGGAGCAGATCTCGACGTGCAGCTCGGGCTTCGTCGAGCGCGTGTAGAACTCGTTCCCGCACGAGCAGCGCACGTGCGAGAGGGCGTACTCGGGGTGGATCCCAGCCTTCATCGGTTTCGATTCTAGCGGCGCGTGTGCGGCCCGAGGGCAAGCGCGTAGGCTGCTCGGCGTGTACCGGCGAGTCCTGGTCGGCTACGACGCCAGCGAGGGCGGGCGCGACGCGCTCTCGCTGGCCCGTGGCCTCGCGGTGATCGAGGGCGCCGAGTTGGTGCTCGGCGTCGCGCTCGAGCTCGATCCGCTCGCTACCCCCGCCGGCGCGTATGAGCGCGCGACCGACGACGCGGAGCGGCGGCTGACCGCCTCCGCCCGCGAGCTCCTCGGTGAGACGCCGTTTCGGCTTCGCATCGTCGGGGGGGTCTCCGCGCCGCGAGCCCTGACCGAGTTCGCCGAGGACGAGAGCGCGGACGTGATCGTCCTCGGCTCGACCCACCGCCACGGGCTCGGGAGGGTGCTGCCCGGGAGCGTGGGCGAGCGCCTGCTGCACGCGTCCCCGTGTGCGGTGATGGTGGCGCCGAGCGGCTACGCCGATCACGGACGGACCGAGATCAGCCGGATCGGCGTTGGCTACGACGGCCGCACCGAGTCCGGCCACGCGCGTGAGGTGGCTGCGGTGCTCGCGGCGGACCTCGGCGCCTCGCTGGAGACGATCACGGTCGCCGAGGATGATGGCGATCCGGCCGAGGTGCTGGCGCGGCGCTCGCGCGAGCTCGACCTGCTCGTGGTCGGCTCGCGGGGATACGGCCCCCTCCGCCACGCGCTGGTCGGCAACGTCTCCTACGCGGTCATGCGCAGCGCCTCCTGCCCGGTGGTCGTCGTCCCGCGGTCGGCCGCCTAGGGTCCAGGCGCTGCTCGGGTCCGCCCGCCGTCAGACCTCCTGATAGAGCGGCCCATCGCCGCCCTCGGGCATCGTCAGCCGTCCGCCCTTGGCGTTGATCGCGCCGCATTGCACGCAGTTGGAGGCGGTGACGTGGACGTCGACCTCGGGCGCCCCGGACTCGAGCTGGCCCTCCGGGACCTCGTACACCTGCGCCGGGCAGAGGTTGACCCACGTCTTCGCGAGCTCGCGCGGGACGTGGCTCTGGACGCGGACGTGATTGGGCGCGTCGTCGCGGGTGGCGTTGCCGGACAAGAACACGGAGTCGAGCTTGTTGAAGGTCAGCCGGTTGTCGGGCTCCGGGTAGCCCTGATCGGCGCCACCGTCCGTCATCGGCAGCTCGGTGTCGGGCTCGTACTTCCACTTGCCGCCCGGGAACAGCCCCTTGCTGACCGTCATCGCGCTGGCGATCGCCCCGCCGACGAAGAAGCCCTTCGAGAACGGCTGGCGCATGTTGCGCGACTCGAAAAGGTCGTTGCCGATCGCCGAGTTGCGGGCCTTCTCGTCGTAGGAATCGAGGTTGACCGAGTCGGCGCGAAGCGCGTCGAAGATCGCCTCGGCCGCGTAGATGCCGGCGTGCATCGCGTAGTGGACGCCCTTCAGGGTCGGGATGTTGACCATGTTCGCCGCGTCTCCGGCGATCGCCATACCCGGGACGACCAGGCTCCGCGGCAGCGAGAAGTAGCCGCCGGAGGGGATCGTCTTCGCCCCCCAGGCGACCCGCTCGCCGCCCTCGAGCAGCTTGCGCACGAAGGGGTGCGTCTTGAGCTCCTGCAGCAGGTCGTGACAGGAGAGCGTCGAGTCGGTGTAGTCGAGCCCGATCACCATGCCGAGGCACAGCTTGTCCTCGCCCATCGGGTAGATGAAGCTGCCGCCGAACTCGTTCCATTTCGGACGCTTGCGCAGCGGCCATCCCATCGTGTGGATCACCCGGTCGAGCGGTTTCTCCACCTTCCAGACCTCCTTCACCCCGAGCTCCCACCGGGTCGGCAGTGAGCCGTGGAGGTCGAAGTAGTCGAGCGCCGCCTGGGTCAGGTGCCCGAGGGTGCCCTCGGCGAGGACGGTCGTCTTCGCGACCACGTCGGAGCCCGGCTCGAAGTTGCCGAGCGGCTCGCCGTCCTTGCCGCGACCACGGTCCCCCGAACGGATCCCGCGCACGATCCGGTCCGAGACCAGCAGCCGGTCGGCGACCGTCTCGGTGAGGATGTAGGCGCCCTTCTCCTCCGCCTGCTCGGCGAGAAAGCGCGACAGCTTTGCGATCGAGATCACGTAGTTGCCGTGGTTGCGGAAGTTGGGTGGCATCGGCTTCAGCGGCAGAGCCGCCCGCTTGGTCAGCAGGTAGACCGCGTCCTTGGTCACCTCCTGGTATGCGAACGGCCACTGCGACGGCTCGAGGTCCGGGAACAGCTCGCGCATCGCCGACGGCTTCATGTTCGCGCCGCTCAAGGTGTGCGCTCCGCACACCTTGCCCTTCTCGATCACCGCGACCGGGACCTCGCCGAGCTTCTCCATCAGCTCGGGCTCGTCGGCGAGCAGGTCGAGGAGACGATTCGCGCAGGCGAGCCCGGCCGGGCCACCGCCGACGATCGCAACCCCGACCTCGATCCGCTCGTCCTCGGGGTCGGTGGGCTCGACGATCAGGCCGGCCTCGTCGAAGGGAGGCGGGTACCGCGCGGGCTCTACCGCGTCTGCCATCGGCTCCTCAGCCGCCCTTCTTGGCCTTGATCGCCTCGGTCAGCTTGGGCATGATCTTGTGCAGATCGCCGACCACCCCGAGGTCGCAGAACTCGAAGATCGGGGCGTTCGGGTCCTTGTTGATCGCGAGGATGTTCTCGGAGCTCTGCATGCCGACCTTGTGCTGGATCGCGCCCGAGATCCCCGCCGCCAGGTAGAGCTTCGGAGCCACCGTCTTGCCGGTCTGCCCGATCTGCGCCGCGTAGGGGTACCAGCCGGCGTCGACCACGGCGCGGGTCGCCGCGACGGCGCCGCCGAGCGCGTCGGCGAGCTCCTCGGCGAGCTTGAAGTTGTCCTTCTCGCCCAGGCCGCGGCCGCCGCCGACGAGGACGTCGGCGTCCTCGATGTTGACGTCGGCGCCCCGCTGCTCGCCTCGCGTGCGCATCGTCGCCTTCGTCGACCACTCCGAGAGCTCGACCTCGACGTCGACCACCTCGGCCGGGCTGCCACTGCCGTCGTTCTCGCTGAACGCGTTCAGGCGCCCGATGATGATCCCCGGCTCGCCGACGTAGCCGACGTCGACGATCGCGGAGTCCTGGAGCACCGGTCGCTCGGCGACCAGCTTGCCGTCGGCGACCTTGACCGCCGTCACCTCCATGGTCACGCCGGCGTTCAGGCGCGCGGTCAGCCCGGCGCCGATCTCGAACCCGAGCAGGCCGCCGCCGAACAGCGCGTAGGAGAAGCCGTTCTCGGAGATCACCTTCGCCATCACGTCGACGATCGGCTGCGCGAGCCCCTCGGGCGCCGAGGAGGCGCGGTAGACCTTCGAGGCGCCGTGGGCGCCGAGCCCGGCGGCGGCATCGTCGGAGACCTCGCCGACGACCACGGCGGCCGCCTCGGCTCCGAGCTCGCCGGCCAGCTTCGCGGCCTCGGAGATCGCGCCGAGCGAGTTCTTGTTGAAGTTGCCCTCGTCGTCGTGGAGGGCGTAGACCAGGATGCCTCCCATTTAGATCAGCTTCCTTTCATCGAGCCATGCGACGATCTTCTCGACCGTCTCGTTGGTGTCCTCGTCCTCGAACACCTCGCCGGCCTCCTTCGCGGGCGGCGGGCTGATCTCCAGGACCTGCGTCTTGGAGCCCGTCTCGCCGACGGCGGACGCCTCGATCCCGACGTCGCCGGTCGCCTTCGTGTCGAGCGGCTTCTTCTTCGCTCCCATGATCGCCTTCAGGCTCGGATAGCGGGGCTCGTTGATCGCGTCGCCAACCGAGATCACCGCGGGCAGCTCGACCTCGACCGTGTCGTAGCCGTACTCGGCCTGCCGCTCGCAGATCAGCTTCCCGTCCTCGACCTCGATCCCGATCACCTGCGTCAGCGACGGCATCTTCAGGTGGTCGGCGACCACGGCGCCGATCGTGTAGCACTCGCCGTCGTCGGACTGCTGGCCGAGCAGGACGAGGTCGGGCTGCTCGCCCGCGAGAACTTTCGCCAGCGCGAAGCCGGTCGCGCAGACGTCGGATCCCTCGAGCGCGGCGTCGGTGAGGTGGACCGAGCGGTCGGCCCCGAGGGCGACGGCCTTGTGCAGGGCGCGCACCGCGCTCTCTGGGCCCATGGTCACCGCGACGATCTCGTCGACCTGGACCTTCCCACCCTCGCGGATCTGCATCGCAGCTTCGATCCCGTGGGTGTCGAACGGATTGAGGTTCTTTTCGCCGGAGCGATCGAGCCGCTTGGAGTTCGGGTCGATCCGCTTCTGGACCGCGGCGTCGGGAACCTCCTTGACGAGACAGCAAATCTTCAAGTCGAGGCCTCCTTAGGGGTAAGCGGCGGGCATGTTAGCGGTTTGACTGACGAGTCAATCGGGTTGCTGTCCCCAGGGCCCGCTGAAAGCGACAGCGATCGAGCTCGGCCGGCCGGCCGACGATTGCGCCGGTCGCGTCAGCGCCGCGCAGCGGGGAGGTCGAGCCGCACCGTCGCCCCGGCGCGCGCCGCGACGGAGGCGATCGCGACCTCGAGCCGGCGGCTGGAGGGGTCGTAGCTCCAACCGCGCAGCTCTTTGACCCGGCCGCCGGAGCTCTGCGTGACCCGCAGCGGGCGGTCGACGTCCACGAAGCTGAGCAGGTAGCGGCGCCGGGACGGCATCCGCCGGTAGGTGCCGCGAGCCGGCCCGACCGTCAGCGTCGCCGAGCCCTCGCCCTGCCGCCAGCGCAGCCCGGTGCGCGCGAAGCCCCGACGCTGATAGGCGAAGCCCGACCCGGAGTCCTCGTAGAGGTCGAACGCGCCGTCCGCGCCGGCGTAGACGTCGACGGCGAGCGGGTCGGGCGGCGATGTGACGTGGCTCGCGTAGGGCTGGCGCGGCACGATCGCCCCGGCCCGTGCGAACACCGGCATCCGCTCGAGCGGCACCGAAATGCGCTCGCTGCCAGGTCCGCGGTGGACGGAGCCGGTGAAGACGTCGATCCAGTCGCCGGGCGGGAACCAGACTCGCTTCGAGGCCCGGCGCCCGGGCGTCGCGACCGGGGCGACGAGCAGCTCGTCGCCGAGCATGTACTGGCCGTCGAAGCGGTAGGCCCGAGCGGCGCCCGGCCATGTGAGGTACATCGGCCGGGCGATCGGCAATCCCGAGTCGTAGGCGTCGCGCGCCGCCGTGTAGAGGTAGGGGACGAGCGACTCGCGCAGGCGCAGGAAGTCGCTCGCGATCCGCCTCGCCACCGGGCCGTACTCCCACGGCAGGCGATAGCCGTGGTCGGAGTGAAGCCGGAGGATGGGCTGGAAGGCGCCGAACTGGACCCAGCGCACGTACATGTCCGAGGGCAGCTTCTCGCCGCGGAAGCTGCCGATGTCGTGCGAGACGTAGGGCAGCCCGATCCCGGCGCCCTCCGAGGCCGTGAACCGGATCTCGAAGTCGAGCACCGGCCAGGTCGGGTACGTGTCGCCCGTGAAGTGGATCGCGTACCGATGCTCGGCCCAGGCGCCCGGCATCGCCCCGTGGTAGTTCCAGAACGACGAGCCGATCCGGCTCAGCACCGGCCAGCGCGTGCCGCGACCCCGTTGGCGCTCCGCGTAGAGCGCGTTGATCCAGGTGTCGGGCGTCAGCCCCGGCGCCCTCGCATCGCTCTCGTCGCTGTTCCAGTCCAGCCACCAGAAGTCGACCCCGTCGCGCTCGAACGGCGCGTGCAGCGCGAAGTAGGAGTCGACCTGCTCGCGACGGGCCCAGTCCCAGGCGCCGCAGACCGCGTTCGGATCCTGCAGGTGCACCCGGCAGCGGCCGCTGTCGATCTTCAGCCCGCCCGCCGCGGCGTCGGTCGCCGGGTAGGCTGGATCCGCCTGGCTGATCGAGGGATGGACGTTGAGCGAGACGGCGAGGCCCTTCGAGTGCGCCCAGCTCACGAACCCGGCCGGATCCGATCCGAAGACCGGAGTCCACTGCCAGCCGTTCCACGGATTCGGCGACTTGAAGTCCGTATCGACGACGAGCACGTCGAGCGGCACGCGCGAGCGCCGAAAGCGCGCCACCAGCTTCTGGTAGGCGCGGGCGCTGTAGAAGTTGTATCGCGAGAACCAGTTGCCGAACGCCTGGCGTGGAAGCAGCGGCGCCGGTCCGGCCAGGTTGCGGAAGTCACGCAGGCCGGCGGCGTAGTCCTGTCCATACGCGAACAGGTAGCCGTCCTGGTAGGCGCCCGAGTGCTGCGGCCGAGGCGCGAACCAGCGTCCGCCCTCGATCAGCAGCGGGCTGATCGTGTCGTCGAGCAGGTACCAGCCCTCGCGCGAGAGCAAGCCGTCGTGTAGCGGCACCGGCCCCAGCTGACCGTCGAGCCCCCGATACCAGCCGCCGAGGTTGCCCTCGAGGCGCGGCGCCGGGTCGCCCGGGTTCGGCGCCGTGGTGATCGGCGGCGGCTCGGCGGCCGGCGCCGTGGAGGTGGCGCTCGGAAACGAGGGGTGCACGGCGCGGCGCTGGTCGCCGACGGTGAGCGCCAACTTCAGGTTCGCGGCGTCGAACGGTCCGGCGCCGATCCGGTACCGGAGCACGACGCGGGAGGTCTTGATCACCCGGATCCCGTCGACGACCCGGGTGCGAACCCGCGCCCCGCCGGCGGCGCGATCGACGGCGGTCAGCGTCGGCCGGTCCTCGAATCGCCCGTCGTCGGCGTACTCGAGCCGGAACAGGGTCGGGCTCAGGACCTCGAAGCGGGCCGGGCCGTCGCGGACCTCGAACGGCGCCGGGGCCGCGGCCGACGCTCGAGCCCCCGGCAGCACCAGGCCGGCGAGCAGGATCGCCGCGAGTAGCTTTCGCATGCCGGCAGGCTAATCGGGCCGCCCGGCGGACGAGCTACGCCGGCGAGTGGTCGGCGGTCGCGGCGCGGATGAAATCGACGATCTCGTCCGTTGACGAGCCGGGGGTGAACACCTCCGCCACGCCGAGCCGCTTGAGCTCGGGGACGTCGTCGGCCGGGATCGTGCCGCCGACCGTGACCACCACGTCGCCGGCGCCCTGCTCGGAGAGCAGCTCGATGACCCGCGGCACGAGCGTCATGTGGGCGCCGGAGAGGATCGACAGCCCGACGGCGTCGGCGTCCTCCTGGATCACGGTGGCCGCGATCTGATCCGGCGTCTGATGGAGGCCGGTGTAGATCACCTCCATGCCGGCGTCGCGCAGCGCGCGAGCGATGATCTTGGCGCCACGGTCGTGCCCGTCGAGGCCCGGCTTGGCGACGACGACGCGGATCTTTCGCGTGTCCATTGGCCGGGAGCGTAGTGCAGCTACGACTACCCGAGCACCGACGCGACCCTTTCGAGCAGCTCGCGCGGCGAGAACGGCTTCGTGATGTAGTCGTCGGCTCCGACCTCGAAGCCGCGCTCGACGGACGCCTCCTCGACGCTCGCCGTGAGCAGCACAACGCGGACGTCGGCCAGCTCCTGCGCCGCGCGCAGCCGCTCGGTCACCTGATAGCCGTCGAGCTTCGGCATCATCACGTCGATCACGCAGAGCCGGGGACGGCGCGCGAGAGCCAGCTCGACGGCCTCCTCGCCGTCGGCCGCGGTGATCACCTCGTAGCCGGCATGCGCGAGGCGGAACTCGACCAATTCCCGGACGTCGGCATCATCGTCGGCGACGAGCACCAGCTTGTCGCCCTCGGCCGCCGTCATGCCCGTCGCTCAGCCTAGCCCCGGAGGCGGCAGCTCGGCGGCTCAGCTTCCGAAATCGGTCAGCGATCCGGTGAGCGAGAGCACGACGATCAACAGCGTCACCGCGATCACGAGACCCGCGAGGGCGAGGAAGGCCGGGCGCATGCCCTGGCGCGCGTCGTCGATCGCATGCACCTCGTCCGGATTCACGACAACCGACTCGTCGCCCTCGTGGCTGGCTCTCTCCTCGTGGGCGCGCAGGCGCGCCGCCGCCTCGGCGGTCTCCCGGTCGGGATGGTTGGAGAGCGCAACCCGCTCGTCCTCGCGGACGACGTCCCAGCCATCGATCTCGTTGCGCACGACCTTGAGCGCCATGCCCGGCGGTTACCCGGGGCGAAACGCGAGGAAACGCCGCCGCGTCGGCGCTAGAACTGCGGCTGCTCGGTGAACGTCCCGAAGACGTCCTGAAGCGCCGCCACGATCTCGCCCTCGGAGGCGCGCGCTCGTGCCGCCGCCTGGAAATGCGCCATCAGGTTCTCGTCCTCGCGCGACGCCGCGCGGCGCAGTTCCGCGAGCGCCTTTTCGACTCCGGCGGCATCGCGTCCGGCCCGGGTGGTGGCGAGTCGTGCGGCCTGCTTGCGCTCGGCGGCGGGATCCGGCCGGTGGATCTCGAGCTCCGGCTCGCCCTCGAGCCGATAGTCGTTGACACCGACGACGATTCGCTGCTTGGCGTCCACCTCGCGCTGATAGCGGAATGCGGCGTCGGCTATCTCGCGCTGGGGAAAGCCGGTTTTGATCGCGTCGACCATCCCGCCGAGCTCATCGATGCGATCGAAGTACTCGTACGCCGCAGCCTCCATCTCGTCGGTGAGCTTCTCGACGAAATAGGAGCCGCCGAGTGGATCGGCGGTGTTCGTGACCCCGGTCTCGTGGGCGATCACCTGCTGGGTGCGAAGCGCGATCCGGACGGCCTCCTCCGTGGGCAGCGCCAGCGCCTCGTCGAATGAGTTCGTGTGCAGAGACTGGGTCCCCCCGAGCACCCCGGCAAGCCCCTCGATGGCGGTACGGACGATGTTGACCAGCGGCTGCTGGGCGGTCAGCGAGACGCCCGCGGTCTGGGTGTGGAAGCGCATCATCTGCGAGCGCTCGTCGCGTGCGCCGTACGTGGACCGCATCTCGCGGGCCCAGATCCGGCGTGCCGCGCGGTACTTGGCGATCTCCTCGAAGAAGTCGATATGGGCGTTGAAGAAGAACGACAGCCGCGGCGCGAACGAGTCGACGTCGAGTCCGCGCGCGATCGCGTGCTCGACGTAGGTGAACCCGTCCTTGAGCGTGAACGCAAGCTCCTGGGCGGCGGTCGACCCGGCCTCGCGGATGTGGTAGCCGGAGATCGAGATCGGATGCCACCGGGGCATGGTTTCCGAGCACCACTCGACCATGTCGGTGACCAGGCGCATCGCCGGATCGATCGGAAAGCACCACTCCTTCTGGGCGATGTACTCCTTGAGGATGTCGGTCTGGATCGTGCCGCCGAGCCGGTCGGGCGGGATCCCGTTCTCCTCGGCGGCGACGACGTAGAAGGCGAGCATGATCGCCGCTGGGGCGTTGATCGTCATCGACACCGTGACCTCGTCGAGTGGGATGCCCGCGAACAGGGTCTCCATGTCGTCGACGGTGTCGAGCGCGACGCCCTCGACCCCGACCTCGCCGAGCGAGCGCGGATGATCGGAGTCCAGGCCCATCAGGGTCGGCATGTCGAACGCCGTCGAGAGCCCCATCTGGCCGTGGTCGAGCAGGTAGCGGAACCGCTCGTTGGTCTCCTCCACGGTGCCGAACCCGGCGAACTGGCGCATCGTCCACAGGCGCCCGCGGTACATCGACGGATAGATGCCGCGGGTGAACGGGTGCTCGCCCGGGTGGCCGAGCTTCACCGAGGGGTCGAAGCCGGAGAGGTCCTCCTCCGTGTACAGCGGGTCGATCCGGTGGCCGGAGATGGTCGAGAACTCGGCCTCGCGCTCCGAGGCCTTGGAGTAGACCTCCTCCCGCCACTGGTGAGCGCGGCGCCGCGCTTCCGGCTCGATGGCCATGCGGCGAAGTCTAGGACGGCGGGCAGCCGCGATCCGCGCGAAGTGGAGCTCGGTCAGCTCCCGGAGGATCTCAGCGCGCCGACCAGCCTCGCCTGGAGCGCGATCTCGGCGAACGCGAGCTCGGCTGCATCCACGAGCGGAGCGTGTGCCGTCCGAGCAGCCCGGCCGCGGCGAGCACGCCGCTGAAGGCCGCGATCGCGAGCCGGCGAGCCAGCCGCTCGAACCGCATCACGCGCCAGCCGTTGTCGCGGGCGATCCGCGTCAGCTGCTCGTCGGGGTTGACGACCACGGGGTTGCCGACCGCGCGCAGCATCGGCAGATCGGATGCCGCGTCCGAGTACGCGTAGGAGACCGAGAGGTCGATGCCGTGCGCGTCCGCGAACTCGCGCATCGCCTCGACCTTGCCTTCCCCGTACATGAACCTGCCGCCGAGCTCGCCGGTGAAGAGGCCGTCCTCGCCGACCTCGTAGGCGGTCCCGATGCCGCCGTCCATGTAGAGGATCCGCGCCAACAGCTGCACCAGCTCGTCGCCGGCGGCGCTGACGATGAACGTCGGCCGGCCTGCGTCCTGGTGGGTGTAGACCTCCTCCAGCATCTCGGGATAGATCCGCGGCAGCACCCCCACCAGCACCTCGGGGGCCATGCGCGCGATCTGCCGCGCCGAGGTTCCCTGGAACACCTGTTTGATCTCGCCGAGCAGCCTCTCGGTCGCCTCCTCGCTCGCCCCGTGCAGCCGGAACCGCAGCGCGTCCACCCCCCACCGCGCCATCTGCCGGCGGGTCACCAGCCCGGCCTTGGTCGCCGCCCGCGCCCAGGGCAACCCGCTCGATCCCGCGATCAGGGTCCGATCGAGGTCGAAGAAGGCGGCCGCGCGGCCCTCTTCGAAGGTGGCCTCCCGCGGGCTGCGCTGCGCGTCCGCCGCGGGAGGCTGTGCGGCGGGACGAGGAATCTCCAGCCCCTAGGAGCCGTTGACCTCGACGATGATCGCGTCTCCCTGGCCGCCCCCCGAGCAGATCGCCGCGCAGCCGAGGCCTCCGCCACGGCGGCGCAGCTCGTGGACCAGCGCTCCGACGATCCGGGCGCCGGAGGCGCCGATCGGGTGGCCGAGGGCGATCGCGCCGCCGTTCACGTTCACGTTCTCCTCGTCGATGCCGAGCATGCGGACCGAGTTCAGGGCGACCGAGGCGAACGCCTCGTTGATCTCCCAGAGGTCGATCTGCTCAGCGGACTTGCCGATCTTGTCGAGCGCCTGCTGCGCGGCCTTCGCCGGGGTCCTCGCGAGGTAGGCGTAGTCGTCGGCGACCGTGCCGTAGGAGAGCACTCGAGCGAGCGGCTCGCCCCCGTTGGCGGAGGCCCACTGCTCCGAGGCGACGACGACTGCGGCGGCCCCATCGTTGACGCCGGGCGCGTTGCCGGCTGTGTGGGTGGCGTCGTCGCCGCCGATCGCCGGCAGCTTGGCCAGCGTCTCGATCGTCGAGTCCGGGCGGATCGCCTCGTCGACCTCGACCACGTTCTCGGCCCTGCGGCTCTTCACGGTCACCGAGACGATCTCCTCGGCGAGGCGGCCGTCGTCGGTCGCCTTCGCGGCGAGCTGGTGCGAGCGCGCCGCCCAGCGGTCCATGTCCGGACGGGTGATCTCGAGCTCGTTGGAGACCTCGCTCGCCTCGTTGATCATCTGCTTTTCGGTGAACGGGTTCACGAGCCCGTCGTGGGTCATCGCGTCGATCGCCTTGACGTCGCCCATACGAAAGCCGAAGCGCGCGCCCGGAAGCAGGTAGGGCGCGTTCGACATCGACTCCATTCCGCCCGTGACGGCGACCTCGAGGTCGCCGGCGCGAATCGCCTGATCGGCGAGACCGATCGTGCGCATGCCCGACGCGCAGACCTTGTTGATCGTCTCCGACGGCACCTCGCGCGGGATGCCCGCCTCGATCTGCGCCTGGCGCGACGGGATCTGGCCCTGACCGGCCTGCAGCACTTGCCCGAAGATCACCTGCTGGACCTGCTCGGGGTCGACGGCGGCTCGCTCGAGCGCTGCGCCGATCGCCTCGCCGCCGAGCTGCGGCGCGCCGTTGGAGGCCAGCGCTCCGCCCATCTTGCCGAACGGGGTGCGGGCGGTGCCGAGGATGACTGTCTGGGACATCGAAGCCTTTCTGGGTTGTCGCGGCGAACGCCGCCGCGGGCGGCTCCAATGCTAGTCAAGCCCCAGCCGAACGGGCCGGGGCGCGGCCGGGGCCCGGCACCTTGGGGGTCCCCGGGCCGGCGAGCCATCCGCTCAGCTGTTGCCCTCGAGCAGGCCGATCACGTGCCCCTCCGGGTCGAGGAACTGCCCGAGCGTGATCTCGTCCATGATCGTCTCGGGGCCCATCACCCGCGTGCCGCCGAGGCTCTCGGCCTGGGTCAGGGCGGCCTCGACGTCCGGGACCTCGACGTAGAAGGTGACATGGCCATCGTACCCCTCCGGGCCCTGGCCGATCCCGCCGCCGATCCCGTCGCCGGCGGGGGTCGTGTTGTCCTGCTTGGCGACCAGGCCGTAGTTCATCGCGTTGTTCGCGTCGATCTCCCAGCCGAACAGCGCCGAGAAGTAGTTGCGCAGTCTCTCGCCGTCCTTGCCGACGACCTCGAAGTGAACCACCGGCTGTCCCATTGCGTCTCCTTTCGCGCCGGCGAGCCGGCGTTTCGCTTCATCGAGCCGCACCCTAAGACCGCCTCCGGGCCGGGAACTCATCGCTGCCGGTCGGCAGGGCTAGACTCGCGCGCGGTGCAGGTCGAGGTCGTCACCCAGCGGATCGGCAGGGTCGACGCCGAGCTCGCCGCGGCCGGCCTCACCGAGGGCGAGGACCTGCCTGCCGACCTCGCCGCTGCGCCCGGGGTCGGGGATGCGCGGTCGGGCTTCAAAAGAACCGCCTTGATCCACCCCGGCAGCCCTCCGCGGGCGGTCGTCGTCGGACTCGGGACGCCCGATGAGCTCGACACCGAGCGCCTGCGGGTCGCCGCCGCCCTCGCCGCCCAGCGAGCCGCGGCGCTCGAAGCCACCTCGCTCGCCTGGATCGTGCCGTCGTCACCCGGCGACGCCGGCGAGCGCGTCGCGGCGCTGGTCGAGGGCACGGTCCTGGCGGCCTATCGGTTCGACCGCTACCGCTCGGCCGACGTCGCGGATCGTCCTCCCTCCCGGCTCGACCGGCTGCTGCTGCTCGTCGCCGAAGCCGAGCGCGAGCCGGCGGAGGCGGCCGCCGAGACGGCGCTCGTGACCGCCGTGGCGGCGAACCGCGCCCGGGACCTGCAGAACCTCCCCGCGAACGAGCTCACGCCTACCGCGCTGGCCGCGCGCGCCGCGGAGATCGCCGCGGGCGGAGAACGGATCGAGGTCGAGGTGCTGGACCGCGAGGCGATCGCCGCCAAGGGCATGGGCGGACTTCTCGCCGTCTCGCAGGGCAGCGAGGTCGAACCGCGGCTGATCGCTCTGCGCTACACGGGCGGTGGCAGCGGGCCGACGATCGGGTTCGTTGGCAAGGGCGTCACCTTCGACAGCGGCGGGATCTCGATCAAGCCGTCGGCGGGCATGCAGGAGATGAAGATGGACATGTCGGGCGCCGCCGCGGTGCTGGAATCGGTCGCGGCGATCGCCGAGCTCGGGCTCGCGCTCGACCTGGTCGCCGTCGTCCCGGCGACCGAGAACATGCCCAGCGGCAGCTCGATCAAGCCCGGCGACGTGATCACACAGCTCAACGGCAAGACGGTGGAGGTCAACAACACCGACGCCGAGGGGCGGCTGATCCTCGCCGACGCGCTCACCTATTGCGTCCGCGAGCTCGGCGCCCAGCGGCTCGTCGACGTCGCGACGCTGACCGGCGCGGTGCTGATCGCGCTCGGCTCCACCTACGCCGCGCTGATCTCCAACGACGACCGGTGGGCGGCGCTCGTGGAGGCGGCGGCGACCGGCAGCGGTGAGCTCGCGTGGCGGCTGCCCCTGCATCCCGAGTACAAGGAGCTGACCAAGGGCACCGTCGCCGATCTGACCAACGCGGCCGCGAAGCGCAAGGCAAACACGATCTACGCGGGCTCGTTCTTGGAGGAGTTCGTCGACGGCGTCCCCTGGGCTCATCTCGACATCGCCGGCACCGCCTGGGACACCGGACGCGAATACTTCGGCGACGGCGCGACCGGCTTCGGCGTGCGCTTGCTCGTCCGTCTCGCCCGGGATCTGGCGAGCCGACCGCCGACCGCGCGCGCCGATCGCCCGGGTTAGGCCGTCTCGACCCGCCCCGGCTCGACGATCAAGCACGTGGAGGTGCCGTGCGCGAGCAGCTTCCCGCTCGCGACGTCCGTGATTCGGCCCTCGGCGGTGGCCTGGCGGCGGCCACGGTGGACGACCTCGGCCGTCGCCCTGACGCGTTCGATCGCGGCGGTGATCGGGCGCACCAGCTTGAGCTCGAGCGTCAGCGTCGTGTAGCCGGTCCCGGCGTCGAGGGTCGTATGCACGGCGCAGCCGAGCGCGGAGTCGAGCAGGGTCGCAGCCCATCCGCCGTGGACGACCCCGATCGGGTTGTAGTGCTCCTCGCGCGGCTCTCCCTCGAACACGGCGCGGCCGGGCTCGAGCTCGATCGGCCGGGCGCGCATCAAGACCGCGATCGGCGGGGGCGGAAGCTCGCCGTCGGAGACGCGCCGCAGGTACTCGAGCCCGGGCAGCTTCGCTCCCTCCGCGGCGACGGGCAGCGGGTCCTGCCAGCTGACCAGCCGCCGGCGCGTCGACTCGGGCGAGCGCTCGGCGTGAGAAACGGCGAGGTCGAGAGCGCCTCGCGCCCCGACCGTGGTCATCGACCCGGCTCGCGGCCCGAGCGCTGCTCCGGGCGCTCGGGGTAGGCGAGGTCGGCGAGGATCTCCTCGATGGTGAGCTCGATCCGCAGGGCGGGGATCGTCAATCTGGGGATTCGAAGGGTCATCACGTCGCCTCCTGGCGCCTGGGCGGCATAGGGTTGCTTGAAGAAACCGACCGTACCATCACAAGTTGCTTGATGCAACTAAGTGTGCGAGAATCACAGACGTGCTCAAGCGCGACTACGACCAGACCTGCTCGATCGCCCGCACCCTCGAGGTCCTGGGCGAGCGCTGGACGCTGCTGGTGATCCGTGACGTGTTCAACGGGCGCCGCCGCTTCGACCGCATCCAGGAGAACCTCGGCGTGGCGCGCAACGTGCTCGCAACCCGGCTCGCGTGGCTGGTCGAGGAGGACATCCTCGAGCGGCGGGCCTATCAGGACCGCCCGCCCCGCTACGAGTACTTCCTCACCCAAAAGGGGCTCGACCTGTGGCCGGTGATGATCTCGATCATGCACTGGGGCGATCGCTACCTGGCCGACGACGACGGTCCGCCGGTGCTGGTCCGCCACAAGGACTGCGGCGGGCCGGTCGACGACCGCGGCAGCTGCGAGCGCTGCGGCGCGCGGCTCAACGCCCGCGACGCCTACGCCGAGTACGGGCCCGGCGCCCCGGCGGAGCTGCGCCCGGCCGCGTAGGCTTGCGAACCGCCGCCGGGACGCGCGCGTCCCGCGGCCGGCCGAGCGGCTCACGATGGACTTCGACCTGACCGACGAACAACGGCTGCTGCGCGACACGGTGCGCGAGTTCGCGCGCGCCGAGGTCGCGCCGGTGGCCGAGGAGCTCGACCGGACGAAGACGTTTCCGTACGAGATCGTCGCCAAGCTCGGCGAGCTGGGACTGATGGGGATCCCGTTCCCCGAGGAGTACGGCGGTGGGGGCGGCGACACTCTCTCCTACGCGCTCGCGGTCGAGGAGCTGGCTCGAGTCGACTCCTCGGTCTGCATCACGCTCGCCGCGCACACATCGCTCGGGACGATGCCGATCCACCTCTGGGGCAGCGGCGAGCAGAAGTCGGAGTGGCTGCCCGAGCTCTGCGCGGGACGCAAGCTGGCCGCCTTCGGGCTCACCGAGCCGGAGGCGGGCTCCGACGCCGGCGCCACCCGCACCCGGGCGCAGCTCGAGGACGACGAGTGGGTGATCGACGGCGCGAAGCAGTTCATCACCAACTCGGGGACCGAGATCTCGGGCTGCGTGACGATCACCGCGGTGACCGGCGAGGCCGACGGGCGGCGCGAGATCTCGAACCTGATCGTCCCCAACGGCACCCCGGGCTACGAGCCGGGCGAGCCGTACCGGAAGATGGGCTGGAACGCGTCCGACACCCGCCCGCTCAGCTTCGACGGCTGCCGGGTGCCGGAGCGCAACTTGCTCGGCCGCCGCGGCGAAGGCTTCAAGAACTTCCTTCACATCCTCGACGGCGGCCGGATCGGCGTCGCGGCGATGGGCGTCGGGCTCGCCCAGGGCGCCCTCGACGAGGCGATCGCCTACGCCACCGAGCGGCGCGCGTTCGGCCGGCAGATCTCGAAGTTCCAGGCGATCCAGGCGAAGATCGCCGACATCTCGGCGCAGATCGAGGCGGCGCGCCTGCTCGTCTACCGGGCGGCGCTGGAGAAGGACGCCGGCCGGTCCTTCACGCTGACCGCCGCGCAGGCGAAGCTGATCACCGGCCGGCTGGCGGTCCGCGCCGCGGAGGAGGCGGTGCAGATCCACGGCGGCTACGGCTACATCGAGGAATACCCGGTCTGCCGCTTCTACCGCGACGCCAAGGTCCTCACGATCGGCGAGGGCACCGACGAGGTGCAGCAGATGGTGATCGCGCGCCAGCTCGGCTGCTGATCGCCGATTTTGCGGCTTCGTTTGGATCGGCACGAATAGCCGTCCGCCGGTGGCGCTTAGACTCGCCCGGTCCAGTTGCAGTCCGGGCCCCACTATCCATTGGGGAGGAGCCGATGGAAAGCATGGAGAGCAACGCGAAGTGGCAGGCGCTCGCCGCCCTGCGCGACGATCTCGACGCGTCGGCCGTCGTCGTCCCGATCTGCGTCAGCCGCATCGACGGCAAGCAGCGCGAGCTGTCGCCGAAGGCACGGCGGTTCGCGGAGGCGCTGTCGTTCTCGGAGTCCTGGTCGCGGATCTCCGAGGCGCGCAACCGCCGACTCGCCGCATAGCCGCAGCCGCAATCGATTCGTGAGTCCGCCGCCGTGGGGGCTTACGAGTCGTCCACCGAGCGGGCGGTGATCGCGCCGTCGTCGAGCTTCGCGAGGCGGGCGGAGCGCTCGGGATCGACGATCCCGTAATGGGCGATCAGGTCGCGCTCGCGGGAGGCCGTGAGCGCGACGCCGGGCTCGAGTCGAGGGGCTCGACGGATGCGGTCGCGGTCGTAGGGCACCCAGACCCGTCCGACGCCCTCGACCGCATCGCGCGGCGGAATCAGCGTGTGGTGACCGAACCGCCCCATCCGCGCCAGCACCCAGCCCGGCTGCTCGCCGGGCTCGCCCACGTAAACGGCCTCGACCCTTCCCACCGGCGCGCCGCCGACGTCCTCGAGGCGGTGGCCCACCCACCCGCACAGCCGCTCGAGTCCAGGCGGCCCGGGGTCGTCAGCCATCGCGAGTGCGCTCGAGCAGCTCCCTGGCCGCGGTCGCCGGGTCGATCCGGCGACTGGTGACGCGCTCCAGCAGCCCCGCCCACTGGGGATCGTTGGCCGCGCGCCGCTCGAGCTCGCGCCGCATCCGCGCCACCGCGATCCCGATCACCTCCGCTCGAAGGTTGCGCGCCCGACGCTCCGCCAGGGTGCCCGCTTTGACGATGTGGTCGTGGTGGGCGTCGATCGTCGCGACGAGCTCGGCGACCCCCTCTCCCTTGGTCGCCTCGGTTCTGACCACCGGCACGTGCCAGGGCCGCGCCGGGCCGAGGGCGAGCACGGCCTTGACCTCACGGATCATCGTCTCGGCGAGCGGGTGCTCGCACTTGTTGACGACGATCACGTCCGGGATCTCCATCACCCCGGCCTTGAGCGCCTGGATCGAGTCGCCCGAGCCGGGCATCAGCGCGAGCACGACCGTGTCGGCGTGATCGACGATGTCGATCTCGCCCTGGCCGACGCCGACGGTCTCGAGCAGGACGTCGTCCTTGCCCGAGGCGTCCATCAGCAGCGCCGCCTGAAGCGCCGCCTCGGCGAGGCCGCCGAGCGAGCCCCTGGTCGCCATCGAGCGGATGAAGACGCCCGGGTCGAGGAAGTGCTCCGAGAGCCGGATCCGATCGCCGAGCACCGCCCCCTGCGTGAACGGGCTCGAGGGATCGATCGAGAGCACGCCGATCTGCCGGCCGCGCTCGCGCAGCTCGGCGCAGATCGCCCCGATCAGGGTGCTCTTCCCGACCCCGGGAGGCCCGGTGAGCCCGATCACGCGCGCCTTGCCGGTGCGCGGGAAGAGCTCGGCGACCAGCCGGTCGCCCTCCTGGTCGCGGTTCTCGACCAGGCTGATCGCCCGGGCGAGGGCGCGCTTGTCGCCGGCGACGAGCCGATCGGCGAGCGGCTCCGCGGTCTTCTGGCTTGCTTCGGCCACGGGGCTGCGCAGTCTAGTGCCGGCTCTGGCGCCGTCCGACACGTCACTAGAGTCCGCGCCGCCGTGATCGAGACGCTCAGGTTCCTCGCCGCGAATCGCATGCTCAACCCCCGCTATGGGCGCCTGCTGTGGCGATATTCGTGGCGTCGGCTGCTCACGCCGGCGGGGCGGCGGTGGCGAACGCACGGGTTCGTGTTCTTCGGCCGGAGACTCCGGCTGCAGATCGCGCCTCGCGGACGGGTCGACTTCGGCCGCTTCGTATGGATCGGCGACGGCACGAAGATTCGCTGCCACGAGGGAGAGGTGATCATCGGCTCGAAGACCGTGATCGGTCAGGAGTGCACTATCTCGGCCTACCGGCACGTGCGGATCGGCGAGCAGTGCGTGATCGCCGACCGGGCGATGTTCATCGACTTCGACCACGGCGTCGTCGAGGTCGAGCGTCCGATCCGCTCACAGGGAATCTACAAGCGCGACGTCGACGTCGGCTCGAACGTCTGGATCGGGTACGCCGCCTGCGTCCTCCGCGGGGTGCGGGTCGGTGACAACTCGATCATCGGCACCAACTCCGTGGTCACTCGGGACGTACCGGCGAATGCCGTCGTCGGTGGCGTCCCGGCGCAGATCCTGCGCATGCGAGAGGCCCCGCAGCGCCTGCGCTGGACCGACCCGGTCGAGCCCGACCCGGCGAGCGAACGGACCCTGCGGCCACCCGGCGAGGGGAGCTAGCGGCGCGCCGCTACGCCGGAGTCGGATCCGCGACCAGCTCGGCGTAGACCGCGGCGGTGCTGACGGCGACGTCGGCCCAATCGAAGCGCAGCACGTGCTCGGAGCCCTCGGCGACGAGGCGGTCCCGCAGCCCGGGATCGGTGAGCACGCGCTCGACCATCTCGCCGAGCGCCTCGTGATCGCGAGCGCGGAACCGCAGCCCGGCCTCGTTGTGGGGGACGACCTCGCGCAGCCCGCCGGTGTCGGCGACGATGCAGGGGCAGTCGGAGGCCATCGCCTCGAGCGCGACGAGCCCGAAAGGCTCGTAGATCGACGGCACGACGCATGCGTCGGCGATCCGGTAGAGCGAGTGCAGGACATCGTCGCCGATCCAGCCGAGGAAGGTTCCGTGGTCGTCGAGCCCGAGCTCGGTCGCCTGGCGGCGCAGTTCGAGCTCGTGCGTGCCCGAGCCGGCGACCAAGAAGCGTGTGCCGGGGACCGCCGCGACCAGCCGCGGCATCGCCTCGAGCGCGAGCTGAAAGCCCTTCTCGTAGACCAGCCGGCCGATCAACAGGACGAGCTTCTCCTCCGGGGCCGCGAACTCCTCCCGCAGCCGGCCCAACTCGGCGTCGTCGTGGGGGCGCAGGTCGCCGGGATCGATCCCGTTCGGGATCACCACGACCCGCTCCTCCTCGGCGCCGAAGATGTCAACGATCTGCTCGCGCATGTAGTAGGAGCAGGCGATGACGCAATCGGCGCGGTTGGTGACCCAGCGCTCGACGCCGTGGATGTAGCTCTGCGGGTGCTTGTCCACCCATCCCTGGTGGCGACCGTGCTCCGTGGCGTGGATCGTGGTCACGAGCGGCGAGTCGAAGCGACGCGCGAGGTGATCGCCGGCCATCGCGACCAGCCAGTCGTGGCCGTGGACGAGGTCGAAGTCGTAGCGATCGCCGAGCTCCACGCCGGCGGCGAGCATGTCGGAGTTCATGCGCTCGACCCAGGCGACGAACTCGCCGAGGTCGGTCGGGCGCTTGGGCTCGAGTACCCGGTGGATGCGAACGCCGCCAGCGCTCTCGTCGGACGGCGACTCCTCTCCGCCCCGAGTCAGCACGTGGACCTCGATGCCGCGCTCGACGAGGCCCTCGGAGAGCTTCCGCACGTGGCGCGCGAGCCCGCCCTCGATCAGCGGCGGGTATTCCCAGGAGAGGATGAGGACGCGAGACAAGCTTTGACCGAAATCACTCGAACAGCGGCGCCAGGCGAAGGTCGGGCGCCAGATTTCTCAGCCGGGGATCCGGCCGGCCGCGGCAGTTTATGGCCTCCAGCATCGCTTGGCCGTGGTCGGCGGCCCGCCGGTAGGGGTAGTCACCCGCCTGCTGGCGGCAATCGAGGAACGCCCAATCGCTCGCCTGCAGCGCGAGCAGCTCGCGCGCGGCTCGAGATGCCGCGTCGCCGTCGAGGCCGGAGCCGAGCGCGTGCAGCAGCCGCAGCTCGAGCCGGCGCGCCGCCCAGGCGAGGTCGGCGACCTGCGGCGAGTCCCAGCTGCGCAGGTCCTTGCCCTCGCCCCAGGTGGAGCGATTGAGAGGCCGGCGTCGGGCGGGATGCCGGCGCACCGCCTCGGAGGCGGTGACCAGGTCGACGCCGTGCTCGGGCGCCACGGACCGGACCTCCTCCAGCCATGCCGGTCCCTCCCACCACCAGTGCCCGAGCAGCTCGGTGTCGATCGAGAACGTCAGCAGGCCGGGCTCGTCGCGCTCGCGCGAGAACCGCGCCAGGCGCTCGGCGGCGGCGGCGATGAACTCGCGCGCCTGGCGGCGAGCGGTCGCCTCGGCGGCGTCGGGATCGTACGCCTCGCCGCTGATCGACCACGCCCGCACGCCGCGCATCGTCTTGCGATGAAAGTCGGCGTGGGCCGGATCGGACGGGTAGCCGCCGAGCGACCACAGCCAGGAGATCGCCTCCCAGTCGATCGTCAGCGCCACGGGTCCGGCGTCGCTTGCGATCGGCGCCAGCGCGTCGAGCCCCGGCTCGTGGGCGCTCTGGTCGGTGAAGAAGAAGCCGATTCCGAACTCGGCGAGCAGCGCGTCGAGGCCCGGCTCGTAGGCGCATTCGGGTAGCCAGAGTCCCGCCGTGGAGCCGAAGCGGCGGCGGTGCGAACGCAGGCCGGCGTCGAGCTGAAGCCGGCGTCCGGCGGCGGTCGCGAGCAGCGGCATGACCGCATGGGTGGCGGCGGAGGCGACCAGCTCGATCCGCCCCGCCCGGGCGGGCTCGCGGAAGATCGCCGGCAGATCGTCGCCGAGCTGGTCGAGCCGCGCCAGCGCCGACCGGTAGCGCTCGCCCTCCGCCACGCAGGCGGTCCGCAAGGCGGGCTCGACGTCGCGAGCATCGGCCTCAGCGGCCTCGACTCGGTACCTGCGGGCGAAGCCGCGCAGGCGGTCGGCGACACCGTCGGCCTCGAGCTGGTCGGCGAGCACCGGCGTCACCGTGACGGTGACGTCGCGCGCCGCGGCGAGAACCGGCAGGTGGGACCGCAGCACCGCGTCGAACAGCCATTCCTCGCCGAAGGGATAGGTGCCGAAGCCCTCGACGTAGGGCATGTGGCTGTGGAGGACGATCGCCAGCGAACCGACGCGGGCCGGTGGGTGCGGATCGGTCACGCCCGGCAGACGGCCACGAAGTCGAGGGCGCGATCGAGATCGCAGCCGGCCTCGGGGCGCAGAGCGAAGTCCGAGGCGGAGATCGCGGGCACGAAGCGCTCGTAGAACGGCTTGGTGATCCTCAGCGCCGGGTGCACGCGGTCCCAGCCCGCGCGGATCGCGAACTCGTGCACGCGCAGCTTGCCGGCGTGAAAGACGCCGTAGAGCTCGATCTCCGCGAAGCACGGCTCGAGCAGGGCGCGGTACTCGGCGGCGGTGTACTCACGAAGATGCCAGGGGTTGTCGGATTTCTCCGCGCCCTCCGCCGCGAGCGTGAGCCGATTCGGGGTCGACACGTAGCTGACCGGCGCCGCGCGCGCGAATCCCGCGAGCAGCGCGGCGGGCTCGGCGATGTGCTCGATCGTCTGCAAGAAGACGATCGCGTCGCTCGGACCGGTGTAGGCCTCCACCAGGGCGCGCTCGAAGCGGAGGTTCCGGCGTCGGTAGCGCAGCTTGGCGTGTTCATGTGCCTCCGGATTGGCGTCGACGCCGATGACCTCGGCCGCCCGCGCGGCGAGCACGTCCGAGCCGTATCCCTCGCCGCAGGCGAGGTCGGCGACGCGCGACCCGCCGACCCGCTCGGCGATCCACTCGTAGACGGCGAGGTGGCGACGAAACCAGTAGTTCTCCTCGGGCACGTCGGGCAGCGTGCGCTCGCCGGTGAGCGCCAGCGGCGGCACCCCCTCGGGCTGGTCGGCTTGAAGGTGGAGCTCGTTCATGGTCGTCGGTCGGCGGAGTGCGTGGCCCCGGACCGTACTCACTGCCGACCGCCGGTCGCCAACTACTATCCCCGGCCATGCCCGCCGCCCGGACCGCGACGCCGGAGCACATCAAGGAAGTCAACACGCGCTATCACGACGCCGCGGCCGACTCCTACGACGCCAAGTGGGGAATCGACTTCGGCCCGATCGGACAGCGACAGGTGCGCGCGAAGCTGGTCAAGGCGCTCGGCGCGGAGCCCGCGGCGCCGTTCGGCGACGCGCTCGAGATCGGAGCCGGCACCGGCTACTTCTCGCTCAACCTCGCTCAGCTCGGGCTGATCGGGCGCCCGACCGCGACCGACATCTCCCCCGGCATGCTGACGACGCTCGCCGCGACGGCGGCCGCGCTCGGGCTCACCGTGAGCACCGTCGCCACCGAGGCCGAGGAGCTTCCGTTCGAGGACCAGAGCTTCGACCTCGTCTTCGGCCACGCGGTGCTCCACCACGTCCCGGATCTGGACCGGGCGTTCAACGAGTTCCGCCGCGTGCTGCGCCCCGGCGGCACGATCGCCTTCTGCGGCGAGCCCTCGCGCTACGGCGATCGGCTCGCGGCGGTGCCGAAGCGCAGCGGGACGCTGCTCGCGCCGCTGTGGCGGCGAGCGATCGGCGCCGCCCGCGCGGCGACAGCCGCGGGGACGCCCGATGGCCACGAGCTCGAGCCCGAGGTCGACGTCCACGCCTTCGCCCCGGCCGAGCTGCGGCGCCGGCTGTCGGCCGCAGGCTTCGAGGGGCTGCGCATCGGCGGCGAGGAGCTGGTCGCCAATGCCTACGGCTGGCTGCTGCGCTCGCTGGAATCGAGCGCCGAGGCGGACCAGGTGCCGGACACCTGGCGGCTGTTCGCGTTTCGCAGCTACCTCGCCCTGCAGCGCCTCGACACCGCGCTGCTCGAGCCGCACCTGCCGCCGGAGCTGTTCTACAACCTCGTGCTCAGCGCGCGGCGGCCGGCGAGAGCCCGATCCTCCGGCGCCGCGCCGTCGATCGAAGGCCGCGTCATCCGAACGTGAACGCGTAACCCTCGACTCCGGGATCGAACCTGAGCTCGAGCGAGTGGCGACCGCCCTCGGGCAGGTCGACGAGCCGGTAGAGGCGCTGCTCCGAGACTGTGGCGACGCCGCCGACGACGTCGTCTCCGGCGTCTGCATCGGCGATCGGCTCGCCGTCGAGGTAGACGCGCAGCCGCCGCGGCCGATCCGCCCCCAGCACGAGGAACACCCGGCGCGCTTGGAAGGAGAGCGACAGGCTCGCGTCGGCGAGCGCCCGCGCCGACTCCGGGCCGATGTCCCAGGAGCCGCCATAGGCGAACTGGTTGAGGGCGAGCGACGACGGGTCCGGGCTGCCGTAGTCGCTGCTCCCTGGGCTGGGGCCGTCGACGAACCCCTGTGCGCGAGCCGTGCCGAGGTACGTCTCCGGCGTTCGCAGGCTCGCATCGATCCGCTCGGTCGCCCCGGGTCTTGCCCTGGCGCCGAGCCGACCCTCACCCGCCTCCGCGAGCAGCGAGCGGATCGCCTTCTCGGTCTCCTCGTAATGACCCTCGCCGAAGTGCACGTATCGGATGTCGCCGGAGGCGTCGATCAGGTACTTCGCCGGCCAGTACTGGTTTCCGAACGCGTTCCAGGTCGCGAGCTCGTTGTCCTGGACCACGGGGTAGGTGAGGCCGTAGCGGTCGACCGCGTCGGCGACGTTGCCGGCATCCTTCTCGAACGCGAACTCGGGTGAGTGGACGCCGATCACCGTGAGGCCGTCGTCGCGGTATTCGCGCTCCCACGACTCGACGTACGGGAGCGTGCGGATGCAGTTGATGCAGGTGTAGGTCCAGAAGTCGATCAGCACCACCCCGCCGCGACCTCGGGTGAGCTCCGAGATTCGCAGCGACCTGCCGGCGATGTTGAACCATTCGCCGGTCCCGGCCAGCTCGGGCGCCGGGCCGTAATCCGGCAACGCGACGCCGGCGGCGGCCTCCTCGCCGCCTCCCTCGGACGCGGCATGCCCGCCGCGGACGTCGGCGAGCTGCTCGGCGACCGCGTCGCTTCGCTCCAGGCTGCCGCTCGGGTTGACGAGCACCGACGGCAGGTCGTCGGCGATCGCGTTCTGGAACTCGAGGTCGAGGTCGGCGACCATCGCCACGGCGACCGCCACCATCGTCGCTCCGGTGGCCAGCTGCACCCAGGCCCGCGCGGGTGCCACCCGGTCGACGAGCCGCCGCCCGCCGAGCATCAACAGGTAGAGGACGGCCCCGGATCCGGCCGCGTAGGCCAGCGCCACGGCGAGCTTCCCGGCGGTGAAGTCCTGGGACGCCGAGACCGTGATCACCCCGGCGAGGATCGGCCCCGCGCACGGGGTGTAGACGATCCCCAGGCTGGCGCCGAGCACGAGGCCGGAGCCGAAGCCGTCGCCCCCGACCCGGGCCGGGCCGGGAGCCACCCGGCTCAACAACGCCTCGATCCGGTCCGAGAGGCCGGGAACGAGCAGCGCGATCCCGAAGCCGAGCAGGGTGATGATCGCGAGCGCGCGCACGAGCCCGTCCGGAAGGCCGAGCGCGTCGATCACGTAGACGAGGGCGACGGTCGCAAACGTGAACGCGGCGACGATCCCCGTGACGACTCCGAGCGGCCGCCGCCGACCGCCGCTCACCCCCGCCCCGAGCACCGCGGGGAGGACCGGCAAGACGCACGGCGAGAGCGCCGTCGCCGCGCCCGCCACCAGCGCGAACAGCATCAGCAGAGCCATCTCACCCGATACTCTCGCGAGAACCTCAACGGCGGCTCACGAGCGCGCTGCTCAGCGAGCATCACGGTCGCGCTCGGCGAACCGCCGGCAGCGATACAGCCGCACCCGTCCCTCGATCCCCTTGAGGCGGCGCTCGCCCGCGACCGACCAGGCGTAGGAGTCACGCAGCTGCTCGTGGACCCGGTCGTCGGCGAGCACGCTTCCCGGTCGCGCGATCGTCGTGATCCGGCTCGCGAGGTTGACCGGCCTCCCGTACCAGTCACCGCCGCGCGGGATCGCCGCCCCGGAGGCGAGCCCGGCGCGCAGCGGCGGGAAGTCCTCGCCCTGGGCGGCCGCCGCCTCGACCAGCGCCAGCGCGGCGTCGGCCACCCCCTGCGGCTGAGGGCCGGCGAGCATCGCCGCGTCGCCGATCAGCTTCACCAGCCGCACCGGCGGCCGAACCGCGTCGGCCGCCAACTCCGCGAGCCGGCCGGTGACCGAGCCGAGCGCCTCGGGCTCCAACGCCTCGCCCAGGCGCGTGAACCCGACCATGTCGGCGAAGCAGACGGTGATCTCGTCGGCCGCGGCCGCCCGGCCGGTCGAGAGCTCGGCGAGCCCGAACGCGTCGTGGCGAATCTGCTCGCGCAGATGCAGGTTGAGCACGTAGGTGAGCGACTCGCCGATCAACGGCATGAACGCCTCGGCCGCCGCCGCGAACCGCTTCGCGACGTCGTACTCCGTGTCGCCCTCATGCATGAACGCGTCGGCGATCAGGCGCCGGTTCGCGGCCGCCAGCTGGGACATCGTCATCCCGAGCAGGCGGGCGACCTCGAGCACTCCCTCGTCGGGGACGCCGGCCCCGCGAAGCGTCTGCACCCGCTTCGCGGCGTCGACGTCGCGCTCGGTGTAGATCGGGGCGTCGTCCTCGACCAGGGCCAGGCCCAGGGCGCGCCACTCACGGTCCAGGAACTCGCGGTCGGTGCCGGCGCGCTCCGCGACCTCATCGGCGGTGAACCGTTCGGAGCCCCCGCTCAGGATCCGTTCCACGGGCAGCAGCGCGAGGCGGTCCTCGGCGACCGCCTCCCGCAGCTCCGCCAGCTCCGCCCCGTCGGCGGCAAGCTCGCGAAGCAGCCTCACCCGCGCCTCGCGCGGGGACGGATCGAGACCGTCGAGCAGGCCCTCGGCCTCGAAGTCGATCTCGTCGCCGGCGGCCATGGCGCCATTGTGCCTGCTCCTACAATCCCGCCATGGGCACGGATGGGGTCGAGCTCCCGATCTTCGAGCTGCCGTTGGTGCTGCTGCCCGGGGAGCTGCTGCCGCTGCACATCTTCGAGGAGCGCTACAAGCGGATGATCGCCCGCTGCCTGGAGGACGGCGAGCCGTTTGGGATCGTGTTCCGCGACGACGACGAAGGCGCACGGCTCGTCGGCTGCGAGGCGAGGGTGACCGAGGTGACGGAGCGGTTCGACGACGGACGGATGAACATCATCGTCACCGGCGAGCGGCCGTTCCGGGTCCTCGACCGCTTCGAGTCGCCCGACTTCCCCGCCGGCGAGGTGGAGCCGGTCGAGACCCCGGCGCCGGGCCCAGAGACCGGCGCCGAGCGCGGCGCGGCCACCGAGGCGCGCACGACGTTCGCCGAGCTGGTGCGCCGGGTCGGCGGCGACCCCCCGACCCGGCCGGAGCTCGAGGCGCTCGACTCCTACGGCATCGCGGCTCGAGTCGAGCTGCCGCCGGAGACGAAGCAGCGCCTGCTCGAGCTGCGCTCCGAGCCGGAACGGATGAGCGTGCTCGCCGGCGCCCTCGGAGCGCTCGTCGACGCGGTCGCGCGCTCACGCGAGATCGCCGAGCGCGCGAGGCTGAACGGCAAGGTGGTGGTCGGGCCGGCGCCCGCCGACTCCGGCTGAGTCAATCCACCGGCCGCAGGTGCCGGTGCCATTCGGCGTCGATCGCGGCCAACGCCTCGCAGACGACCGCCTGCAACTCGTCCTCGGCGACCCCGTCGGCGTCGAAGGTGAACGACTCGAACTCGGGATCGAACCCGACCGGGATCTCGGTCGAGGCGCTGGCGGCGTTGGCGAGCGCCTCGGCCTCCGGGCCGATCGCCTCGAAGATCGCTATCGGTGCCATCGCCTCGACTTTATGCCATGCAGCCGATCGGCACGGGCGAGCGCTCAGGCGACCGCGACCGCGCCGCCGCGACGTGGGTCGCCCCCGCCGCGCAGCTCACCGGTCGACGGATCGACCGCGACGGCGTGCACGCCGCCGAAGAACACGTTGCGCTCGCTCCAGCGAACGACCTCGTAGCCACGCCGCTCCAGCGCAGCGAGCGCGGTCTCGTCGATCCCCGGCTCGGCCTGCACCGTCCCGGCCTCGAAGTGCACTCGAGGCGCGACCACCGCATCGGCGACGTCGAGCCCGTCGCAGAGGATCCTGACGATCGTCTGCAGGATCGCCGAGCGAATCCGGTTCGAGCCGCCGCTTCCGAGCCCCACCTGCAGGTCGCCGTCGCGGAGCACCACGGTCGGCGACATCATCGACGGCAGCCTGCGCCCGCGCTCGTGGCGGTGGAAGCCGTGCGGGTTGAGGTCCTCCTCGCCGAGCATGTTGTTGACGTGAACGCCCGTGCCCGGGACGAGGACGCCCGATCCAGTGCCGTTCGAGCAGGTGATGCTCGCGCAACGATCCTCGGCGTCCACGGCGGTGATGTGGGTCGTCGAGCCGAGCCGATCGGCGGCCGCGTCGAGGCGCGCCGCCTCGAGGAACGCGGCGGCGAATCCGCTCGCCTGCAGACCGGCGAGGAACTTTTCCGTGCGCTGCTCCTGGGCGGCCCGCATCGCGGCGACGATCTGCTCGACGTCGGGCAGCGGGCGCGCGGAGCGATCGAGCAACTCCAGCGCGTAGGCGATCAGGATCCCGCCCGATGACGGCGGCGGGTTGGTGAGCACGTCGCAGCCGCGAAATCGCGCCAGCACCGGCTCACGCGCGATCGGCTCATATCCCTCGAGGTCGGCCGGCGCGAGCGAGCCGCCGCGCTCCAGGACCCATTCGGCGATCGCCATCCCGATCTCGCCGGCGTAGAACGGCTCCGAGCCCTCGGCGCCGAGCCGCTCGAGCGCGTCGCCGAGCTCGGGGAATCGGAAGATCTCACCTTCGGTGAGGAGATTGCCGCCGGGCGCGTAGATCCTCCGTCCCTCGTCGTAATGGGTGAGGATCGGCTCGAGGATGCGCACGAAGTACGCCTGCTCGCCGTTGATCTCGACCCCGTCACGGGCGAGGCGGGCCGCGGGCGCCGCGAGCTCGGCGAGCGGCACGCTCCCGAACCGCCGCAGCGGCCTCGACCAGCCCCGCCGGCGTGCCCGGGATCCCGCAGGAGGCCGGGCCGACGTGGAAGACCTGCACCGATTCGGGCGTGAAGTAGACCGGGATCGGAACCAGTTCGGAGCGGCGCTGGGCACCGCCCGGCGCGGCGACGAAGAAGTCGAGCACGATCGGCGCGTCGCCGCCGTGGACGAGCATGTACCCGCCCGCGCCGAGGCCGGTCAGCGGGCTCTCGGTGACGAACGAGGTGATCGCCGCGGCGACCGCGGCGTCGACCGCGTTGCCGCCCTCGCGAAGCACCCGCGCCCCCGCCTCGGCGGTCAGCGGATGACCTGCGGCCACGACCCCGCGCGAGCTCATCGCCCGCACGTTAGGGGCTGCGCCCGACGGTCGACTAGCGGCCGGGGACGTACTCGGGTACGTCGAGCTCGACGTCGCGCGCCGGGGACTCGAGCTGCCGAGAGCGCTCCGGTCGCCGCTCGGCCGGCCGTCGCCGGGAGCTCTCGGCCGTGGTCAGCGCGCCGCGTTCGCCGGCCGCCGCGCCACGGCCGAATTGCGTGCCGTCGAACCGGGTCGCGATCACGGTGATCCAGACCTCGTCGTCGACCGTGTCGTCGATGTTCGCCCCGAAGATGATGTTGGCGTCCGGGTGCGCCGCCTCCTGAACGACCTTCGCCGCCTCGGAGACCTCGATCAGGCTCAGGTCCGTGCCGCCGGTGATCGAGAGCAGGATCGACCGCGCCCCCGCGACCGAGGTCTCGAGCAGCGGCGAGGAGACCGCGCTCTCGGCGGCATTGATGGCGCGGTTCTCGCCCGTTCCCATCCCGATCCCGAGCAGCGCGTGGCCGGCGTCGCGCATCGTCGTGCGCACGTCGGCGAAGTCGAGATTGATCATCCCGGGCAGCGTGATCAGCTCGGAGATGCCCTGGACCCCCTGGCGAAGCACGTCGTCGGCGACCTGGAATGCCTCCATCATCGTCGTCGTCTTCGCGAGCACGGTGAGCAGCCGCTCGTTCGGGACGACGATCAGCGTGTCGACCTCGGCTCCGAGCTGCTTGATCCCGTCGTCGGCCTGGCTCTGCCGACGCGTGCCCTCGAACTTGAACGGCTTCGTGATGATGCCAACCGTGAGCGCGCCGACGTCGCGCGCCAGGCGCGCGAGCACGGGCGCCGCGCCGGTTCCGGTGCCACCGCCGGCGCCGGCGGTGATGAAGACCATGTCGGAGCCCTTGAGCAGCCGCTTGATCTTGTCCTGCTCCTCGAACGCCGCCCGGTATCCGAGGTCCGGGTTCGAGCCGGCGCCGAGACCGCGGGCCATGCCGCTGCCGAGGTGCACGGTGACGTCGGCGTTCGACTGCTGCAGCGACTGCAGGTCGGTGTTCACGGCCATGAACTCGACGCCCGGGACACCGGCCTCGACCATGCGGTTGATGGCGTTGACGCCCGCTCCGCCGATTCCGACGACGCGGATCACCGGGGAGTGCGGGGTCGGCTCAGCGCCGGAGCCGACGGCTCCATAGCGGGGCTCCTCGCGTCCGTAGGCGGGGCCCTCGACGTCGAGCACGTCGTCGGAGAAGATCCGCGAGAGTCGCTCCTTGGCGCCGGGCGGCGAGTCGCCGCGGTAGGCGCGCACAGATTCCTCCTCGCTCGGCGCCTGCTCCTCCTCGGCACGGTCGAAGGGCGCATCGGCGGCCGGCGCCGGCGCCGGCTCCGCGGTCTCCGGCGGGGGCGGTCGACGCCTCCGGCATCACGTTGGTCTCCTCGCCGGAGGTGCGCTCGGCGCGCGGCGGCGCCTCGGGCGGGTCCTCGGGCTCGACGGTCGAGCGGAAGAGATCGGCTAGCGGGCCCTCCCTCATACTGGCCCGCTTACGACGCGCCATTCGTCAGAACCTCCTCGGCCAGCTGGCGGTAGTAGTCGGCGGCGTTGCCCTTCGGATCGTACTTGAGGACGCTGGAGCCGCGGACCGGGGCCTCGGCGAACTTGATCGCCTTGCGGATTCGGGTCTCGAACACGAGGTCGCCGAAGTTCTCCTCGAGGATCTCGACCGCCTCCTTCGCGTGGACCGTGCGAGAGTCGAGCATCGTCGGCAGGATGCCCTCGATCTCGACCCGCGGGTTGAGGTTCTCGCGGATCATGTCGAGCGTGTTCTGAAGCTGGAGCAGTCCGCGCATCGACAGGTACTCGCACTGGACCGGGACGATCACCTTGTCGGATGCCGTCAGCGCGTTGACCGTCAGCAGCCCGAGGCTCGGCGGCGTGTCGATGCAGATGAAGTCGTAGTCCTCGGCGATCGCGTCGAGCGCCTTCTCGAGCGAGCGCTCGCGGCCGATCTGGGTGGACATCGCGATCTCGGCGCCGGCGAGGTCGATCGACGACACCGCGATGTCGATCTCCTTGTGCTGGATGGCCTCCCGGATCGGGATGTGGTGGACGAGCACGTCGAACATCGACTTGTCGACCTTGTCGGGGTCGATCCCCTGGCTCATCGTCAGGTTGCCCTGTGGGTCGAGATCGACGCAGAGGACACGGTGCCCGGACTCGGCAAAGGCGACCGCGAGGTTCAGGGTCGAGGTCGTCTTCGCCACCCCGCCCTTCTGGTTGGCGAAGCTGATCACCTTGGCGCGCTCGGTGCGCGTCCTCGGCGCCCTCGCCGACCGGCGCCGGGGGCTTCGGGGCACGGCGGGGGGCGATCGCCTGGTTGGCCGTGATCCGCAGATCCTCGTCGGCTTCCGGCTCGGGGACCGGATTCGGCGGCGGCGGCGTCGCCTCCCGGCCACGCGCCGCTGACCCGGTCGGCTCCTCCCGGACCGCCGAGGCATCGACGGGCTCGGGGCTCGCCGGGGAGGGGCCGGCGCCGGTCGGCTCCGGGCTCGTCGCGGCAGCCGGGGCCGGTGGCTGCTGTGCCGCAGCGGCGGGCGCCTCGGGCTCGGGCGCGCGGCGCCGGCGCGCGCCGGCTCGGGCGCGCTGACCGGCTCGGGCGCGGGCGGGGTGGCGTTCGGCGACGGGCTCTCAGAGCCCTTCGATCGATCGTGGTCGGGGCGGTTGCCGCGGCTGAAAAGTCCCATACGTTCGCGACTATTCGCACGCGCCCGCGGCTTTCCTTCCCGTGCACACAATCCGGCCGCAAGCCGCGCGCCCGGTCGCGGCGCCGATCGGGCCCACCCTGGAAAGATGGCGGCATGACGGGGCTGCTCGACAAACGGCTGGTGATCGTGACCGGCAAGGGGGGCGTCGGCAAGTCCACCGTCTCGCTCGCGCTCGCGCTCGCCGCCGCGGGCCGGGGAAAGAGGACGATCCTCTGCGAGGTCGCCTCCTCCGAGCACCTCTCCCACGTCTTCCACAGCTCCGAGATCGGATACCACGAGGTCGAGATGGCCGAGAACCTGTGGGCGATCTCGATCGATCCCGACGAGTCGATGCGCGAGTACGTCCTGCTTCAGCTGAAGGTGAAGGCGATGCGCGACCTGCTGTTTCGCTCGCGGATCTTCACCTACCTGACGGCCGCCACCCCGGGCCTCAAGGAGCTGGTCACGATCGGGAAGATCTGGGAGCTGGCCCTCGACGATCGCAAGGTGAAGAGCGGGCGCCGCTACGACACCGTGATCGTCGACGCCCCGGCGACCGGCCATGGGGTCGGCTTTCTGCAGACCCCGCGCACGTTCGCGAACGTCGCCCGCGTCGGGCCGATGCGCCAGCAGGCCGAGGCGCTCGACGAGTTCATCCGCGACCGCGAGCGGACCGGGGTCGCGGTCGTCTCCCTCCCAGAGGAGATGCCGGTCAACGAGACGGCGAAGCTCGAGCGCGACCTCGCCGACGAGGTCGGGATCGCGGTCGACCGGGTCTACTGCAACGGCCTTTACCCGGAGCGCTTCGAGGACGAGGAGCTGTCGCGGATCGCGGCGACCGCCGAGCGGGCGAACGGGGCCGCGCGCGCGGCCTGCCGCGCGGCGCTCAGCGAGGCGCGCCGGGCCCGCAGCCAGCGCGAGCAGCTAGCCCGTCTCGAGGAGATCTGCGCGGCTCCGGTGGGCACGCTCCCATTTCTGTTCGCCCCCACCGTCGGCGTCGAGGAGATCGGCACGCTGGTGGGCGAGGTGGCGTGATGCCGGGCATCGCAGAGCTCTTGGATGCAAAGCGGGTCTGCGTGTGCGCCGGCTCGGGCGGGGTCGGCAAGACGACGACGGCGGCGGCGATCGCAGCCGGGATGGCGGCGCGGGGAAAGCGGGTCGCGGTGCTGACCATCGACCCGGCGAAGCGGCTCGCGGACTCGCTCGGGCTCCCCGAGCTCGGCAACGCCGAGCGCCGGGTCGACCCGCGCCTGTTCGCGGCGACGGGGGTCGATCCGGGCGACGGCGAGCTCTGGGCGATGATGCTGGACGCGAAGCAGACCTTCGACCAGGTGGTGCGCGAACACGCGCCGGACGCCGAAACGCGCGAGCGCATCCTCTCGAACCGGATCTACCAGCAGCTGTCCTCGGCGCTCGCCGGCTCGCAGGAGTACATGGCGATGGAGAAGCTGTACGAGATCCACGCCGAGGGCCGCTTCGACCTGCTCGTGCTCGACACGCCGCCGTCGCGCAACGCGCTCGACTTCCTCGACGCCCCGAAACGGCTGACGCAGTTCATCGAGGGCAGGGCACTGCAGGTGTTCATGAAGCCGGCGGGCCTCGGGATGCGCGTCTTCGGCCGCGGCGCCTCGATGATGTTCTCGGTCCTGCGCCGGATCACCGGCGTCGACCTGCTCGAGGACCTGGCCGAGTTCTTCCAGGCGTTCAGCGGCATGGTCGACGGGTTCCGCGAACGCGCCCGGCGCGTGAACGAGCTGCTCGCCGATCCCGGGACCTCGTTCCTCGTCGTCTGCGGGCCGCAGGGGGAGCCGATCTCCGAGGCGGTCTACTTCCATCGCAAGCTGCTCGAGGCGCAGATGCCGTTCGGCGGCGTGATCGTCAACAAGGTCCACTACGAGGGCGCTGGTGCCGAGGGCGACGCCGGCCTTGTCGACGAGCTCGGCGAATCGCTGGGCGACACGGAGCTCGCCCGGCGGGTGGCCGCCAACTTCGGCGACTTCCGCGCCCTCGCGAGGAGCGACCGGCGCAACATCGAGCGACTGACGGCGCGAGATGCGAACGAGCTCGGTGATCGAGGTCCCCTACTTCGACGAGGACGTCCACGACCTCGCCGGGCTGATGGAGGTCAACCGCTACCTGTTCGCATCGGGCGCCGAGGAACGAGCGGCGATCGTCGCCTCCTGAGCGCGAACGCCGGCGCGGCGATCGCGGCGGCCGGCCGACGGAACCCGATGCGCACAGGCCGAAGCCACCGAGCTGCGCCCGGTGGCCTGGCCTGCTCTTCCTGGGGGTGATCGGAGGAAGTACTAGGAGGCCTGGGATGAGGCGCCGGCGCGGCGGGAGCGGTCGTAAGCGATCTCGCGCACGTTCCACTCCGTGGTCTCGGGACGCGGGAACAGACCCGCGACGCGATCGTGATGGGCGCGGCGCTCGGCGCGGGTCTGCTCGATCAGTCGCAGCACCGGACTGTCGAGGCCGCGCTCCTCGGACTCGCGCACCGCCGCCGAATCCTCCTCAGCGGCGTAGCCGACCGGGCCCGGCACCGCCTCGAGGACCTGCGTCTCGCGCTCTTCCCGTCCGCCAAAGATCTCTCGTGCCCTCTCGATCACCATCTCCTCCTCCGGCTCGTGGCTCGGTTCCGGGGTGATTCGCGAGTCGAGGTCGGAAACCTCCTCCCGCTCGACGGCCGCGAGGGCCTCCGCGTCCCCGGCAGCCTCCCGGGCGAAGGGCTCGGCGCTGATCGGCTCCAGATCCCATTCCGTTGTCCCGCCCCGCTGCTCGACCGATCCCTCGCCGACCGCGAGGCCGTCGGCGAGCAGAATCTCGTCTGCGGTCGACCGCAGGTCGGAGCCCAGGTGGCCGACGGCGGCGTCCTTGAGGATCGCCCGCAGCAGCTCCTCGAGCGCCGCGGCCGTCTCGGCGGGCGTCGCCGGCGAGCTGCCGCCCGCCGGCTCGCCGCTCCACAGCTCGCGCTCGAGGCCGATGGCTCGATCGACGACGGCCTTCACCTCGCCGCGGTGCTCGGGCTCGGCGCACAGCGCCGCGACCCGCATCGGAAGCTCGAGCTGCGCCGGGCCGCCGCCCTCGAGCAGGAAGCGAAGCGCGAGCAGGTGGTCGTTGAGGGCCTCGACGACGACGTTTCTCTCCAGCCCCGCCTCGAAGCGGTTGATCGCCCGTCCGAGCGCGGTGGCGAAGCCGGGCCGGCCCGCGAGCCGGCGCTCGAACGGCGTTCCCGGCGCGCTCAGTGCGCGGGAGAAGGCGACCAGCTCGCCGAGCTCGCCGTCGGCAAGCCGGTAGCCGCCGGGGCGAGGCCGGCCCGATCCGGTCGCGATCCGGCGCCAGCGATCGCCGGCGATCCGGGTCCAGGCGTGCGGCCCGAGTCCGACGCCGCCGTCCTTGAACAGTCGCAGGGTGGTCACCAGGCGGCGGAAGGACTCGACCGCGTCGACGCCGGCGTCGGGCGCATCGTCGTCGCCGATCCGGTCCGCGACGCGGACGACGGCGAGGAAGGCGGGCTCCCAGGGCGAGACCCCGAGGCCCTCGTTGGCCCGTGCCTCGGCGGGCACGTCGACGGTATCGGCGCGGACGATCGACGCCGTCGCGAGATCGAGGCGAGCGAGCGGCACCTGCAGGCCCCGCAGCGGCACGATCACCTCGATCTGGCCCGCCTCGACCTCGGCGCGCGCCTGAAGCTCCTCGATCGAGGCCTCGAGGCGCTCGTCGTCGAGGGAGAAGTCGGAGGTGTCCATCCACACTCGGCAGAGAAACGCGAGGCCCGCCAGCTCGGCGCGCCGGCGCGGCTCGGGCGGCGCCGCGATCCCCATCTGCTCGAGATACGGGCCGGCGACGTCGGTCGTCTCGAGCGCCGCGCAGGCTGCGCCGAAGGAGTCGAGCCGGCGCAGCTCGCCGGCGTGGTCGCGGACGAACCGCTCCGTCAGCGGCTGATAGCGACAGAGGGGCGAGCCATCGCCCGGCTCGCGTACCTCGTACGGAATCTCCTCGCCCGCGGCGACGAGGCCGTGCAGGCACTTGGCCGCGTCGCGGGCCATCGCCACCAACGCCTCTCGAACCACCAGGTCGCGCATGGCTGACCTGTTCCGCCCGGTGCGAGCGCATCCTTCACTGCAAGCTCTCTTGCAGGGGCGAGCGGCGCTGCGTCAGCCCCCGCGACGGCGGGCGCGGCGGCGCATCAGGCCGCCGATCGCCCTGCGCGCGATCCAGTTGCTCGCCGGCTCGCCGCCGAGGTCGATGACCGGTGCGCCGGGCGGTTCGCCGTCGGGGTCCGTGCGGCGCCGGAACAGCCCGCAGGCACCGAACACGCCGGCGAACTCGCATTCGTGCGCGAGCCAGCTCTCGGCCACCGCCCCGGCGACGCCGTAATCAGGCTCGCGCGGATCGTGATTTCGTGGATCGTTGTAGTCGTGGAGCAAGAGGAGGCCGTTCGCGGGCACGCAGAGCCGGAGCGCGGCGAGGTCCTCGGCGACGCCGCGGCGGCTGTGATCGGCGTCGAGGAAGACGAGCGCCGGGCGCAGGCACTTCGCCCGCGCTAGGAATCGGCTCAGCGTCGCTCGGAAGAGCAGCACGCGGTCACCGAGTCCATGCGCGGCGAGGATCGCCGAGGCGTCGGCGATCGCCGACGCGTCGATGTCGAGCGAGATCACCGGCGCGCCGGCGTTCGCCTCGGCGACCGCGGCCGCGATCACCACCGCCGACTTGCCCCGATGCGTGCCGACATCGAGGATCGGCCCGGCGGCGAAGTAGGCGAGCTCGTACAGCTTCAGGACGTCCTCGTCGCGCAGCCAGCCTGGAATCGCGCGGACGAGCTCGGGTGCGTCGCGGTGCGCGTCGCCGATGAACTCGCCGGCGAGCGCGTAGGAGGGCTCGTAATGGTCGAGGTCGCGCTTGTCGGCGAGCGCTTGGAACCGAGGCGCGTTCACGGACCGACACGCTATCCGCGCCGCCCGGCCCGGCGCGGCTCAGACGGCGACGGTGCTGCGGGCGCTCTGTCGCCGATCGGCGCCCGGCGATCCGCTGAACAGCCACCGCCTTCCGTAGCGGCGCATGTCCTCGATCAGGGGCGCGAGCGCGCGGCCCTTCTCGGTGAGCGCGTACTCGACCCGCGGCGGGACCTCCGGGTAGGTGTGGCGCTCGACGATCTCGTGCTCCTCGAGCGCCCGCAGCCGAAGCGACAGGGTTCGGGGGCTGATTCCCTCGAGCGAGCGCTCGAGCTCACAGAACCGGCGACTGCCCTCGGCGAGGTCGCGAATCACGAGGAGCGTCCACTTGCCGGAGATGATCTCGGCCGTGCGACAGACTGGACAGCTGGGATCCGTCATCGTTCGAGGGCCGGGAGGGAGAGGATTCCCTCGCAGGTCTCCCGGCCAGCGAAGCCCAGTATAGCCCAACGCTTTACGAACTGAAGTAGCTCGGCGCGACCGGTTTCGTGGTCGGCCGCTCGGCGTCGATCGCGGCTCGATGCCGCTCGGGCGCTGTCGGCTGGCCGCTTCGCTTCAGCCGGGCTCGGCACGTCGCCGCGCGGGGCCCGGCACCCGCTCGCCGACCACGCAGGCCGCCCCCGAGCACTTCTCGAGCTTGCGCGTGAGGCGCGCCAGCGCCGCCCTCGTCCGGGCGTAGCCGCGATCGCGGACGGCGTTGCGCAGCTCGTACGGGTCGCGCGCGAGGTCGTAGAGCTCGCGCTCGGGGGTCCGGCCGGCGCCGATCGCGGCGTCGTCGGCGGCCGCGGCGGTCGCGAATCGCGCCCGCCGGTGCTCGAAGTAGGCGTAGCGGGCGGTTCGCACGCCGACGTAGGAGCGGACCTTGAACCCTCGCTTGGCTCGGGTGGTGTTCTCGCGGCCCTCGATCGGGATCGCCCGGTCGGCCGGGGGCTCGGCCCCCGCGAGCGCGGGCGCCAGCGACACGCCGTCGAGCGGTCGCGCGAGCTCGGCCGGCATGGTGGCGCCGGCGAGGTCGAGGATCGTCGCGGCGATGTCGGCGTTCGCCACCGGGGCTGCGAGCTCGCGACCGGCGGCGACCCCGGGCCCGCGGACGACGAGCGGGATCCTGATCGCCTCCTCATACGGCTTGTTCTTGCCGCGCGCGATCCGGTGCTCGCCTCCCATCACGCCCTGGTCGGAGGTGAACAGGATCACGGTGCGACCGAGCTGCCCGGTCGCGCGCAGCTCGTCGACGATCGAGCCGACCGAGTCGTCGAGCGCCAACAGGGCGGCGAGCCCGCAACGGTAGTCGCGCCCGACCCGCGCCAGATCGTCATCGGTGAGCGGCGGCCGGCTGCGCACGGCATCGGGCTTGTCGGAGACGTCGCGCTCGTCGAACGAGGGCGGTCGTGGCGGCTGTGCACCGGCGAACCGGGTGGCGTAGCGCGGCGGCGGGATCGCGCTCTGCGCCCCGCTTCGCTTCCCGGGCGGGCCGGTCGAGCACCTCCGTCCGGCGCGATCGGAGCGCCCGAGCCCGAAGTGCGGCGGGTGGTAGGCGAGCCAGAGGAAGAACGGCGCGGGGGCACCGGCGTGGGCGTCGATGAACGGCAACGCGTACTCGCGGGTGAGCGCGTCGGTCTGATAGTCGGCGGCGCGGGTGCCGAAATGGCGCGGCGAACCGTCCGGCTCGAAGACGTCGAAGTCGTAGTAGGAGGAGAGCCCATCGCCGCCTTCGCCGACCAGCGCCGACCACCGATCCCAGCCCGCCGGAGCTCGGTGCGGCGTGCGCAGGCCGTTCAGCCACTTGCCGGCGAATCCGGTGTCGTAGCCGTTCGCCTGCAGCCACGCGGCGAGGTTCTTCTTCGGGTCGATCAACGCCCGCCAGCCGCCGCCGCTGCGAGCGTTGTTTCCCTTCGTGCCGTGGTTGTGGGCGTACTCGCCGGTGAGCAGCGTCGCGCGCGCCGGGCAGCAAAGCGGATAGCTCGCGAACGCGTTCGTGAAGCTGGTCCCCCGGCTGGCGATGCGGCGCCGCAACGCCGGCAACGCCCTCTGCATCCCCGGGCCCTGGTCGTCGCTCATGACGACGACGAAGTTGGGTCGCAGTTCGTCCGCGCCGGCCTCGCGGGCGCCGCCGGGCACCGCCGCGACAAGTGCGACCAGGCAGACGGCAAGCGCCACCGCGACCGCCGCTTGTCGTCTCGACCCCGCCACGAGCGGCGAACCGTAGCGGCGCCACCCGGAGCTCAGTCGGCCGAGCCGCTTCGCCGCGACCTCGGGCGGGCCCCGGGCGCTACCAACGGCGCCGGGGAACGCCGGGGCGCTCCGTCAGGCGACTTCCCGGAGCTTCTGCGCCTCGGCCAGCGACTGGAGCTTCTTCAGCGACTGGTTCTCGATCTGCCGGATGCGCTCGCGGGTGACGTTGAAAGTCCGGCCGACCTCGTCGAGGGTCCGCGGATGCTCGCCGCCGAGCCCGTACCGGAGCTCGAGCACGCGACGCTCGCGGTAGGAGAGGTTCTCCAGCGCCTCGCGCAGCGCCTCCTTGGTGAGCAGGTCGGCGGCGCGCTCGAACGGCGACTCGGCCTTCTCGTCGGCGATGAACTGCCCGAACTCCGACTCCTCCTCGTCGCCGACCGGCTTCTCGAGCGAGACCGGAGCCTGGGCCGAGCGCTTGATCTGGTCGACCTCGTCGGGATCGATCCCGGTTACCTCGGCGATCTCGTCGGGAGTCGGCTCACGGCCGAGCTCGGTGACCAGCTTGCGCTCCGCGCGGCCGATCTTGTTCAGCTTCTCGACCACGTGGACCGGGATCCGGATCGTGCGCGCCTTGTCGGCGAGCGCGCGAGCGATCGCCTGGCGGATCCACCAGGTTGCGTAGGTGGAGAACTTGAAGCCCTTGCGGTAGTCGAACTTCTCGGCGGCGCGGACGAGGCCGAGGGTGCCCTCCTGGATCAGATCGAGGAAGGGCAGGCCCTGGTTGCGGTAGTTCTTGGCGATCGAGACGACGAGCCGCAGGTTGGACTCGACCATCTTCTGCTTCGCGTCGAGGTCGCCGCGCTCGATCCGCTTTGCGAGGTCGACCTCCTCCTGTGCGGTCAGCAGCCTGACCTTGCCGATGTCCTTGAGGAAGAGCTGCAGCGAGTCGGTCGTCATGTCCGGCTTCAGGTCGAGCGCGGCCTTCTGGCGGCGCTTGCCGCGCTTCGGCTCTGCGCGCTCGGCGTCGGCCGTCGAAGCCTGCGCCGGATCGACGTCGTCGACCATCTCGACTCCCTGGCCCTCGAGATAGCCGTAGAGCTCCTCGATGTCGCCCTCGTCGACCTCGACCTCGGCGAGCGCCTGCGCGACCTCGCCATAAGCGATCACGCCCTCCGCCTGCCCCTTGGTGACGAGGTTCTTGACTTCCTCGAGCTCCTGAAGTTCCGCGATCAGCATCGGTTGGCTACGTCTTCCTTCCTGGTCTCATCGGTCCGGTGGATGTGCGCCTGGTCTCGATTCGGGTGCCCCGGTAGGTCCCGACAGCCCAGCCTCCGCCACCGGACGTATCTCAAGCCGGCCGGAGCCGACCAGCGACCTCCGGAGCCGATCGTCCAGGCAGCGGCGGATAAAGCTCAAACGCGCGTTCGTATCCTACCCACTATATTTTCTGAAGTCAAGGGAAAGCCGCTCTGTGCGGGGGATTTGCGCGCCGCTTGGGTCGCCCGTGGCAGGGCTGTGAGAACCCCTTAACCCTGATACCCGGGCCTTGTTACGGTGAATCGCAACGCGAGCGTCCGCGAATCGCGCTGGAATACGAACCGTGAGCGACGACCGCAACCCCTCGAACGAGCCCGGCGAGCGGCCGAGCGGCGTGTTCGCGAAGTTGCCCGACTCGCGGCCGGGCCCCCGCAGCCCGCGGCGCGCGGGCGCCGACCGCGCCGCGGAGCCGAAGCCCACGGCGACCGCCGCCTCGGCTCGCAAGCGCTCCGCCACAACCGCCAAGCGCAGACGGGCCGCGCAGGCGACGAGCTCTGCGGGGCAGGCACGCGAGCGACCGGCACCGAGCCCGACGCCGGCCGCCGAGCACCGGCAGGGCGCCGGGATCGAGGACGTCGCCTGGGCCGGGATCGCCGCCGCCGCGGAGGCCGCGACGATCGGCGTCCGCCTCGCGAACCGAGCCATCGAGGCGCTGCGAGGGAACCCGGGGGAGCGTTGACGCTCGCGGAGACTGGCTCCTCGGTCTCCGCGCACGGATCGGTTCGCTTGCTTCGCGTCCTCTGGGAGCGCGCGTACCGTGAGAACGTCACCGGGCTGGCGGCGATGGTCGCCTACAACCTCGCCCTCGCGCTGTTCCCGTTCGCGCTCCTGCTCCTGTTCGTGTTCGGCCAGGTGATCCAGAACCCCGACGTCGAGGCCACCGTGCTCAGGGACCTGCAGAGCATCTTCCCCGCCGCCGAGCAGGACTCGCTGACCAGCGTCGTCGACCGGGTCCGCGACAGCTCGACGACGATCGGCGTCGTCGCCGCGATCGGTGCGATCTGGATCGGCGCCTCGTTCTGGGGCGCGATGGACACGGCGTTCTGCCGCATCTACCACGTCGAGTGCCGCGGGTGGGTCGAGCAGAAGCGCTTCGCGCTGGTGATGCTGCTCGTGGTGACGCTCTTCCTCGCCGCCAGCGTCGTCGTCCCAATCGCCGAGGGAATCCTCGCATCGAGCGCCGATGACCTGCCGTTCGGGCTCGACGAGATCGCGGGGCTGCGCAGCCTCGCCGTGCTCGCCGTGGCCCTGTTGATCACGTTTGCGATCTGCGCGCTGATCTACTACGTCGTGCCCAAGGGCCATGTCCCGTGGCCCGGGGTGTGGCCGGGGGCGCTGTTCGTCACCGTGACGATGGCGGTCGCCAACGCCGCCTTCCCCTTCTACCTGACGCAGTCGAACGTCGACGCGCTCGGCGGTGCGCTCGGGTTCATCCTCGTCGCCCTGCTCTGGTTCTATTTGATCAGCCTCGCGCTGATGGCCGGGGCGGTGATCAACGCGGTCCGCTACGAGCTCCACGACACCGGCGGCGTCGAGGAGGAGAGGGCGCGGGCGTTCGCGGAGCTCGATTAGGGCTCAGTCGTAGCGCCCACCGGTGACCTCGCGCAGCTTCGCCTGGTCGTGGCGGGCCGAGACCGTCCGCACGGTGCCCGAGCGCGAGCGCATCACCAGCGACTCGGTGGTCGCCTTGCCGCCGGTGGTGTAGCGGACGCCCTGCAGGAGATCACCGTCGGTGACGCCGGTGGCGGCGAAGAAGACGTCCTTGCCGGAGACGAGCCGGTCGACGTCGAGGATCTCGTCGAGGTCGTAGCCGGCGCCGACGGCGGCGTCCCGCTCGGAGTCGTCGCGCGGCCACAGGCGGCCGAGAAGCTGCCCCCCCAGGCACTTGATCGCCGCCGCGGAGAGCACGCCCTCGGGAGTGCCGCCGATCCCCCAGAGCAAGTCGACGCCCGCCTCGGCGGAGACGGCGAACAGCGCCGCCGAGACGTCGCCGTCGCTGATCAAGCGGATGCGCGCCCCGACCTCGCGGATCTCCGCCACGGACCGCTCATGGCGTGGGCGGTCGAGCATGATCACGGTTACGTCGCCGACCGGCTTTCCCTTTCGCTCGGCGACCCGTCCGATCACCTCGGAGAGCGGATCGTCGAGGCTGAGGCAGTCGGCGATCTGCGAGCTGCCGGCGATCTTCTCCATGTACACGCACGGCCCGGGATCGAACATCGTCCCGCGCTCGGCGAGGGCGATCACCGAGAGCGCCGAGGGCATCCCACGGGCGGTCAGCGTGGTGCCCTCGAGCGGGTCCACCGCGATGTCGACCTCCGGCGGGCTGCCATCGCCGATCCGTTCGCCGTTGTAGAGCATCGGGGCCTCGTCCTTCTCGCCCTCGCCGATGACCACGATCCCGTCCATCGGCACCGTGTCGAGCAGCAGGCGCATCGCGTCGACGGCCGCCCCGTCGGCGGACTCCTTGGCGCCCTTGCCGACCCATCGCGCCGCGGCCAGCGCCGCGGCCTCGGTCACGCGGACGAGCTCGAGCGCCAGGTTGCGATCCGGCGTCGCGCCCGAGCGCACGTCGTGGGAGATCACCGACATCGCCGGAGCGTATCCACGTCAGACGGTGCCGGGCGCCTTGCGGGTCTTGCGCGGCCCGCTCTCCAGCGAGCGGGTGAAACCGACCGCGGCGATCGCGAGCGCGCTCAACAGCGCCACGTAATAGCCGTAATCGAGGCTGACGCCGATCTCGGCCGGGCCGCTGCCCGGCTTGTCGATGATGCCGTTGTAGAGCACCAGGACGAAGGCCACGAACCCGGCGAGCATCGTCATCTCTCCCGGGGGATACGAGAGCTTGTGGCCGCGAACGATGATGTAGCCGAGGATCAGCGGCGCGACCGCGGCGAGCAGCAGCAGCCAGCGCATGATCGGGAAGGTGTCGAAGCCGGTGCAGCTGAAGTCGCCCTCGCCGCAGATGAACGAGTCGGGGTTGAAATCCGGCCCGTCGACGACCCGCTGCGGATTGTGGTCGAGCGAGTACCAGGGTAGGAAGAGGATCGAGACGATCAACAGGATCGAGGCGGTGCCGCCAATCATCACCCGCCCGGAGTTCAGCCGCGAGAAGTCCACGCCGCCGCGAGCCTATCCGACCTATCTATAGGCTCGCGTCGGATGAGCCGCTGGGGACTGACGCTGCCGCTGCCGGCGATCCCGTTGCGCGAGCACGCCGACCTCGTTCGCCGCGCCGAGGCCGCGGGCTACACGGATCTGTGGAGCGGCGAGACCAATGGCCCGGACGGGTTCACTCCGCTGGCGCTTGCCGCGACCTGGACCGATTCGCTCAGGCTCGGCACCGGCGTCGTCGGGGTCTTCCAACGTGGCCGGGCGCTGCTCGCCCAGCAGGCCGCCGCGCTCGCCGATGCCAGCGGCGGCCGCTTCGTGCTCGGGATCGGTGCCTCATCGGACCGGATCGTCGAGGGCTGGAACGGGATCGCCTTCGAGCGGCCGCTGAGCAAGGTCTCGGAGACGGTCGACTTCCTGCGCCCGGCGCTCGCCGGCGAGCGCGTGGAAGGTGGCTTCAAGCTCGAGCAGGCGCCGCCGCGGGTTCCGATCGTGCTCGCCGCGCTGCGCGGCAGGATGCTGCGGCTGGCGATCGCGAAGGCCGACGGCGCGTTCACCAACTTCCTGCCGATCTCCGGGTTGCCGCGCGTCGCCGAGCAACTCGACGGAGCACCGGAGGGATTCGAGCTGCTCTGCCGGTTCTTCTGCCTTCCGGGCGAGCGCGAGCAGATCGAGCCGCTGGCGCGGTTCATGTTCTCCTCCTACGTCACCGTGCCCGTGTACGCCGACTTCTACCGCTGGCTCGGCCACGGTGAGGCGATCGCGGAGATGTGCGAGGCCTGGGACGCCAAGGATCGCCGGCGCGCCGCCGAGCTTGCCCCGTGGCGGCTGATCGAGGAGATGTTCATCCTCGGCGAGCCGGAGGGGATGCGCGCTCGTCTCGACGAGTTCGTCGCCGGCGGGATCACCTGTCCGGTGCTGACGCCGATCACGACGCCCGACGGGCTCGGCGAGCTGATCGAGGCGCTGGCTCCCGCTGCCGGCGCTGCTTGAGCCTGGCCTGACGGCTCGAGACCCGCGACGGGGTAGATTCCCCCGCCGATGCGGATCGACGGTCACACGGCGCTGGTCGCGGGCGGCGCCTCCGGGCTCGGCGAGGCGACGGCGCGCCGCCTCCACGGCGCGGGAGCCGGCGTTGTGATCGCCGACCTCAACCGCGACAAGGGCGAGGCGCTCGCCGCCGAGCTCGGGGACGGGGCGAGCTTCGTCGAGGCGAACGTGCTCGAAGCCGATCAGATCCAGGCGGCCGTCGATGCGGCGACCGTCGCGAGGGAGCTGCGGATCTCGGTCTGCTGCGCGGGGATCGGATGGGCGCAGCGCACCGTCTCCAAGGACGGCCCTCACGATCTCGAGATCTTCTCGAACGTGATCAAGGTGAACCTGATCGGCACCTTCAACGTGCTGCGGCTGGCGGCCGCGGCGATGGTCGGAAACGAGCCCGATGAGGGAGGCGAGCGGGGCGTGTGCGTCAACACCGCCTCAATCGCTGCCTTCGAGGGGCAGATCGGCCAGGTGGCATACGCCGCGTCGAAGGGCGGGATCGTCGGGCTGACGCTTCCGGCGGCGCGCGACCTCTCGGCGCGCGGCGTCCGCGTGATGACGATCGCCCCCGGCCTCTTCGACACTCCGCTGCTCGGCGCTCTGCCCGAGGAGGCGCGCCAGGCGCTCGGGGCAGGGATCCCGTTTCCGTCGCGGCTCGGCGAGCCCGACGAGTACGCCGAGCTGGTCGCAGCGGTCGTCGCCAACCCGATGCTGAACGGCGAGACGATCCGGCTCGACGGCGCCCTGCGGATGCCGCCACGCTAGCCGCGCCACGCCTGCCGCCCACGACCTGCGCCTCGGCGCCCCGCGATCTCGGCTGTAATGGGTCGATGGAGCTCGGCTTCTTGATCCTCACCGACCACAGCGAGGCGCTCAACGGCAAGGTCTACGCGATGGGCGCCGGCTGGAACATGCTGCGCTTCCCGGAGCTGCCGACCGAGCACACCTTCGGGATCGCCTTCGGCCTCGACGTGCCGTGGTCGGAGACCAACGAGCGCCAGACGATGCGGCTCGAGGTCCACGACCCCGACGGCGAGCGCCTCGGCGACGAGTTCTCGTTCGAGCTCGAGACCGGCCGCCCGCCCGGCCTCGTTCCCGGACAGGACCAGCGCGTCGTCCTCTCGCTCGCCGCGAACGTCGCCTTCGCGACCGAGGGCCCGCATGCCGTGGTCATGAACGCCGGCGATGAGGAGATCGGGCGCAGCCGGTTCTACGTCGTCGAGGTGCCGGAGATCGCCGCCCCCGGCTGAGCCGCGGGGTCGCGGTTCGCGCCGCCGTAGCCCCGATCGCTCGCGCGTCAGTCCACCCCCTCGTACTCCGGATCCAGCCAGACGCGCTTGTACCACGGCGGGGTGATCGCGAACTCGGTCTCGGGATCGTCGGCGGCGATCGGCTCGAGCGGGATCAGGCCGAGGCGGCGATGCGGCGTGACCCGGACGAAGTCGGCGGGCTCGACCGTGCCCGCGTGGCTGCCACCGGCCACGGTATAGGAGGACTCGTCCGCGGGCCGCCAGCCCGGGCCATAGCCGTGGTGAGCGCTGGCTCGCAGGTCGGCGCTTCCGTCCGGGTGGACGCGGACCTGCAGCGACTCCCAGTCGTCGGCGTGATGACTCGGATGGCCGACGGCCGCCGAGAGCTCGCGGATAACCCCGCTGACCACCGGCACCGACCCCTCGGCGGTCGCGCTGCCGGGGTAATAAAGCCAGAACTGGACGTACTGGTTGCCGGCGGCCTCTCCGTCGCAGCTCGCGCCCGGCGTCCGCGACCCGGCGCGACAGTCCACCAGGTGGGTGAAGACGACCGTCGGCTCGCCGGTCACCGAGCGCGCCACCCGCACTCGGCCGGGAGCCCCGTTGGCGCAGGCGTCCTCGCGGCAGTGGCGGTAGTCGACCGGCAGGGCGCGCATGCCGTCCTCGTAGCGGATCTGCGGCGCGTGCGCGGCGACCAGCGCGGCACCCGAGGCCCCGTACGCCTCGGCCAGCTCACTCGCCGCGCCGTTGCACGACGCCCCCAGCTGGGCGGCACAGACGAGCCTCGAGGCGATCGCCGTCGCCAGCTCGCCGCCGGGGATCGCGAGGCCGAGCGCGGCGCCCACGGAGGCGACCGCCAGCGCGACCAGGAGGACGAGCCCGACCCATTCGACCGTCGACTGTCCGGACTCGCTCGACACCGCGCGAACCTAGTTCCGGCCGGCGCGAGGTTGGCGCGCCGAAGGTGCCGAGTGCGGCTCGCAGGCGAAGCGATACAGTCGCGCCGTGGCCGACCAGCGAAACGCGATCGACAGCGCCACCCGCCGCGAGGGCCGCGGCTGGAGGACCTACGTGCTCGCCGCAGCCGTCATCGTGCTGCTCGTCTTCTTCCTCCAGAACTCGCAGGAGGTCGAGGTCCAGTTCTTGTTCACCGAGACGCAGACGCCGCTGATCTTCGCCCTGCTGATCGCGGGCGCGCTCGGCGCCCTGATCGGCTGGGCCTGGCCGCACGTGCGCCGCGGGCGCCGCGCCGAGCGCGAGCAGCGCGACTAGGGCCGGGCCCAACGCCTCGGCGACCGGCGGCTAGAGGTTCTCGATCTCGGCTGCGATCTCCGACGCCGCCTGCTTGGCGTCGGAGAACAGCATCGAGGTGTTGGGCTCGTAGAAGAGGTCGTTGTCGATCCCCGCGAACCCGGGCGAGAGCGAGCGCTTGATCACAATCACCTGATGGGCCTCGTTGGCCTCGATGATCGGCATCCCGGCGATCGGCGAGTCCGGGTCGTTCTTCGCCGCCGGGTTGGTGACGTCGTTGGCCCCGATCACCACCGCGACGTCGGTGCGCGGCATCTCGGGGTTGATCTCGTCCATCTCCTTGAGCTTCTCGTAGGGGACGTCGGCCTCGGCGAGCAGCACGTTCATGTGACCGGGCATCCGGCCGGCGACCGGGTGGATCGCGTAGTTGACCTCGACGCCGCGCCTCTCGAGCGCGTTTGCCATTTCCTTGACCGCGTGCTGGGCCTGGGCGACCGCCAGTCCGTAGCCGGGGACGATCACCACCGAGTCGGCGTAGGCGAGCTTGATCGCCGCGTCCTGGGCGCCGATCGAGGTGTGGGGGCGCTCCTCGCCGCCGGCGGCGACGGCCGGCACGCCGCCGAAGCCGGCGAACAGGATGTTCGCGACCGAGCGGTTCATTGCCGTCGCCATCTCGAGCGTGAGGATCGTTCCCGAGGAGCCGACCAGCGTGCCGGCGACGATCAGCGCGACGTTGTCGAGCGCGAAGCCCGCGGCCGCCGCGGAGAGGCCGGTGAACGCGTTCAGCAGCGAGATCACTACCGGCATGTCGGCGCCGCCGATCGGCAGCACGACCAGGTTGCCAAGCAGCGCCGCCGCGATCAGGATGGCGATGAACAGCCCCTGGGAGGGGTCGTCGTTGGAGAGCACGATCGTCACGCAAGCGGCGATGATCCCGATCAAAAGCACGGCGTTGATCACCTGCTGGCCCGGGACCGCGAGCGGCCGGGTCGGGATCAGGTCCTGGAGCTTGGCGAAGGCGATGTTCGAGCCCCAAAAGGAGACCGAGCCGACGACGGCGCTGAACAGCACCGGGATCAGGCTGTCGAGCGGGATCTCGGCGAGCAGGCCCTCGTCGATGTCGGTCAGACCGTGACGGAACTCCGACCACGCGATCAGCGCGACCGCCCCGCCCCCGACCCCGTTGTAGAGGGCGACCATCTGCGGCATCTGGGTCATCTGCACCCGGATCGATGCGGTCAGGCCAACCGCGGTCCCGATTGCGAGCCCGACCACGATCAGGCCCCAGTTGCCGATCCCGTCGAGCAGCAGCGTGGTGATCACGGCGATCGCCATCCCGACCGCGGCGAGCAGGTTGCCCTGCTTGGCGGTGGTCGGGTGGGTGCCCCGGCGGACGCCGTAGATGAACAGCGAGAACGAGGCGATGTAGAGGAAGGTGGCGGCGTCGCCGCCCGGCTCGAGCACGGCCAGCGCGGTCATTCTTGATCCGACGCGCCCGGGCGCGGAGCGGAGGACGCGTCGGGCCTTGGTTTGCGCGCGAACATGCCCAGCATCCGGTCGGTGACCATGAAGCCGCCGACGATGTTGATCGTCCCGAAGGCGATCGCGATCACGCCGATCAGCTTCTCGAGGCCGTCGTCGGCGAAGCCGACCACGATCAGTCCGCCGAGCATCACGATCCCGTGGATCGCGTTCGTCTGGCTCATCAGCGGCGTGTGAAGAGTCGTCGGGACCTTCGAGATCACCTCGAAGCCGACGAACGCGGCGAGGACGAAGATCGTGATCTCGATGATCACGTCCATCAGCGGTGCCTCCTTGGCGCTGTCGTGAAAGCGGCCACTTCTACCCGGGCTCGCTTCCGGCGGCGCGCTCGCTCTTGATCGCGCCCCCGTGGGTGATGCAGGCCCCGGCGATCACGTCGTCGTCGAAGTCGAGGGTGAGCTTGCCCTCCTCGTCGATCAACAGCCCGAGCAGGTTCTCGATGTTCTTGGCGTACAGCTGCGACGCGTGCGCGGCCATGTCCGACGGGAGGTTGACCGGGGAGATCACCTTGACGCCGTTATCGGAGACGACCGTCTGCCCCGCCTCGGTGAGCTCGCAGTTGCCGCCGGAGTCGCCGGCGAGGTCGATGATCACCGAGCCGGGCGACATGTTCGCGACCGCCTGCGCGGTGAGCAGCAGCGGCGCCGGGCGGCCCGGGATCTGAGCCGTGGTGATGATCACATCCTGCTTCGCCGCGCTCTCGGCGAGCGCCTCGCGCACCCGCTCGTTCTCCTCGTCGGTCAACGGGCGCGCGTAGCCGCCCTCGGCCTCGGCGTCGGGAATGAAGTCCAGCTCCAGGGGCCGGCCGCCGAGCGAGGCGATCTGCTCCCAGGCGGCGCGGCGGATGTCGAACCCCGAGACGACGGCTCCGAGCCGCTTCGCGGTCGCGATCGCCTGCAGGCCGGCGACACCGGCGCCGAGCACCAACACCCGGGCCGGGGCGACGGTCCCGGCGGCGGTGGTCATCATCGGGAAGAAGCGGCCGGCCTCGCGGGCGGCAAGCAGGGTGGCGGCGTAGCCGGCGACGTTCGCCTGCGAGGAGAGCGCGTCCATCGCCTGCGCGCGGGTGATCCGCGGGATCGCCTCCATCGCGAAGCTGGTGACGCCGGCCGACGCCAGGGCCTTGTTGGTCTCGGCGGAGGTGAGCGGCGCGAGATGGCCGATCAGCACCTGGCCCTGTCGCAGCCTGCCGATCTCCTCGGCAGTGGGGACGGCAACGTGGACGACGACGTCGGTGTCCCAGGGCTCGCCGATCTCCGCTCCGGCCTCCGTGTACTCGGAGTCCGGATGGCCGGAGGCCTCGCCGGCGCCCGACTCCACGACCACGTCGATGCCCTTGTCGATTGAGCGACGCGACGATGTCCGGGATCAGCGCGACCCGGCGCTCGGCCCGAGCGATTTCTTTCGGAACCCCGACTTTCATCCCAGCAAAGAGCGGCGGAGCCTAACGGAATGGCGCACGCCCCCGATGCGGGAACCCTATGCCGGTGACGGGACGCCGACCAGCGCCGCGAGCCGCTCGACCGTGTGCAGGCGCTGCTCTGCGTCGAGGTGCACGGGCGAGCAGATCAGCCGGTCGACGCCGGCCGCCGCGAGCCTCTCGACGCGCCCGGAGACCTCGTCTTCGCTGCCGACCAGCGAGGTGGCGTCGACGAGCTCGTCGGGGATCGCGTTGTAGGCCTGCTCGCGCTTTCCGTCGAGGAACAGGGCCTGGACCTCGTCGGCGACCTCGCCGAAGCCGAAGCGATGGGTGAGGTCGACGTAGAAGTTCGTTTCCCTGGATCCCATCCCGCCGAGGTAGAGCAGCAACCCGGCTTTGACCACGGCACGGGCGGCGTCGAGGTCGCCGTCGATCGCGACCTGAAGCGAGGGCGAGATCTCGAGGTCCGCGCGGCTGCGCCCGCCCTTGGCGAAGCCGGCCTCGAGGTGCTCGCCCCAGGTCTCCTCGAAGGCGTCGGCGGAGAAGAAGATCGGGATCCACCCGTCGCAGATCTCGGCCGCCAGCTCCACCGACTTGCGCCCGATCGCGCCGACGAACACCGGGATCTCGTTGCGCAGCGGGTGGAAGTTGAGCTTCAGGGCCTTGCCCTCGCCCGTGGTGCCCGGGCCCTCGACCGGGAGTGTGTAGTGCCGGCCCGTGTGCTGGAGCGGCCCCCGGCGGGCGATGATCTCGCGCACGATCTCGATGTACTCGCGGGTGCGGCCCCACGGCCTCGCGTAGGGGACGCCGTACCAGCCCTCGGAGACCTGCGGGCCCGAGGGACCGAAGCCGAACATGAACCTGCCGCCGGAGAGGTAGTCGATCGACGCACCGGCCATCGCCGCGGCCGCAGGCGGTCGCGCCGGCACCTGCATGATCGCCGCCCCGAGCTTGATCGTCTCGGTCTGCGGCGCGAGCCAGGCGAGCACCGAGACGGCGTCGGAGCCGTAGGACTCCGCCACCCAGACCGAGTCGAAGCCGGCCGACTCGGCCGCGCGGACGATCTCCAAAGCCTCCTCGCCGCGGGGGCCGATCCCCCAGTAGCCGAGGTTGAGTCCGAGCTTCAGCGCCATGGCGCCGGAAGCTAGCCGATGGCGGGCGCCGCGGCCTCGCGGCCGGAGCCGGGAGGCGCTACCGGCTCGCCGCCGCCAGCAGCGCCGCGAACGAATCCTCGAGCGCCTCGGCGAGCCCGTCCACGCCGACGAGCGCCTGCGGATCGGTGCAGAGCCCGATCGAGACGGTGCCGGCGCACGAGATCGCCGACACCCTGAGGGCGTGGCGGTCGGCGGGCTCGGCGACCGAGGCGAGTCGCTCGATGCGGCGGCCCTGCACGGCGATCTCGCCGCGCGGGCCGGGCACGTTGGAGATCGCGAGGCTGAACTCGTGCGGCCCGCCGGCGAAGTGCTCGACGGCGCGGTCGAGGCGCTTGAAGCGCGCCAGGGCGTGAAAGAAGTCGTAGATCTCCTGCGCATCGCCGAGGTTCTTGCGCTCCTCGGTCTCGGCATGGATTCGATCGAGCCGGGCGATCGGGTCGCCCTCGTCGAGCGGCAGATCGACGTTCAAGAACGAGTCGCGGTTTCCGAGCTCGCCCTCGCCCTCCTCCCGGTGATGGAGGCTGACCGGAATCTGCGCGCGCAGCGAGGGTCGGCGACCTGCCGCCCCGAGCCACTCGCGCAAACCGCCGGCGACGACCGCCAGCAAGACGTCGTTGACGGTCACGTGTCCGGGACGCGAGGCGCCGATTCGCTTCAGCTCGGTGAGCGGGAAGCCGACGAAGGCGACCTCGCGCGCGGAGCCGACGTGGCGATCGAGCGGTGATTCGCTCGCCCGCGCCCCCAGCTCGCGTCGCAGCGTCCCCGGCAGCCGGCGCAGCTCCGCCGCTCGTGCATGCTTTCCCGTCGCCGTGCACTCGCCGGATCGCCGACCCGGCTCCGCGGTGGCGCGAGCCTCCGAGGAGTCGTCCGAGGCTCCCCGCCAGAGGACCGCGCCGAGGAACCGCACCGAGCCGATCCCGTCGGCCATCGCGTGGTGGATGCGGGCGACGATCGCCTCGCGGCCGTCGGCGAGCGGCCCGAACACGTCGAGCGACCACAGCGGCCGCTCGTGGTCGAGGCGCTCGGACATGATCTCGCCCGCCGCCCGCCGGACGGCCTCCTCCCCGGCGCTCGGCCCGAGGTCGTGGCGGCGAACGTGAGCGCGGACGTCGAACTCCTCGTCGGTGACCCAGTAGGCCGAGCCGTCGTCGCCGACCTCGACCCGCTGCAGGCCGCGGGGCTCGGAGGTCAGGCGCTGGGCGACGCTCGCCCGCAGCGCCTCGACGTCGAGCGGCTCGCCCCCCGGCTCGAGCACGATCAGCTTCAAGGTGTGGCCGGCGATCGCGTCGGACTCGAGCGCGAGGACGCGCGCGTCGTCGGGGCTCAGCTGCTCGGGCGTCCCCGCCATCAGGGCGAGGGTACGCCCTCGCGCGCACGCCCCGCGGCCGGATCGACGCCTAGCGCAGTGGCGTCGTGTCGAGCCGCTCGCGCAGCTCGACCAGCGACTCGAACACGGCCACCGCCCCGGCCCCGAGCAGCTCGTCCTCCGAGAAGCCGCCGGTCAGGACCGCCACCGTCTTCAGCTCGGCCCGCGCCGCGGCCTCGACGTCCCAGGTCGAGTCGCCGAGCATCACCGCCGAGAGCTCTCCCGCCTTCCGCATCGCCACCGCCACCAGGTCCGGGGCGGGCTTCGTCTGCTCGACGTCGGCCGAGGTCGTGTACGCCTCGAGCAGTTCGCCGGCACCGAGCATCTCCACGTAGCGCTCGGTCTCCTCCTGCTTCGCCGAGCTCGCGAGCACGATCGCGTGCCCGCGCTCGGCGAGCGCCTCGAGCAGCTCGTGGGCGCCCTCGAACGGCCGCACCTCGTCGATCAGCTCGGCGTAGAGGCGCTTCTCGGACTCGCGGATCCGATCACCGCGCTCGCGTTCGACGTCCTCACCGACGATCGCGGCGACGAGCTGATCGCCGCCCATCCCGATGTGGCGGTGGATCCGCCAGATCGGCGGCGTCAGGTCGTGCTCGCGGAACGCCCGGTACCAGGCGATCGCGTGCTGGTAGTTGGAGTCGACGAGGGTCCCGTCGACGTCGAGGATCGCGGCCGTACCCACGGGAAGGGTGCTACCCGTGGCGCACGACCGCGAACCTCGCCGGCGTCCCTACTCGACGTACCCGAACTGCTGCAGGTACTCCTGCGCCGCCTGCTCGGGCTTCTCCTTGTCGATGTCGACCCGGGCGTTGAGCTCCTGCATCACCTCGAGCGAGAGGTTCTCCTGGACCTTCTCGATCGTGGTGCCGAAGTCCGGACCGGCCTCGTCGGCGGCCTGCTGGCTGGCGATGAAGATCACGTTGCCGGCCGGCAGCACCCCCTTGTCGTCCTCGAGGATCGTGTACTTGTCGGAGGTGAACAGCTGGGCGTCGGTCGTGAACAGGATCGACAGGTCCGCGTCGCCCTTGTCGAGCACGTCGTAGCGCAGCCCGATGTCCACCGGGGTGAACGACTTGAAGTCGAGCCCGTAGTACTTCTCGAGCCCGACGAGGCAGTCGATCCGCTGGCGGCACTCCGGCGAGCCGTACAGGGTCAGGTCCTCGGACTTGCCCTCGAGATCGGAGATCGTGCTCACCCCGAGCTCGTCGGCGGTCGAGCTCAGCATCCCGACCGCGTTGGCGCTCGAGAACGGCGTCGGCGGATAGGCGACCAGGCCCTTCTCAGAGAAGTCGCCCTTCGATTCCTCGTACGCCTGTTGGGCGTCGCCCGGCACGTCCTCCGGCGCGAACTGAAAGAACGAGGTCAGCGCCGTCGAGGTGTACTCCGGATAGCCGCTGATCTCCCCGTTCTCGAGCGCCTTCAGCGCCACCTGCTCGGAACCCAGGTTGAGGTCGGTGGAGACGTCGTATCCGGCGGCCTCGAGTGCCTGCGCGTAGATCTCGCCGAGGACGTACTGCTCGGTGAAGTTCTTGGAGCCGACCGTGAGCTCGACACCGGAGTTGTCCGGATTGCTCTCGATCAGGTTGGCGCTCGTGTCGCCACCCGCGGTGCTCGACTCGTCGTCGTCGTCGCCGCACGCGGCGACTCCGACGCCGAGAACGAGCGCGGCGATCAGCGCCGGCAGGGCCCTGAGGCTGGTCTTTGTGCTCATCTGGTTTCGGTCCTCCCTCTTGCGGTCACTTGCCGCGGGTTTCACGGATCGCGTAAGCCTAAGCGCTGGCGCGGGCGCTATCTCGCTGCAGCTCGAGCCCCCGGGGGGTGAGCAACCGCTGAACCCCCGCGAGCACGAGCTCGGCGGCGAGCGCCAGCAAGGCAACCAGGATCGCCCCCGCGAGCACGCCCTCGTCGCCGTAGACGTTGCGGTTGATGATGAAGTCGCCCAGGGTCACGACCCCGGCCAGGGGCGCGATCGTCGCCGTCGCGATGATGTTGATCGCGCCGGTGCGCACGCCGCTCATGATCGTCGGCACCGCGAGCGGAAGCTCGATCCTCGCGATCACCCCCAGTTCCCCCATCCCCATTCCCCGCGCCGCCTCGACCGCACCGCGATCGACCTGCCTGATGCCGACGAAGCTGTTGGTGAGGATCGGCGGGATGCCGAGGATCATCAGCGCGATCGTCACGTTGAGCACGCCGACACCGACGAAGGCGGCCATGATCGCGATCACCGCGAGCTCCGGCATCGCGCGGCCCGCGTTGCCGACCGCAACCGCGAGCATCTCGCCGGTGCCGCGATGACCCAAATAGACGCCGATCGGCAGGGCGATCGCGAGCGAAACGGCGAGCGCGAGGGCGCTGATCCAGGTCTGGGTCCAGAGCAGCTCGAGCACTTGATCCGGCCCCCCGACCTGCTCGCCGGCGACCCCGACCGGCTGACGCGGGTGAAGGATGAAGTCGATCGCCCCGCCGAACGTGCCCAGAAACGCGAACGACACGTCAGCCTCCCACAGCCGGAGCGCGCCCGGCGGCGCCGGCGAGTCGCTCGGCGCGCGCCCCACGTGGCTCGGTGAGGCTGCGCCAACCGGCGACGCGGCGCTGGAGCAGCACGAGCAGCATGTCGAGCACGATCGCCATCGCGATCAGGATCACGACCGGAACGACGATCCCGGTCTTGAACGCGTCCTGCTGGATCGCGCCGTAGATCGCCTCACCCAGGCCGCCCCCGCCGGCGAACACGGCCAGGGTCGCGATCGCGATCGTCGAGACGGTGGCGATTCGCAACCCCGCGATGATCTCCGGGACCGCGAGCGGCAGCTCGACCCGCCACAGCATCTGACCGCCGGTCATCCCCATCCCGCGGCCGGCGTCCCTGGCCGCCGGCGGAACGTTGGCGAGCCCGGTAACGATGTTGCGATAGATGATCTGCAGGTTGTAGAGCGCCAGGGCGATGACCGCCGTCGTGTTGCCGCGGCCGCTGATCGGCAACAGCAGCAAGAACAGCGCGATGCTCGGAATCGTGTAGATCACCCCGGTGGTGCCGACGAACAACGGCACCAGCCACCGGCGCCGGTGCGACAGCAACGCCAAGCCGAACGCGATCACGAATCCCGCCGCGACCGCGATCACCACCAGCGCGAGGTGCTCGAGCGTCGGCGTCGTCCAGCGGTCGAGGTTGTCGAACGCCCAGCCGATGCAGATCGTGTCGTTCTTGCCGACGCAGCTCGTCGGGCCTTGACCGGGCTCGCGAACGAAGTCGTCGGTTTGGGCGAGCGGGAGCATCTGAAGCAGCGCGATCACGGCCGGGTCAGCGGTCGCTCGGCCGCCGGATGCTCGTCGCCGAGCGCCTCGTCGGAGGTCAGGAACTCGGAGATGATCTCCACCGAGAGGACGCCGACGGTCCGCCCGCCGCCGTCGACGACGGGCGCGTAGCGCGTCTCGGCCTGGAGCAGGTCCGAGAGCGCGTCGCGGAGGACGTCCTCGCGCTCGAGCACGGGATCGGGGCTCGTGTCCGGCTTCGGCGGAACGGCCTCGCGCTGGAGGTCGGCGTCCGACAGCCATCCGAGCGGACGGCGCTCCGAGTCGACGACGAGCGCGAACGGCACCTCGGCGTCGTCGAGCTTGGCCCGGACTTCGCCGGTCGCCTGCCCGACGTGCGCGAGCGGCGCCTGCCAGAGGTCGATGTCGCCGACCCGCAGCAGCGCCAGTCGCTTGAGCGCCCGATCGGCACCGACGAAGTCCTCGACGAACGGGTCGGCCGGGGCCATCAGCAGCTCAGCCGGGGTCGCGTACTGGGCGAGCTTGCCGCCCTCGCGCATGACCGCGATCCGGTCGCCGACCTTGATCGCCTCGTCGATGTCGTGGGTGACGAAGACCACCGTCTTGCGCAGCTCGGCCTGCAGCCGCAGGAATTCGTTCTGGAGCCGCTCGCGATTGATCGGGTCGATCGCGCCGAACGGCTCGTCCATCAGCATCACGCCGGGATTCGCCGCCAGGGCGCGAGCGACGCCGATCCGCTGCTGCTGGCCACCCGAGAGCTGGGCCGGGTAGCGGTCCGCGATCGCGGGCTCGAGCCCGACCAGCTCCAGGAGCTCGGCCGCGCGGGACAGCGCCCGGGACCGATCCCAGCCCAGCAGGGCCGGAACCGTGGCGATGTTCTGGACCACCGTCCGGTGCGGGAACAGCCCGATCTCCTGGATCACGTAGCCGATCTCGCGCCGCAGCTCCGCGGGCGGACGCTCGCGGACGGATCGCTCGCCGATGAGGACGTCGCCCGAGGTGATCTCGACCATGCGGTTGGCCATCCGCATGGCGGTCGTCTTGCCGCATCCGGAGGGACCGACGAGGACGCAGATCTCGCCGGCCGGGACCTCGAGGCTGAGCGCGTCGACCGCGGCGCGGCCCGCGCCCGGATAGCGCTTGGTGGCCTCGCGAAACTCGACCGAGACCGCCTCCCCCGCAACGTCTGTGGGGCCCATGCCCTCCACCACCGTCGCTCGATCCTACCCAGCCCTTCGCTGCTGTAAAGATGGGTTCGTGGAGGCGGCGTCACTCAGCCAGGGGCTCACCAGCGCGGAGGCGGCGCGTCGGCTCGCTGGCCTCGGCGAGCCCGAGCCGCCGAACAGCCGCTCGGTGGCGAGCATCGTCGCCGCCAACACGCTGACCCTGTTCAACGCGATCATCGGCGTCTTCTTCATCCTCATCCTCTCTCTCGGGCTCTGGGCCGACGCGCTGTTCGGGTTCATCGCGATCGTCAACTCGGGGATCGGCATCCGTCAGGAGCTGCGGGCCAAGGAGACCCTCGATCGGCTCGCCCTCCTGGTCGCTCCTCGGGCCAGCGCCGTGCGTGACGGGCGGGTCGTCGAGTTGATCGCCGACGAGGTCGTCCCGGGAGACCTCGTCCGGGTCGAGCCCGGCGATCAGCTGGTCGCCGACGGCTCGCTGCTCGACACCCGGGGCCTGACGATCGACGAGTCGCTGCTCACCGGCGAGTCCGACGGGATCCGCAAGCGACCCGGCGACCGGATGCTCTCGGGCTCGTTCGCAATCGCGGGCTCGGGCCATTACGAGGTCGACGCCGTGCGGGAGGACAGCTACGCGGAGAGGATCGCGGGGGAGGCTCGCGAGTTCCGCCATCCCCCGTCGCCGCTCCAGGTCGAGGTCAATTCGGTGCTGCGCGCGACGACCCTCGCCCTCGTCCCGATCGCCGCCATCGTGCTGATCGGCTTCAGCGCCCACGACACGCCCTTCCGCGAGGCCGCCCAGGAGGCGACCGCGGGGCTCGTGACCCTGATCCCCGAAGGGTTGGTGCTGCTGATGAGCGTCACGCTCGCGGTCGCCGCGGTGCGACTGGCGCGCCAGAACACGCTCGTCCAGCAGATGGCGGCGACCGAGTCGCTCGCGGCCGTCGACACGATCTGCGTCGACAAGACCGGCACGCTCACCGACGGGACGCTGAAGCTGATCCGGGTCGAGGTCGCCGACCAGACGGCCGCCGGCTCCGCCGAGCGCGCGCTGGGCGCCTTCGCGGCCTCCGCCGGCGAGCGCAACCGCACCCTCGAGACGATCGCCGACGCCTATCCGGCCCGCCCGGAGCGGCCCACCGCCGAGGTCCCGTTCTCCTCGCGGTGGAAGTGGAGCGGGTTGACCCTGGACGGCTCCAGCTACGTGATCGGCGCCCCGGACATCCTCAAGCAGGCCGGCGCCCTCCGGCTCCCCGAGGGCCTCGAGCGGGCGCTGGCCGAGCACACCCGCGCCGGGCGGCGAGTGGTCGCCTTCGGCGAGGCCCGCGGCGGCCTGCCATCCGACCCGGCGACCCAGCCCCCGCCCGCGCTCGAGCCGCGGGCGCTCGTCGTGCTCGAGGAGACGCTGCGGCCCGACGCCGCCGAGACGATCGCCTACATGCGCGAGCAGCAGGTCGACCTGAAGCTGATCTCCGGCGACGCGCGCGAGACGGTGACCGCGGTCGCGCAAGCCGTCGGCGTCGACCCGCACGCCCCGGTGATCGACGGCCCCCAGCTTCCCTCCGACCGGGGAGGCCTCGCCGAGGCCGCCGAGCGGCACACGATCTTCTGCCGAATCACCCCGGAGCAGAAGAAGGCGCTGGTCGGGGCGCTCGCGCACAAAGGGCGGTTCACGGCGATGATCGGCGACGGCGTCAACGACGTGCCGGCGCTCAAGCAAGCGCGCCTCGCGGTCGCGATGGGCTCCGGCAGCCAGATCACCAAGGGGGTCGCCGACATCGTGCTCCTGCGCGACCAGTTCTCGATGCTGCCCCGCGCGGTCAGCGAGGGCCGCAAGATCGCCCGCAACATCCACCGCCTCGGTCGCCTTTACTTGACCAAGTCGGTGTACGCCGGCTTCTTGATCCTGCTCGCGGCGATCTTCGACTTCACCTTCCCGTTCCTGCCGCGCCAGCTCACCGTCGCCGCGACGCTGACGATCGGGATACCCTCGTTCGTCCTCGCCCTGGCGCCGAGCGAGGGCCCGCTGTACCGCGGCCGGCTGCTGCGCGCGTTGGCGGCGTTCGCGTTCCCGGCGGGGATCTCGATGGGGATCGCGTCCCTGCTCTCGTTCTTCTTCGTCGACGGCGTCTTCGGCGGCACGCTCGACGAGGGTCGGACCGCCGCGACCACGACCTTGATCGTGCTCGGCCTCTGCTTCATCGTCCTGCTCGAGCGGGGGCCCGGCCGCGAGCACATCACCGTCCAGAGCTACATGCTCGCCCTGGTCGCGGGGCTCGGGGCGATCTTCGCCGGGATGCTCGCCGCCGAGCCGTTGCGCACCTTCTTCGACCTCGAGTTGCTCTCCGGCGGGCAGTGGTTCTTGGCGCTCGCCTGCGTCGCGCTCGGGCTCGGGCTCGCGGGCGCCGTCTGGCGGCTGCCCTACATCCAGCGGCTGGAGCTTCCGCAGGGGGCGGAGCTCGAGGCCGAGGAGGGCCCGGCCCCGACCCACACCCCCCGGACGAGCGAGTTCGAGGCGGTCGCCAAGCCGCAGGCCGACCCGCCGAAGGTCCCGGCGGACGAAGCGGGACGACCGGCTCAGCCGCTCTCCGAGGCTCCAACCGAGCGGCTTCGATGACGCGGCGCTCGAGCGGACGAGGCCGAGTCCGGCCGATCTCGAGGCGGCCGGCTTGAGCACCCGGCGCCGGACGAAGATCGTCGCCACGATCGGGCCGGCGACGCGCAGCGTCGAGACGATGGCGGAGCTGATCGAGGCCGGCGCGGACGTCTTCAGGCTCAACTTCTCCCACGGCAGCCGCTCCGAGCACGCGGAGAACGTGGCGATGACCCGCGAGGCGTCCGAGCGCGTCGGCAAGGAGGTGGGGGTGCTCGGCGACCTGCCGGGGCCGAAGCTGCGGGTGGCCGACGTCACCAACGGCAGGGTCGACCTACAGACCGGCGCCGAGGTCGTCCTGACCACCGAACCCGGGGTCGGCACCCCCGAGCGGCTGCGCGTCTCCTGGGACGGCCTCCCTGCCGCGGTCCGCCCCGGAGGGGAGATCTTCCTCGCAGACGGGCGGATCCGCCTGCGGGTGATCGACGCGACGGCGAGCGAGGTCCGCTGCGCGGTCGAGGTCGGCGGCTCGGTCGCCTCCCACCAGGGGCTCAACCTGCCCGGGGCGACCGTCCCCCTGCCCGCCGCGGGACGCGAGGACCTCGACTGGGTCGACTTCGCTGTCGCCGAGGGGGTCGACCTGCTCGCGATCTCGTTCGTGCGGCGGGCCGAGGACCTGGCGCCGGTCGAGCGCCGGGTGCGCACCGCGGGCGCCGACATCCCGGTGATCGCCAAGATCGAGAAGCCCGAGGCGGCCGACCACGCCGAGGAGATCGTCAGGGCGGTGACCGCCGGGGTGATGGTCGCCCGCGGCGACCTCGGGATCGAGCTGGCGCTCGAGCGGGTGCCCGCCGTCCAGAAACGGCTTCTCGAGCTTGCCGGGCGCCACTCGGTGCCCTCGATCACCGCCACCCAGATGCTCGCCTCGATGGTCTCCTCGCCGCGCCCGACCCGAGCCGAGGTCTCCGACGTGGCCAACGCGATCTATCAGGGCACCGACGCGGTGATGCTCTCCGAGGAGACAGCGGTCGGCTCCCATCCGGTCGAGGCGGTGCGGGTGATGGACCGGATCGCCCGCGAGACCGAGCCCGACCTGCCCTACGGCGACTGGGTCTTCAACCGCGCCGCCTCCGACGCCTCCGACGTGGCCGGCTCGGTCGCCCGCGCAGCGGTCGGCTCCACCTACACCCTCGGGCTCGCGGCGCTGGTCGTCCCGACCCGCTCGGGGCGCACCGCGCGGCTGGTCTCCGCGCACCGGCCCCGGCTCCCGGTGCTCGCGGTCAGTCCGAGGATCGAGACCGTGCGCCGGCTCAACCTGTTGTTCGGGATCCAGTGCGTGATCGCCGAGCAATGGGAGGGGATCACCGCGCTGCTGGAGGACTGCGCTCGGCTCGCCGGGGAGACAGGGGTCGCGCGTTCGGGCCAGCTGATCGGGATCACCGCCGGTCTGCCGCTGCAGGAGCTGGGCACGAACCTGTTCGAGGTCCACCGGGTGCCGTGAGCGCGGTCGTCGCCCGCGCCCTCGCGCCGCTGGCGCTGATGGCGCTGATCTTCTACCTCTCGGCCCAGCAGCAGGTCGGCCCCGAGCTGCCCGCGTTCACGCGCGTGATCGCGCACTTCAGCGAGTACGCGCTGCTGGCCGCCCTGTGGACCTGGGCCCTGGCCCCGTGCCTCGGGCGGCGGGCGGCGCTCGCCGCGGTCGCGATCGCCGTCGTCTACGCGATCGCCGACGAATACCACCAGGGCTTCGTCGAAGGCCGCGACTCCGATCCGGTCGACGTGCTCGTCGACACCGCGGGCATCCTCACCGCCACGTCGCTGATCGCTGCTCGCCAAGCAACTTCGCGTCGCTCGCCGACATCGCGCTGATCTGCTCGCCGTCCAGACGTCTGGACTTAGCGGGCCATCGAGACTCAACGTGTCTCCTTCGACATCGCCTACTCCGAAAGCCGGGCGGTCTTGAGGGCTTCGGCACGGGTCCAGAAGACCTGACGTCTCGTAATCAGGCCGTCCGCGAACCAGACGATCTGCCAGGTGCGGTATTCAAACGGCACGCCGCTGCCCCTACGGCGTGCTGTGAGAACCACGGCGATGAAGACCCGGTCATCACCCAAGTCCGTTATCTGCTCGATCTCGATGTGGACGCCCTCCTCCGCGTTTTCCCACATCAGCTCGATCCACTCTCGCACCCCTGCCCGCCCGCGATACAGCTCGCCAATCCCAGAGACACCTTCCAGGGCCTCCCATGCGACATCGGGGCTGAGGAAGGCCAGCAAGGCGTCGAAGTCGCCGCGGTTGAGAGCGTCGATGGCCTTCCGTGCCAGCGCCACGTTCTCCTCCGACATCGCCTGATCCCGCAGCCCGGCGGCTTCGAGGGCGCCGTCCTTGCTCGCAAAGGGCTCGATCCGCACGATCCTCCCGTCGCGCAACGTGAGCAGCGACGACCGCGCCTCGTCGATCTCGAGCTCGTTGGTGCGTCCGCTCAGCCGCATCACCACGACGACCTGATCACCCGCGTCAATCAGCTCCTCGACCTGGACGCCGTACTCGTCCCAGGCCGACAGGAACTGGGTCCAGAAGCGGCGGACGCCGTCGTATCCGCGGTACTCCTCGCTCGCCAGGAGCGAGTGCGGGGCCGCGACCCACTCGACCTCGGGATCGAAGATCTCTCGCACCTCGTCGAGGCGGCGCTCGAAGTTGCCGACGTCGACGCTCGGGAAGGCGGCGAACAGCCTGCGCACGGCCTCGACGTTCTCCTGCGACATCGCCCGCTCAGTATCCCGCGCACGGAGGAAGGGGAGCACATGCCGTGATCGGTCGCGGCGTATTTGCGTACAGAGCTCGGCCTTGAGCTCGTCGGTGACCCGCTGACCGCGAACTCATCGGTCGCCGCGAACTTGATCTTGATCTTCGCCTCCGTCGGCTCCTCCTTGAGCTGCTTCAGGGGCTCGAGCTCTCGCATCCCGCGGCCGGCCGGAAATCGCCTCGCCTGGGAAGATCCGCGGCGGTGGCCAAGGAAATGATCACGATCGAGGCTGCGGGTCGGGAGGTGCGGCTCTCGAGCCCCGGCAAGGTCTACTTTCCCGAGGCCGGCCACACGAAGCGAGACCTCGCCGAGTACTACCTCGCGGTGGCCGACGCGGCCTGCCTTCACCTGCGCGAGCGACCGACGACGATGAAGCGCTTCGTCGACGGCGCATCGGGCGAGTTCTTCTTCCAGAAACGGGTGCCGAAGAGCGCGCCCGACTGGCTCGAGACGGCGACGGTCCGCTTCCCGAGCGGTCGCAGCGCCACCGAGCTCTGCGCCAACGACGCCGCGCACCTCATCTGGGCCGTCAACCTCGGCGTCATCGACTTCAACCCGTGGCCGGCCCGTCGTGGCGACCTCGACCATCCCGACGAGCTGCGCGCCGACCTCGACCCGACCCCCGAATCGTCGTTCACGGACGTCCGGAAGGTGGCGATCGTCGTCCGCGAGGTCCTCGGCGACCACGGCCTAACCGGCTTTCCGAAGACCTCGGGCTCGCGCGGGATCCATGTCAACGTCCGCATCGAGCCGCGCTGGACGTTCTCCGAGGTGCGGCGGGCGGCGCTGGCGATGGCGCGCGAGGTCGAGCGTCGCAGCGCGCTCGCGACCTCGAAGTGGTGGAAGGAGGAACGCCACGGGGTCTTCGTCGACTACAACCAGAACGCCCGCGACCGCACCGTCGCCTCGGCCTGGTCGGTGCGACCGACGCCCGACGCCCGCGTCTCGACGCCGCTCGACTGGGAGGAGGTCCCCGACGTCGACCCGGCCGAGCTGCGCCTCGACACGGTGCCGGCGAGGCTCGCGCAGCGAGGCGATCCCTCGGCGGCGATCGACGACGTCCAGCACTCGCTCGAGTCGCTGCTCGAGCTCGCCGATCGGGACGAGGCCGAGGGGCTCGGCGACGCGCCGTGGCCGCCGCACTTCCGCAAGCAGAGCGGCGAGCCGAAGCGCGTGCAGCCAAGCCGCGCGCGCGACGACTGAGCGCACCGCCTGCGGCGCCGCGGCTCCCGGCTCAAAGCTAGCCGTCGAGCTGCTCGACCAGGCAATCGGCCGGGTCCTTGTCCTCGCGCCAGCGGAGGATCTTGGCGCCGTGGCGGATGCGCCCGGCCGAGACGTGGTCGAAGCTCACCTCGACGACCAGCTCGGGGCGCAGCCCGACCCACTCGAGGTCGCGGTCGGCCGACCAGCGGCTCGGGTCGGCCGATCCCGTCTCGCCGCTCGCGTACGGGGCGAGCGTCTCGACGAGCTCGCGCTTCTGCTTCGCTTTCAGGCCCGACGTGTGGCCGACGACCCGCAGCTCACCCTCGGGCGAGTAGAGGCCGAGGATCAGCGAGCCGACCGTTCCCTCCTCCTTGCCGGGGCGCCAGCCGACGACGACCGCGTCGATCGTGCGCACGCGCTTCACCTTGACCATCGCCTTGCGCTCACCTTGCAGGTAGGGCGAGTCGAGGCGCTTCGCGATCACGCCCTCGCCGCCCTCGAGCCACGGCCCGGCGTCGGCGGGACTGTGCGCGATCGGCGTCAGCTCCACGGAGCCGGCGTCGCCCCATCCATCGAGCAGGTCCGCGAGCGCCTCGCGGCGGCGCTCGAAGGGCTGGTCGAGGAGCGTGCGATCGTCGGCCGCGAGCAGGTCGAAGGCGCGGAAGCGGGCCGGCGTCTGCGCGGCCAGCATCCTGACCCGCGACTCGGCCGGGTGGAGGCGGTTCTGGAGCGCGTCGAACTCCTCGCGGCCGTCGCCGTCGAGGATCACCAGCTCGCCGTCGAGCACGTAGCGACCCTCGGGGAACTCGAGCTCCGGGAAGTAGCGGGCGAGGGGCCTCCCGTTTCGCGACTGCAAGAAGAGCTGCTCGCCGTCGACGAAGGCGAGCGCCCGAAAGCCGTCGTACTTCGGCTCGTAGGCCCAGCCCTCGTCGTCGGGGATCGACTTGCGCGAGAGCGCGAGCTGTGGGTGGATCGGCGGTGAGAGCGGCAGGGCCAAGATGCCTCGATCGTAAGGGTCCACGTCTCCGACCGCATCCGGCCGACAAATCGATTCCGCAGCGCGTCCGCATCGCCGGGTTGCGAGACTGCGTGCGTGACGGAGAGAGGGGTCGATCCCGCACCGGCGCCCCGCGAGTGCGACGTCGCGGTGATCGGCGGCGGGATCGTCGGGATCGCGACGGCGAGGGAGCTCGCGTCCCGTCACGACGGCATCACGGTCGCCGTGCTCGAGCGCGAGCCGGTGATCGCCGCCCACCAGACCAGCCATTCGAGCGGGGTCATCCACGCCGGCGTCTATTACACGCCAGGGTCGCTGAAGGCGCGGCTCTGCGTCGCCGGCGCCGCCGAGCTTTATGCCTACTGCGAGGCGCGGGGGATCCCGGTCAAGCGCAACGGGAAGCTGATCGTCGCCACCGGCGAGCCCGAGCTGCCGCGGCTCGACACGATCGAGCGCCGGGCGCGCGCCAACGGGGTCCCAGGCGTGCGCCGGATCGCCGCCGGGGAGATCGCGGAGATCGAGCCCCACGCGACCGGGCTCGCGGCGCTTCACTCCCCGAACACCGGCGTCGTCGACTTCTCGCGGGTTGCGGCCGCCTATGCGGCCGATCTCGCCGAGCTCGGCGGCACCGTCTCCACGGGCTCCGCGGTCGAGCGGATCGAGGAAGACGCGCGCGGGGCAACGGTCGTTCACGCCGGCGGCGAGACCCGCGCGCGGGCGGTCGTCATCTGCGCAGGTGCCTGGGCCGATCGCCTCGCGCGCGCGGCCGGCGCGCCGGCGGAGCCGCGAATCGTCCCCTTCCGCGGCGCCTACCTGCGGCTGCGGCCCGCGCGGGCCGCCCTCGTGCGCGCCAACCTGTATCCGGTCCCGGACCCGGAGCTGCCGTTCCTCGGCGCGCACCTGACCCGCGGCTTCGACGACGCCGTGCTGCTCGGCCCGTCGGCGCTGGTGGTCGGCGCACGCGACGCCTACCGGATCGCGACCGTCAACCGCCGCGATCTTCGAGAGACGCTCACCTGGCCGGGAACCTGGCGGCTGATCGCCCGGCACTGGCGAGCCGGGCTGCTCGAGATCGCGCACGCGGCCTCGAAGCGATCGTTCGTCGGTGCGGCGCGGCGCGTGGTGCCCGCTCTGCGCGCCGCCGACTTCGTTGCCGGGCCGTCGGGAATCCGGGCCCAGGCGGTCGCCCGCGACGGCTCACTCGTCGACGACTTCGTCGTCTCGAGGACGGAGCGCGCGGTCTACGTGCGCAACGCCCCCTCGCCGGCGGCGACCTCCTCGCTGCCGCTGGCGCGGATGATCGCCGGCGAGCTCGAGTCGCTGCTCGGCTAGCGGGCGAGCTCGAGGATCGCCTCGACCACGCGCTCCGGCGCCTCGACCTGCGGCGTGTGGCCACAGCCCGGCAGCATCTCGATCCGTGCGTGCGGGAGCGCCGCGGCGAGCTCGGCGGCGCCCTCCGGAAGGCAGAGCCGGTCGCGCTCGCCCCAGAGCACCGTCACCGGGACGCGGATCCGCTCGGCGTCGAACGCCCGCTCGAGCTCCGGATGGAGGCGCTTCGCATACTCGAGCCGTCGGCGGATCACGCCGCGGTCGACGGTGAACCGCGTGAACCGGTCGACGACCGCGCGCTCGACGGCGGTCGGCTCGGCGAAGGCGAGCGCGCGATAGAGGCGACCGGCGATCGAGCGCAGCGCCGCCGGCGGCACCGGGGTCGGCAGGCCGACGACCGTTGAGACCGCGGGAACGCGGTCGAGGGTGAAGAACAGCGGCGCCATGCGGATGCCGGCGGGACCGATCGGGACGACTCCGGCGATTGGCAGGTCCTCGCGTGCGGCGAGCCGCAGCGAGACCCAGCCACCGAGAGAGTTGCCGGCGACGACTACCTCGTCGCCCGCCCGCTCGGCGGCCTCGACGACCGCCTCGGCAGCGAAATCGACCAGTTGGTCGAGCACACTCCCGCGATCGAGCGGCGGCGCGACCCCGAAACCGGGCAGGTCGTAGGCGATCCCCGGGCGCTCGCGCTCGGCCAATCCGCGCAGGACCTCCGACCATGTGTCCGCGTTGTCGAGCCACCCATGGAGGAGCACGGTCGGGCCACCGTCGCCGTAAGCCGAGACCGCCCTCGTCCGAACTCCCCCCACCGTCACCCGCCGCGTCCGCAACCGCCGGGCCACCACCGGCGGGGCGAGACCCTGAGCGCCGGAGTTGAGCTCGCCGCCGAGGCGGATCACGGGAGGCATTTCGACAACCGTATGCCCGCGAGCGGGCGGAAACGGAGTCCACCTCGAGCTCCTCGCCGCGGATCAGCTCGAGGTCGCGCGGCCCGGACGCCGAGCACCCGACGTCAGCTCCCTCGTCAAACGGGCCACGGCGCGCTGCACTTGCCTCGTCGGCTGCTCACCGACCGCGAAGCTCTCGCCCTCGATCGCGTACACGGTGAGCGAGCGCGGCAGGCGCCCCAGCGCCCGACAGAGCTCGATCGCCTCGACCACCCCGAACGCGTGCGTGGACGAGCGCGAGAGCCGCGCCGGCAGCGGACCGCCTCCGGCGTCGTAGCGATGGATCGTGCCGGGCGGCGCCCCCGACGAGGCAGCGTCGACGATCACCGCGTCGTCGGCCTCGTCCCAGACCTCGAACAGGCAGATCTGGTCTCGCTGCTGCACGACGACGCGAACGCCTTCCAGCGGGCGGGCGGCGATTCTGCGCGCCACCTCCAAGCCGGCGCCGTCATCGCCGCGCCAGGCGTTGCCGACCCCGATCACGACGATCATCCGCGGTCGACCTCGAGCCGCAAAAAGTGCGTCGCGCAGGAGATGCAGGGGTCGTAGTTGCGGATCGTCTGCTCGCAGCGCACCTGCAGTTCCTCATCCGGCAGATCCGCGAAGCGCTGCACGGAGTCGCGCAGGTCCTCCTCGATCCGGCGCTGGTTCTGCGACGTCGGCGGAATGATCTTCGCATCGAGGATCGTTCCCCCCTCGTCGATCTCATACCGGTGCCAGAGCAGCCCCCGCGGCGCCTCGGTCCAGCCGGCGCCCGCGCCGGCGCGCGGCGTGACCTCGACGGCGGGCGGGTCCGGAGCCTCGTACGCCTCGATCAGCCGCAGCGCCTCCTCGACTGCGTAGAGGACCTCGACCGCTCGCACGACGATGCTCTGATACGGGTTGCGGCAGACCGGTCCGAGGCCGGCGGCCGCCGCGGTGGAGCGGGCCAGCGGCGAGAGCCGGTCCTGGTTGAGCGCGTAGCGGGCCAGCGGTCCGACCAGGTAGCTGCCGCCGTCGCGCAGGCGCGAGTGCAGCGCGGTCGAATGCTCGACGTGCTCCTCGATGAAGTGCTGCGGGTAGTCGGCCGGAGCCAGGTCGAGCCCGCCGCCGGACCGCAGCCGTCCGCCCTCGATCGCGTAGGCCTCGGGCTCCGTCAGAGCGACGAACTCGTACGCCTCCTCGAAGTCGGGGATCGGCAGTGAGGCGACGAATCCGGGCGCCGTGCGGGCGAACTCGAGCGCGCGTTCCAGCTCGCGCGCCACCGGGGCGAGCTCGGCCCGGGTCGGGGCGCGGTAAAAACCGCCGACGCGGACGTTGATCGGGTGGATCTCGCGCCCGCCGACCACCCGCATCAGCTCGTTGCCCGCCTTCTTCAGCCGCAGCGCGCTCTCGACCAGGTCGGGCTGAGCGGAGGCGATCTCGAAGGCGCTCTGGACGCCGAGGAAGTCCGGCGCGTGGAGCATGAACACGTGCAGCGTGTGGCTCTCGATCCACTCGCCGCAGTACAGGAGCCGCCGCAGCGCCCTGATCTCCGGCGGTACCTCCACCCCGCAGGCCGCCTCCATTGCCGCGATCGAGCTCATCTGGTAGGCCACCGGACAGATCCCGCAGATCCGGGCGGTGATATCCGGTACCTCGGTGAACCGGCGGCCGCGCAGGAACGCCTCGAAGAAGCGCGGCGGCTCGTAGATCCGGAGCCGCACGTCCTCGACGCGACCGTCGCGGATCGTCACGTGCATCGCGCCCTCGCCCTCGACGCGCGCGAGCGCTTCGCTGACGAAGCTGCGCCGGCGACCGTTGCCGGAGCCCATCTCAGGCGTGCGGGTCACGGAACTCCTCCGCGTTGGCGTAGAACAGGCGGTGCATGCGGATGACGTCGCGCTCGTCGGCGCCGTGGTCTTCGAACCAGCCGGCGAGCGACGCCGTGTTCGGCGACTCCATCGGCCCGAAGCAGCCGTAGCAGCCGCGGTGGTAGGTGGGGCAGAGCGCGCCGCAGCCGGCGTGCGTCACCGGGCCCATGCAGGGGGTGCCGTGCGCGACCATGACGCAGACGTTGCCGCGCCGCTTGCACTCGATGCACACGCTGTGGGCCGGGATCGCCGGGCGACGCTCGTTGAGGAAGGCGCTGATCACCTCGAGCAGCTGACCCTTGTTCGGCGGGCAGCCCTGAAGCTCGAAGTCGACGTGCACGTGGTCGCTCGGCGGCGTCGAATCCTGGAGCGTCTCGATGTAGTCGGGGCTCGCGTAGACGACCGAGACGAAGTCGTCGACATCGGCGAAGTTGCGCAGCGCCTGGATGCCGCCGGCCGTCGCGCAGGCACCGATCGACACCAACCGGCGCGACTGAGAGCGGATCTGGCGGATGCGCTCGGCATCGTGCGCGGTGGTGATCGAGCCCTCGATGATCGAGAGGTCGTACGGGCCCTCGACGGTCGCGCGCGAGGCCTCGAGAAAGTACGCGATCTCGAGCCGGTCGGCGAGCGGCAAGAGCTCCTCCTCGCAGTCGAGGATCGAGAGCTGGCAGCCGTCGCAGGACGCGAACTTCCACACCGCGAGCTTGGGCTTGTGGCTCATAGCCCCCTGACCCGGAGCAGCGGCTCGACGCGCCGGTAGCTGAACACCGGCCCGTCCTTGCAGATGAACAGCTCGCGCAGCTGGCAGTGGCCGCAGTGGCCGATCGCGCACTTCATGCTGCGCTCGAGCGAGACATGGATCGACTCGTCGTCGACGCCCTCCGCGCGCAGCGCGCCGGCCGCGAAGCGGATCATCACCTCCGGGCCACAGACGAACGCCGTCACGTTGGCTGGGTCGAAGTCCGCGCGACCGATCAGCGTGGTGACCACGCCGACCCGCCCGCGCCAGTCGGGGCCGGCCGTGTCCACGGTGACGTCGAGGTCGAGTTCGAAGCTCGCCCGCCACCGCCCGAGCTCCTCGGCGTACAGGAGCTCGGCCGGTGAACGGCCGCCGTACGCGACGATGACGCGGCCGTAGCGCTCCCGGTTGGACCGCAGGTGATGAATCACAGGTCGCAGCGGGGCGAGCCCGATGCCCCCGGCGACGACGACGACGTCGCGGCCCTCGGCCTCGGCGACCGGCCACGAGCTGCCGAACGGTCCCCGCACGCCCACGTATGCGCCCACATCGAGCGAGCAGATCGTCTCGGTGACCGCGCCGACGGCGCGCACCGTGTGCGCGAGCGGACCGGGGCCGGTCAGGTCGCCGCTGATCGAGATCGGCGCCTCGCCGACCGCGAACGCATAGAGCATCGCGAACTGGCCCGGCGAGAACGGCGCCAGAGCCTCGCCCGTCGGCTCCAGCGACAGCGTCCAGGTGTCGTGGGTGTCCTGGCGCTTGGCGGCGACCCGGTGAGGGACCGGCACCATCGCCCTGGCCTCCGGGGCGGGGCTAACCGCCGGGAACCCGGTCATAGACGTTGAGCAGCTGCATTCGCGTGTATTGCAGGCGCTGGACGATCACCCCGGCGAACAACTTCAGCAGGTCGTATCCGAGCTCGGCGTCGCTCTCGCACTTGCCGCGCAGGCAGGCGCCGTCGAACTGAAGCACGCGTGTCGTGTCGACGGCCCGTGCGTCGAAAGCCGTGAGGTAGGGCGGGACCAGCCACGACCAGCCAAGCAGATCGCCTTCGTGGAGCGTCTGCACGGTGACCGCCCCGCGCTGGGGGACGAAGGTCTCGAGCGCCACCGACCCGTGCCGAACGACATAGAACTCCTCCGCCGGCTGGCCCTCGCGCATCAGGTACTGGCCCGCCTCGAAGACGGCGTTGACGCCGCAGCCCGCGACCGTCTCGCGCTGCTGCGGCGGCAGCTCGCTGAACGCCGGCGCCTCGCCGAGCAGCTCATCGATCGTCCGCACGAGCTCGTCCTCCCTCGGTCATGTCGCGGAGATCGGTGGCGCGGATCGCCGCGGTCTCCTCGGTGATGTCGATCGCCACCGGACACCAGGTGATGCAGCGGCCGCAACCCACGCAGCCGGAGGTGCCGAACTGATCGATCCAGCTCGCGAGCTTGTGCGTCATCCACTGCCGGTAACGCGAGCGGCCGGTGTCGTGGACGCTGCCGCCGTGGATGTAGGAGTGGTCGAGCGTGAAGCAGGAGTCCCAGGCACGCGTGCGCTCCGTCTCGGTGCCGGTCAGGTCGGTGACCTCATCCACCGTGCTGCAGAAGCAGGTCGGACAGACGAGCGTGCAGTTGCCGCAGGTCAGGCAGCGCTCGGACACCTCGTCCCAGCGTGGGTGCTCGGCGTTCTCGTACAGGAGCTCCTTGATGCCGTCGGTCTCGAGCTCGCGGCCCATCGAGCTCGCCGTGCGCTCGATCACCGTCTCGGCCAGCCGCTCGTCGGCCTCATCCGCCCCGCGGTGCGGCACCTCGGCGAGGACCTCGGCGCCCCGCTCGGTGCCCACCTCGACCAGGAAACGGTGCTCGCCGTCGTCTTCGAACAGCTCGGTGAGCGAGAGGTCGAAGCCGGCCTTCGCCTTCGGCCCGGTGCCCATCGACACGCAGAAGCAGGTCCCCCCGGCCTTGCCGCAGTTGACGGCGACGATGAACGCGTCGCGGCGACGAGCCTCGTAGTCGTGGTCGATGTAGCGGTCCCCGATGAAGGTGCGATCCTGAATCGCGATCGCGTGCAGGTCGCAGGAGCGCACGCCGATGAATGCGTAGCGAGGCGGCGCCTCGGCCGGTTCGACCTCGACGCCGCCATCCTCGCTCCGCCGTCCCTTCCAGAGCGTGACCGTGGGGGGAAAGAGGACGCTCTTCCACGAGGTCGGGCCCGCGTTGTGGGCGAACACGGCATCGTCGTCGCGGCGCTCGAGACGATAGGTGCCGCCTTCCTGCGCGTCGGTCCAGCCGCTCGGCAGGTCGTCCGCCGATCGCAGCTCGCCGTGAACGATCGCCTGTGACTCGACCTTCGGCCCGATGACCTCGAAACCGCGCCGCCGCAAGACGTCGATCAGCGTCTCCAGGGCGGAGCGCCCCATTACCAGTCGCTGATCACCGGCCGCGCTCAGGAGTTGGTCTTACCAGATAAGCGCTGCCGCTACTAGGCGCCCGGGATGGTCGCCGTCCGCGCCGCCTCCAGGACGACCCGCTGCTCGGCGGAGGCGATCAGGCGGCGGGCCCGATCGACGGCGTCGATGTTGACCGAGATCGCGTCGATCCCGGCGCGGACGAGAAGCTCCGCGTACTCGGGGTGCACCGACGGCGCCTGGCCGCAGATCGAGGTCTGAAGGCCGAGCTCGCGCGCCTTGGGGATCAGCAGGCTGAGGTACTCCTCGACGGCGGCATCGCGCTCGTCGAAGACCTCGGCGACGACCCCGGAGTCGCGGTCCGCTCCGAGCATCAGCTGGGTGAGGTCGTTGGAGCCGATCGAGATCCCCGCGACGCCGAGCTCGGCGTAGTGGGGCAGGTGGAAGAGCACCGACGGCACCTCGGCCATCACCCAGAGCTCGAACCCCGGCTTCGACATCAGCCCGGCGTCCGTCCGCAACCGTGCGGGCCGCGACCAGCTCGCGCGGGGTGCGTACGAACGGGATCATCACGTGGAAGTTGGTGTGCCCGGTGTCCCAGACGCGCTTGACCGCGTCGAGCTCGAGCTTCAGCAGGTCCGGCTCGAGCATGTACCGGAGCGCGCCCCGATAACCGATCATCGGGTTCGCCTCCTCGGGCTCGTACTTGTCGCCGCCCTCGAGGCCGCGGAACTCGTTGGTGCGGAAGTCGATCGTCCGGTAGGTGATCGGCCGCGGGGCGAAGCCGGCCGCGAACTTGGTCAGCGCCTCGGCCATCTTCTCGATGAACTCCTCCGAGCGGCCCTCCTCCATCAGCTGCCTCGGGTGGCGACCCTCGAGCGCCTCCAGCACCATCAGCTCGGCCCGCAACAGGCCGACTCCCTCGACCGGCAGCGCCGCGGCGCGTTCGACCTGCGACGGCTCGGAGAGGTTGACCAGCAAATTGGTCGCGGTCACGGCCGGGCCGGCGCCCGCCGCCGTCGGGGCCTCGGCGACCTTGGCGACCGCCATCGCGCCCTCGCGGATCTCGCCCTGCGTCGCGTCCACGGTGACCAGCTCGCCGTCGCGGAGCTTCGTCGTCGCCTCCGCGGTGCCGACCACACACGGGATCCCGAGCTCGCGCGAGACGATCGCCGCGTGGCAGGTCATCCCGCCGGAGTCGGTGACGATCGCCGCCGCCTTGCGCATCAGCGGCACCCAGTCGGGAGCCGTCATGTGGGTGACGAGGATGTCGTTGTCGCCGAGCCCGTCCGCCTGGTTGAGCTCGCGAATCACTCGGACGCGTCCCGAGGCGGCTCCGGGCGCTGCGCCCAGCCCGCGAACGAGGATCTCGCCCTGGGCGGCACCGGCCTCGCCCATCGCCTCGCCCCCGGCCGAGGTCACGGGGCGCGACTGCAGCATGTAGGCGTTGCCCTCGGGGTCGTAGCACCACTCGGTGTCCTGGGCGGAGCCGTAGTGCTCCTCGATCCGGACGCCGAGCCCGGCGATCTCGCGCACCTCGTCGTCGGAGAGCACCGGCCGCTTGGCCTCCTCGCCCTCGAGCTCTCGGGTCACCGTGCCTCCATCCGGCAGGGGCTCGATCACGAGCTCCTTGCGGCGCACCTCGCGGGCGGTGATCGCCATGTGCTCCTTCTCGACCAGATAGCGGTCCGGCGAGACGCTGCCGGAGACGACCGCCTCGCCGAGCCCGAAGGAGCCCTCGATCACGAGCGTGTCGGTGTCGCCGCTGGAGGGGTCGATCGTGAACATCACCCCGGCGCGGGTGGCCAGCACCTGCCTCTGGACGACGACGGCGATGTCCATGTCGGCCTGGCCGAAGCCGCGCTTGGCGCGGTAGAAGACGGTGCGGGCGCCGAACAGCGACGACCAGCAGCGCCTCACGGCGTCGACCACGGCGTCGGCGCCCTGGATGTTGAGGAAGGTCTCGTTCATGCCCGCGAAAGAGGCCGCCTCGGTGTCCTCGGCGGTGGCCGACGAGCGCACGGCCACGGGAACGTCGCCCTGATCACCGCAGAGCTCCGCATAGGCGGAGCGGATCGCCTCCTCGACCTCCGCGGGGATCGGCTCGGCCTCGACCATCTGCCGCACGTCCTCGGCGGCGAGCCCAAGCGCCTCGGTGTCGTCGACGTCGACGCTCTCGAGCCTCGCCTCGATCCGCTCCCGCAGCGCGCCGACGTCGCAGAACGCCGCGTAGGAGGGCGCGCCGACGACGTAGCCCGGCGGCACCGGCAGGCCGGCGGCCGTCAGCTCGCCGAGGTTCGCGCCCTTGCCGCCGGCATAGGCGACGTCGGCGCGTGACAGCTCCTCGAACCCGCGCACGGGCGCGGAGCTGGTCACTTCGGCGCTCGCGCCGTCGCCGCCGGTAGCCGTCGAGGAGGAGGCCATCGCAGAGAATCTAGGCTGACCGGGGTCGCTCGCCATCCGTAGCCAGCACCCTACCGGTCCGGCGGCAAATGCCTAGCCCCGGCCGACGGCATCTCGGCGACGGCTCAGAGGCCGAAGGTCTTGGAGACGATCTCGCGCTGGATCTCGTTGGTGCCGCCGTAGATCGACATCACCAGCGTCGAGCGCACGTGGCGCTCCATGTCGTACTCGGTCGCGTAGCCGTAGCCACCCATCATCTGCATGCCCTCGAGCGCCGTGCGCTTGGCGACCTCGGTCGCCTTCAGCTTCGCCATCGACGCCTCGCGCGGGAGCATCCGGCCCGGATCGACGTCCACCTTGCGCGCGACGTCGTAGATCAGCAGGCGTGTGCACTCGATCTCGGTCGCGAGATCGGCGATCCGGTGCTTGAGGGTCTGGAAGGAGCCGATCGGGCGACCGAACTGCTTGCGCTCCTTGATGTAGGCGAGGACGTCGTCGAAGGCGCGCTCGGCGATCCCGAGGGCGCTCGCGGCGAGGATCAGCCGCTCGACGTTGAGCCCCGCCATCAGCTGCATCCAGCCGCCGTCGACCTGGCCGAGCACACGCTCGGAGGGGACGTAGCAATCGGTGAGGAAGACGTCGTTGACCTCCTTGCCGCCCATCGTCTCGATCCCGCGGATCTCGATCCCGTCGGCGTCGGTGGGAACCGAGATCATCGTCAGGCCCTCGTGCTTGGAGCCCGAGGGGTCGGTGCGGCAGACGACGAGCACGTGGTCGGCGACGTGCGCCGCGGAGATCCAGGTCTTCTGGCCGTTGAGCATGAACCCGCCGTTGGATCGCTCGGCCCTGCAGGAGAGGTTGCCGACGTCCGAGCCCGCCTCGGGCTCGGACATCGCGATCGCCTCGACGCGGCCGCGGGTGATCCCACCGAGAATCTCCCGCTTCTGCTCGTCGGTGCCGAACCGCTGATAAGCGCCGGCGACGATCAGGCTGACCCCATAGCCGGCGATCGGCGCCAGCCCGCGCATCGTCTCCTCGAGGAAGATGCAGGCGTCGACCATGCCGCCGCCCGAGCCTCCGTAGGCCTCGTCGATCGAGACGCCGAGCCAGCCGAGCTCGGCGAGCTTCAAGTAGATCTCCTGGCTGTGGAGCTCGGTGTAGCCGTGGGTCAACCGTTCGCGCTGCTCGGAGCTGCCGAGCTCGCGCGCGCAGAAGTCGCGGATCGCGGCCCGGAAGTCGCGCTGCTCGTCGGTGAAGTCGGAGTTCGGCGTGATCGGGGAGACGGTGGTCATCAATGCTCCTGGTCGTGGTTGGCCGGTCGCCGGGCCTAGCTCGCCGGTTTGTATACCGTGACCACGGCGGCGCCGCCGAGGCCGATGTTGTGCTGGAGGGCGACCTTCGCATTCTCCACCTGCCGGGCGTCGGCCGTGCCCCGAAGCTGCCAGGTGAGCTCGGAGCACTGCGCGAGCCCGGTCGCGCCGAGCGGATGGCCCTTGGAGATCAGCCCGCCGGAGGGGTTGACCAGCGGCCCGTCGCCGCCGTAGGTCGTCGCCTCGGCCTCGACCAGCCTGTGACCCTCGCCCTCGGGCGCGAAACCGAGTGCCTCGTAGGTGATCAGCTCGTTGGCCGAGAAGCAGTCGTGAAGCTCGCAGACGTCGACGTCGTCGGGACCGACCCCCGCCTCGTCGTAGGCCTCGCTCGCCGCCCGCTTCGACATGTCGTAGCCGACGATCCTGATGCAGTCGGTGTCGTCGGCGAAGCTCGAGGCCAGGTCGGTGACCATCGACTGGCCGGCGATCTCGACCGCCTGCTCGGCGAGCCCGTGCTCCTCGACGTAGCGCTCGGAGGCGACGATCGCGCAGGCCGAGCCGTCGGAGGTGGGCGAGCACTGCAGCTTGGTCAGCGGCTCGTGGATCATCCGCGCCGCCTTGACCTCCTCCAGCGTGTAGGAGACCTGGAACTGGGCGTAGGGGTTGTTGACCGAGTGCTTGTGGTTCTTCCACCCGATCCAGGCGTAGTGGTCGGGCTGTGAGCCGTACTTCTCCATGTGGTCGCGCCCTGCGTTGCCGAACATCTGCGGGGCCGCCGGCGACTCCTCCGGCGCCCGCAGCGCGAACATCGCGAGCGCGTGCTTGTCGAGGGCGTTGGTGCGGTCGGTGTACTTGACCCCGAGCGAGCCCTTCTCCATCTTCTCGAACCCGATCGCGAGCGCGCAGTCGGCGAGCCCTCCCTTGACGGCCTGGCGGGCGAGGAAGAGCGCCGAGGAGCCGGTCGAGCAGTTGTTGTTGACGTTGACCACCGGAATCCCCGTCAGCCCGAGCTGGTACAGAGCCCGCTGGCCGTAAGTCGAGTCCCCGTAGCAGTAGCCGGCGAACGCCTGCTCGACGTCGGCGTACGGGATGCCCGCATCGGCGAGCGCCCTCTCCCCCGCCTGCTTGGCCCAATCGGGGTAGTCGCCCTCCTTGGTGCCGGGCTTGTCGAACTTCGTCATCCCGACGCCGATCACGAAGGTGCGGTTGCCACTGCCGTTCGCGCTCATCTGCTCGCGGGTCCTTTCTCGCTTCGGAACCTGATCGAACGAGAACTTACAGACCGGATGTCCGGTTTGTTAGGTTGCGTCGATGGCCACCGACACGCGGCGAAGCCAGAGCGAGCGCCGCGCGCAGACCCGCGGCCGGTTGCTCGACGCGACGATCGAGAGCCTGATCGAGGCGGGCTACGCCGCCACGACGATTCGTCGCGTGACCGAGCTCGCAGGGGTCTCGCAGGGCGCCCAGAGCCATCACTTCCCGCGTCGGGTCGACCTGGTGACGAGCGCCTTCGAGCGGCTCGCCGAGCAGCGGATCGATCGCTACCGCCGGCGAGCCCGCGAGCTGCCCGCGGACCGCCCCACGCGTCTGCGGGCGCTGCTCGACCTGCTCTGGGAGGACTTCTCGAGCCCGGTGTTCACGGTCGCCGTGCGGCTGTGGATCGCGGCCGCGGAGGACGAGGAGCTGCGCCGGCGCCTGGTGCCGGTGGAGAATCGGATCCACGCGAACGTCGCCCGGCTCTCGGCCGAGGTCGCCGGGGAGCTCGGCGAGCGGCCCGGCTTCGAGCGCCAGCTCACGGTGGCGATGAACACCGTCGCGGGCCTCGCGCTGGTCCGCGAGTTCGACCCCTCCGGGCGCGCCGGCCGCGGCGACCCGTGGCCGTACCACCGCGCCGCGCTCGAGCGGATGCTCGGCGCCTGAGTCCCGCGCGGCACCGCGGCCGGCGAAGCCGTTCGACGTCGCGGTGGCAGACGGCGCAACCGGGTACGTTGGGCGAGTGGAGGCCGCCACCCAGGCCGAGATCGAGGACGAGCCCGAGCGCGCGACCTCGTCGTTCTGCAAGTCGCTGTTCTGCGGCGAGATCCACGAGGAGATGGTGTTCCCGTGGCCGCAGCCCGACCCGCGCGAGCAGGACCGGATCCGGGCGCTCAACTCCGCCGCGCGCGAGATCGGCTCGCGCATGGACCACCGCGCGATCGAGGAGAGGCGGTGGATCGGCGACGATGTGATCGCCGCGCTCGGCGAGGCCGGCCTCTGCGGCCTGTACGTCGACGAGCGCTACGGCGGCCAGGGGCTCTCGCAGACCGGCTACGCGCGGGTGTTCGAGACCTTCGCGCAGATCGACGCGACGCTCTCGATCGTCCTCGGCGTCCACCAATCGATCGGCTTCAAGGGCATCCACATGTTCGGCAGCGACGAGCAGAAGGAGCGCTTCCTGCCCGAGCTCGCCGCCGGCCGCAAGCTCGCCGGGTTCGCGCTCACCGAGCCCGAGGCCGGCTCGGATGCGTACGGGATCAGGACCCGGGCGGTGCGACAAGCCGACGGCTCGTGGCAGCTGAACGGCGAGAAGCGATACATCGGCAACGGGTCCAAGGGCGACGTGTTCACGACCTTCGCCCGCTGCGAGATCGACGGCTCGGACCGCCACATCGCGCTGATCGTCGAGCGGGGGATGAAGGGCTTCGAGGTCGGGGAGCGCTTCGACACCATGGGCCTGCGCGGCAACGACCTTCGGCGCCTGTACTTCAACGACGTCCGGGTGCCGCCCGAGAACGTGCTCGGCGACCCCGGCGACGGGTTCAGGATCGCTATGCAGGTGCTCAACAACGGCCGCATCGGCCTCGGCACCGGCTCGGTTGGTGCCACCAAGCGCCTGCTGGACCTGGCCATCGATCACGTCAAGGAGCGGCGTCAGTTCGACCGGCAGCTCGCCGACTTCGAGCTCGTCCAGGACAAGGTCGGCTGGATGGTCTCCCACCTCTTCGGGCTCGAGTCGACGTGCTACCTGACCTGCGGGTTGGTCGATCGCGGGGTAGAGGATTACTCGCTCGAGTCGGCGATCTGCAAGGTCGCGGGAACGGAGTTCCTCTGGTACGCGGCGAACCGCGCCCTGCAGCTCAAGGGCGGCGCCGGATACATGCGCGACGAGCCCTACGAGAAGCTTCTCCGCGACATCCGCATCTTCCCGATCTTCGAGGGAGCCAACGACGTCCTGCGAGCGTTCGTCGCCCTTTCGGGGATGAAGCCGGTCGGCGAGCAGCTCTCGGGACTCGGCGAGATCGGACTCGACGATCCGATCGGCGCGATCGGCGTGCTCGCCGACTACGTCGGCTCGCGGATACAGCGCCAGGTGCGCCCCGATCGGATCACCCGCGCTCACGCCGAGCTCAAGGCGGGCGCCGACGCCGTGTCCGATCAGGTCGGCGAGCTGCGGTCGGCAAGCGAGTCGCTGCTGCGCGAGCACAAGCGAGGGATCGTCGAGCGCCAGTTCCAGCAGAAGCGGATCTCGGCCGCGATCGCCGACATCTTCGCCCAAATCGCCGTCCTCTCCCGCGTCAGCTCGATCTTCGCCGACCAGGGAGTGGAGCCCTCGGGCCAAGAGCGCTACATCGCCCAGACCTTCTGCGAGCGGGCCGCTTGCCGGGTCCGCTCGAACTTCCGCCGGCTCGAGCACAACGACGACGACCGCCTCGCCGCGATCGCCAAGCTGGCCTACAAGCGCGGCGAATACGGCTACGCGCTGTTCGAGGACTGAGCGGACTCCCCCTGCGCGGCGCTCAGCGGCGAGCTAGGGCCCGCTGCAGCTGCGCATCCGTGACCCCCTCGACCCGGACGAGCTTGTCGCGCGAGCGCTCGCCCCGCACGATCCGCACCCTTCCGGGCGCAACGCCGGCGTGCTTGGAGATCAGCTTTCGCAGCGCCTCGTTGGCCTTGCCCGCGACGGGCGCGGCGCCGAGCCGGACGACGAGGCGCCCGCCCCGCTGACCGACGATCTCGTCGCGACCGGCGCGGGCCTGCACCCGCACCTCGAGCTCGGCGCCGACGCTCAGATGCGCTCGACGATCATCGCCTCGCCCTGTCCTCCGGCGACGCACATCGTCTCCAGGCCGACCTCGTGATCGTCCGTCTCCATCACGTTCAGCAGCGTGGTCATGATCCGCGCCCCGGTCATCCCGAACGGATGGCCGAGGGCGATCGCCCCGCCGTGGGCGTTGAGCTTGGAGAGCGGGATCTCGCACTGGTCCATGATCGGGATCACCTGGGCCGCGAACGCCTCGTTGAGCTCCACGGCTCCGACGTCGCCGATCGTCATCCCGGTCCGCTCGAGCACCTTCTTGATCGCGCCGATCGGCGCCACGCCCATGTACTCGGGCTCGTTGCCCCAGGTCGCGGCGCTGACGATCCGCGCCTTCGGCTCGAGCCCGAGCTCCTTGGCCTTGGCGTCGGACATCACCAGCACGGCGGCCGCGCCGTCGTTCAGCGGGCAGGAGTTGCCGGCGGTCACCCCACCGCCGCCGAACGCCTCGGGAAGCTCGGAGAGCTTCTCGAGCGTCGACGAGGCACGGGGCCCGTCGTCCCTGGCGACCTCGTTGCCGTCGTGGTCCGCCACCGGGATGATCTCGCGGTCGAAGAAGCCGTCCTCCTGCGAGGCGACGGCGAGCTCCTGCGAGCGCTGCGCGTACTTGTCCATGTCGGCGCGGCTGACCTCGTACTTGTTGGCGACGTTGACCGCCGTCAGTCCCATCTCGATGTAGGCGTTCGGCTGACCTTCGTTGCCCTGAAGCTTCGGGTTCTGGTCCGCGGCCCCGGCGGGCTCGGTGCGCTCGTTGTAGCGGCTCACCCACTCGACTCCGGCGGCGATGTAAGCGTCGCCCTGCCCGGCCTTGACGGCGTTCGCCGCGTGGCGGATCGCATCGAGGCTGGAGGCGCAGTACCGGGACATGGTCACGCCGTTGACGCTCTGCGGAAGCTTCTCGGAAAGCAGGACCACGATCCGGGCGATGTTGAACGCCTGCAGGCCCTGGGGCATGCCGCAGCCGCAGAAGACGTCCTCGACCAGCTCGGGCGAGACGTCCGGGTTGCGCTCGAGCAGCCGATCGACCACGTGGGCGGCGGTCTCGTCGGGACGCAGCTGGGCCAGCGATCCCTTGAAGGCGCGCCCGATTGGGGTGCGGGCGGCGTCGACGATCACGGCTTCGGGCATCTTGGCTTGCGCTCCTTTGCGTTCGGGTCGGGGTCGGGGATGGTATTGATGTTGCGGTGAGCGCCGGACCGGAGGCCGAGATCGCACTCAACCCGGAGCGTGTCGCCGCGCTGATCGCGGCGGGCTCCGAGCCGGTCGACGTCCGGCGTCGGCATCAGTGGGAGGGCGGCCGGCTCGCCGGGGCCCGCAACATCGAGATGAACGAGCTCCCGCGGGCCCCGCTGCCCGCCTCATAGCGATGGAGGACACGGGCTCCCAGCCGCGCACCGGCGAGCCGCCCACCCGGCCCGGCCCGGCGCCGGAGCCGTCGAGCGCCCCCCGGCCGCCGAGCCTCGACGAGCGCGTCGACGGATTGCGCGCCTGGGTCGCGCAGCTCGAGCGGCGACTCGCGATCCGCAGCTACGCGGGGGGGCTCGCGATCGTCCTCGCGCTCGCCGCCGGAATCGTCGCCGTCGTGCTCGCGCTCGGGGTCAAGGACGAGAGCGCCACGAAGACGGACGTCCAGGCGCTGCGCGACCAGGTCGAGGCCGTGCAGCGGCGGGCCGTCGACGCAGCCAAGGCGGACGTCGCCACGCTCAGCGACCGGATCGACGCGCTCGAGAGCCGAGTCGGCGCTGTCGCCTCCGACCAGCGGACCGCCGACAGCGAGATCTCCGTCGTTCAGGACGACATCGACGACCTCCGCAGCCAGATCTCCGACCTGCGCACCGCGGCCGCATCCAGCGACCGGTCGAGCCTGCAGCAGGGTCGCTGACCGGCCGGCCGGGGCGCTCGGCCGCCGATCCCGCGGCACAGCCCTCAACGATTTATTTGTGACGAACGCTACGATCGCCGCATCGTGCGTCCGATGGCTGGTCTACGGTCGCGGGAACGTCACCCCCGAGAGGAGAGGCTCGATGCCTGAGGGATATTGCGTCAAGGAGCGTAAGAAGGTCGAGATCAAGGATCCGCAGCAGGTCACGATGAAGAACGGCCGGCCGGCGATCCAGGGTGTGTGCCCCGACTGCGGCACCAAGATCTTCAAGATCGGCAAGCTGGAGGCCTAATCCCCTAGGCGAGCGGTCGTCAGCCGCCATGCGCCGGTGGTGCGCCCGTTAGTGCACCAGTCGGCGCCTCGGTCAGTCGCGCGCACGGCCCTCCGGCCGGCCGTCGCCGGCCTCGGTAGGCATCGAGTAGGGACTCGGTAACCACTCCGAGAGCCCGCCGGCTTCGAGGGTCGTCGCGGGCGCTGAACTCCCGCACGCGGGCGTTGCCGGCGCGCCCAGCCCCGCATCTTGGTCCGCATGCCCGCGGCCACCCTGGCGCGAGCGCATGCGATTGCGTCGATCGGTGCCAGAATGCGCGATCGAGTCGCATGACGAGCCCGACACCGCAGAAGCCGCTGCAGCTGATCCTGGCCCGCAACCTGCTCACGAGCCTCTCGACGCCGGCCTTTTTGCTCGACGACGACGCGGCCTGCGTCTTCTACAACGAGGCCGCTGCGGCGCTGCTGGGCCGCTCCTTCGAGGACGCCGGGCGCATGGAGGCCGACCAGTGGACGCGCGCCTTCGGCCCCCTCGACGGCGCCGGGATCCCGGTCGAGGTCGACACCCTGGCGACCACCGAGGCGATCCGCGCCGGACGGCCCTCGCACTCGAAGTTCACGATCAGGATCGCCTCCGGCTCGACGCAGCCGATCGAGGCGAGCGCCTTCCCGATCGTCAGCTCCGAGCACGGCTCCTCGGGCGCGATGGTCCTGTTCTGGCCGCTCGACGAAAACGGCGACGGCGGGGGGAATGATCGCCGCGGGAGGCGCCGAGCGATGCGGGTGAGGATCTGGGGGGCGCGGGGCTCGGTGCCGTCCCCGGGCCCGCACATGAACCGCTACGGCGGCAACACCTCCTGCGTCCAGCTGACGCTCGCCGGCGGCGAGGAGCTGATCCTGGACGCGGGCACCGGAATCCGAACGCTTGGGCTCGAGCTGGCCGGCCGCGAGCGAATCAACATCCTGCTCACCCACCTTCACCTCGATCACATCCAGGGCTTGATGTTCTTCCCGCCCTGCTTCCGCTCCGACTGCGAGATCACGATCTGGGGCCCGGCGTCGCCCGAGGCCTCGCTCGAGGACCGGATCTCGCGCTACATCTCGGCGCCACTGTCACCGGTGGAGGTGCGCGAGCTTCCCTGTTCGGTCGCGTTTCGCGATACCCCGGCCAGCGAGTGGCAGCTCGGCGGCGCGACGATCCGCGCCGAGGCGATCACCCACCGCGGCCCGACGCTCGGCTACCGGATCGGCGACGGCGAGACGACCGTCGCCTACATCCCCGACCACGAGCCCGCGCTCGGCTCGAGCCTCGCGCACCTCGAGCCGGAGTGGATCTCCGGCTTCGATCTCGCGCACGGCGCGGATCTGCTGCTCCACGACTGCCAGTACACCGACGACGAGTACCCCGGCCACGTCGGCTGGGGCCACTCGGCGATGTCGGACACGCTCACCTTCGCGGATCGGGTCGCAGCGAAGCGGCTCTGCCTGTTCCACCACGATCCGCTTCACGCCGACGAGTTCCTCGACCGACTCCAAGACGATGCGCGCGCCGCCTGGGGCAAGCTCGGCCATGACCCGGAGAGCGTCCTGATGGGCGCGGAGGGCGCCGAGCTGGAGGTCACGCCCGGCGCGTCTGTCCGGCCCGTCCCCGCCTGAGGGCTGCCGCTCTCGACCGCCGGTACAAGGCGGCGGACCCGAAGTTTCGACACGCGGATAACGACCTCCGGCCGGCCTGCGCCTACCGTCGAGCGCGATCGATGGAACCCGCGACCGCCGGGCGGCTGCTCGGCGCTTCCCGCGTTCCGGCAAGGAGCCGGACGCGGGTGGAGGTAACCGACAGATGAGACGAAGGCACCTTTGGGCGACGATCCCGATTGGCCTCCTGGCTCTGCTCGCATTGCCAACCATGGCGTTCGCAGCGGACCCGGCGACCCAGATCGAGAACCTCAAGGGCGGCGTCGCCGACACCGACGCGGCGGTGAACACGACCTGGGTGATCGTCGCGGCCGTGCTCGTGATGTTCATGCAGGCGGGCTTCTTGCTGCTCGAGGTCGGGTTCTCGCGGATGAAGAACGTCGGCGCGGGCGTCGCGAAGGTGGTCGTCAACTTCTCGATCGCCTCGCTCTGCTACTGGGCGGTGGGCTTCGCGCTCGCCTTCGGCGGCACCGGAGCGATCGCCGGTGACTCGGGGTGGTTTCTCGACGTCGGCTCGACGGCCACGGAGGCGGCAACACAGTTCCCGCTGCTCGAGATCGCGCCGATCGATCCCGGTGCGTTGATGTTCTTCCAGTTCGTGTTCTGCGCGGTCTCCTTGGCGATCGTCTGGGGCACGACGCTCGAGCGGATCAAGTTTGGCGCCTACGTGATCTACGCGATCGTGTTCAGCGCCGTGCTGTACCCGGTGATCAGCCACTGGATCTTCGGTGGCGGCTGGCTGCAGGCGAACGTCGGAATGCAGGACTTCGCCGGCTCGACCGTGGTCCACCTGATGGGCGCCACCGGGGCGCTGGCGGCGCTGATGCTGCTCGGCCCGCGTCGCGGCAAGTACGCGGCCGACGGCAAGCCGCGGGCGATCCCGGGGCACTCGATGCCCCTGGTCGGCCTCGGCGTCCTCATCCTCTGGCTCGGCTGGTTCGGGTTCAATCCGGGTTCGACTCTGAGCGCGTTCGGCGACGCCGCATCAGGGATCGGCAACCGGTTCGCCGAGATCGTCGTGGTCACCAACCTCGCCGCAGCGGCGGGAGTGATCGCGGCGGTGACGGTCATGTACCGGCTGCGCAAGACGATCGACATCGGCATGGCCGGCAACGGCGCGATCGCCGGCCTGGTCGCGATCACCGCCCCGTCCGGTTACGTCGAGTACTGGGCGGCGCCGATCATCGGCGCGGTCGCAGGGGTGATCGTCGTCCTCGGTGTGCTCGGGATCGAGAAGCTCCTCGACGACCCGGTCGGTGCCCTCTCGGCGCACGGCCTGGCCGGGATCTGGGGGACGCTCGCCTGCGGGCTGTTCACCTCGCCGCGGTTCGCCGAGTTCAACGGCGTCGGCGAGGCGGGCCTCTTCTACGACGGCTCGTTCCATCAGCTCGGCGCTCAGGCGCTCGGGGTCGCGGCGTCGTTCGCCTGCGTGTTCATCGCCTCGTACGCGGTGTTCTCTTTGATCAAAATGACAATCGGGCTACGGGTGACCCCCGAGGAGGAGGACGCCGGTCTCGACATCTCCGAGCACGGGATGTACGGGTATCCGGAGGCGTTCATCCCTTCGGAGGAATATCCGGGCGGGCCGACGCCGACCCCGGTGCCGGCTCCCGCGGTCGGCGCGATTGCCACCGACCAGCCTTCCGAGGCGTAGGGAAGGAAGGATCAAGATGAAGAAGATCGAGGCGTTCATCCGCCACGAGGCGTTCGAGCCGATCCGGTCGGAGCTGCTCGACAAGGGATTCCCGTCCCTGTCGATCAGCGAGGTCAAGGGGTCCGGGCGTCAGAAGGGGATCGTCGAGACGTACCGAGGCTCGAGCCTGACCGTCAACGTGCGGCCGAAGCTCAAGATCGAGTGCGTGGTCGAGGACAAGGACAAGCCGATCGTCGTCGAGACGATCCTCAAGCACGCACGGACCGGCGACGTCGGCGACGGGAAGATCTTCGTGATCCCCGTCGAGGAGGCGATCCGGATTCGCACGGGCGAGGAGGGCGAGGCCGTCCTCCAGGTCCACACCGACGCTGAGATCCCCGCCTAGGTGAGCGGGTGACGGAGCGAGAGCGGGGCCGGCCCTCCAAGCCGGCCCCCTCTTGACCTGCGGGGGACCGCCGAGAGCGCCGCCGCTCCAGCGCCGGGCAGGGCAGCTAGCCCCCTCGGCGCGCGAGCGGCGCCGGCGGCTCGATCCCCCACGCCCGCATCCCCTCCTCGATCCGCTCGATCACGGTCTCGACCACCCTGACGCGCGCATAGCGCTTCGACTCGCCCTCGATCAGGCTCCACGGCGCCCGCGGCTGGTCGTTTCGGGACAGCATGTCGTCGATCGCCTCCAGGTAGGCGTCGCGCTTGGCCCGGTTGTGCCAGTCCTGGTCGGTCAGCTTCCATCGCTTCAGCGGGTCGTCGCGGCGGCGCTCGAAGCGCCTCGTCTGCTCCTCGGCGGAGACGTGGATCCAGATCTTGACCAGGATCATCCCCTCGTCGACGAGCGTGCGCTCGAAGGCGTTGATTTCGTCGTAGGCCCGCAGCCACTGCTCGCGGGTGGCGTAGCCCTCGACCCGCTCGACCAGCACGCGCCCGTACCAGGAACGGTCGAGCACCGCCATCCCGCCCCACCCTGGAAGGTGCGGCCAGAAGCGCCACAGGAAGTGGTGTCGCTTCTCGGTCGGGGTCGGGGCGGCGAATTGGACGACGCGCACGTGGCGCGGGTCGAGCGGCGCGACCAGGCGCTTGATCGCGCCGCCCTTGCCCGAGGCGTCCCAGCCCTCGAGCACGACGCACAGCGGCGGGCCGATCTCCCGATCGCCGAGCTGGCCGCCCAGCGTCAGCCGAAGCTGGGCGAGTCGCCCCCAGGCGTTGTCGAGGCCGCGCTCCTCCTCCTTGCGCGAGAGGGTCTTGGAGAGATCCAGTTCGTCGAGCCTGTTCATCGGCCCAATGATCGCCGAATCAGCGCGCCGCGGCCAGCGGCACCTTCGGCCCCGGAGGCGGCGGCTCGTCGGAGAGGATCTGGAGGGCGAGCGGGAAGAGCAGCGTCGCGAGCAGGATCATGATCACCCCTACGGCGACCAGCCACCGCGACCGGGTCAGGTGGCCGAGGATGCCGACCGGAAGCCCACCACCATCAGCGCCGCGTAGGGCCCGATCGACTCCGGCAGCAGCGCGCCCGTGCTCAGCGACGTCATCGCGTCATTATTCAGGGGAAGATGCCCGAGTCGCCCGAGAACGTCGCCGAGGTCAAGCAAGCGCTCCAGCAGGTCGGCTACCTCGCCGACGAGCCCGCGGCGCTGGTCTCCTTCCTCGCCCAGCGGCTCGGCAAGCCGGTCCTCGTCGAGGGTCCGGCGGGCGTCGGCAAGACCGAGCTCGCCAAGGCGCTCTCACGAGCAACCGGCCGCGCCCTGATCCGCCTCCAGTGCTACGAGGGCCTCGACGAGGCGAAGGCCCTCTATGAGTGGAATTACCGCAAGCAGCTGCTGCGCATCCAGGCGTCGGGCGAGGAGAGCGACGAGCGCTGGGAGCACATCTTCAGCGAGGACTTTTTGCTCACGCGGCCGCTGCTCGAGGCGATCGCCTCGACCGAGCCGGTCGTCCTGCTGATCGACGAGATCGACAAGACCGACCAGGAGTTCGAGGCGATGTTGCTCGAGGTGCTCTCGGACTTCCAGATCTCGATCCCCGAGCTCGGCGTGATCGAGGCGCGCACGCATCCGATCGTCGTTCTCACCTCGAACAACTCGCGCGAGCTCACCGAGGGGCTGAAGCGGCGTTGCCTGTACCTGTGGCTCGACTATCCCGCCGTCGAGCGCGAGATGGAGATCGTCCGCCTCCATGCGCCCGAGCTCGACGAGCGGCTCGCCCGGCGTCTGGTCGAGGTGATCCACATGGTGCGCCAGATCGACCTCAAGAAACCGCCGTCGATCGCCGAGTCGATCGACTGGGCCCGCGCCCTGCTGCTGCTCGGCGCCGACGACATCGACAGCGCCGTGTTCGAGCGCACGATGAGCATCATCGTCAAGCACCGGACCGATATCGACCTCGTCGCGGAGCGCATCGGCGTCCAGCTCGGCGGGTCGCCGCTCGGGGCGGAGGCCGCGCGATGAGCGACTCGCGCCTCGCGTCGGCCGACGAGTGACGATGGCGGGCACGGCCGTTCTGCCCCCCGGCCTCGCCCCGCGGATCGCCGCCTTCTGCGAGGAGCTTCGCAGCGAGGGCGTCTCCGTCGGCACCGCCGAGATCCTCGACGCGTTCGCCGCCCTCGAGGCGGTCCCGTGGGCCGAGCAGGCCGACTTCCGCGAGGCGCTGGCCGCGACGATCGCCAAGTCGCAGGAGGACCGGCGCGTGTTCGAGCTCCTCTTCGAGCGCTACTTCTTCCGCGCCGCCGAGTCCGAGGCGCTCGAACGCGAGGTGCGTGAGGAGCGCCGCTACGAGGGCGGTGACGAGCTCGATCTCGACCAGCTTCGCGAGGCGATCAGGCAGGCGATCGCCGGTGGCCGCGATGGCGAGATGCGCGACGCCGCCCGGCTGGCGATCGCCGCCTTCGGCCGCCAGGGGGAGGGCTCCGGGGTTGTCGGGGTCGACGTTCAGCGGATTCGGCGCACCCTCGGCCTCCAGGTCAGCGGCCGCGACTCCGAGCGCGACGGCCCACCGCTCGCGCGCGAGCAGATCCAGGGGTTCGAGCGCCACCTTCGGCGAGAGCTCGAGCGGGCGCTGATCGAGCGCACGCAGAAGATGCCACCCTCACGCCCGCTCGCCGAGCTCGATCGCGCCCTGCCGACGAGCCCGACCCAGGACCTGGCCGCGGTGCACCGGTCGGTCGCCCAGCTGAAGCGCCGCCTGGCCACCCTCGGTCACGAGCAGCGCGGCCGCAAGCGCGCGGCCACGGTCGACATGCGGCGCACGATGCGCGCCTCGCTGGAGACCGGCGGCGTGCCGCTTCGGCTTCGCTATCGGCCGAGGCGCCCGCGACGTCCGGAGATCTACGTGCTCTGCGACGTGTCGACCTCGGTGACCTCGGCGAGCGTGTTCTTCCTCTCCGTCCTTCACGCCCTCCACGACTCGTTTCGAAAGCTGCGCAGCTTCGTGTTCATCGAGCGGATCAGCGAGGTCACCGAGGTGTTCGAGCGCGAGCGCGACTTCCGCAAGATCTCCGAGAAGATCAGCCGCGAGGGCGGCGTCGCGGACGTCTCGGGCTACACCGACTACGGACGCGTGTGGCTCGAGTTCTTCGACGAGATCTCCCCCGATCTCGACCCGCGCTCGACGGTGATCGTGCTCGGCGACGCCCGCACCAACGGCCGCGAGCCGCACGCCGAGGTGTTCGCGCGGATCTCCGAGCGTGCCGGTCGCACGTTCTGGCTCAACCCCGAGCCGAAGCTCTACTGGAACTACGGCGACTCCGTGATGGCCGCCTATGAACGGCATTGCACCGCCGCGTTCGAGTGCTGGACGACGAAGCAGCTCGAGAACTTCGTCGACGTGGTGGCCGGCGGGACGCCGGCGGTCGAGTAGGCGCGGAGCAGGCCTCAGCCCCAGGAGGGCTCGCTCATCGGGCGAAAGCTCGTGGTCAGGATCCGCATCCGCCGCGGTCGCGTGACCGTGAACAGGACGACGTCGGCGACCTCCTCCGCGGTCAGCATCCCCTCGAGCTCCGGGTCGCCGGACTCGCGGCCGGTGCCGATCGCGAACTCCGTGTTCACGCCCCCCGGGCAGACGCAGGTGGCTCGCACGCCGCGCTCGCGCAGCTCGTGGTCGAGGGCCCGGGTGAAACCGAGCTGGCCGAACTTCGACGCGTTGTAGACGGCCTCGCCCGGGAACGCACGCAGGCCCGCGACGCTCGCCAGCGAGACGAAGTCCCCCGCGCCCGTGGCGATCAGGTGGGGAAGGGCCGCCGCCGCCGTGTACAGCGTCCCCTTGAGGTTGACGTCGATCATCGCCTCGACCTGCTCCGGGTCGAGCTCGAGGAACGGCCCGTAGGCCCCGACCCCGGCGTTCGCGACGGCGACGTCGAGGCGCCCGAAGCGCTCGACGACGCGCGTCGGCGGCCGCGGCGACTGCGGCGCGATCGCGGACGTCGCAGGCCAACCCCAGACCGCGGTCAAGTCCGAGGTCCTCGCCGCGCCGCGAGAGCAGCCCGACCGATGCCCCGGCGTCGTGCAGCTTGCGCGCCACCGCCGCACCGATACCGCCGCTCGCCCCGGTGACCAGCGCGACCTTCGCTTCCATCTCCATGTCTCTCCCTCCGTCGGACCGCTCACCGCCCAGCGTATTGCGGCTCGGGCCGGTGGACGTGGCGCAGCTCCAGCCGGTGGAGCCGGACGACGTCGCGGATCCGCGTCTCGACGGCCCAGCGGCGCCGCGCCTGCTCGAGGAATGCGGCGGCTGCGGGCCGGCCCGGATCGGCGAGCCAGGCCTCCGCTGCGAGGCGCGGGAACAGGGACAGCAGCGGGGCGACGCTGGCGCGCTCGTAGAGCACGTCGGCGGCGAGCACGAGGTCGAACGGCCCGCGGGCAACGAGCTCGCCGGGATCCGCCCAGTCGACGGCCGCCGTCTCGATCCGCACCTCGTTCAGGTCCGCGTTGCGCGCGGCGAGCGCCAGCGCCTCGGCGGACGCGTCGGTGGCGAGCACCGCGGCGCCGGCGCGCGCCGCGGCGATGCTCGGCAGGGCGAGTCCGCACCCGACCTCGACGACGCGCAGGCCGCGGAGCTCGACGCCGTCGAGCTCGCCCGCGAGCGCCACGCCGCTGCGCCAGAGCACCGACCAGTAGGGCGCGATCGGCGCCCATTCGACGCCACCCGCATCGGGCAGCTCCGCGGACTCGCGGGGCTGCAGCAGGCGTAGCTCGCCGCTCGCCAGCTCGATCGACCGGCTGATCAGCTCGTCGGGCACATGCCGACTGTACGGCGGTCCCGGCGGGCGATCGAGCGTCCACCCGGGTATCGAAGCGGGCGGTTAGACTGCGTAGCTGATCGAAACCAGGGGGGCTCGCGGGCGAGCGGGCTGAGATAGCGCCTCTAAAGAAGGCCCGGCGCTGACCCTTAGAACCTGTGCGGTAATGCGCGCGGAGGGAGCATGCGAGGCGCAACTGAGGCTCCCGTGGCGGAGCCTCGAACATCTTCAGGGCCCGATCGGGACGCCGTCGCCGGCAGCTCGGTAGAGGTCATCGGGGTCGGCCGGTCGTTCGGCGAGCTCGCCGTGCTCGACCGCCTCGAGCTCGAGGTGAGGGCGGACGAGGTGGTCGGTCTGGTCGGGCCATCGGGATGCGGCAAGTCGACTCTGCTCGAGCTCGTTGGAGGCCTGCTCGATCCGGATGCCGGCGAGATCCGGGTCGGAGGCGATACCGTGGCGGCCGAGCGGCTCGGCCGTTGCGCCTACATGCCCCAGCGCGACCTGCTGCTGCCGTGGCTGGCAGCGATCGACAACGCGGCGCTTGCCGCGCGCAACCGCGGCGCGTCGCGGTCCGCCGCACGCGCGCAGGCTGGGCCGCTGTTCGAGCGCTTCGGGCTAGCCGGCTTCGAGGCGAGCCGACCCGGCGAGCTATCCGGGGGCATGCGCCAGCGGGTGGCGTTCCTGCGAACCCTGCTTGCCGGAAAGCAGGTGCTGCTGCTCGACGAGCCGTTCGCCGCCCTCGACGCGATCACCCGCGCGGAGATGCAGGAGTGGTTGGCGGGCGCGCTGGCTCAGGAGCGGCGCACGACGCTGCTCGTCACCCACGACGTCGAGGAGGCGCTCTACCTCTGCGACCGCGTCCTCGTCCTCTCCGGGCGCCCGGGACGAGTCGTCGGCGAGATCCCTTCGCCCGAGCCACGACGCCGGCCGCGGCTCGAGGCGGTGACCTCCTCAGCCTTCACGGCCGCCCGGGAGCGAGCGCTGGCGGCGCTCGTGGCGGGATCGCGATGAGGCGCTGGCTGTTGCCACTGGCCGTGATCGCGCTGCTCGTCGCGGCGTGGGAGCTCGCGGCGCGCTGGGATCTGATCGCCGACGCGCTCGGGATCGAGCCGTTCCTGGTCCCGGCACCGAGCGACGTGGCCGACTCGCTGTGGAGCGACCGCGGCCTGCTCGCCGACAACGCCTGGGTCACCGTGCAGGAGGTGGTGCTCGGCTTCACGATCGCCGCCGTGCTCGGATTCGCGTTCGCGCTCGCATTGCACCTCTCGGACGTGCTTCGGCGCGCCTTCTATCCGCTGCTCGTCGCCTCACAGACTGTGCCGGTGATCGCGATCGCGCCGATCCTGGTCGTCTGGCTCGGCTTCGGGCTCGGACCTAAGCTGGCGATCATCGCGCTGGTCTGCTTCTTCCCGATCACCGTCAACACGCTCGACGGCCTGCGCTCGGTCGACCCCGAGCTGCCGCGGATGATGCGCACCCTCGACGCCGGACGGTCGCAGATCCTCTGGCGGGTGGAGATCCCGTCGGCGCTGCCGTTCCTGCTCAGCGGGGCGAAGATCGCCGCTGTCGTCTCGGTGATCGGTGCCGTGTTCGGCGAATGGTCGGGTGCCGACGAGGGCCTCGGCCACCTGATCCTGATCGCCCAGGGCCAGGTGCAGACCGCCCGTGTGTTCGCCGCGGTCGTGGTCCTCTCCGCTATCGCGCTGAGCCTGTTCGGAATCCTGGCGCTGATCGAGCGCCGGGTCGCCTGGTGGCGACCCGGGACCCCCCGCCCGGCATGAGCTTGCGAGCGCAGACCCGCCTGCATCCCCCCCGCCCAGCGCTCGCCCTGCTGGTCCTCGTCGCCACCCTCGTCGCCGGCTGCGGTGAGAAGCAGGAGTCCGGTGTCGGCGACTCCGAGCCGGTCGCGCTCGCGCTCGATTTCTACGTCAATGCCGACCACGCCGGCATCTACACGGCGCTCGACCGCGGCTACTTCGACGAGGCGGGGCTCGAGGTCGACCCCAAGGTCCCCTCCGACCCCTCGGCGCCAATCCGCGAGGTGGCCGCCGGGCGCGTCGACCTGGCGATCTCCTATGAGCCCGAGGTGCTGCTCGCCCGCGAGCAGGGCCTGCCGGTGCAGGCGGTCGCGGCGCTCGTGGCGCGGCCGCTGACCTCGTTGATCTCGCTCCCCGACGCCGGGATCGACGAGGTCGCCGATCTCGACGGCAAGACGATCGCGACCGCCGGGATCCCCTACCAGGCCGACTACCTGGACGCGATCCTCTCTCGCGCGGGGCTCGGCCTCGACGACGTCGACCAGGTCGACGTCGGGCTCAACCTGCTTCCGGCCCTGCTCTCCGGGCGCGCCGACGCGATGCTCGGTGGCTTCCTCAACGTCGAGGGGGTCGATCTCGCCGAGCGCGGGCGCGACCCGCGCGTGGTCCCGGTCGACCGGCTCGGGATCCCGGCCTACGACGAGCTCGTGCTCGTCGCCTCCAGTGACCGGCTCGCCGACGACCCGCAGCCGATCCGCCTTTTCATCGCCGCGCTGGCGCGCGGCACCGAGGCCGCGGTCGCAGATCCGGCGGGCGCGACCGCGGCGCTGCTGCGGGCGGGCAACGGGCTCGACCCGAAGCTGACCCGGGCCGAGGTTGCGCGGACGCTGCCGCTGCTCGCGCAGCGCGGGTCCGAGGAGTTCGGCTACATGGACCCGCGCGAGTGGGAGCGCTTCGCCGCCTTCTTCGCCGAGCGAGGGCTGATCTCCGACCGTCCGAGCGCCGACGAGCTGCTCACCAACGAGCTCCTGCCCGGGAGGATCCCGGAGTAGTCACAGGCCCGGCGGCTGGTCGAGCCGATCGCGGGCGCCCGGCGCGGTCAGGCTGCGGGCGAAGCGACCCGTCAGGCGGCCAGCCGCTGCGGGCCCGCCTCGGCGACGGCACCGTGCCAGCGGACGAGCGCGAAGGATCCGGCGAGCCCGCGAAACGGGGCGTAGGGAGCGAAGTACTCCTCGACCTCCTCGACCGTCGCGCGGCGGCCGAGGCGGCCGAGGACCCCGACGAGCTTGACGTAGGCGAGGTCGCCCGCCGGCAGCGAGTCGGGCTCACCGCGACCGCTGAGCCCCAGCACCTGGAGCGTCCACGGGCCGATCCCGGCGATCCGCGCGAGACGGCGATCACCGGCGGCGTCGCCCGGGTCCACCCGCCCGGCGGCGACCTCGCGGGCGCATCGGATCAGGGCCACCGCGCGCGACGGAGCGAGGTCCATCGAGGCGAGCTCCGCGGGCGCGCGTCCCGCGATCAGCTCGGCCGCGGGGACGTCGCGCAGCGAGCCGGGGCCGCGCCAGGCGCCTAGGTCGCAGGGCTCGAGCTCGTCGCCCCAGCGGCGCACGATCCGCCGCTGGATCCGGGCCGCCCTGCTCGCCTCGATCAGCTGCTCGGTGACGGCCCAGGCGAGCGCCTCCCACGGCCACGGCCGGCGCCTCGGACGGTGCCACGGGCGGTGATGGATCGCCGCGCCGATCAGCGGGTCGCCGCGAAACGCGCGGGCGAACTCGCTCAGGTCGTCGTCGACGCCGATCGCAAACCGCATCCGCTCGATCGCCCGCTCGAGCTGCTCGCGTTCGCAGTCGCCGTCGGCTGCCGCGGCCCGCAGCACGACGCGGTCGCGCGCCGGCTGCCAGACGTGCACGACGACCCGCTCGGCCCCGACCGCAAGCAGGCGCGACAGCACCCGGCCGCGGCGGCGCAGGACCCCGTCGCGCCCTCCGCGTCCCAGCCGGTAGGTCCATGCGGGGCGCACGGCGGCCTCGACGGCGGCCGGCGTCGGCACTCGGGGCACCTAGCTCTTGTCGAGCAGGTGGACGTCGACGAGAAACGACCGGCTGGCGAGCACCTTCACAGGTCGTTCCTTGCCGCGGCTCGATCGACGCGAGGGACCTTTGCCCGACGCGCTCCGGGTGGCGCGCACGGCGGCCACGGTGGCGGCGCCGGCGACCAGGCCGCCCGCGGCGGCGATCGCCGCCGTGCGGACCTCGCCGCGCCAGAGGGAGACATCGGAACGCTCCCCCGCCGGAGCGGGGAGAGGCCTCGGGACGGCCTCCTCCGAGACCTCGCCGTCGAGCTCCGAGATCTCGACGGCCTCGGTTTCCAGTAACTCCTCTCGCACGCGCTTGAACTCTAAGGGGTTGTCAAGCGGCAACTTCGGCAAGCGCCAGCTCGTAGATCCGGTAGCGCTGGACGACCCTGCCGCCCATCCCCTCCATGGCGCGGTTCATCGCCTCGTTGGTCTCGAGGATCCATCCCATGTGCCCGCCCTGCGGGCCGAACCTCTCTGCCATCTCAACGTGGCGCTCGTACAGCGCGGCCGCGACGCCGAGGTGCTGGTAGTCGTGCTTGACCCCGAGCGCGAACACCCTGAGCCGGTCGATGTAGCGCTTGCGGCGTAGGAAGTGCCACCAGCCGAGCGGCAGCAGCCGGCCTCCCATCCGCGCCAGCGCCTGGTTGACGTCCGGCAGGGTCAGCGCCGCTCCGACGACGACCCCCTCGTGCTCGGCGATCATCGCCCAATGCTCGTCGAGGATCGGGCGCAGGTTCTTGGCCTGGAAGGAGACCTCCGCCTCCGTGATCGGCACGAAGCCCCAGTTGTCGCCCCAGGCCTCGTTGTAGACGTCCATGAACCGCCTCACCTCGGCCTCGAGACCGCGCTTTCGCATCGGCCGGACCACCACTCCCTGCTCGCGCGACTTCTCGGCCGCCGTGTGGATCAGTGGGTGAAAGGAGTGGCCCTCCCTGAGCTCACCGAGCCACAGCGTCCACATCAGCAGATCGATCGCCTTGTCGAGGCCGTGCGCCTCGAGGCGCTGTGAGTAGTAGGGCGGGTGCCAGGGCTCGAGGATCATCGCCGGCTCGTCATAGCCCTCGATCAGGATCCCGACCTCGTCATTGGTGGTGAAGTCCATCGGCCCCAGCATTCGCGCGCGGCCGCGGTCGCGCAGCCAGGCCGCCGCCGCGTCGATCAGCGCCCCGACCACCTCCGGGTCGTCCTCGGCCTCGAAGAACCCGAACATGCCGTCGTTTCCGCCCCGATACTCGTCCCAGCGGTGGTCTATCTGGGCGCTGATGCGCCCCACGACCTCGCCGCCGCGCTCGGCGAGCATCAGCTCGGCCTCGGCGTGCTCGAACCACGGGTTCTTGCGCCGGTCGAGGAACTGCCGGCGCTCGAACCGAAGCGGCGGCACCCATCGGGGATCGTCTCGCCGCAATCGATACGGCAGCTCGATGAAGCGCCTCAGGTCGCGCTTCGTGCTCACGGGGCGGATCGACAGCGCCTCCAAGGGCGCTCAACCTACACTCCCGATGATGAACCTGGAATCGCGCATCGCCTCGAACGCGCTCTCCCCATTCGCGGCTCCACGATGAGCGAGACGACTCGCGCTCCGGTCGACGTGTTCGAGAAGGCGCGAAGCCACGACCGGATCGAGCAGCTGGAGGCCGCCAAGCAGGGCGACCTGCTCCCGTACTTCCGCATCCTCACCTCCGAGGCGGGACCGGTGGTCGAGATGGAGGGGCGCGAGACGATCATGCTCGGTTCCAACAACTACCTCGGCCTGACCGGCGACCCGAGGGTCAAGCAGGCGGCCCGCGACGCGCTCGAGACCTACGGGACCGGGCTCACCGGCTCGCGGCTGCTCAACGGCACCACGCCGCTTCACCTCGAGCTCGAGTCCGAGCTCGCCGAGTGGATCGGGACCGAGGACGTGATCGTGTTCACGACCGGCCATCAGGCCAACGTCGGCTGTCTCGGGACGATCCTCGAGCCCGGCGACACGGTGATCTGCGACTCCGCGGACCACGCGTCGATTCTCGACGGCTGCAAGCTCTCCGGCGCCCGGCTGCGTCCGTTTCGCCACAACCGGATGGCGAAGCTCGAGAGGATGCTCGACCGCGCCGCCGACGACGGCGGCGGGGTGCTGGTGGTCGTCGACGGCGTGTTCTCGATGGAGGGCGACCTCTGCGACCTGCCCGCGATCACCGAGCTCTGCGGCCGCTACGGCGCCCGGCTGATGGTCGACGAGGCCCACGCGGTCGGCGTCCTCGGCGAGCGCGGCGCCGGCACGGCCGAGCTGTTCGGGCTCGAGGACGCCGTCGACCTGCGGATGGGCACGTTCTCGAAGAGCCTCGCCTCCTGCGGCGGGTTCATCGCCGGGCCCGCGGAGGTGGTCGAGTACCTGCGGATCGCCTCGCGGCCGTTCATCTTCACGGCCTCGGCGGTACCGGCCGCGGTCGGCGCGGCGCTCGGGGCGCTGCGGGTTATCCGCTCGGAGGGCCGTGAGTTGATGGATCGGCTGCTCGACAACGCGCGCTATCTGCGCCAGGGGTTTCGCGACCTCGGACTGGACGTGGTCGAGCCCGGAACGCTGCCCGACGGCAGCGAGGCCAACACCCCGGTCGTTCCGGTCGTCGTCGGCGAGGACTGGCGAGCGGTGTTGCTGTGGAAGGCGCTCTTCGAAGCCGGCGTCTACACCAACGTCGCGATCCACCCGGCCGTACCGCCCGGCGGGGCGCTGCTCCGCACCTCACTGATGGCGACCCACGAGCGGGTTCACCTCGACCGCGCGCTGGCGATCATCGAGCGGACCATCGCCCAGTTCCCCGAGCTGCCCCGAACGGCCTAGCGGCGGGCCGCGCGGTCCCCCGCGCGGGGGACTTTCGACTTGTCCACCCCCGCACAAGGCGGGCCGACGAACAAAAAGGATGCTCGTAGCGGACGAAGCCTCGGCGCTCATCGCCCGTAGCGGTTGACGCCGGCCGCGGCTCTTCTTTAGGTTCCCCCTCGCGCCGTACGCACCCCGGGGCAGGGAGCGGACGGGACAAGAGAGAGTGACGTTGTCCCCGTCGCAACCCTGAAGCGGGCCCCGCCGCCCGCCGGGAGCGTCGACGCCAAAAAACCCCCGCCAACCCAACCCACGCTCAGAGGAGGAGTGAATATGGAAGCTGCCTCGACCCTCGTCTCTCCCGCAACGCCGCAGCACATGCGAGCGCTCGCGCATGCCAACCGCGTTCGGTTGGCGCGGGCCTCGCTGAAGCGCGCCGTTGGGGGGGGTGAGGTCGGAGTGGCGGAGATCGTCAGGGATTGCCCCTGGGAGGCCGAATCGATGACCGTCGGGGAACTCTTGCGCAGCCAGCGTCGTTGGGGGCGCACGCGGTCGCGGAAGTTCCTCTTCAGCGTGGCGCTGAACGAGAACCGTGAGCTCGGCAGGCTGACGGAGCGCCAGCGGGCTGTGCTCGCAGACGGCCTGGAGTCGAAGACACTCGGAGAACGCAAGGCCTAGGGGCCCATCCCGTGAGGGCCGGGATGGGAGACGGTCTATGGGGCGGGCGCGGCACGCGCCCGCCCCCACCGCCGACACGGCGTGGAGCGGTCGGCGGCGGGAAAGGGGTTCAGAAACCGATGTTGAGCGGCACCGGGCTGGCGCCGGCGAAGCCGAAGAACCAGACGCCGAAGGCGAGCACCGCGACCCCGGCGCTCGAGACGAGGATGACCTCGAGCGCCGACGAGCGCCCGAGTGGGCGGTTGCGGCGCTGCTGAAGCTCCAGGTGGCGACGGTTGAGCCACCCGAGCGCGAGCACGATGGCCACGATCGAGACGATGGTCCCGGCCATCGTCACGATCAGCGCCGTCCCGAGCCCGGCGGGGCTCTGCACCTGGGAGCCGATCCAGAGCCAGGCGAGCGGGATGCCGATCCAGAGCACCAGGCACCCGACCAGCATCGAGACCACCAGGGCGGCGCTCGCGGGGCCGCCCGTCATGTCCCGGAGCCGGGAGATCATCGGTCAGCGCCAGGCTAGCGGAGCTTCACCGTACGCCCGGCGCGTGCCCGGAACGCCCGCGCGAGGCCGATCCCGGAGGCGATCGCGACCACGGCCGCGGCGGCCAGACGGAGCGGTGGCGCGAGCAGGCCCGGCAAGGCGTAGAAGAGCAGCGCCAGGGTGGCCACCCCGGCGGCACCGGAGAGCAGCACCGTGTGGGATCGAAAGCCGCCGAAATGCTCGCGAAGCGAGAGCTCGAGCCCGGCGAGCGAGCCGAGCACGAGACCGGTGACGAGCAGCGCGGTGCCGCGGTCGCCCTTGACGAACACGCCGACCACGAGCATCACCAGCGCGACGAGCACGACGAGCTCGACGAGCGGGAACGATCCCCAGGGCGCCGGAGGGCGCTCGTCCTCGATCGGGCGCCGGCGCGGAGGTGCCGGCTTCGGGGGGCTCGCGCTCTCGGGCGCCGGCACCGGCTTGGCCGCCGGTCGGCGTGGCCGAGACTTACGGCGCTGCTTCGCCATCAGCTGGTTTCGTGACCGAATCGGTCGGGGGCGGTCGCCCCTCGGCTAACGGACAACCCGACGAGAGCCTGACTCGCCACCAGCCGAACAGCATCCCGAGGATGCCCCACCGGGGGCGCGACTCCCAGCGCCCGCAGCCCGGCGCGCCGATCTCGCGCTGAGTCACGACCTCCCAGCGGTGGCGCTCCGGCGCCACGATCATCGCCTCGAGCCGCTCGCGGCCCGCGGTTTCGGCCTCGGTGCGCCGTCCGAGCTCAGCGCGCGCATCGCCGAGCCGGGCCGCGAGCGCGTCGCGCACCCGCTCGAGGTCGCCGATCGACAACACCCTCGGGCCGCCGACCGCCCCGACGCTCCAGTCGAGCCCGGCGCGCGGGAATGCGGACCCGAACAGCTCGCCGAGCTGAAGCTCGAGGCGGGCGATCTGGCGGCGCAGGTCGTCCCGGGCCCGGCGCTCGGAGTCGTTGCGCTCGGGCGCCTGGATCGTCGGCTCGAGAGGCGCTGTGGGGGCGATGGTCTGCGAGGGAGCTTCCGACACTGCGGCTCCTTGGATGGCCGTCTTGCCTACCCAGGGAAGTCTAAGCGAGGATGCCGCGCGCGAGCCACAGGGCCTCCTCGACCGCGATCTCGGGGACCCCTCCGACCTGGACGGCGACCAGCATCGTGCGGGCGGACTTCGGCCCGACGCCGCGCCCGCTCGCGGTGGCGCCGAACAGCAACGCCAGCGGGTGCTGCTCGTCGGCGATCACGAGCGTGCCGGCCGGCAGCTCGCCTGATCTTCCGGCGAGCGCCTCGCCCGCCGCGGTCGTCCGGATCCCCGGTCGCCCCGCGACCCGGTCGGCGTCGAATGCCCGCAGCGCGACCCCGGACTCGATCGTCGCGATCGTCAGAGCATCGTCGAGCAGGTTGCGGCTGACGAAGCCGCCGTGCTTCATCCGCTCGAGCACCAGCTCCTCGACCGGCGTGCGCTGGACGTCCGGATCGAGCCCGATGTGGCGGAAGAAGACACGGTAGGCCCACGGGATCGGCTGCTGGCGCACGTTGATCGCCTGCGCGCCGGAGAACCGGTCCGACAGCGCCCGCAGCCGCTGCTTGAGCTCCCGCGGGGTGCGCCCCGAGCCGTGATCGACGACCGCGTAGCGCAGCCCGAGCCCGGGCAGCTCCGCGATCAGCGCCGGCTCGACCCAGCCGGCCTCAGGCGGCGCATCGTCCGAGCCGAGTTCGAGTTCGGGGCGATCGGCGCTCACCGTGTCTCCTCGGCGCGGGAGCGCGACTCGGCGAGCAGTCGCTCGACGTCGGCGGCGAGCTTCGGTTCCGAGAGCTGGTCGGTGCCGATCTTCGCTTCGGCGAGCAGCCCGCCCGGGTAGGCGAAGGCGACCGTCGGGCAGACCCCGACCCGGTAGAGGTTGGAGACCGCGCCGTCGGCGTCGTAGCCGACCGGGACCTCCCAGCCACGCTCCTCGACGATCGCCCTGGCGTCGTCGCGGTCGTCGCGCACGTTGATCGACAGGAAGTTGACCCGGCCGCGAAACCGGCGCGCGACCCGGTCGATCGCGTCCTGAGTCGACAGGCAATCGGCGCCCTGGGTGAACCAGAACGAGATCACCAGCGGACGGTCGAAGAGGTCGCAGACGCGAATCACCCCCGAGAGCTCGACCTCGCAGGCCGCCGGGTGGCTGTCGTCGTCCGGGCACGGGTTCGCGGCGGTCGAGCAGTCGTCTTGGTAGACGTTCGCGTCGCCCTCGGTCGAGCCGCGAAGGTCGGGGACGGCGAACTCCGCCAGCGGCGCTCCCACCTCGGTGCTCTCCGTGCCGAGGATCCCATCGTCGCGGGTGTTGAGCGTGTTCACGGTCGCGATCACGACCAGCGCGATGAACGCCAGCCCGACGAACAGCGAGTAGCGGCTCGCCGGCGAGCGGCGTGGCTCGTCGCGGTGGTCGTCGCCGGCGTTCATCCGTGGTCGGGAAGCGCCCGCGGGCGCCGACGCCGCAGCGAGGCGTTGCCGAACGGCGCGAACCCGGACTCGGCCCAGACGATCGCCGCGGGCAGGGCGACGAGCACTCCGGCGAGCGCGATCCCGAGGTCGAGCACCGTGAGCAGGCCGAAGTCACGGATCATCGGGATGTCGCTGATCCCGAGGACCGCGAACCCGGCGATCGCCGTCGTCCCGGATGCCGCGACGGCCGCCCCGGTGCGCGAGTACGCGGCGCGCAGCGCCTCTCCGAGCGCCGCTCCGCCGGCGCGCTCCTGCTCGTAGCGCGCGGAGAGCAGGACGCTGAACTCGGTCGCGATCGCGATCACCAGCGCTCCCAGCGTCGCCGACATCGGGTTGAGCTCGATCCCCAGGACCCAGACCGCCAGCGACGACCACCCGGTCGCCAGCACGATCGGGATCAGCGGCACCACCGCACGGCGCGGTGAGCGGTAGACCGCCAGCAGGGCGAACGCCACGGCGAGCACCCCGTAGAGCGTGAACAGGTACCGGTCGCGGCTCAGCCCCGAGCTCGCGTCGGCGACCAAGACGGGCAACCCGACGACGTTTGCGGTCACCCCCGGCGGCGGGTCGGCCTCGGTGCCCGGCGGGTCGATCTGCGAACGGATGCGGTCGACGAGGGCCTTCTGCTCGTCGAACGGCATCACCTTGATCCCGAAGGCGATCACCGCCGTGTGCCCGATTCCCCCGGTCTCCGGGTCCTGGTCGACCACCGCCTGCGAGAAGTAGCGCGGGAGGAGCGCGAGCAGCTGCTGTATCTGCCGCTTCGACGGGGCGCCCTCGCTCTCGAACAGATCCGGGAGCGCGATCGACGGGCAGAGGTCCGCGTCCTGGTCGACGCACGAGCTCGGCGTTGCGGAGAAGCCCGCGTCGTCGAGGACCCGCTGCTTGTAGTCGGCCATCCAGGCGATCACCGCGGGATCGGTGAGATCGGGGGCGCTCACGGTGACGTCGATCTCGCCGGAGACCCCGGTGCCCTGCTCGAGCTCGTCGACGTCGCGCAGCGCCTGCAGATCCGGCGGCAGCAGCGCGCGGACGTCGGCGGTGACCGACGTCTGCGAGCCGAGCGCCCAGCCGGTCGCGGCGAGCAGCACACCGACCGCCAGCAGCCGGCCCGGACTCGCCATCGAGCCGGCCACCGTGCGCTTCGCCAGCCCGCGCACCCCGAGCCCCGCCCTCGCCCACGAGGCGCGGGCGCGCGACGCCGGGCCCGCGATCAGCCCCGGCATCGCCGGCGAGTGCGACCGCCGGTCAACGACCAGCGAGAGCGCCGTCAGCCCGGCCGTCAGGGTGAGCGCGAACGCGATCGCGATCCCGGCGAGCAGCAGGAGGCCGAAGCTGCGGATCACCGGCGTCGGCCACAGCAGCAGGACGAGGAATCCGGCGCCGGTGGCGAGCGCCGCCGTGGCGATGTTGGCGCCACCGTGCGCGGCGGCGCCGACGGCGGCGGCCGGCGGCGAGGCGCCGGCCGCTCGCTCCTCCTGAAAGCGCGCCTGGAACTGGATCGCGTAGTCGACCGCGAGCCCGATCAGCACCGGGACCACCGCCAGCGAGGCGAGGGTCAGCGAGCCCCCGAGGGCCGCGACCCCGCCGAAGGTGAGCGCCGCCGATCCGAGCGCGATCGCCAGCGGCAACAGGCGCAGCGGCGGCCGCAGCAGCGCCACGAGCGCCAGCGCGATGACCGCGAACGCGATCGCGAGCAAGACGAAGACCTTGCCGGAGAGGGCGTCGGTGAGGTCGGCGAGCACCACCGGAACGCCGCCGACGACGTAGTGGGTGTCCTCGATCCGGAAGTGCGGGTCGGCGACCGCGTCGCGAATCAGGCCGATCGCCTCCCGGCGCTCGGCGTCGCTCAGCTCCGGGCGCAGGCGGACCGAGATCAGCGCCGAGTCGGAGCTCGGAAACAGGTAGGAGAACTTCGGCTTCGGCTGCCCGGGCCGGCGGCTGTCGAAGACGACCGAGCTTACGAAGGTCGGGTCGTTCAGCGACGGCATCCCCGTCTGGCCGTAGCGAAGCGCGATCTCCTGGAGCTGCTGGTAGAAGGCGTTGACCACCTCGTTGGCCGCAGCCTTCGCCGCCGCCAGCTGCTCGGGCTTCGAAAGGCCCTGTCGCTGCGCCCGCCGAGCGGCCCCCGCGCCGGCGTCGCGCGCCCGCTTCACGGCCGCCTTCGACTGCGCGTTGAGCAGCGCGCTCGCCTGGGTCGCGGCCTGGTTGAGAAAGGTGGCGGGCCCGTAGACGACCCGCGCCGGCTTCTGCTCGGCGAGCGCCGCGCACGGGGCCGGGGCGGGCTGGTCGGTGATCACCTGACCGCCCGGGGCGTTGCCCGCAAGGCAGCCCTCCAGCGAGAGCAGCTTCGCGAGATCGGAGGTGAGCATCAGCTTGCGCAGGTCCCCCTCGACCAGGACCGCGACCGCGTCATCGCCGAACTTGCGCTTGAAGTCCTCGGTCGCGGCGTAGGCGGGCGAGCTTCGTTCGACGAACTGATCGGTGCCCGCGTCGGCCTCGAGACGCAGCGCTCCGACGGCGGCGATCAGCGCGACGAGGGCCGCCGCCGCCAGCACCGGCACCGGCCGCTCCACGCACCAGCCCGCGATCCGTGCGAGCAGATTCCTCACGCGGCGAAGGTTACGGCGCACCGCAGCGCGGTGGCACCGATCGCTGCGGGGCGGATCGGCCGCTGCGGTCCCGTCGCTCTCCTCGCTGTTGCCGCTCTCGCTGCAGTTCGGGCCGCGCCGCGGAATACGATCGCTGCGATGGCTCGCTTCGCCGGGCGAGGAACGCACCGAGATCGCACCGCGACGGCGATCGCGCTCGGCGCTCTCGCGTCCGCCGCCGGCGCCGCGAGCCTCGCCGGCGCCGAGAGCGGGCGCGGCACGCCGGCCTCAGGCCCACCACTGGTCCGGGTGGCGACGACCGGAAACGACTCCGAGCTCGTCAAGGCGCTGCCGATCACCCGCCGGCCCGGGGCCCGCGCCCGCGTCGTGATGTCGCTCGGGTCGCCGCAGCTTCCGGACCTCGCCGCCGGCGACCGGATTCGGGTCAGCGCCGAGGTGCAGGTGACCGGCAACTGCGCCTCTCCCGGTCCGCGCTGCCGGGGCCCGGTCTACCACTACGCCCCGATCGTTCGCGCGCGCCTCGTGCTCGCCGCCGACGCCGACGCCGCCGGCGGGCCCCGGGCGATGGCGATCTCGACCACCGCGCGCGAGACCTGCACCCAGCGCCGCCCCCAATACGAGCACCACTGCGTGCTCGTCTTCACCCACGCCGGCACCATGATTCGCACGGGGCGCCTGCCCTGTCGGATCGACGACTGCCACGTCAACCTGGTCGCCGACGCGCACCATCCGCGGGCGCGCTCGGGCGAGCGGATCATCGTCGGGGGCCTGAAGCCGAACGGGCGGATCCCGCAGGACCGCGGTCGGATCAACGTCGTCCGCTACCGCGACGCCCGCCCGGCCGACTTCCCGACCACGACCACGACGCGGCTCGAGCACCGCCGGCTGCGACCGGACTTCAGGCGCCGGGTCGTGCTCTCGAAGCGACTTCCGTACCTGAGGGCGGGCGAGCAGCTCGCGGTCTCGGCGGCGATGCGCTCCGACGTCTCGCGCCTGCGCTACGCGGTCCGAACCAGCGCCCGGCTGGTGCTCGCCCGCTCACCGAACGCCACCAGGGCCGACCGGTTCGTGAAGCGGCGCGCGGTCGGCCGCGGCGAGCTCTCGGAGAACAACGGGTCCAACTGCACCACCGACGAGGGCACCTGCACCGCGCGCAAGGTCGGCGTGCTCGAGATGCGCACCGATGCGGTCGGCCGCGACGGCCATCCCCGGCCGCTGTACCTCAACCTGGTGACGGTGATGGGGCCGAAGGTCAGCAGAGCCCGCCCGCGTGACCGCGTGGTCCTCCGGGACGGTTGGATCCGGGTGACACGGTTTGCGCCGCGCGTCAACGGCTAGCGGGGCGATTCCCCCGCTCAATCCATCGCCAGAGGGCCCTGCGTCTCGGCGTTGAGGAACTGCGAGACGAATTCGTTGTCGGAGTTGAAGAGCTCCTCGGAGGGGCCGGACTCGACGATCTTGCCCTTCCACAGCACGGCGATGAAGTCGGCGATCCGGCGGGCGGTGCCGAGGTCGTGGCTGATCACCAAGTAGCAGCCGCCGTTCTCCTCGTGGACCTCGCGGATCAGCTCGCAGAGCAGCGCCGTGCGAACCGGATCGAGGCCCGAGTCCGGCTCGTCGAACATGACGATCGCCGGGTCGAGGACCAGGGCGCGGGCGAACCCCGCCCGCTTGCGCATCCCGCCGGAGAGCTCGTTCGGCATCTTGTCGGTCGCCTCGGCGAGGCCGACCTCGCGCAGGCGCCGGTTGACGATCTCGCTGATCTCCTCCTCGCCCTTGTCGGTGTGCTGGCGCAGCGGGAAGGCGGTGTTGTCGTAAACGTTCATCGAGCCGAACAGGGCGCCGTCCTGGAACAGCAGGCCGAACTTCTTGCGCATCTCGAACAGCTCGTCGTCGGTCATCGCCGGCACCGACTCGCCGTGCACGAGGACGTCGCCCGAGTCCGGGTAGAGCAGGCCGACGATGTGCTTGATCAGCACGCTCTTGCCGGTCCCCGAGGGCCCCAGCACCATCGAGATCTGATCGTCGGGAAGACCGAGGTTGAGGCCGTTGAGGATCCGGGTGCGGCCGAACTGCTTGACCACGTCGATGATCTCGATCGCGTCGGTCCCGCCGTGGTCGCGCTTCTTGCCGGTGTGCCAACGGTAGGGGTTCGCCTCGCTCGGGCTGACGCCCGGGATCGAGTAGTCCTTGTGCAGGCTTCCGAGCTCCGGCGCCGGCTCGTCGTAGGAATCGTCGTCCTCGGCCATCGATTCAGCGAACCGGCCGTACTCCTGCTCCTGGGCCAGCTGCGGGTCGGCGGGCTGCTCCTCGGCAATCCGCTCCTCGGTGCCCGGCTGTTGTTCGGTCCGCTCGCGTTCCTCCACCTGGTCCCTTTCGTCAGCCGCCTATCGGCGCCCTCGGGTTCGCGCCCCAGAACACCAGCGTCCCCATCATCCCGATGATGTGGACGAGGACGATGTTAAGCACCATCGACTTCGCCGTCGCCGTACCCACGCCAACCGGCCCGCCGGATGCGGTGTACCCGTAATAGCAACCGACGAGCACGATCGCGGTCGCCATGAACATCGCCTTGATGACGCTGAATAAGAGGTCGGGTGGGTTCTGGAACATCCAGAAGATCAAGAAGTATCCGCCCGAGGAGACCTCACCGACCTGCTCGACCACCGCGATGTAGGAGGCGATGTAGCCGACCCCGATCGCCGCCAGGTACATGAACGGCAACGTGATCCAGGCGCCGAGCAGGCGCGTGCCGCAGAGGAAGATCAGCGGGTTGACCCCCATCACCTCGAGCGCGTCGATCTCGTCGGAGATCCGCATCGCACCGAGCTCGGCGACGATCCCGGTGCCGACCTTGGCGGCCATCATGTAGCCGAACCCGTACGGGATCACCTCGCGCAGGTCACACCAGGCGGCGAACACGCCCGCGTACGCCGGGGCGCCGACCGAGCGGTTGAAGTAGGCGCCCTCGATCCCGCACTGGAGGCCGAGGATGAAGACCAGGCCCCAGATCACGATCGTCGAGCCGAGGATCAAAATCCCGGCCTGACGAAGCGCCTCGCCGAAGAACCGCATCACCCGGCCCGTGTAGACGATCCCCAGCACCTTGCCGCAGAAGCGGGCGATGTCACCGAGGCTCGACAGCCAATCCCTGGGTACCGCCAGCCAGCTCACTTGATCACCGAGATCTCCGGGTGGGTGGCGAGCAGGGTCTGGGTGAACACGTAGTTGAACGCGAACACGCCGAGGAAGGCGATCACGACCGCTTCGTTGACGGCCCGGCCCACCCCCTCGGCGCCTCCGGACGCATTCATCCCCTTGTAGGAGCAGACGACGGCGATGATCGCGCCGAACATCGTGCACTTGAGGATCGATCCCCAGAGGTCGGTGACCGAGGCGTTGTTGAACAGGGTGGCGAAGAACCCGCCCAGCGGCTGGCCGTAGGCGACCTCGGCGAACAGCCCGCCGGCGATCCCGAACAGAAGCGCGTAGACGTCGAGCAGGCCGGTGATCAGCATCAGGCTGAGGAAGCGCGGCACGACCAGGTTCTTGATCGGGTCCACGCCGAGCACCTGCAGCGCGTCGAGCTCCTCGCGGATCTTGCGGGCGCCGAGGTCCGCGGTTATCGCGGTGCCGGCGACGCCGGCGACGATGATCGCGGTCACGCTGGGGGCGAACTCGCGCACCGAGGCGAGGATGAAGAAACCGCCGAGCCGGTCGAGGGCGCCGAAGAGGCTGAGGAAGTTCGCCGCCTGCAGCCCCGGGGCGCCGAACCCGAAGGCGACGGTCGAGATCAGCAGTGGAAACCAGCAGAGCTGGAGCGCGAACAAGAACTGGCTCACGAACTCGCCGCCGTAGGGGTAGGGCGGACGGACGGTCGCCGTGATCGTCTTGCCGGTCAGGATCATCATGTTCCCGACCTGCTCGAACAGGGATCTTGCGGGTAGGAATGCCCTGTCAGCGACTGATCTGACCATCTTCTCCTCCGGAGGCCGGACCGTCCGGCCGCCTGGCGAAGAAGAGTATTCGATGCACCGCCCCCCCGCCACCGACAACCGTCGCGCCGGCGCAGCGCCGATCGGGAACGCGCTCCGGTGCCCGCAAGTGCCTCGGCAATGCCGTTCCCGGTGGTATGTTGCCCGCGCCTTGGGGGAGGAGACCGCCACAAGCGCCCACCCGCTGCGCAGGTACCGAGATCCGAGGTCGCAGATCGCCGCGGTGGCGGTGATCGGCCTCCTCGCCATGGGCGTCGCGGCGTGCGGTGACGACTCCCAGCGACAGGACGCCGACGAGCCGGCGGGCAACTTCCCGGTCGAGGTCCAGGCGGCGAAGTTCCCGACCGAGCAGCGCCTCGCGCAGACCAGCGACCTGCGCCTCGAGATCACGAACGCGGGCAAGGAGCAGATCCCGGACCTCGCGGTGACGATCTGGACCGGCGACGAGAAGGCGTCGGGGCCGTTCTCGGTTCGCTCCGACCAGCCGGGCCTCGCGGACCCGAACCGTCCCGTGTGGATCCTCGAGAACGCGTTCCCAAAGGTGGTCGAGGATGGGTTCGAAGCCAAGGACATCGCCGGTGCGCCAACCGCCGGAGCCACGACCGCGCAGACCGACACCTTCTCCTTCGGGCCGCTGGAGCCCGGCGACAGCAAGGACATCGTCTGGCGCGTGACGCCGGTGATCGCCGGCACCTGGACGCTCCACTACGAGCTCGCGGCCGGCCTCAACGGGAAGGCTAAGGCGGTCAGCGGCGACGGTGGCCCGGCCGAGGGCGAGTTCGTGGTCACGATCACCGACAAGCCTCCGCGGGCCACGGTCGACGGCTCCGGCCAGGTAGTGATCCAGAACCCCTGACGGCCGATCGCTACGGTGCCCTTGCGTGCGGGCACCGAGGTCGATCGCAGCGGCGGGAGTCATCTCAGTGGCGGTGATCGCCGGCTGCGGTGACTCGAGCGAGCCCGCCGAGCCGTCGGCGGCGACGACCGCGCCCGCCGCGCCCGCCGGGCCCGCCGGGGAGGGCGCCCGGCGGCTGCCGACCGGCGACGGCGAGGGCGGCGTCGCGCTCGAGCGGCTGGGCAGCTTCGATCAGCCGGTCTACGTCGCGCAGCCGCCGAACGGCGATCCGGACCATCTCTACGTGGTCGAGCAGTGCGGCAGGATCGTGCGCGTGCCGATCGGCGGCGGCGAGGCGAGCACGTTCCTCGACCTCCGCGAGCTGGTCACCTGCGGCGGCGAGCAGGGCCTGCTCTCGGTTGCCTTCGATCCGAGCTACGAGCGCTCCGGGCTGCTCTACGTCAACTACACGGACTCGGAGGGCGACTCGCGCACGGTCCAGTACTCGCGCTCGAAGGATGACCCCGGGAGCGTCGACCCCGCCAGCGCCCGCGAGCTCCTCCACCTCGACGACTTCGCCTCCAACCACAACGGCGGACAGCTGCTCTTCGGCCCCGGCGGGAGGCTCTTTTTGGGAATGGGCGACGGCGGTGGCTCCGGCGACCCGAACCGCACAGCCCAGGATCCCGACAGCCCGCTGGGCAAGCTCCTGACCCTCGACCCCGACCGCCCCGGGTCATACGGGCTCGCGGCGATCGGGCTGCGCAACCCGTGGCGGTACTCGTTCGACCCGCCGACCGGCACCGTCTGGATCGGCGACGTCGGCCAGGATGAGATCGAGGAGATCGACGCGGCGCGCGTCCACGGGCTCGGCCCGAAGCTCAACTTCGGGTGGTCGGCTTTCGAGGGGAGCAAGCCGTTCAACGGCGACCAGAGCGCACCGGGCGCCATCGCGCCGGTGCTCGAGTACAGCCACGACGGCGGCGGCTGCTCGGTGACCGGCGGCTATGTGGTTCGCGACCGGGCGCTCACGACCCTCTACGGTCGCTATCTGTACGGCGACTTCTGCATCGGCGAGCTGCGCAGCTTCGGGGCCGATCCCGGCGAGCGCGGCGCCGACGATCGCGCCCTCGGGCTCGAGGTCCCGTCGCTGAGCTCGTTCGCGACCGATGCCGCGGGCCGGATCTACGCCGTGTCGCTCGAAGGTCCCGTCTACCGCCTGGTGCCGTCGGCCCCGCGGTGACCCCGGGTACGCGGCGATCGCGGCGCCGGCCTGACGCACCGATGGCCGGGAGGGCGGTGAGCTGGGCATGTTCGGCAGCGCTCGCCGCGGTTGCGCTCGGCATCGTGCTCGGCGGCGCCGGGCCGGTCGAGGGCGAGGCGCGGCCGCTGAAGCTGAAGCGGATCGGCGGCTTCGAGTCCCCGGTGTACGTCGACGACGCCCCCGGGGCGCCGAAGCTGCTGTTCGTGGTCGAGCAGCGAGGCGAGATCCGCTTGCTTCGCTCGGGCAAGGAGCTCGAGCGCCCCTTCCTCGACCTGCGCAGCCGGGTGCGCTACGGCGGCGAGCAGGGCCTGCTCTCGGTCGCCTTCGATCCGAGCTACGAGCGAAACCGGCGCTTCTTCGTCTATTACGTCAACAAGGACGGCAACGTCGAGGTCGACGGGCTGCGCCACAAGCGTCGCGACCCGACCCGCGCGGATGCGGGGTCGCGTCGCAAGCTGATCGAGGTCCCTCACCCGCGGTTCGCGAACCACAACGGTGGTCAGCTGCAGTTCGGGCCCGACCGGCTGCTCTACATCGGCACCGGGGACGGCGGTGGGTCCGGCGACCCGGGCGAGAACGCCCAGGACGCGGGCAGCCTGCTGGGCAAGCTGCTGCGCGTCGATCCGAGACCCGGGGGCGGCTACTCGACGCCGCGCTCGAACCCGTTCGCGGGCGCCGACGGGCGCGACGAGATCTACGCGCTCGGGCTTCGCAACCCGTTCCGGTTCTCGTTCGACAGCCGCTCGGGCGACATCTTCATCGGCGACGTCGGCGAGGACGCCTGGGAGGAGATCGACCGGGTCGAAAGGGGCGCCCTCGCGGGCGCAAACTTCGGCTGGGACATCTTCGAGGGGACGCACGATTTCGAGGGCGGCGGGGCGCCCAACGGCTACCGCCCGCCGGTGCTCGAGTACTCCTCGAGCGGCCGCGACTGCTCGGTCACCGGCGGCTACGTCGTCCACGACCCGAGAATTCCGGCGCTCGCCGGCCGCTATCTCTACGCCGACTTCTGCGGCGGGCGGATCCGGTCCTTCGATCCCTCCAACCCCGGCCCGAGCGACTCGGCGACCGGGCTCGAGCCGGGCTCGCCGAGCTCGTTCGGTGAGGGCGCGCACCGGCGGATCTACGTCGCCTCTCTCGAGGGGCCGGTGTACCGGATCGTCCAGCGCTGAGCGCGGCCGAGCCTTGTGGTACGCCCGTCCAGGCCCGCGGAGTAGAGTCGGCGCTGAGACCAGCTTCGCGAGCGAGGAGGACGAGGAGACGATGGAGTCCGCGACCCGGGCCGAGGGCAGCGTCGAGGGAACGGAGGCATCCGCCAACGGAGGCTCGGAGCGAGACGAGACGTTCGACGTCCTGCGACCGATCGACGGCACGGTGATCGAGACGCTCGCGACCGACGGCCCGGTGCAGGTCGCGGCCACCGTCGCCCGCGTGCGGTCGGCGCAGCCTGCCTGGGAGGCGATCGGCCCCGCCGGCCGGCGGCGCTGGCTCGAGCGCATGCGCGACTGGATCCACGACCACCAGGACCACCTCGACGACCTGATGCAGGAGGAGTCCGGCAAGGTTCGTGCCGACGCAACCCTGGAGGCCTTCTACTGCCTCGACGCGATCAACTTCTGGTGCGAGCAGGGGCCGAAGTTCCTCGCCGACGAGGTGATCACGCCGCACAACCCGGTGCTGCGCGCCAAGCGCCACAAGATCGTCTACCGCCCACACGGGGTGGTCGGGATCATCAGCCCCTGGAACTTCCCGGTGATCCTCTCGTTCGGCGACGCCCTACCGGCGCTGATGGCCGGCAATGCCGTCGTCATGAAGCCCTCGGAGCTGACCCCGCTGACCCTGATCGAGATGGTCCGTGGCTGGCGCGAGGACGTCGGGGCGCCGGACGTGCTCGCCGTCGTCAACGGCATGGGCGAGACCGGCGGTGCCCTGGTCGACGAGTCCGACTACCTGCAGTTCACCGGCTCGGAGCGCACCGGCAAGCTGGTCATGAAGCGCGCCGCCGAGACCCTGACCCCGGTCAGCCTCGAGCTCGGGGGCAAGGATCCGCTGATCGTCACCCGCGACGCCGATCTCGACCGGGCCGTCAACGCGACCGCCTGGGGTGGGCTGATGAACACCGGCCAGATTTGCATCTCGATCGAGCGCGTCTACGTCGAGGAGCCGATCTACGATGAGTTCGTCGACAAGCTGAAGGCGAAGGTCGAGACCCTGCGTCAGGGGGCGGACGGCCGCGCCTATTCGGCCGAGATCGGGGCGATGACCTCGCCGGCGCAGACCGAGATCGTCGCCGAGCAGGTCGAGGACGCCCGTGAGGCGGGCGCGCGCATCCTCACCGGGGGCCGGCGCAAGGAGGGTCCCGGCGACTGGTACGAGCCGACCCTGATCGCCGACGTCGACCACTCGATGAAGGTGATGCGCGAGGAGACGTTCGGCCCGGTGATCCCGGTGATGAAGGTCGCGGACGTCGAGGACGCGATCGAGCTCGCCAACGACACCGACTTCGGGCTCGGCTCTTCGGTGTTCGCCGGCGACGCCGCCGAGGGCGAGCGGATCGCCAGGCGCCTGGAGGCCGGCCACTGCAACGTCAACGACGTGCTCGTCAACTACAACGTGCTCGGGCTGCCGATGGGCGGCTGGAAGAACTCCGGGATCGGCGTCCGCCACGGCGCGCAGGGCATTCGCCGTTTCTGCCGCACCGAGGCGCTGACGATCCCGCGGCTGCCGCAGGCCAAGTCGGAGATCCTCTGGTTCCCGTACAACAAGCGCAGGCGCAGCGCGATCCGACGGATGTACAAGTTCCTCACCGCGCGCGGCCTGCGCAACCGGCTGCGGGCCTAGCTGTCGACCCCGGCAACCCGTCCCGAGGGGGTTGCGCGGCATGCGAACATATGTTCGTGGCGCGAGAGGCCGCGATCCTGCATGCCGACGTCGACGCGTTCTTCGCCTCGGTCGAGCAGCGCGACGACCCTCGGCTGCGAGGGCGCCCGGTGATCGTCGGGCCCGGCGTCGTCATGGCCGCCAGCTACGAGGCGAAGGCGGTCGGCGTCCGCGGCGGCATGGGCGGGGGCCAGGCGCGCCGTCTCTGTCCCGACGCGGTCGCCGTGCCGCCTCGGTTCGAGGCATACGTCGAGGCGAGCAGGGCCCTGTTCGCGGTCTTCGAACGAACGGCGCCGCGGGTCGAGGGGATGTCGATGGAGGAGGCGTTCCTCGACACCACCGGCCTCGAGCGGATTGCCGGCTCGCCCGCCGAGATCGGGGCGCGGCTGCGGGCCGAGGTGCGCGACGAAGTCGGGCTGACGATTTCGGTCGGGGTCGCGACCTCGAGGCCGGTCGCGAAGATGGCGAGCAACGAGGCGAAGCCCGACGGGCTGCTCGCGATCGCGCCCGGCGAGGAGCTCGCCTTCCTTCACCCGCTGGCGGTAGAGCGCGTCTGGGGTGTTGGCCGGGCGACCGCGCGGCGCCTCCGCGACCGCGGGATCGACACCGTCGGGGCGATCGCGCTCCACACGGAGGAGGAGCTGATCGAGGCCGTCGGCGCCGCGGCGGCGCGCCGGCTGCACGCGCTGGCCAACAACCGCGCCTCGAGGCACGTGCGCTCCGGGCGCCGTCGGCGATCGTTTGGCGCCCAGAGGGCACGTGGCCTCTCGCGCTTCGACCCGGCCGAGCTCGACTCGACGCTCGCCGCGCTCGTCGATCGGGTGACCAGGCGAATGCGTCGCGCCGGCCGCATCGGGCGCACCGTCGTGTTGCGGATGCGTTTCGGCGACTACGCGCGCGCCACCCGCTCGCGGACGCTGCCCCATGCGACCTCCGAGAGCCTGCCGATCCTGACCGCCGCCCGCAAGCTGATGGCGGCGGCGATGCCGGAGGCCAACCGCCGCGCCCTGACCATGGTCGGGATCACCGTCGCCAACATCGAGCGCGCCTCGGGCGTCCAGCTGATGCTGCCGATCCACCGTGACAGCGCCCGGCTCGACGCCGCCCTCGACGAGCTCAGAGACAGGTTCGGCCCCGCCTGCCTCACCCGGGCGACGCTGCTCGGCGCAGCCCCCGGCCTCTCCCCCGCCGTTCTCGCCGACGAGGCCCGAGGCTAGGCGGGCGTGGCGTCCGCCGCCGGCTCGTCGGCCTCGGAGGCGATCGTGCCGTCGTCGGCGGCCGGGTCCTCCTCCGGCGGCAGCTCGCCGCCGCGCTCGGTCCCGGCGATCAGCTCGTCGGACCTCTTCTCCGCGGGGATGAACCCCGACTTGATCCCGAAGTAAACGGCCTGCGGGTGGTGGGCGATGATCGCCGCCGTCGACTGCTCGGGCTCGAGCGCGTAGCCGCCGGAGAGCTCGATCCCGACCTCGGCGAAGCCGAGCAGGCGCGAGACCTTCTCGTGCTCGGACTGGTCCGGGCAGGCCGGATAGCCCCACGAGTAGCGCCTGCCCTGGTCGAGGTCGATCTCGAGCCCGCGCCGGACCTCGGCGTGCAGCCACTCGGCAAGCCCCTCGGCCGCCTGGACTCCGAGCCCGTGGACGAACAGCTGCTCGGCGAACTCTCCGTCGCGCTCGAGCTGCTCGATCCGCCGGGTGACCTCCGAGCCGACCGTGACCACCTGCAGGGCGACCACGTCTCTCTCGGACCCGGACGGATCGGCGGATCCGTCCGGCTTTCGCTCGAGCGGACGGTAGAAATCCGCCAGGCAGATGCGATCGTGCCGCGGCTGGCGCGGGAAGACCAGCCGCTCGATCTCGCGATCGTGGTCGTCGGGATCGAAGATCACGAGCTCGTTGCCGTCGGCGTTGCAGGGGAAGTATCCGAGCTTCGCGCGCGGGTGCAGGTAGGCGGCCTCTCGCCACATCCGCTCGAGCTTCGGCGCGAAGCCCTCCTCGCCGTCGTGGCCCTCGACGATCCGCCGCCAATCCTCGCCCTTGCGGCCGCGCCCGCCCCAGTGCAGCTTGAACAGCACGTGGCGGTCGAGATAGGGGAAAACCTGGTCGAGGTCGACCGGAATCTCGCGCACGCCCCAGAACGGCGGCTCGGGGATCGGGTTGTCGGTCGCGGCGCCCGAGCGCACCGAGTCGTCGGTGACGGGCGGTGCGTCGTCGAGCGCCTCCGGCTTCTCGCGCAGGGTTCTCGCCTCGTCGCGAATCCTCTCGACCAGCGCTGCGCGCGCCGTCTCGTCGATCAGCGCGTCGACGGTGTCGAGCCCGGCGAAGGCGTCCTTGCAGTAGAAGACGCCGGGCTCGTAGATCTCCTCCGACTCCCTGCCGCGCGGGTAGAGCACCCGCCGTCCGAAGTCGCGGTTGATCGCCGCGCCGCCGATCAGCACCGGGTACCGGAGCCCGCGCTGGTGCAGCTCGGCGATGCAGGCGGGCATCTGCTTGGATGTCGAGACGAGCAGTGCCGAGAGGCCGATCGCGTCGGCGTCGTGCTCGATCGCGGCGTCGATGATCGTGTCGATCGGGACCTGCTTGCCGAGGTCGACGACCGTGTAGCCGTTGTTGGTGAGGATCGTGTTGACGAGCGACTTGCCGATGTCGTGCACGTCGCCGAACACGGTCGCGATCACGACCTTGCCCTTGGCGTGGCCCTCGATCCGGTCGAGGTAGTTCTCGAGCCGGGCGACGGCGCGCTTCATCACCTCCGCCGACTGCAGCACGAAGGGCAGGATCAGCTCCCCGGCGCCGAACTTGTCGCCGACCTCCTTCATCGCCGGCAGCAGCACCTCGTTCAGCGTCGGGACCGCGCCGATCTTCTCCACCGAGCGGTCGATCCATTCCTCGACGCCCTCCTTCTTGCGCCGCAGGATGTGCCAGTGCAGGGCATCCTCGGGCTCCATCTCGGCGGTCGGGTCCTCGGCCTCCGCGCCCTCGTCCTCGCCCTTCGACTCGAAGTGGCCGATGAACCGCTCCAGCGCGTCCTCGCGGCGGTTGTAGACGAGGTCGTCGGCGAGCTCGCGCTCCTCGGCCGGGATCTCGGCGTAGGGCGTGATGTGGTTCGGGTTCACCATCGCCAGGTCGAGCCCCGCCTCCACGCAGTGGTGCAGGAAGACCGAGTTGAGGACCGCCCGCGCCCGCGGGGAGACGCCGAAGGAGACGTTGGAGACGCCGAGCGAGGTCTTGACGTCGCCGAGCTCGGCCTTGATCCTGCGGATGCCCTCGATCGTCTCGACCGCGGACGGTCGCCACTCCTCGTCGCCGGTGGTCAGGGTGAAGGTGAGCGCGTCGAAGATCAGCAGCTCGGGATCGAGCCCGTGCTCGCCGCAGGCGAGCTCGGTGATCCGCTTCGCGACCTCGAGCTTGCGCTCCGCCGTCTTCGCCATCCCGGCCTCGTCGATCGTCAGCGCGATCAGCGCCGCGCCGTGGGCCCGGGCGATCGGCACGACCCTGTCGAGCTTGTCGCGCCCCGCCTCGAGGTTGACCGAGTTGACGATCGCCCGCCCCGGCACCGTCTCGAGCGCCGCCCGGATCACCTCCGGCTCGGTCGAGTCGACCTGGATCGGGGCCGGCTGGGTGAGCGAGACGCGCTTCGCGACCTCACTCATCTGCCGATCCTCGTCCTGGCGCTCGGTGAGCGCGACGCAGAGGTCGAGCACGTGCGCGCCGCCGGTCACCTGATCCTCGGCGACCTGGACGATGCCGTCGTAGTCGTCGGCCAGCAGCAGCTCCTTCGCCTTGCGCGATCCCTGCGAGTTGACCCGTTCGCCGACAAGCGTGGGGCGCGGCTCCTGGACCAGCGGCGTCGAGGTCATCATGCTCGAGACCTCGGGCGGACCAGGCGCGGGCCGCTCGCCGGGCACGCGCCCGGCGACCCGATCCGCGAGCGCGCGGATGTGGTCGGGCGTCGTCCCGCAACAGCCGCCGACGATCGAGACCCCGTGGCGATCGACGAACTCTCCGAGCACGGACGCGATCTGCTCGGGGGTCTCGGGGAAGATCGTCTCGCCGTCCGGGCCCTGGAGCGGCAAGCCGGCGTTCGGGATGCAGTGCACCGGCAGCGGCGAGCGCTCGCCGAGGAAGCGGATCGCGTCGCGCATGTCCTCGGGGCCGGTCGAGCAGTTGAGCCCGATGACGTCGACCTCGAGCGCGGAGAGCGTCGTCAGCACGGCCTGGATGTCGGTGCCGAGCAGCATCCTGCCCCCCTGGGGCAGCAGCGAGACCGAGGCCTGGATCGGAACCGTGCGGTCGGCGAGCCCGAACGCCTCGCGGGCCCCGAACACGGCCGCCTTCACCTCGAGGATGTCCTGCGCCGTCTCGATGATGATCAGGTCGGCGCCGCCGTTGAGGAGCCCGAGCGCCTGCTCGGTGAACACCTCGACCAGCTCGCGGAAGGAGATCTTGCCGAGCGTCGGGTCGTCGGAGGCGGGCAGGAAGCCGGTCGGCCCGATCGATCCGGCGACGAAGCGCCCGGGACCGGCAGCCCTGCGGGCGATCTCGGCCGCCCTGGTGTTGATCTCGAGCGCGTGTTCGCCGAGCCCCCACTCGCCGAGCTTGATCCGCGAACCCTGGAAGCTGTCGGTCTCGATGACCTGCGCCCCGGCCTCGAGCATCGACGTGTGCACGCCCTCGATCACGTCCGGCCGGTTGAGGACCAGGGCCTCGTGGCACTTGCCCTCGAGGCCGCCGTAGTCCTCCGGGCCGAGGTCGAACTGCTCGAGCGTCGCCCCCATGCCGCCGTCGAAGACGACGACGCGCTCGCGTACGGCGGAGAGGAAGTCTCGATCTGGATTGCGGGGCAGTGTGGTCACCTCCATCGATCCCGGCTGTCGCACCTTGCCTAGCTCCGGGGAGTTCGGTGGTTGCGGCGGCTTCCGCGGTCCGGGTCCCTCAGCCGCTCTGGATGGTTGTCGCAACAGGATACGGGATGTGCCCGCGAGCACCCGAAACCGCTACCCCGTCCCGAGCTTCAGCCGGCCGATCGTCAGCACCGGCCGTCGGGAACGAACGCTCAGGAGCTGACGGTCTCGGTCGCGTCGCGCCGCGCGGGCGAGAGCCGCACCGGCGCGGCGGCCAGGGCGCGCATCCGCATGTCGGACCAGGTGACGCCCTCGCGGACCAGGGCTGGGAGCCCGAGGGTCACGGCGGTCGCGATCTCGACCGCCTGAAGGACGATCCCGTAGGCGATCGCGTCCGAGAAGCTGACCCCGAAGCCCGTGGTCAGCACGCTCGCGGTCGCGAGCTGGAAGACACCGATGTTCGAAGGGGTCGCGGGGACAACCGCGGTGACGTTGACCGCGAACAGCACCGCGGCGGCCGCGCCGATCCCGATCAGCGGCTCGTGGTCGAGCCCGAGCGCGGTGAACAGCGCGAAGCAGGCGAGCAGCTGCAGGCCCCAGGCGCCGAGCTGGGCGACCGCGGCGACCGGCCCGCGGCGCGGGTCGCGGAACACGACGAGGCCCGAGCGCACCTTGAGCAGGGCGCCGCGGACCGCCCTGATCAGGCGGGCGACGCGGCCGGATCCGGCCTCGCGGACGAGCATCGGCGCGAGCATCACGGCGACCAGCAGCAGCAGCGGCGCGAGGCTGAACAAGAAGAGGCGCTCCGTCCTCGCGTGAAAGAGGTCGGTGCTGCCGACGATCAGCGCGCCCAGCAGGACCAGCGCCGCGATGTTGAGCACGGTCTGCGACACGAGCGTCCCGAGCAGGACGGGGAACGTCTCCCGCATGCGCCCGGTTCGCCGCGAGAGCACCATCGCGCGCGCCGGCTCGCCGAAGCGCGCCGGCAGAGTCGCCGACATCAGCACCCCGATCATCGTCGCCGAAGCGACGTCGCGGCGACGGAGCGGGCTGTGGGGCAGCGCGGCGCGGGCGATCGCGAACCACGAGGCGGCTCGCAGCATCAGCGACGCGCACATCAGCGCGGTCGCGACCAGGACCCAGGTGACGTCCGAGCGGACGATGCTCGAGACGACGTTGTCGACGCCGACGCGCTGGGCGGCGATGAAGGTGAGCGCGGCCCCGATCAAGGCGGTGACGCCGAGGCCGATCCGGCGGGCGAGCCGCTGACGACGACCATCGCGGGACGGATCGGGGTCGAGCGAGGGCAGCCGGCGGGCGCGGACGGGTGGGGAGCCGTCGGCTGGAACGATTCCCAGCCGGCGCGCGGCGCGCGCGGCGGGCCGGGCCGCGTCGGGAACCTCGACGGCCCGCTCGTACACCGCCTCGACCCGCTGGGCGACGCTCGGCCAGGCGTACGCCTTCGCCGACTCGCGGGCCGACCTGCCCATCTCGGCGAGACGCTCGCGATCGTCGCTGAGCTCGTGCAGGACCTCGGCGAAGCGCTGCGGGTCGGCCGGTGGAACCAGCACGCCGTCGTGGCCGTCGGTGACCACGTCGGCGTAGCCGGCGATGTTCGAGGCGAGCACCGGCGTGCCCGCCGCGAACGCCTCGGTGAGCACCATGCCGAAGCTCTCGCCTGCCAGCGACGGAGCGCAGAGCAGGTCGGCCTCGTGCAGGCTCGCCCACAGGCGCCCGGAGGTCACCCTGCCGAGTGCCTCGATCCGCGAAGCCGCCGCGGGATCGGGCAGGTAGCTGCGCACGTCGGCGGGCTCGGAGCCGATCACGACCAGCCGCGCGTCGACATGCTCGACCAGCGCCGCGAAGGCCGAGAGCAGGACGGGGAGTCCCTTGCGCTCCTCGGGCCGGCCGACGAACACGAGCCGTAGCTGAGCGGAGCCCGGCTTCTCGCCCGCGGGGGCAGCCTCGGTGTGAACGCCGTTCGGGATCACGACGTAGCGGCCGCCGAACCACCTGCGGCCGGTCCACGCTGCGGCCTCCGAGACCGCGATCCGGGCCGCGAGCTGGTTGAACTTGCGGCGCGCGCCGGCGAGCGTCGCGACATGGTTGAGCAGCGGCTTGGTCGAGTATGCGTGGAAGGTGGCGATCACCGGCGCGCCCGGATACGAGCACGCGTCCCAGCTCACCGGGCCCGCGGGCGGCTCGTGCACGTGGACGACGTCCGGGTCGAAGGCGCGCAGCTCGCGCCGCATCGTCGTCAGCCCGTCGGGGAAGACTCCGATGTTGGAGACCGAGCCGTTGGCGCCGAACGCCTTCGTGCGCGAGAGCGCGACCAGGTAGTCCGGCGCCTGACGCCGCTCGGGCTCGGCACGGTGAAGCACCCGAGTCAAGCGATCGGGTGGATCGGCGGGAGCGAGCACGCGGAGCTCGTGGCCACGGCTGATCAGCTCGTCGGCGAGCGCCTCGGCGTGCCCGTTCACGCCTCCCGGATAGGACCAGGAGTACGGCGTGACGATGGCGACGCGCACACGGCGATGTTAACCGCTCAACCCGGGGCCGACCATGCGGCTACCCCCCGTTCATCGCATCTTGGGCTGCGTCGCCCAGGCGTAGCCCGCGGTCACCGCGAGGTAGATCGTCCCGATCACGAGCAGCACCGAGCCCGAGTCGTTGGCGACGGTGCCCACCGCAGCGCCGGCGAGCGCGCCGAGAAAGCCGCAGCGAGCGGCCCACCGGCCGCCGAACCAGGCGAGTACCTCCTGGTGCCGCACCGCGGCCGCCACGAGCACGAGCAGGCAGGCGACGAGCAGCTCGGGATACACCGGATGGGTGAACGTGTGGACCATCAGCCGCAGGCGGCGATCGACGACGTCGACGACGTCGTTGGCGTCGCCGGCGCCGAGCACGGAGCGGCTCAGGTGGGCGCCGCCGAGGGCGAGGTCGACCGCGAACAGCGCGGCGAGGGCGAGCGCTCCGCCGCCGACCACCACCGCCACCGCGCGTCGGCGCTCGAGGCCGAGCGCCAGCACCGCGGCCGTCGCCGCACCGACTCCGAGCACGATGGCGGCGCCGACGTCGGCGCCGAAGCGGCCGGGCGCGAAGGCGGCCATCGCGACGACCGCCACGCCGACGAACCAGGCCGCCGCCTGTCGCCGCTCGAGCCGCGGCCGGGCCTGGAGGTATGCCCCGGTCCCGACCAGCGTCAGCGTCGCGAGGATCGCCTCCAGCTCGTTGCCGATCCCGAAGAAGCGCACCCCCGCGCCGGGGTTCGGCCCGAGCACCGCGAACGCGGTCAGCGGCGAGCCGAGGACGACATCGACGGCGTATGCGCCGACGGTGACCCCGGAGGCGAGAGCGAGAGCGCCCCAGGCGGCGAAGGCTCGCCGGGTGGCGAGCGCCAGCGCCGGGGCGCCGAGGCCGACGAGCAGCGCCGAGGCGAGCTCGCCGAGGTCGGGCGCCGCGGCGACGAGCAGCAGCGCCGGCGCCCAGGCGCACGAGAGCCCGAGCAGCCGCAGAGCGACCGCCGCCCCGCGCCGGCCGGCCAGCAGTGAGGCCAGGGCGCTCAGCGCCAACCAGGCGAAGAGCGGCACGAGGACGACCGCGTCGCGGCTCGGGCGATGGTCGAGCCGCGACTGCAGGTCGGCGACCGCGGCGGGATCGCGCTCGTCGCCGGAGGTGATCGCGCTTGCGTTGAATTCCTCTGGGTTCTCGATCCCGAGCCGGTCGAGCACCGTCGCCGCGATGTCGGTCGTGGTCACCAGGCCGTCGGTGCGGGTCGAGTCCGAGGTCAGGTTGCCCTCGAAGCCGGGGCCCCGGATCCCGATCGGAAGCAGTGTCTGCTCGCCGGGGGCGTCGCTCGCGATCGCGATCAGCAGGTCGTCGGAGCCGAGCTCGCCGAGCAGCTGCTCGAGCTCGGAGGGGTCGGCGCGGACGACGCTGAGCCCGGGGGGCAGCCGCGCGCGCACGCCGCCTCGGCGTCAGGTCGCACCGTGCCCTGGCGGTCGACGGCGATCAGGCCCGCGAGCCCGGCGTCCGGCGCGGCGCTCACCGACAGTCCGGCTTCGGCGACGGTCGCGCCGAGCAGGCCGGGGACGATGTTCGCCGGGGCGCTGTCGGCGCGCTCCACGGTTCGATCCCAGAGCTCCGCCGGCACCCGCCCGTCGGAGATCTCCAGCCGCGGCAGCGAGCCGTCGTAGAGGCTCTCGTTGACGCGATTGCCCTGGGAGATGTCGAGGAACGTCTGGCCGATGGGCACCGAGCCGAGCCCGGCGCTGACGATCCCCGGCGCCAGTCCGGCCGCCGCGATCCGAGTCACGGCGGTGTCGCCGGGAACGATTGCGATCACGACCGCGGGTTCGGGGGACGCCTCGGCGGCCCGCGCATCGCCCGGCGTCGGGCCGAGGAGCAGCCAGCCCACGAGCGCTAGCATCGCCGCGATGGACGATCGCACGTTTGCCAAGTTCACGTTCTTCAAGCTCGATCCCGCCTGGCAGCGTCGCGACCCCGACGCGCGCGCTGAGGATAAACGGGAGTTCCTCGCCGCCTGCGAGGACTTCGCCATCGATCGCCGAGTGCGCGCCTACTCGACCGTCGGCACCCGCGGCGACACCGACCTGATGCTGCTCGCACAGAGCCCGGTGCTCTCCGACATCCACACCTTTCACGTCGTCCTCGCCCAGAGCGGGCTCGCGAAATGGATGTCGGTCCCGCACTCCTACCTGGCGATGACCAAGCGCTCGCCCTACTCCGACTCCCAGGCGCGGGTCGAGATCTGCACCTCGGAGCGCAAGTACTGCATCGTCTACCCGCTCGACAAGAAGCGCGACTGGTACCGGCTCCCGCTCGACGAACGCCGGCGCGTGATGGCCGAGCACATCGCGATCGGTCGGCGGTACCCGGAGATCACGATCAACACGGCGTACTCATTCGGCCTCGACGACCAGGAGTTCGTGGTCTCGTTCGAGTGCGATGATCCCGGTGAGTTCCTCGACCTGGTCCAGGAGCTGCGGGGCTCGGAGTCGAGCGCCTTCACGCTGCGCGACACCCCGGTCTTCACCTGCGTGGCGATGTCCGTCGGCCGGGCGCTCGACGCGCTCGACGGCGCCGCGACATCCCGCCCGGCGCTCGCATAGCGCTGCTCAGAACAGCCTCACGTCCTGCGCCGAGAGGAAGAAGCCATGCTCGTTGCGGCGGTTGACGCAGCGAAGCCCCTTCCGCTTGCTCGCGCAGCGAAAGCGCTTCACCTCGATCCGCTCGCCGTAGGCCAACGTCTGCGCACTCGGCGTCAGTACCGTGTCGCCGGCGCAGACGAAGCTCGCCCGCTCGTGCTTGCCGACCTGGACGCCGTCGCCGTAGTCGACGTCGCAGTCGGCAGGCTTCTGTGGCGTCGGCCAGCTGTGATGCCGGATGTCGCAGCGCACGCCGCCGCCGCTGATCGCGCAGCCGATATTGCCGCTCGGCGTCCTGAAGAACGTGAATTTCGCCGAGGCGGTCGCCGTGGAGGTGGCCAACGCCGCAGCGCAGAGCAGGAGGGTGACCGCAAGTCGCTTCACGGCCGCGACCCTACCCGACGATCCGGCAAACTCGATTCCCTACGCTTTTTCGCCCCTTGAGCTCACTCGCAACGCCAGAGAACCCGCTCCGAGTCGCGATCGTCGGCTCGGGTCCGGCCGGCTTCTATGCCGCCGAGCATCTGCTGAAGCGCGATGAACACGCCGTCGAGGTCGACATGTTCGACCGGCTGCCGACCCCGTTCGGGCTCGTGCGCGCCGGCGTAGCGCCCGATCACCCGAAGATCAAATCGGTGATCCGCGTTTACGAGAAGACCGCCGCTCGCGAGGGCTTTCGGTTCTTCGGCAACGTCGAGGTCGGCGCCGACGTCACGGTCGGAGAGCTCGAGGCCCGCTACAACGCGATCGTCTATGCGTACGGGACGCCCACCGACCGCAAGCTCGGGATCCCCGGCGAGGAGCTGCCCGGGTCACATCCGGCAACCAGCTTCGTCGCCTGGTACAACGCCCATCCCGACTTCGCGGGTCACACCTTCGAGCTCTCCTGCAAGCGCGCCGTGGTGATCGGCAACGGCAACGTCGCGGCCGACGTGGCCCGGATGCTCGCCCTGCCCCGCGCCGAGCTCGAGACCACCGACACGGCCGATCACGCGATCGAGGCGCTCGCCGAATCCGAGATCGAGGAGATCGTGGTCCTTGGCCGTCGGGGACCGGCTCAGGCCGCGTTCACCAACCCGGAGGTGCGCGAGCTGGGCGAGCTCACCGGGGCCGACATCGTCATCGACCCGGCCGAGGTGGCCCTCGACCCTGCCAGCCGCGAGTACCTGGAGTCCGAGGACTGCGACCCCACCCACCGCCGCAACGTCGAGATCTTCACCGACTTCGCCAACCGGGAGCCCGAGGGCAAGCCGAAGCGCGTCGTGATGCGCTTCTGCCGCTCGCCGGTCGAGATCCAGGGCGACGGCCGGGTCGAGAGGCTGATCGTCGCGCGCAACGAGCTCTACCGCGACGAGTCCGGCGCGATCAAGGCCCGCGACACGGGCGAGCGCGAGCAGATCGAGTGCGGCCTCGTGCTGCGCTCCATCGGCTACAAGGGCATCGCCCTGGAGGGGCTCCCGTTCGACCACGGGCGCGGACTGATCCCGAACCAGGCGGGCCGGGTGATCGACCCCGAGAGCGGCGAGCCGGTCGCGGGCCATTACGCCGTCGGCTGGATCAAGCGCGGTCCTTCGGGCGTCATCGGCACGAACAAGAAGGACGCTCAGGACACCGTCAACTCGATTCTCGAGGACCTCGAGCAGGGGAGGATCCCGGCCACATCCTCGGCCTCGCGTGCGGGCGCGCCGGAGGCGGGCGAAGTCTTGAAGCCGATCGAGGAGTTGCTCGCCGAGCGGGCCGGCGACCACGTCACCTATCTCGGCTGGCAGGCGATCGACCGTGCCGAGGTCGCCGCCGGCGAGTCGCATGGGCGCCCCCGGGTGAAGTTCTGCAGCGTCGAGGAGATGGTCGAGGCGGCGCGCGCGGCAGTCGCCAACTAGACCCACCTCAGCGCGTCCGCTGTGATGTAGTGCGGCACGTGGTCGACTTGGCGGAGCTCAGGCGGATGATCGAGGCGGCGCTGCCAGGCGCCGAGGCCGAGGTGATCGACGAGGGTGGCGGCGATCACCTGAGGGCGATCGTCGCCGCGCCCCAGTTCGACGGCATGTCGCGGATCGACCAGCACCGCGCCGTTCGCGCCGCGGTCAAGCCTCGATTCGACGACGGATCGATCCACGCGCTGTCGATCGAGACGACGATCCCGGGCTCGGACTGATCACGATCGCTCGGCGGGCGCGCTTCGCTACCCTGAACCGATGGCAGCCGATCCAGATCTGAAGCAGAAGGTCGAGCAGGCGATCGCCGAGAACCGGGTATTGCTGTTCATGAAGGGCACGCCGGACATGCCGCGCTGCGGCTTCTCGATGCGGGTAGTCGGAGTGCTGGACCAGCTCGGCGTCGAATACGGCGCGATCGACGTGCTCCCCGCGCTGCAGCCACTGCGCGAGGTGACCACCGAGCTCTCCGATTGGCAGACGTTCCCGCAGCTCTACGTGAACGGTGAGCTGGTCGGCGGCTGCGACATCGTCGAGGAGATGCTCGACAGCGGCGAGCTCGCCGGCCTGCTCGGGGTCGAGCAGCCCGAGAGGGTCGAGCCGCCGGAGCCGGAGCGGATCCTCCCGGGCGGGTCGCAGACGAGCCCGCCGATGAACCTCGGCTGACGCGCTCGTCCGGCTAGGCGTCACCGGCCCCGGGCCCGCCGCGGCCGGTCCCCTTCTCCGCGATCGCCGACTCGACCGCCTCGGCGGCGGCCTCCCAGCGCGCGAGCGCCTCGTCGCGGTCTCGCTTCGCCCGCCGATGGCGGCGCGTCGACCGCTCGGCGCTGTCCGGGCTCGCCCAGCGAGACGGATCGGCGAGCTCGGCCTCCACCGTCGCGAGCGCCGCGTCGGCTCGCTCGACCTCACCCTCGAGGCGCTCGAGCTCGGCGCGGCTGTTCTTGCTCGGCCCGGCGGACCGCGGAGGCCGCCGGGCGGAACGCCGCGCCGGGGTCGACGCCCGAGCCCCCTCCTCCGCCGCCTGACGGTACTCCGCCCAGCGCCCCGGATGGCTGGTCAGCCGGCGATCGGCGAGGACCACGGTTCGCCGGCCGACGGCCTCGAGCAGAGCGCGGTCGTGGGAGATCAGCAGCAGCGTTCCCGGGTAGCGCACCAGCGCGTCCTCGAGCGACTCGCGGCTTTCCACGTCGAGGTGGTTGGTCGGCTCGTCGAGGATCAGGAGGTTGGCCTCCGAGGTCACCAGGATCGCCAGCGCCAGCCTCCGCGACTCGCCGCCCGAGAGCTCCGCGACCCGCTTGTAGACCTCGTCGCCCGAGAACAAGAATTGCCCCAGTAGCGCCTGCGTGCGCGCCTCCGTGAGGCCGGTTGCGCGCTGCGCGTGCGAGAGCACGGTCACCGCCGGGTCGGTCGGCGGCTCGGTGTGCTGTGGGAGGTAAGCGGTGGTGACGTTGTGGCCGCGGCGCAGCTTGCCGGCCGTCGGCTCGCGGTTGCCGACCAGCGTTTCGAGCAGGGTCGACTTGCCGGACCCGTTGGCCCCGACCAGGCAGACGTGCTCGCCGCGCTCCAGCCACAGCGACCCTTGCTCGATCAGGACCCGATCTCCGGCCGTGACCGTCGCGCCCTCGAGCTCGAGCACGACGCGGCCGGAGCGCTCGCCGCCGCCGAACGAGAACGACAGCGAGCGCTGATCGCCCCGCTGGGGCTCCGACGCCTCGCCGCGCAGGCGCTCGATCCGCTTGACGCGCGATTGCGCCTGGCGCGCCTTTGTCGCCTTGTATCGAAACCGCTCGACGAAGCGCTCCATCCGGGCAATCTCCGCCTTGCGACGCTCCACCTCGCGGCCCGCGGCGAGCTCGCGCCGCGCACGCTCCTCGCGCCACGCGTGCCAGCGGCCGGCGAAGAAGCGCCCCCGCTCGCCCTCGATCTCGAGCACCGCGGTGCCCACCGACTCGAGGAACCAGCGGTCGTGCGCGACGAACACGACGGCGGCGTCGAGCCCGACCAGGTGGCGTTCGAGCCACTCGAGCGACTCGATGTCGAGGTGGTTGGTCGGCTCGTCGAGCAGCAGCAGCTCGGGGCGCGAGGCGAGGGCGCGAGCGAGCGAGGCGCGGGTCAGCTCTCCGCCGGAGAAGCTCGCCAGCGGTCGATCGAGCTCATCGTCGAGGAAGCCCAGCGCGTGGACCACGGCGACCGCCTGGTCGCGCCACCGGTAGCCGCCCGAGTGCTCGAGGCGCGACTGGGCGTCGGCGTAGGCCGCGAGCGAGGCCCCGTCGGCGTCGCCGCGCGCCATCCGGTCCTCGAGCGCCGCCAGCTCGCGTTCGATCTCGAGCATCCAGGCGAGCCCCGCGGTCACGTACTCGCGCAGCGACCGGTCGGCGCGCGGCGGGCGCTGGTCGTGGAGCGCGACGCGCGCGCCCTTGGCCAGCGCGAGCGTGCCGCCGTCGAGCCCTTCCTCACCCGCGAGCGCCCGCAGAAGCGTGGTCTTGCCGCTCCCGTTGCGACCCGAGAGCGCCACCCGGTCGCGCGCCTCGAGCGTGAACGAGACGTCTCGGAAGAGGGTTCGCCCGCCGATCTGCTTCGACAGGCCGGCTGCGGTGACGGTCGGCAGGTCTAGTGCGCTCAGACGGTCGCGGCCTGGCCGGCGGCGTCTTCCTTGACCTGGAATGACGACCCGCACCCGCAGGCGGCGACGACGTTCGGGTTGTTGACCGTGAACCCGGCGCCCTGGAGGCCGTCGACGTAGTCGACCTCGGATCCAAATACGAACTGCATGCTCATCTTGTCGACGATCACAGCGACACCGTTGTGCTCGAAGACGTGATCGTCCTCCTTGGCGGCATCGAGGGCGAGGGCGTACTGAAAGCCCGAGCAGCCGCCGCCGCGAACGGCGACGCGGAGGGCCTGCTCGCTTTCGCCCGCGGACACCAGCTCGCGGATCTTCTCCGCGGCGGTGTCGGTGACCGTCACTGCTGACTGCGGCGTGTCCATCGCTCCCACATTGTAGAGGCCGGGGCCAACGGCCTCAGTGATTCGCGTATTTCCACTCGACGTACTGGATGATCCGCTTCGAGTCGTGGATCACCTCGTCGCCGTCGACCAACACCGGCACGCGGCGTTGGCGGGTCAGCTCCTCGATCTCAGGCCGCGCCGAGCGCTTGTAAGGAACGCGCTCGGTGAGGTGCGCGAGCCCGCGCTTGCGCAGCCGCCGCTCGACCGCCCCACAGGGACAGAGGAAGTTGGTCGGCGTCGGGCAGCGATAGAGCACGCGGCGCTCCGCGCTCGTCTCGCCCTCCACCGGGTCGCGGCGCTCGGCGCTCATCGCCCGACCAGCCTGGCGGCCGCGCTCGCCGCGCGCCCGACCACGGGCAGCCGGCCGGACCCCGGGGGACGGTGGCGTTCGGCGAGCTGCTCGAGCTCCCAGCGGACAGCGTCCTCGAGCGTCTCCTCGTGCGGCCGGGGCTCGAAGCCGAGCTCCCGGCGCGCCTTGGTGTTCCGGTAGGACCACCACACCGACGCCGAGACCAGCTCGTGGGGCTCGACCGGCAGCGGCAGCCGCCAGGTGGCCGCGAGCTCTCCCCCCAGCCTCGCGACTCGCGCCGGCAGCTTCACCGGCGGCGGTCGGACGCCGGAGATCCGGCCGAGGTCGGCGAACAGCCGCTGGAGGGTGAAGTTGCGCCCGGCGAGGATGTAGCGCTCGCCGATCTCGCCGCGCTCGTCGGCGAGAAGGTGGCCCGCGGCGACGTCTCGAACGTCGACGATGTTGAGCGCGCCATCGACGTACGCGGGAATCTGGCCGAGGCAGAAGCGGCGCACGAGCCCCATCGAGGTGTGCGTCGGTGCGTCGGGACCGAGCACGAACGAGGGATTGACGATCACGACCGGCAGCCCCTGGGCGGCGAGGCGGAAAGCCTCCAGCTCGGCCTCGTGCTTGGAGTTGACGTAGGCAAGTCCGAGGTGCCCGATCTCGAACGGGGTCGTCTCGTCGGCCGTGCCTCGCGGCTTCGCGACCCCGATCGCACCCACGGTCGAGGTGTGGACGATCCGCTCGACCCTCGCCGCCAGCGCCTCCTCGAAGACGATCCGCGCCCCGCGCAGGTTGGCGGCGAACACCGCCTCGCGGTCGCGCATCCTGAGCGAGGTGCGCCCGGCGACGTGGAACACGCGCTCGATCCCGTCCATCGCGCGGCGGACCGCCGCCCGGTCGGTGATGTCGCCCGTCGCCCGCGCGAACTCGACGCCCTCGAGGTGCCCCAGCTTCGAGCGCCGGCGCGCCAGCAGCCGCAGCTCGTCACCGCGCGCCGCGAGAGCGCGGACCAGGTGCGAGCCGATGAACCCGCTTCCACCCGTGACCAGCGTGGTCGCCATCCGTCGCGGATCCTAGCCGTGGCCCTCGGGCCCGCCGCCCGGCCCGCGCCCGACAACCTGATAAGAACCGTTGCGCGTGGGCTCGGATGGCACAACCGCGGTCGTCACCGACTCGACCGCATACCTGCCGCGCGAGTTGATCGACGCGAACGGGATCCGCACGGTCAGCCTCTACGTCAGCCTCGACGGCGATCAGCGTCGCGAGGGCGAGATCAGCGCCTCCGAATACGACGACTTCTACGAGCGCCTGCGAAACAGCGACAGCGGCGCCACGACCTCGCAGCCTTCGGTTGGCGACTTCGCGTCCGTCTACGAGCCGCTGCTCGCCGAGGGCCGCGAGATCGTCTCGATCCACATTTCGGCCGGGATCTCCGGCACCTGCGACTCCGCGCAGCAGGCGCGCCAGGAGCTGATCGACTCGGGCGCGGGCGGCGAGCGGATCCAGGTCTGGGACAGCCGCTCGGGCTGCGGCGGGCAGGGCCTGATGGCGTTGGTCGCGGCGCGCGCCGCGGCGGCGGGTGGCTCGGGCGAGGAGGTGATGTCGCGGGTCGAGCGCGCCCGAGCCTCGCTGAAGATGTGGTTCGCGATCGACACGCTGGAGTACTTGCGTCGCGGCGGGCGGATCGGCGCCGCGCAGGCGCTGCTCGGTTCGGCGCTTCAGATCAAGCCGATCCTGACGCTGGAGGAGGAGATCACCCCGATCGAGCGCGTCCGGACCCGCCGGCGCGCGTTCGAGCGCATGGTCGCGTTCGCACGGGAGCGAAAGGAGGCGGGCGCGGACGCCTGGGTCGTCCAGCACATCCACGACCCCGACAACGCGCGCCGGCTGGTCGACGAGGCGCGACAGATCTATGGCTGCGATCCCGTGTTCGTATCGGAGATCGGGCCGGTGATCGGCGCCCACATCGGCCCCGGCCTGCTCGGGATCGGGGGGATCGAGGCCGCTCTGTTGGCCTAGGACCGCCGCCGGCCGCGACGAAGCGCGATCAGCCCGCCGATCGCGAAGCCCGCGACCGCCGCGCCGATCATCAGCTCGCGACGGTGCTCGCGCACCTGGCGGCGCCAGTCGGTGAGCTCGCCGACGCGGGTGCGAAGCGCCTCGACCGAATGCGACAGCTCCTCGCGCTGGCGCTCGATGTCGGCGCGGATCTGGGCCGAGCTGCGCCCCGACGGCGGCGCTGCGCGCCGGGCGACGGGCTCGCCGGCGCCGCTGTAGATCTCGGGCTCGCTCGTCATTTCGACACCGGCTCCTTGGCCGCGGGCGTGGTCCCCGACTCGAGCGTCTGCTTGATGCGCTTGCCCTCCTCGATCGCAAGATCGGGCGTCGGCGGCGCTCCCGCCCGCACCGACCGGAACGCGATCAGGCCGGCGATCGCGGCGACCGCGAAGAACAACACCGCCTCGATCAAGAAGCCGGCCCAGACGGAATCGTCGAAGAACAGGTCGTCGAGCAGCCAGGCGAACGCGTGCATGAGCAGGATCAGGCCGAGGAACGCGAAGGTCCCCGCAACGATCCCGACCACCGAGCCGCGCAGCAGCTTCGAGACCTTCTCCGAGACCTCGGCCTTGGCGAGCTCTATCTCCTCACGAACGAGGGTCGAGACCCGCTCGGAGACGTCGAAGGCCAGCTCGCCAACCGAGCGGTCCTCCCGACCGGGCTCCGGCGGAATCGTCACCGGCTCTGAATCGCGCTTCGTCTCACGCAACCCCTCCATTTTGTGTGCACCGCGATCAATCGGGCGGATCCTCTCCGAACACCCGCATCCAGATGAACGTCGAGAGGCGCATCGCAACCACGCTGGCGAGCGCCCCGGTAGCCGCGACCAGGCCCGTCCACATCAGTCGCTTGACGATCTCGTTGTCCATCTTGCTCGCGCCCTACCCGCCGCGACGAGGGCAGTAAACCATTACGCGGCCTTGTTCGCCGAATCGCCGATCACACGCTGCTGCCGGCGCCGCCGCAGCGGCCCCGACTCCCGGGGTCGACGGTCAGGCGCTGCCGGTGGCGCCGCGAGGCTCGAGCCCGCCGCAGATCGTGTCGACCACCATCACGCGGGCGCGGTCGAAGTCGGCGTCGCCTCCGGGGATCAGCTCGAACACCCACCCCGAGAGCAGCTGCTCGATCGCGCCGTAGAACCACATCGAGGCGAAATCGGGGTCGACGTCGTCGCGAAAGTCTCCGGTCCGCTGGGCGCCGCGCACGATCTGCGCGATCAGGTCGTAGGCCTGGCGAATCTCGGGCAGGTGAGTGCGGCCGAACGAGTTCGCCGCCCGCGTCACCTCGACGATGATCACCTTCATCAGCTCGGGGTCGTGGCGATAGGAGTCGATGATGAACCCGGCGACGGCGTCGAGCTTCTCGCGCGGAGGGATCGGGCGCGAGTCGATCTCCTCAATCGCTGCGAGCAGCAACGACCAGCGCTCGATGAAGAGCTCGTTGAGCACCTGATCCTTGGAGTCGAAGTAGTGGTAGACGAGCCCGTAGGCGACTCCCGCCTCGCGCGCGATGTCGGAAACGCGGCAGGAGTGAAAACCCTGGCGGGCGAAGACGCGGATCGCCGCGTCGAGGATCTGCCTGCGGCGATCGACCGGGGGCGCCTTCGCCACTAGCCGGCGACCTCGACCGCTTCGGGCCAGCGGTACGAACGCGGGCGGCGGTTGGCGAGCGAGGGCAGCGTCCGGCGGATCTGGGCTTGGCGCTCGAGATCGAGCTCGGCCCAGACGAAGCACTCCCGGTCGGGGGCTTGGGCGAGCACGACGCCCCAGGGGTCGACGATCACCGAGCGCCCGTAGGAGCTGTAGTGGGGTGGCGTGTCGCCGAACTGGTTCGGCGCGATCACGAACGCCTGGTTCTCGATCGCCCGGGCGCGCAACAGGACCTCCCAGTGGTCGCGGCCGGTGGCGAGCGTGAACGCCGACGGCACGGTCAGCGCCCGGGCCCCGCGGACAGCGAGGATCCGGTAGAGCTCGGGAAAGCGCAGGTCGTAGCAGACCGTCAGCCCGAGCTCGAGCTCGCCGATCGCGGCGAGGACGATCCGCTCGCCCGCGCGCTCGTGCGCGGACTCGCGGTAGCTGACCCCGCCGACGTCGACGTCGAACATGTGGATCTTGCGGTAGCTCGCGACGAGCTCCCCTTCGGGGTCGATCAAACACGATGTGTTGCAGACCCGCTGATCGCCGGGCACCCGCTCGGCGATGCTGCCGGCGAGGATCGCGACCCCGAGCGAGCGCGCCCACTCGCGGGCCGCCTCGATCGTCGGCCCGTCGAGCTCCTCGGCACCGGCGACCAGCGCCTCGGCCTCCCCGAGCAGGTTCCACTTCTCGGGCAGCGCGACCAGCTCGGCGCCCGCGCGGGCGGCGGCGACGACGAGCTTCTCGGCCCGCTCGAGATTTCGGTCCTTGTCGGTGGTGGAGTTGAGCTGGACGACGGCGGCGCGCACTGGAAGGGACCTCTCCTCGAGCGGTCCGGCACCCGCCGGACCCCGTGGTTGACTGACTGGTCAATCTAGCGCCTTTCCAGGTGGTAACGCCCGGCGCGAGCCGATCGCAGCGCGAGAGCCCGGTCCTCAGCCGGAGAGCAGCCAGGCGATCAGCGTCCCGAGCACCAGCAGTGCCTCGATCGCTGCGACGAGGCCCAGGGCGCCGAGCAGCGAGCTCGAGCCGAACCCGGCGACGGCACCGCACAGAGCCCCGAGCGCGAGCATGGCGAGGGCGACTCCACCCCAGAGCACCAGCGCGCGCTCCCAACGGGAATCCGCCTCCAACTCGCCGCGGAGGCCGGCGTGGATCGCGAACGGGGTCGCGAACAGGGCGCAGAAGAGCCCGATCGCGAACGTCACCAGCCAGGGGCTCAGGTGCTCGAGCGAGGCGTAGGGCGGGCCGGCGACCGCCGCGAGCGGTATCGAGCAAGCCGCCGTAGCCGCGCCCGCGGCGATCAACGAACGTGACCTGTCCGGGACCTGGCGCTCGGGGCGCATCGCCGCTGAGCGCTAGCGCAGCCGAGCGGCCGCCGGCTCGGCGGCTGCAGAACCCGGGCGCCTCGCCGTCCGCGCGCTCAGGCGTCGGATCGCGACCACGGCCGCGTCGTCGTCGCGACCGGCGGCTCCGAACGCGAGCAGCTCGGCTCGCACCCGGGCGACGGTGCGCTCTGGCGAGTCCGAGCCGGCGACCCCGGTCCGCAAGCGTTCGGCCCCGAATCGCTCGCCGCCGCCGCGCCGCGCCTCGATCACGCCGTCGGTGAACAGCACCAGCTGATCGCCGGGCTCGACCTGAACCGGAACCGGCTCCCAGGTCGGATTCTCGGACACCCCCAGCAGCGGTCCGGGCTCGCCGACCTCCTCGACCGAGCCGCCATGGATGATCAGCGGGTGAGGGTGGCCTGCGAGGTACAGGTAGACCTCGGCCTCCGGCGCCTCGGTCTCCGGCAAGACCAACATCGCGACCGAGCACAGGGCGGCGTCGTCGCGGCCTCGCAGGTTCTCGTCGAGCAGATGCAGCCCCGCGCGTGGGTCGGCGGATAGGGCACCGGCGGTCCTGATCGTGTGTCGCGCCTCGGCGGTGAGCGCGGCCGCGGCCGCTCCCCGGCCCGAGACGTCGCCGAGGACGACCGCCCAGCCGCCGGGAACCGCGAACACCTCGTAGAAGTCTCCGCCCACCTCGTTGATCTCACCCGCGGGCTCGTACATGGTCGCCAGTTCCCAACCCCTCATCCGCGGCAGCGTCGGCGGCAGCAGCTCACGCTGCAGCGCGTCGGCGACCCGGGCGCGCTCGTCGGCGATCCGCGCGTTCTCGATCGCGAGCGCCGCCCGCCGCGCCACCTCGCGGGCGATCGCGAGGTCGTCGGTGTCGAATCTTCGCGCGTCAAGATGATTCACGAAGGTCAGCGCCCCGACCTGGACGCCGCCGGCGATCATCGGGGCGATGACGAGCGAGCCGATCTCCAGCCGGCGGAGGATCCGCAGGTGCTCGTCGTCGGCGGCGGCCTCGCGCAGCCAGTCCTCGGTGACTTCGATCAGGCGGGCCTCGCCGCTGGAGATCACCTCGCCGATCCGCGCCCCGGCGTAGATCCGCAGCGGGTAGCGCTGGCGCAGCTCGCGCGCGACGTGGAGCTTCTCGGGCTCGCGGTGCGCCATCGCGACGCGCTCGAATTTGCCCTCCGCCCGCGGCAGCTCGATCGCGCACCAGTCGGCGAACTCGGGAACCATCAGCGGAGGGATCCCCTCGAGCGTGCGTCGATAGTCGGCGGAGTGCGACAGCAACTCGCCGGTGCGAGCCAGAAGCCGGCTCGTGAACTCCGCCCGCTTGACCTCGGTCACGTCCTCGATCGCGGTCACCGAGTAGAGGACTTCGCCGTTGTGACCCTCGATCGCGCGAGCCTTCGTCCTCGTCCAGCGCTCGCGGCCGGTCGCCCGCTCGGTCACCCGCAGCACCTGTGCCGCCCCGGCCTCGCCGCCGAGCACGCGATGGCCGACGAGGGACTCCGCGGGGACCTCCCTGCCGGTCTCGTCGCGAATCGCGAATCGCTCGCGGATCTTCGCGGTCGGCGTCGAGACCGCCTGCTCGGAGGTCTCGTAGCCGAGCATCCGCGCGGCGGCCGGATTCGCGAACACCAGCTCCCCGCTCGCGCCGTGGATCACGACCGCCTCGTCGAGCATCGACATCACGGTGTCCATCCGGCGCTCGACGCTCTCGAGATCGGAGAACAGCCCCGCGTTGTCGAGCGCGAGCCCGATCCGGGAAGCGAGGATCTCCGCGAAGCGCACGTCCTCGGCCGAGTAGCGGCGGCCCGACCAGGCGGTTACGAGTGTCAGGGCGCCGAGGTTGCGGTCGCGCGCGCGGATCGGCACGGCGATCGAGGAGCGCACGTCGAGCGAGCGCAGGAACTCGAGATCCCCGGCCGATTGCGCCATCCGCTTCAGCTCCTCGTCGGTGTAGCGCGGTATCCATCGCGGGATCTGGCGCCACGATCGCTCGACGTTGACCAGCCATGGGGGAATGCTGGGCGTGCGCCGGCGTACCCGCGCCTCGATCTCGTCGCAACCCGCGCGGCCGTGGGCCCGGACCGCGATCCGCGAGACGCGCCCATCGTGCACGGCGTCGACCATGCAGAGGTCGCCGACCGCAGGCACGATCACATCGGTGACTCGACGCAGGGTCTCCGCGAGCGGCAGGGACCCATCCGCGACCGCGCCCACCGAATCGAGCAGCTCCAGGCGCTCCGAGCGGCCGGCGGTGTAGGAACGCACCCACGCTCCGACCACGGCTACGGCCGTTCCGAAGAAGATGACGCCGATTCGCGCCAGTTGCTCCCCGTTGCCGGAGGTCATGTCCCACGCGGGGCTCGCGGCCGCGGCAGCGATCGCCAGCGCCCCGACGACGACCACGACCGCCGGGCCGGCGATGAACGCCGCGACCAGCGGCGCGACGACGTAGGTGCCGACGAAGGTCGCGGATTCGTCGATGAACGCGACGTCGAACCCGATGCAGACGGCGAGCGTGAACAGGCCGACCGCGAGGCCGGTGCGGGCGTTCGGTGCCCGCTGCGCGGCCCACTGGGCGCGTCCACGGAGTGTCCTCATCGGCCCATTCATCGCCGCTCCCCGGTCGCCCGCACACGGCACGCCGCGAGCTTGGATTCAATCTAGCGCTTCGCGGAAGCGACTAAGATCGAATTCGCTTGCACGCCCTCGTTCAGGATCGACGCCGGCTCGACCGACGCCCCGCACACGATCGCGGTCGCAGGCGAGCTCGATCAGAGCACCGCCGTGGATCTGCGTGGCGCGCTCGCGCGGGCGCTCGGCGCGTTGCCGGCGCCCGTCCTCGTCGACCTCACCGACTGCCCGAGCCGACGTCCGGCGCCTCCTCGAGCTGACCGGCATCGATCAGGCGGTCGGCCTGTTCGAAGCCCGGGACGAGGCGATCCCGGCCCTCAGCGTCCGGGCACCGTCCTAGCGCCCGAGGCGCACCTACGAGCCGACGGTCGCCTCTCGCTGCTCGGAGTGCACGCCCTCGGCGACCTCCTCGACCAGCTTCTCGCAGAACGCGTCGAGATCGTCGGGCTTGCGGCTGGTTACGAGGCCGGAGTCGACGTGGACCTCCTCGTCGACCCAGCTGCCGCCGGCATTGCGGATGTCGGTCTTCAGGCTCGGCCACGAGGTCAGCGTTCGGTCCGCGACCACGCCCGCCTCGATCAGCGTCCACGGCCCGTGACAGATCGCCGCGACCGGCTTTCCGGACTCGAAGAACGACCTCGTGAAGCTCACCGCCTCCGGAACCGTGCGCAGGATGTCGGGGTTCGCTACGCCGCCGGGCAGGACCAGCGCGTCGTACTCTGAGGCGCTCGCCTCACCGACCGCTCGCGAGGCCTCGAACCTGTCGCCCTTGTCGAGATGCTCGAAGCCCTGGACCTCGCCGGCCTCGGGCGCGAGCAGCTCCGGCTCTCCCCCGGCCGCTTCGACGGCCTCCCACGGTCGCCTCAGCTCGATCTGCTCGACGCCCTCGTTGGCGACCAGAAAGGCGACCTTCTTGCCCTCGATTCGCTCGCTCATCCGCGTACCTCCATCGTCTCTTCGACCTTCGTTTCGCTCACCGATGTACCTACCCGGTCAACCGGCGAGCAACCGGTCCCCCTGCTCATCGGACCGGCGCCCGGAGGAGGGCACCTCGCCGCGAGCGTCCTCGCCGCGCACCGCGTGGAGCAGCTTCCACAGCGCCCGGCGGCTGATCCTCGAGACCTGCATCTGCGAGACCCCGAGCCGGACGCCGATCTCCCTCTGGGTCAGCTCCTCGACGAACCGGAGCCGCAGCACGCGCCACTCGCGATCGTCGAGCTCCGCCTCCGCCGCGGCCAGCTCCGCCTCGACCCGGTCATAGCCGCGCTCGTGGTCGCCGAGCATCTCCACCGCGGGCGCCGAATCCTCCTCGGCCCGCCGCGGCGCGTCGAGCGACAGCGTCCGTCGCGCGTGGCCGGCCTCGATCGCCTCGAGCACGTCCTCTGCCGCGACGCCGAGCCGATCGGCGACCTCGGACGGCGTCGGCGTGCGCCCTAGCTCGTCGGTCAACCGCGCGGTCTCCTCGTCCACCTTCATCGTCCGCTCCTGAAGCCCGCGCGGCAGCCTGACGTTCCAGACGTGGTCGCGGAAATGCCGTCGCAGCTCACCGAGGATCGTCGGCACCGCGTAGGCGGTGAACGGGCGGCCGCGCTCGGGATCGAAGCCGTCGATCGCCTTCACCAGTCCGAGGCTGGCCACCTGCACCAAGTCGTCGAACGACTCGGTCTGCCGGCGGTATCTCGACGCCAGCGACCGGGCCAGTGGCATGAACCGCAGCACGAGCTGTTCACGCAGCTCTGGCGAGCGTTCGACCGCATAGCGGCGCAGCAGAGCGTTCTCCTCGCCCCGGCGCTGCGATTGATCCGCCACGCTTCGCCGGGGGTCGCCGCTTCGCGGCTTGGCCTCCAATTGGGACCTCCTGATTCGGTTCGTACGCCGCGGCACGAACCGGTCTTCCAGCGAAGACATCGAGGACGGCGTCCCCGGCGATCCGGCCGCTCAGCCTGGCGCTAGTGGACGTCCCGTGAGAGGCGGTCCCCTTGGGCACAACCAGGGTACCCGATGGGGGTTTGCGCCTAAACCCGTCCCGGCCCGCGGCGCTGCGAAGCGCCGGCAGGACACGCTCACGATAGGTCTCGAACGCGGCGATCGGGTCTGCGCCGGAGCCGTTCTGCAGGCAGACGGTGGTCGCCCCCATCGCCTCGATCGCCCGGATTCGCTCGATCTGGAGCTCGGGATCGGCGCCGATGATGTAGCGCTCGCGGAACTGCTCGTCGCTGAGGGTCTTGTTTAGCGCGCCGGAGGCGGGGGTAATGGACCGGCTCGGGACCAGGGCGAGTATCCGGGGCGCCCCCAAGCCCCGGGGCCGTACGGTAGCTGGAACGGCACCGAGCCCAATCCCTCTCTGAGTGGTAGCTCGACGAGCCCCCGACCGGGGCTCGTCGGCTGTTTGGGACTTGAGGTCCCCGCAGCCCAGGCTGATCTACGCTGCCCCGCGTGACAGCTGTCCCGAGATCGGCGTTCGTCACCGGCGGGTCCGGGTTCATCGGCGGAGTGCTGGTCGCCCGCTTGGTCTCGGAGGGCTGCCGGGTGCGGGCGCTCGCGCGCTCGCGCGCCTCCGCCGACGCGGTCGCGCGCCTCGGGGCGGAGCCGGTCCGCGGCGAGTTGGCCGACCGGGCGGCGCTCGAATCCGGGGCCCAGGGATGCGAGGCGGCGTTTCACCTCGCGGCCCACCTCGGGACGTGGGGAAAGCGCGAGGACTTCGAGCGCGACAACGTCGCGGGGACGCGAAACTCGCTCGCCGCCTGTCGCGAGGCGGGCGTTCGGCGCTTCGTGCACTGCGGCACCGAGGCCGCGCTGATCGCGGGCGAGCCGCTGCGCCGGGTCGATGAGACGGCGCCGCTGCGACCCGACTCCAAGGCGCCGTACGCGGCCACCAAGGCGAAGGCCGAGCAGGCGGTCCGCGAGACCTCGGCCGACGGGTTCGAGGCCGTCGTCCTGCGGCCGCGCTTCGTCTGGGGCGTCGGCGACACAACGCTCCTCCCCGGGATCGTCGCGATGGTCGACTCCGGCCGCTTCGCGTGGATCGGGGGCGGACGCCAGCTCACCGACACGACCCACGTCGACAACGTCGTCGAGGGCCTGCTGCTGGCGGCCGAGCGCGGCCGCGCCGGCGAGGCGTACTTCGTCACCGACGGCGAGCCGGTGGTGTTCCGCGAGTTCGTCTCGGCGATGCTCGAGACCAAGGGCGTCGAGGCCCCGGGCCGGACCCTCCCCGCCTGGCTCGCGGGCGCACTGGCGGCGGCCGGCGAGGCGACCTGGAGCATGCTGCCGCTGCCCGGCGAGCCGCCCGTGACCCGGTTCGCCGTCTGGGTCTCCTCCCAGGAGTGCACGATCGACATCTCCAAGGCGAGAGCCGAGCTCGGCTACGCGCCGATCAAGACCCACGAGCAGGGTCTCGCCGAGCTGCGCGCGGCGGGGACCGGCCCCTAGCCTCGCTGCCCGGGACGCTCGCGCTCGAGCTCGGAGCCGAGCAGCTTTGCGTGCAGGGCGCCGATCAGGTCCGGGAACGGCGTCGCTCCGCCTTCGACCAACGCACGGGCACGCTCGAGGTCGAGAGCCGAGAAGCGCTCGATCAACAGCTTGAGCTCGTCGGCGATCACCGGCTCGAGCCCCTTCTTCAGCCGGGCGACGTCGCGGGCGCCGAATCCCGTCGTCTCGTTCCAGCCGGCGGCACGAAATCGTGAGATCGCGTCGATGATCCGCAGATCCGAGGGCGAGTAGCCGTCCTCGTTCGGGGTCAGCACGCCGAGCTCCGAGAGGCGACGAAGGGCGCGCTCCGGGATCTCGAAGCGCTCGAGCACGTCGGCCTCGGAGGTGCGCTCGACCTCCGGCGCCAGCGCCCGAGCGACGAGCACGTCGCCGGCATCGGCGAGGCCGCGGAGCCGGTCGATGTCGCCGTCGGCCGCATCGAGGAGCTCCCTGATCACCCGCAGCGGCATGAAGCGCTCCTCCTGGAGCTGCTTGATCAACCTGATCCGCTCCGCGAACTGCGGCGGGTAATAGGCCATGTTGCGCGATGTCTTCACCGGCTCCGGGAGCAGCCCCTCGCGCAGGTAGTGGCGCACGGTCGCGACCGGCACGTCGGCGGCATCCGCCAGCTCGGAGATCTTCAGCAGCTCGCCGGCCGAGTTGCCGGCTGCGCTTGGCCCGTCGCTCGCGCGGCTCATCCGAGAAACGGCTCCTGCTCGGCCGCGGTGTTCAGCTCACCGACGGCTCCCTCGGCGACGAGCGAATCGATCACCTGCGCGCCGAGCCCGGACTCCGCGAGCACCTCGCGGGTGTGCTCGCCGAGCGCCGGGGCCGGACGGGTGGGGTCAGCGGGGGTGCGCGAGAGCTTCACCGGATGGCCTAGCAGCCGTACGGCGCCGAGCCCGGGCTGCTCGAGCTCGACCACCATCTCGCGCGCCGCGACCAGCTCGGAGGCCAGCGCCTCGTCCAGGTCGAGGACCGGTTCGATGCAGCAGTCGTGCTCGTCGTTGAACGCCGTCCACTCATCCCTGGTCCGCCTCATGAACACCTCGGCGATGGCGGCGTGGCCGTCCGACCCCGGCGACGCGAACTGGTGCTCGACCAGGTCGGAGCGCTCGACGCCGGCGCAGAACGCCTGCCAGAACTTCGGTTCGAGCGCCCCGCAGCTGACCCATCCGTCGGCGCACTCATACGGCAAATAGCAGGCGGCGCCGCCGTTCAGCATCTCGGTCCCGCGCCGCGGCACGCGGCCGTCGCGAAGGTAGGCGGCCGCGACCATCGCCAGCCATGCGAGCGAGCCGTCGGTCATCGAGACGTCGACCAGCTGGCCCTCGCCCGAGCGCTCGCGCTCGAGCAGCGCCGCGAGGATGCCGAAGGTCGCCATCAGCCCGCCGCCCCCGAGATCGGCGACCTGTCCTGCCGAGGAAACCGGCGGACCGGCGGCGGCGCCGGTGAGGCCGAGCAGGCCGTTGAGCGCCAGGTAGTTGGTGTCGTGGCCGGCGCGGGCGACGTTCGGCCCGTCGAGGCCGTACCCGGTGACCGCGCAGTAGACGATCCGCGGGTTCTCCTCGCGCAGTCGCTCGTAGCCGACGCCGAGCTTCTCGAGCACGCCGGGACGGAAGCTCTCGAGGACGACGTCGGCATCGCGGGCCAGGCGCAGGAACGCTTCGCGTCCGGCCTCGGACTTGAGGTCGACGCGGATCGAGCGCTTGCCACGGTTGAGCGCCAGGTAGAGCGCCGAGCGGGTCCCGAGCCGGTGCTTGGACTCGTCGCCGTAAAAGGGCGGCGCCCAGCGCACGTAGTCGCCCATCCCGGTGTCCTCGACCTTGATCACGTCGGCGCCGAGATCGGCGAGCAACAGCGAGCAGAAGCCGCCGGGAAGCAGGCGAGAGAGGTCGAGGACGCGGACGTCCTCGAGGGCCGAGCTCATGCCGACTCCGAGGCCCCCGGGCGCGGCGCGGAGGAGGCGACCGGCGGTCGTTGGCGCTTCGGCTTCAGCCCAAGCATTTCGCGGGCCTCGGCCACCGTCGCCGTGCGACGGCCGACGTCCTCGGCCATCTGGCGCGCCTTGGCGATCAGGTCGCCGTTCGAGCGCGCCATCTCGCCGTTCGGGAGGTAGAGGTTGTCCTCGAGCCCCGCGCGGACGTTGCCCCCGAGCACCAGCGAGGCGCCGAGCAGCTTCCACTGGTCGCGCGAGACCCCGATCACCTGCCACGCGTTCTCGCCCTCGGCGCCGCCCGGGATCTGCTCCGACATCAAGGCGACGTTGCGGGCGTTCGGTCGGATGCCGCCGTTCACCCCCATGACCAGCGAGATCTGCAGCGGCTCCGAGAGCAGGCCCATGTCGATCAGGGGATCGAGGTTGGCGACGTGTCCGGCGTCGAAGCACTCGTGCTCGGGCTTGATCCGAAGCTCGCGCATCGCGGTCAAGAACTCGATGATGGTGTCGAACGAGTTCTCGAACACGGCCTTGAAGACGAAGTCCTTGCGCCGCCGCGAGTATTTGGCGTAGTTCATCGAGCCCATGTTCAGCGCCGCGACGTCGGGGCGCAGCTCGCGCAGGTAGGCGATCCGCTTGTCGAGCGGGACGCCGATCGCGCCGGTCGAGTAGTTGACGATCACGTCTTCGACCTCGGCCAGGATCGCCTCGGTGATCGCGCGGAAGTCCTCGATCTCATAGCTCGGGGTACCGTCCGGCGACCGGGCGTGGATGTGGATCTGCGACGCCCCCTCGTCGACCGCGCGTCGAGCCTCGGCCGCGTACTCCTCGGGGGTGTACGGGATCGCCGGGCACTGATCGCGGTTGGCGATCGCGCCCGAGATGCTGCAGCTGATGATCACCGGATCCTCGAACGCGCTCATCGCTCCTCCGGGGATTGGACGGGACGGGCGGCGGACGCGGCCGCGATCGACGACTCGTTCGGCGCGGTGCCGTCGAGGCTCATACGGGCATCACCCCGTGCTTGCGCCACGGTCGCTCGACGCGCTTGTCCTTCGCCATCCGAAGCCCGCGGATGATCGTCGGGCGCGTCTCGCGCGGATCGATGACGTCGTCGATCGTCGCGTTGCGGGCCGCGATGTAGACATCGATCTGCTTGCGGACGGCCTCGAGCATCGTCTCTCTGGTCGCCTCCGGGTCGTCGGCGGCCTCGATCGCCGAGCGCCCGATGATGTTGACGGCGCCCTCGGCGCCCATCACCGAGATCTCTGCGGAGGGCCAGGCGACGATCAGGTCGGGCTCGTAGGCCTTGCCGTTCATCACGTAGTAGCCGGCGCCGTAGGCCTTGCGCACGACGACCGTGATCTTCGGCACCGTCGCCCGCGAGACGGCGTAGAGCATCTTCGCGCCGTGGCGGATGATCCCGGCGTGCTCGACCTTGGAGCCGACCATGAACCCCGGCACGTCCTGAAGGAAGACGAGTGGGATGTTGAAGGCGTCGCACAGGTTGACGAACCTGGCCGCCTTGTCGGCCGAATCGTTCTCGAGGATCCCGCCGAGCTGCTTCGGCTGGTTGGCGACGATGCCCACCGGCATGCCGCCGAACCGCGCCAGGCAGGTGATGATCGTCTTCGCGAACCTCGGCTTGATGTCGAAGATCTCGCCGTCGTCGACGATCTCCCGGATCAGCTCGTACATGTCGTAGGGGTGGCGGTTCGACTCCGGGACGATGTCGAGCAGCTTCTCCGACATGCGGTCGTCGGGGTCGGAGGTCTCACGGACCGGCGGCCGCCGCTCGCAGTTGGAGGGAAAGAACGACAGATAGGCCCTGATCGCCTCGATGCATTCGGCGTCGTCGGCGCACTCGAGATCGCCGACGCCCGACTTGCGGCAGTGGACCTTGGCGCCGCCGAGGTCCTCCATCGAGATCTCCTCGCCGGTCACCGCCTTGGTCAGGTGCGGGCCGGCGAGCGCCATCGCGCCCTGGCCGACGACCATCGGCACGAAGTCCGAGAGCCCCGGGATGTAGGCCGTGCCGGCGGCGCACGGGCCGAGCATCCCGGCGACCAGGGGCACGACGCCCGACATCGTCACCTCCTCGCGGAACAGGTGGCCGGAGCCCGCGAACAGCGACCCGGCCGCCTCCTGGATGCGCGCGCCGGCGGAGTCGAGCAGCCAGACGAGCGGGATCCGCTTCTGCAGCGCGAGCTCGCGCAGGCGGCCGACCTTCAGCTCTCCGGTCATCCCCATCGAGCCCGCCATCACGGTGAAGTCGTAGGCCGCGATCGCGACCATGCGGCCGTCGACGTCGCCCCAGCCGGTGATCACCCCGTCGGCCGGCGCCTGCTTGCCGTCCATCGCCCGCTGCGAGAAGTGGGGGCCGGCATGGATCCCCATCTCGACGAACGTCCCCGGATCGACGAGCAGATCGATGCGCTCGCGAGCGGTGAGCTTGCCGGCGGCGTGTTGCTTGGCGATCTTCTCCTCGCCGCCGCCGAGCTTCGCCCGCTCGCGCCTGGCGTGGAGGTCCTCGACCGGGCCCTTGAGCCCAGTCGACTCGCCGGCCTCGACCTCGGGGGGCGCCTCGGGCGCCTCGGCCGAATGGACGCCCGCCGCCTCGCGCGCCTCGCGTTCGGGGGCAGGGGGGTTGGTTCGATCTCGGTTGCTCACGCCTATCGTCCCTTCCATTCGGGCTCTCGCTTCTGAAAGAAAGCCGTCACGCCCTCGATCGCGTCCTCGGTCGAGAGCTCGATCGTCAGCTGGGCGCGCAGGAACTCCAGCGCCTCGACCAGCGGCATGTCGAGCTGGCGCCAGATCGCATCCTTGCCCAACCTGACCACCAGCGGCGACTTCGCCGCCAGCTTCTGGGCCCAGTCGGCGACCGCGGCGTCGAGCGCCTCCGCCGCCACCACCTTGTTGACGATCCCCGCCTCGCGCGCCTGCTCGGCCGTCAGCCGCTCGCCCAGCAGCAGCATCTCGGTCGTCTTCTTGCGCGGCACGTTGCGGTAGATCAGCGCCATGACCATGAACGGGAACAGGCCGACGTTGATCTCCGGCGTCCCGAAGCCCGCCGTGTCGGCGGCGACGACCAGGTCGCAGGCGAGCGCGATCCCGAGCGCGCCGGCGAGCACGTGGCCGTTCGCGGCGACGAGCGAGGGCTTGCCGAGCTCGCCGAGCTCGACGAACACCTGCGGGAACAGGGCCGTGGCAAGGTACTTGTGCGCCGTCGGGGCGTCGGCCGCGAACCCGCCCAGGTTGCCACCGGCCGAGAACACCTTCTCGTGGGAGGAGGCGAGCACGACCACCCGCACCTCGTCGTCCGCCTTTGCCGCCCGCAGCGCCTCGAGCAGCTCGGTGAGCAGCTCGTCGGAGAGAGCGTTGCGCGTCTCGGGGTCGTCGAGGGTGATTGTGGCGACGCCCTCGGCGACCCCGTAGCGGATCTTCTCGTAAGCGGCCAAAGTAGGAAGTATTACTCTACACTCTCTACTCGCGTCCAGGCGTTCGACCGAAGGAGAGAGACCGTGGCGACAGCTACTCAGCCCGTGATCAAGCCCGAGCACGGAGCGTCGCGCAAGCACTTCATCTTCACCGAGGAGCACCTCGACCTCCGCGACTCGATGAGCGCCTGGGTCAAGAACGAGCTTCACCCGCACCGCAACGAGTGGGAGCAGACGCTGTGGCCCGACGAGGCGATGCGCCGCGCCGGCGAGCTCGGCTACCTCGGGCTCTGCTTTCCGGAGCAGTACGGGGGCCAGGGCGGCGACTACTTCTACTCGCTGGTCCGCGCGGAGTGCATGAGCTACTCGGGGTCCGGGGGCACGAACATGGGCTTCGCGGTGCAGACCGACATGGTCCTACCCCCCGTCCACCTGCTCGGTACCGAGGAGCAGAAGCAGCGCTACCTGGTGCCGGGGATCAAGGGCGAGCGGATCGGCTGCCTCGGGATCACCGAGCCGGGGGCGGGCTCCGACGTCGCCGGCATCCGCACGACGGCGATCCGCGACGGCGACGAGTGGGTGATCAACGGCTCGAAGATGTTCATCACCAACGGCGCCCGCGCGGACTTCTGCGTCCTGGTGACGAAGACGGATCCCGACGCCCGTCACGACGGGATCACCCTGTTCGTCGTCGACCTGCGCGACGAGGGCGGCAACCCGGTGCCGGGATTCTCGGTCTCCCGCACGCTCGAGAAGATGGGCATGCACGCCTCCGACACGGGCGAGCTCGCGTTCGAGGACATGCGGGTCCCGGCCGACGCCGTCCTCGGCGAGATCGGCAAGGGCTTCTACCACATCAGCTGGGAGCTCCAGGGCGAGCGGCTCGTCGCCGCCGCCGGGTGCTACGCGTCGTGCGAGCGGATGTTCGAGCGCACGCTCGAGTACGCGAAGGAGCGCGAGGCGTTCGGCCGGCCGATCGGCCGCTTCCAGGCGATCCGCCACAAGTTCGCCGACATGGCGACCAAGATCGAGGCCGCCAAGCAGATGGTCCATGCCACCGCCTGGCGGTTCGCGAACGGCGAGTATCCCGTGCGCGAGATCACGATGGCGAAGCTGTTCGCGACCCGCGTCTGCCACGAGGTCGCCGACGAGTGCGTGCAGATCCACGGCGGCTACGGCTACATGAAGGAATACGAGATCGAGCGCGCCTTTCGCGACCAGCGCCTCAACCGGATCGGCGCCGGAACCGACGAGATCATGCTCGACGTGATCGGGCGCAGCTACGGGCTCTAGCGGGTCGGCGGGCCCGCGCAGTGCGCCGCGATGGTCATATGAGCTCCGCCAGCCGGCGCTCGAGGAAGTCGCGCTCGACCGGATTCGACGCCAGCTCGATCGCACGCCGGTAGGCGTACGCCGCCTCGGCGCGGCCGAGGCGGCGCAGCAGGTCGGCGCGCGCCGCTTGGTAGGGAGCGTAGGACTCGAGCCCCGAGATCGCCTCGACCAGCTCCAGCCCCGGCTGCGGCCCCCGGACGATCGAGATCGCGACGGCCCGGTTGAGCTCGACGACCGGCGACGGGCTGATCTCGGCGAGCCACGCGTACAGGCGCGCGATCCGATCCCAGTCGGTCGCGTCCGCGCTCGCCGCCCGCGAGTGCTCGGCGGCGATCAGCGCCTGCAGCACGTACGGACGCGGACCGGAGGCGCGAGCCCGCTCGACGAGCGCCAGCCCCTCCTCGATCCGTTCCCGATCCCACCGCGAGCGGTCCTGCTCGGAGAGCAGCACCAGGCGCCCGCGCGAATCGGTGCGCGCCGACCGACGCGAGTCGTGGAGGAGCATCAGCGCAAGCAGGGCGCTCGCCTCCGGCTCGCGCGGCATCGCACCGCTCAGCACGCGGGCGAGACGGATCGCCTCCTCGCAGAGCTCGGATCGGACCAGCGAATCGGAGCCCGAGGCGAGGTAGCCCTCGTTGAAGATCAGATAGAGGGTGGCGAGCACGGATCCCAGCCGCTCGCCGAGGCGCTCCGCCGGCGGCACCTCGTAGGGGATGCCTGCGTCGCGGATCTTGCGCTTGGCGCGCACCAGCCGCTGCGCCATCGTCGTCTCGGAGACCAGGAACGCGCGCGAGATCTCCGCCGTGCTCAGACCGCCGAGCGTGCGCAGGGTCAACGCCACCCGCGCCTCGGTCGGCAGGGCAGGATGGCAGCAGGTGAAGATCAGGCGCAGCCGGTCGTCGGGCAGGTCCTCGCCGTTCGCCTCCTCGTCCGGTGCCCGCAGCGCCTCCAGCGCCTCGAGCTCGGGGCGCTTCGCCTCCAGCGTCCGCCGCCGGCGCAGCCGGTCGATCGCCCGGTTGCGCGCGACGCGGGTGATCCAGGCGCCAGGGTTGTCCGGGACGCCGTCGGCCGGCCAGCGCTCGAGCGCGACGACGAACGCCTCCTGGACGACCTCCTCGGCGAGGTCGAACTCGCCGAGCACCCGGATCAGCGTCGCGACCGCCCGTCCCGACTCGTGCCGGAACAGGCGGTCGATCCGCTCATGCGATCCCTCGATCAGGCCTCCGTCTTGGCGGCGCCCGGCTCCTCGTAGCCGTACTGGGTGTAGTCCATCACCGGCCGGACCTCGATCGCGCCCCGGCTGGCCGGGACCTGCTTCGCCCACTCGAGCGCCTCGTCCAAATTCTCGCACTCGAGCAGATAGAAGCCGCCGATCTGCTCCTTGGTCTCGGCGAAGGGGCCGTCGGTGACCATGCGCTCCCCGTCGTCGCCGATTCGGACCGTGGTCGCCGTGGAGCTCTCCTGGAGGCCCTCACCCGCGAGGTATGCCCCGGCGTCGACCAGCGACTGGCCGAACTGCGCCCACCGATCCATCTCGGCCTTCATCTCGTCGGGCGTGGCGTCCTCCCAGCCGCCCTCCTCGCCGAGCAGCGTCAGCATGTACTTCATCCGAACCTCCTGTCGTCCGCGCGGCGCGATTCGCCGCTTTGCACCCTAACGACGAACGGAGGTGGCCCGGATCGACGGCACGAGGGACAATCCCGGGATCGGCGCCCTCGAGCACATCCGCAGCTACTACGAGTCGCTCAACACGGGCGAGCTCGAGGCGATCGCCTCGCATTTCACCGCCGACGCGACCCACTACTACACGCGCCTCGGTCCACACCGGGGGCGGGAGATCGCCGAGAACGCACGCTGGGCGATCGACGAGCTCGAGGGCCGGTGGTGGCTCGAGCACGGAATCGCGGACGGCGACGAGGCGGTGATCGAGTGGACGATGACCTGGCGCGATCCGAAGACCGGTGAGCGCCGGCTCAACCGGGGCACCGAGTGGTTCCGGCTCGAGCACGGGCTGATCGCCGAGGTCCGCGCCTACCACCACGGCGACCGCGCGAACCCGCGCGGCGATCTGCTCGGCTTCGATTTCGGCGCCCGGGGCTACACGACGCTCGACGGCTGAGCGAACGACCTACAGCTGACCGCGGATCCGGTCCTCGTCGTCGGCGCCCTTGGCGCGCTCGTCGCTGGCCAGGCCGGTGAGCTCGTATGAGCCGTTGTCGTGGATGACGGCGGCGAGGCGCAGTATCCGTCCCGGCTCGAGCTTGCCCATCGAGATGCTCCCCGGGACGTCGAAGGTGAGGTCCGCCCCGGACTCGCGCAGGTCGTCGGCGGAGATGATCAGCCTGCGGTCGTCGCGGCACACGCCCTCGACGATCCCCTCGAAGTCGCTCCCGTCGCCCGCCTGGGTACTCGCGGCTCCCGCGCCGGTCACCGAAACGTCGAGCTCGCGGATCGTCGACTCCGCCGGACGTGGCGCGGGCGGAGGCTGACCGCATCCCCGAGTCGGATCGGCCGCCGGCTCGGCGTTCTCCGGGCCGGGCGCGATCAGGCCCTGAACCTCGACCCGGTCGCCGCGCTTCGGCGGCTCGCTTTGCTCCGGTCCGCGCACCAGCAGCGAGACGCCCGCGGCCGAGACCGTGTACCGGCCGCTGGCGGGGTCGCGATAGGTGACGGTTCCGGTGAAGCGGGCGGTGTTGCCAGTGCCGTCGCGGTCACGATCCCCCTCCTCGTCATAGGTGCCGTTGGCCAGTGGCCGCGTCTCGACGGAGAGCCGATCGCCGGGATCGGGCAGATGGTCGGCATGGATCGCGACGAGTCTCCGGTCGTCGGTGGCGATCGAGTAGCTGCCCGCCTTCGGGTTCAGGTGCACCACCGTGCCCGTGAGCATCGTCCCGGTGTCGGCGCTCGCCGCCTGATCGCCGGCGTCCGTCGGCGTCGTCGGGTAGGTGCGATAGGTCGGGGATAGGTCGACGTCGAGGGGGTCAACGGAGTCGAGGCGATCGACGGCGTGGTCGGCGTGGCCGACGGGTTGTCGGCGCCCCGCGAGCCGCCGCCGTTCGGTCCGGCGGCGCCGGAGCCGCCACCGGGTGGCGCCGAGGCGACGGCGCCCGGCGCGTCGCCGCTCGGGGCCGGGACCTGGACGAGCATCGGCGACGGCGTCCCGAGGCTGCCCTCGGTACCCGGGCCGATCGCGACCCCGACGAAGAGCCCAAAGCCGAGCGCCACGGCCGCCATCGGCAGCGTCCAGCGCCGATCGACGATCGGCAGCGCCGCCCAGCGAAGCGACGCGAAGCGAAGCATCGACCGTCGGTCCGGACGCACGGGGCCCCTGATCAGGCCGCCCGGCGGCGTCACTCGCGGCCCCCCGGAGGCGTCCGGGCGGGATCGCCGGCGGGCTCGTCATCGGACGCCTGGCGCGCGGGCTCCGGGCGGGGACCGCCGCCCTCCGCGCCACCGGGCTGGGCGTTCGGCTCCGGCCGCGGCCCGGCGGCGGGCGCCGGCGCCGGCGCCGGTTGTTGAGGCTGCGCGGCACCCGGGCTCGGCGCCGGCGTCGGCTGCTGGACGCTCGGCGGCGTCCGGGCCGCGAGCGCGTTCCCGCAGCTCGAGCAGAAGGCGGCTCCCGGCGTGTACGGCGTCCCGCAACGGGGACAGCTTGCGAATCCGCTCGCGCCATCGCGCAGCGCCCGCTCGGTGGACGCCAGCTCGGCGTCGACCACCCGGAGCGCGGCGGCGCGGCGGCCGATCACGTCGAGGCGGTAGGAGTCGCGGATCGCCATCTCGTAGACGAGGCCGCCGAGATCGCTTTGCAGCTCGGCCAGCTGTCGGGCGAGGCGGTCGCGGCGAACCCTGAGCTCGGCGGCGGGCGCCGCGGCGGGTGCGGCGGCGCGACCCCGGCGCCTGCTTCGCTTCGCCCGGCGCGAGCGCCTGCGGCCCGCGGCCGGGGCGGCGGCGGATGCGACGGCCGGAGGCGTGGCCCCCGCCGGCTGCCCACCCGTGGCCGGCTGAGCCCGTTGCGGCGCGCCGCCCTGCGCAGGCTGGGCGGCGGTCGGTGCCTCATCGGGCGCGGGTTGCGCGGGTTGGCCGGCGGCCGACTGCCGGGGAGCGCGCGGCCGGGTCTTGAAGTACGGGCGCAGCCTGTCGATCAATCCCGGGCTCACGATCCACCCCCCGGATCCCTGAGCGGCGGCGCGGGCGCGCCCCAGGTGTCGGCGGAGCTTCTCACGACCCGTCGCTGACCTCGATCACCTCGGCGCCCGCGGCGGCGGAGCCGAGCTCGCCGAGGTGAGCGCTCGCGTCCTCGCGCTTGTCGAAGACTCCGGAATAGATCACGTAGTTGCCTGCTGTGAGGCTCGGATAGAGGTCGGAGTCGAGCACACCGAGCTGGTCGGCGCCCTGTGCTTCGGCCGCCGAGCGCGCGGCGGCGACGTTATCGGGCGTCGCCCCGGACTTCGGTACGGTCGCGACCTGGACGGTGAACCCGGTCGTTCCCGCCGGCCAGTCGGTGGCGATCCCCGAGCCCACCTGCGCTCCCTCGCCGGGCGCGCCGGCGTTCGGGGTCGCCGTGGTCGCCGTGCCCTCGCCGACCTGGATCGTCGCCGGCGGTGACTGCTCGGAGTCGGAGTTGCCGCGACCGATGAGCACGCCGATCAGCAGCATCCCCCCGAGCAGGGCGACGCCGATTACCGCGGCCAGCGGCGAGACGTCGTTCGGGCGGCCGCCGTCGGCCGCCCGGGCGGCGGTCGCCGGGGGTGGCGCGACCCGGGGCTCGCCGCGCCTGCGCCCGCAGTTGACGCAGTAGCGCTGGTCGGCGGCCAGCGGCGCGCCGCACTCCGCGCATGGCTCTCCCTCCGGGCCCAGCGGCTCACGGGGGCTCTGCTGCGCGGTCTGCACATCACCTATTTCACACGAATGGCGCGGTTGTTGCGAGCCCGGCTCCGCGAGTACGCTCACCGGCATGGAGCCGCTGCCCGACGCGGACCAACCGCCGATCGAGCGTGGCGCCTCGGCCGGGGCCGCGACCGGCCATCTGATCCGCGACAGCGGGACCCGGGCGACGCTGCCGCCGTTCACCGACGAGCACGAGCAGCTCCGCGAGACGATCGGCCGCTGGGTGACGGCGGAGATCGTTCCGCACGTCGACGAATGGGAGGCGGCGCGGGAGTTCCCGCGAGCGCTCTACCGCCGCGCAGCCGAGCTCGGCTTTCTCGGGCTCAAGTACCCGGTCGAGCTCGGCGGCCAGGGCGGCGATTACGTCCACGACGCCGTCTGGGCCGAGGAGCTGGCGGCCGCCGGCGCCTCGGGCGGCGTCGGCGCCGGCCTCGGCGCGCATACCGGGATCGCGACCCCGCCGGTGTTCCGGTTCGGGACCCCGGACCAGCACGAGCGCTTCCTGCGCCCCGCGATCCGCGGCGAGATGATCGGCGCCCTCGGGATCACCGAGCCCGGCGCCGGCTCCGATGTCGCCTCGCTTCGGACCAGCGCGCGCCGCGTGCCCGGCGGCTTCGTGGTCGACGGCGCCAAGACCTTCATCACCAACGGCGCCCGGGCGGACTTTCTCGTCTGCGCCGCGCGGACAACGCCCCACGGCGGCCACCACGGGATCTCGTTCTTGATCCTCGAGCGCGAGATGCCCGGCTACGAGGTCTCCCGCAAGCTCGAGAAGATGGGCTGGCATTCCTCCGACACGGCCGAGCTCTCGTTCACGCACGTCGAGGTCCCGGAGGAGAACCTGCTCGGCCCCGAGGACGGCGGCTTCTACCTGATCATGGCCAACTTCCAGTGGGAGCGGCTGCTGATGGCCCTCGGCGCGGTCGGAGCAATGCGTCGCCTGCTCGAGGTGGCGATCTCCTACGCCTCCGAGCGCGAGGCGTTCGGCCGGCCGATCGGCCGCTTCCAGGCGATTCGCCACAAGGTCGCCGAGCTCGCGATCAAGGGCGAGGTGTCCAGGGCGCTCACCTACCACGCACTGCGCGAGTTCGTCGGCGTCGAGTCCGAGCGGCGAGAGGCGATCGCCCGCGGCGACCTCACCCACCCGTCGGTGACCGCCGGCACGCGCGAGGTGACGATGGCGAAGCTGCTCTCCCAGCGCGCTTGCGTCGAGGTCGCCGACGAGTGCTTGCAGATCCTCGGCGGCTACGGCTACATGCGGGAATACGGCGTCGAGCGCGCCGTTCGCGACGCCCGCCTCGGGCCGATCGGCGGCGGCACCGACGAGATCATGCGCGAGATCCTCGGTCGGCAGCTGGGCCTTTGAGGCGGCGAGCGCAGCGACGGCATAGAGTCCCGCGCCGTTGTCCAATCGGTCGACCCACGGGGAGCAAATCGAGAACATGGGACTGCTTGACGGCAAGGCGGCGATCATCACCGGCTCGGCGCGCGGGATCGGGCGCGCGACGGCGGAGCGGTTCGTGGCCGAGGGCGCGACGGTATTGATCAACGACATCGACGGCGACATCGCCGAGCAGACCGCGAGCGAGATCGACGGCGAGACCGCCGTCTTCGCCGGCGACCTCACCGAGCCCGGGGTGCCGGACGAGCTCGTCGCGAAGGCGATCGACGCCTTCGGCAAGGTCGACATCGTCGTCAACAACGCCGGCTATACCTGGGACGGGGTCGTCCATCGGATGAGCGACGAGCAGTTCCAGGCGATGCTCGACATCCACACGATCGTCCCCTTTCGGGTCGTGCGCGCGATCGCCCCCCACTGGCGCGAGGCGGCGAAGGCCGAGCAGGCCGAGGGCAGGGAGGTGTTCCGCAAGATCGTCAACGTGTCCTCGATCTCGGGCACGATGGGCAACGCCGGCCAGGTCAACTACTCGGCGGCCAAGGCCGGCGTGGTCGGGTTCACGAAGACCCTGGCCAAGGAGTGGGGCGGCTTCAAGATCAACTGCAACGCGGTCGCTTTCGGGTTCATCGAGACCCGGCTCACGCAGGCGAAGGAGAAGGGTGAGTCGATGGAGACGGCGAGCGGCGAGAAGGTCGAGCTCGGCATCCCCGAGCAGATGCGGGCGATGGCGTCGATGATCATCCCGCTCGGCCGCCCGGCGCAGCCCGAGGAGGCCGCCGGCCCTGTGCTCTTCCTCTGCTCGCCGCTCTCCGATTACGTCCACGGCCAGGTGCTGAACGTGACCGGCGGGCAGTTCGGCGGCATGACGACCTGAGCCCCGAGCCCGCTCGGTCTAATCTCAAGGGGCGATGGCAACCAGCATCGAGCCGGCCTTGCCTTACATCGTCCCGCCGGAGTTCGTCGACTTTCGCGAGACGATCCGCAAGATGGTCGTCGAGCGGGTGGCGCCGCGCGCCGCCGAGATCGACGCGACGGCGGAGTATCCGCGCGACGTTCGCGAGCTGTTCGCCTCGCACGACCTGCTCGGGCTCCCCTTCGACCCCGAGCACGGCGGCACCGGCACCGGCACCCTGATGCTCAACATCGCGATCGAGGAGGTCGCGAAGGGGTGCGCGTCGTCGGCGCTGATCTTGATGATCCAGGAGCTCGGCACGCTGCCGATCAAGCTCTTCGGCTCCGAGGAGCTCAAGCAGCGTTTCCTCCCCAAGTGCGCCTCCGGCGAGTGGAGCCCCGCGTTCGCCCTCTCCGAGCCCGACGCGGGGTCCGACCCCGGCGGGATGCGCACCCGGGCGGTCCGGGACGGCGACCAGTGGGTGATCGAGGGGACGAAGAACTGGATCACCAACCTCGGAATCGCGGACTTCTACATCTGCTTCGCGGTCACCGAGCCCGAGCAGGGCCACTCGCGGGGGATCTCGGCGTTCGTCGTCGAGGCTGACCGGCCGGGATTCAGCGTCGGCAAGCTCGAGCACAAGATGGGCATCCGCGGGTCGCCCACCGGGCAGCCGATCTTCGACAACGTCCGCGTCCCGGCCGAGAACCTGATCGGCGAGGAGAACCGCGGCTTCGCGGTCGCGATGGCGACGCTCGACCGCTCGCGCCTCGGGGTCGCCGCGCAGGCGGTTGGGATCGCCCAGGGCGCAATCGACTACGCGGCGGCCTACGCCCACGAGCGCAAGCAGTTCGGCAAGCCGATCGCCGCCTTCCAGGGGATCCAGTTCAAGCTCGCCGACATGGAGTCGCGGACCGCCGCGGCCCGGGAGCTGCTTTACCGCGCCTGCTCGAAGATCGACGCCGGCGAGGCCGACATGGGCAAGTACTCGGCGATGGCGAAGCTGATCGCGTCCGACACCGCGATGGCCGTCACCACCGATGCCGTCCAAGTGCTCGGCGGCTACGGCTACGTGAACGAGTATCCGGTCGAGCGGATGATGCGCGACGCGAAGATCACCCAGATCTACGAGGGCACGAACGAGATCCAGCGGCTGGTGATCGCGCGGGCGATGTAAAGCGCCTGCAAAACCGCCATTTCGGGAGGCAGCGGTACGCCGGCCCTGCCCGGCGGCTGGGGGCCGATGCCTGGATCTTCCGGGCGTCGGAGAACTCGGAAACTGTCCGGCCTAGGCTCCTGGCGGCGCAGCCGCAGGGGACGCCGGTTGCTCGGACGGGCGCGCGGCCGGAAGGCCCCGTCCCACTCGCGGGCCGGATCCGATGATCCTCGCGATTGAGCCCGTCCGGTTCGCCAGCGCGGCCAAAACGAACGATCCCGAGACCGCCGCCACGAACACAGCGATGAACTTCAGCTCGGCCGGCAGAGGAAGGGGGTGCAGGGCGAAGGCGAGTCCGACGACGACCGGCGGATGGACGAAGAAGGCGCCGTAGGCGGCGGGCGCCATGCTCCGGGCCAGGGGACGCAGGCGGTTGTGGTGGCGGCGGAAGTACCCGATCGCCCACAGCGAGATGCAGGTAGCAAGGACGCCCTCGGCCAGCGCGAGGGCAGCCGACTGCCAGTGCCAGCCGCCCGCGAACCGGTCCTCGCCAGCGTCGCCCTCGAAGGCACCGCCCGCAACGAGGATCGCGGGCAGCGCCAGGGCCGTGAGCACGCCGGCGATTCCGCAGCGGCGCTGCAGGCGCGGGGTGAGCGTCTCGAGCCACGCGCGCCTTCCGGCGGCCGCACCGAGCGCGAACAGGATCACGTATTGCGGAAACGACGCGAGCTGCAGATGAAACTGCTCTGAGCCGATCGGGAAGGCGAGGCGGACCGTGAACGAGGTCACGGCGATCGCGAGGGCGATGGCCGCCGCCTGCCGGCCCCGCAAGGACGTGTGCGGGGGCTGTTGCGCTGTCGGGCGCAGCCTCCGCAAGAGCGCGTAGCCGAGCGAGAAGACGAGCAGAGCCTCCAGGAACCACATTGGGCCCGGGGCGAGCTGCCAAACCTGCTCGCGTACGAACGGCCAGAGCGCGCCGGTTCCATCCCCGTTCCAGCGGTAATCGACGTACTCGAGGAAGGGGCTGATCAGGAGCGTATAGACGGCCAGAGGGATCCCAAGGCGGATCAGCCGGTCCTCCGCGAAGCGCCTGGGACCCTTGCGGTCGAGCGATGGCCCGCTCAGCCGCCCCGCGATCACGAAGAAGAGACCCAATCCGAACAGCCAACCGATGCCGAGCACGACGGCCACCGTGTCGACCACGACACTCCCCATCTCGTCGTACGACTCCAGGTACCAGGAGCCGTCGACTCCGTAGGTGATCGCCGTGTGGAGCGCGATCACGCCGACCACGAGCAGGATCTTCAGGTTGTCGAGATAAGCCAGCCGCTGCTTCATCGACCCTCCGAGCAGTATCGCCGCGGCTTCCTGGCCTTGCATGACCCAGGGGAGCCGAGCCGAGGCGAACCACCGACTCCCCCTCTCGCTTCGCGTGAAAACCGAAAGGGACGCGCAGGGCCAATCACGGGCGTCCCTCGGACTGGGTCGGTCTAGCCTGCTCCAGATGAGCGCGACGGTCGCCTACGAGCCGCTGCGCGGTGAGCTCCGCCTACGTCAGCCTCGCCGTCGTGGCGAGCGCGGCCGCGGTGGCGCTCGGAGCCCAGGTCGTCGACCCGCTGATCGGCCTCGGGATCACGGCGGTAATCCTGCGGATCACCTGGCGGTCGTGGCAGACGGTGCGCGCCTATAACCGCCAGGACCACCGCCACAGCTAGTCGGCGAGACTCCCGGGATGGAGGCTGCCCCCGCGGCTACTGCCACAGACGTGCCGTCTGGTCACGACCCGCCCTGGTCGATCTTCCTGCGCTTCCTCAAGTTCGGCGCGCTCGCCTGGGGCGGGCCGGCGGCGCAGATCGCGATGATCAAGCACGAGTGCGTCGACCAGGAGGGCTGGGTCTCCGAGGAGACCTTCCAGAAGACCCTCGCCGTTTTCCAGGTCCTCCCGGGGCCGGAGGCGCACGAGCTCTGCGTCTACTTCGGCCGGGTTCGCGGCGGCAAGCTCGGCGGCTTCCTGGCGGGCCTCGGCTTCATGCTGCCCGGCTTCCTGTTGATGCTCGGGCTCTCGATCATCTACGTCGAGGCGAACCTGGCGACCCACCTCGACGAGCTCTTCTACGGACTCAAGGCCGCGGTGGGCGCCCTGATCGCCCGAGCGTTGGTCCGCCTCGCCCGCTCCTTCATCAGCGACGTGCCGCTCGCCGTGCTCGCGGTCGCCGCCTTTGCCCTGACCCAGTTCGCGTCGGCGAGCTTCGTCCTGGTCCTGGCTGGAGCCGGGCTCGCCTACGAGCTGTGGACCAACGGTGAGCGCTGGGTCGGGCGGGCGAGCTCGTTCTCGCCGGGAGCGGTCGCGCTCTTCGTTGTCCTCGGCGCGGTGACGATCTCGCTGAGCGCCCAGATCTTCCTGGAGGGCTTGAAGGCGGGCCTGCTCACCTTCGGCGGCGCCTACACCGTGATCCCGTTCCTCCAGCAGGCCTCGGTCGACAGCCACCACTGGCTGACCGACGGGCAGTTCGTCGACGGGCTCGCGATCAGTGGCGCGCTGCCGGCGCCGCTGATCATCTTTTCGACCTTCGTCGGGTACCTGGCCGGAGGTCTGAGCGGTGGTCTGCTGATGACGCTCGGCATCTTCATACCCGCCTTCGTCTTTCCGATCTTCCTGCACCGCCACCTGGTGGCGATCGCCGAGAACCCGCGAATCCGGCCGTTCCTGCTCGGAGTGACGGCGGGGGTGATCGGCCTGATCGCGTCGGTAACGGTGCAGATCCTCGACACCAGCGTCGTTGACGTCTACACGGCGATCCTTGCTGTCGCCGCCTTTGCCCTGCTTTACCGCTTTCACGGCAAGCTCACTGTTCTCTACGTGGTGCTCGGCTGCGGTGCGATCGGTGCGCTGCTGCAGGCGACCGTCGTCTGAACGACGGATGGTTGACAGCGTCCTTGCACGGGAGGGAGCAGCCTGACCATCCCTACCCGAGCCGTAGGTGCGTGTCAGTGGACTCGCACCAGCCCGGCGGTCCCGTCGACGGTGACGATCTCGCCGTCGCGCAAGCGGCTTGTGGCCTTGCCGGTTGCGAGCACGGCCGGGATGGCGTACTCACGGGCAATCACGGCGGCGTGGGCGAGGATGCCGCCGCCGTCCGTAACCACCGCGCCCGCCTGCGCGAAGAGCAGCGACCACGCGGGGCTCGTGATCGGGCAGACCAGGACGTCGCCAGGCCGCAGTCGGAAGAAGTCCGACTCCTCGTGGATCACCCGTGCCGGGCCCGTGTGCACTCCGGGCGAACCAGGCACGCCGGCAATCCCGCCGTCTTGAGCTTCGGCGACCGACTGCGAGAGCTCGAGGAAGTACTGATTGATACTTGTCCTTTTGGCCGCCCTCAGGCGGCAGTTGCGACGCGCGTCGGTTCCCCGTCATTGGCCTTACGGGGTTGTCGGACGTCACCCGATATGCGTGGCCTCGCCCCCCGGGAGCGATCGGACGCCCCGGTCGCCGGCGGCTTGGGGCCAAGTTCGTGACTTACCCCCCTCCGCGCCGCGGCGGGGATCCGCGCCCCCGCGGTCGATCACTCCTGTCTGACCGCTGAAATGTCCAGCGCGATATTGACCTTGTCGCCGACGAGCACGTTGCCGCTGCCCAGCGCCTGGTTGAACTTCATGTCGAAGTCGCTGCGCTTGAGGACCCCGAGGACCTCCACCCCGGCCCGCTCATTGCCCCAGGGATCGACGTCGGTCCCCTGCACCACGGCCTTGAGCTTGACCTCTCGGGTGACGCCGTGCATGGTCAGGTTGCCGACGACGCTCGTGGACTCATCGTCGATCGCCTCAACCAGGGTCGACTCGAACGTGATCTGCGGGAACTCCTCGACGTTGAAGAAGTCCGCTGAGCGCAAGTGCTCGTCGCGCTGCTCCTCTTCGGTCGTGATCGATGCGGCCTTGACGCTCCCCCGTGCCGAGGAGCTCGCGAGGTCCTCGCCGACCTCCAAGATGCCCTCGAACTCGGTGAACTTTCCGCGCACGTTGGCGATGCCCATGTGCTTGACGGCGAAGCCGACGGTTGAGTGGGCGGCATCGACTGTCCACGTGCCTCTCGGGATGAGGCTTGTCGTGCGGTCGGCCATGGAGGACCTCCAGACGGGTTGCGATCGGTGTGGAGTGATCGTATTCGGGACGGATCGGTCGTGGACCCTGCGGGATCCGGCCGGTCCGTGTGCCGCTACGCAGGGGAGCACGACGTGCAAGCCTGGCCGGGACTGGGGTGGCGCGGCGCGACTCGGGGGTCTCGTCCGCCACCGAGCAAGCCGACGAGCGACTGAGAACCGTGCTCACCGAGTACTCCGTGCCCGCACCGGAGATCACCCAGATCTACAAGGGCACGAACGAGACCTCGCGGCTGGTGATCGCGCGGGCGCTGGCGCCGCGACCCTAGGCCGCAGCGGTCCGGCAGGCGCGTTCGTGACCCTACGGATTCGGCTTGCGTGCCTCGGCCGGGGGCTCGCCGGAGTCGCCGTAGGCGCCCGGCGGCCAGGAGCCGAACCAGTTGTCTCGGGCGCCGTCCATCGTGATCACGGTGCCCGAGAAGAAGTCGCCCGCCGGCGAGGCGAGGTAGGCGACCAGCCACGCCCACTCCTCCTCGGTTCCGAGCCTGCCCAGCGGGACGGTGCCGGGCACCGCCTCGACCACCTCGCGCGGGTACTTGGTGCGCAGCGTCTCGGTGTCGAACTGGCCGGCGGCGATCGCGCACAGTCGGATCCCGAACCGCGCCCACTCCACCGAAAGCGTCCGCATCATGTTCTCGACCGCGGCCCGGGCGGCGCCCGAGTGGACCATCCCCGGCATGCCGTGGTGCGGCGACAGGGTGATGCTGATGACCTTGCCCTCGTTCTGCGGGATGAACGCCGCCGTCGCCGCGGCGTGGGTCATCAGCCAGGTGCCGGTGACGTTGAGCTCGATCACCGTGCGAAAGCCCTTCGGGCTGATCGCCTCCGCCGGGCTCAGGAACTGTCCGCCCGCGTTGTTGACCAGGGTGTCCACCCGCCCGTGGCGCTCGACCGCCCCGTCGAACAGCACCGCGACGGCCGCCTCGTCGCGAATGTCCATCGCCTCGGTCTCGACCGCGCCGTCGAGCCCGCGGGAGTCGGCGGCGAGGCGCTCGAGCGGCTCCGGACGGCGCCCGCAGGCGATCACCGTCGCGCCCAGCCGGGCGAGCTCGAGGGCGGTTGAGCGGCCGAGCCCGGTGCCCGCGCCGGAGACGACGCAGACCTGGCCGTCGAGCAGTCCGGGTGTAAAGATTCGCGACGCCTCGGCCGTCATGGCGCCCGGAGGCTATACGGCTACAGTGGCGCGCAATGAGGGTCAGAGCCGAATCGAGGCCGCTGACGGCGGCGCTGCCCGGCGGACAGGCCGGGGTGACGGTGACCGTCGAGCCGATCCTCACGGGCAGGGTCCAGGCGCCCCGTGCCTTCCTCGAGGAGGCCCGGCGACTGCCGCGGCTGCGGATGCTCGGCTTCGGGACCCGCCGCGCGCAATGGTTGTGGCTGCCGGTGCTCGCCTATCTGATCCGCCACCCCACGGTCGGGCCCTTCCTCGTCGACACCGGCCTGCACCCGTCGGTGGCCGCCAAGCCGGCGGCCAACCTCGGCCGCACGATCGCACGCTTCGTCAGGCCCGACCTCGAGCCGGGCAAGGACCTGCTCGCGCAGCTTCGCTCCCGCGGCGTCGACCCGCGCTCGCTCCGGCTCGTGGTGATGACCGACATGCACTTCGACCACACCTCGGGGATGTCGGAGTTCTCGGGGGCGACCTTCGTCGTCAGCGAGCCCGAGTGGCTCGCCGCGACGACCGAGCCGCGGCCGCTGTTGCGCGGCTACCGCCCGGCGCACTACGACTATGCCTTCGACTACCGGACGCTCAGCTACGACGCCGACGTGATCGACTCCTACGCGAGCTTCGGGCGCAGCTTCGATTTGTTCGGCGACGGCAGCGTCCGTCTCGCCTCGACCCCCGGGCACAGCGCGGGCAACCAGTCGGTGATCTGCCGGCTCGCGGATCGGGACCTGGTGATCGCCGGCGACGCGATCTACACGCTCGCGCAGCTCTCCGGCGCCCCGGAGCCGCCACGGCCGTTCGACCGCCACAACTGGCGCCGGTCGCTGCGCGAGCTGCAGCTCTTCCAGCGCCATTACCCGCAGGCGCTGATCCTGCCGGGTCACGATCCCGAGCACTGGGAGACGGTGGCGGAACGCTACGAGTGAGCCCGGCTGCCGGCCGAATGGGCCGTGACGGCATCCGCCGCGTCGGCGGCCCCCTCGCGCAGCCCCTTGATCACGCCGCTTCGCCCCTGCTCCTCGAGCGCCGTGTACATCGCCTTCACGCGGTCGAAGACCTCGCGGGCGGCATCCATCTGCTGCTCGCGGCTGGGGTGCTCGACGGGCGCGAAGGCGATCGGCTCTCCGAACTGGACGCTGACCTTCGGAAACCGCAGGCGCTTCCAGCCGCGCACCCCCTGCGATCCGTGGATCGCCACGGGGACCACCGGCACGCCGGACTCCAGCGCCAAGCGCCCGACCCCGGGCCTCGCCTCGCCGAGCCCGCGAGAGCGCGAGCGCCCGCCCTCGGCGTAGATCAGCACGCAGCCGCCGCGGTCGAGGATCGAATGGGCGGTGACGAACGCCTCATCGTCGTGGTGGCCGCGACGGACCGGAAACACGCCGCCGACCCGGAAGATGTAGTCGAGGATCCGGTTCTGCCCGAAGAGCTGCGACTTGGCCATGAACCGCAGGTGGCGGCGCAGGTAGACCCCCGCGAAGAAGTGATCCATGTTCGAGAAGTGGTTCGGGGCGATGATCACCGGCCCCGACGTCGGGACGTTGGCGGTCGCGATCGCGCGTGCCCGGTAGACGATCACCGCGATCGGGGTGAGGAGCATGCGGACGAGCTCGTACGTCCAGCCGGCCTCGTGGGCGCGTGAGTGCTCGTGGATCGGCATGAACAGCTCCGCGGGGCGCGGATCCTTGTAGCGCTGCGGTCTCAGCTCGTCCATGGGTGGGTTCGGGTCCCCCCGGGCCCGCGGGCTCCTACCCCGGCGATCGGCGCGGGTTACTGCTCTGGCTCGCTCGACGCCCAGCCCTTGGCCCGCGCGACCGCCTCGCCCCAGCGGCCGAGCAGCCGGTCGCGCTCGCCCGCCTCCATCGCCGGCTCGTAGCGGGCCGCCTCGCGCCACATCTCCGCCACCTGCTCGCGGGTCCAGCTCCCGGCGCCGATCCCGGCGAGGTAGGCGGCGCCGAGGGCCGTGGTCTCGGCGATCTCCGGGACGATCACCGGCACCCCGAGGACGTCGGCCTGAAACTGCATCAACCACCGGTTGGCGACCGCCCCGCCGTCGGCGCGCAGCTCCGACAGCTCCCGGCTCGCGACCCGCTCCTCGGCCCGAACGGCGTCGACCGTCTCATACGCGATCCCCTCGAGCGCGGCGCGGGCCAGGTGGGCCTGCGTCGTGCCTCGGGTGAGCCCGACGATCGTTCCGCGCGCGTAGGGATCCCAGTGCGGCGAGCCCAGCCCGGTGAGCGCGGGCACGAAATATACGTCGTCGTTGGAGTCCAGCGAGGCAGCCATCCCCTCGGTCTCGGCCGCCTCGGCGACGATCCCGAGCCCGTCGCGAAGCCATTGCACCGCGGCGCCGGTGACGAACACCGCCGCCTCGAGCGCGTACTCGGTCACCTCGCCGATCCCCCATGCGACCGTGGTCAGCACGCCCCCGGCGGCGGCGGGCGCGGCCTCGCCCGCGTTGAGGAGCACGAAGCTCCCGGTGCCGTAGGTGCTCTTGGCCATCCCGGGCCGTTGGCACGCCTGGCCGAAGAGCGCCGCCTGCTGGTCGCCGGCGATGCCGGCGACGGGCACCTCGCCGCCGAACTCCGTGGTCGTCCCGTACAGGTGCGCGGACGGCAGCGGCTCGGGGAGCCGCTGCGGATCGATCCCGAGCAGCTCGCAGAGCTCGGGGTCCCAGCGCAGTCGGTGGATGTCGAACAGCATCGTCCGCGAGGCGTTGGAGAGATCGGTGGCATGGCGCCCGGTGAGCTTGAACACGAGCCAGGCGTCGATCGTCCCGAAGACCGCGGCGCGGGCTGCCGGGACGTTGTGCGTCAGCCATTCGATCTTCGTCGCGGAGAAGTACGGATCGATGACCAGGCCGGTGCGCTCGCGGACGAGCCGCTCGTGCCCGGCTTCGCGGAGCTCGTCGCAACGCGCGGCCGTTCGCCTGTCCTGCCAGACGAGCGCGTTGTGAACCGGCTCGCCGGTCGCCGGGTCCCAGGCGACCACGGTCTCGCGCTGGTTGGTGATCCCGATCGCGTCGAGCGAGCCGGCGTCGGTCTTCGCGTCGGCGAGCGCCTGGGAGGCGACCCGCTTGGTCAGCGCCCAGATCTCATCGGCGTCGTGCTCGACCCACCCGGGGCGGGGAAAGTGCTGGGTGAGCTCGCTGTAGGCGCGGCCGCGGATCGCCCCCTCGCCGTCGAACACGAGGCAGGTCGTGCCGGTGGTTCCCTGGTCGATCGCGAGGATCATCGATCCGAGGAACCTAAGCGATCAGCGGCGGCGCGCCCACCAGGCGCGGACGAAGTCGCGCAACTGGCGGCCTCGGTGCGCGAACCCGGCGAGGCTGCGTCCGGTGGCTCGGTGCTCGAGGTCGAGCTCGCGCTCGGCGACGCGATGGCCCGCTCGAACCGCGTCGATCGTCATCCCGACCTCCATCCCATAACCGTCGGCGAACGGCAGGACATCGCGCAGAACCTCGATCCGCATCGCTCGCTGCCCGGAGATCGGAGCTCGCGCCTCGTAGCCGCAACGGCTGCGAACCGCCCAGCGCGCGAACCGCAGCGCGATCCCGAGGCCCCCGCCGACGCGGCGGCGAAAGGCGGCGACTGCGAGGTCGCAGTCCCCATCCGAGACGGCGGCCACCAGCTGGTCGAGATGGGCCGCCGAGGCCCCGAGGTCGCCGTCGCAGAGCAGGACCACGTCGGCCGTGGCGGTTGCGTCGTCGGATAGCGCCGCCTCAGCGGCGGCGGTGACGTTGGCGCCCTTGCCGTGCGGGCGGCGCCGGGTGACCACCCGGCCACGGTGCCCGAGCGCGACGTCCGAGGTCCCGTCCTCGGAGGCGTCGTCGGCGACCCAGAGCATCGCCCGGGGGAACGCCTCCGCGAGCGCGTCGAGCGTCGCTCCGATCCGATCGGCTTCGTTGCGGGCGGCGACTATGGCGAGCAGGTCAGACATCGGTCCGGCCGGGGCGGATATTCTCCCGCGCCTTGACGGATATCGAAGCCCACATCACCGGGACCGTGTGGAAGATTGAGGTCGAGGTCGGCGACGACGTCTCCGACGGCGACACGGTGGTCGTCCTCGAGTCGATGAAGATGGAGATGCCGGTCGAGGTCGAGGACGACGGCGTCGTCACGGAGATCCGCTGCGCGGAGGGCCAGTCCGTGCAGGAGGGCGACGTCCTGGTCGTGCTCGAGTAGCGCGTGTCGAAGGACCTCGCCTCCGGAAAGCTGTTGCTCGACCGGCCCGCCGAAGCGGTCGCTCGGCTGACCCTGAACAACCCGGAGAAGCGCAACCCGCTCGACCACGAGGTCCTCGACGCGATCGCCGCGACGCTGCCCGGGCTCGCCGAGGGGATCGAGACCCGTTGCCTGGTGATCACCGGCAGCGGCGGCGCCTTCTCCGCCGGCTACGACATCGGGGCGATCCCTGAGCACAGCTTCGAGCGCGATGCCGAGGCGCTCGTCGCCCATCCATTCCATGCCGCGATGGACGCGGTCAGCGCCCATCCCTATCCCGTGCTCGCGGCGATCAACGGCCACTGCCTCGGCGGCGGCCTCGAGCTCGCGGTCCGCTGCGACCTGCGCATCTGCGCGGCCGGCGCGAAGCTCGGCATGCCGCCCGCGAAGCTCGGCCTGATCTACGGCCACACCGGGCTCGAGCGGTTCATCGACGTGATCGGCGTGGCGCGGACGAAGGAGCTCTTCCTCACCGGCCGCGATCTGAGCGCCGAGCGCGCCGAGCAGATCGGCCTCGTCAACGAGGTCGTCGACGACGATCGCTTCGAGGCACGGTCGCTCGAGATGGCGGCCGGGATCGCCGCCAGCGCGCCGCTCTCGATGGCCGGCAACAAGCGCGCGATCGAGACCCTGGCGCGCTTCCCCCGGCTGACTGCCGCGCAGGAGGAGGAGCTCGTCGAGCTGCGCCGTTCGTGCTTTGCCTCCGAGGACTTCCGAGAGGGGATCAGGGCCTTCGCCGAGAAGCGCAAGCCCCGTTGGCGGGGCCGCTAGCCCAGCCCTCAGTCGCAGTAGTGGCCGCTCGGTGGATCCGGGTCGCGGCCCTCGATCCCGGCGCAATCGGCAAGCTCGTCGCTGAGCGCCGCGAGGCGGGCCTGGACCCGATCGGCCAGCGGGGTGCTCGCGGCAGCGAGGTTCTTGAGCTCGAACGGATCCCGGACGTGGTCGTAGAGCTCGACCACGTCGCCCGGCTCGCAGGCGCCGGTGCTGAGCTCGGGAAGCGCGGTGTGCTTGACGTACAGCCAGCGCCCCTGGCGCACGCCTTCGAAGCTGCACGAGATTCCGCGTCCCGGTTGAACCTGGTCCTTCTGCAGGTCGAGCTCGGTCCCGATCGCGCGATCGGCGGGCCACCCCGCCGTCTCGCCCCGCAACAGCCCAACCAACGACCGGCCGTCCATCACGCGGCAGCCGCCGACCTCCGGACAGGTCTCGGTGCCCGACCAATCGACCAGGGTCGGCGCGTAGTCGATGTTGGCGATCAACTCGTCGCTTCGCGGCGGGGCGGGCCGACCGCCACGAAACTTGGCCGGCGCCCTGACGACGAACGGCAGGTGGGCGGCCTCCTCGTAGGCGAGGCCCTTGCCGCCGGGGAGGCGGTGCTGGCCGTCGAAGGTGCCGTTGTCGGATGAGTAGACGATGATCGTGTCGTCGAGCTCGTCCGTCCGGCGCAGCGTGCGGACGATGCCCGCGATCCCGCGGTCGACGGCCGGCAGCGTCTCGAGCCGGCACTGGTAGCGGTGGCGCAGGACCTGGCGCCTTTGAGCGCCGATCGGCGGTTGACCGCTGACGATCGCCGGCTTGTCGGAGACGTCGCGTTCGAGCACACCGGGCAGGCGCGGCAGCTGCGCGCCGGCGAACCGACCGAGGTCGCGCCGGGGCGGCACGGCCTGGCCCCCACAGGGCCCGCCACTGTTGGCGTTGATGTTCTCGACATGCGGGGCGCTCTCCCAGAGCTGTAGATAGAACGGCTCCGGGCCGGCCATTTCGCGCAGGTACTCGCGGGCGCGTTGGTTGAGGACGTCGGTCAGGTACTCGCCCTCGTACTGCTCTTTACGCTGCTTGCCGTCCACGGCGAGCTTGAAGTCGTAGTAGCCGCGGCCGTTTCCGACCTCGACCGACCAGCGGTCCCAGCCCGGCGCGACCTCGTCCTTGTCGTCGACCGCGCTCTCGTAGCCGTTCAGGAACTTGCCCACGTTCGCCGTCTCATAGCCGGCCCGCTGCAGCCACACCGGCAGCACGTTGTCGGGCTCGGCGAGGTTGCTGTAGCCGGGCTTGTTGTTGAGGACGCCGTTGTTGTGCCCGTACTGCCCGGTGAGCAGCGCCGCGCGCGCCGGGCAGCAGAGCGGCGTCACATCCCAGTAGTTGGTGAACGTGGTCCCCTTGCGCCCCAGCAGGCGCACCGTGTACGGCATCACCTGCCGGTTGTAGGACTCGTAGTCCTGGTCGTCGGTGAGGATGAAGACGATGTTCGGCTGCTCGCCAAAAGCGGGCTTCGGAGTCACCGCAGGGTTCGGCTCCTCGCCGCCGCAGCCGGCGAGCGCGCTCGCGAGAGCCACCACCGCAGCGCAGAGTGCCGCGGCAGCCCCCGATCGGGCTACTTGCATGCGCGGACGTTATCCGTCAGCGCGAGTCGTCGGCCATCATCGAAGAGCGCCCTCACGGTGACCGGCGTCGGCTTCGGCCCCTGCCTCCGGAGCACCGTTCCTGGCACCGTCGCCTCGAACGGGGCCACGGTGTCATCCGGCAGCTCGGTCTTCCCGGCCCGGAAGGAGACGGAGACGACGTCCGCGTCGCTGGACGTCGTCACCCGCGCGAGCACCGGGGGGTCTGCACAGGCGCGCTTGCCGGCAGCTGTGGGGACGATTGTCAGCTCCGCGGTCGGCGCCCCGCGACAGTTCTCGCCGGCGCAGTCCTCCAGCTGATGCAACTCGTCGGCGAGCTCGTTGACCACCGGCTGGTAGTTGGGATCGTTGGCGACGTTGGTGAGCTGGAAGGGGTCGACGTAGGTGTCGTAGAGCTCCCTCTCGGGAAGCAGCCGATCGGTGTCCCACTCGGTGTACAGGTACCTCGAGGTCCGCACACCCTTGATCGGCGGCCCCGCGTAGGCCTCGAGCAGAAGCGCTCGACCGCGCTCCACGGTCGGGTTCGTGAGCACCGGAAGCAGCGACTCGCCGTCCTGGGTGAGGCCCGGCGTCGCGCCGCTGAGCTCGAGGAAGGTGGAAGTGAGATCGGCGTTGACGACCACGTCCCGGGCGGTCTCACCGCGGGCGACGCCGGGACCGCGGACCACCACCGGGACGCGCGCCGATTCCTCGTAGAGATAGCGCTTGTTGTTCCGGATCCGGTGCTCTCCGAACAAGAAGCCGTTGTCGGAGAGGTAGAACACGTAGGTGTTGCGCCGGATCCCGTCGCGGTGGATCTCGTCGAGGATCGCGCCGACGCTGTCGTCGACCGCGAGCAGCGACTCCCAGGCGCAGCGGCGCTTGCGAAGAATGTCGTTGATCTGGCCGGGCGTCAGCGGCGGGCGTTCGGCGATCGGCGAGGGCTTGTCGGAGACGTCGGCCTCGTTGAACGAGGGCGTCAGCCGCTTGTCCTTCTTCCTCAGCGTCCCGAGGTCGCGGGGCGCCGGGACCGCGGCGCGGTTGCAGGAGCGACCCGGGTCGCCGCCCCCGCCCCCGTGAGGCGCGGCGTAGCCGAGCTCGAGGTAGAAAGGCGAAGAGGCCTTGGCGCTCGAGCGGATGAACCGCCTCGCCTTGCTGGTGAACACGTCGGTGCTGTAGTCCTCCTCGGCCTCCGTGTAGTGGCGCAGGTGCCCGTTCTGGTTCAGGATGTAGTTGAAGTACTGGGCCCGCGAGGGGGCGAGGACGTGCCAGTCGTCCCAGCCCCTCGGGACGTCCTTGGGCGTGGTTCCGTACTCGTCCGGCTCGGCGTAGCCGTTCTCGAACTTGCCGATGTAGGAGGTCCGGTAGCCGGCGGCCTGCAGCCAAAGCGGCAGGTAGTTGTCGCCGTGGCGCTCGTTGAATACCCCGTAGCCGCCGTCCGGCGGCAGATTCGAGAGCACTCCGTGGTTGTGGGCGTACTGCCCGGTGAACAGGGTCGTCCTCGCCGGGCAGCAGAGCGGGAAGTTGTCGTAGAAGCGCTTGAAGGTGACGCCCTTTCGCTTCATCTCCTTGTTCACCGTCTTCATCACCCGCATCGAGCCGAACTCCTGATCGTCGGTGAGCAGGACGATGATGTTCGGGCGATTGCCGGCGGCGCTCGCGGTCGACTCGGCGCCCGGGCGCCCGGGCACGAGGGCGAGCCCGGCGGCGAGCGAGAGCACGGCGACACCGGCCGCGATCCATCGCGGCCTGCCGCTGATTCGGTGGGTCGGCAATCGTTCGGGCACTGTCGGAGGCTGGTCGGGTTCGAGTCGGGCCCGGAGGTCCCTCGGCGTCGAAACACGCGTCCCGCGCGCAAGTCGCGGGCAACCCCGCGACCCGAAGCCGGCCAGGATACCGGGAGCTCACGCCGTGGTTGGGCGCAACGTTGCCGTACCGTGCGCGCCGTGAGCATCCACGCCGAGCTCGCCGCCTCCGACCCGGTGATGGCCGAGCTGGTCGAGCGGTTCGGCGAGCTCTCGTTCGAGACCCGGCGACGCGGGCGACCGCCGACCGACTCCTACGGCACGCTGCTGCGAAGCGTCGTCGGCCAGCAGCTGTCCGCGAAGGCGGCCGCGACCATCTTCGACCGCGTTCTCGAGCTGTTCGGGGGCAGGACGCCGACCCCGGACGAACTGCTCGCGATCGAGAGCGAGCGGTTGCGCGACGCCGGTCTCTCGGGCCGCAAGGTCGAGTACCTGCGCGATCTCGCCGACCACGTCGAGTCGGGCGAGCTCGAGCTCGACCGCTTTCCGACGATGAGCGACGACGAGGTGATCGCCGAGATCACCGCGGTCCGCGGGTTCGGCGTCTGGACGGCGCAGGTCTTCTTGATGTTCCACCTCGAGCGCCCCGACGTCCTGCCGACCGGCGACCTTGGCATCCGTCGCGCGGTCCAGCTCGCCTACGAGCTCGAGGAGCTGCCGGACCCCGAGCGGCTGACCGAGATCGCCGAGCCCTGGCGACCGCACCGCACCCTCGCCTGCATCTACCTCTGGGAGACGCTTCACAACACGCCGGCCTAGCCAGGCGCCCGCCCCTGCGGCGATCGACGTGGGCGGAGGCGTCCGATCCCACACCTAGATTCCGACCGGATGCCGCCGCTGGTGACGTTCGACGAGGCTCTCGCCCTCGGGGCGCTCTCCGATCACGACGAGATTGGCGATCTGGTCGAGCGGGCGTGGCAGGTGCGCAGCGAGCGCTTCGCCGACTCGACCGACATGTGCTCGCTGGTGAACGCGAAGTCGGGTGGCTGCGCGGAGGACTGCGGCTTCTGCGCCCAGTCGCGCTACGCGGAGGCCGACACGCCGATGCACGCGATGATGGAGCCCGAGCAGATCCTCGAGCACGCGAGGGCGGCCGAGGCAGCCGGAGCCCATCGCTTCTGCATGGTCACCCAGGGCCAGGGCCTCTCGAAGCGCGACTTCGAGCGGATCCTCGACGGCGCGCGCCTGGTCGCCGAGCACACGAACCTGAAGCGCTGCGCCTCGGTGGGGCACATCTCGACGCCCCGTGCCAAGCAGCTCGCGGAAGCCGGGATCCAGCGGGTTCATCACAACGTCGAGACGGCGCGCTCCTACTACGAGGAGGTCACGACGACGGTCCGCTACGAGGGCCGGATGCGGACGATCGACGCCGTGCGCGAGGCCGGGCTGGAGACCTGCGTCGGCGGGATCCTCAACCTCGGCGAGAGCCCGCGCCAGCGGGTCGAGATGGCGTTCGAGCTCGCGGAGATCAACCCGACCTCGGTGCCGATCAACCTGCTCAACCCGCGCCCGGGCACGAAGTTCGGCGATCGCGAGCTGATGGACCCCTGGGAGGTCGTCAAGTGGGTGGCGATCTTCCGGCTGATCCTTCCGGAGGCGCTGTTTCGGCTCTGCGGCGGCCGGGTCGAGAACCTGGGCGACCTGCAGCCGCTCGCCGTCAGGGCCGGGCTCAACGGCGTGATGATGGGCAACTTCTTGACCACGCTCGGAGCCGAGCCCGCCGACGACCGCGCGATGTTCGAGGAACAGGGGCTGAACGTCGCCCGCCAGCCCGACAACGGCGCCAAGCCGCGGCCCGACAACCGCTCCGATTGGCTCGACGGCGAGACGCCGGCGACCCCGATCGAGGACCTGATCGACCGCCAGGCGCAGGCGAACTTCTGGGACCCGTCGACGCAGCTTCGCGTGATCAAGAAGAAGGGGACGCCGCCGAGCTACCCGCGGCGGCCCTCCGACCACGCGGCCGCCGGCTGGGGAGATTGAGCGCCGGCCTCGCGTGAGCGCCGTCGCCGCACGGCTGTCGGAGCTGCGCCGGACCGGCCTGCACCGGCGGCTACGGCTGATCGAGGGGGCGCAGGGGCCACGGGTGCTGCTCGACGGCGCCGAGGTCCTGCTCCTCTGCTCCAACAACTACCTCGGGCTCGCCGACCACCCCCGGGTGCGGCGTGCCGCCGCAGAGGCGGCCGAGCGCTACGGCGCCGGCGCCGGCGCCTCGCGGCTGATCTCGGGGACGATGTCGCCGCACCGCGAGCTCGAGGGCCGCCTGGCGGAGTTCGAGCGCAGCGAGGCGGCGCTTCTGTTCGGGTCGGGCTACCTCGCCAACACCGGCGTCGTCGCAGCGCTGGCCGGCCGCGGCGACGTCGTCTTCTCCGACGAGCTCAACCACGCCAGCATCATCGACGGCTGTCGCCTCTCTCGGGCCGAGACCTTCGTCTACCGCCATCGCGACATCGAGCACCTCGAGCACGGACTGCGCGAGGCGCGCGGCAGGGCGCGGCTGATCGTCACCGACGGCGTCTTCTCGATGGACGGCGACATCGCACCCCTGCCGGAGCTCGTCGAGCTCGCGCGCCGGCACCGGTGCGTGCTCGTGGTCGACGAAGCGCACGGCACCGGGGCGCTCGGCCCCGGAGGCCGGGGCGCCGTCGCGGCCGCCGGGCTCGAGGGGGAGGTCGACGTGATCGTCGGCACGCTCGGCAAGGCGCTCGGCGGTTATGGCGCCTACGCATGCGCCTCCTCGCAGCTCATCGACCTGTTCGTCAACACCGCGCGTCCGTTCATCTTCTCGACCGCGCCGCCTCCTCCTTCGGTGGGCGCGGCGCTTGCGGCGCTCGCCCTGCTCGTCGAGCGCCCGGGCCAGGTCGAGCAGCTGCGACGCAACGCGGCCGTGCTGCGCGAGGCCCTGGTCGCGCAAGGACTTCAGACCGGCGGCTCGCGCACCCAGATCATCCCAGTGATCGTCGGCGACGCCCGCCGGGCGATGGCGCTCTGCGAGCGCACCCTGGAAGCCGGCGTGTTCGCGCAGGCGATCCGCCCCCCGACCGTGCCCGAGGGCGGCTCGCGCCTGCGGCTCACGGTGATGGCGACGCACCGCGCGGAGGAGCTGCGTGGCGCCGCCGGCGCGATCGGGGCGGCGGCGCAGGAGCTTGGGCTCGGCGCGGCGGTCTCGACGCCGCTCTCCCGCGCCGCCTGACGTCGTACTCAGTCCGCGACGCCCGAGGGCGCCTCGGCCGCGAGCCCGTGGCGATGCGCGACGGCGGCCGCCTCCGTGCGACTGCGAACCTCGAGCTTGCTGAGGATGCGCGAGACGTGGACGCTGGCCGTCTTCTCGGCCATGTAGAGCTCGCCGGCGATCTCGCGGTTGGTGGCGCCGGAGGCGAGCAGGGTCAGCACCTGGCGCTCGCGAGGCGTGAGCCCGAACGGCTCGGGCGCCGGCTCGGCGTCGGCGTCGGGGGCGGCGCCGTCGCGGATCCGCAGCCGGCCGCGGGCGACAAGTCCCTCCGCCTCGGCGGCCAGCCATCCCGATCCGAGCCGCCGTGCCTCCGCGATCGCCGCGCCGGCCGCGCGCCCGGCGCCCTCGCGGTCGCCGGCCCCGAGCGCCGCCTGGGCCTCGCGCCAGCGCGCGATCGCCGCGGGATAGGGCCGCTCGACCGCCCGCCACGCCTCGGCCGCCGCGATCCAAAGCGCCGGATCGTCGGCGCCCGCGCCGCGGGCGAGCTCGGCCTCGGCGTTCGCCAGATGCGCCGACTCGACGGGGCCCTCGCCCTCCTCGGCCGCGGCGCGGACCATCTCCGCCAACGCCTCGGCTCGCGCCACCGCCGCCTCCCGGCCGTCGTCGTCACCGAGGTCGCCGGCGCGCTCGGCCACATCGGCCTCGACCGAAACCCCCGCGGCCGCCGCTTGAGCGATTCGCGCAGCGTCGTCGCTGCAGTATTGGATCCGGTCGATGCCGCGGTCGACCGCCCGGCGCGCCGCGTCGAGGTCGCCGCTGCGCGCCTCGAGGTCGGCGCTCAGCGCCGCGAGCACGGCGATGTACGGCGGCTCGAGCGCGTCGGCGAGCAACCGCTCGGCCTGCTCGAGGTCGTCGCGAGCCGAGTCGGTCTCGCCACGCCCGAGCGCGAGCTGGGCGCGTCGCAACCGGGCGTGAGCGAGGCCGATGCCGGCGTGCGGCAAACCGGCCTCGCGCAACGCCTCGTCGGCGGCGTCCCAGTCGCCGAGGTCGAACTCGATCTCGGCGAGGTTGAGCCGGATCCAGCGCATCGAGCGAATCGCGCCGCTGCCGACGATCTCGGCGACCTCCGCCACGCCCCGCTTCGCGATCTCGAGGGCCTCGCCGCTGTGGCCGGCGCTGTGCAGAGCATCGGCGTAGTTGAGGAACGCGGTTGCGACGTCGTCGCTGGAGCCGGATCGACGCGCGACCTCGATCGACTCGAGCGCGCTGGCACGCCCGGCCTCGTCGTCGCCGAGCGCCAACAGCGCCGAGCCCAGCCGGCTGAGGATCCCTGCCGTCGCCGACTCCAAACCGATCCTCGCCGCGACCTGCAGGGCCTCGGGTGCCTCGTCGCGGACGTCGCGGAACCTGCCCTGGAGGAGCAGGAAGCGGACCCGCTGGGCGAGGAGCAGTGCCCGGGCGACGGAGTCGCCGCCGTCGGCGAGCAGCTCGAGCCCGCGTCGTTGCGTAGCCCGGCTACGCTCGGCCTGCCCCAGCGCCCACTGCGATCCGGCGAGCGCTGTGATCACAGTGGCGGCGCGCTCAGGGTCCGCCCGCTCGTCGATCTCCTCCACCGCACGCTGATAGAGCGGCGCCGCGACCTCGTCCTCGCCGGCGAGGTAGTGGGCGCGCCCGGCGCGGGTAAGCAGCTCCGCGAGATCGATGCCGGTGAGCTCTTCGGGCTCGCTCACCCGCCCCCAGAGCTCGAGCGCCCGGTCGAGCAGTCGGGCCGCCTCGCCGTAGGCGTGCAGCCGCTGCACCGCCTGCGCGGCGACCAGCGCCGCGGCCAGGGCGCGGGGTTGGTCGCCCGCAGCGTGGTAGTGGTGGGCGACCCCGGTCGCCACCCACGCCCCAGCGTCATCGGTCGCGAGCCGCTCGAGGGCGCGGGCCAGCGCGAGGTGCAGCTCGGCGCGCTCCCCGGGCAGCAGATCGTCGTAGAGGACCTCGCGCAGGAGGGCGTGACGGAACAGGAACCGGCCGCTGTCGTCGGTGACGACGATCTGGGCCGCGATCGCCTCTCGCATTGCGGTCGAGAGCGCGGCCGGGTCGACGCCGGCCGCGTCGGCCAGCAGGTCGCCGCCGGCGCGGCCGACGACGGCGAGCAGGCGCAGCAGCCGCTGGCTATCGTCGCCTAGCCGCTCGACGCGCAGCAGCAGCGCCTCGCGCAGGCTCGGGGGAAGCGGTCCCCGCGCGTCGACCCCGGCCGCGAGCAGCTCCTCTGTGAACAGCGGGTTGCCCTCGCTGCGCCCGTACATCCGCTCGACCACCTCGGGTTCCGGAGCCCTGCCGAGGATGTCGGCGAGCTGCTCGGCGAGCTCGTCGCGGTCGAAGCGCACGACCTCGAGTCGCCGGGCGCAGGGGCTGCGCTCGAGCTCGGCGACCAGGGGACGAAGCGGGTGGCGGCGATGGAGCTCGTCGGAGCGGTAGGTCGCCACGACCACGGCGCGCTCCTCGCTCAGACTCGCGGCCAAGAAGCGCAGGAACGAGCGGGTCGATCGGTCGGCCCAGTGGATGTCCTCGATCCACAAGACCACGGGCTGTTGCTCGCCGACCCGCGCGATCAGCTCGAGGAAGGCGTCGAACAGGCGCCGCTGGGCCTCGCCCGGCTCAACCTCGGCCTCAGTCGACGGCTCGCCGAGCTCGGGCACCAGTCGCGAGAGCTCGGCGCGGGTCGGCTCGGGGAGCTCGGCGAGCAATGGGTCACGCCCGCGCTGCAACGGCCGCAGCGCCGCGACCAGCGGGGCGTAGGGCAGCTCGTCCTCGCCGAGCTCGATGCAGGCGCCACCGAGCGCGCGCCCCCCACGCTCCTCGGCCCGGTCGATCAATCGACCGAGGAGCCGCGTCTTGCCGACGCCGGACTCCCCGGCCAAGAAGACGATCGCCGGGCTCGCCGCCTCGGCGTCGTCGAGCGCCCGCTCAAGCTCTGCGAGCTCCGGGCGCCGTCCGATGAAGCGAGTGCTCGCGACGCGTTGAGCCACTTCCAAAGTATCGCCCTCCGAGGCGATCGCGCAACGAGCGGTGCGGGTGTGCCCGTCGCCACGACGCGGCGCGGCGCTCCCGGGCGGCGCGCTCCCTGAGCTCCTTGCCGCGGCTCTCGCTGACGCTGATGATCAGATTGGTGTTCATGGGCTTCCTTCCTTCGATCCTCTGAGACCAAGCTACGGCTGAGGATCGGCGCCCACATCGGGCTTTCGGTGCGACTTGGGCGACCCGACCCCTTACTCGCCGGCGCCGGTCCCTTACTCGCTCCGGGTGCCCTCTTCTAGGCTCCTGCGATGGCCATCGAGCGCCCTCGCGGCGTATTCGTGACCGGCACAGGAACCGAGGTGGGCAAGACCGTGGTGGCGGCGACGGTCGCCCGAACCGCGGCGGACGCGGGGCGGGCCGTGGCCGTGTTCAAGCCGGCGGTCAGCGGCCTCGATGCGGGCGGTGAGGCCGATCACGCGCTGCTCCGGCGCGCGGCCGGCTCGCCGCAATCCGACGACGAGATCGCCCCGTACCGCTACGCGGCGCCGGTGTCCCCTCACCTCGGCGCCGAGCTTGCCGGTGAGACGATCGATCCGGAGCGCCTGCGCGCGGCCGCCGCGCACGCCGCCGGCGGCGCGGACGTGCTGGTCGTCGAGGGCGTCGGCGGGTTCCTGGTCCCGCTTCGTCTCGACTACTCGGTGGCCGACTTCGCGCGCGAGCTCGGCCTGCCCGTGGTGATCGCCGCCGCCGCGGGGCTCGGGACGATCAACCACACCCTGCTGACGATCGAGGCCGTGCGCGCCGCCGGGCTCGATCCGGTTGCCGTGGTGCTGACGCCGTGGCCCCCGGAGCCGAGCCTGATCGAGCGCTCGAACCGCGAGGTGATCGCGCAACTCGGAAACGTGGACGTGGCGGTGCTTCCGCGAGTCGAACTCGGCCGGCCCGAGAGTTGGCCGAGCCTCGACCCGGCCGGCCTCGCCGGTTCCGGGCAGGACGGCTAGGCGGCGACTCGCTCCGCCTCGAGCCGCTCGACGCTCGCCGGCTCACCGGCCGGCGTCGCCGGAGCCTGGGCGACGGCGCTGGGCGTCCGCTCCGCCCGGCCGCGCAGCAGCGCGACGGCGATCAGCGCACCGGCGGTGGCGACCCCGGTCGCCACCCACATCGACGCGGTGAACGCGTCGACGAACGCGGCCGGGTCCCTCACGCCCGCGGGCGCGATCGCCTGGAAGACGGCGCCGATCACGGCGATCCCGAGCGTGCCGCCGACCATGCGGTTCATCGACAGGATCCCGGAGGCGACCCCGGCCTTCGCGGCCGCGACGGCGTTCATCGCCGCCGTCGACATCGGCGACATCACCAGCGCCATCCCGAAGCCCATCAGCGTGAACGACGGCCAGATGCTGGCGTAGGTCGTGCCGACGTCGATCGTGGTCAGCATGAACAGCGACACCGCGACGACGGTCAGCCCGCCGCCGATCAACCACCGGGGGCCGATGCGGTCGGTGAGCCGGCCGGCGACCGGGGCGACCGCGACGATCATCAGCGTCGCGGGCAGGAACCGCAGGCCGGCCTCGACCGGCGAGTAGCCGAGGACGTCCTGCATGTACAGGGTGACGAAGAAGAACTGGGCCATCATCGCGAAGGTGACCACCAGCGCGACCAGGTTGGTGCCGACGAAGTTGCGGTTGCCGAACAGCGGCAGCTCCACCATCGGCGCGACGACCCGTCGCTCGATCGCGACGAACGCTGCCAGCGCCAGCGCCGAGCCGGCGATCAGGGCGACGACCTCGGGCGACCCCCAACCCCACGCGTTCCCCTCGATCAGGGCGAGGACGAGCGCCGTCAGCCCCGCGGTCAGCGCGCCGACGCCCAGGTAGTCGATCTCGCGCCCTACCGACTCGTCGCGTGACTCGCGGACCGCGAACAAGGTCGCGATCACCGCACCGACGGCGACGGGGACGTTGAGGTAGAAGATCGCACGCCAGGAGACGTGCTCGGTGAGCAGGCCTCCGACCACCGGGCCGATCGCCAGCGCGAGCGCCGAGACGCCCGCCCAGGTGCCGATCGCCTTGCCGCGCTCGTGGGGCTCGAAGGCGTTGGTGACAATCGAGAGCGTCGCGGGCATCATCAGAGCCCCGCCGATGCCCTGGACGACGCGGCTCGCGACCAGGGCCGCGGTGCTCGGGGCCAGCCCGGCGACCGCCGAGGAGGCGGCGAAGATCGTCACCCCGACGAGGAAGGCTCGACGGCGGCCGAAAATGTCGCCCAGACGCCCGCCGGTGACCAGCAGGACGCCGAAGCTCAGCGTGTAGCCGTTGAGCGTCCACTCGAGGCTCGAGAGGCTCGAGCCGAGGTCGTCCTGGATCGACGGCAGCGCCACGTTGACGACGGTGTTGTCGAGCATCAGCATGAACAGCGCGAAGCACATCGCGCCGAGCGTCCACCACTTCGCGTTCGCCTCCGTGATCAGGTGGCTGTATCGGGTGGTCATAGGTGAGCCTGCCTCCGGTACTGGCGATAAACGTCGGCGATCTCCTCGCGCTCCAGCAGCAGCTCGAGCGCGGCATCGAGCCGCTCGCGCTCGGCGTCGGTGAGCGAGGCGGCGAACTGGCCGAGTCCCTCGAGACGGGCGGCCATGATCCGGTCGGCTAGCTCCCTGCCCGACCCGGTGAGCGCCAGCCGGCGCTGGCGGCGATCCACGGAATCCTCGGTCCTGACCACGAGCTCGCGCTTCACCAGGCCGTCGACCGCGCGGCTGGCGGAGGGAAGCGAGAGGCCGAGGTGCTCGGAGACCGGCTTCAGGGTAGGCGGGTCGTCCTGCGCGTCGGCTCCCGCGAGCGTCATCAAGACCTTCATCTGGATGAAGCTGAGGCCGCTCTCGTCGATCTCCCGGATGGCCGTCCCGCCATCGGAGCTCATGCAGCGGAGCATCACGGCGCCGAGCCGGTAACCGAGCTCGCGATCGGCCCTGGTCGGCCGTCTCTGCTTGCCGCGGTCGAGGGTCGAAGTAGGTTCCATATCCGAAATGATTGCAGATCTACAACTATTCCGAAAGAGGAAGTGGTGTGACGTCGGTCACACGATCCTTCCGCCGCGGCGCGGACTATCGTCGCGGCGGGGATGACGGAGTCGATCGCAGACCTGGACCACCGTCACCTCTGGCACCCGTTCACGCAGCAGCGCGACTGGTGCGAGGAGGCGCCGCTGGTGATCGAGCGCGGCGAGGGCACTGACCTGATCGCCGCCGACGGACGGCGCTACATCGACGGCGTCTCCTCGCTGTGGTGCAACGTCCATGGCCATCGCCACCCGCGCATCGACGCGGCGCTGCACGAGCAGATCGACCGGATCGCGCACTCGACGATGCTCGGCCTCACCCACCCCGGCGCCAGCGAGCTCGCCTCGCGCCTGGTCGAGATCGCGCCGCCGGCATTGAGCCGGGTCTTCTACTCGGAGTCGGGCTCCGCCGCGGTCGAGATCGCGCTCAAGATGGCGTTTCAGCACGGCCTGCAGCGCGGCGAGCGGCGAACCTCGTTCATCACCCTCGAGGGCGCCTATCACGGGGACACGATCGGGTCGGTGTCGGTCGGCGGAATCGACCTCTTCCACGGCGCATACGGGCCGCTGCTCTTTCGCTCGCACCGGATCGGCCCGGGGGACGTCGAGCGGCTCGAGTCGATGCTCCGGCGGAACGCCGGCGACGTCGCCGCGGTGATCGTCGAGCCGCTGGTCCAGGGAGCGTCAGGGATCCGCGTTCAACCCCCGGGCTTCTTGCGCGCGGTGCGCGAGCTGACCGCGGCTCACGGCGTCTTCTTGATCGCCGACGAGGTGGCGACGGGCTTCGGGCGCACCGGGACGATGTTCGCCTGCGAGCAGGAGCGGGTCGCGCCGGACCTCCTCTGCCTCGGCAAGGGCCTCACCGGCGGCTACCTCCCGCTCGCCGCCACCCTCGCCACCGAGCGCGTGTACGAGGGCTTCCTCGGAGCCGCCGAGGAGTGCCGCACCTTCTTTCACGGCCACACCTTCACCGGCAACCCGCTCGCCTGCGCGGCGGCGCTCGCGAGCTTGGAGACGTTCGAGGCCGAGCGGACCCTGCTGCGGCTGCAGCCGAAGATTCGCCTGCTTGGGGAGCTGCTCGACGGCGTCGGCGAGTTGCCCGAGGTCGCCGAGGTCCGAGGACGCGGATTCATGGCCGGCATCGACCTCGGCGAGCACGACCCGGCCCTGCGCCTCGGCCATCGGGTGACGCTCGAGGCCCGCAGCCGCGGAGCGATCGTCCGCCCGCTCGGCGACACCGTGGTCCTGATGCCGCCGCTCGCGATCTCCCAGCCGGACCTCCGCCGCCTGGTCGAGATCGTCGCCGAAGCGATTCCGGCGGGATCGGCGTCCGCGTACGCCGATTCGAGACCGGACGCCCTGCGGGCAGCCGCCTAGCCGGCGGCCGATCGGCCGTCGAGAGCGCGCTCGACCCCTGGCGCGGACTACTCGTCGTAGGGCTCGAAATCGGCCTTGCGAGCTCCGCACACGGGGCAGAACCAGTTGTCCGGGATCTCGTCGAAGCTGGTCCCGGGCGGGATGCCGCCGTCGGGATCGCCGTCGTCGGGGTCGTAGATGAAGCCGCACGAGGTGCAGATCCAGAGCTGCTTGGTCTGGGTCTCGGCTGACACGGCCGGCAGGTTATCGTCTGCCGCGTGCGCGATACGCCGGTCACGCCCCGGCCCGCGGCGACGGTGGTGCTCCTCCGCCGCGGCGGACGGCACAAGCAGCGGGCAGTCGAGGTTCTCCTGGTGCGGCGCTCGCTGACAGCATCGTTCATGCCCGGGGTCTGGGTGTTCCCGGGCGGCGTCGTCGAGCCCGGCGAGAGCCCGGCCGAGTGCGCGGCGCGCGAGCTCGCCGAGGAGGCGGGGATCGAGCTCGACGCCGACTCCGAGCTCGTCGCCTGGTCGCGCTGGATCACGCCCGAGGTCGTGCCGATGCGCTTCGACACCCATTTCTTCGTCGCGCTCGCGCCGCCGCATTCGCCGCCGCGACCCGACGGCATCGAGGTCTCGGACGCGGCCTGGTTCGAGCCCCCGGCGGCGCTCGACGCTCACCGCGCCGGCGAGCTCGACCTCGTATTCCCGACGATCAAGACGCTCGAGACCCTGCTCGACCACGCGAACGCCGACGCGGTGATCGGCGCCGCCCGTGAGCGTACGGTCGAGCCGATATTGCCTCGCGTCAGCGGCACCCGCGAGGATCATCGCGTGCTGCTTCCCTGGGACGAGGGCTACGACGAGGCGAGCACCGACGTCGATACCCTGCCGCCGTGACCAGCACGCTGCCCGCCGAGGTCAGGGAGTGCTTCGAGCGCTTCATCACGACCGAGTACACGACGATCGGCTCCCGCCAGCAGCCGATCACCTGGCCGGTGACCCCGTACTACGCCGACGGCCAGACGACGATCGACGTCACCACCGGCCTCGGCTATCCGAAGAAGGCCGACGACGCGCGGCGCAACCCGCGCGTCTCGCTGCTGTTCTCGGATCCGACCGGGTCGGAGGTCGATTCCGGGATCAGGGTCCTCGTCCAGGGGACCGCCGAGATCCATGACGAGGATCTCGACGCCAACCGCGAGCGCTACTTCCACGAGTCGGGCGTGAAGCTGCCGGCGACGAAGAAGATGCATCCGCCGAAGCTCGTGCGCGGCGCGCTCAACTGGTACTACACGCGCATCTACGTCGCCGTCCGCCCGGAGCGCGTCTTCGTCTGGCCCGGAGGTGATCCGCTCGAGCCGCCGCGCGTTCACGACTCGCACCTCGAGGAGATCCGATCCGGGCACGTCGAGGAGCCGCCCGAGCTGCACGAGCCCTCCGCGGGCGGCGCCGTCGCCTGGGATTCGCGGATCGAGCAGCTCGGCAGCCGCTACCCGACGGCGGTCCTCTCCTGGGTCGGGCCCGACGGCTTCCCGATCGCGGTGCGCCTGCCGGTCAGCCTCGACCTGCCGTCCCACCGGGTCCGGATCGGCGCCGAGCCCGCCGGACTGCCGCTGACCGAGGGCCGGGCGTGCCTGACGGCGCACGCGCACGCCGACGACTTCACCTGGCAGGAGAACTTCCAGGTCCGCGGCGACCTGACCGCGCTCGACGACGGCGGCTGGGCGCTCGTCCCCCGCAAGCTGATCGGCGGCTTCGAGCTCCCGAAGGGGCTCGGCCGGTATCGCTCGATCGTGACCCGGCACCGGCGCTTCTACAGGACGGCGCGCGAGCGGATGCGCGCGCGGCGCGCCTAGTCGCTACCGGCTCGGAAACGGCTCGAGCCCCGCGTGCCACGGTCCGGGCGCGAACGGGTGCAGGCCCGATTCGTCCATCTCGCTGCGCAGCCGGCGGAAGAGCTTTCCGGCCTGATCGAGCGCCTCGCCGTACTCGTGCTCGTCGAGCTCGCCGAGCCGCCAGAGGAAGTAGAGCTGGCGGTCGGTGATCCCGAAGTCGATCTCGTTGTGGATCCGGGCCACCCAGTCGAGAAAGCCGGGGCTGAACAGCTCGCGCAGCGCGACCGGGTCGTGGTCGGCGGGCACCGTGGCGAGGAAGCGGCGGTTGAACTCGATCGACTCGAACTCGACCTTGCGGCGCGAGACCGCTTGCTCGACGCGCTCGGAAGCCTCGACGGACTCGACGTTGAACAGCGGCACGACGACGGCGAGGTCGGGCATGTGGGCCTTCGCGAGCACCGCGCGCGGCAGCACGGTCTTGCGAAACATGCCGCCCTGCTCGCGCTCATCGGCGTCGCACGCCGCCCCCCAGAACTCCTCGGCGAGCTCGCCGGTGATCCGGTTCGTGCCCCCCGGACAGAGCGCCGGCGGGCCGTCCTTCGGGTTCAGGCCGCCGACCGGCTCGTAGCGGACGCCGCGCTTGCCGGCGAGCCGCTGGACGGTCGCGGCCCACTCCTCCGCGTTCACGAGCGGCTCGCCACGGGGTCAGACGTCGACGAGGTCGTCGCGCCCCTGCGCTCGGAGCTGGGCGACGTAGCGTGGGAAGGCGGGCTTGGTCAGCGGCACGAGCTTGAGGATCTTCGCCACCGGGCCCTTCGCCTTGATCTGTCCGCGGGCGAGCGCCACGGTGACGTTGACCCTGCCGAGCCAGAACAGGTGCGCGGTGTCGGCGTCCATGGTCATCGTCACCTCGGGCTCCATCTCGGAGTCGCCGAAGTCGACGTCACCCGGCCGGCCCTCCTGAAGCCGGACCGTGATCGCCGAATCCGGCTCCGAGTACTCATAGCGGACGATCGTGTTCGCCTTGCGGAACTTCGGCGCCAGCTCCTCGTCGACGGCGAGCTCGGCGAACATCCGCCCGATCGTGTCGTAGACCTCCTCGGCGTCCTTGAAGTACGCCACCGCTCTCCTCTCTCCGGTCGGGCCCGGAATCCTAGTCCGCGGATGCTCAGGGATCCTGGAACAGCTGCGGGAAGCGGCCGTCGCCGAAGTTCGCGCGGCTCGAGCTCGGGAAGCTGTCCGCATAGCAGGGCGCGAACGCCGGGCCGGGCGGGTGCCCGTCGTTGACGCCCTCCGCCGACTGGCCGGGGAGGATCTCCTGCTCGTCGGTGTCGGTCGACCCGGGCGCGTAGTCGGTGTTCTTGCAGTCGAAGTTCGGGAAGATCCCGTTCTTTGCCGGCGTGTAGCCGTTCAGCGCGCCCGGCGGCAGATAGGCGTTCCCCCGGTTGGTCGGGACGCGATCGGGATGGATCGAGAGCGCTTCGTTGCTGACGTAGCCGAGCTGGCGCAGGCCGTGGCGCGGCGCCGGATCGCCGTTCACCCCCTGGAAGCGGCCGGCGAGCGCGACGCCGGGCGCGACCAGGAAATCGGCCACGCTCGCCCGCTGGAACTCCAGGTACTGGATCACCGGGTTGAGGTTGGCGAGGAACGGGTCGAGCTCGTCGAACAGCGGCGAGAGGCCGCCGAGGGTGTGGCGCAGGGCCGGCAGGCCACGTTTCGAGGCCTTCTCGAGCCCGCCCAGCCTGACGAACAACGAGCGCAGGCTCGGGGACAGCTCGCGCACGGACTGCAGGGTCGGGCTGAGATCACGCGCTACCGGGATTAGATCCTCGATCAGCGGCTTCGTGTTCGCCTGGAAGCGATCGAGCCGCTCGAGCGTCGCCCTGGTCTCGCGCTGGAAGGTCGGGAAGATCTGGAAGGCCTCCGCGAGCGCCTTGTCCTCGGATGCGAGGGCATCGAACGTGTTGTCGGAGCCGACGATCGTCCCCGCGAGCTGCCGGTCGTGCTCGGTGAGCGCCTCGAACACGGTCCCGGTGTCGCGCACCAGGCCCTTGAGCGCCTCCTTCTGGCGACCGAGGATGTCGACCACGTCGGAGGCGTCGGTGACGAACGGGCCCAGGTTGCCGAAGGCGTCGCTGAGGTCGAGGCCGCGACCGTCGATCGCGACCGCCGCGTTCTGCTGCCAGCGCTGGAAGGCGGACCGCGTCTCCTCGTCGAGGGCGTTGAAGATCTCGTCGATCTGGGTCGCCTCCTCGGTCCGAGAGATCCCGAGCGTCCCGCCCTCGGGGATCGCCTCGACCGAGTGAGCCTGTGCGTCGGACACGTTCGGCCGCGGCGCCGAGCGACACGGGCGCGGCCGGCGCGTCGGGATTCGTCCCCGAGGTGAGCTCGACGTAGGTCTCGCCGAGGAGCGTCTTCTGGCGCAGGATCGCCCGGGCGTCGGTGGAGATCGGTGCAAACTCGGGGTCGATCTCGATCTCCGCCTCGGTCGTGTCCTTGCCGTTGACGCGCTCGTCGGGAGGCGCGAGGTCGATCGTCTTCACCTTGCCGACCGAGACGCCGCCGATTCGCACGTCGGACTCCTGCGCGAGCTGGGTCGCCTCGGGGAAGTAGGCGGTGATCCGGTAGCTCTCGGGCTTCAGCGGGGTCGGGCCGCCGAAGGCGATCCACAGAAAGAGGATCAGCCCGAAGCACGACAGCGTGAAGCCGATTGCGATCAGGATGCGCCCCAGCGAGGGTGCGTGCTTCTGCATCTCCGCTCCCTAGCCTCCCGCGCCACCCGCCGGACACAGGGCGTCGCGCACCGGGCCGTTGAAGCCGGTGACCAGCTCCCTGACGGGGTCGGGGGTGCCCCCGGTGCCGACGATGTTGAGGAGCTGGTCGCAGCCGACCGTGAAGTAGATGCGGCGATAGAAGCCGTTGCCGTCGCCGGCGCCGAACACCGTGTCGCCGCTGTGACCCAGCCAACCCGCCCAGTACAGGTAACCCTCGTCGCGCCCGCTGGCGCCAAGCGGCTCGGCGCCATGCGGGTTGTGCGCCGCCATGTTGACGAGCCTGTTGAGCTTCCGGCCGACGACGGTCAGCCGCGGTGCGGCCGCCGAGTATTCGTCGGAGGCCGTCTTCAGGTCGTCGATCGGCTTGCGCGCCGTGCGCACGAACGGCCTGATCTCCCGCTTGATCACCGGCGTCGCGCCGACCGCGAGGTCGCGGACGCCGGCGTTCGCCTCGTCGAGGTTGCGGGCGAACGGGCGCAGGCTGTCGAAGGCCGGGCCGAGCACCGAGGCGAAGCGCGCGGTGTCGCCGAAGGTCCGGCGCGCCTGCTCGAGCGTCCCCGGCAGCAGGCTGACCGCGCGCTGCACGCTCGGGTCCTGGTCGGCGATCGCGCCGAGCGCCGTGTTCGCGCTCGAGACCATCTCGGTGAGGTCCTGATCGGACTCGCCGACGCGGTTGGTGAGCACGTTCAGGTTGTGGACCAGGCGGGCGAGGTTGGCCCTTCGCTCGGCGACCAGGCGGTTGAGCTCCGAGAGGTCGCGGTTGATCGGCCCGAGCCCCCCGAGCAGCCTGCCGAGCTCCTTGTCGCGTCCCTCGAGGCCCTTGCCGGCGCCGATCAGCAGCAGCTTCAGGTAGGCCTGCGTATCGGAGTCGAGCGCCGAGAGGATCTCGTCGAGATTGACGTCCGGCGCCGTGTTGGCCATCGGGACCGTGTCGCCCTCCTCGTACTCGCCGGCCGACTTCGTGCCCGGGTCGAGCTGGAAGAACATGTCCTTGAGCGCCGTCGTCGGCCGCATCAGGATCGTTGCGTCCTTGTAGATCGGCAGGTACTCGCGGTCGATCGCGAACGTGACCACGCCGACCCCGTTCTCGACCTCGACGTCGTTGACGTCGCCGACCCGGACCCCGGCGACGCGGATCGTCTGTCCCTGGCCGGGGACGACGGCCTGTGCGGTCTCGAACTCCGCCTTGAGCTCGAACGGCTTCTCCTCGAGCACCGGGATTCGCAGCCGCTGCTCCTGGACGACGTAGACCGTGACCGCGAGCGCGATCAACACCAGGCCGGCGACGGCCACGAAGTCACGGAGGTGCTTTCGGATCGTGGACATCACTGACCGCTCCCCGCGACCTGGTCGAGCAGCGCCTCGACCTGCGAGCGCTCGAGCCCGATGCCCTTCGCGGACTCCCGGATCTGCTCAGGCTTCGCCCCGGAGAGCACGTCGAGCGGGCTGGCGCTCGGCGCGCTGCCCGTCTGCGGCGGGCCGCCGAGCCCGCCCTGGAGGTTCGGCTGCTCCTGGGTCTCACAGGCGACGTCCGGGCGGAACGGCGTCTTCGCCGAATCCTCGATCCTCGGCATCGCGCCGAGGATCGGCAGCTGCGAGAGCCCGACCGCCTGCTGGAGCCCGGTCCCGGACGGGTTCGGAAGCGCGTTCGGGACCACGACGGTGTTCGTGCCGCCTCCCGCCTGGACCCGGATGTACTGGCCGTTGGCGTCCCCGGATCGGCTCTCGGAGGCGATCCCGGAGAGGCCGTAGGCGGTCTCCTCGAACACGCGGCCGACCGGGTCGTGCGGGTACTGGCCCTCGGGGTCGACCGGCTGCACCGTGTCCTCCGACCACGGGATCACCACTTCGTTGAAGCAGCTCGCGAGCGCCCGCGACTGGTCGAGGAAGTCGACGCTCGAGTCGGCGAGCTTGGCGAGCTTGGGGATCGTCGGGCGCAGGTCCGCGACCAGCCCGCGCAGCTCGCGCTCGGAGACGAGCGCCCGGATCTGGGATACGAACGGCGTCGCCGCGGCGAGCGTCTCGGGGGTCGAGCGCACGCCTGGGAGCGCCTCGCGGGCGAACGCCCGCAGCGCCGGGAAAGAGCTGTTGAGGTTGGCGAACGCGGGTCGCGACGCCGAGAGCACGTCCGGCAGCACCTCGATCGCCCGGGCGAGCGCCCGGTCCTGGGCGGCGAAGGAGCCCGCGAAGACGCGGAAGTTGGTGACCAGGTCCTGGAGGGAGCGCTCGTTGCGGCCGAGCCCGACGACCACCCTGTCGAGCCCCTTGATCGTCCCCGAGAGGTCCCCCGGTTCGGTCCCGAGCAGGGCCTGATTGACCTGCGAGGTGTACTTGAACGCCCCCGGCGAGCTCCGGTAGAGCTCCCGGAAGCCCTGCGAGCCTCCGTACTTGGTGAGCGCGTTGCCGAACTGGTTGAGGAACGTCTGCAGGTCTGCCCTGACATCGCCTTGAAGCGTGGTCAGCACCTGGTCGAGCTGCACCGAGTAGGCGGTTTGGTTGACCGGGAAGGTGTGGCCGTCGCCGATTCGGTCGGCGTTCGGGCTGCCCGGCTCGAGGTCGACGAAGTAGTTGCCCTCCAAGAAGAGCCGCGGGCGCAGCTTGAAGGTCGCGTCGGTGTGCAGCGGCAGGGCGCTGTCATCGAGCTCCATCGTCACCACCGCGGCCTGCTCGCCGGAGGAGCGGGTCGCCGCCGTCTTCGCGCTGATCGCGTCGGAGGCGGCAACGGTCCCTTCCGACTCGGCGCTCGTCAGCGGTTCGACCTGCGTCACCTCGCCGACGTCGACCCCGGCGATCCGCACCGGCGAGCTCGGGCGCAGGCTCTGAGCGGACGCGAAGACGGCCTTGATCTCGAACCGATCGCCCCACGGGAGCTGCTTGGAGAAGGCAAGATATGAGGCGATCGCGAGCACGAACACGAGCGCCAGGCCGATCACCCAGCTCGGCAGGCGTTGTCCGCGGTGCTCCCTCACCGTCCCACCCGCTTCCAGGTCTCCGGCTGGCGCGAGTCGATCCGCGTGTCGTGCAGCTCGCGCTCGTTGGCGTCGTTGTAGAACAGCGTCGTCGGGCCGCGCGAGCCGGGAAGGTCGGAGGTCACGTTCGCGGGGCTGCTCGCCGGCAGGCCAGGGACCGGCAGCGATCCGAGCGCGTAGCCCTGCTGGCCGCCCTGGCAGTCGGCGTTGCGCTGGCCGTGAGGGCCGTATGGCTGCGAGTTGAGGATCGGATTCTCGTACGGCTTGAAGCTGCCGCCGAGCGCGTCTGCGTCACGGCCGTTGGCCTGCTCGCCCGAGTAGCCGGCAACCGGTGTGTCGACCTCGAATTCCGACGGGAAGTTGGTCAGCGCCTGACGGAAGGAGTATCCGACCTGATCGCGGTCGGAGAGCGCCTCCGGAAGGAACGTGAACCAGTAGTTCCAGTAGTTGCAGACGGTCTGCGCGGGGACGACGAACTTCGCCAGCGACTGGGCCGTGTCGAAGGTGTCGCGCAGGCGCTGGAGGCCGATCCGCGTCGACGGCTGCGAGACGAGCCGGTTGAGCTCCGCGAGCACTGCGCGTAGGCGGTGATTGGTCGCCGGCGAGGCACGCAGCACCGGCGTCCCGGTCTCGATCGCGTCATTGAGCACCGGGAGCGTCGCGCGCAGATCCTCCACCCCCGGGCGCAGCACCCGGCCGAGGGTGGCGAGGTCGGCGAGGAACGGCCGCTGGCGCGGCAGCACGTCGATGCCCGTCGCGAGGGTCGGAGCGGTCTCGGAGATCGTCTCCTCGAGCGCCCGGGGATCGGAGGAGATCGCCGCGAATGCGATCGCCGCACGGGTGAAGAGGTGCGCCTGCTGCGCGGCGACGGGGGCGACGATTCGCGCCGCATCGCCGAGCTCCGGGAAGAAACGCTCGAGGCGCGTCGACGGCTCGATGAGCGTGTCGGTGACCGGCTTCAGGCCGCGGAACAGCGGCTCGATGCCGGCGATCGCGTCGTTGAGCGAAGTACCGCGCCCTGCGAAGGCGTTTCCGTAACCCTCGAGATTGGTGCGCGCGGCCGTACGCGTCTTGGTGTCGAACGTATCGGCGATCTGGTCGAACTCGGTCTGCTCCTGGAAGCAGCCGTTGCGGGCGTGGTCGCCGATCTCCGACGCGAAGCTCTGTGGATCGACCGGGACCGCGCAGCTGCCGCCGTCGTCGGTGCCGTCGAAGGTGTAGCCCTCGGGCGCCGGATCGCCGGTGCCGCGGATGATCTCCAGGTACTTGAGCCCGAACGACGAGCGGTAGCGCACCCGGAAGATCGAGTCCTTCGGCAGCGGCTCGGCGGCCTTGTCGAGCTTCAGATTGAGTCGCGCGATCACCCCTCCGGTGGTGTTGGCGCCCTCGCCGCGGCCCCCCGCCTGCGCCGTCAGATTCGAGTCGGATGGCTGGATCGCGTCGATCGACTCGACCACCCCGACGCGGTGGCCGCCGATCCGGATCTCGTTGTTGTCGGTGAGCCGGGCGGCGTCCGGCACCTCGACCGAGACCCGGTAGACCGGCACGAACGGGAGGCCGCTGTTGGCGTTGTAGGCAAGGAACACCGCGACGATCACGATCAGAGTCGTGACCGCGCCGACCATCGTCGGCGAGACGGTGATCGCGCCGATCGGGTTGCGGTTTCTGCGCGGGCCGGCCATCAGTTCGTGAACAGGTAGTCGAGGAGGCCCTGGGCGGCGTCCTGGGCCCCGGTGGAGTCCGCGCCGCCGCCCTGGGCCGAGGAGCCGAGTCCTTGGACCTGGTCGCCGAGGTCGTTCGGCAGGTCATCGAGCGCGCTCGGGGGCAGATCGAGGATCTGATCGAGGATGTCGTCCGGGACCGGGCCGCCTGGGCCGGGCGACGCCGCTTGCGACCCGCCGCCGCCAGTTTCGGGCGCGCCGCCGCCATCGTCCGCGCCGCTGCCGGCCTCGCCCCCCGCCCCGCGGCCGGCGCGCGCCTCGCTCGCGCCCGCGCGCGCCTGGCTGCTCGCGGGCTCATGCGGGTCGCAGAGCTCCTCGCGGGCGCGCTCGGGCTCGGTGCCGTTCGGGCACACCGACGGGTCGTACTTGGGCAGGTTGAGATCCTCGTTCAACCCCGGCTGGTTCGGCCCGAGCCAGCCGACGCACGGGTCCGCCCCGAGGATGTTCGTCGTCGTGCCGCCGCCCGCGGCCGGGATGCCCGGGTCGCCGGTCTCCGGGTCGCGCCCGGTCGAGAAGTTCCCGCACGGGCCGCTGAAGACGTAGTAGAGGCTGAAGTGCAGCAGGTGGCCGATCTGGTCGAACTGGTTCAGCGCACCCGGCTGGTAGTAGGCGTAGTTGAGCAGGCCCTCGAGCCCCGTGTAGCCCTTGGTGTCCTTGGTGCCTGGATTCGGGTTCGTGCGCCCGGTGTCGGCAGGGACCCGGTCGTCGATCTCGACCGCACGCCGGGGATCGTCGAGGTCGCGGAGCAAGTCGGCGAGGATCTCCGCGGTCTTCGGGGCCTTGCGCCCGGACTCGGCGAGCAGCCTGATCTCGTCGCTGCCGCGCTTCAGCGCCCGGGCTCCGACCGTCGATGCCTCCCCGAGGCTGTCGAGCGAGACCCCGGTCGCGGCGCTGAACCCCGGCAGGTTGAGCGCCAGGCGGTTGAGGCCGGGGGCAGCCTGCTTCAGGTCGGTGAGCAGCGGCGTGTTCGTGCGGGCGACATCCGAGAGCCCCGCGAGCGTCGGGCGCAGACGGGCGAGGAAGTTGTCGAGCAGCTCGAAGTCGCGCGACAAGTCGTCGCGCCGTGCCGCGGAGGCCTCGGCGGTATCACGGGCCTCCCGGACGAAGCGAACGACGTCCTCGCGGCGATCGGTGAGCCTCCCGATCACGCGATCGGAGTTCACGTTCAGGTCGCGGATGATCCGGTTCTGCGAGGCGAGGATCGAGGTCACCTTGTGGAGCTGGGTGAGCGCCGGGGCCCCGAGCCGGATCGCCTCGTTGAGGTTCTCGGGGTTGCCGGCGAGCGCCGTCCCGAACTCGTTGATCAGCAGCTGCAGCCGCACCCGGTACGGCTCGCGCAGCGTGTTCTGGACGAGGTCGTTCTGGACCGTCTCGGTGACGTGGGAGGCGGGGATGGTGCCGCCGTCCGGCATCGGCGGGCCGGCGGGCTCGCAGGAGATGAAGTACTCGGCGATCAGCGACTGGGGCTCGGATGAGCACCGCGTGTCCTCTCCGAGGGTGCCGAGGTCGCCGCTGAGCTCGACCGTGACCACGGCCCGCTTCGCCGCGTTGATCTCGAGGTCGGTGACCTTGCCGGCGTTGACGCCCGCGATTCGGACGTCCGAGTTCGGCACCAGTCCGAAGGCGTTGTACATCTCGATCTTGTAGGTGTGCGAGTCGTCGGCGCCGGCGGACGTCGTCAGGGCGGCCGCGAGCGCGGCGAGCAGCGCGAGCAGTGTCAGGATCCGTCTCATTCGCCGGGGGCCGTCTGGCTCGGATCGCAGTCACCCGGCTCGCCGTCGGTGAGCGCGCCGCCGTCGGTGAACGGGACCGAGGTGTCGGAGGGGTCGATGTCGGAGACCGGGTGCTCGTTGGCGCCCGGGCAGCGGCGGGTGTTGCCGGTATCGAGCGCGCTCGAGAGTTGCTCGGGGGTCAGCGGTTCGAGGAGGTTCGGGAGCCCGCCGGAGGTGGAGATGCTGAATGGGTTGAAGGTCGTTTCGATCCGACCGATGCCGCCGATCGCATCGATGAATCCGGAGTGCCCGAAGTCATCGAACCACCCGACCAGCTCCGGGGTGTAGGCGCGGAACATCGACAGCTGCGGAGAGGAGTTGGCAAGCGAGCAGACCGCCTCGCCGAAGGCCCCCTGGCGATAGTCGTCGTCGGCGGCCTTGGCGAGCTGGGCGACCGAGGTCGGATCGGTGCCGCAATCGGGCGAGCCGTTGCCCACCGCGGAGTCGGCGAGCCGCGGCTGCATCCGGGTGAGCTCGATCAGATCGTTGGCCTGGCCCGGGCGCGCCAGGATCCGGTCGAGGTCGGAGATCGTCGGCACCGCGTCGGCGGAGGCCGAGCGCAGGTGGGCGAGGAAGGGTCGCAGCCGGGTGGCGACCGGCTTCGAGGCGTCGACCAGCGGGTCGAGGTCATCGAGCGCCGCCCTGAGGTTGACGAAGGTGGTGTTCGCGGCGCGCATGAAGCCGGGCAGCCGGGCGATCGCGGTCGCCAGGCGTTGCTTTCGATCGCCGACCGCGTTCATCATTCGATCGAGATTTGCGATCAGCGCCGAGAGGTCGGGGGCCCTGTCGGCGAGCGCCCCGGAGAGATGGGAGGTGTCGACGATCAGGCGCTCGAAGGTCGCCTGATCGGAGCTCAGCTCGGTGAACAACCGCCTCGAGGTCGACAGGAACGGGTTGGCGTATTGAAACCCGGTGTTGGCGCGCTCGGCGACCCCGTCATAGGAGCTCGCGAAGCCCTCGATCACGTGCTTGAAATCGCGGATCGTCTCCGGCGACAGGGTGTTGAACAGCTGGTCGAGGTCGACCGCCGAGACGGTCTCCGCCTCGCTCAGGGTCCCTCCGTCGGGGATCTCGGCGCCGGACTCGGAGTCGGGCGGAATCGTCAGCTGGACCTGCCGGCCGGCGATCTGCGACAGCGACGGGCTGCGCACGGTGGCCGTCGTGCCCCGGCGCAGCGGAGCGTAGTCGTCGGAGACCGAGAAGCTGACCAGGGCCTCGCCGTGCGGGCCGAGCTCGATCTGCTGCACCGAGCCGACCGAGGTCCCACCGACGACCACCTCGTTGCCCTTCACGAGCTGGCTCGCGTTGCGGAACTGAGCGGTGACCGTGTAGTCGTCGGAGCCGCCGGAGAGCACCACGACGACCGCGACCACTGCGACGCCGATCGCAATCAGCGCCGCGACGCGACCGATCACGGAGGAGGTCCTCAAATGCTCAGATCCCTTGTTCCCCTAACCCGCCCCGGGACGATCCCGGCGCTCCTGCGACGAACGTAGCAACCGCCGAAATCGGGTGTCAAAGCACAACCGGGGCCCGAAATCCCCTTTCCCAAGCCCTTTCACCTCGGGCTTCGTTGAGTTGGTGTTAAGCGCCTCCGAGCCGCGGCGCTCAACAGCCAGAGCGTCGCCGCGGCGCTCGCGCGCCGCGGCGAGCTTCGGAGCGCGGGGAGCTAGCCGGCGGCCTGCTCGTAGCGGCGCGCCACCTCGTCCCAGTTGACGACGTTCCAGAACGCGTCGATGTAGTCCGGGCGCTTGTTCTGGTACTTGAGGTAGTAGGCGTGCTCCCAGACGTCGATGCCGAGCAGCGGAGTGTCTCCGCTCGAGATCGGCGAGTCCTGGTTCGGCGTGCTGGTGACCTGGAGGCCACCCTCGCTGGTGTGGACGAGCCACGACCAGCCGGAGCCGAACTGGTTGACGCCCGAGGTCTTCATCTCCTCCTTGAGGGCGTCGAGGCCGCCGAACTTCTCGTCGATCGCGTCGGCGAGCGCGCCGCTCGGCTCGCCGCCGCCGTCCGGGGTCATGATCTGCCAGAACAGGGTGTGGTTGGCGTGCCCGCCGGCGTTGTTCTTGACCGCCGTCGTATTGGGCACCTTGTCCAGGTTTTGCAGCACCTCCTCGACGGGCTTGTCGGCCCACTCGCTGCCCTCCAGGGCGGCGTTGGCCTTGTCGACGTAGGCCTGGTGGTGCTTGTCGTGATGGACACGCATCGTCGCCTCGTCGATGTGCGGCTCGAGCGCGTCGTAGTCGTAGGGAAGGTCCGGTACCTCGTACGCCATTGATTCCTCCTCGTCTTCAGGTCTCGGCTGGAATCTAACCGAGCGCCTCGCCGAACCCCCGCCGCCAACTCGGATACGCCGGTTGCCAGCCGAGCTCGCGCTTCGCCTTCGCGTTCGAGGCCCCGCGCAGCGAGGTGAGCATCGCGGTCAGGGGCTTGCCGGCGAAGAGGCGCGCCAGCCAGGCCGGGATCCGCCGTGGCGGCTTCGCTCCCACCGCGCTCGCGTAGACCGGCAGCCAGTCGCGAAGCCGTGCCGGATCGTCGTCGCAGACGTTGTAGATGCCGGGCTCGCCGCGCTCGCAGGCGGCGGCGGTGGCGTCGGCGGCGTCGTCGACGTGCACGAACGAGAACACGCCGTCCCCGTCGCCGACGATCGGGAACCGCCGCCTGCGGACCTGGTCGGCCTGGTAGCCGTCGGGGGCGTAGTGGGTACCCGGGCCGTAGAAGAACCCGTAGCGCAGCACGAGCCCGTCGACACCGTCCGCCGCGAGCACCTGCCGCTCGAGGTCGAGCGCCGCGGCCACGGCGGTGCCGAAACCGCCCGGGGCGTTGGAGCCAAGCGTCGGGGAGTCCTCGCTCGAGACCATCGCTCCGACCGGCGCGTAGAGGAAGCAGACGCTCTGGGCGACGAGCCGCCGCGCGCCCGCCGCGCGGGCGGCGAGCACCAGATTGCGTGTGCCCTCGACGCGCACCCGGTTGTTCGCCTCGTAGACGTCTTTTCTGCGCATATCGAGCTGCGCCGGGAGCGCTGTGAGCTCGTGGACGACGACCTCGGGCCGCGCGGCGGCGACCGCCTCGGCGAGCGCCTCCGCGGCGAAGACGTCGCAGACGACCGCCTCCGCCCGGGCGGCTCGGATCGCCTCCGCGCGCTCGGCGCTCCGCGTCATGCCGGTGACCTCGTGACCCGCCGCGACCAGCCGCCGCACGAGCGGCCTGCCGACGGCCCCGGTGGCGCCCGCGACGAAGATTCGCATCGTCGCCCTTTGTAGCTCAGCTGGCGATGATATGGTCGCCGGTCGCGAGCGGGGGAGCGCCCGCGCTGACCGCGGCCGATTGAGGCCGCGGCCGACGAGCCGAGAGATGGAGACATTGTTGAGACGGGTCTCGAAGCTGCTGGTCACGATGGTCGCGATCGTCGCCGTCACCGCGTTCGCCGCCAGCTCGCCTGCCGCGGCGGGCTCGCCCGAGGCGGCGAAGAAGGCGACGCTGAAGCTCGAGACGAAGGGCCAGAGGCAGATCCTCCGCAAGGGCGGGCTCAAGGTCAAGGTCAAGGGACTCGAGAAGGACAAGGTCAAGGTCAAGGCCCGGTCGACCACCTTCGACCAGCAGCAGCCCCGCAAGCTCGCCAGGGCCGCGCGGGTGAAGCCCGGCCACCCCTCGGCGCTCCTGCGGCTGACCAGCGCGGCGAAGGAGGCGATCCGCAGCTGCGAGGCGCGCAAGATTCAAATCAGCGCCAAGGGCGCCGGCAAGGCACAGGCCAAGCTGACCCGGAACACGAAGAGGTGCAAGCCGAAGCCGGTCGATCTCGGCCGCGCCGCCGACTGCGACTTCATCGGTGCCCAGGACGGCTCGATCTGCCTGATGCCGTTCCCCGACGACTACTACACGGTCAAGGACTCCTCCACCCGGACCGGCAAGCGGATCAACCTCAACGACGCCGGCATGCCCCAGAACGCGAGCGGGGTTCCGATCGACGCCGATCCGTACAACGCCAGCGACGGCTTCAGCCCCGGCCAGGTGATCACGCTCTACGTGCCCGGCCTCGACAACCCGACGGCGTTCGCCAAGACGAACCCGATCCCGCTCAACGACCTGAGCCGCAACCAGTCGCAGAGCTCGAAGGAGCCGATCGTCGTCATCGACGCGAGCACCGGCGAGCGGGTGCCGATCTGGGTCGAGCTCGACTCCAACGCGACCAGCCCGACGACGACCGCGCTGCTGATCCACGGCGCGACGCAGTTCGAGGCCACGCACCGCTACATCGTCGCGATGCGAAGGCTCAAGGACGCGAGCGGCGCGACGCTCGCGGCCCCGGAGGGCTTCCGCTACTACCGCGACCAGCTGCCCTCCAGGCGGCGGGCGATCGACGACCAGCGCAAGCGGTTCGAGAAGATCTTCCGGACCCTGCGGACGGCGAAGATCAAGCGCAGGGACCTCTATCTCGCCTGGGACTTCACCGTCGCCAGCGACGAGAACAACGCAGGTCGGATGCTGCACATCCGCGACGACGCCTTCGCCCAGCTCGGCGACACGGACCTCGCCGACGGCATCGTCCAGGGCGGCACGCCTTCGTTCAACGTCACCACCGTCGACACCGACCCGAGCACGGAGCTCGCGCGGCGGGTCAGGGGGACGTTCACGGTCCCCTGCTATCTGACCAACAACTGCGAGGCGCCCGCCAGATTCGACCTCGACGCAAACGGAAACCCCGTCCAGCACGGGACCTACGAGGCCAACTTCGACTGCATCATCCCGCACGCTGCCGTCGATGACCCCGGAGCCGCACCCGGTCGGCCGTCGCTTTACGGACACGGGCTACTCGGGTCCGCCGACGAGGTCGACTCGAGCCCGCAGCGGACGCTGGCACAGGCGCACGACTTCGTCTTCTGCGCCACCGACCAGATCGGGTTCGCGAACGAGGACATCCCAAACACCGTCGGCATCCTTGAGGACATGTCGAAGTTCCCGGAGCTCGCCGACCGGACCCAGCAGGGCCTGCTAAACGAGCTGCTGCTCGGACGGCTGATGGACAATCCGAGCGGCTTCCTCAGCCATCCGGCCTTCCATGCCGACGGCGTCAGCACCGCGAGCGCGCCGGTGATCGACGCCTCGAAGCTCTACTACAACGGCAACAGTCAGGGCGCGATCCTCGGCGGCGCGCTGACCGCCGTCTCGCCGGACTTCACTCGGGCCTCGCTCGGGGTCGGGGCGATCGGCTACTCGACCCTGCTGACGAGGTCGGTGGACTTCGAGACCTATGCGTCGATCCTCTACCCCGCCTATCCGAACGAGCTCTCGCGGCCGCTGCTGCTGTCGCTGATCCAGATGCTCTGGGATCGCGGGGAGCCGAACGGATACGCGCAGCGGATGACCAACAACCCGCTCACGAACACGCCCCCACATGAGGTCTTGATGAACATCGCCTTCGGCGACCATCAGGTGACCAACTACCAGGCCGAGGTCCAGGCGCGGACGATCGGCGCCCAGGTCCACGATCCGGTTCTCTACGAGGGACGCTGGCCCGGGTTCGACGTCGCCTGGAACATCCCGCGGATCTCGAGCTATCCCTACAGCGGTTCGGCCCTCGTCTACTGGGACGGTGGCCCGGTGCGGCCCGGCTCCGGCGGCGAGAGCAACACCCCGTCGGACCCCGACGACGGCGTGATCGGCACCGACCCGCCACCACTGGGCAACATCCCGAACACCAGCGGCGACGACCCACACGGGCTGCCGCGCCGGCAGGCCGCCGAGCAGCAGATGGTCTCGGACTTCTTGATGCCGGACGCCCAGAGCCGGATCAGCGACACCTGCAGCGGCAACCCCTGCTACGACGGCGGCTTCCTCGGGCCGTAGCCGGAAGCCACACCGGCGACGAACCGCCGGTGGCCTGAGCTCAACCAGCGTCCTTGGCGCGCCCGTCGTCGGCGCTCGGCGACTTGATGGCCGACCCTAGGTCAGTCGACCACCGCTCGCTGGGACTTGTCGCGCAGGCAGACGAACGTCGTCCCCGCGGTGCCCTCCGAGCGTTGCTTGACGACCGCCCGATAGACGCCGGAGCTGAGCGGGTCGACGATCACCGCCCACTTGCCGGCGCTGTTCGTGTGCGTCTCGCCGAGCAGCCGCCGTCCGCCGCTGCGCTTCTTCTTGAACAGCTTCACCAGCCGGTTTTCGACGCAGGCGTCGTTCGAGGACTTGACCTTGCCGTGGAACGCGGGGAAGTTCGGGCGCATGATGATCTCGCTGTCGATCTCGACCGTGTTGCTCGCCGGAGCGGCGCTGATCGCCAGGCCGGAGAGGACGAGGGCGAGGACCGCGGTGAGCACGAGCTTCGGGGCAAGCGTCCTGGACATCAGCGTCAAACCTCCCGGTCTTGGATCCGGCACCGAACCTACCCCAGGCGATCGTGAATGCAAGGGAGGGCCGGAAAGGCCGAATGCGAAGCCACGATCCTGGGGCGGCGACGAAGCTCGCGAGCGTTCCGAGCTCCCGATCGGAGAGCTGCGACTCGAAATCTTCGGGGTGGTCGCTGATCGCATCGCGGATCCCCGCCGCGGCGTGGTCGCCCTGGCGATGGCGCTCGATCGGCTTGAGGATCGACCCGCACCGACCCGGCTCGTGGGCTGGCTGTGAAGCGACCTTGCCTGCGCTGCGGCGTGCTCACCGACGACAGCTACTGCCGCGAGCATCGACCCCGTCGCCCACGGGGCCGACAGCTTGCGCGGCTGCGGGCGCAGGTGTTCGCCGCCTATGGCCGTCGATGCGCCGACTGCGGCCGGTCAGACGGCCCGCTTGAGGTCCATCACGTCAACTCGGACCCGATGGACAACCGGCTCGCCAACCTGATCCCGCTGTGCCGGGATTGCCAGCCACAAGGCGACCTTTCCCGGCATCTGAGGGGATGCGCCAAAAGGGGAGCCGCGCCTACCGATATCAACGGTCGTCATGCACTTGCGAGCGGTCGCCGCCGCACACGAACTCATCGTGCACCTCGCGGCTCACCTTGGCATACCAGACACGGGCGCCACCCCCGCTAGCGGTTAGTACCGCTTCGCCCCGGCGCGGCCCGGACCTATGCTCGCTTCGGGCACTGTCGAGCTTGCGATCCGGCCCGGGCCGCACCTGGAACAAGACCACCCGTCGCCCACGCTCGCACTTCCTGCTCTCTGACTGCACCCAGTAAATGAAACGGTCATGGTCCGTGGATGCGGAGCGTCACCTTCGTGTCGTACTTGACGACGTCCGGGGCCGCTGCCGCCGTCTGCGCCCCGAGCGCTGCTGGAACGCCCAGGCCGGACACGCCCAGGGTCTCGGAGCGGTCGACCTCCCAAGGTCTCGTCAAGGTCTTCGAGCGGTCGGCGCGGCACACGAACCCATCGCCCACCTCGCGTTGCACCTTGGCATACACGTCGCCGTGCTGACCCTCCGTAGGGAAGCGCACCGTCGCCCCCCAGGGGGCGTGGGGGTGCTGTCCTCGGGTCCGCCCACAAGGCTCTGGGTTCGGGGGCAGCGTCGAGCTTGCGATCCGGCCCGGGCCGCACCTTGAACAGGATCACCCGTCGCCCCTCCATGCACTTCCTGACCTCTGACCTCACCTCGCCGTGGTAAAGGTCGCGCCACTGTCCACGGCGATCGTCACCTTCGTGTCGTACTTGACGACGTCCGGGGACGCCGCCGCCGTCTGCGCCCCGAGCGCCATCGCGCCAGCCGCAGCCACGCCGATCACAATCGCGAATCGCTTAGCCACCACTTCGGATCAACCCCACGTGTAGGTCTCCGAGCGGTCGGCGAGGCACACGTACGGCTCGCGCACCTTGTGCTTCGCCTTGGCATACACACGCCACCCCGCCTGCGCTCGGGGGACCTTGACGCCCCAACCGCCGAAATGGTGACTGGTGGGCTCGCTTCGGTCAGTGCCGAGCTCGGCATCCGGCCCAGGGCGCTGCCTGAACAGGACCACCCGTCGCTCATCCTCGCACTTCCTGACCTCTGACTTCACAAAGCCGTGGAAAAGCGGCCCCCGGTCCGCGGTGATCGTCAGGTGCGTCCCGTACGTGGGGACCGCCGCCGCCGGCTGCGCCCCGAGCGCCATCACGCCAGCCGCAGCCACGCCAATCACAATCACGAATCGCTTACCCATGTCGCCTTCCCCTTCATGGGCGGCGCACGCTTCGACCGCCGAACCCCTCTCCTGGTGGTGGTACGGCCACCGTACACCCCGAACCGGAGAATCGCAGCATTTTTGCGCAGCGCAGTGGCACGGTGAGCCAACGGCCCGCGCTTATAAACCAGGCTCCGCGCCCCATGACCTACGCGGTTACCAGACGGCGATCCTCATCGGCGGTTACGACGGGTTCACCCGCTCGCAGTTCTTCTTGACGACGTCCTTGTTGTCGGCGTCGACGGTGTCGAAGCCGCCGCCGCAGTTGATCTTGTCCTTCTTGCCGAGTTCGGCGGAGAAGATGCTGTCGTTGCCTCCGCCGCCCTTGAGCTTGTCGTTGCCGCCGCCGCCGTGAATCTCGTCGCCGCCGCCACCACCCCTGACCGTGTCCTGGCCGCCGCCGCCGTGGCGGTTGATCAGGTCGCCGCCGCCGCCGCCGTAAATGTTGTCGTTGCCGCCGGCGCCCTTGATCGTGTCCCCGTCGCCGCCGCCGTAAATGAGGTCGCCGCCGTCGCCGCCCTGGAGCTCGTCCCTGTCGCCGCCGCCCCTGATCTTGTCCTTGCCGGCCTGCCCGTCGAGGCAGTCGTCGCCGGGGAGTCCGGTGATCGTGTCGCCGCCGCCGCCGGCGCGAACCAGGTCCTTGTTCGGCGTCCCGGTGATGGTGTCGTCGGCGTCATCTCCCTGGAGCGCGACCCCGCCGGGGCCGGGCGGGCAGTACCCGGACAATGCGGGGTCACTGGGCGGGATCGGCGTTACCGCGCCGTAGGCGACCGCCGTCAGGGCGAACGCACAGATCAGGGCACCGACGCCCACAAACCTGGTCCTCATCTTCGTCCTCCTTCAGGTTGAGTAGGTCGGCATGCAGTCCGTCGATCAGCTCGCGCAGGTCTAGGTCGATCCGCTGATCGGCGAGCCTGGTCACGTCGGAGGCGAACTCGATCAGCCGCCTCATCTGCGCGGTGTCGGCGATCGGGACGGAGACCATCGTCGGCATCACCATCGATTCTGCGGTCTCGATCCGTCGGATCGAAGGGTCGCGGGATCGACGTGGCGGATCGTCACCGCCGCGCCCGCCCTCGCCCCGCCCTCGCGCCACGCCTTCGACTCCTGGGGCTTGATCCCCAGCGCCTCGATGCAGGACCGACACGCATAGGCCCTCGGGGTGTGGCGGTAGGCGATCGAGCCGAAGTGGCCGCAGTGTGAGCAGGTCCGGTTCCACACCCTCGGGGTCAGGTAGTAGCGGCGAAGCGGGCGGCTCCGGTTACGACTCGGGCGGCTGCGGTTGTCGGTCCTCATTTCTCCTTCCTCTAACTGCCGGTGGGTTTCGGGGTTGGGTAGGAGAGGCTGCGTCTTGGCGACGAGCCTCTCTGCCATGACTGCCGTACGGGTACGAGGTCGGTCTAGGCAAGGCGGGCAGTCGGTCGATAGCCGCCACGTCCGTCCCCGACCTCGCTCGGGTACAACCTCCGGCCTCGACTGCCTAAGCGTCCGGCTCCATCGCATCGTGAGAGCCGCCGTGGTGGACCCGAGCCTGCAGATCGGGTCCTGGGTGAGCAGGTGTTGGGGCCGGGCGATGCTCAGCGCCACTTCGACCGGGCTACCGGGCGTGCGCGGGCTAGCCGGTGGCGCCTCGCATGTGGCAGGAGCCGCCGTCGCGTGTGGCAGCCGTGTGGCGCGTTCGACGATTGCCGCCGCAGCTCAGGCACGGACGACGTGCATCCCCCTGCACCCCCTTGCATGGCACCGGGCGGGGGCTTCGTAGGGAGGATGTGCACCATTCACCCCACTGCACCCCCCCGGTGCCAATCGGGGCGCCCGGATTTGAACCGGGGACCTCACCGACCCGAACGGTGCGCGCTACCAGGCTGCGCCACGCCCCGAGAGGACCAGTATTGCGAAAAACGCGCGCTCCGCCACGGCGAGGGTCGGGGGCCGCGGCCGCGCCATACTCATGGAGTGTCGGGCGATTCGCCAGCGAGGGAAGCCCGAGGGGGAGGCTCCGACGAGCCGATGCCGGTCGCCGGAATCGTCGTCACGCTCGCGGGCATCGCCGTGATGGCGGCGCTCGCGCTCGCGATCGAGCCGCTGCGCTCGGGCATCGGCGACGCGATCTCCGGCGATACGGCCGATCTGCGTGGTGACCTGCGCGATCTCGGCTTCGGCGGGCTGCTGATCACCTTCGGACTCGCCCTGTCGCACGTCGTCGTCTGGTATCCGGCCGAGATCCTCGACGCGGCGGCGGGCTACGTCTACGGGTTCTGGGCCGGGCTGCCGTTGGTGATGGCGGGGTGGTTGGCCAACGGCGTACTCGCCTACTGGGTCGGACGCCACGCCGCCAGGCCGTTGCTGTGGCGGCTGATCGGAGAGCACCGCTTCGAGCGCGTCGAGGGCATGGTCGAGGCCGGCGGGCCGACCCTGCTGCTGGGCATGCGCCTCGTCCCGATCGTCCCCTTCAGCCTGTTCTCGATCGCAGCGGGCGCGGCCCGAGCCGACTTCGTCACCTTCGTGTGGACGACCGCGATCGGCTACCTGCCGCTGACGGCCGTCTTCGTCTATCTCGGAAGCCGGCTCGAGACCCTGTCTCCCAACGATCCGATCGTCTGGATCGGCGCCGCAATACTGATCGCCCTGCTGCTCGTCACCCACCGTGTCCACCGACAGTTGCGGCGCACGCCCAGCCGGGCGGAGACGCCCGCCGGCATCGAACCGCGCAGCGCCGATCAGGTCGGAGTCGACAGCTGATCGACCGCGGCCTCGATCTGCTGGCGACTCGGGGTCTCGATCAGCTTGCGGTCACCCCCGGGACCATCGACGATCACCGCGGGTTGCGCCGGTAGCTCGAGCTCGGCGGCGAGCATGGCGTCGTCGCGGACGAGGTCCTCGCTCGCGGGCGACTCGTACGCGCGCTGCCAGCGGTCGATGTCGAGCTCCGGCACGGCCTCGGCGACCTCGCGCAGGATCTCCTCGTCGATCGCCCGGCCCGCGGCGATGTCCTGGTTGCGAAAGAAGGTGTCGAGGTACTGCCACTGGCGGTCCTGCTCGCCGGCGGCTTCGGCGGCGATCGCGGCGAGCGTGGTGTCGTTGGGCGCCAGCGAGAAGTTGCGGAACTCGAATCGCACCTCGTCGTCGCGGACACGCTCATCGACGATCGGGTCGATCGTCTCGATCTCGAAGTCCGCGCACGGCCTGCACTGCAGGTCGTTGAACACGGTGACCGTGGTCTGCGCGTCGCGCGAGCCGAGGAACGCTCCGTCCTGGGTGACGCCCCCGAAGATTCGCTGCACGTCGTTGACCCCGCCGACGGCCGCCGATTTCGGGCCGCCCTCGCCGACCGAGATCGAGTAGATCGCGTAAGCGATCCCGAGCACGGCAAGGCCGAGCAGGGCGCGCGGTACCCAGGGGCTCACCTCGGGATCGCGCCGGCGCTAGCCGGCGACCGCCTTGTAGTAGCGGACCGCCAGGCCGGTGAGCAGCGTCTCGAACGTCTCTTCGACGCCGGTTCCGGCCCCGGTCGCGTAGCCCTCGAGGCCGGAGCGCTCGATCTCCTCGCTGCGGGCCACGACCTCATCGACGAGCTCGGGGTGCTCGTCGCAGAAGTAGGCCCCGATCGAATAGAGCTCGGTGTCCATCAGCGAGTCGATGAACTCGCCTCGGCCGTCGCCCGCGGGCCGCTCGGGCGCGTCCTCGGTCAGCTCGTTCGCCATCGCCCGGAAATGTTATGCGGGCGCCGCCGGGAGCGCCGCGGCGCCGCGCGCGCGGGCGCCGTTTGGCGCCCCGATCACGGCCTCCGGCCCGGTCGCGAGGCCGCTATTTGCGCCCGTTTCCGTTGACACATCCGGCCGAACCGATAAGACTTGATCGTGCTGATCGACAGCGAGAGAGGAGCCGGTACGTGTCCAACCACCTGACGCCCACGGAACTCGCCGACGAAGTCAACATGAAGCGGCGGGAGGTGATCTCCAAGTGCATGGAGATGGGCGTTCCGATCTTCAACGGCAGGATCGACAAGACCCTGTTTGTCTCGAACCTCCGTCAGCTCGGTAGCGCGGCGAACACGCCGCAGACCGCGGCCTAGAGCGTCCCCGGCACGACCGCTCGCCCCTCGCCGCCCCCTCGGGTGGCGGCGGTGTCTGGACTCCCGGTCTCCCACCTGAGGTAGCTTTCGTTCCGGGCGCGCCGTGGCGTCCGGCGGGTACCAACGACCGAGAGGAAGGCAATGGAGACGGCGACCGTCGAGAGGTCGGCGACCGAGGCGGGAACCGGGGCGAAGACGCTGGCGGATCTGCTGCCGCTCGCCGTCCGCAAGCACGGGCCGAAGCGGGCGGTGCTCTACAAGGACGACTCGGGAGCCTGGACGGCGAAGAGCTACACCGAGGTCGGCGAGATCGTCCGCAGGCTCGCGCTCGGGCTGGTCGACCTCGGGATCGAGAAGGGCGACAAGGTCGCGATCCTCTCCAACACCCGCCCCGAGTGGACGTACTTCGACTTCGCGGCGCTCTCGGCCGGCGCGACGGTCGTACCGATCTACCAGACCAACTCGCCGGAGGAGTGCCAGTACGTGCTCGAGAACTCCGACGCGGTGGCGGTCGTCGTCGAGGACGAGGAGCAGGAGGCGAAGGTGCGCCAGGTCCGCGACCGGTGTCCGGCGCTCCGGCACGTGATCCGGATGAGCGGCGAGTCCGCCGACACGATCTCCCTCGACGACCTGCTGGAGCGCGGCTCCAGCGGCTCCGACGCCGACTGGGAGCGCCGCTGGAGCTCGGTCGGCCCGGAGGACATCTGCACGTTCATCTACACGTCGGGAACCACCGGGCCGCCGAAGGGCTGCGTGATCTCGCACGGCAACTACCGCTCGATGCTCGACATGGTCCACTCGGTGAGCGTGCTCAACGAGAGCGAGGTCACCTACCTCTTCCTTCCGCTCGCCCACTCGTTCGCGCTGCTGATCCAGCTCGGGACCTTCGACCTCGGCGCCACGCTCGCCTACTGGGAGCGCGACCCGCTGAAGATCCTCTCCAACCTGAGCGAGGTGAAGCCGACCTATTTCCCGTCGGTGCCGCGGATCTTCGAGAAGATCTACACCGCCGCGACCGCCAACGTCGAGAAGGAGGGCGGGCTCAAGAAGACGGTGTTCGAGTGGGCGGTCGACGTCGGCAAGAAGGTCCGCCGGCTCGAGCGCGAGGGCAAGCGCCCGAACCCGTTGCTCGCGCTCCAGTACCGGGTCGCCGACAAGCAGGTGCTGTCGAAGATCCGCGCGCTGTTCGGCGGCAAGCTGAAGCTCGCGGTCACCGGCGCGGCTCCGATCAACCCCGAGATCCTCGAGTTCTTCGACGCCGCCGGGGTGCTCGTGCTCGAGGGCTGGGGAATGACCGAGACCTCGACCGCGGCGACGATCGCCACGCCCGAGGACTTCAAGTGGGGCACGGTCGGCAGGCCGTTCCCCGGGTGCGAGATCAAGATCGCCGAGGACGGTGAGGTGCTCGCCAAGGGTCCGAACATCTTCCAGGGCTACTACAAGAACGAGGAGGCGACCCGGGATACGCTCGTCGACGGCTGGCTGCACACCGGCGACATCGGCGAGATCGACGCCGACGGCTACCTGAAGATCACCGGCCGCAAGAAGGACATCATCATCACCGCGGGCGGCAAGAACATCACCCCGGCCAATCTCGAGGCGGAGATCAAGCAGCACCCGCTCGTCTCGCAGTGTGTCGTCGTCGGCGACCGCCGCCCCTACCTCGTCGCCCTGGTGACGCTCGATCCGGAGGAGGCGGCGGCCTACGCCCGCGACCGCGGCATCGACGCCGATCTCGACGCGCTCGCATCGAATCGCGACGTTCGCGAGTCGATCGAGGCCCACGTCGAGCAGATCAACCGGAAGTTCGCCCGCGTCGAGCAGGTGAAGAAGATCGAGATCCTGCCCCGGGACCTCTCGCAGGAGGGCGGCGAGCTGACCCCGACGATGAAGGTGAAGCGCAACGTGGTCGCCGACAAGTACGCCACCGAGATCGACTCGCTCTACGGCGCGGCCGAGCCGGCGCCTCCCGCCTGAGCGCGACTTCGTCGGCGACCCCGGGTTTCGGGGTCGATGCGAGCTGGACTCGGACTCGGGGGTACGGCCGGCGCGGTCGCCGCCGCGCTCGTGCTCGGCTCTCTGTCCGCGCCGGCACCCGCGAGCACCCAGCCGCCGCCGCGCCCCAATGTCGTCGTGGTGATGACCGACGACCAGACCCAGGCGTCGCTGCCGTTCATGGGCGAGGTCGGCTCCGAGCTCGTCGCCAAGGGCACGACCTTCGCGAACAACTTCACCAACTGGCCGCTGTGCTGTCCGTCGCGGGCGACCTTCTACACCGGCCAGTACGCCCACAACCACGGCGTGCTCGGCAACGGCGCGCCCGACGGCGGCGCGACGAAGTTCGACGACTCCTCGACCCTGCCGTTGTGGCTGCAGGCGGCGGGATACCAGACGATCCACGTCGGCAAGTACCTGAACGGGTACGGCACCGGTGCCAGCGACGCGGCCTACGTGCCGCCCGGCTGGAACGAGTGGTACGCGGCCACCGGAGGGACCGTCCAGAGCGTCTACGACTACACGCTGAACCAGAACGGAGCCCTCGTCGACCGCGGCCAAGCGGTCGGCGACTTCAAGCAGGACGTGTTCACCGATCTCGCCGTGGAGGCGATCAACCGTCACGCTCCCGGGGGGCCGTTCTTCCTCGGCGTCATGTACACCGCGCCCCATGGCGGCGGGCCGAACCCCAACCCCCAACCCCCCTCCGACTGCGGCAACGCGGCGCCGAAGCCGGCGCCGCGGCACGCGACCGCCTTCGACGACGAGCCACTGCCCCAGCCGTCCAGCTTCAACGAGGCCGACGTCTCCGACAAGCCGGCCGCGATCCGGGCGCTGCCGTCGATCACCGCCTCCGAGCTCGCGAACATCCAGCGCAAGTACCGATGCCGGCTGGAGTCGCTGCTCTCGGTGGACGAGGGCGTGGGCCGGATCGTCGCCGCCCTGCGCGCCTCGGGCGAGCTCGACGACACCCTGATCGTGTTCACCTCCGACAACGGGTTCTTCCACGGTGAGCATCGCGTCCAGAGCGGCAAGAACCGGGTCTACGAGGAGTCGATCCGGGTGCCGCTGGTGATCCGCGGACCGGGGATCGCCGCAGGCGCCACGGTCGAGGACCTGTCGATCAACGCCGATCTCGCGCCAACCGTCCTCGACGCGGCCGGCGCGAGCGCCGGCCTTCCCGAGGACGGGCGCTCGCTGCTGCCGTTCGCCAGGCACCCTGAGCGCCTGCATGGCCGAGAGTTGCTGCTCGAGAAGGGCGACGTGCTCGAGGACGAGGAGGACCTGGCGCCGCAGAGCGGCGGCTTCGCCGCGATCCGGACCTCGCGCTACGCCTACGTCGAGAACGCCACGGGCGAGGTCGAGCTCTACGACCTGCGCGGCGATCCCTACGAGCTCACCAACCTGCATGGGAGCCCCGCTTACTCGGCCGTCGAGGCGGCGCTCGCCTCGCGCCTGGCGACGCTGCGCTCGTGTGCCGGAGAGACCTGCCGCACCCACCCCTCGCTGCGCCTGGAGCTGCCGCGCTCGATCCGCGCGCACGGCCGTTCCTGTCGGCCGGCGCGCGACTTCATCGTCCGGGTCCGGGGCGCGGGCGTCGCCGCGGTCGAGCAGGTCTCCTTCAGCGTCGGCTCGAGGCCGGAAGGCAGGGATCGCGCCGCGCCGCTCTCAGAGCGGATCAGGCCCCGGCTGCTGCGCGGGCCACGGCGCCCGGAGATCCGGGCGCTCGCCGAGATGGTCGACGGGCGTGAGTTCAGCCTTCAGAAGCGGGTCCGGATCTGCCGCTAGCGCGGGGCCGGGCCGCCGGCGCCCGAGATCCCCTAATCCCCGGGGTCGGCGGACGCTCTGCGATCGCCGGGCGAGGAACGCAGCAGCGCCGAGGTCGTCTGCTCGAGCACCCGGCGCCACGCGGACAGGTTCTCGGCCTCGCGCTCGACCTGATCGAGCACGTGGCGCACGCGCCGGGCGGAGATTTCGATTCCGTGGCGCTCGGCGATCGCCTTGTAGCGGTCGTAGTCGCGGGCCAGCTTCATGGTCACCGACTCGAACCCGTGCTTGGCGATCTGAAGGCGGGCGCGGTAATCGAGGATCGAGGTCCCGAACATCAGCTCGTCGTCGAGCTCGGGCTCGATCAGGATGATGTCGACGCCGGGGTAGCGCTCCTCCCAGATCTCGACTGCGCGGTGCAGACGGTCGTGGGAGAGCAGCCGGAAGACCTGGTTGGCGATCGCCGCCATGCCCATATCGGAGACCCGGCGCACCCGCGAGCCGGTCATCGTCGGGATGTTCTTGGAGAAGTCGTTGACGTAGGGGACGAGCGGATTGATCGCGACCACGAACTTCGCCCCGCGCTCGATTGCGACGTCGATGTTCGTGGTCGAGAGGATGCCGCCGTCGATCAGCTCGCGGCCCGCGATCTCGACGGGCTGGTAGATCCCGGGCAGCGCGCCTGACGCGGAGACCGCCTTCGAGATCGGCACCCCCGCCCACTCGCCCTCACCGAGCACGATGCGCTCGGTGGTGTCGAGGTCGGTGGCGACCAGGTACAGCTCGCGCTCGAGCATCCGGAAGTCGTTCGACCGGTCGGGATCGGAAAGGACCTCGTCGAGGTAGCGCTCGATCCCGCGGCCCGAGTAGACGCCGGTCGGAAGCCCCGAGGAGAGCGCGGTTGCGAGGTCGACGGCGGAGACCTCGCCGAGATTCTCGGCCAGCTCGCGCAGCGCCCCGAGCAGCTTCAGCGGCAGGGTCAGCGAGCTCTTCAAGAAGCCGCCGTAATTCGGCTTCAGCAGCGTGGCGAGATCGATGTCGCGAATCGGCGAGGGGAGGTCCCGATTCAGCACCCTCATCATCTCCTCGGGCGTCACCCCGTTGGCGACCAGACTGGAGACGAACGATCCGGCGCTGGTGCCGACGTAGACGTCGAACTGGTTCACGGTACGGTTCGCCGCCAGGAGGTCGAGCGCGCGCAGCGCACCGATCTCATAGACGCCGCCGGTGAATCCACCACCGCCGAGGACGAGTGCGGTCCTCGACGCCTCGCGCCGCGCTCGGCGGCGTCTCGCCGCCTGTGGCTCGCTTCCTGCGGTCTCGAGATCGACGACCTTGCCCATCGGCCTGATCGATTATTCCAGCCGGTACAGGCGTACCGTCGCGCCCCGGTCCGCGGGCTCGCTAGCCTGACGCCCGGATGCAGGGGATACGCAGAGTCCTCGCGCCGTTGTCGGCCGCCTGTGCGCTCGCCGCCGGCGGCCTCGGCGGGGCCACCGCGACGGCTCACGAGAGCGTAACGACCGTCTCCGCCGGCGACGGAGGCAGCACGCCGATCGCCCGGCCAAAGTCGCGTGCGGCGTCCGCGCGGGCGCTGAGCAGATCGGAGCTTCGGGTCGAGCTCACCGACGCGATGAACCGAGCCGGCGGCTCGAGCGGCGCTTGGGTTTATGACGTCGACGCCAACGATGACCGCGTGCTGTTCTCCGATCAGGCCGCCAGCCGCAGGATCCCGGCATCGAACGAGAAGCTGTTCACCACGGCGGCGTTCCTGTCGAAGCTTGGACCCACCGAGCGCCTCTCCACGCGCGCCTATCCCCGCGGCGAGCTCACCGGGGCCCGACACTCAGTACTCAGCGGCGACCTCGTAGTGGTCGGCGACGGAGATCCCGCGTTCGGGACCGCCCGCTTCGCCCGTGCCCACGACCAGCCGGTGAGCCGGGTCTCCGAGCTCGCCGGCAACATCGCGCAGCAGGGCGTCCGGCGGATCACCGGCAGCGTGCTCGCCGACGACTCGATCTTCGACCGCGAGCGCCGCGCCGGCCCCTACCTGAGCCCGCTGTCGGGCCTCTCGTTCAACGACGGCTTCGACGGTGCCGGCTATGCCCATGACCCCGAGCTGGTCGCCGCCAAGGCGCTGAAGAAGGCGCTGCGAAAGCGGGGAGTCCGCGTCGCGGGCAGGGTCGGCCGCGCGAACCTGCCGAAAGGGATGCTCGAGCACGACCCGCTCGCCAAGGTCGAATCTCCGACCGTCGCGAGGCTGGTCGAGGAGACCAACGTCCCCTCCAACAACTTCTTCGCCGAGATGCTGCTCAAGCGCCTCGCCGCCACGGGCGGCAAGCGCGGAACCCGTGATCGCGGGGCGCGGCGGGTCGAGGCGTTCGCGGACTCGGTCGGGACGAGCGTCCAGGCGAGCGATGGATCGGGCCTCTCGCGCCACAACCGCGTCTCGCCCGAACAGGTCGGGAAGCTGCTGGCGGCGATGGCGACGGACGACGAGAACGGCTCGGCGTTCGTCGACTCGCTTCCGGTTGCTGGGCGCGAGGGCACGGTCGCCGATCGCATGCGGGGCACCGCCGCGGAGGGCAATTGCCACACCAAGACCGGGACGCTCTCCGACGTCTCGGCGCTTTCCGGCTACTGCACCGCGGGCGGGCACACGGTCGTCTTCTCGGTCCTCAACAACTCGGTCGACATCGGCGCCGCACGCGTCGCCCAGGATCACATCGCGGCGGCGATCGCCCGCTACCAGCCCTAGCGCCGCTGCGGCGGCAGCGCGCCCCGCTTCGGCGTCGGCTCGGGCGCGCCGGATTCCGAGAGCAGCCCGCGCAGCCCGTCCTCGTCGAGGACCTCGGTTCCGACCTCCTCGGCCTTCGCCAGCTTCGAGCCCGGGCTGTCGCCGGCGACCAGGTAGTCGGTCTTCTTCGACACCGAGCCGGTGACTTTTCCCCCCGCGCCGCGAATCAGCCTCGTCGCCTCGTCGCGGCTCAGGGTCGGAAGCGTCCCGGTGAGCACGAACGTCCTTCCCTCGAGCGCCCCGCCCTCGGCGCGGCGCTCGGCCTCCGAGAGCTCGAAGCGCAGCCCGCGCTCGCGCAGGCGCTCGATCAGCTCCACGACCGCCTCGTCGGAGAGCTCCTCGTCGAGCTGCTCGGCGAGAACCGGGCCGATCCCCTCGACCTCGGTGATCTGCTCGGGCTCGGCATGAAGCAGGGCGTCGATGGTGCCGAAGTGCGCGGCGAGGGCGTTGGCGTTCACATAGCCGATCCCGGGCAGTCCGAGCGCGTAGAGCACGAGCCCGAAGGGCCGCTCCTTGGAGCGCTCGATCTCGGTGATCAGTGCCTTGGCCGACGTCTCGCCGAAGCCGTCGAGCTCGGCGATCCGCTCCCAGGTGAGGTCGTAGATCGAGGCTGGATCGGTGATCAGCCCCTCGTCGAGGAACCGCATCGCATTCTTCTCGCCCAGGCCCTCGATGTCCATCGCGCCGCGGAAGTGCTTGACGAGCTGGAAGTTCTGCCCGGGACAGCCGCGACGGTTGGGGCAGATCGTCCACACCGAGTCCGAGGGCTTGATCGTCGCGGTGCCGCAGGCCGGGCACTTCTTCGGCGGGCGCGGCCTGCGCAGCCGCTTGCCCTCGCGGCGCTGGATCAGCGGCGCGATCACCTGTGGGATCACGTCGCCGGCGCGGGTCACGACCACCTCGTCGCCCTCGCGAGCATCCTTCTTCGCCAGGTCCTCCTCGTTGTGCAGGGTGGCGGTCGAGACCGTCACCCCGCCGACGTGGACGGGCTCGAGCATCGCGAACGGCAGCAGCCGGCCCGTGCGCCCCACGTTCCAGACGATCCTGTTCAGCCTGGTCGTGGCGGTGATCGGCGGGAACTTCCAGGCGATCGCCCAGCGCGGCTCGCGACCGGCGACGCCGAGCTCGCGCCACAGGCCGCGCTGGTCGACCTTGACCACGCAACCGTCGATCTCGAAGTCCAGCGACTCGCGCTTCTGCTCCCACCACAGGCAGCGCTCGACGACCTCATCGGCGTTGTCGTGCTCGGCGACGTCCTCCTGGACCTTGAAGCCGTGGGAGCGCAGCCATTCGAGCTCCTCCGAATGGGTCGCGAACTCGACCCCGTCGCGCGCGCCGGTGCCATAGCACCAGATCGAGAGCGGCCGCGCGGCCGCCACCTTGGGGTCGAGCTGACGGATCGTCCCCGCGGTCGCGTTTCGCGGATTAGCGAACGTCGCCAAGCCCTCGGACGCCCGCTGTTCGTTGAGCTCGGCGAAGGCGGCGCGCGGGAAGTAGACCTCCCCGCGGACCTCGATCGTGGCCGGCGCGGCGTCGATCCGCGACGGCACCGCCTCGATCGTGCGCACGTTGTGGGTCACGTCCTCGCCGATCACGCCGTCGCCGCGGGTCGCGGCCCGCGTCAGCTCGCCGTCCTCGTACACCAGCGACATCGCGATCCCGTCGATCTTCGGCTCGGAGACGAACCGCAGCTCGCCGGGCTCGATGTCGAGGCTGCGAAGGCGGTTGTGCAGGCGCTGTTCCCAGGCGCGGAACTCGTCGGCGCCGCGGGCGTTGCCGAGCGACAGCATCGGCTCCAGGTGCTCGACCTGGACGAACTTGTCGAGCGGCTCCATCCCGCCGGCCACCCGCTGGGTCGGCGAGTCCGGAGTCAGCAGCTCGGGGTGCTGCTCCTCCAGCGCCCGCAGCTCGTCGAGGAGCTCGTCGTAGACGTCGTCGCCGATCGTCGGCTCGTCGAGGACGTAGTAGGAGTGATCGTGCTTGGCGATCTCGTCGCGCAGCGCGGCGACGCGCTTCTCCGCCTCGGGCGGCGCGCTCATGCGGTCGGGAGGCTGCCGATCGAGGCGGCGAGCGCGTCGAGGTCCCAGCCGGCAAGGCGCTCGAGCTCCTCGTGGGCCGTGAGCTCGAAGTGGATCGGCGTGATCGCGGCCCTGCCGCGGGCGACCGCGGCGAGGTCGGTGCCGGGCTCGTCCTCATAGGAGGGCTCGAAGCCGTAGATCTCGTATCGGCGGCGGCCCTCGGTGTCCTCCTCGACCAGCCTCAGCTCGTCGTTGTAGAGCCGCTTGCCGAGCCGGGTGAGCTCGATCCCGCGCAGCTCGCCCGCAGGGCAGTTGACGTTGATCAGCGTTCCGGCCGGCATCGGGTCGTCGATCAGCTTGCGCACCAGCTCGCGGGCGACCGCGGCCGAGACCGCGAACTCGTACTCGCGCCCGGCGTAGCCCATGCCGCCGATCCCCGCCTGCTGGGAGACCGCGACCGCGGGGAGGCCGAGCACGATCCCCTCGAACGCCGCCGCGACGGTGCCCGAGTAGGTGATGTCGTCGCCGAGGTTCGCCCCGTGGTTGATCCCGGAGACGATCAGGTCGGGACGCTCACCGAGCAGGCCGAGGTCGGCGAAGCGCACGCAGTCGACTGGCGTGCCCTCGGTCGCGAAGCCCACCGTGCCGTCGTCGAGCTCGACCTCCTCGACCCAGATCGGCGAGTGCGTGGTGATGCTGCGCGCCGTGCCGCTGCGGTTCATGTGCGGCGCGATCACACGTACCTCGACGCCGTCGATCTGCGCGAGCGCGCGGCGCAGCGCATGCAGGCCGCTGGCCCCGATCCCGTCGTCGTTTGTGAGCAGAACGAGCATCCGTCCGTTGTCGGCCGAGGGCCGATTTTACGGACGGCCCCAAGCGGGGCCGGCGAGCCTCGTCTAGGCGTCGGCTGAGGCCGCGGCGCGTGCCGGCGCGGGGGCGGAGGCCCCGGACTTGCCGACGCCTCGGACGTAGAAGGCCCCGAGGCCGAGGGCGTAGGCGATCCCGGCGAGCGGGGCGACGGTCTCGAGCAGCTCGCTCTCGGCGAGCTCGCCGAACTCGTGCAGCCCGCCGTAGACAAGCCAGGCGGCGAACACGATCACCAGCACTCCGGTGACGAGGAAGAACCTGCGCAGGTCGAGCCGCAGCGCCCCGCGATAGAACCCCACGCCGAGCCCGATCGCCACCACCAGTCCGGCGAGCGCGGCGGAGACCGCAAGCACCGGACCCGCATTCTCGGTCGAGGCAAACAAGAACAGTCCGGTCTCGAGTCCCTCGCGGGCGACGGCGACGAAGGCGACGGCCGCCAGCGCCAGCCCGCCGCCGGCGCGCAGCGAATCGCTCACCCGGGCCCGCAGCTCGGCGCCGATCGTACGCGCCTGCTTCTTCATCCAGAACGCCATCCAGGTGACGACCGCGGCGGCGAGCACCATCGCGGTGCCCTCGTAGAGCTGCTCGGCCGAGCCCTCGAGCTCGCCGACGGTGAGGAAGAGGATCCCTCCCATCATCAGGCTGGCGACGACCGCGAACCCGACCCCGAGCCACACGGCGCGGGCATGCTCGAGGCTGTCGGTCTTCTTCAGGTATGCAAGGATCAGACCGACGATCAGCGCCGCCTCGAAGCCCTCTCGCAGGGTGATCACGAACGATCCCATCCGCCTCTTCCTTTCCGCTCCCGCCCGCTAGCCGATACCTGAGAATTAGGCGTCCCTAATTCTTAGCAGACCTCCAGGGATTGGCGCAACCGAGCGGCTGGGGGATGGGCCGGCACCCAACGCCGCGATGTATTAGGGTACCCTAACTGTGGATCAGGGACGACTCGAACCGCGGGCCCGGCTGGCCTGGTGGCTCTGCGGGCTGGCGGTGCTGACCGGCGCCGTCTACCTGATGGCCACCGCACAGACGGGGCCTGTCGATCCAACCGAGGTCGGCGGCGAGCAGGGACACGCGACGGTCGTCTTCAACTCGGGGATGATCGTCTTTCGCGAGGGCCTCGAGGCGGTGTTGATCTTCGCCGCGGTCTCGGCCAGCCTGGTGGGCGCCAACCGCTCGAAGCGAAGGCCGATGGCGGTGGGTGCGGCGAGCGCCTTCGTGGCCACGATCGCCACCTGGTTCGTCGTCCAGGCGATGCTCGAGGTCGCCTCGCCGCTGGGCCCGAAGCTCGAGGCGATCACCGGCTTTATCGCGATCGTCGTCCTGCTGGTCGTCCTCAACTGGTTCGTTCACAAGGTCTACTGGTCCGACTGGATCGGCCGCCACCACCGTCGGCGCCGCAGGGTGCTGACGCGGGCCGGCCTCGGAGCCACGATCGGGCTGATCGCGCTCGGATTCACCAGCGTCTATCGCGAGGGCTTCGAGGTCGTGCTCTTCCTCCAGAACCTCGAGCTGCAGAGCGGGGCGGGAACCGTGCTCGAGGGCGTCGCGATCGGGCTCGCGGGGACGGCGGTGGTCGGCGTGGTCACCTTCTGGCTGCACCGCAAGCTGCCCTACCGCAAGATGCTGATCCTCACCGGGGTCATGGTCGCGGTGGTGCTCGTGGTGATGATCGGCGGGACGGCGCTCTCGTTCGCCGAGCTCGGCTGGATCGGCATGCACCGAACCCCGTTCTCGGTCCCGGAGTGGATGGGGTCCTGGTTCGAGATCTACCCCTACTGGGAGACGATCGGCGCCCAGGTGCTGGCGGCATTGCTGGTCGTCGGCTCCTACGTGGTCGCCGAGCGGGTGAAGGTCCGCCGGCCGCTGCGTCGCGGCCAGGCGCCCGCGGTCCGTACGGGGTCGATCCCGACCGCCCGGGGGGCGCGAGCCGACCTCGGCTAGCGCAGCCGCGAGCCGCGCAGCTCAGTAACGGACCTCGACCAGGTAGAGGCCATGTGCCGGAGCGGTCTCCCCGCCGCGCTCGCGCGGCGCGCCCCCGAGCAGCGAGCGGAAGTCCTCGAGTGAGCGCCGGCCGCCGGCGACCTCGAGCATCGTCCCGACCAGGACGCGCACCTGGCTGCGCATGAAGGACGGCGCCTCGATCCGCAGAACCAACAACTTCCCGCTCGCCGCTTGCGCTCCGCTTCCGCGGACGCCGGGGTCGGGCCAAGGACGGTCCTCCGTCCACTCGCACGCGGTCACGTTGCGCTCGAGCAGGGCGTGCTCGGTCTGGGTCGGCGTGAAGGCGGTGAAGTCGTGCTTGCCGACGGCCGCCGCCGCGCACGCGTCGAGCAGCTCACGGTCGAGCGGATGGCGCCACCAAAGCGCCCGGCGCTCCTCGAATGGATCCCGGACGCGAGAGGCAAGCACGCGGTAGCGATAGGCCCGCGCGGTAGCCGAGCGCCGGGCGTCGAAGCCCTCTCCAGCCGATCCCGCGTCGAGCACCGCGACGTCGTGGGCGAGCACCGCGTTGAGGCGCTCGGCGAGGCGGTCCGGGAGCTCACGGTGGTGCTCGAAGCTCGCCACCTGACCGGTGGCGTGGACGCCGGCGTCGGTGCGCCCGGCCACGGTGAGCTCGACCAGCTCGCCGAGGATCCGCTCGAGCGCGGACTCGACCTCGGCCTGGACGGTGCGCTGGCCCGGCTGAGCCGCCCAGCCGACGAAACCGGACCCGTCGTAGGCGATCTTGAGGCGAGCGATGCTCACGAGGACGCCGCCGGACGACGGCAGGCGGCTCAGACGAGCTCGAGGAAGACCATCTCGGTCGAGTCCGAGCGTCGCGGGCCGAGCTTGACGATCCGGGTGTAGCCGCCGTTGCGGTCCGCGTAGCGCGGCGCCACCTCCTCGAACAGCTTGTGGACGAGGAACCTGTCCTGGCCGAGCTCGGAGAGCGCCTGGCGCCGCGCGTGCAGGTCGCCGCGCTTGGCGAGCGTGATCAGCTTCTCGAGCTTCGGCTTCACGGCCTTCGCCTTCGCCTGCGACGTCTTGATCCGCTCGTGCTCGATCAGGTCACGGCACAGGTTGCGCATCAGCGCCCTACGGTGGGCGGAGTCGCGGGAGAGCTTGTTGCGCTGCTTGGCGTGACGCATGACGGTCGCTCCGGAACGCCGGCTACTCGTCGCGCAGCGAGAGACCGAGCTGTACGAGCGCTTCCTTGACCTCCTCGGTCGAGCGCTTGCCGAAGTTCGGAATCGCGTTGAGCTCCGACTCCGAGCGCTGGACCAGGTCGCCGACCGTCTGGATGCCGGCGCGCTTGAGGCAGTTGTAGGCGCGGACGCCGATCTCGAGCTCCTCGATCAGGCGATCGTCGCCCTCGGCCGCGGAGGGGATTGCGGCGAGCGCACCGTCGCCGTCGCCCAGCGCGTCGCGGCTGGTCAGCTCCTCGACCCGGTCGGCGTCGGTGAAGATCGCCATCGTCTTGATCAGGATCTCCGCCGCCTCGCGCAGCGCCGAGCCCGGCTCTATCGAGCCGTCGGTCTCGACCTCGAGCGTCAGTTTGTCGAAGTCGGTGCGCTGGCCGACGCGAGCCGAGTCGACCGCGTAGGAGGCGCGGCGGATCGGCGAGAAGATCGAGTCGATCGGGATCACGCCGATCGGCTGATCGTCGGACTTGTTCTCCTCGGCCGGCGAGTAGCCGCGGCCGCGGCCGATAGTCAGGTACATCTCGAGCTTGGTGCGCTTCTCGAGCGTCGCGATCGGGGCCTCGGGGTTGAGGATCTCGACGCCGGCGGGCAGATCGATGTCCTTCGCCTTCACCTCCCCGGGGCCGGTCGCAACCAGTGGCGCCTCGACTTCGTCGGCGTCCGTGTGCATCCGGATGACGACGTCCTTGAGGTTGAGGACGATGTCGGTGACGTCCTCCTTCACCCCGGCGACGGTCGAGAACTCGTGCGCCACGCCCTCGATGCGAACGCTCTTGATCGCGGCGCCCCCGAGCGAGGAGAGCAGCACACGGCGCAGCGAGTTCCCGTAGGTGTAGCCGAACCCCTTGTCGAGGGGCTCGACCACGAACGTACCATGGTTCGAATCCACGTCCTCGCTGGCGATCTTCGGAATCTGAAACTCGGGCAGGGTGGTCATTGCTTCCTCACTTTTCGGGTGCTGGGAGAGCCCTACTACTTCGAGTAGAGCTCGACGATGAGCTGCTCCTGCACGGGCGCGGTGATCTCATCGCGCGCCGGCAGGCGAAGCACCTTGGCCGTCAGGGCGTCGTGATCGGCCTGCAGCCACGGCGGCACCGCGGCGGTCAGCTCGGTCGCCTGCCGAACCACGTCGGCGGCGGAGGAGCTGGACTTGATCGTGACCACGTCGTCGGGACGTACCTGGTAGCTGGGGATGTCAACCCGGCGGCCGTTGATGAGCCAGTGGCCGTGGCTGATCAGTTGTCGCGCCTGGCGCCGCGAGGCGGCGAAGCCGAGACGGACGAGAACGTTGTCGAAGCGCCGCTCGAGCAGCCGCAGGAGGTTCTCACCCGTGACGCCCGCCTGGCGCGAGGCCTTGTCGTAGTAGCCGCGGAACTGCTTCTCGAGCACCCCGTAGAACCGCCGCGCCTTCTGCTTCTCGCGCAGCTGGTTGCGGTACTCGGAGGCGCGCACGCGGCCGCGGCCGTGCTCGCCGGGCGGATAGGAGCGACGCTCGACGCCGCACTTCTCGGTCATGCAGCGCTCGCCCTTGAGGAACAGCTTCTGTCCCTCGCGGCGGCACTGCTTGCACTGTGGTCCGGTGTCGCGAGCCATGGTTAGGGCCTCCGCCGCTTCTTCGGGCGGCAGCCGTTGTGGGCCTGCGGGCTGACGTCCTTCACGGTCGTCACCTGAAGCCCCGCCGCCTGCAGCGAGCGGATCGCCGTGTCGCGACCGGAGCCGGCGCCCTTGGCGTGGACCTCGACCCGCTCGACGCCGTTCTCCATGCCCTTGCGGGCGGCGGCGTCGGCGGTCACCTGAGCGGCGAACGGCGTCGACTTGCGCGAGCCCTTGAACCCGGCCGAGCCGGCGGACTCCCAGCAGACGACGTTGCCCTCGGGGTCGGTGATCGTGACGATCGTGTTGTTGAAGGAGGTCTTGATGTGGGCGATCCCGTAGGGGACGTTCTTCTTCACCCGGCGGCGGGCGCGGCCCTTGCCTCGCTTCGGCTGCGGCATCGTCGACGCCTACTTCTTCGCCGGCGGCTTGCGCTTGCCGGCGACGCTCATCCGCCGCGGGCCCTTGCGGCCGCGGGCGTTGGTCTTCGTGCGCTGGCCCCGGGTCGGCAGCCCGCGTCGGTGACGCATGCCGCGATAGGAGCCGATCTCGGAGAGCCGCTTGATGTTCTGCGAGCGGTCCCGGCGCAGGTCGCCCTCGACCTCCAGGGCCTCGACCGCGTCGCGCAGCTTGATCGTCTCCTCCTCGGTCAGGTCCTTGACGTAGGTGTCGGGGTCGATCCCGACCTTCTCGAGGACCTCGTTCGAGGTCGAGCGACCAACGCCGTGGACGTATGTGAGACCGATCTCTACCCGCTTGTTGAGAGGGAGGTTGACCCCTGCAATCCGTGCCATCTAGTGCTTCGTCACCCCTGCCGTTGCTTGTGTCGTGGATTCGAGCAGATCACCAGCACGACGCCACGCCGCCGGATGATCCGGCAACGCTCACACATCGGCTTTACGGACGCTCGTACCTTCATCGGCCCTTCGTGGGTCGTATCGAATCAACTTCTTGCGGAGAAGGCCCTGCAGCCCCATGAATCGGGCGGCGGGCACAACGAAACGGCCCGGAGGCCGACGAGAAAATATAGCAGCGGCGGGTCCCGCGCCTGACGCGGCGGCCGCCCTGGGGCGGCTAGTCCTCGTGCCAGGGGGTGAGGATCCGCGGTCCCTCGGCGGTGACGGCGACCGTGAACTCGAAGTGGGCGGCGAGCGAGCCGTCGGCTGAATAGACGGCCCAGTTGTCGTCGCCGACGCGGACGTCCGGGCCGCCGGCGTTGACCATCGGCTCGATCGCCAGCACCATGCCGGGCTCGAGCTCGGGGCCCCGGCCCGGCTCGCCGTAGTTCGGGACCTGCGGGTCCTCGTGCATGTCGCGGCCGACTCCGTGGCCGACGAGCGAGCGGATGATCGAGAGGCGGTCCGCCTCGACGCGGCGCTCGATCGCGTGGGAGATGTCGCCGAGGTGGTTGCCGGGGCGGGCCTCGGCGACCCCGGCGTGCAGCGAGGCCTCAGTGGTCTGGAGCAGCTGCCGGGCGGCGGGGGCGACCTCGCCGACCGGGAGGGTGATCGCGGCGTCGGCGACCCAGCCGTCCTTGGTCACACCGACGTCGATCGAGACGATGTCGCCGCGCTTGAGCTCGTAATCGCCGGGGATACCGTGGACGACCATCGAGTTCGGCGAGGCGCAGATCGATCCCGGGAACCCCCGGTAGCCGAGGAAGGTGGGCTCGGCGCCCTGGGAGCGAATGAACCTCGCCGCCGCCTCGTCGAGCGCGTCGGTGGTCACGCCGGGGCGGACCTTCGAGCGCAGCATCTTCAGGCAGCGCGCCTGGATCGCGCCCGCGACGGCCATCTGCTCGATCTGCCCGGGGCTCTTGATGATGATCCCGCCGCGGTACATCCGACCTAGGCCTCCTCCTCCATGCGCAGGGTCGCAAGCAGCGCCCGGATCCCGTCGGTGACCTGCTCGGGCTGCTGATCGCCGTCGATTCGGTTCAGCACGCCGGCGCCCTCGTAGTAGTCGATCAGCGGCGCGGTCTTCTCGCGGTACTGCTCGAGCCGGTGCCGGATCACCTCGGGCTTGTCGTCGTCGCGGATCTCGAGCGCGGCTCCGCAGACGTCGCAGACGCCCTCCTTCTCGGGAGGGTCGAAGTCGACGTGGTAGACGTGACCGTTCGGGCACGTGCGACGCCCGCCGAGCCGGCGCACGACCTCCTGCTCGCCGACGTCGATCAGGATCGCCGCCGTGATCTCACGCCCGCGCTCGTCGAGCTTGTCGTTGAGCGCCTCCGCCTGCACCTCGGTGCGCGGGAAGCCGTCGAGGATGAACCCGTCCTCGGCCTCGTGCGAGTCGACCCGCTCGGCGATGACCCCGACGATCACGTCGTCGGGGACGAGGTCGCCGCGGTCCATGTAACCCTTCGCCTGCTTGCCGATCTCGCTCCCTTCGCGGACGGCGGCGCGGAGGATGTCGCCGGTCGCCCAGTACGGCAGCTCCAGGTCCTCCTGCAGCCGCTCGCCTTGGGTTCCCTTGCCCGAACCGGGGGGTCCGAGGAGGATGAGATTGAGCTCCGACATCGCAGGGAAGCCTAGAGGCCGGCGGCTAGCTCGGAGGCCGCCGGTGACCCGGAGCGCGCGACTACTTCAAGAAGCCCTCGTAGTTGCGCATCATCAGCTGCGCCTCGAGCTGCTTGACGGTGTCGAGGGCGACGCCGACGACGATCAGGATCGAGGTGCCGCCGAAGAAGAAGTTGGCCGAAGTCTGGTTGATCAGGATCGTCGGCAGGGCCGCGACCGCGCCCAGGTAGAGGGCGCCGGGGAAGGTGAGCCTGGAGAGGATCCGGTCCAGGTATTCGGCGGTAGGTCGCCCGGGCCTGACCCCGGGGATGAAGCCCCCGTACTTCTTCAGGTTGTCGGCCTGGTCGACGGGGTTGAAGGTGACCGCCGTGTAGAAGTAGGTGAAGATGATGATGAAGAAGACCTCGCCGACGACGTAGGCCCAGCTGGAGGGGCTGAAGAAGGCGGCGAAGTCGAGTGCCGCCGGCGTGTTCAGAAGCTGGCCGATCGTCGGTGGGAAGGCCATGATCGAGGCGGCGAAGATCACCGGGATCACCCCGGCCATGTTGACCCGCAGCGGCAGGTAGGTCGAGCCGCCGGTCGTCATCCGCCGGCCGACGACGCGCTTCGCGTACTGGACCGGGATCCGGCGCTGTCCCTCCTGGACGAAGACGATCCCGACGATCACGGCGAGCGCGATGAACGGCATCATCACGATGAACACCTGGTCGGGGTTCGTCCACCACTTCGAGAGGCCCGGCCCGATCCCGGACGCGATCGACGCGAAGATCATCAGGCTGATCCCGTTGCCGACGCCGCGCTGGGTGATCAGCTCTCCGAGCCACATCAGCAGCACGGTCCCGGCGGTGAGCGAGATCACGATCACGAACACCTTCGAGAACGTCAGGGTGCCGACGACGCTGGTCCCGGCGGAGTCCTGGAAGGACTGGAACAGGAAGACGTAGCCGAGCGACTGGCCGAAGGCCAGCGCAACGGTCAGGTAGCGCGTGTACTGGGTGATCTTCTGCTGACCGACCTCGCCCTCCTTTTGCAGGCGCTCGAGCGAGGGCACCACGACGGTCAGCAGCTGGAGGATGATCGACGCGGTGATGTAGGGCATGATCCCGAGCGCGAACAGCGACAGGCGCTGCAGCGACCCGCCCGAGAACAGGTTGAGGAAGCCGAGCACGTTGTTGCCGGTGAAGTTCGACTCGATCGAGTCGAGCGTGTCGATGTCGATCCCCGGCGCCGGGATGTAGGCCCCGAGCCGGTAGAGCGCCAGCATCCCCAGCGTGAAGAAGATCTTTCGGCGGATCTCCGGGACCGCGAAGGCGTTCGCGATGGTCTGAAGCATGGACTACTCCGCCGACTGCTCCGCTTCGCGTCCGCGGTCGGCGGCGCTGAGCAATTCGGCGGTGCCGCCGGCGGCCTCGATCTTCTCCTTCGCCGTGGCGCTGAAAGCGTGCGCGCGGACCGTGAGCTTCTTCGAGATCTCGCCGCGGCCGAGCACCTTGACCGGATCCTTGCGGGTAGCCAGGCCGGCGGCGCGCAGCGACTCCGGGGTCACCTCGGCTCCGGCGTCGAACCGCGCCTCGAGGTCGGCGACGTTGACCGGCTGGTTGTGGGTCCGGAAGGGCTCGAACGGCATCGACTTCTTCATCCGCGGACCGCGCAGCTTGCGCATCCGCATGTGGATCGGGTTCTGGCCGCCCTCATAGCCGTGCTTGGCCTTGTTGCCCGACCGCGCGCCGGCTCCCTTGTGGCCGCGGCCGGCGGTCTTGCCGGTGCCCGAGCCCTTGCCGCGACCGAGCCGCTTGCGTGGATGGCGTGAGCCGGGCTTCGGCCGGATCGAGTGCAGGCCGATCTCCTCGGGATCGAGGCGCGCCATCAGCCGTTCACCTCCTCGACCAGGTGAGCGACGCGATCGAGGGCGCCGCGGAGCTGCGGCGTGTCCTCCATCGTCGACTCGCGGCCGATGCGGCCGAGCCTCAGCGAGCGCAGCGTCGCGAGCTGCTTCTCGTTGGCCCGGTTCGCGGAGCGGACCTGCTTCAGCTTCACGTCAGCCATCGGAGCGCTCGTCGTTCGCGGCCGTGTCGGCCGCAGCGGAGTCCCCGGCGGGCGGCGCCTCGGCGGGCGGCGCGGCCTCCTCGGCCGCAGCGGCGTCCTCCGCGGCCGGCGCATCGGCGACGGCGTCGGCGGGGGCGCCGTTTCCGGCCTTTGCGGCTGCCTGCTGGAGGTCCAGCCCGAGCACCTGCCTGACCGAGAGCCCTCGGAGCTTGGCGACGTCCTCGGGGCGGCGCAGTCCGGTGAGGCCGTCCATCGTCGCCTTCACCAGGTTGATCGGATTCTGGGTGCCGATCGACTTCGAGAGCACGTCGCGGATTCCCGCGAGCTCGAGCACGGCGCGCACGCCACCGCCGGCGATCACCCCGGTGCCGGGGCTGGCCGGTCGCAGGACCACGTGTCCGGAGCCGAAGCGCCCGATCGTCCGGTGCGGGAGCGTCTGCCCGTACTTCGGCACCCGAACGAGGCTCTTGCGCGCGTTCTCGACCGCCTTCTGGATCGCGAGCGGGACCTCGCGCGCCTTGCCGTAGCCGATCCCGACGACGTCGTTCTCGTCGCCGACGGCAACCAGGGCGGTGAACGAGAACCGGCGGCCGCCCTTGACCACCTTGGCGACGCGGTTGATCTCGATCACCCGCTCCTGCAGGTCGAGCCCCTGGGGGCTGACGGTCTCGATGTCGTGGTCGGTCTTCAATGCGATCGTGGAAGGTAGCGGCTCAGAACTCGAGGCCGCCCTCGCGGGCGCCTTCGGCGAGCGCGCGGACGCGACCGTGGTAGCGGTATCCGCCGCGGTCGAAGACGCATGTCTCGATCCCGGCCTGCTTCGCTCGCTCGGCGATCAGCTCGCCGACCCGCTTCGCCTGCTCGGTCGGGCCGAGCTCCCGAAGCTCGGGCTCGATCCAGGAGACGGCGGCGATCGTGAGGCCGGCGCGGTCGTCGATCAGCTGCGCGAACACACCCCGGTTGGAGCGAAATACGGACAGCCGCGGGCGCTCGGCGGTGCCCGTGATCTTCGCCCGTACGCGGCGCCGGCGACGCAACCGATGCTGTGGCTTGGTGGTGACGCTCATCGTCAAGCCCGCTTGCCGACCTTGCGGCGAACCTGCTCGCCGGAGTAGCGGATCCCCTTGCCCTTGTAGGGCTCGGGAGGCCGGGTGCGCCGGATCCGGGCGGCGATCTCGCCGACCTTCTGCTTGTCGATCCCGCGGACGATCACCTGAGTCGGCAGCGGGACCTCGAAATCGATCCCGTCCGGCGCCTCGATCGACACCGGGTGCGAGTAGCCGACGCTGAGCTCCAGCGACTTGCCCTGCAGCCTCGCGCGGTAGCCGACGCCCTGGATCTCCAGCCGCTTCTCGAACCCGTCGGTGACGCCCTCGACCATGTTCGCGAGCAGGCTGCGCGTGAGCCCGTGGACAGCCCGGTCCTCGCCGCGATCGGTCGGGCGCGCCACGGTCAGCGTCCCGTCGGACTCGACGATCTGCATCCGGGTGCTGACGGCCTGAGCGAGCTCGCCCCTGGGGCCGTTGACGGTCACTCGGCCGGGTCCGACCGACACGGTGACGCCCTCGGGGACCTGAATTGGCTTTCTTCCGATTCTGCTCATCAGACTTGTCGCTGGGCGCCGGCCGCTCGAGCGGCGAGCGGGTCACCACACGTACGCGACCACCTCCCCGCCGACGCCCTTGGCCTTTGCCTCGTGGCCGGTCATCACGCCCGTCGAGGTGGAGACGATCGCCGTTCCCATCCCGCCCTGCACGCGCGGCACCTCGGACTTGGCGACGTAGCGACGGCGGCCGGGTCGCGACACGCGCCGCAGCCCGCTGATCACCGGTCGGCGGTCCTCGGTGTACTTGAGCTTGATCCGGATCACCTCGCCGACCGCGCCGGGCTCGACCTCGAACGAGGTGATGTAGCCCTGCTCGGTGAGGATCCGGCTGAGCTCCTTCTTGAGGCGCGACGCGGGCACCTCGACCTCGGTGTGGTCGGCCGCGAGCCCGTTGCGGATTCGGGTCAGATAGTCGGAAATCGGGTCGGTGAGCATGGAGGATCCGCCGTTCGTCGTCCGGGCTACCAGCTCGCCTTGCTCATCCCGGGGACGTAACCCTTGTGAGCGGCCTCCCGCAGGCACAGCCGGCAGAGGCCGAACTTACGGTAGTAGGCGCGCGGCCGCCCGCAGCGGCGACAGCGATTGTAGGACCGGGTCTTGTACTTCTGCTCGCGCCGTTGGCGCACTCTCTGTGACGTCTTCGCCATTTACTCCTCGGAACTCTCGTCGGTTGAAGCTTTCTCGTCGCCCTCGGCCTCGCCCTCGGCACCCTCCTCGCCCTCCTCGGGCCGCTCGCGCTTGGCGTAGGCCTCCGGGTTCTCCTCCTTGAGCTGCTCGAGCGCCGCCTGCTCGGCCTCGGCGCGGGCGCGGGCCTCCTCGAGGCGGCGCTCCTCCTCGGGGTCGACCTCGGGCTCGCGGGTGCCGGGGCGACCGTCCTCGGAGAACGGCATCCCGAGCCGGAGCAGCAACTCGAACGCCTCCTCGTCGGTGCCGGCGCTGGTCGTGATCGCGACGTCGAGGCCGCGAACCTCGTCGATCGAGTCGTAGTCGATCTCGGGGAAGATGAGCTGCTCGCGGACGCCCAGCGAGTAGTTGCCGCGGCCGTCGAAGGCACGCGGGTTGAGGCCGCGGAAGTCGCGGATCCGGGGGATCGCGATCGAGATCAGGCGGTCGAGGAACTCCCACATGCGGGCGCCCCGCAGGGTCACGGCGACGCCCACCGGCATCCCCTCGCGGACCTTGAACGAGGCGATCGACTTGCGAGCGCGGCGCACGCTCGGGTGCTGTCCGGCGATCGTCGCCAGCTGCTCGGTCGCGGCCTCGAGGATCGGGGTCGCCTGCTTGGCGTCGCCGACCCCCATGTTGAGCGTGATCTTGACCAGGCGGGGGACCTGCATCCGGCTCGAGTAGCCGAACTGCGAGGTCAGCGCGCCGACGACCTCGTTCTCGTAGGTCTCGCGCAGGCGCGGCGGCGGCGCGGCGCCCTGGGCTTCTGTGACTGTCGCTGCTTCCATCGTCGCCTCGCTACTCGATCACCGTGCCGGTGCGCTTGGCGTAGCGCTGCCGGGCGCCGTTGTCGGCGACCTTGACCCCGACGCGGGTCGGCTTGTTGTCGCTCGGGTCGAGGAGCATGACGTTGGAGACGTCGATCGGCCCCTCCTTGTCGATGATCCCACTCGACTGCGCCTTCTGCGTGTCCTTGACCGAGCGCGGACGGGTATGGCGCTTGAAGATGTTGAGGCCCTCGACGTAGACGCGTCGGCGCGCCGGCTCGGTGCGGATCACCCGGCCGGTCTTGCCCTTGTCCTTGCCGGCGATCACGATCACCGTGTCGTCCTTGCGGATGTGCATCGCCTTCCCCATCGCTACAGCACCTCCGGGGCCAGCGAGATGATGCGCATGAAGTTGCGGTCGCGAAGCTCGCGGGCGACCGGGCCGAAGATCCGGGTTCCCCGGGGGGCGCCCTGGGCGTCGATCAGCACTGCGGCGTTCTCGTCGAAGGCGATGTAGGTGCCGTCCTGGCGCCCGAGCTGCTTGCGAGTGCGGACGACCACCGCCTGGACGACCTCACCCTTGCGCACGCCGCCGTGCGGCGTCGCCTGCTTGACGGTCGCCGTGATCACGTCGCCGACGCCGGCGTAGCGGCGGTGGGAGCCGCCCTTGACCCGGATGCAGAGGATCTCCCGCGCACCGGAGTTGTCGGCGACCTTGAGCCTCGACTCCTGCTGGATCACCGGGCGCGCTCCAGGACTTCGATCAGCCGCCAGCGCTTGCTCCGCGACATCGGCCGCGACTCGATCACGCGGACGACGTCGCCCTCGTTGGCCTCGTTGGCCTCGTCGTGAGCGTGGATCGTCGCCGAGCGGCGGACGACCTTCTCATAGACCGGATGGCGGCGGACGACCTCGATCTTGACCGTGATCGTCTTGTCGGCCTTGCTCGAGACGACCCTGCCCTGACGGACCTTCTTCGACCCCGGCAGGTGCTCCGCGGGCGCGGTGCCCTCGCCGGGCTCGTGCTTGTCCCGGGCCCTGGCGCGCGCACGCCGGCGGGCCGCAGCCTTCGCGGCGCGCCGCTCGGCGCGCTCCGCGGCGCGCTCCTCGGGCGAGCGCTCGGGGGCGGCCTCGCCGCGATGGCGACCGCGCTCGAGCTTGCGGCGCTGCTTCGGCGTCAGCTGCTCGGCGGGCTCGGCCTCGGCCGCGGGGGCCTGCTCCTCGGCAACCGGCTCCTCCTCGGCGGCCTCGGGCTCCTCCGCCGGCTCGGCAACGGGCTCCTCCGCCTGCTCGGCGGGAGCCTCGGCGGCGGGCTCGGGGGCCTCGGCCTCCGGCGCCTGCTCCTCCGCCGCCTCGTCCTCGGGCGCCTCGACCTGTTCGTTGTTCTCGGCTTCTGTCATCCCAGTTCCTTGCCGACGTCGATTCCGCGCTCGCCGGCGATCGTCATCAGGCGGGCGAGATCCCGGCGCGAGTCGCGAAGCGACGAGCTGTTCTCCAGCTCCCCGGTGGCGTGGCGGAATCGCAGGTTGAACGCCTGCTCGCGCGCCTCCTTGATCGCCTCGACCAGGTCCTGGTCGCCGAGCGCGTGCACCTCGGCCGCCTTCACTGCCCGGCCCCTTCCCGGGTCACGAACTTGGTCTTGATCGGCAGCTTGTGGCCGGCGAGGCGCATCGCCTCGCGGGCGAGGTCCTCGGGCACGCCGGCGAGCTCGAACATCACCTTGCCGGGCTTGACCACGGCGACCCAACCCTCGGGGTTGCCCTTTCCGGAGCCCTGGCGGGTCTCGGCGGGCTTCTTCGTGTACGGCTTGTCAGGGAAGACGTTGATCCACACCTTGCCGCCGCGCTTGATCTTGCGGGTCATCGCGACGCGGGCGGACTCGATCTGGCGGTTGGTGATCCAGCCGCGGTCGAGTGCCTTGAGCCCGTACTCGCCGAACGAGACGTTGGCGCCGCCCTTGGTGTTGCCGCGGCGCTTGCCGCGCATCTGCTTGCGGTGCTTGACCCGCTTCGGCATCAGCATCAGGCGTTACCCCCCGGCTGAGGAGCGGCGTCTGAACCGGCCGATTCCGGGGCGGCCGGAGCCGCCGCGGACGACTGGGTGGCCGGCGTCTGGGCCGGTGGCGCCGGGGGGCTGCCCGAGCCCCGGGACGGCGCCGGCTGGCGCTGTCCGCGCGATCCCGAGCCCCCGGGCGGGCCGGAGCGGCGATCCTGACCCGGACGGCGGCGGAACGAGCGGGGCGCGAGGTCCTCCTCGTCGGCACCCGCGCGGAAGCCCTCGGGCATCACCTCACCCTTGTTGATCCAGCACTTGACGCCGATCCGGCCGGTGGTGGTCCTCGCCTCGACGAAGCCGTAGTCGATGTCGGCCCGCAGCGTGTGCAGGGGCACGCGGCCGTCGGAGTAACCCTCGGTGCGCGCCATCTCCGCGCCACCGAGGCGCCCGGAGACCTGGACCTTGACGCCCTTGGCGCCGGAGCGCATCGCCGAGGTCAGGGCGCGCTTCATCGCCCGCCGGAAGGCGACCCGGTTCTGGAGCTGCTCGGCGATCGACTGGGCGACCAGCTTCGCGTCGAGCTCGGGGCGCTTGATCTCGCGGATGTTGACCTTGACCGGCTTCTTGGTGATCCGGTGCAGGTCGCGGCGCAGCGCGTCGACCTCGGCGCCCGACTTGCCGATCACGATCCCGGGGCGCGCGGTGTGGATGTCGACCGTGATCTCGCCGCGCTGCTTGACGATGTTGATGTCCGAGAGCCCGGCGTGGGAGAGCTTGCGCTCGATGTGGTCGCGGATCGCCATGTCCTCGAGCAGGTAGTCGGAGAACTCGCGCTGGTTGAACCAGTTCGACTTCCAGTCGTGGATGTAGCCGACGCGGAAGCCCTCGGGGTTGATCTTCTGTCCCATGAAGTTGTCTCTCAGTCCGTCGTCGGTGTCAGCGCCACCGAGAGGTGGCTGGTCTTCTTGTCGATTCGGGTCGCGCGACCACGGGCGCGGGCCCGCCAGCGCTTCAGCGTCGGTCCCTCGTCCACCCGGATCTCGGCGATCCGCAGGTCGTCTGCGATCAGGTCGTGGTTGGCCTCCGCGTTGGCCGCGGCGGAGTCGATCAGCCGCGCCAGGTCGCGAGCCGCGCCCCGGGTCGAGAAGGCAAGCAGTGTACGAGCCTGCTCCAGCGGCAGGCCGCGGACCTGGTCGGCGACCAGGCGGGCCTTGCGCGGGGCGACGCGCACGTAGCGGGCCTTGGCGCGCACGATCGGCGCCTCCGGACCGTTGTCGGACTTGCCCGCCAAGCTCAGCGCTCCTTGCCGCCGTGACCGCGGAAGGTGCGGGTGGGGGCGAACTCGCCGAGCTTGTGCCCGACCATCGACTCCGAGATGAACACCGGCACGTGCTTGCGCCCGTCGTGGACGGCGATCGTGTGCCCGACCATGTCGGGGAACACGGTCGAGGTCCGCGACCACGTCTTCACCATCTGCTTCTGATTCGCCTCGTTCATCCGCTGGATGCGCCGCATCAGGCGCTCGTCGACGAACGGGCCCTTCTTCGTTGAACGTCCCATCTCGGTCCCTACCTCTGCCTCGTCTTCTTGCCTCGCCTGCGACCGCGGACGATCATCGCGTCGGAGCGCTTGCCCTTCTTGCGGGTCCGGTAGCCGAGCGTCGGCTTGCCCCACGGCGTCACCGGGTGACCGCCCGGGGTGTGGTGCGCCTCACCGCCGCCGTGCGGGTGGTCGACCGGGTTCATCGCCACGCCACGGGTGTGGGGGCGCTGGCCCATGTGGCGCTTGCGGCCGGCCTTGCCGACCTTGACGTTCTGGTGCTCGGAGTTCGACAGCGCGCCGACCGTGGCCCGACAGTCGGCGCGCACCATCCTCATCTCCGACGACGGCAGCCGCAGGGTCACCATGTCCCCCTCCTTGGCGACCACCTGGATCGCCGAGCCGGCGGAGCGACCGAGCTTGCCGCCCTGGCCGGGGATCAGCTCGACGTTGTGGATCACGGTTCCCGTCGGGATCGAGCGCAGCGGGAGCGCGTTGCCGGGGCGAATGTCGGCGGCCTCGCCGGACTCGAGCGTCGCCCCCGGGACGATCCCCTGCGGCGCGAGCACGTAGCTCTTGGCGCCGTCTACGTAGTGCAGCAGCGCGATGTAGCAGGTCCGGTTCGGGTCGTACTCGATCGTCGCGACCTTCGCCGGCACACCGTCCTTGCGGCGCTTGAAGTCGATCTCGCGATAACGGCGCTTCGCGCCGCCGCCGCGATGGCGGGCGGTGACGCGGCCGCGCGAGTTGCGCCCGCCGCTCTTGCCCTTGCCCTTGGTCAGCGCCTTGTGCGGCTTGTTGCCACCGCCGGTCAGCTCCTCGCGCTGCTGGTAGGTCGCGAACCTGCGGCCCGGGCTGGTCGGCTTGGTCTTTCTCATTGCCATGGCTGGATCCCTGCTCTACGGGTTGGTGGCCAACGCTTACTCGGCTACCGCCGCGCCCTCGAACAGCTCGATCCGATCGCCGGGACCGAGCTTGACGATTGCCTTCTTCCACGAACGCGTGCGCCCGCTGTGCAGGCCGCGGCGCTTCGGCTTCGAGCGCACCTTGCTGGTCCGTACCTCGACCACGGTGACGTCGAAGATCTCCTCGACCGCGCGCCGGATCTGCGTCTTGTGAGCGCGGTCGTCGACCCGGAACGTGTACTTGCCGTCGGACATCAGCGCGTAGCTCTTCTCCGAGACGACCGGCTCGAGGATGATCTGGCGCGCGTTCACTCCGAACCACCTCGCCTGCCGACCTCGCCGAGCTTCGCCTCGAGCACGCTCAGCGCGCCCTCCGAGACCACCAGCGAGGCGTGTCCGATGACGTCTGCGACCCCGGCCGCGAACGCCGACATCACGGTCACCGTGGGCAGGTTGCGAAAGCTCTTCATCGCGCCGGTCTCCTCAGCGTCGACGACGACCAGGATCGGCGACCTCGGACCCCACTTGTCGAGCAGCTCGGCCGCTCGCGCCGTCGACGGCGTATCGAGGCCGGTGGCGTCGAGGACGGCGACGCTGTCGCGGGCGGCGTGCACCGAGAGCGCCGAGCGCAGCGCCCGGCGGCGCGCCTTGCGGTTGACCTTGAAGGTGTGGTGGCGAGGCTTCGGGCCGAAGGCGACGCCACCGCCGCGGCGGGTCGGGGTGCTGAGCGCCCCGGCGCGAGCGCGACCGGTGCCCTTCTGCTTCCAGGCCTTGGCGGTCGTCATCGAGACCTCGCCGCGGCCGAGCGTCGACGCCGTGCCTCGCCGCCGTGCGGCGAGCTCGGCGCGCGCCGCCTCGTGGACGAGCGACTCGTGGAAGTCCTCGCCGAACACCCCGGCGGGCAGATCGGACTTCGCCTGCTTGCCGAGCGTGGTCGCCTTCAGCCCCGCGGACCCGCTAGCCATCGGTTCGCACCTCCACGGTGCCGCCCTTCGGCCCCGGGACCGCGCCCCGGATCAGCAGCAGGTTGCGCTCGGCGTCGACCTGAAAGACCTCGAGCCCGCGCTGGGTGACCCGTCTGCCACCCATCCGACCCGGCATCCCGACGCCCTTGAAGACGCGCGCCGGATCCGCGCTGGCGCCGATCGAGCCCGGCGCCCGGACGTTGTGGGAGCCGTGGGTGACCGGCCCACGGCCGAAGCCGTGGCGCTTGACGGTCCCCTGGAAGCCCTTGCCGATCGCCTTCGCGGAAACCTTCACCCGCTGGCCGGGCTCGAACTGCTCGACGGTCAGCGACTCGCCGATCTGCGCCTCGGGGGCCTCGTCGCGGAACTCGACCAGGGTCTTCGACGGCGGTGCGCCGGCCTTCTTCAGGTGGCCGAGCTTCGGCTTCGAGAGCCTGCGCTCCTCGACCGGGATCGCGGCGACCTGGACGGCGGCGTAGCCGTCGCTGTCGGGGACGCGAACGGCGGTGACCGTGTTCGGCTCCGCCTCGATCACCGTCACCGGCACGCGGGTGCCGTCCTCGGTGAACACCTGGGTCATTCCGACTTTCTTTCCGACGATTGCGGCCACTGGGGATTCGTTGCTGGGATCAGATCTTGATTTCGATGTCGACGCCGGCGGGGAGCGCGTCGAGGCGCTGCAGGGAGTCGATCGTCTTCGGGGTCGGCTGATGGATGTCGATCAGCCGCTTGTGGGTGCGGATCTCGAAGTGCTCACGCGAGTCCTTGTCCTTGAACGGCGAGCGGATCACGCAGTAGATGTTGCGGTCCGTCGGCAGCGGCACCGGCCCCGACACCGAGGCGCCGGTGCGTTGAGCCGTCTCGACGATCTCGCGCGCCGCGCGATCGATCGCGTCGTGGTCGTACGCCTTGAGGCGGATGCGGATCTTGTTTGTCGCGAGCGTTGCCACTTGGTTTTTCTTTCCTGCGATCTGTGGGCGCAAAAGGGGCGCCGTCCAAAAGGGGGACAGCGCCCCGGTCGTATCTGACGTTTCTCGTTGCGGGCGGCTGGCGCCGACCGCAAAGAGGCCGGTCGCTCGACCGGCCTCTTCAGTCGCTACTCGATGATCTCGGTCACGACTCCCGAACCGACGGTGCGGCCGCCCTCGCGGATCGCGAACCGAAGGCCCTGGTCCATGGCGATCGGCTGGATCAGCTCGATCGTCATCTCGACGTTGTCGCCCGGCATCACCATCTCCGTGCCCTCGGGCAGGTTGGCGACCCCGGTGACGTCCGTCGTCCGGAAGTAGAACTGCGGGCGGTAGCCCGAGAAGAACGGCGTGTGACGGCCGCCCTCCTCCTTCTTCAGGCAGTAGACCTCCGACTTGAACTTGGTGTGCGGGGTGATCGAGCCGGGCTTGCAGAGCACCTGGCCGCGCTCGATCTCCTCGCGCTTGGTCCCGCGCAGCAGGCACCCGGCGTTGTCGCCGGCCTGGCCGCGGTCGAGGTCCTTGTGGAACATCTGCACCCCGGTGACCACCGTCTTGGCGACCTCGGGATGGATGCCGACGATCTCGACCTCGTCGCCGACGTTGACGATCCCCTGCTCGATCCGGCCGGTGGCGACGGTGCCGCGGCCGGTGATCGTCATGATGTCCTCGACCGGCATCAAGAACGGCTTGTCGAGGTCGCGCTCGGGCTCGGGGATGTAGGTGTCGAGCGCCTCGGCCAGCTCGAGGATCGACTTCTTCGCCTCCTCGTCGCCCTCCAGCGCCTTCAGCGCCGAGCCCTTGATGATCGGCGTTTCGTCGCCGGGGAAGTCGTACTCCTTGAGCAGGTCCTTGACCTCCTCCTCGACCAGCTCGATGATCTCCTCGTCGTCGACCATGTCGGTCTTGTTGAGGTAGACGACGACGTAGGGAACGTTCACCTGGCGGGCGAGCAGGATGTGCTCACGCGTCTGCGGCATCGGCCCGTCGGCGGCGGAGACGACGAGGATCGCGCCGTCCATCTGCGCGGCGCCGGTGATCATGTTCTTGACGTAATCCGCGTGCCCGGGGCAGTCGACGTGTGCGTAGTGCCGGTTCTCGGTCTGATACTCGACGTGCGAGGTGGCGATCGTGATCCCGCGCTCCTTCTCCTCCGGAGCGTTGTCGATCTCCTCGAACGACTTCGCCTCGGCACCGCCCTGCTCGGCGAGCACCTTGGTGATCGCCGCGGTCAGCGTCGTCTTGCCGTGGTCGATGTGACCGATCGTGCCGACGTTGACGTGCGGCTTGCTGCGATCGAACTTCTCCGCCATCTCTTTCCTTTAGCTCCTTCTGTTCTCGGTTCTCAAGTCTCGTCTCCGGGCAACCCCGGAAGAATTACAGAATTCAGGCTCCCGCCCCGACCGGCTCGCCGGACCGGGTCTCGGTGATCTGCTCGGCGATGTTCGTCGGCACTTCCTCATAGCGCTCGAACTGCATCGTGTACGTCGCCCGGCCCTGGGTCGAGGACCGCACGTCGGTGGCGTAGCCGAACATCTCGCCGAGCGGCACGTAGGCGTTGACCGCGAGCGCGTTGCCGCGCCGCTCCTGGCCCTGCACCTTGCCGCGCCGCCGCGAGAGGTCGCCGATCACGTCGCCGAGAAACTCCTCCGGGGTGACCACCTCGACCGACATCACGGGCTCGAGCAGCACCGGCCTCGCCCGCCGGGCGGCCGATTGCACCGCCATCGAGCCGGCGATCTTGAACGCCATCTCCGAGGAGTCGACGTCGTGGTAGGAGCCGTCGACGAGCTCGACGCGGACGTCGACCATCGGATAGCCGGCCTTGACGCCGGAGCCGAGCGCCTCCTCGATCCCCTGCTCGACCGCTGGGACGAACTCGGTCGGGATCACGCCACCCTTGATCTTGTTGACGAAGTCGAAGCCCTCCTCGGGGGCCGGCTCGACGTTGATGACCACGTGGCCGAACTGGCCGCGGCCGCCGGTCTGGCGAACGAAGCGGCCCTCCACCTTCTCGACCCGGTCGCGGATCGTCTCCCGATAGGCGACCTGCGGGCGGCCGACGTTGGCGTCGACGTTGAACTCACGCAGCAGCCGATCGACGATCACCTCGAGGTGGAGCTCGCCCATGCCGTGAATCAGCGTCTGGCCGGTCTCCTCGTCGGACTCGACCTGGAAGGTCGGATCCTCCTCGGTCAGCCGGGCCAGCGAGGCGGAGAGCTTCTCCTGGTCGGCCTTCGTCTTCGGCTCGATCGCGACCGCGATCACGGGCTCGGGGAACTCGATCGTTTCCAGGATCACCGGGGCGTCCGGCGCCGAGAGCGTGTCGCCGGTGGCGGTCTGCTTGAGGCCGACGCCGGCGACGATGTCGCCCGCGTAGCACTCGTCGATCTCCTCGCGGTGGTTGGCGTGCATCATCAGCAGCCGCCCGATCCGCTCGGTCTTGCCGTTGGTCGCGTTCAACACCCGGCTGCCGGCCGCAAGCTTGCCGGAGTAGACGCGGAAGTAGGTCAGCTTGCCGACGTAGGGGTCGGCCATCACCTTGAAGGCGAGCGCCGCGAACGGCGCCGAGTCGTCGGCGGGGCGCTCGACCTCGGCGCCGTGCTCGCCGGTGCCCTTGGCGGAGGTCTCGAAGCCGGTCACCGGCGGGACCTCCAGCGGAGAGGGCAGCAGCTCGACGATCTCGTCGAGCAGCGGCTGCACGCCCTTGTTCTTGAACGCCGAGCCGCAGAGCACCGGGGTGACCTTGAGCTCGAGCGTCGCGCGGCGCAGAGAGGTCGCGATCCGCTCGTGCGGGATCTCCTGCTCCTCGAGGAACATCTCGGTGAGCTCGTCGTCGTAGTCGGCGCAGGTCTCGATCAAATGCTCGCGCGCCTCGTGGACGGCCTCGGCCAGCTGCTCGGGGATCTGCTGATACTCGAACTCGGTGCCGAGCTCGTCCTTCCAGACCAGCGCCTTGTTCTCGATCAGGTCGATGACGCCCGTGAACGAGTCCTCGGCCCCGATCGGGAGCTGGATCGGCAGCGGGTTGGCGCCGAGGCGCTCGCGCATCGTCTGCACGGAGTGGTCGAAGTTGGCGCCGACCCGGTCCATCTTGTTCATGAACGCGATCCGGGGGACGCCGTACTTGTCGGCCTGGCGCCAGACGGTCTCCGATTGGGGCTCGACGCCGGCGACCGAGTCGAAGACTGCGATCGCGCCGTCGAGCACGCGCAGAGAGCGCTCGACCTCGACCGTGAAGTCGACGTGGCCGGGGGTGTCGAGGATGTTGATCCGATGACCCTTCCACTCACAGGCCGTGGCCGCCGAGGTGATCGTGATCCCGCGCTCCTGCTCCTGCTCCATCCAGTCCATGACGGCGGCGCCCTCGTGGACCTCGCCGAGCTTGTGGGTGCGGCCGGTGTAGAAGAGGATGCGCTCGGTCGTCGTCGTCTTACCGGCGTCGATGTGCGCCATGATCCCGATGTTGCGCGTCTTCTCTAGGGGGAAGGTACGGGGCATGTCTCGCTTAAGGTTTGTGGTCTAGGTTGCTGTAGGTTGAGCCTCGGTTAAGCACCCGTCGCGAGGAGGAGACGAAGCCGGCCGGAGGAACGGTTTCAGCGCACAAAAAAGGCCCTTGCGGGCCTGAGCGCATGACCGCCATCTAGCCCGGAACGCCCTATGTCGTGCGGCTCTCCATGGAAGGGAATCTCCGCTCACGAGCCGGGTTCGATTCGGCCGCGAGCGACGCACGACTATAGCAGAGGCCCCCTCGTCGCCCGGAGGCCTGAATGAGATTTCCGCGCCGGCCCAAGCAGGGGTCCGAGGACACCCCGGAGGCGCGCGAGCGACGCCGCGCCGAGCGCGCCGCGAGGGCCGAGAAGCTCGCCGCCAAGGCCGAGCAGCGCGCCGCGCGTGCCGAGGCCCACGCCGCGAGCTCGAGCGCCAAGGCGAAGCGGGGTGCGGCGAAGGACGCTGCGAAGCTTCGCGCCACCGCCACCACCGTGCTCACCGAGCTGATCAAGCTCGGCCGCGAGCTGCTGGTGATCCCGGCGCAGCTGTGGATCGCGGTCGCCGAAGTGGCAGGCGCGGTCGTGCTGGCCGGCTGGCGTCGCGGCGTCCGCCCGGCGCTGATCGCCGCGCTCGCCGTCGCAGGTGCTGCGCTGCGGCTCGCCGAGCGCTACCTGACGCCGGCCCGGGCCGTCGTCGCCGTCGCGCTCGTTGCGCTGGTCGCGCTCGCGATCTCGCAGTGGCTCGACTACCGCTCGGTCAGCGTCGGCAACGACGCCTACTCGGGTGACATCCAGGTCGTCGTCCCGGCACCGGAGGTCGAGACGGCCGCCGCGGGCGAAGCGCACGGATGGGCGATGCTGCCGCTGGCCGCAGCGGGGCTCGCCGCGCTCGGCTTCGGCGTGGTCCGCAGACCGGGTGCGGCGCGGCTGCTGATCGTGGTCGGGATCGTCGCGATCGCGATCAGCGTCATCGTCGACGCTCCCAAGGGCCTCGACGAGGGCGAGGCCGCGGTCGCGTACGAAGGCGCCAGTGCGAGCCTGCTCGAGGGCTTCTGGCTGCAGATCGTCGCCGGCTCGGTGCTCATCGCCTGCGGGCTGATGCTGCCCGCCTACCTGCGTCCGGCTCCGGCGCGCACCGCTCCGAGCCGCCCCGACGCGGTCATCGAGCGTCTGATCGACAGGGCGAGGGCCGGGGCCCGTGGCGGCGTGGCCCGCGGTCGGCGCGGCGCGGCCCGCGGTCTCGAGCGCGCCCGCAAGCTGCCGCCTGCGAGCCGAGGGAAGCGCAAGGTGCAGGGGGCGGGGACGTGAACGAAGTTGGACCGTTGACGCGCCTGTTGCCGGTGGCCTGCATCGTCGCGGCCGCGTGCTTGTTCGCCTCCGAGCTGATGACGATGTTCGAGTTCATTCCCCCTGGCGGCGAGGCGCTCTGCTCCCAGGGCGCCGCCGATCGGCACTCGAACGCCCAGATGGTGCTCGCCGGCTTCGCCGTGGCGGCGACGCTGTTCGCGGTCTACGGGAGCTCGAAGCCGGCGGCGATCTCGGTTGCCGTGGTCGGGGTGCTGGCGCTGCTGATCTTCTTGATCAGCGACCTGCGCGTCGTCAACGCGACCGGATCGCTGAGCGAGGCCTGCGGCTCCGCGGGCCAGTCGTCGTTCTTCGACGCCGAGGCCGTGCCGCAGGGCGGTTTCTGGATGGAGCTGGTCGGCGCGCTCGCGCTCGCGGTGACCGGAATCGCGCTCGCCACCCTGACCCCGGAACAGCTCGCCGGGCTGCGGCCGCCGAGGCGCGCGCGCCCCGGCGAGCCGGGCAGGCCGGCGAGCCCCGACGGCGACAACGCCCCGGGCTCGCGCCCCGAGGCGCCCGGGACCGTGAGCGCCGAGTCGCCGAAGCGGCGCCTGCGCAGCATCAGGGCGCGGACACGCGGCTGACGCCGCCGAGCGGCCGGCTACCAGCGGTAGTGGGCGAAGGCCTTGTTGGCCTGCGCCATGCGGTACACGTCGTCCTTGCGCTTCCAGGCGCCGCCCTGCTGGGAGATCGAGTCCATGATCTCGTTCGCGAGTCGCTCGGCCATCGACTTCTCGCGCCGGTTGCGCGCGAAGCCGACCAGCCAGCGGACGGCGAGGGTGCGGGCGCGGCGCCCGGGAACCTCGACCGGCACCTGATAGGTGGCGCCGCCGACCCGGCGGGACTTGACCTCGAGCACCGGCGTGAGCTCCTTGATCGAGTCCTCGAGAACATCGACCGGCGGACGACCGCTGCGCTCGCCGATGACCGCGAGCGCGTCGTAGACGATCTGCTCGGCGATCGACTTCTTGCCGTCGTGCATGACCTTGTTGATCAGCTGCTGGACGAGCCGGTTCCGGTACACGGGGTCGACGTCGACCGGGCGGATGGCTGCTCTGGCGCGGCGCGGCACGGCTACTTCTTGACGCCGTACTGGGAGCGCGCCTGCTTGCGGTCCGATACGCCGGAGGCGTCGAGCGTGCCGCGGATCACCTTGTAGCGAACGCCCGGGAGGTCCTTGACGCGACCGCCGCGGACGAGCACGACCGAATGCTCCTGAAGGTTGTGGCCCTCGCCCGGGATGTAGCAGGTGACCTCCATCCCGTTGGTGAGCCGCACGCGGGCGACCTTGCGAAGCGCGGAGTTCGGCTTCTTCGGCGTCGCCGTGTAGACGCGCGTGCAGACGCCGCGGCGCTGCGGGGCGGCGATCCGGCGCTTGCGGCCCTGGCCGGACTTCAGCCCCGGGGTCGCCACCTTCTTCTGCGGGGGCTTTCGCCCCTTACGGATCAGCTGATTGGTGCTCGGCACGGCGGCGGAAGATAGCAGGGTGTCGTCGCTACGCTGCGCCGGTGACCGACCCGGGACAGCGTCCGGTGCTCGCCGTCGACGTCGACGGCGTGATCAGCCTGTTCGGCTTCGAGGGGCCGATCGAGCAGGTCGAGGGACGCTTCCATCTGATCGACGGCGTCGCCCATTGCATCTCCGATCGCGCCGGGCCGCAGCTACGGCGCCTCGCCGAGGTCTACGAGCTGATCTGGGCGAGCGGCTGGGAGGATCGCGCCAACGACCATCTGCCGTTGATCCTCGGCCTCCCCTCCGAGCTGCCCTGCCTGCACTTCGACGGCCGGGCGCGCTTCGGCACCGCGCACTGGAAGCTCGACGCCCTCGAGGAGTACGCCGCCGGTCGCGCGCTCGCCTGGATCGACGACTCCCTCGACGACAGCTGCCACGCCTGGGCTCGGGGGCGCCCGGCGCCGACCCTGCTGGCCCCGACGGAGTCGGACGTCGGGATCACCGAGGCCCACACCGAGGCCCTGCTGAGCTGGGCACGCGAGGGTTACACTCTGCGCCGAGGGCGGGACTGACCCTGCCCCCGGGGGCGCGAGGAGCGATTCGACCGTGGACGGCTGGATACCGATCATGTTCTTGATGGTGGTCTTGAAGATTCCCGTCTTCGCGCTGCTCTATCTGATCTGGTGGGCGTTTCGCGCCAGCACCGAGCCGGAAACGGCCGGCGGCGAGGAGGACCATCGGCTTCCGGCGCTTCCGGCGCGAGCCGAAACGCCCCGAGGGCCCGCGCCGCGGCGACCACGGCCCGGACGCGATCCCGCTCCCCGACTGCCCCCCGGCCGGGCGAACCCGCATCTTGACTGCGCCCGCGCCGGTGCGCGCGGCCGCCGCCCGGGCGACGCAGCGGGGCTCGGCGGAGCCGGCGGAGCGCTAGCCGGCGCCGATCGCCCGCTCGAGGTCGGCGATCAGGTCCTCGGGGGCCTCGATCCCGCAGGAGAGGCGGACGAGGTCCGCCGGCACCGCGGCGTCGGAGCCCTCGACGGACTGGTGGGTCATCGCCTGCGGGACCTCGATCAGCGACTCGACCCCGCCGAGCGACTCGGCGAGCGAGAAGATCCGGGTGCGGGTCGCGATCGCGGTCGCGTCAGGGTGTCGGAACGAGACCATCCCCCCGAAGCCCGGCCAGCGCACGTCCTCGACCCCTGGGGCGCCCTCCAGGTACTCGCTGATCGCGAGGCCGTTGGCCGTGTGCTGGGCGACCCGCAGCGCGAGGGTGCGGATCCCGCGATGGACGAGAAAGCAGTCGAGCGGCCCGGGGACGGCGCCGACCGAGTTCTGGACGAACCGCACCCGCTCGTGCAGGCCCTCGTCGGCCGCGATCACCGCCCCACCGACGACGTCGGAGTGCCCGCCGAGGTACTTGGTGGTCGAGTGCACGACGGCGTCCGCGCCGACCTCGAGCGGCCGCTGGACGATCGGGGTCGCGAAGGTGTTGTCGACCACGACCATGATCTCCCCCGCGGCCTCGGCGGCGACCGCGACCACCGCCTCGAGGTCGATCACGTTGAGCAGCGGGTTGGTCGGCGTCTCGACCCAGATCAGGCGCGTCTGCGGCCGGATCGCGGCGCGCAGCTCGTCGAGCCGGCGCTGGTCGACGAGGTCGTAGGCGAGCCCGAAGCGCGCCAGCACCTTGTCGACCAGCCGGAAGGTGCCGCCGTAGAGGTCGCGAGGAAGGATCAGGTGGTCGCCGGCGGCGAGCGCCGCGGTCAGCAACGCGTGGGTGGCGGCCATGCCGCTCGCGAACGCGCTCGCGTGGCCGCCCTCGAGCTCGCCGAGCGCGCGCTCCAGCGCGCTGCGGGTTGGGTTCGCGGAGCGCGAGTAGTCGAAGTCGTCCACGAACTCGCCGGGCGCCGGCTGGACGAAGGTCGAGGTCTGGTGGATCGGCGGGGTCACCGAGCCGTAGCTCGGGTCGGGCTCGAGCCCGGCGTGCACGACCCGCGTCTCGATCCGCTCGTGGCGCTCGGGGCTCACGATGGTGGCTCCGCGCTCACCTGTTCAGCGCCTCGACGAGATCGACCGCGGTCAGCACGCCGACGGGCCGACCCTGCTCGAGCACGACCAGCGCCCGCGCGTCCTGGCGGAGCATCCGGACCGCATCGTCGGCAGGGTCGTGGCTGGAGAGCTCGGGCAGCGGCGGTTCGAGCACCTCGGTGACCGGCTCGCCGAGGATCCCGGGGCTGTCGGCCGAGGCCATCAGCAGGCCGCGCTCGGAGACGGTGCCGACGAAGGCGCGCTCGTCCTCGGAGGAGACCACCGGGACCTGGGAGACGCCGTGCTCACGCATCAGCTCAAGCACCCGGGCGACCGGATCGTGGCTGCGCACGGTGAGGATCCCGGCGGCCTCGGCGCGCGCAGCGAGTAGCTCGCCGACCGTCTGTCCCTCGGCCTCGCCGAGGTAGCCGTGCTCGCGCATCCATGAGTCGTTGAAGACCTTGGAGACGTAGGGACGGCCGCCGTCCGGAATGATCGTCGCGACCATCGCCTCGGGATCGTCGAGCTCGCGGGCGACGGCGAGCGCGGCGCAGAGCGCGGTCCCGGTCGAGCCGCCGGCGAAGATCCCCTCACGCGCGACCAGCCGCCGCGCGAGCAGGAACGAGTCGCGGTCGCTGACCGTGACGTAGCGGTCGATCACGTCGCGGTGGAGGCTCTCGGGCCAGAAGTCCTCGCCGATCCCCTCGACCCGGTAGGGGTGCACCGGCCCTCCCGAGTAGATCGAGCCCTCCGGATCGGCCCCGATCACCTCGATCGCGGAGTCCTGCTCCTTCAGGTAGCGCCCGACGCCGCTGATCGTCCCTCCGGTGCCGACCGCGATCACCACGTGCGTGATCCGGCCGCCGCACTGGCGCCACAGCTCGGGGCCGGTCGACCGATAATGCGCCTCGGGATTGGCCTGGTTGAAGTACTGGTTGGGCTGCACGGCGCCGTCGATCTCCTCGGTGAGCCGGTCGGCGACGCGGTAGTAGGACTGCGGGGAGTCGGGGTCGACGGCGGTCGGGCAGACGACCACCTCAGCGCCGAAGGCTCGCAGGGTGTCGATCTTCTCGCGGCTCATCTTGTCGGGCATCACCGCGATCACCCGGTAGCCGCGCAGCGCCGCGACCATCGCCAGCCCGAGTCCGGTGTTGCCCGAGGTGGGCTCGACCAGCGTCCCGCCCGGGCGCAGCTCGCCGTCGCGCTCGGCCGCCTCGATCATCGCCACCGCGGCGCGATCCTTCACCGAGCCGCCCGGGTTCAGGAACTCGACCTTGGCGACCAGGGTCGTGCGCAGCTCTGGGTCGAGGCGCGAGAGCCGGACGATCGGCGTCTCGCCGATCAGCTCGAGGACCGAGTCGTGGATCTCGCTTCCTCCCTCGGCGGCCACGCGCCGAGCTTACGCTCTGCACGATCGGGCGGCCGCGGCCACCGCCCGCCGGCCGCCCTAGCTCTCGGTCTCGGTGCCGGACTCGATCTCCTGGGCGAGCTCCTCGAGCTCCTCGGCGAACGAGGGGCCGAAGCCCTCGAGCTCGGCGACCTCCTCGCCGTCCTCGGAGAGCCCGAGCTCGGCGGCGAGCTCCTCCTCGTCGAGCAGGTCCTCGTCGGGGCGCTGCGCCGGCTCCACGGGCTCGATCTCGAGCGTGCGGTAGTGGCGCAGGCCGGTCGCGGCCGGGATCAGCTTGCCGATGATCACATTCTCCTTCAGGCCGACCAGCTTGTCGCGCTTGCCCTCCAGGGCCGCGTCGGTCAGCACCTTGGTCGTCTCCTGGAAGGAGGCCGCGGAGAGGAACGACTCCGTCGCCAGCGACGCCTTGGTGATCCCGAGGATCACCTCCTCGGCCTTCGCGGGCGTGCCGCCCTGGTCCTTGACCTGCTTGTTGAGCACCTTGAGCTTGTGCCGGTCCTCGAGCGCGCCGGGCAGCAGCGTGGTCGAGCCCTTGGCCTCGATCCGCACCCGCTTCATCATCTGCCTGACGATCAGCTCGATGTGCTTGTCGTTGATGTCGACGCCCTGGGCCTTGTAGACGCGCTGGACCTCGTTGACCAGGTAGAGCTCGGTCTCGGTGCGGTCGCGGATCCGCAACAGGTCGGCGGGGTACAGCGACCCCTCCTCGAGCTGCTGGCCGGCCTCGACCCGATCGCCGTGCTTGACCAGCAGCCGCGCTCGCGGCTGGAGCTTGTGGGAGTGCTCCTCGCCCTTTGAGTCGGTGACCGTGAGCCTGATCTCCTTGTCGGTTTCCTCGATCGACACCTTGCCGTCGACCTCGGCCATCTCCGACATCCCCTTCGGCTTGCGCGCCTCGAACAGCTCGACCACGCGGGGCAGGCCCTGGGTGATGTCGAGCCCGGCGACGCCGCCGGTGTGGAAGGTGCGCATCGTCAGCTGGGTGCCCGGCTCGCCGATCGACTGCGCGGCGATGATCCCGACCGCGTCGCCGAGCTCGACCTCGGCGCCCGTCGCCAGTGCCCTGCCGTAGCACGCCTGGCAGACCCCGGTCTCGAGCTCGCACTTGAGCACCGAGCGCACCGGGATCAGCACGTCCTCGTCGCCGAACGCCTCGGCGATCTCGGTCAGCTCGGGGAGGTCGATCTCGTCGCCGCGCTTGAGCAGCTCGCGGCCGCGCTTGGTCGCGAACTTCTTCGCCGCGATCCGCCCGATCAGGTTCGGGTTCAGATCCCCGTCGTCGTTTCGCAGCGGCGACTCGACGTAGTCCTTGGTCTTGCAGTCCCCGGCGCGGATGATCACGTCCTGGGCGACGTCGACCAGGCGCCGGGTGAGATAGCCGGAGTCCGCGGTGCGCAGCGCGGTGTCGGCGAGCCCCTTGCGGGCGCCGTGGGTCGAGATGAAGTACTCGAGCACCGAGAGGCCCTCCATGAAGTTGGACTTGATCGGTCGCTCGATGATCTCGCCCTTCGGATTGGCCATCAGGCCGCGCATCCCGGCGAGCTGGCGGATCTGCTTGAACGATCCGCGCGCCCCGGAGTTGGCCATCATGTAGATCGGGTTGAGCTCGTCGAGGTTGTCCTCCATCGCCGCGGCGACCTCGTCGGTGGCCCGGTCCCAGAGCGATCGGAGCTGCTCCTTGCGGTCCTCCTCGGAGAGCAGGCCGTCGTCGTACTGGGACTCGATCTCGGTCACCTGCGACTCGTAGCCGTCGAGGATCTCCTCCTTGTTCGGCGGCGAGACGACGTCGTTCTTCGAGATCGTGATCCCGGCCTGGCTCGAGAAGTGGAACCCGAGCTCCTTGAACGCATCCAGCGCCTGGGCGATCGTCGGCGCACCGTAGGCCTCGACCAAATCGGAGACGATCGCGTTGATCTCCTTCTTCTTCAGCGCGTAGTTGACGAAGCGGTAGCGCTCCGGATCCCAATCGTCGCCGAGCGTGCCCGCGATCGCCCGCTCGATCCGGTCGTTGAAGATGATCCGGCCGACCGTGGTCAGGAAGTGCTCGTGGCCGCGCCGGCGGTACTCGGTCAGGTCGTGGAGCTTGACGAGCCCGTTCTCGTACGCGAGCTCGGCCTCCTGCGCGGAGCGGTAGACGTGCGGGCGGTTGCCGTTCAGCGAGGCGCCGTCGCCGGCGCTCTTCAGCTTCTCGTCGAGCTGCTCGAGCTCGTCGGCCCCGGGACCGTAGGTGAGGAAGTAGATCCCGAGCACCATGTCCTGCGACGGGGTCGCCAGCGGCGTCCCGCTCGCCGGCGAGAGGATGTTGTTGGACGAAAGCATCAGCAGCCGGGCCTCGGCCTGGGCCTCGGCCGACAGCGGCACGTGGACCGCCATCTGGTCGCCGTCGAAGTCGGCGTTGAAGGCGTGGCAGACCAGGGGGTGAACCTGGATCGCCTTGCCCTCGACCAGGACCGGCTCGAACGCCTGGATCCCGAGACGGTGCAGGGTCGGGGCGCGGTTGAGCAGCACCGGGTGCTCGTGGATTACCTCCTCGAGCACGTCCCAGACCTCGGGGATCATCGAGTCGACCATCTTCTTGGCCGCCTTGATGTTCTGCACGGCCTTGCGCTCGACGAGCCGGGCCATGATGAACGGCTTGAACAGCTCCAGGGCCATCAGCTTCGGCAGTCCGCACTGGTGCAGCTTCAGGTTCGGCCCGGCGACGATCACCGAGCGGCCCGAGTAGTCGACGCGCTTACCGAGCAGGTTCTGCCGGAAGCGGCCCTGCTTGCCCTTGAGCATGTCGGAGAGCGACTTCAGCGCCCGGTTTCCGGGCCCGGTGACGGGACGGCCGCGACGGCCGTTGTCGAACAGCGCGTCGACGGCCTCCTGCAGCATCCGCTTCTCGTTGTTGACGATGATCTCGGGCGCGCCGAGGTCGAGCAGCCGCTTGAGCCGGTTGTTGCGGTTGATCACCCGGCGGTAGAGGTCGTTGAGGTCGGAGGTCGCGAAGCGGCCGCCGTCGAGCTGGACCATCGGGCGCAGCTCCGGCGGGATCACCGGCACGCAGTCGAGCACCATCCACTCGGGCCTGTTGGCGGAGTGCAAGAACGAGGAGGCGACCTTGAGCCGCTTCACGGCGCGCGCCTGCTTCTGGCCCTTGGAGGTGTTGATCACCTGCTCGAGCTCCTCGCACTCGGCCTCGAGGTCGACCTGCTCGAGCAGGTCGCGAACCGACTCCGCGCCCATGCCGCCGCGGAAGTACTCGCCCGATCCGAACGGGGAGCCGAAGCGGTCCTTGAGCTCGCGGAAGACCGCCTCATCGTTGATCACGTCCTTGACCTTCATCTCCTGGAAGATCCGCCAGACCTCGTCCATGCGCTCGATCGCGTCGTCGAGGTAGGCCTCGGTGTCGGAGATCTCCGACTCGACCGCCTTCTTGGTCTCCTTGACCAGCTTCGTGCGCTCGGCCTCGTCGAGCTTCTTCGGGTTGACGCCCAGGGCCTCGGCCCAGAGCTCGTCCTCGCCGTCGAACTTCGACTGGTCGCCCTCGCCCTCGATCCAGGCGATGCGGCGCTCGAGCCCCTCGCGCAGCTCCTGGGTGCGCTGCTGCTTCTCGGCCGCGTAGGCGTCGAGGACCTTCTGGACCTCCTTCTCGAGCTTGCCCATGTCCTTGGTCCGGGCCTCCTCGTCGATCCAGGTGACGATCGAGGCGGCGAAGTAGAGGACCTTCTCGAGCTCCTTGGGAGCCATGTCGATCAGGTAGCCGATCCGCGACGGGACGCCCTTGAAGAACCAGATGTGGGAGACGGGGGCCGCGAGGTCGACGTGGCCCATGCGCTCGCGACGGACCTTCGAGCGGGTGACCTCGACGCCGCAGCGCTCGCAGACGATGCCCTTGTAGCGGACCCGCTTGTACTTGCCGCAGTAGCACTCCCAGTCCTTGGTCGGACCGAAGATGCGCTCGCAGAAGAGCCCGTCCTTCTCGGGCTTCAGGGTCCGGTAGTTGATCGTCTCCGGCTTCGTGACCTCGCCGTGGCTCCAGCTCCGGATCTTCTTCGAAGAGGCGAGGCCGATCTCGATTGCATCAAAGTTGTTGATGTCCAACTTGTTTTCCCAGTCCTTCGTTCGTGAGTGCTGATTCGCGTCCGGCGCGCTACTCCGCCGTCGCCTCCTCGGCTTCCTCTGCTCCGGCCCCGTTGGTCGTGCCGCCGTCGCCCTCGGCGAGGACCTGCTCCTCCTTCTCATCGGCGGGCTGGTCGCCCTCCGGACCGTCGGCGCGGACGCCGGAGAGATCGATCCCGAGCTCCTCCGCCGCGCGCAACAGCTCGTCGTCCTCCTCGCCGAGCTCGACCTCGCCGTCCTGGGCGACCAGGTTCGCGTCGAGCGCCAGGCTCTGGATCTCCTTCAGCAGCACCTTGAACGACTCGGGCACCGACGGCTCGGGGATGTTCTCGGACTTGACGATCGACTCGTAGGCCTTGACGCGCCCGACCGTGTCGTCGGACTTGACCGTGAGCATCTCCTGCAGTGTGTAGGCCGCGCCGTAGGCCTCGAGCGCCCAGACCTCCATCTCGCCGAAGCGCTGGCCGCCGAACTGCGCCTTACCGCCCAGCGGCTGCTGGGTGACGAGCGAGTACGGGCCGGTCGAGCGGGCGTGGATCTTGTCGTCGACCAGGTGCAGGAGCTTGAGGATGTACATGTGGCCGATCGTCACCCGGCCCTCGTACGGCTCGCCGGTGCGGCCGTTGTAGAGCTGGGCGGTGCCCATCGCCCGGTTGCCGGGGCGCCGGCTCTCGTCGATCCCGAGGTCGATGCCGCGGTCGGCGTTCTCCTTCTGCCACTGCACCAGCGCCTCGTCGACGTCCTCTACGGTCGCGCCGTCGAAGACCGAGGTGGCGACGTTGACGCGGCCGTGACCGTTCGCCTTCAGCTGCTTGTGGACGTCGGAGCCGTCGTCGTACCAGCCGTTGGCGGCCACCCACCCGAGGTGCGTCTCGAGGATCTGGCCGATGTTCATCCGGCTCGGCACGCCGAGCGGGTTGAGGATCACGTCGACGGGGGTGCCGTCCTCGAGGAACGGCATGTCCTCCTCGGGCACGATCTTCGAGATCACGCCCTTGTTGCCGTGACGGCCGGCGAGCTTGTCGCCCTCCGCGATCTTGCGCTTGGTGGCGACGTAGACCCGAACCAGGCTGTTGACGCCCGGGGCGAGGTCGTCGCCGGCGTCGCGATCGAAGGTGATCACGTCGATCACCACGCCGCCCTCGCCGTGGGGGACCTTGAGCGAGGTGTCGCGGACCTCGCGCGCCTTCTCCTTGAAGATCGCGCGGATCAGCTTCTCCTCGGCGGTCAGCTCGGTCTCGCCCTTCGGCGTCACCTTGCCGACCAGCAGGTCGCCGGAGACGACCTCGGCGCCGATCCGGACGATGCCGCGCTCGTCGAGGTTGCGGAGGCTCTCCTCGGAGCGGTTCGGGATGTCGCGGGTGATCTCCTCGTCGCCGAGCTTCGTCGTCCGGGCGTCGATCTCGTACTCCTCGATGTGGATCGAGGTGAGCTCGTCGTCCTTGAACAGGCGCTCGGAGAGGATGATCGCGTCCTCGAAGTTGTAGCCCTCCCAGGACATGAACGCGACCAGGCAGTTCTTGCCCAGCGCGATCTCGCCGCCGGCGGTCGATGATCCGTCGGACAGCACGTCGCCGGCCGAGACCTTCTCGCCGACGGCGACGATCGGGCGCTGGTGGATCAGCGTCCCCTGGTTCGAGCGCATGAACTTGTCGAGCTCGTACTCGTCCTTCTTCGAGCCGTGGCTGACGATGATCCGCTCGGCGTCCACGTAGGAGACCTCGCCGTCGTCGGAGGCGAGGATCACGTCGCCGGTGTCGACGGCGGCGCGTCGCTCCATGCCGGTGCCGATCAGCGGCGCCTCGGGCTTCAGCAGCGGCACCGCCTGGCGCTGCATGTTGGAGCCCATCAGGGCGCGGTTGGCGTCGTCGTGCTCCAGGAACGGGATCAACGCCGTGGCCACCGACCAGATCTGGGTCGGCGAGACGTCCATCAGGGTGACGTCCTTGGGCGAGACGACGACGTACTCGCCGTCGCGCGAGCGGCACTGGACCTGGCCGCGGAGCTTGCCGGTCTTCTCGTCGAGGTCGGCGTTCGCCTGCGCGATCACGTGGTCCTCCTCCTGGGTCGCATCCAGGTGGACGACCTCCTCGGTCACGACGCCGTCCTTGACCACCCGGTACGGAGTGGTGACGAAGCCGTGCTCGGAGACCTCCGCGTAGGAGGACAGCGAGCCGATCAGGCCGATGTTCGGGCCCTCCGGGGTCTCGATCGGGCACATCCGCCCGTAGTGGGTCGGGTGCACGTCGCGGACCTCGATCGGTGCGCGCTCGCGGGTGAGGCCGCCGGCGCCGAGCGCCGAGAGCCGCCGCCGGTGGGTGAGTCCGGCGAGCGAGTTGGTCTGGTCCATGAACTGCGACAGCTGCGAGGAGCCGAAGAACTCCTTCAGCGCCGCGACCACGGGCCGGATGTTGATGATCGTCTGCGGGGTGATCGCGTCGGAGTCCTCGGTGGTGAGGCGCTCGCGCACGACCCGCTCCATCCGGTAGAGGCCGACCCGGAACGCGTCCTGGATCAGCTCGCCGACGGTCCGCAGGCGGCGGTTGCCGAAGTGCTCGTACTCATCGAGGTGATCGGAGATCGGGTCGCGGGGGTAGGTGATCGCCTCCGCGGCGTAGTCCTTGATCGGGCTCTCCTCGTCGACCTCCTCCGGGACGCCGAGCAGGCGCGGCAGCGAGACCAGCTCCTTGATCAGGGCGACGATGTCGTCCTTGGTCAGGACCCGGTTGTCGAGGTCGACGTCGAGGTCGAGGCGGGCGTTGAGCTTGTAGCGGCCGACCCGAGTCAGGTCGTAGCGCTTGGGATCGAAGAACAGCTGCTCGAGCAGCGCCCGAGCGGCGTCGACCGACGGCGGCTCGCCGGGACGCTGCTTCTTGAACAGCTCGATCAGCGCGCCCTCCTCGGTGCGGGTGGGCTCGGTGTCGGCCTCGATCGTGTGCCGGATGTAGACCGAGTTGTCGAACAGGCCGAGGAGCTCCTCGTCGGTGACGAACCCCATCGCGCGCAGAAGCACCGTGACCGGGAGCTTGCGCTTGCGGTCGATGCGGGCGTAGACGCGCCCCTTCTTGTCGATCTCGAGCTCGAGCCAGGAGCCGCGGGCGGGCATCAGGTTCGCGATGAACACCTGCTTCTCGCGATCCTTGGGCTCCATCACGTAGGCGCCGGGCGAGCGGACCAGCTGGGTGACGACGACCCGCTCGGTGCCGTTGATGATGAACGTGCCGCGGTCGGTCATCCACGGGAAGTCCCCCATGAACACCGTCTGCTCGCGGATCTCGCCGGTCTCACGGTTCTGGAACGCGACCGTGACGTTCAGCGGACGCGAGTAGGTGATGTCCTTCTCCCGGCACTCCGCGATCGTGTGCGTCGGCTCGTCGAACTTGAAATCGGCGAAGACGATCGCCAGGTTCCCGGTGTAGTCCTCGATCGGGGAGATGTCGTTGATCGTCTCCCGAAGCAGCCCGCCCTTCGGGTCGGTCAGCGCCTCGAACGAGCGGCGCTGGATGTCGATCAGATGTGGTACGTCGAGGGGCTGTGGTAGACGGGAGAAACTCCTACGGGTTACAGGGGCAGCGTTGGATCGTGCCAACTGGGCGACTCCTCAGGTGGTCGAAAGGGACGAATCCGCGCGGGAAGATTCGGGCAGCAAGGGCAAACAGGCGCGCGACGCACAAAGATACCACACGGGTATCTCCGCCCGCAAGGCCTGGGGCCTAGTTTTTCCGTCGAATCCGGCGCTCTTACTTCAGCTCGACGCTTCCGCCGGCTTCCTCGATCTCGGACTTCAGCTTCTCGGCCTCGTCGCGCTCGATGCCCTCCTTGACGGGCTTCGGGGCTTCGTCGACCAGCGCCTTCGCGTCCTTGAGACCGAGGCCGGTGGCGGCGCGGACGGCCTTGATCACCTGGATCTTCTTGTCGCCGGCGGCGGTGAGCACGACGTCGACGGTGCTCGACTCCTCCTCGGCGCCGCCACCGTCGGCCGCGGCACCGCCGGCGGCCGGGGCGGCCGCGGCGACCGCGGTCGCCGAGACGCCGAACTCCTCCTCGAGCGCCTTGATCCGCTCCGACAGCTCGAGCACCGAGATGCCCTTCAGCTCTTCGATCCAGTCCTCGGTCGAAACCTTGGTTGCCACTGTCATTCCTCCTCGGTAGTCGTCTCGGAATCCGCTTCCTCGGGCTCCTCGCCTGCCGGCTCGGATTCCTCGGACGACTCCGGTTCGTTGTCGTCGTCTTCGTCGGAGGCCTCGGGGGCCTCGGAAGTCTCTTCGGCGGCCGGCTCCTCGGCCGGCTCGGGCGCCTCCGCGTCCTCGGCGGGGGCCTCCTTTTCGGCAGGCGCCTCGCCGCTGACCAGCCCCTGCTCGGCGACCTGGGCGAGCTGGCGGCCGAGGCCGGCGATCAGGTTGTTGAGGCCCGAGACCAGCCCGGTCAACGGGCTCGCCGCGAGCCCGACCAGCTGGCCGTGCAGGACCTCGACCCCCGGCAGCCTGGCGATCTGCTGGAAGCCGTCGGGGTCGAAGCGCCGCCCCGTCCATCAGCCCGCCCTTGTATTCGAGCTCACCGTGATCGCGGGCGAAGTCCGCGATCGCCTTCGCCGCGATCACCGCGTCGCCCTTGATCAGGGTGAGCGCGGTCGGCCCGACCAGCAGCTCGTCGAGCTCGGCCGTGCCGGCGTCGGCGGCGGCGCGCTTCGCGAGCCGGTTCTTGACGACCTTGAACACGGCGTCGGCATCGGCGAGCTTGACGCGCAGCTCCGCCGCGTCGGTGACGCTGATCCCGCGGTAGTCGACGGCGAAGATCGCCTCCGAGCCCTTGAGGCTCTCGGTCAGCTCGGCGACCGCCGCGGCCTTCTGCTCTCTGTCCATCTGAAGTCTTCGGCTCTCTCGTCTGCCCGCCGTCGAGACGAAAAGAGCCTGCGCGCAGGCAGGCTCGAAAGCGACGGGCTCACGACCTCACCTGCGCCGGGCTTCCGGGCCGCACCTCGGTGCGGGCCCCGCCGACGGTCTCGGGCGGGTTATTGGAGGGGCGATGGTAGCGAATCAGCGACCGGCGCTCCGCGCCGCGAGGTGCCGCTGAAGCCCGGCGAGCCGCTCGTCCCACTGGCCGCCGACGGCCGCCATCCAGCTCATCGCCTCCGACATCGGCGCCGGAGTGAGGCGGTAGAGGACCTCGCGGCCGGAGCGGCGGTCGGCGACCAGGTCCGCGGCGGCGAGGCTTGCGAGGTGCTTCTGGATCGCCTGACGGGTCACCGGGAGGGTGGCGGCCAGCTGGCTGGCGCTGGTCTCGCCGCGCTCTCCGATCAGCTCGAGGACACGGCGGCGGGTGGGATCGGAGAGCGCCGCGAACACCGGCTGGGAGCCGGCGAGCGCGGGCATCAGCCGACCAGGGCGAGCGGCGCGGCGCTCATCTGCGGCGAGCCGCCGCCGCCGATCCGGGTCTCGAGCTCGATCCCGGGCAGCGTCGAGCGACGCGGAGCGGCCGGGTCTCGACGACGCGCACCCGGGTGCCTCCGTCCTCCGGCTCGAGCTCGATCTGCACCCGTGAGGACTCGCCCTCCGCGGGCGTGCCACCAGAACGTCAGGCGCCTCGCCGGCTCGATCTCCTCGAAGAAGCCGCTGCGGTGCTCGTCGCCGACCCTGATCTCGAGCTCGCCGCCGGGCCGCAACTCGAGCTCGGCGCCGTCGCCGAGCCAGTCGCCGAGCCGCTCCGGATCGGTGATCGCCTCCCAGGTGTCCTCGGCGCAAGCCGGCACCACGATCTCGCTGGCCGCTCGCTCGTCCCCGATCTCCGTCGTCCACTCGTCGTCGCTCACGCCAGACCTCCAGCTCGAGTTGCTCTCGGGATCCTACTGCAACCCAAGGGTTGCTCTACATTAGTGCAACCACAAGGTTGCGATTGACGACAGAGGAGGTCGCCCATGTCCCTGATTCCGATGGTGATCGAGCAGACGGCGCGCGGCGAGCGTTCGTTCGACATCTACTCACGGCTGCTGAACGAGCGGATCATCTTCGTCGGCCGGCAGATCGACGACGAGATCGCGAACGTGATCGTCGCCCAGCTGATGCACCTCGAGTCCGACGATCCCGACAAGGACGTCTCGATCTACATCAACTCCCCCGGCGGCTCGCTGAGCGCGGCGCTGGCGATCTACGACGCGATGCAGTTCATCGGGCCGGACGTGCAGACGATCTGCTTCGGGATCGCGATGTCGGGCGGCTCGCTGATCCTCGCCGGGGGCGCCGAGGGCAAGCGGATGGCGCTGCCGAACGCGCGCCTGCTCATCCACCAGCCGAGCTCGGGCTTCCAGGGCCAGACCTCCGACATCGAGATCCACGCTCGCGAGGTCTTGGAGCTGCGGCGGCGCACCGAGGAGATCTATGCCCGCCACACCGGCCAGACGATCGAGCAGCTGCACCGCGACATGGAGCGCGATCGGTTCTTCAGCGGTCAGCAGGCGATCGAGTACGGGTTGATCGACCGGGTCGTCTCCGAGCGGCGGCTGCCGCGCAAGGTGGCGGCCGGCTTCGGCGCCGGGGATAGCGGCGACGGCTGACCGCCGGCGTTCATTACTGCCTTCGCCGCGCCGATTAGGCCGCTGCGGGCTCCTGCTCGGCGGCCGCGCCGCCGTCGGACGGAGCGCCGAGCATGATCTCCGACTCGCGCGTGCGCGACGCGTCGACGCGGACGCCGGGGCCCATCGTGGTCGCGAGCGTGATCGTCAGCAGGTAGCGGCCCTTGGCGGCGGCGGGCTTGGCGCGGACGATCTCGTCGATCACCGCGGCGTAGTTCTCGAGCAGGGCGCGCTCGTCGAAGCTCGCCTTGCCGAGCGTCAGGTGAACGACGGCCTGGCGGTCGGTGCGGTACTCGACCTTGCCGGCCTTCGCCTCGGTGACCGCCTTGGCGACGTCGTCGGTGACCGTCCCGACCTTCGGGTTGGGCATCTTGCCCTGCGGGCCGAGCACGCGACCGAGCTTCGAGACCACCGGCCCCATCAGCGTCGGGGTAGCGATCGCGACGTCGAAGTCGGTCCAGCCCTCGGCGACCCGGTCGGCGAGCTCCTGGGCGCCGACGAAGTCGGCGCCGGCCTCGTTCGCGGCGCGGGCGGCGTCGCCCTCGGCGAACACGGCGATCGAGACGTCCTTGCCGAGCCCGTTCGGAAGCGCCAGGGTGCCACGGAGCTGCTCCTCGGCGTGGCGGACGTTGACGCCGAGCCGCACGTGCACCTCGATCGTCTCGTCGAACTTCGTCGAGGCGGTCTGCTTGACGAGCGCGATCGCCTCGGCGGGCGAGTAGGCGTGGGTGCGATCGACCTGCTCGAACGCCGCCCGGTAGCGCTTGCCTCGATTGCGCGACATCGCTAGGCGTCGACCCCCTCGACGGTGACGCCCATCGAGCGGGCGGTGCCGGCGATGATCTTCGAGGCGGCGTCGAGGTCGTTGGCGTTCAGGTCGGGCATCTTGCGCTCGGCGATCTCGCGGCACTGGGCGGCCGTCAGCCGGCCGACCTTCTCGCGATTCGGCTCGCCCGAGCCCTTCTCGATTCCCAGCGCTTCACGGATCAGCACCGCGGCCGGCGGCGTCTTGGTGATGAAGTCGAACGAGCGGTCCTCGTAGACCGTGATCTCGACCGGAATGATCGTCCCGGCGTCCTGCTGGGTGCGCGAGTTGAACGCCTTGCAGAACTCCATGATGTTGACCCCGTGCTGGCCGAGCGCGGGGCCGACCGGCGGGGCCGGATTCGCGGCGCCCGCGGGGATCTGGAGCTTGATCAGGGTGAGGACCTTCTTCGCCATCGAACGGCGGAGGAGGATACAGGGACGGCGCGGGGCCGCTAACGAGCGATCGGCTGAATGTGCGAGACGAGCCCGGTCGCCACGGTGGCGTGCACGGCGAAGGCCGGCGGCTCGGCGACGAGGGTGACCTCCTCGTCGCCGATCCCGATCTCCAGCCGCGCCTGCAGGTAGGTGCTCGGACATACGACGACGCCGCAACCGGCGAGCGTGCCGAACAACGCCCGGTGGACGTGGCCCGCGACGACGCGCACCACCTGCGGGTTGGTTGCGAGCAGGTCGCCGAGGGCGACTCGGTCGGCCTCGGGTAGGCCGATGCGGTCGAAGCTCGGTATCGAGGTGAGCACCGGCGGGTGATGGAGGGCGACGATCGTCGGCGTCTCGGGCTCGTTCGCGAGCTGGACCGCGAGCCAGTGACGACGCTCGACGTCGAACCGGCCATCCTCGCGCCCCGGGATCGTGGTGTCGCAGACGACGAGGCGCAGATCGCCGCAGCGCCCGGCGTACTGAAACGGCGCCCCGGCCGCCCCGGTGCTGCCCTCGGCGAGCGCGAAGTACTCGCGCAGAGCGTCACGATCGTCGTGGTTGCCGGCGAGCACGAACACCGGCATCGGCAGCGGCTCGAGCAGCTCGCGGACGCGCTCGTACTCGCGCCAGCCGGGATCGGTGACCAGGTCGCCGCTGACCAGCACCGCGTCCGGTCGGCTCGGCAGCTCGAGCACCGCTCGTACGGCGGCTTGCAGACCTCGCGCGGAGTCGCGATCGCCACGGCCGACGCCGACGTGGGGGTCGCTGAGCTGCGCGAGTACGGTCACGCCCTCGAGCTCGGATCGCCTCAGGTGGGTGTCGCCCGGTCGACCCCGCGAAGTCCATCGGACCGGAATCGGCGTGCGAGGCATAGGCGATCGCCACGAGCACCATGAGTCCGAGAATCACCGGCAGTACCCAGCCAACGCCACCGTCGCCTGAATCCTCCTCCGAGGAACCGCTCGTAAGGCAGAGCCGAGCGAATCGTCGCTCGCTCGATCTGAGCCCTTGGAGCCGTCGCCGACCTTGCTGCCGTTCTCGCCTTTGTCCTTCTCGTCCTGACTGGACGCCTTGTGATGATTCGAGGAATCTCCGCCCGTGCCCACGGCCGCGGCGTCTACTGTCGGCGCCCGCGGTTTCGTCCGAACCGGTTACCGGGACAGCACGCGCTGTCGCTCGATCCCGAGCTCGAGGCGGTGTCTACGCTTGAACTCGAGCCGCCGCCGGACCCCGAACCCCCGCCGGACCCCGAGCCCCCGCCGGACCCCGAGCCCCCGGCTCGAGCCCGAGCTCTGAGTCGAGCTCGTATCGTCCCCGCCGGCAGACGGGACGTTCTCGGTGTATTGGTCGATGGCCGAGTTGCCGCTCTGCGCAGCCGCGGGAGCAGCGCTGTAGGCGGCGACGACCGCAGTCAATGTGAGCGCGATCCAAATCTTTCGCATGTTCCTCGTATCGTCGAAATCGAAGCCTGACAGAGTCTGGGTCAGGCGGTCAGTCATTGAAGTCGAAGCCTGACAGAGTCGGCAGCCGCTTCTGGCGTCTAAACCGGGATGCCCGGAGAAGGTGCGGTGCGAAGGAACGAGTTGGGGGCAGCGGTGAAAACCAGATGGATGCTGGTCCGCGATGCGCTTCGGCAGTACGGACCAACGGTCGCCGGCTACGCGTTGCCCTTCGTTCTTGTCCTCTATCTCGCACTGCGCGGCGGAGGATACGAGACGATCGTCCGAAGCCAGGTTGGGATCGCCGTTTGGTGGCTGGTCCTCCTCGGGGCGGCCGTCGGCATCCTCCCGGTGAGCCGAGTCGGCCGGCTCGCTTGGGCGATGCTCGGCGTCGTCTTGGCGTTTGCAATCTGGACGGGTCTTGGGATCGCCTGGTCGGACTCGAGTGAGCGCTCGGTTACGGAGTTCGCGCGTGTGGCGACCTACATCGGTGTGTTCGCGCTCGCGCTGAACGCACAGGGACGAGATGGCCTGCGGCGTTCGGTGTACGCAGTGGGATCGGCGATCGCGGTGGTCGGAGTGATGGCCCTGATGTCCCGACTGCACCCGGCCTGGTTTCCGGAGAACGAGACCGCACAAGTGCTCCCGATCGTCCGGGCGCGCGTCAGCTACCCGCTCAACTACTGGAACGGGCTGGCGACGCTGATCGCGATCGGGATCCCGATGTTGCTGTGGATGGCGATCTCGGCACGACGGATCCTTACCCGCGCGCTCGCCGCGCGCGATCATCCCAGCCCTCTCCCTGACGTCGTTCTACACGCTCTCGCGCGGTGGTGCGCTCGAGCTCGCGGTGAGCCTCGGAGTGTTCTGGATGCTCTACCCACGACGATTTGCCGCGCTGCCAAGCATCGTTCTGACTGGGATCGGCAGCCTTCTGCTGATCGCGCGCCGCGACCCAGCGTCAGGACCTCGCCGACAACCTCGCCACGCAGGCGGCGACGAGCCAGGCCAACGAGATGATTGCGGTGCTGATCGTGGTTTGTATTGCTGTCGGGGTGGTTCACGCCGCGGTCGCGCTAGCGATTCGCCGCGCGCGCTGGGAGTGGCCGCGACCGTCGCGATCGGCGACGATCGCTGTCACAGGGGCGGTACTCGCAGTCGCCCTGATGGCGGCGCTGCCCTCGGCGCCCCGGGCGCGATCGAGGACGGGTGGCACACCTTCAAGCAGCCGGCCTCCCCGCAGGGCAACGAAACCAGCGACAGGTTCATAAGCGCGAGCGGCACCGGCCGCTACCAATACTGGGCGGCAGCCGTTGACGCGAATGCCCGCGATCCGCTGATCGGGATCGGACCGGGCACATACGAGTATTGGTGGGCGCGCGAGGGCACCATCCCCGGTTTCGTGCGCGACGCCCATTCGCTCTACCTCGAAACGCTCGCCGAGCTCGGCATCGTTGGCTTGCTGCTGATCGGCGGGTTCATCGTTGCCGTCCTCGTCGCCGCCGCCAGGAAGGCGACGCGCGGATCGCCCGAGAGCCGGGGCCTGGTCGCTGCCGCGGCCGCCGGATGTGCCGCGTTCGCCACCGCCGCGGCGATCGACTGGGTTTGGGAGGTCGCCGTTCTGCCCGTTGCGTTCCTCCTGCTCGCCGCGGCAGTGCTGGCCCACGGCGAGGCCGAGCAAGCGGCGGCGCCGCCGCACCCGATCCCCGAGCAACGAGGCGCCTGGGATCGCTGCCGGCCTCGGGCCGGATCGCCTTGTCCGCCATCTCTGTGGTCGCGCTGGCGGTGATCGCCGTCCCGCTGGTGGCGACCATGGACGTGCAGGCGAGCCAGGAGGACGCGAGAGCCGGCCGGCTCGACGACGCGCTGGCCGAGGCGAGGAACGCGCAGGACCTGCAGCCGTACGCCGCCACTCCGCATTTGCAGGAAGCGCTGGTGCTCGAGCTCGGCGGCGAGTTGGACGCCGCCGCGACGGCGGCGAGGGAGGCGAGCGAACGCGAGCCGACCAACTGGCGCACCTGGTACGTGCTCTCGCGCATCGAGCGCGAGCGCGGCAAGACCGAAGCCGCCGACACGGCCTATCGCGAGGCCCAATCCCTCAATCCGCGCTCGCCACTGTTCGACGACTGACACCGAGCCGAGGTTTGGCTTCTGATCGGCGCGTACGCTCCACAGGCCGTTTCCTGCTCGCGATTCCAGCCGTGGGCGTGGTCGGGATCGGGCCGCTGTCTCCCTAGGGTCGTCAGACCTTCTTCACCTGGTCGTAGCCGACCTCGACCGGCGTCTCGCGGCCGAAGATCGAGACCAGGATCTTGAGTCGCTGGGCGTCCTCGTTGATCTCGGCGATCTCGCCCGAGAAGTCCGACATCGGGCCGGAGATCACCTTCACCGACTCGCCGACCGAGAACTGCGCCCGGGCGCGCGGGCGCTCGGCGGTCTCGCGGTGCATGAGCCGGTCGACCTCGGGCTGGGAGAGGGGGATCGGCTTGTTGCGCGAACCGACGAACCCGGTCACCCCGGGGGTGTTCTTGACCAGGTTCCAGGCGTCGTCGGTCATCTCCATGTTGACCAGCACGTAGCCGGGCATGGTTCGCTTCTCGACCGCGACACGCTGGCCGTCCTTGAGCTCGGAGACCTGCTCGGTGGGGACGACCACTTGGCGCACGCGCTGGCGGGCGCCCATCGTCTCGACCCGATGCTCGAGGTTGTGCTTGACCTTGTTCTCGTGTCCTGAATAGGTGTTGATGACGTACCAGCGGAACATTTCTTTGAGTGAAGCTTTCGGTTTCGAGGGTTGGCGGCCGGCGCTAGAGGATGCGCTGCACGACCCAGTTGAAGACCGCGTCGAGGACGCCGAGGTAGGCGGCCATGATGGCGATGAAGACGATCGTGATCGCCGACGCCTGGATCAGCGTCTCGCGATCCGGCCACTGGACACGCTTGAGCTCCGCCCAGCAGGAGGCGATGAAGCCGGTGACCCCGCCGCGCTGGCGCTCGACCGGCGCCGCCTTCGGCGCCCTGCGTTGCTCGGACAGCTTGGCGCGCTGCTTGCGGTCGCGCTCCTCGGCACGCCGGGCGCGGCGGCTGATCTTGTCGGCGGGCTCGGGCTCGAGCGGCGGGGTGTCGGCGCGAGAGGGCGCCGGGGCGACGAGCTCGGGCGGCTCCTCCTCTTCGGGACGCCCCCTGAGCGAGTCGAGATCGGCGCCCTGCTCGGCGAGCTCCGCCTCGACGACGTCGGCGGTCTCCGGCACCTGCGTGTCGTGCTGGGCCCGCGACTCGGCGTCGAGCTCGGCGGCCGCGCCCCCCTGGCCGCGCGCCTCGCGCCGGCGGCGCTGCTCTGCCTTTCGCTGTGCTCGGCTCTTGGCCACGGCTACCCGGCTAGCGGGTTTCCTTGTGCGCCGTGTGGTGGCCGCACCAGCGGCAGTACTTGCGCATCTCGATCCGGTCCGGCGTGTTGCGCCGCGACTTGTTGGTCTGGTAGTTGCGTCGCTTGCACTCCTCGCACGCGAGGGTGACAGCGATTCGGACGTCTCCGCGAGCCATCTGCTCCTCTGATCACTCGGGCCGGGGCGATTGAGTCCCGACAGAAAAAAGACCTCCGCCGCACCCAGCTATCGGGCGAAGCACGAGGACGGCGCAAGGATAGCGCGCTGCCGGGAAAGCCAGTCGAAGGCGCAAGCAGCGCGACCGTGCGGAGCCCAAAGTCGTCCCCCGCTTGAATCGGGCGTTGACGCATCATCCGGATCCATGGGCACGGCGTCGGCCCCCCGAGAGGTTGGTCAGCGCCGCGATTGACCACTATCCTCGGATCTTGCTGGATCTCGGCAAAAACAACGTCCTCGGCGTGCTCGTCGACGGCGTCGACTATGAGGCCGCTGTCAACCACGTCGTCGACGCGGCTCGGGCGGGCGAGCCCTACGGGGTCAGCCCGCTTGCTGTGCATGGAGTGATGACCGGAGTGCTCGGCGCCGAGCAGCGACATCGGCTGAACTCGCTCGAGCTCGTGACCCCGGACGGGCAGCCGGTGAGATGGGCGCTCCGTCTTCTCCATGGGCACCGGCTGCCCGACCGGGTTTACGGGCCGGCCCTCATGTCGCGCCTGCTCGCTGCCGCGGAGGCGTCCTCGCTGCCGGTGTTCTTCTTCGGCAGCTCCGAGGAGGTACTGGATGCCCTTGAGCGGGCAACGCGCCGACGCCACCCCGAGATCGTGATTGCGGGCTCGCGGAGCTCTAGATTTCGCGAGATGTCAGCGACCGAGCGCGACGAGCTCGTAAATGAGATCCAGCGATCGGGAGCGCGGATGACCTTCGTTGGGTTGGGGTGCCCACGCCAGGAGGTGTTCGTGTTCGAACTCCGCGAGCGGCTAGAGATGCCGACGGTCGCGGTCGGTGCGGCATTCGATTACCACGCGGGGACCTTGAAGGAACCCCCGGCGTGGGTCCAATCCGCAGGTCTGCAGTGGCTTTACCGGCTGCTCCAGAACCCGAGGCGCCTCTGGCGGCGCTACGTGCTCCTTAATCCCGCGTTCCTCATGCTTGTCGGACTCCAGGCTTCGCGACTGTGGCGCCCGGACACAAGGGGGACCACGCCGCGAGTCGAGCTGCGGCCCGGCTAGCCGAAGGGTCACCGGCGACGGAAAACGCGCCGCTCGGCGGCCAGCCGGTACACCCGAAGCAGCTCGCGCAGCGCGACCTCCGGGGCGAATCGGTCCTCATAGAGCGCCCGCGAGCGCGCCCCGACGCCATCGACGGCCTCTCCATCGCCGAGCTGCCGCAGTGATGCTTGCCACTCCTCGGCGGCCCCGAGCGGCACGCGCCACGAACCGGCGCAATCTCGAAGGACCTCATCGATGCCGCCGATCGCGGTTCCGACCACCGGCAGCCCCGCGGCAAGCGCCTCCAGCAATACCAGGGGCTGTGCTTCGGGCCACAACGATGGGAGGACCAGCGCGCGTGCGCGCTTCATCCGCCTTGTGACCTCATCGGAATCCAACCACCCCAGGAACTGAATGCTCGCTGTGGCAGGTCTGCGCTCGGCTTCGACGGGTCCGATCACGACCAGACGGAGCCCTTCGGGGGCGGCCTTCTGCCAATTGCGCAGCAAAGAATCGAGTCCCTTCTCCGGATCGGTCCGCCCGACGAATAGGACCTCCGCCGACTCGGATGGCGGCCGAGCCCTGGGGCCCGGATCGCGCACGAAGTTGTCCTTTACGAGGATCCGCTCGCGCGGCACTCCGCCGGCGACGTGGCGCTCCACTCCGTACTCGCTCACCGCCACGTAGGCATCAACGAAACGCTCCCAGGTGCCTGCCCGCCGGTGCCATGCCATCTGGGTCGCGACGATGCCCGACGTCAGCACGCTGTCGTGATAGCAGCGATGCATCACGCCGGGCAACGGTGATCGCCCAACGCAGTCTTCGCACAGCGTGCCGCTCCGAAAGAGGTTCGCGCTGACGCAGACCAGCCGGTAGTTCTGCAGTGTCATCACTACCGGCAACTCCTTGCGGCTGGCAGCCGCTAGGACTGCGGGAGAGAGCGCAAACCAAGTGTTGTGCACGTGCACCAGATCGGGGTCGAACTCATCGATCGCCCGGGTGAGCCTCCTCGCCGCACCGGCGTTCCATGCCGATTTCGCAAGTTGACGAGCCGCGCCGACCGCGCCGACCGCGTTTTGGCCGGCGAACAGGCGGACTGAATGCCCGGCCGCTGTCAGCAACGCACGCTCGTTCTCGACCGTGGTGTCCTCGCCACCACGGCCGCGATATCTCGCATGGACCTGAAGGACCTTCACGGTTCCCTCATCGTGATGGAGGGGACCGCACGCAAGAGCCTGGCGGTGCATGCCGACGAGGTCGGCCGCACCTAAAACGCCAGACCCTTGCCGCTCCTGGACGCCAGATCACCAAAGCGATCACGCGGTCCGACCGCGACCAGTGATTTTGTCAGTGGCCCGACTCGCTCTCGCAGGATCAACGCGTCGCCGAACAAGCTCCGCAGCTCGCGTACGGTGAGCAGGCGGAGCGACTCCTCGTACTCGACCCCTCGGGGTGATGCACGCCAGAGAGCTCGCCTCGCAGCCGCCGGGAGAAACTGGACGCCCGGGAGCAACGCGTGTGGCTCGACCGGAAACCAATAGTGCGGGGTCTGGACCCAATAACGTCGGGCGACCCGTCGGACCTCATCCGCGAACGCCTGCCGCCGCGCCGGGGCGATGTGCTCGACCAGGGAATTCGCATACGCGATCTCGAAGCTCTGATCCTCGAACGGCAGCGCGCATGCGTCCGTGCGCACGAACCTCTGGTTGGGCCGGTCGAATCCGGGGCGCTCGACCAGATCGACCCCCGTGATGTGCGCCTTGGGATCGAGGTGCGCCAATGACCAATATCCACCGCAGCCCAAGTCCAGAATCCTGTCGCCGGCGGCGGGCCGCATGATCTCGCGATACTCACGGTATCGCTTCTCCCGTGCCTTGCTCGAGAGTCTCCCGGCGAGCGCGATCAGCGGGCCGAGGCCGCGGTCGTCTCCCAGGTCGTATGGGTTCTCTTGGGCGGCCAAGTTCACCGCTTCAGGGTGTGGGGGCCTCGGCTCGGCGGGTGGGCACCGGCTGACGCCGCCAGAGTCCCTCCTCGGCCATTCGCGCGCCGAGATATCCGACAGCCCAGAAGTACGGAATCGCCCCGAAGGGGGACTCGAAGACTACTCCGAGCAGCGCCGTGATCGGAAGCGCGACCACGAGGAGGCCCGCGAACAGGTCGAGATCGGGGGGCACGGCAGCGCGCGTCGCCAGGCGGAACGCCGCGACCACCGCCAGCACCGCGAGCGTGACGACCAACATTGCGCCTACTGCGCCCAGACGCGCCCACGTATTGATGAGGAAGTTATGAACTGCTCGCACATCCGGGTCGGCCACCTTTCCAAGGAACACCACGTCGGCCCCCGAGAGCTGCAGGTAGTGTGGACCGAACCCGACACCGAGGGCGACCCGCGAGATGCCACCGTCGCCGATCCATTCGATCACCGTACGCCAGCCCTCGCCTCGTGCCCGCACGGTATCCACACCGCTGTTCGCTCCATAGCGACTGACGGGCTCGGGCGGCTCTGAGACCGAGCCGCCGGATTCCCCCGCGCTCGTTGTCGACGGGACCGAAAGAGGAGATGCCAAGCCTCATCCGCGCAAGCTGGGCGTCGTAGGCGGGCAAGATCTCCACCAGCAGCGGCTTGCCGTCCCGAATCACGCGCACCTTGGCGGCTGTCGCCGCGAGGCAGCCGTCTTCGGGATCGAGGTCCGGGCACTGGTGAGTCTGGACCTGGTCGTAGATCCTCGTCTCGTCTCCACGAACGGGGACGCCGTCGACCGCGACGATCTTGTCGCCGGACCGGAGCTTGGAATCGGCCGGCGACCCCGGGTCGATCTCGCCGACGACGACACCCTTACTCGACCCGCCTGGGCTCGACGCGGTCGGAAAGGATTCGCTTTCAGCGTCGCCGGTGAAGAAGTTGGCCGACCGCTCGAACGACGGAGGTTGCCCTGCCGCCGCCACCGTCGCCACCGGCACGAGCACGGTCACCAACACGGCGAGAGCCGGGCCCATCCAACGGCGACCAAGAGCACCGCGGGCGGCGCTTCGCGTCCGCAGGCCGGGGCGCCAGTGCGGCCCGCCACAGGACCACGTAACGGATCGCGATGAAGCCCAAGGCGCAGACGCTCGCGAGCAGGCCGGCACGCGACTGATTGGCGAGAATCACTGTCAGGGCCCATGCCGCGGTCAATGCGCTGGGCAGCGGCGTGCGGCCCATGACCGTGCGATCGAGCGCGAGTGCGGCGAGGATCCCGACGAGCGCGCCGTCGACGTCACCCCGCCCGCCCAACAGCAGCACCTCGCCGCTTCCGGGCGTGGCCACCTCGGGGTAGAGCGCCGGGAAGAGCTCGCCGACTCCGAACCAGAGCGAATGCAGGACGAGGGCGCCGTAGATCAACCGCTCTGTCGTGAGCGTAGGAACCGAGCGGTATGACTGGCCGAAGAACACGAGGACCGCGTACAGGTACGGAGCTCCATCACGCAGCGCGGTGACGGTCCATTCCCCAAGCGCAAACACGAGGATCGAGACGAGGAGAAGCAGCGCCGCGGGTACAACGATCGCTCGGCTCAGCAAGGGCTCTGGCGTCGAAAAGCGCGCCAGCGTCCAGAGGCGATGTGCGATCAAGCCGGCCAGGGCGATGTCTCCGACGTAGGGAGGCCCCGGCAGCAGGTAACCGCCCCAGCGGGTGGTCGTCACGAAGTAGAGAGCGAGAAGAAGCGGCCCATAGAGCGAGAGCCAGCGGGATAGGCGTGTCATCCGGGCCGGCCCGGGTTCGGTTTCGAGATGCTGATTCGCCCCGACACTCGTCGCCGATCCGGTCCTGGGGGGCCTGGCTGCGGAGGCGGATGGGTTGCTCATGGCGGGGCGACGCCAGCGCTCGAGTATCGGCTGCGGGGCCACGGCTGGCAGAGTCTAGGCGTCGTCACCCTGTTAGACACCTCAACCCCCGATCCGGTTTCGGTCATCGCGAACACTCCTCCCGCGTCGGGTCGAGACCCGGGCGCTGGTCTACGGTCTATCTAGACTGATCGCTCGAATGCGTCCCGCGAACGCCGGAAGCCGCACTGTCCTCAACCTCGGATGCGGGACCAAAACCAGCAGCCATCCCGACGTTCTCAACATCGACTGGTCCCCATACGTGCGGCTCCGCCGCAGTCGGGCGCTCCGCATCGTCATGCGTCCGCTGCTCGATCGGACGCGGCGTGAGCGTCTCTCGCAGCTCCCGGACAACGTGCTCGTCCACAATCTGGGAAGGGTCTGCCGGTTCCCGATTCCAGCGTTGACGTCATCTATCACTCCCACCTCTTTGAGCACCTGGACCGAGATCACGCCCCAGAGTTCATGGGTCGCGTCTTCCGCGCCCTGCGACCCGGCGGAATCCATCGCATCGTGGTCCCGGATCTCGAGCTCCTCTGCAGGAGGTATCTCGCCGATCTCGAGGAAGCCGCCCGGGGGAGCACGAACCCCGGCGACCACGATGCCTTTGTCGCGGCCATTATCGAGCAAAGCGTCCGGCGGGAGGCGTACAGCGCTCGTAGCCAGGGGATCGCTCGCCGCACGCTCGAACGCGTGGTTCTCGGAGACGCTCGGCGTCGCGGAGAAACCCACCAATGGATGTACGACCGCATCAACTTGGGGGAACTGCTCGCGGCGGCCGGATTCGAGCGGGCTCGGGTGCACCGGTTCAACACCAGTGACATCGACGATTGGGCGCAGTACGGGTTGGATTTCGACTCGGCTGGGGGCGAATCCAAGCCGGGCTCGCTCTACATGGAGGCCACCAAGCCGGCGGCCGTCAGACGACCTTAGGCCGCCGGTGCGACGGTCGGCACCGCCCTCGCCCGCCGGCTTGAGACGCCACTAGATGGGCTCCTGGCATGCGTGAACGGGCTGAATCGGGCGTTCGCTGGACGGCCGGTGCGAGCCTAGTCACGGCGGCTGCGCAGCTGATACAGCTCGCCGTCCTCGCCCAGCTGCTCTCTGCAGCCGAGTTTGGCCTGATTGGCCTCTCGATTCTGGTCATCAACTTGAGCGCCGCCTTCGACGACGGGGGTCTCAGCGATGTGATCATCGCGCGCAAGGTCGCAGACCGACCAACGCTCACCTCGCTGTTCTGGACGAACGTCCTGGCAGGCCTCCTCCTCGCGCTAGTCGTGATTGCGCTGGCGACCCCAGTGTCCGACTTCTTTGACGCTGAAGGGCTGCGGAGTCCGATGCATTGGGTCGCCGCATCGGTCATCGCGAGCGCTCCGGGACGCCAGTTCATGGTCTTGCTGCAAAGGGAGCTCCGCTTCCGGGTGATCGCCGCCGCGAACGGTTCCGCCGCCATCGCCGGCTCCGTCGTCGCGATCCTGGCCGCGTTCGCCGACCAAGGCGCCGCCTCGTTCGCTATCGGCTTTGCCGGGGCGAATCTCACTCGGAGCGCTTTCCTGGTCGGTATCGGCGCCAGGATCTGGAACCCGATCGGCCTTCCGCGGATGCGCTTGGTCAGGCCCCACCTCGGATTCGCGGCCTACCGGGTTGGCGAGCGGTGCGGTCAACTATTTCGCCGCCAACGTCGACTACCTGGTCATCGGCAAGACCCTGGGACCGGAGCTACTAGGGGCGTACACGCTTGCCTATGAGCTTGCCGTAGCACCCCTCAAGCGGATCGGGCCGATCATCGGCACCGTGTCCTTTCCCTTCTTCGCGAGGGTGAGCGAGGACGATGCGCACCTCCGGAGAGGGCTCCTGGCCGTCTCCCGGGTGGCGGCGGCGATAACTTGGCCCGGCCTTGCCCTCGCGGCGGCCGCAGCATCGGTGTTGGTACCCACGGTCTTCGGCCCTGGATGGGAGACAACCGTCACCCTGTTGCCACCACTGGCGATCGTCAGTGGACTGAAGTTGCTCGAAAACCCGAGCGGGGCCGTCTATTTGGCGAAGGACAGACCCGACCTCGGTTTCAAGTTCAACCTGGCGATCGCTATCTGGCTGCTGATTACGTTCACCCTCGCGTCCCAGGCTGACTCGATCAGCCTGATCGCCTGGTGCTATGCGGTTTCCATCCTGGGCTTCGTGGTCGTGTCACGCCTGATCTTGCATCAATTGGTCGGCCTCGAGGCGAGGGAGTACATTCGAGCGCTGGAAGCTCCCACCTTGATCGCAGGGGCTGCAGCGGCCGGCGCCGCCGTGGTGGTAGAGGCGCTGCCGAGCGGTCTTGGGGGTGGGTGGATAACCGCGTGCGCGATCAGCGTTGGCGCGATCGCCGCACTCAGTTTCGCAGCCCGCTTCACACCACTCCTAGCAGTGGAGGTGGTCTCCCTGCTCGCCCCATGGCGAGGTGCCAATCGTCGATCACGGGCGAACGCCACAGACGGCGCGTCGACAGAATCCGTCTGAACCCCGTCAACGAAAACGCTGAAGGTATGCTGAGCGTGCGCCACGCATTCACATCGCGGCTCCCTCGGCGACAAGCGCGGCCCGAGTGCAATGACCCCTGGGGCCTCGCCAGCAACGGCGGATACACGGGCGGCGTTTTCAGCCCATGGGATCGACAGATGCGAAAGCACTTCTACGACCAATACGTTGGCCGCCGGACCGATGTCAAGATAAACGCGAACCCGTACTGGCATGGTTGTCACGAACACCAGCCTGAGGCGCTCCGGGTCATTGACCGCTCCATGCACGCGGACGTTCTGCTCTCTCACACATATCTCCACGGGCTCTATCTGGACTTCTTAGAGACATACTCGATCTGGTTCGTGAGGTGACTATGCGGTCGCGGTGATGAGACCTAAGGCCGGGATCGGGCCTTCACCCATGCTCGCGAACCGCCGGTCGCTGTTGGCCCTTGTCCGAGGCCGAATGGGAGCTATCGGTTAGCTGCGCCCTCGGACCCCGTCCTCCTCTTGCTGCCTTCCCTTGGGAACTCCGGTGCTAGACGCCATCGGCGTCGGTCGCCCGAAAGCTGGCGCACTCCATTGCGCCGAGCACTCCTCGCCGACCTCGTTCGGGTCGATCAGATCGAGCCGCGGTGAACGGCTATGGGACAAGTCCTCGGTCGCGGGCGTGAGCGTCGGGCATCGCTCCCTGACCGTGGCGGTGCAAGCCCATCCGATCGGTAACCCGCGGCGTTGATCAAGGCGGTCGATGGTCGGCGCCATCCGCGCCAGGTGTCGCGATAGCTGACGCATTGCGAAAGCAGCGCCGCGAGTAGCCACCGAGGACGGGCCCTCGGCTGGGCACGTTGCCTTCCCACAATGACGCAGGACGTGGGCGAGCGTCGACCACCATCCGCTTAGCGGTTGAATCGATAACGGTCTGAGTCCTGCCTCCTCGAGCAGCCGCCTCAGGGCATACGGGGTGTACCTGTAGAAGTCGTATGGCTCCTCGTGAAGTTCATGGACGAACGGCACCGTGAGGAGCAACTCGCCGTCCGGTCTCAACACCCTGCGCATTTCGCCGAGCGCTCGACGCGGATCATGAAGGTGCTCCAGAACCTCGGTACACAGGATGAAATCGAAGGTGTCTGCCTGCACCGGTAGGTCATGGAGATCGCCGATGATGTCGGCCTGCTGGGCACCCGTGTGAGGCGAGGCGCTCCACTCCTGGGTGCGGTAGACGCAATGAGAGAATAGCTCCCGGTATGGTGCGTTGCCGGCGCCAGCGTCCAAGACGCGGCTGCCCGCAGGAAGGCGACCGGCGGCAGCGGCCACGCAGGTCAGGATTGCACCTCGATGCAACGGTCCCGCCGAAATGAACCTGCGCAGCTCTTCGGCCTTGCCTGCCGGCAACGACCTTATGGGTTCAGGTGCTCGGCGAATGGAAGCGCTGGGAGATTTCACGGTACATAATCTCTAGCTGCCGGGCAATCTGACGGACATCATGTTCCCGCTCGATCAGTTCACGGCCTGCCGCGGCACGCTGAATCCGCTCTGAGTCGCTCAATCCGGCGACGCGGACGAGTGCATTCGCGACACCAACCCAATCGTCCTCTTCGACGAGTTCCTCGGGATAGGCCACGATCGAGGAAATATCAGCGTGATCAGACGCTACCACCGGCAAGCCTGCTGCCTGCATTTCAAGTAAGACCGTCGGACTTCCTTCTTTGTCTCCGTCCTTCGCAGTTCGACTCGGCTGCACGCCGATGTGAGCGCGGGCGAGCAAGTCTCGCACTTCGTTGTGCGGCAAAGCCCCCAGGAAGCGCACGCTATCGCCGATCCCCAAGTCTTGGGAGAGAGTAACCAACGGCCGCCGCAGATGACCATCGCCGACAATCCACAACTCGGCCTCTCCGAGATCTGGCCTCGCCCGAGCGTATGCACGTAGGGTCAAGTCGACGCCTTTCTTCTCCGTGAGCCGCGCGATCTGCAGAATCACCAGTGGTCGTCTCGTCCTCCGAGCGCGGAAGGGAAACGTGCTCAAGTCGACTCCAACCTTCACGACATCCAACAGCTCGCTGGGACAACCGTTTCGAATCAGTTCCTCGCGGGCGTTGGGCCCAACGCAGGTGAAGCCCGATCCCTTTTCGAAGAGATCGCTGAAGATCGACCTCGCGGAGCCCTTCCTCCAACCCCAGCCAGGTGAATAGACGTCACGACCGTGAAAGGAGGTGATCAGCGGCAGTCCCAGCGGTTCCGAGGCGTTAGAGAGCGATGCGGCCGTTCCAACCGAAGTGGGCATGCAGCAGGTCGCAGCCAGCATCAGCCGCTTCGCGGCGAATTCCCCGTTCGAACTTGCTCGGGATCGGCAAAGCTCTCAGGAGCCGCCGCCGGAGAGCCGCTTCGAGCCGTCCCCGCTGCCGGGGGTCGACGGCACGGACCGGTTCGAAGGGAAAAACCGCCGTGTTTACCCGGCGCCTGGTGAGGACAATCCCGTTTCCGACTTGCGCGCACACCTGTGAGTAGATGAACGTCTCCGACAGAGGTACGAATTCCTCAACGACGTGGCCGACGAGTCGCGGAATCCCTGGCGTGGAGCGATCCTCGGATAGATCCCGTGGCACTTTGGAGCGCGCTGCCTCCGAGGACGCTGCCGGCAGACGAGGACCAATCATTCATCTCGACGATCGGAATCCCGTCGCTCGCGCTCAACGCCGCTTTCGTCTTTTCGTACCCGCTCGGAGCGGACCAGGTCCTCAAGCGCAGCATAGATCCCCTCAATCTTCACTCGCGCGTCGAAGTGCTTGACGTAGCCCGCGGCCGCAACTCGAAGACTCTCCCGGTATCTCCGTATCCGATAGGACCCGCTCGAGCCCCGCAGCGAGCGCCTCGGCGTTGCCCGGCTCCACGAGCACACCCGCGGAGCCGTCATCGAGGGCTGATCGCAGGCCCGGGAGATCGGATACGACGGGGACGCAGCCCAGCGCCATGTACTCGTAGATCTTGATCGGATAGATGTTGTCGAGGTCGTCATTCGACTGCCCCGGCAGGATTCCAACTTCGGACCGTCGCATGATCTCGTGGGCGACATCGAGATCGCACTCGCCGGTGATGTGGAAGCGATGTCCGACCGAACTGTGTTCGATTTGCTTCCGCTGCGCTTGGGGAAGCTTTCCGACCAAAGTAACCTGAGGATCGAGCGAATAGTCACGGCTGAGCCTCTTTATGGCCTTGACGAGGACATCGAGGCCCCGATCCGGCAGGAAATTGCTGGTGACGAAGCAGATGCTCATCGGCACCCGGTCGGAACTCGCACCGGTCGCAACGACGCTCAGATCGATTGCGTTCGAGAAGAACCTCAGGCGCGAGGGATCGACCTTGTAGCGCCGCAGCCCGGCAGGGACCACCGAGGCCAGTACCAGATCGGCACGATGCAAGATATGTCGGAAGGCTCGGACCTTCGCAGTTGAAACGATGCGTCGGGCCCGACCACGAAGCCCCCGCCGCTCCGCATAGTCGGCGACCAGCTCCTTATGTGGCACATCCCAGAGGTCGACCGCCCATAGATATCCGACAACGCGCCGCGAAACCCAGGCCACGATCGCGACCGCCGAGCGGTCGGTTACGACTACGTCGGCCTCACGGCCGAACCCCGCGAGCAGACACCGAGCGGCGTCGAGATAGAACCCGATCAGCGTCGGTAGGGCGGCTCGGCGCACGGACACGTTGGGCGGGATCTTCAGGGATACCGGGGTCTCTCGCGGGACCAGGACCGTGACGTCCACCGTTCCAGGCGCCATCGTCACCCGCTGGGCGAAGTTCGTATTCGCCTCGCGAGGGCTAAGGCCGCCGACGGCCAGATATGTCACCTGCATCCGAGCACGACCGGTCTACCGAGTGTGGCGGCGCGCGCGGGCAGCGCCGCTCCAGGCGCTCGGATGGCCGATCACCTCGCTAGTAGGCGCCCCGCCCGTGACTGATCGCACCGAGCGTTCGTAACAAGAGCTTGACATCGTCGCCGATGGACCAGTTGGTCACGTACATGTGATCGAGCTTGAGCATCTCCAGAAACGGAATGTCGCTGCGGCCCAGTACCTGCCAGGGACCCGTGATGCCCGGCCGCACCCGGAAGCGCGCCCGATACTCGTCGGGCACCTGATCGCTCTCGCTGATCGGCAGCGGGCGGGGGCCGACGAGGCTCATCTCCCCACGCAATACGTTGATCAGCTGGGGCAACTCGTCGATAGACAGGCGGCGCAACTTGGCGCCGAACCTGGTCACCCGTGGATCCCTTTCGAGCTTGAACATCACCCGGTCCCGGGATGGGAGCTCGGCCACCTCGTCGAGGCGATCTTCTGCGTCGGCGACCATCGTCCGGAACTTGAAGACCCGGAAAGCTTTGCCGCGATAGCCGGTTCGCTCTTGCGTGAAGAAGACCGGCCCGGGCGAGTCGCGCTTGATTCTGATCGCGCAGTAGAGGAACAGCGGGGAGAGGATCAGGAGCCCAAGACCCGCCACGATGACGTCGATGGTCCGCTTGACCAACGCCGACGATCGGGGGCGGATGGTGGTGGGCAGGGTCAGGAACGGGATGCCCTCGACGAAATGAACCTCGGCGTCGGAGCGAAAGACCTCCGGGTCCCCGGGAATGAGATCCACCTTGACGCCTTGTTCAGCGAGGTAGCGAAGGGCGCCGGTTCGTTCGTCGAGGCCCTCGTATGAGCTGGCGAAGATCACGCGATCGGCCTGCGTTCTCTCCACCTGCTCGATTAGCGCGCGGACGCGGCCTTGGTCGCCAGCCGCCGGCATCTCCGCCGTCCCGGCGATCTCGATCCTGTACTCAGGATGGCGACCGAGCATCGTTCTCACCCGCCACAGGTCAGGAGCGGTCCCGACGATCAGGGCCGATTGGGCGTACCAGTCGAAGCGGCGGGCGAAACGCCGCACGAAATGCCGCGCCAAGAGCATCGCCGGCACCGAGACCGCCCAGAGAACGATCGCCGGGCCCACCGGCTGCGGACCGTAGAGCCTGACGCTCTCGACCAGGAACACGGCCCAGGTCCAAACCGCGGTCGCCTGCGCGAGACGGCCGATCTCGTCTGCCGAAGAGCAATCAATTCGGCGTTCGTCGACGTAGAACGCTCCCAAGAGGGCGCCGACCACGAGCCAGACACGCGATCGCGATCGGTGCCAACACGACCGACGAGGGGGGCTCGATCGTGAGGACCGTGAGGGGGTCCAGAGCGGCGGCGAGGCCGATCGCTCCGACAATCGCCACCGAGTCTGCGACCGCGATCAGACGGCGGACCCGGAAGCTGCGGCGATCCGTGTGTTGCCTGACGATCTCGCGTTCATCGCCTCTGATCCGCGCTCCGGCCGGCGCAGATCGTGCCGGCGCAGACCCTGGGTGCTGGGTATCGGCGAGCGGCACCCGTTCGCTCGCCTCCAAGCCCGATACGAGAGACCCCGACCGCTTTCCCCCCAAACCTTGGTCACGACTGCTCATTCGGGCGATCCCACTCTCGAACATGCCGCAAGCTCGCGGCGCCTCGCCACTGATCCCTGCTCCCGCAGCTCAGGACCCCTGAACTGAAGCGAGAGCTTATCGTGGTCAGCGTCCAGTTTCACACATGCCGAAACCCATTGTTCCCGGAAATGGAGCGGCGTCCCGCGGGTACCTGCCTCGGATCGGCACCTAGCTCTGCTCGCTCAGCCAGGCCGCGTGCAGGAGCATCGCGCTCTCGTCGTGCGGATTCGGCTTCAGCCATTCCCTGCGCAGCGCAACCGGATCGATGAGCTCGCCATCGATGCCGCCCCCGCCCCACCCGCGCGCGAACTCGCGGGTGCCCTCGCCCCAGAAGGCCTCGCCGTAGCCGGGCTTTGGTTGCCCGCGCCAGCACGGCGTCCGGCAGCGCGCCGTCGAAGATCGCGCGCATGACGCCGGTGCGGTCGCCGAAACCGAGGTGCCCGCCGCGGCGGGCCACCGCGGCCAGGAAGGTGGGATCGAGCAGCGGATGGGAGACGAGTGCGCCGGCGTCCGCTGCGACCAGCGAAAGGCTCCATCGCGCGGCGCACAGCGAGCGCCGACGCAAGAGCCAGTCGATCCATCGCCGCCAGGAGCGGGGTTGTTCGGCATGGGCGGAGGTGGCCAGCTTCGAAGCGGCGCGCGACCGCCTCGGGACGCAGCCACGGCATGTCGCGAAATCGCTCGCGCCGGTCGTCCCATCGCCGTCGCGCGCCCGCGGGTGCCGCGGCGTAGGCGAGCCTGCGGGCATCGCGGAACTCCGGACGCCTTCGCCGGGCGAGGAGATCGGCGAGATGCCACCAGCCCCAGCCCGCGAACAGCTCGTCGCCGCCGAACCCGGTGAGCAGCCGCCCCCCGCGGGCCACCCGCAGCAGCGGGAGTTGGAGGAACGTGTTGGGCGGATAAAGGACGCCGTGGCGCCGAAGCAGGCCGGTTGACAGGGGTCCAAGCCGCTCGACCTCGTCGCCGACCTCACGTACCTCCCAATCGTGCAGGTCGAGGTGGCGAACGACGCGTTCCTGCCACGCCGCCTCCTCAGCCATCGGGGCATTCGCGACTCGCAGGGTGACCGGCACGGGCAGGACGAAGCCCTTCGCGGCGAGCGATCCGGCTCGCCGCCGCCAGCACGCCCGAGGAATCTCGTCCGCCCGAGAAGCTGACCAGGCACGGTGGTTGCTGAAGTGCGGGCAGGATCGCTTGCTCGAGGGCGGCGAGCGGCGTCAGCCCGCGATCGTCCGACGTCGAATGAGTCCCTCCGACTGGGGTATTCGCCGTACACCTTTCCCGACCGCGATCTCGAGTCGCCCCGGGCGAAGCGGATGGGAAGCATCCGAGGTCTGCAAACCGGAAACAGCAGGGCGTCCGCTCAGTTCTGCTCACCTCCCGATCCGACGACCGTGCGGACCTTCCCACCCTCCGTCCTCGCCAGGGTCTCGGAGAACTCCACCTCAGCGTCGAGCGGGTCCGGCAGCCGCCGAGCCTCGCGCGACGATGCGAGTGCGAACGTCGTCGCGATCTGCCTCCGGTGCGGTCACGGCAACGACGCGGACATGGCCGGGCCGCTCCTGGACGAGCTGGTAGCGTCGGATCTCCTCCATGGGGCTGAGTATGGCGCGCACGGCCTGAGGGTGGATCCGGTGACCCGAAGCCGACCGAAGCCAGTCGGTGCTGCGGCCTTGAACGAGCGAGAGCAGCGGCAGGGCCCGTCCGCACCCACACGGCCGGGGCAGCCGCCCGGCGAGGTCGCCCAGCACATAGTTCAGTAGCACCGTTCCGCGGTTCACCAGATTCGAGCCGACGACCTGGCCGCGTTCGCCGACCGGGACCTCGCAGCGGTTGTCATCCAGGATCCGGATCGGGCACAGGTCGACATTGAGGTGGTGGCCGCATTGGCGTTCGCACTCCCATCCAACGACCCCCAAGTCCACCGTCTGGTAGACGCTGAGGACCGCGATCCCGAGCTCCTCGCGCAAGAGTTGGAGAACCGGGTCCGAGATCGGATCCCCTGTGTACGTGACGACGTTTGGCCTGTGAAACGACCGGCGTGTCGAGAGCAGATGGGTGTAGAGCTCCTCGACGAGGGAGCCGTAGCTCTTGACGAGATGCGGGCGGAACTCTTCCAGGCGCCGTTCGATCTCCGGCAGCGGATCGAACAGCGAGAGCGAACGGCAGATCGCTCGCACGTGAAGGCTCAGCCATTGGACCTGCTCGGCATCGTCCGCATCGGAGCGTGGGTGATCGGTGGGACGATCACCGCGTCACGACGGCGCCAGCGCGTCCCCGAGAGCCGGGCGAGCATCGGCTCCATCCGCTCGAAGCCGAGGGCCTGCTGATAGATGCCCGGCACGTGGTAGAACAAGGTCAGCGGCTCACCGGTGCTCCCGCTAGTGTGAACCTCGGCGTATCTCGCGAGTGGCTTGGCGCGCGAGGTGAAGTACTCGGGATCGCGCTGGACCTGCTCGCGTTGTATCAGCGGCAGCTTGGCGAGATCGTCGACGCTCACGAAGTCCGCGGGATCGAGCCCGAGCCTGCGCAGTGTCTCCCGGTAGTACGGGACGTGCTCTTGCGCGTGGGCGACCGTGGCGCGGAGTTGGTGTCGCTGAGAGCGCTCGATCGCCGCCGGGCTGAACGGAAGCCTCCACTCCAGCGGCGCGATCGCGGTAAACCGCGCCGCTCTGATTACCCTGCGTCCGAGCGATCCCCAGCGGCGCACGTCGCTCAGACCGTCGCCGACCGGGCTGTCAGGTGAGCTCCCGCCATGCGAGCCAAATACGTCGCTCGGAGATCTGCGGTACCTGATTACCTGCGGACCAGCAGTCCGCGAGCCTCGAGAGCGGCGACAAACGCATCGACGTCCTCAGCCGCGCGCGAACGGTCGATGTCGAACGCCTCGACCAGCCGTTCGATCAGCTCGATCACGCTGGGCACCCTCCGCGAGCGCGGCCCAGAGGACTCGCCCCGTGCGGTTCACCGCCAGGTAGCGCGACTGCCGCAGGTCAAGAGCAACCAGCTCTCCCTCGACCTCACGCCAGTCGAGATCGCCGTCCCTGAGCTGCCACTGCATCCGGTTCTCCCTGCTCGTGAAAACGGCGCCGATTGGCGCCGTTTCCCTGCTCTTCTCCGTAGAGCTTGTGGCCCTAGACCTTCGAGCCCGACCCCTCAGAGCCGTCCTTCGCATTTCCTGTGCCCTTCTGGGTCAGATCCTCGAACGCGCCGAGGTCGGTGACCTGAGGGGACTCGTAATCAGTCATTCCGTGCACTACCTCCATGTCGATACTGAATTCAGTGGCGCGAACGCTACACGACTGAGCGGCGACGTGTCAATGCGCCACCCGTTTTCTAGATCAGAAGAGGGAGGCTCCGCCCCGGTCCATCGTCGATTTCACGCCGGACCGAGGGGCCTGGCGCTCGAGGTACTCGGCGATCCGGCTTGCGTAAACCAGCAGCTTTCCATCATTCCAGGGGAGCTTCGAGGGCGGCTGGGGAAACCAGTCGGACCGCACTATCGGCGCCGCTGCGGCGGGAAGCGCTTCGTCGAAGGTCCAATCACCATCCGAGTGATGCCCGCGCCAGGTTCCAAAGTCCGGTCGCATCAGGTTCCTCGATGGCACGTCGTCGCGTAGTGCCTCGCGCAGAAGTCGCTTCGGACCTGGCCCGAGAAGCTCGCGAGGATGACATCGGAACGCAAGCTCTAGCACCTCCCGGTTGAAGAACGGCAACAAGGGGCGCACCCCGAGGGGCGAGCAACCCTCCCAATACATCGCCACCCAGGCGTCCCCATTGGCCCGAGCGGCGAGCTCTCTGAGCGGGCGATGGTCACGCCCGAGGGCCGCACGATGGCGCCGCATCCAGGCGCGATACTCGGCCTTGACCTCCGGGCGGACCCACTCCGGCAGGTCGCCGGCAGGGATACGCGGGCGACCGACCGCCTCGTGAAGCCTTCGTCGCACCCATCGCAGGTAGTCGAGCCGCCCCGACGGCAGCGGCTGATCGGACAGCAGCGAGCGCAGCGATGTGTGAAGCACCCAGTCGTTGAGCCGCTGGCTGTCGCCGCAGACCTCGTCGGCGAACGTGCCCGCCATCAGCACGCGCACCTCCTGCTCGGCGCAGACATACGATAGGTCGCATAGCGCCGGGTGGAGGATCTGAAACGGAAGCCCCGGAGCATGGTTGATCCAGCGCCGGTGGTTCTCCTCGGCTCAGCTCGCGCTTGCGGGCGGGCTCGATGCCGTAGCGAGAGACCAGGGGATCGATGTAGGAGAGCTCATGAGAGCGAGCGGGCTCGGACGCCGGGATCATCGACCAAGAGGACAGGGAGCATCCGAGCGTGCCCGCCGCGAGCGCCCCCAACGCCGACGAATCAACCCCGCCGCTCAGCATCAGCATGTTGCGCCCTTCGGGGTCGAGGTCGCGCGATAGGGTCTCGATCAGGATCCTGCGCAGCTCGCGGGGATGCTCGGGGCTCGACTCGGGCTCGGCGTCCGGACGGGGATCCCAGTAGATCCCGGTTCGCGGCGCTCGACCGGGGGCGAGCTCGGTGTGGCTGGCCCTGGCAAGGATCGAGATCCCGTCCACGAACGTGCGCCCATCGATGAAGATCAGGGGTGTTCGATCCCAGCTCGCGTTGACCAACGGGTCGGGGTAGAAGCGAGTCGGTAACAGCCGGGGAAAGTAGTTGAGGAGGGTGCCGACGGCCACGCCCCCGCCTTCCCGGCGATGGACATACAGGGGGACGAGTCCTCCGCACGAGCGCACGGCCAGCGCCGTCCCATTCGGGCGAAAGCGCAGGAAGCCGAAGTCACCGGGCAACTCTGCGAGCCCGTGCGGTGCTCGGTCGCAGAGCTCACCCACCCGGTCGAGCCAATCGAGGTCGCGACCGTGCTCGAGGCGATCCCGACCCTCGACGAAGGCAAAACCGCGGGCGCGAATTGCGTCTCCGTCGGGCTCAGCGTCGGGAAGGGTTGTCTGGGCCGCGAGCCATCCGGGCACCGGTCGCCACACGCGGTCGAACTCCTCGCTCTCGCTGACGCGTTCCTCGATCCGATCGAGCACCCCGAGGTCGGAATCGGCGACGGCGAAGAGATTTGCCAGCGGGCGGAGCATCAAGTCATGCCTCGCCGGCGCTTGCCGGGACCCGCGCCGGATCGGTGTCGGCGCGCCCGGATTCCCCGCAGAGGCCCACGCCCTCCAGAAGCTCTTCGGCAAGGCCGGCGCGAAACGGGGGGCCCCAGGGCACCCGCGACCGGTAGATCGGGAGAGCGTCGGCGATCTCGCCGGTGAGCCGAAACAGTTGTCCGATCGGCTCGGACGCTCGCCAGTTCGTCAGCCGGGGATGGCGTAGGAGCTCCTGCAGTCCCTCCATTGCGCCCAGCCGCCGCAGCTCGAGGGAGCTCGCCTCACGGGACGGCTCCGGAACGAGCACTGCCCCCAACTTCAGCGGCGTGTCGACCAGACGGGCGGGGACCACGCCGGTCCGCCCATCGGCGGTCGTCCCCACGACCGCACCCTCGATCTCGTCTCCGAGGCCTGCGGCCGCCGATCTCAGGCGCAGCCCACGGGTTCCGGGAAAACACACCGCCCCGGAGCTGGTCGGCGTCGACGCGAAGCGCATCGTCGGCCACCAGACGGGCGCCCGCCGCGCACAGGAGCGCAGCAAGCGTCGACTTTCCGGCCCCGGAGGGCCCCACGATCGCCAGCGCCCGACCGTCTGCCTCTACCGCGCTGGCATGAAGGACGAGCAGCCCCTCGGCGCTCAGAGCGTGTGCGAGCACGCTTCCCCCGAGGAAGACCGGGATCAGCCCGGGATCGGCTTCGGGGGACCGGTGGACGCTGATCGCCTTGTGTAGACAGTCGAGCACGACATCGCAGATGCCGGCGTAACGAAGCGTCCAGCGCGCGGGCTCCCGCCGAGTTTCGACCGCCCAGTAGGCGAAGGCGTCATCGCGTAGCTCGCCGAGGATTCGTCCCCGTGGGGGCGAGTGAGGGCAGTCCCGCGGCTCGCCCTCCGTGATCCGGTAGTCCGGGGTGGCAGGGCCGCTCACCGAGCCCGGGTGCGCCCTGCCATCGACCTCCTCCCACCTCAGCACCTGCGCCGGCAACGGGATCTCCGACTCGACGACGAGACCGTGTATCCGGTAGAGGTTCGACGGCCCGACGTTCAACGGATCTGCGTCGATCGGTCCAGATAATCGGGGGCAGGGCGGCGCAGCAGCTCTTTGAAGAGCACTGGGCGGCCGCTACCGTTTGCGGCCCCTCGGCTCGGCTCGGATGCCTCCGGTGCCGTCGCCGAGGGCTCGCCGTGAGCGACCTCGAGCGTCGAGGGATCGATTCCCGCGTCGTCCGCCGCCGGTACCGCGTCCCCCTGCAGCCAGGCGTGGGCAAGGAAACCGTCGGGCCCGGTCACGCCGACCACGAGATCCCGTCTGCGGCCGTGCGCCGCCTCCCAGGCCTGCAACACGATCGCGTTAACCAGGCAGGTTTCGTGCAGGCGTCGAAGCGCTCCACGAACGCCCCGCTCCGCCTGTGCCGGTAAACGGGGCGGAGGCGGAGGGCCGAGCGCCGCATCGAGACCCCGGGCGGCCAAGACGCGGCGCGTGCGCCGTGCTGTGCGCACCGCCCACCAGGCGGCGCGCAGGTTTTCGGGATGAAAGCGCTGCACCGGAAGTCGGGCAGTGTAATGAGTGGCGTGTTTCGGAGCAAGCAGCGGGCAGTCGTCGAGGGGGTCCCCGCCCGGACGCATTCGGACGCGAACCTCAGTACTGGCCCAGCGTCCCGGTTTGGCGCGCTCGCCGCACCGCCGCCGTGAATCCCAGCAGTGCGACAGGCAGCAGGACTGCCGCGGAGGCAAACAGCCCCGCCAAACGCCCGGCATCTACCTCTCCCCCGAGCAGGGACGCCCGGAGCACATCGAGACCCCAGGTGAGCGGAAGGGCGCTCGCCACCGACTCGAGCCAGTCGGGTAGGACCTCGATTGGGAAGTAAGCGCCCGCCAACAACCCGAGTCCCGCGAACAGCATTCCGATCAGTCCCGTCATGCGCTTGAACACGACCGTTAACGCCGCCACCGCGACGCCCAGGGAGGCGAAGAGTCCCAGGCAGCCGATCAGTGCCACGACCGCCGTTCCGATCGAGCCGGGACCGAGGTCGAGGCGCAGTCCGAAGATCACAATCGCCGCCCCCATCAGCACGAAGCCGGAGAGGGTCGCCCTGATCAGATCGTATACGGCGCTGGACAGCACCATCAGCGTCGGGCTGATGGGCGTCGCGACGAGGGCCTCGAACGTGCCCGTCATCTGTTCCTCGCGGAGCTTGAGCGCGAACGAGCCGACGCTGACCTGGACGATCGTGAGCACCACCAACCCCACGGCGGCGTATGCGAAATAGCCCCCGGTGAGACCCTGGCCGGTGAACTCCGCCGGGTCCACCACCCGGCTGAGGAAGTAGAAGAGCGCGAGCTGGAACACGGTCGAGAGCGTCTGGAGCGCGAAGCTCGCCCGGTAGGAGATGTTGATCCGAAAGTCGCGGCTCAGGAAAGCGGCCACGACGCCCAGGCTGCTCAAGCCCTCACCACCGCCTCGTCCGACCGGACCTCGCCATTGCCGTGGGACCTGACCGCGTCGAGGAAGGCGGACTCCAACCTCCCGGCATCGAGGCCGCTCGCCGGCTCCTCGAGCACCATCGCGGCCCCCGGCGAGAACGAGGATGCGGGTCGAGATCGCCACCGCCTCGTGGAGGTCGTGGGTGGCGAACAGGATTCCGGTCCGCCTCTGGCCGGACAAGCCGTGTGGCGGTCTCCCGGAAATCGGCAGCGGCCAGCGGATCGAGGTTCCGGGTCGGTTCATCGAGGAGAAGCAGGGGCGGTTCGGCCAGCAGGGCGCGCGCCAAGGAGAGGCGGGATCGCATCCCCGACGAGTACCCGAGCACGCGACGGTCGGCGGCGTCTGTGAGACCGACCTCGTCGAGGAGCCGCTGGGCGCGGGCCGCGGCCTCGTCCCGTGAGAGCCCGACGAGCGCGGCGAAGAAGGCGAGGTTACGCCGCCCGCTGAGGCGCCAGTAATGGGACCGCTCATCGCCCATCATCACGCCCAGGGAGCGCCGGGCTGGCCGTGGCGTCCTCGACGACGTCGTGCCCTGCGACGGTGACGCTGCCCGAATCCGGCACCACGGTGGTGGCAAGGATCCTGATCAGCGTGCTCTTCCCTGCGCCGTTCGGCCCGAGCATCGCGACCACCTCGCCCGGCTCAACGTCCAGGCTGACGCCGTCGAGCGCCTGAACATTGCCGAAGCGCTTGCGGATCTGACGCACCCTGATCCCTTCCATGGCGGGGGATGCTACGCATCCGGCATCACCTCCGCAGGGGCTCCTGCTGGGGCGGTGGTCGCGGCGCCGAGTGGCTCGCCCGGCGGTCAGACTCGCGGGCTCGCCTGAGCTCGGCGAGCTCGACGCACGGCAGCGATTGCCCTCGGCAGCCGCAGAAGTATCCAAATCGGCCGCCACATGTAGGCGAGCGCCAGGCCAATGGGACCACGCCGTGCCGCGTTACTCCAGCCGCCTACGCGGCCGCCGGCGGCCCACTTGCGCATGTAACTCGGCGATGGGAACAGCGCCGCCAAAAGGAGACGGGCGCGGGCGCGAAACGATCCCTCGCTGGCGAGGCGCTCGAGCGTTATCGCAACCGGGACCTGAGGACCGGACCGGAGAACGACCAGCGCCCGGCGATCAGCCGGGAGCTGCAGCCGCTCCCCCAAGAGCGCACCATCCGGTTCGAGGCGAAGCCCGGTCGCGAACGCGGGTAGGGCATCAATTCGCCGCGCAATTTCGGCGGCCTCGCGCCAGACCCCCTCATCGACGGTTCGAACGGCCCGCCTCAGGTCCTCGAGCGGGCTCTCGTCGTCCACGCCGTGTTGGGCGGCGTGAAGGGCCACGTGGAGCGCTCGTTGCGGGATGCCAAGCACCTCGACGTCGATTCCGCCAACGCGCTGGATCTGCGTGTCGGTGGCCAGCTCCTCCCAGACGATTTCGGGCAATGCGCCGGCTCCGACCAAGGAGCGATGAAGATCGACGAAGGCGTGGTCCGAGCGCCGCCAAGCGTCCGAATCGAGGTGCTGCTGGCTCAAGTATCCGAGCGAGCGAAATCCGAGCGCCGAGAGGACGTTGCCCGCTCGCTTATACGACTCCGGGGACACGAGCAGATCGGAGTCTCCGTAGGGGCGAACAGCGCCATCTCCGTAGAGCCATGCACCGATAGAGGGTCCCTTGAGGAGCACCGGTCGGATCCCGGCACCGCGCATCGCCGTGACCACTTCGGCGGTGACGGCATCGACTGCGAGGGCGAGGGCAGTCGTGCGGATGGCTCGAGGCAGCCGCGAAACAGGACCTCTCTCCATCTCGATAACGCTATCGGTAAACAGGCAAGGAAAGTCTAGGTCGGTGTAACCGGTTGCGACGTGTATTCGAGCGGCTCGTCCCTAACGGCGCTGCGTCCACACGAGGCTGCGCTCGCCGCCAATGCTGGCTCGCAGCTTGGCCTTGCCGTCGAGCCGCAGCCGGTCGCTGAAGACCTCGCCGGACTTGACCCGTTCGCTACCGACCCGGTCGCCAGCCACCGTGCTGCTTGCTTTCGATCCGCAGCTTGCCGGCACGAGGCGCCTTGCCCCAGGCGAACACCGCGCTCTTTGAGCGCCGCTCGGTGACGAACGGAAACCGCCAGGCCGTGAAGCTCGGCTTCGGCTTGCCGCTCTCGAAGAGAGACACCGGACTGCAGCCCGCCCAGGTCAGTCGGGTCGATCAGCGGCAGGTTGATGACCACCTTCGCACCTTGCTTCCAGAGCAGATAGAGCGCCTCCTCGAGATAGAGCGCCTGCTCGCGCAGGCTCGCGAACGTGTTTGGCTCCGGCGGATCGGACTCCCACCAAAGCTCGGTTGCCCAGATCGGATGGTGCTTCTTGCCGCCGGCGATCGTGTGCTCGCGTTCGGCCGCCCGGAGCACGTCTCTCAGCCGGTGCAGGTCGGGGGTCGCGAGGTCGTCGCGGTTGACCGCGCTCGTTCGAGGGCCGCCGGAGGTGTCGATCGGGTGATCGGAGAAGATGTCGAAGGCCGGCTTTATGGCACACGCCTTGCGCTTCAGCTTGTTGTTGAGGCAGAGCAGCTCACGCGCGAAGCGAAGCGGGCGCATGCGCCCGAAGTCCTGGTTCGCGGGATCGCCATACGGGCGCCATCGACCCAGCGATCACCTGATTGCCCGGATTGACGCCCTTCACACCGGCATAGAAGGCGTTCAGCATCCGCGCGTAGATCGTCGGGCTCGCCGGCCGCTTCCCGTCCCACTGCGGGTTCAGGTCCCGGGGATGGTTGGGCTCGTTCCAGGCCTCGAAATACCGCACCGGTGGGAGCCCGGCGAAACTACCCGAGTACCGACTGGCGACCGCCCGCGCGAACGCCCCGAATGCCTCGGGATCCGGTTTCCAGGTGCCTGGATCGACGTCCGCGGGCCTGTCGGGGTCCTCGGCGTAGGCGGGAGCCGATAGGAAGCTCAGCAGGACGTCGAGGCCATTCGACGTCGCACCTCGGACCGCCTGGTCTATCGACGAGAAGTCGTAGGCGGGGTCGGCAGGGTTGCCCGGATCCAGCGGTTGGCCGCGGGAAACATTTCGCCAGTACACATCGATGCGAACCACCCCGGCGTTGGCCTCGACGGTCCACTCGAAGGCGCGCTGTCGAACGCTCTCATCAGAGGCCTTGTAGGTGGGCTCATCGAACCCCGTCTCGAAACCGAGCGCACTGCCCGGGAGGATGGCGACGGCGAGAGCCGTCGCCGCTGTCGCCAGCGCGGTACGGGCGCTCACGCGCGACCATCCGCCGGGTGATCGACTGATGCCTTTGTCCAGGACTCTGGGACCCCGCCGTCCACGCCTCACGCAGCGTAGCTAAGCAGGTCCGAAGCGGTTGGCGCAGACTTCTGGGTCCATACAGCGCACGGACTCTGCGTCACGATGGCGGCGCCTACGTTTCCTGCACCTCGCCGGAGACCATGGCCGCGCTCCCCGACGGAATCCACACCTTCTCCGTTCGCGCCACCGATCCGGCGAGCAACACTCCCCGACCCCGGCGACGCGTTCATTCACGGTTGACCCCACCCCGCCGGCACGACCCCGCCGGCTGACCTAGGCCGCCGAGGACGACGATCACAAGGGCGGCACCCAACCAGATCGACAAGCACCGGTGAAGTTCAGGTTCCGCTCCGAGGGGAGGGTTCGAGCGCGACAAGAAGCCCTGGAAGGACTGCTCATCGCCGAAGAAGTCCAAGCCCTCAAGAAGGGCAAGCAAGGTTCGAGGTCCGAGCGACCGATGCAGCGGGAACGTCGATTTGACGCCGGCCAAGGACAAGTTCAAGGTCCTCCGCTAGTTGCGACTACCCGCCGGCGGTGCGACGCGTAGACGCGAAGCTGCGCCTGATCCGCGTCCGGCTTCGGTGATCGAAAATCAGTCGCCTGCGCCGGTCCCGCGCTCGGCGGATCGGCCCGCGGCGTTCGGCGGTGCCCAGCCGACGATCCGAGCCGGGTTGCCGGCGACGATCGCGTAGTCCGGGACCTCGGTCCTCAGCACGGCGCCCGCGCCGATCACCGCGCCGTCTCCGATCTCGGCGCCGCCGAGGATCACGGCGCGCGCCCCGATCCAGACGTCGGCGCCGATCCGGATGTCACGCGGCGATCCGCGATCGCGCGTCCGCGCCGCTTGCGCGGCGGGCGTCCGGCGGGACCGCAGCGAACGAGTCGGCGAACACGACCGTGTGCGAGATGAACGCGTAGTCGCCGATCACGATCCGGGCATTCGAGGCAAATATCGCGCCGGCGACCGCGCAATAGCGTCCGATCTCGACCTCTCCCTCGGGTCCAAGGTCGAAACAGCTGCCCAGGTAGACGCCGCTGTCGGCGCCGATCCGGACACTCGGGTCGCGCTCGCTGCGATGGTGCACGAAGGCAAAGGAGCTGTAGAGCCAGCTTCGCTCACCCAGAGCCACGTTCGGGGGTACCTCCGCCGGATACCAATCGTGGTCGAGGACGGTCATCCCGAGTCCCCGCGGTGCCAGCAGCCGGCCGGGGTTGCCGGCGATGGTCGCGCCGGGCGGAACGTCCGCGGTGACCACCGCGCCGGCCCCGATCCGGGCCCGGTCGCCGATCCGAACCCCCTTGAGGACGATCGCCCCGATCCCGATCCAGGCCCCGTCCTCGATCACGACGGGGGCGGTGATCAGGGGCGGTCGCTCGCGTCGGTCGCCCTGCGGGGCGTTCGCGACCGCGTCTCGCCGCCGCAGGTCCGGGTCGAGGGGGTGGAAGTCGCAGTCGGCGATCGTCACGTTGTAGGAGGCGACCACGCACCGACCGAGGGTGATCCTCTCCGCGCACATGAAGACGGCCCCGGCAAGGATCGAGCCGTCGCCGATCTCGACCGTCCCCCCGGCCTCGACGTTGAAGCTCGTTCCGTGGTAAACGCGAACCCCGTCGCCGAGCACGAGCCCGGGATCACGCGTGCTGCGGAAGCGCTCCGAGGATCGTGCCTGGTGCGCTCGAACACCGCGTTTTCGCCGACGCGAACGTTGGGCGGAAGCGGCGAATCGTCCCAAACGTCGAAGCGGGCTCCCACGTCGGGCTCCTGACTCGTCGCCTCCGGCGTTGGCTCGTTCCGAGCCCGTCCACGGCGCCCTAGACAGCCCCGGACAGCACGGCCGGCTCGTCCTCGAAGACCCGGCCTCGCTCGACGCGGAGGATCCGCTCACAGCGCAGCTGCACGTTCTGGCGATGCGTGATCAAGAGCGTGGTGCGCCCCTCCGCGAGACGTCCGGCGGCGTCGATGATCGCTTCCTCGGTGGCGTAGTCGACCGCGCTCGTTGGCTCGTCCATGATCAGGATCGGAGCGTCCTTGAGGAACGCCCGAGCGAGCGAGACCCGCTGGCGCTCGCCGCCGGAGAGCAGCATTCCGCGCTGGCCGACCTGCGTTCGATAGCCGTCCGGCAGCGCCGCGATGAAGTCGTCAGCGTTTGCCGCCCTCGCGGCGCTCACGATCTCCTCCTCGCTCGCACCCGGGCGCCCGTAGGCGATGTTCTCGGCGATCGTGGTCGAGAAGAGGACGGGCTCCTGCAGGACGATTGCGAACTGGTCGCGCAGGTCGGTGATCCTGTAGTCGCGCAGGTCGACGCCATCGAGCGTGATCCGGCCGGCGTCGGGATCGTAAAACCGAGTCAACAGGCTGACCAGCGTCGTCTTGCCCGCCCCGGTGGTCCCCGCGATCCCGACGAAGCTCCCGGGGGCCACGTCGAAAGCCACGTCCTCGAGCACCGGGACGCCCGGCTCATAGCCGAACCAGACGCGGTGAAAGCCGACCGCCCCGCCGGCGCGCGAGAGCCGGCGCGCGTTCGGGCGCTCGACGACGTCAGGCTCCTGATCGAGCAGCGAGTACGCGCGCTCGAGCCCCGTGAACGCCTGCTGAAGATCGGCGACCCGCTTGCCCATGTCCTCCAGGGGCTGATAGAGCAGCGTGAGGTACGCCATCACCATCAGCAACTCGCCCAGCGTGATCGCGCCGGAGTTGACCTGACTGACGCCGACGAGCAGAACGACGGCCGTCCCGATCGCGGTGGTCAGACCCACGAGGAGCGCCAAGCCGCCCTGGGTTAGCGCGAGCCGCAGGCGTGCCCGCGATCCGTCCGCGGCTCGATCCGCAAACCGCGCCGCCTCGCGCTGCTCCTGTCCGAAGGCGTTTACGACCCGCAGGGCGCCCAGCGTCTCCTGGACCACCGAGAGCCCCCGGCTCTCGTAGGTCTCGGCCGCGTGCCATTGCGCGCGCAGCCGCTTCGCGTAGACCCTGGCGATCGCCACCAGGACGGGGGCGACGGCGAGCGCGACGAGCGCGAGCTGCCAGTTGATCCGCGCGGTGACGTAGAGGATCCCGGCGAACATCGAGATCCCGGCGAGCAGCGGGAACAGCGCCTCGACGAGGTCGCGGAGGTTCGAGGCGTCCCACTGGATGCGGTAGGCCGAGTCGCCGGCCGCCCGGCGGTCGTGATAGGAGAGCGAGAGCCGCTGCACATGTAGGAACAGGGTGGTTCGAAAGAGGATCAGCAGCCGCTCGCCGACGTGGGTGCCGAGCATCAGGCTTCCCAGCTGCACGAGCTGGCTCAGGAACGCGATCGCGACGAACAGCACCCCGACGGTGATCAGCAGGCCCGTGTCGGACTGGGTGGCGGCGCCAGGGAGCAGCCCGTCGAGGATCGCCGGCGCGGGCTCCGAACCGATCACGCTGTCGACGGCGATCTTCAGCGGAACCGGGAGCAGCAGAGCCAGCGGGGTGGCGAGCAGGCTGAGCAGGGTGAGCGCGGCGATCCGGGATCCGTAGGGCCTCGCGTCGCGAAGCAGCCGCCGGTGGACGCTCGAGCGTGGGCGGCGAGAGAACACGCCGTCGCTCGCCTGCTCGCCCGCCGCGCTCCGTGCGGGGCGCGATCCGTTTCCGCGGCCTTCGGACCGTCGGCTAGTGGAGCGTCGCCTCACGGCATGGTCGTCCTCGCCCTCTCCCGAGGTGGCCGCTGTGTCGGCGTCTTGGGCTGAGCGTCTCATCTCGTCGAAGCCCAGCACGATGCTGCCCGTGGCCGCTGCGGCGTCGCGCAGCGCGCGCGCGAGCACGCCGATCGCGATCGCCGCAAGCACCGCGGCGGCAACCGCCCCGCCGTCGCTCGCCGCTCCGAGCGCGAGCCCGGCGCAGACGGCGGCACCCACGGCCCCGAGGAGCGAGAACCGCGGCCAGGATCGCCAGCGCACGTGCTGCTTTCCCTCGGGATACTCCTCGATCGCCGTCAGCAGCCGCGCCGAGCCCAGCGCGCCCCAGCGCACCTCGAGGTCCCAGCGGTCGAAGCTTCCGCCGTGCAGGACCGATCCGCCGGCCCCTTCACCGCCTTCTCGAGCTCCCGGATCCACTCCTCCGGGGCCCGCCACGACTCGCTCCAGAGCGCCGCTTCTCGCGGTCGTGGCGGCGCGCAGGGTGGCGCGGCGGCGCATCCGCCAGGGGACGAGCCCACCGCGGACGCGCCCCCAAAGCCGCGCGGCGGGCTGCAGGAGGTAGAGGAGCGCGACCGTCGCCCGGATCCTGAGCCGTTCGGGCAAGGAGCGTTCGTTCGCCGGGAGAACCACTCGCGCAGCGGCAAGGCCGGCCTGCGAGAGGGTGCTGCCGACGGCGAGGGCGAGCGGCGCCGAGGCGAGTAGCAGGGGCGCCCAGAACACCCCGAGCGCGGTCAGCAGTGCGAGGCCGGCGATCGCGAGGTACCACTCCGGCATCAGCGGCAGCGCGCCCAGCACCCCCGACCTCTGCTCGTACACGGACTGGAAGAGGCCGGACCCCCACTTTCCGTAGCGGATCCGCCGCCGGCGGACGGGCGGCGATTCGGCGGCCGGGTGGTAGATGCGCCCCTGCCAGGTCAGATGGCCGGCGCCGTTGTAGCGCTCCGGCCACTTGCTCTCGACCAGGGCCTCGGCCTCACCGTAACCGCGCTGCTGGCGCCAGTAGCCGCCGACCGAGTCGCGGCGACGATGCCAGACCACAGCCGCCGGGTTGAAGCCGATTCTCCAACCGCGATCCTGCAGCCGCCAGCACAGGTCGACGTCGTCGCCCGCGGCCCGGAAGATCGGATCGAATCCGCCGATCGCCTCGCAGGGCCGTCGCGGCGAAACGCCATGTTGCAGCCGGGGATGTGCTCGGCCTCCTCGGTCGGAGACCAGCACGTGGACCGGTCCGCCCGGCGCGTTCGCGACCGACTCGGCGACCGGTCCGTCGCCGTGCGGCGGGAGATTGGGGCCGCCGACCCCCGCCCAGGAGCCGCGCCGGAACGAGTCCGCGAGATAGGTGAGCCAGTGCGGATCCGGGCTGCGCGTCGTCGTCGATGTAAGCGACGATCTCGCCGGTGGACGCCTCCAGGCCCGCGTTGCGGGCCGCCGCGAGGCCCATCCGATCACCGCGGATCAACTTGAAGCCGTGCCGTTGCACGATCTCCGCGGTCGCGTCGGTGGAGCCGTCGCTGACCACGATCACCTCGAAGTCCGGGTACTCGAGCGCGGCGAGGCCCTCGAGGCACTCGGGAAGCGTCCGCGCGCCGTTGTGGGTGCAGACCAGCACCGAGATCCGCGGCCAGCTCGGTGTCGGATGGGAAACGGAACCTCCGAGAAGGCGTCCGGCGACCGCCGCCAGGGCCGGCTTCGGCCGCCGCTCTCGGTCGGTGATGCCGAAGTCCCAGTCCTCGACCGGGAAGTCCATCTCCGGACCGGCCTGGTGCATGTGCCACTCGTCGGTCCAGGCGAAGACGAATGCCCCCGCGCAGCCCGACGCGAAGGCGGTGCGGACCTGCCAGTCGAGCGTTCGCGCCTGCGCCTCCTCACCGTTTCGTCGGCTGTCGAGTCCGATCTCGGCGAGGATCAGCGGCCGGTCTCCCGACGACGTTGTGCAGACGCGCGACGTAGGCCTCGAGCGAGCGCTCCGCCTCGAGGTAGACGTTGAAGCAGACGAGGTCGAGAAACGGCAGCTCCAGGTACTCGGTGGAGGGATAGTTGACGTAGGTGACCAGCGCCTCGGGGTCCTCGGCCTTTGCCACCGCGTGAAGGCGTCCGAGGAAGCGCTCCACCGCTCGGGCGCCGTGCCAGCGGACGATCGGCGCCCGGATCTCGTTGCCGATCGCATAGCCCAGGATCGGCGGGATGTCCGGCGCAGGCGGCGACTCCCGCGCGGATGCGCTCCTCGATCGACCTCGCGCGCTCTCGGTCATCGAGAAACGCGACGTGCTGCTCCCACGGGAGGCCGACCAGCACCAAGAGGTCGTGCTCGGCCGCCAGGTCGAGAACCCACCGAGGGGGAACGGTGTACGTGCGGACCGCATTGAGACCGTTGGCCGCCATTCGGGCGAAGTCGCGGGCCACCACTGAGGGGCCCGGATAGTCCGCCCCGGTCATCGGGTCTCTGCGAAACGTCCCGTACGTCGCGCCGCGGACGTAGAGCTTGTCCTTGCCGCGCCAGAGGAACTTGCCCGCGCTCCGAGGCCGGTGGAGGGCGCCCGGCTTCCGCGGGTCGAAGCCGTTCGGGGATCGCGCGTCGGTGCGTTCGGCGGATCGTGGACGGACCGCGTCCACCGGCTGCGGCGCCAGGACGTCGAGCGGCTGCGGATTCACGGCATCTGGTGATTGCGCATTGAATTTTCTTTGTCCGACTCGCATGGCGCGTGGTGGTTGCACGGGAGTCGAGGATTACTTGTTCCTCGCCGCTGATCCTGTAAACCGCCGCGATCGTCGAGCGCGTCTCATCCCTTTGGCGCTCGAGTGCGGAATTTTGTAAGTCAAGCAAAACGACCGGAGTTGGAGTCACCGCACCAGGCCGCCGACGGCCGGCGCGCCGGCTAGAGAGGCGGACCGCGGCCGGGGAGCGTCGCGAACGTCCGAGCGCGAGGCCCAACGGCCGCCCGAATGTCAACAGGAGCCGAAAAGTGCATCACTTCAAGAACCAATAGTGCAGCAGGACAGCCTGCTGCCGCCAGTCAGGCGGAGCGCCGTAGGCCCGTAGCCTGAGCGGCGGGCGTTGGCTTCGAGCCCTGCGCTCTGAGCCGGTAGCTCTTGCCCTTGAGGGTGACGATCTAGGCGTGATGGACGAGCCGGTCGATCAGTGCGGCGGCGACTATCTGAGCGCCGAGGATCTCGCCCCCACGCCTCGAAGCCCCGGTTTGAGGTGACGATGATCGAGCCGCTCGTAGCGGCGGGCGACGAGCGCGAACAGCAAGTTCGCCGCCTGGCGCTCCGGGGGCCAGATAGCCGATCTCGTTGACGACGATCGGCGTGGCGGATCCGGTTGCGCGAGCTGGAGTGCGTCGAGGGCGAAGACCTCCCCGTCAAGGGAAGACCTCCAGGAAGCGCCCATAGCTCCACTTCTCCTGGCGGGCGGCGGCCTGTTCGAGGCGCTCGCCGATCCGCGGCGTCTTCAGCTTCGCGACGCCATGAGGCACAAGACCTGACGCGGCGCTCATTAAGCGGGGACGGGATCCCGCTGCCGAGATGGCTCATCGCCGAACAGAGCCGCCGGCGTCATTACGGTCGCCACTCGGCAAGTCGATCCCACCCGGCGGTCATGGTGAGCCTCGCGCGGGGACAACAACTGCCGGGCGCGGGGGGCGTGAAACCGTCGCCTATCGGCCTCCGCCGGGCTACTCGTTCGTCTCACTCGACGGGAGAGGCTCGGTGGACTCCCTCAGCGCGGCAACATCAAGACGAACCTGATGACGCGCTCGAGGTTCCGCACGCGGCCTTCGAACCCCGCGTTCGCCAACTGGATGACCTCAAATCCCGCGGCTCGACGGTGGCCGCATCATCTGGGGGCCTCGGGCCCCGGGACCGCTGGCCCGTGCACCGAGTCGATGCTCGGGGAAAATTCCCTCTCACGAGTCCCCCTGCGCAACAGAACTCTTGGTCCTCGCCGCCTCGAATCAAGCCCGGAACGAGACTCGAACTCGTGACCCCCTCCTTACCATGGAGGTGCTCTACCAACTGAGCTATCCGGGCGCGGGGACCAGCGTAGCTAACGGTCCGCGTTCCGGCGCGCGATGCCTGCCGCGATCTCCGCCGCGATCGCCCGGCCGGCCTCCTCCGGGCGGCCGCCGAGGCCGACGGCGTTGATGAACCCGTGGACGAGGTCGCTCTCGCGGCGCAGGGTGACCGCGACGCCCGCGTCGCGGAGCCGAGCGGCGTAGTCCTCGCCCTCGTCGCGCAGCGGGTCGAATCCCGCGGTGACCACGTGCGCGGGCGCGAGGCCGGAGAGATCGTCGGCGAGGATCGGCGAGGCGCGCGGGTCGGCGCGGTCTTCGGCCGAGGCGAAGTAGTGGTCGCGATACCAGTCCATCTCGGCGCGGGTGAGGAAGAACCCCTCCGCGAACAGCTCGTAGGAGCGGCGCTTCGCCGAGTAGTCGGTGACCGGGTAGATCAGCGCCTGAAACGCGGGCCCCGGGCCGCCGTCGGCGGCCGCGAGGCGAGCGACCACAGTGGCGAGGTTGCCCCCGGCGCTGTCGCCGACGACGGCGAGGCGCCGTGGGTCGGCGCCGAGCGCCTCGGCCTCGGCGAAGGCCCAGCGAAACGCCGCCAGCGCGTCCTCGACCGCGGCCGGGAACGGATCCTCGGGCCCGCAGCGGTACTCGATCGCGAGCACCTGCGCGGGGATCTCGCGAGCGAGAAAGCGGCAGGGCTGATCGTGGGTGTCGAGGTCGCCGATCACGTGGCCGCCGCCGTGGAAGTAGACGACCAGGGGCCCGGGCGGCTCGTACGACGACGGGACGTAGAGCCGGGCCCGGATCTCGCCGGCGGGGCCCGGGAGCTCGAGATCCTGCACCCGGCCGACCTCGATCCGGGGCCCGGCGAAGACCCGCGCCTCGTGGCGGCGAAGCGCCCGCGCCTCGGCCACCGGCAGCGGCTTGAACCCGCCCATGAGCCGCTCGAGTCGAAGCGCCACCTGGATGTAGACGTCGAGCTCCTGGCCGTCGACCCGGATCGCCCTGCCGGCGAGCGCCCGCGCCGCCGGCGCCGGCAGCCGCGGCACGACCCATGCCGCCCCGGCCTCGAGGCGCTCGCCCAGCGCCGACATCCGCGGAGGCTATCCCGCCGGCGCCGGCGCGACGGCGGCGGAGACCGCCGCCGCGAACGCGTCGACGTCGGCCTCGGTCGTGTCCCAGGCGCACATCCAGCGCACCTGGTCGGCCGCCTCGTCCCAGATGTAGAAGGGGTGATCGCCGTCGAGCCCGGCCAGCAGCCGGTCGATCGCCGGACGCTCGAGGCGGGCGAAGACCGCGTTGGCCTCGACCGGGTAGGAGATCTCGACCCCGTCGATCGGCCCCACCGCCGCGGCGAGCCGCGCCGCCATCGCGTTCGCCCGGGTCGCGTTTCGCAGCCACAGGTCGCCGCCCAAGAGGGCCTCGAAGGAGGCGGAGATGAACCGCATCTTCGAGGCCAGCTGGCCGAGCTGCTTGCGGGTGACCGCGAACGCCGGCGCCAGCTCCGGGCGGCAGAAGACGACCGCCTCGCCGAGCATGAGCCCGTTCTTGGTGCCGCCGAAGGAGATCGCGTCCACCCCGGCCTCGGTGGTCAGCTCGGCGAGCGTGGCGCCGAGCGCGGCGGCGGCGTTGGCGAGCCGCGCCCCGTCGACGTGCAGGTACATGCCGAGCTCGTGGGCGGCGTCGGCGATCGCCCGCGTCTCGGCGACCGTGTACACGGTGCCGAGCTCGGTCGACTGGGTGATCGAGACGACCCGGGGCTGGGCCTGGTGCTCGTCGCCGCGCCGCGGCTCCCAGCGGGCCACGTCCGAGGGCGAGAGCTTGCCCTGCGCGGTGGCGACGGTGAGCAGCTTGGTGCCCGAGAGCCGCTCGGGCGCCCCGCACTCGTCGACGTGCATGTGCGCGGTCTCGGTGCAGATCACCGCCTCCTGCGGGCCGGTGAGCGCGTCGATCGCGGCGACGTTGGCGCCGGTCCCGTTGAAGACGCAGTAGGCGCGCGCCTCGGGGCCGAAGTGGCGCCTGAAAACCTCCTCGGCCCGCGCCGTCCACTCGTCGGCGCCGTAGGCGGGGGCGTGGCCCGAGCTCGCGGCCGCGATCGCCTCGAGCACCTCGGGGTGGACGCCGGCGTGGTTGTCGGAGGCGAAGTCGGTCGCCGGCGCCGTTGGACGGCCGGCGGCGCTCACGGGTGCAGCGACAGCCGCTTGCCGTTCATCTTCCCGGCGGCGTCGGAGCAGACGAAGGCGAGCGCGGCGGCGAGGTCCTCCGCCGAGGTGAAGGTCTTGAACGCCTTCTCCGGGCTCTCCTCGCGCATCCGCGGGGTGAGGATCGCGTTGACGACGAGGACGTTCGCGGTCGCGGCCGAATCGTCGGAGGCGAACTGGTCGGCGAGCGCCAGCGTCCAGGCCTCGGCGGCGGCCTTGGCGGCGGCGTAGGCGGCGTTGGTACCCGACGGAGCCTGGGCCTGGGAGGAGGAGACGAGCACGAAGCGGCCGTGCGGGCTCGCGCGCAGTGCCTCGTAGAAGGCGCGGCTCGCGTGCTGGACGGTGCGCACGAGCAGGTCGTGCAACAGCTCGTAGTCCGACAGCGGCGCGGTCGCGAGCGGCTGGCCGCCGCGCCAGCCGCCGACCAGGTGAAGCAGCGCGTCGGTGCGACCGAAGCGCTCCGCGAGCGCGCCCGCCCACTGGCGCGCGCCGTCGCCGCCGAGCAGGTCGGAGGGGCGCGCGTCGAGACGATCCTCGGCAACGCCGAGCTCCTCGACCAGCGCGTCGAGCCGGTCGGTGTGGACGTCGGTGAGCGCCAGCGTGGCGCCCTCGTCGGCGAGCCGCCTGGCGACCACCGGCCCGAGGCCGCCCGCGGCGCCGGCGATCGCGATCACGCGGCCTTCGAGACTGCTCATGCGCTGCAGGCTATCCGGCCCGGTGACCGGGCATCAACAGCCACGCCAGGGTGACCGCGCCGGTGCCGCCGAGGCTGCCGAAGAAGATGTCGAGCGCCGAGTCGCGCTTGCTCGGGGCCAGCCCGGTGTCGAGGACGCGATCGCCGACGTACTCGCCGATCTCCCAGAGGATCGTGAGCCCGAACACCGCCGCGATCGCGACCAGGCCCCACCACGGCCACGCGATCCGCGCGCGCAGGTACTCGGCCAGCGCCCAGCCGACCAGCGCGCCGCCGGCGCCGTGGGCGAGCGCGCTCGTCTTCTGCGTGCTCGCCGGCGGGTCGACCCAGACGATCCACAGGATGGCCACCAACCCGAGCGCCGCAGGGACCAGGGCGCGGTTCGAGAAGCCGACCAGGCGGGCGCCGATCAAGCCGGCGAAGCACAGCGCGCACATCACCAGCGCGGCCTGGTTTCGATCGCCGAAGAAGGCGAAGCTGAGCAGCGCGAGCGCGCCGAGCGCGAACGCGAACAGGTCGATCCGAAGCCGGGAGGCCTGCATCGCCAGGAGGGTAGGCGACGCGGGTAAGCGATTCCTATATCGGCTGCCGGACCCGCGCGGTCCGCGTCAACCCTGCGGCGCCTCTGCTTGCATGAGGGCGAGGGAGAATCGACCTTGCCGCGCCGAGCCACCCAGAGAGCGGACGCGCCGAGCGCGCGTCGCCCGGTGAGAACGCCGGAGATCGCCGAGCTGCGCGCGTTCTGCAGCGCCGCCGACCTCGGCACGCTCGGTCGCGCCGCGGTGGCGCTCGGGATCACGCAGCCGGCGCTCTCGAAGCGGCTGCGCGCGCTGGAGGCGGTCGCCGGCAGCGAGCTGTTGGCGCGGTCGCCGAGCGGCGTCACCCTCACTGCCGCCGGCCGCCGCCTCTACCCGGAGGCGCGGCGGCTGCTCGACCAGGCCGAGCGGCTCGAGCAGATGCTGACCGAGGGTCAGGCCGAGACCGAGCCGATCCGGCTCGCCGTCAGCCACACGATCGCCGAGTTCTATCTGCCCTCCGAGCTGGTCGCCTATCAGGCCGGCGGCGAGCACCACCTACCGGTCGAGCTGACGATCGCGAACTCGGGCGCCGTGCGCCGGATGGTCGTCGAGGGCAGGGCCGACACCGGGATCACCGCAACCGGGCCGGGCGACGACGCGCCGGACGGGCTCGATGAGCTCGACCTGCTCACCGACGAGCTGGTCGTCGCGGTCCCCAAGGACCACGCCTGGTACCGGCGCACGGAGATCCCGCAGCGTTCGCTGCTCGCGACCTCGCTGGTGATGCGCGATCCCCAGGCGCACGACCGGCGCTGCGTCGAGGCGATCCTGGCCGAGCACGGCCTGCGGCTCGCGCCGCCGCTGGTCGAGGTCGGCAGCACGGCGGTTGCGAAGCGCGAGGCGATCGAGCGCTCGGCGCCGGTACTGCTCTCGGCGCTGTCGCTCGACGAGGGCCGCGATCGACTCTACGCGCGTCGGGTGCAGGGGCTTCGCTTCGAGCGCCGGTTCGTGGTCGTCGGGCGCTCGCTGGCGTCGCTGCCGCGCGAGCAGCGCGAGTTCGTCGCCTTCCTGCGGCGGCGAGTCGACGGTGAGCCGAACGGATCGGGCTGAGCGAGAGCCGAAGCAGGCGCCAACGGGCGGTTTGGACCCCCCAAACCGGTCCGGGGGTAGCAATCGGCCCCGACCGGGGCCCCGACGCGCCGACCGGGCCTAGATTGGCTCCTGCGCCGGCTGAGATGGCGCGCTTCCTTTACCTCGGCGCCCCGCCGGGGCTCGGGACGCGCCTCGGTCAAGCGCCACAACCACATATCTCTCCTCCCTGTACCCGAGACGCCCCGCCCCGCGCGGGGCGTTTCGACTGTGGCTCGTCTAAAGCGCGTTTCGCCCGCGTCCGTTTCGGCTCGACCGCGCCATCCTTGGTTGGTCGGCGGCGAGGCGATCAAGCCGGGATAGAGTGCGGCAGCGATGGTCGCGGTGGCGACGCGGGTGCTCGGTCTGGCGGGGGCGGCGACTTTGCTCGTTTCGCTTTTCCTGGTCTGGTACGAAAAGACGACCCCAACTTCGTCCGGGGCCGAGTTCACCGGCTGGGAAGCGTTCTCAGTGCTGGATGTCGCGTTGGTCGTGATCGTGGCGATCGGTGCCGGAGCGCTCGTATGGACCTTCGTAACTGAGTCCCAGTGGCTTCCGGCGATAGGACTGGTGGCGGCAACCTTGGGGCTGGTTCTCACACTCCTCGCGATCACATCACCACCCGACCTTCCGAACCCGGAGGGGGCCGTCGCGGTGGCAGCTGCGGAGACGGGGTTGTCAGAAACGAGCACGAAGTTCGCCCCGTACCTTGCCCTGATCGGGCTGGTAGCGATGTGGTTGGCGAGCGTCGCCGCGCAGTGGTTTGCCGTACCGGGGGCTTTCAGGCGATGTCCCAACTGCACCAGGCACGTGCGCATCGAGGAACCTGTCTGCCGCTTCTGCGGCTACCGCTTCGGTTCGACCGAGCGCCTGCCCTAGCGTCTGGCGCGTGGGGCCGTCGGGCAGGCTCGCCGTCCCAGCTTCGCGCCAGCCATGTACGCGGTTCCCCGTCCCTCGGAGCGCCTCGTTTTCGGGTGGCTCACAGGCAGCCGCGCCCCGGAGGTGAGAGGGTTCGGCCGATGACCGAGTTCGACTTCGCCGCCTACATCGAGGCGTCGACCTCCAAGGACGCGGATCGATGGCTTTCGTTCTTCGCCGAGGACGCCGAATGGACGGAGTACCGCTATTTCGATCCGCCGCGGGCGCCGCACCGGATGCGCGGCATGGGCGAGATCGAGCCGTTCGTGCGCGGGATCTCGGCGAGCGCGGTGGAGCTGACCGCGGGCACCCCGATCGTCACCGACGACGCGGCCGCGTTCAGCATCGATTGCCTGCTGCCGGACGGACGGCGGATCTACGAGCACGTGATGATCGAGATCGCCGACGGGAAGATCGCCCGCCAGACCGACGTCGAGGCCTGGGATCCGCCCGTGGGCGAGGACGAGCTAGCCGCGGCCTCCGGCTCCTCCCCGGCCGTGCTCGCGGTCGAGGCGTGGCTCGCGCGCTATGGCGACGCGTGGGCGGCGCGCGATGCCGACGCCGCCGCCGGGCTGTTCAGCGACGACGCGCTCTACGCCTGGGGGCCGTTCGACGAGCTCCGCGGGCGCGAGGCGATTCGCGACCGCTGGGCGCTTGCCACCGACTCGCAGCGCGGCGTCCGCTTCGCCTCCGACGTGCTCGGCGAGACGCGGGAAGGGGTCGTTGCCCGATGGCGCTGCCTGATCGCCGCGGGCGAAGGCGACGGCGAGGTCGAGATCGACGGCGTCTGTGTGGTGCGGCTCGACGCCGACGGGCGCTGTGCCGAGTTCAGGGAATGGTGGGCGCGGCGAACGGCGCCGTGAGCGCCGGCTCGAGCTTCGGCTTCAGCTGGGAGTAGAAGAGGCTGAGCGGGAACTCGTCGTCGCGGACCAGGTCGACGAGCTGCTTCGGCTCCTCGACCTCGGGCAGCTCGCGCCGCTCGCGTGCCCAGACCGAGCTCTCGGCCGGGGGCACGTACTCGGCCACCAGGTCGTGGGCGGCGATCCACTGGCCGAGCTTCGAGCGGTCGATGCCCGAGTGGTAGAGGTCGTGGACGCGCTCACGGAGGCGCTCGACGCCGTCGGCGACCCGCGGCCAGTCGATCGTCAGCCGGTTGTCGGTCCAGTGCAGATAGCCCTCGCGGTGCAGGAACGCGAACAGCAGCTGGCCGCCGAGGCCGTCGTAGTTGCGCACCCGCGAGCCGGTGACCGGGAACCGGAAGAGGCGGTCGAAGAGGATCGCGTACTGGACGTGGCGGGCGAACGCGAAGCCCTCGCGCTCGAGCCTCACCGCCTCCCCGAACGCGGTCAGGTCGCAGCGCAGCTCCTCGAGCGCGTACATCCAGTACGGGGAGCGCTGCCGGATCATGAACGGGTCGAAGGGCAGGTCGCCGCGCATGTGGGTCCGGTCGTGGACCAGGTCCCAGAGCATGTAGGCGCTCTCCGAGAGCGCGGGCGAGGCGAGCAGGCAGGCCGCGTCGGGCGGCAGGTTGAGGTGCAGGACCTCGGCCGCGGCGCCGGCGACGCGGCGCAGGCGCTCGGCCTCGCGGTCGCAGAAGATCGCGCCGAAGTGGTACTCGGACGGCCGCTCGGCGGTCGAGAACGTCTCCGGGAACAGCACCGCGCACTCGGAGTCGTAGCCGTCGGTGTAGTCGACGAAGGTGACCGGCAGGTACTTGGCGTTGTCGTAGCGCTCGCGCTCGAGCTCGGCGAGCCAGCCGGGCCACGGGACGCGGACGATCAGCGCCTCGAAGCAGGTGTCGCGGGACGCGTTCTGCTTGTACATCGGGAACACGCACAGGTGCTCGATCCCGTCGCGGCGCTCGCGCTCGGGCCGGAACTCCTGCATCGAGCGGTCGAACCCGGGCTTGCCGTAGCCGTCGTCGGCCCAGGCGAGCAGGTCGGCGGCGAGCGCGTCGATGTAGCCGTGCTGGTGCGGGAAGCGCGGCTTCAGCGCCTGCGCGGATTCGGCGATCGCGACGACGAGCTCGCGCAGCGTCTCGCCGTCCCGCGCCTCGGTGTCGATCGACCCGTCGGGCTGCTGGGCGAGGCGCAGCTCGCCGACCGCCGCGCGCAGGCGCTGCCAGGCGGGGTCGGTGGCGGCGCTCGACTCGGCGGGCGCGTCGGCGGACGCGAACGACGGCTCGGCGACCCAGTAGACGAGGTTGAGCCAGAGGCGCTCGTGGTCGAGCTCGTCGATGCAGTCGTCGCCGAACAGGTCGGAGTCGGCGAGCACCGCGACCCGGCCGGCGCCGTGGCGGGCGACGGCGGCGAGCGGCGCGCCCGGCGCCGAGGCGCTCGGGTGCGCGCGTGCGAGCACCCGGGCGCCGTTGCCGGCGGCGAGTGCCCCGGCGCGGTAAAAGCAGGCGGCGGCGACCCCGGCGAGCGGGTCGCGCGCCCCGCTCGGCGTCGCCGTCGGCGTCGAGCGAGGCGAGGACCCACGAGGGGGCGCCGCGATGGTGGTGCTCGTAGTCCTGGACGGTCGCGTTCTCGATCTCGATCCCGTACGGCGCGAGCAGCTCGTTCAGGTTCGCCCCGTACTTCTCCTCCTCGGTCTCACCGAGGACGACGAGGCCGCCGCCGGCGCGGACGAACGCCTCGACCGCCTCGATCTCCGCCGGCGCCAGCAGCGGCGAGCCGCCGTCGACGGTCGCCTCCCACTTCGGCTCCGAGGGATGGGCGACGACCAGCACCGAGACGCCGGCGAGCGCCTCGGCGGTCAGCGGGCCCGCGGTGTGCGCGCCGACCACGAACTCGCGGGCCGAGAGCGCGGCCGCGGCGCGGGCCAGCGAGGAGTCGCCCGGATGGGCGGGCTGGATCTCCGCCGCCACCTCGGGTCGGATCGTCCACGCTTCGGAGTGCGACTCGTCGAAGAGGACGCGGGCCGCCTTCGGCGGCGCAGGGGCGATTGTCGGCGCCGCAGCCATGACAACCAACGGTAGGGGGCCGCCCGGCGAACGTCAATGCCGCAGATGGTGGCCCTGTGCGCAAGAATCCTTCGGATGGACGCCACGGACCGACGAATTCTTTCGCTGCTGATGGAAGACGGCAGGCGCACCTACGACGACATCGCCGGCCGGGTGAAGCTCTCGCCGCCGTCGGTGAAGCGGCGGGTCGACCGGCTGCGAGCCTCGGGGGCGCTGCAGGGGTTCACGGCGCTCGTCGACCACCAGGCGCTCGGCTGGAACACCGAGGCGCTGGTCGAGCTCTTCTACCGCCCCGGCACGACCCTGCCCGAGGTGGCGCGGACGCTGCGCGAGCACCCGGAGGTGGTCGACGCGTGGAGCGTCACCGGCGAGGCCGACGCGATCGCCCGGGTGCGCACCTCCGACAACGCCGACCTCGAGCGGCTGATCATCGACCTGCAGCGCAACGGGCTGGTCGAGCGCACCCGCTCGCAGGTCGTGCTCTCGCGGCTCGTCCATCACGCCGCGGACTGAGATCGACCCCGCGCTTCAGCACGATCCGGCGCGCTCGCGGCACGCATCCGGCACGTTCGCCGCGTCACGGATGCGAGCCACGAACGTATGTTCCCGACGATGCGCGAAGCTTCTCAATCGCCGTCAACAGGGCGACATCGGGGAGGCTTCCGCGGTTGAGTGGCTGAGCAGCCTCGCGGGCGCCACCGTGCTAGTTCCCGATCGGGCACAGCCCGGATGTCGACCTGTCGCCGACCTTCGGACAGAGTTCGCGGTGCGCGTTCAGGTGAAGACGTCGCTGAGCACCACTTCGAACGCCGACGGCCGCGACCGCACCCGATCGCGTCGCCACCAGCGGCGGCAACCGAGAGCTGGACGAAGTCGTCAAGTGCTTCGACTGCGCCCGTCACTCGACTACCTCTTCGTGCTGTCGGAGATGGGAGGCGATGGCTCATACCCGCGGCGCCGTCGAGGCCGCAGACGGCGGTCACCCTCGGAGGCACGAAGTACTCGACTTCGAGATCGAACCGGCGCGGCCGATCGCCCGTCTGGTCTACCGCTCGGAGTCGCCCCTCATTAGAATCGCACGCTCCCTTCGGGGGAGCATCCGGAGCGGGAAAGCCGTGGCCGGCCTGTAAATCGTCCGGCCACGCCTTAGCAGGTTCGAATCCTGCCTCCCCCATCAGACCGCAGCCACGAATCGACCGACCCAGCTTCGATCGATCCTGTTCGCTCGCAGCGGACAGGCGATCGTCTGGGCGAAGCATCGAGTTGGACGATTCCCGTCGGCGCCGTTTCGAGCGACGCCGACTGAGCATCGGCGATCGCTCAGCGGAGCGCCGACGGCCCGGGGCGCGTGATCCTCGAGCGCATCGAGCCGACGGCCCGGCCGCGGTGAGCCTCGGCGCCGGCGGGCGGCGCCTTTCACCACGCGCGGCGAGCCGAGCCGAAACTCCGGCCGTGTCAACGTGCTCATCTACCCGAGGCCCGCAGGTGTGGGTCGGGAGGCCGGACAGACATGAGATCGGCAACCAAGACAGCCGCGGGCATCGTCGCCCTGGTCGCGATCGCCACCGGGGTCGCGAACGCATCGGAGAGCGCCGAGCGCCCCGCGGCGGGGCGCCCGAACGTGATCGTCGTGCTCACCGACGACCAGACGGTCTCCGAGCTCAACCCTCGCACGATGCCGCGGACCATGCGCGAGCTCGCCGGGCACGGGACCTCGTTCACCAACAGCATCGTCTCGAGCCCGCTCTGCTGCCCGTCGCGCGCCGGCTTTCTCACCGGCCAGTACCCGCACAACTCCGGCGTCTACGACAACGAGCCCGGCTACTCGGCGCTGATCGACAAGAGCTCGATCCTCTACTCCTGGCTTCAGGCCGCCGGCTATCGCACCGGCCACGTCGGCCGCTACCTGCTCAACTACGACCGGCCCGCGCCTCCCGGGCAGAGCTATGACACCGACGGCGGCCTCGCGCCGCCGCCGGGGCTCGACGACTGGTACGGGCTCGTCGGCTCGCAGACCACCTACTACGGCGCCACCTTCTCCGACAACGGCACCCCCGTCGCGCTCGGCACGGGCCTCTCCGGCTACTCCACCCGGGCGATCAACCGCGAGGCGCTCGACTTCGTCGACGGCGCGGAGTCGGATCCACGCCCGTTCTTTCTCATGGTCTCCCACCTCGCGCCACACGCGACGACCGCCGAGGGCCCGGGCCCCTGCGCCCCGGGCCTCCCGGAGCCGGACAAGGGCAAGCTCGGCGAGTTCAAGAACGATCTGCTGCCGAAGCCGCCCGTCGTTCGACGAGCAGGCGATCGGCGACAAGCCCGACTGGGTCGCCACCCGTCCGGGCCTCGGCCACACGCGGCGCTCGGACCTGAAGCTCGGCTGGCGGTGCGCGAACGCGACGCTCGAAACCGTCGACCGCGGCGTTGGCGAGCTCGTCGAGCGCCTGCGCCGCCAGGGCGAGCTCGGCCACACGGCGATCTTCTTCACCTCCGACAACGGCTACCAGTTCGGCGAGCACCGGATCGTCCTCAACAAGGTCTATCCATACGAGGAGTCGCTGCGCGTGCCGCTGCTCGCCCGGGTGCCGACAGACCTGCTCGGCCGCGAGGTCCGCCGCAGTGGCCCCCCGGCGACCGTCGACTCGCTGGTCAACAACCTCGACCTGACGGCCACCATCCTCGAGCTCGCCGGCGCGTCGCCGTGCACCGCCTCAGGCGATTGCCGCGTGCTCGACGGCCGCTCGATGCTGCCGCTGCTGCGCGGCGAGCGCCCCGCGTGGACGAAGGGCCGCACGCTGCTCTACCAGCTCGGCGGCAACCGCACCTGCGGCGTCGCTCCGACCACAGGCCTGAAGAACTTCTACGACGCGATCCGCACCCCGCGCTACGTGTACGTCGAGCTCAACCGCGTCAACCGCGACACCGGCGAGTGCGACCGGCCCGAGTACGAGCTCTACGACCTCGAGCGCGACCCGTACCAGCTCCGCAACCTCGCGGTCAACCCCGCGACCCGGACGCCGTCGGCGCTGCAGGCGGCGCTCGCCCAGCGGCTCGCCGCGGTTCGCGACTGCTCGGGGATCGCCGGCCGCGACCCGATCGGCGCCCGGCCGTTCTGCAACTGACGCGCTCGGGTCTTACCGCAGGCCAGCTCCCGAAGCCCTAGGCCAGCTCCCGAAGCCGCTGGGCCTCGGGCAGCTGCTTCAGCTTCTTGAGCGTGTTGTTCTCGATCTGGCGGATCCGCTCGCGGGTTACCCCGAAGGCCCTGCCGACCTCCTCGAGCGTCAGCGGCTCATGGCCGCGCAACCCGTAGCGAAGCTCGATCACCTGGCGCTCGCGCTCGGGCAGCGCGTCCAGCGCCCTCTGGATGTCCGCGCGCTGGAGGTTCTCGGTCGCCGTCTCGAACGGCTCCTCGGTCGCCTCGTCGGCGACGAAGTCGCCGAGCTCCGACTCCTCCTCGTCGCCGACCGGCTTCTCCAGCGAGACCGGCATCTGCGCGACGCGCAGGATGTCGCGCACCTCGCGAACGGTGACCTTCAGCTCCGCGGCGATCTCGGCCGGCTCGGGCTCGCGCCCGAGGCGCTGGACGAGCTGGCGCTCGACGTGGGTGACCCGGTTCAGCTTCTCGACCATGTGCACCGGGATCCGGATCGTGCGGGCCTTGTCGGCGATCGCGCGCGTCACGGCCTGGCGGATCCACCAGGTCGCGTAGGTCGAGAACTTGTAGCCGCGGCGGTAGTCGAACTTCTCCACCGCCCGGATCAACCCCAGCGACCCCTCCTGGATCAGGTCCAGGAAGCCGAGCCCGCGGCCGAGGTAGCCCTTGGCGATCGAGACGACGAGCCGCAGATTGGCCTCGACCATGTGGCGCTTGGCCGCCATGTCCCCCTTCTCGATCCGCTTCGCGAGCTCGACCTCCTGGTCGGCGGTCAGCAGGGCGACGCGGCCGATCGACCGCAGATACAGGCGCAGCGAGTCGAGGCTCGGCTCGACCGTGAGGTCGAGCTCCGGCTTCTTCGCCTGCCCGGGTTGGGCCTCGCCCTTCGACTCCTTGTATGCGGTGAGACCGTCCTCGGCGATCACGTCGACGCCGTGCTCGATCAGGTGGGCGTGCAGTCCTTGAACCTGCTCCTTGTTGACCTCGACCTCCTCGAGCGTCGCCGAGATCTCCTCGAAGGTCAAATATCCGCGCTCCCGACCATGGGCGATCAGCCGCTGCAGGTCCTCGGATTCGGGCAGCGACGCGTCCGCCGCCGAATCGATCGACTCGCCCCCATTGGAATCCGATGTGCTGGTTGCTTCCTGCTCCAGCAGAACGTTCGCCTTCTCAGCCACGCCCGTCCTCTCTGATCCGCGGGCGCGCGAAGTATATGGCCTGCACGGGCGGCTTGTGCTCGTCGGCTCGATCTCCGCCGCGCCGACCTCCGATGCGGCCCACTCGGCGATCCACGATCCGTACTCTTGTCTGCGATGGCGACGATCGAGACGAGCGACATCTCCACCCCCGCGCCCGACGTGCAGGCGGAGAGGCCGGCGACCGAGATCTCCCTCACCCGTGTCGGGGTGCGCGGCGTCGAGAAGGTGATCCGGATCGACGGCGGCAAGCTCTACTTCGCCGAGCTCGAGTGCTTCGTCGACCTCAACCCCCAGCAGGCGGGGGTCCACATGTCGCGCTTCGAGGAGGTCGTCAACGAGGCGATCGACACGGTCGTGCTCGGCGAGACCCTGCGAGCCGAGGAGCTCGCGGCGCAGATCGCCGAGCAGGTGCGCGAGCGCCAGCACGGCCGTCGGGCGGAGGTGACGATCGCGGCGCGCTATCCGGAGACCGTTCCCACCCCCGCCTCCGGGCTCTCGACACAGGAGATCTACACGCTGCTCGGCACCGCGGTCGCCTCCGAGCGCGGCACCCGGACGCTGATCGGCGTCGAGGCCCAGGGGATGACCGCCTGCCCGTGCGCGCAGGGGCTGCTCGCCGGTCGCGCCCGCGAGCGGCTGATCGCCGACGGGTTCAGCGAGGACGAGATCGAGCGCGTCTTCGACGCGGTCCCGGTCGCGACCCACAACCAGCGCGGGATCGGCGCCCTTCACCTCGGGCGCTGCGAGGACACCGAGATCGACATCGACGCCCGCGACCTCCTCCACATCGTCGAGTCCTCGATGAGCTCGGAGATCTATGAGCTGATGAAGCGCTCCGACGAGGCGGCGGTGGTCGAGAAGGCTCACCTCAACCCGCGGTTCGTGGAGGACGTCGTCCGCGAGATGGTCCGCCGGGTGACCGAGACCTACCCGCAGCTGAGCGAGGAGTGCTTCGTGCTCGCCCGCCAGGAGAACCTCGAGACGATCCACCGCCATTCGGTGGTCGCCGAGCGCAGCGGCCTCTTCGGCGAGATCATCGCCGAGCTCGAGACCGGCGCGCACAGCCGCCGCCACACGACGACGCGCGAGTGGCTCGAGGCCCCCTCGGAGTGAGCGCCCGGGCGCGCGGGCCTTACCTTCAGGCGCCCTCGGGCTTGGCCGGCGGGCGCGGCGCGACCCCGAGCCGGCGCCGCAGGCCGAGGAAATAGTCGACGCCGGAGATCACGGTCATCGCGACGGCCGTGTAGAGCAGCACGTCGACCCAAACCGGCGCCGGGTCGAAGGCGATCAGGGCGAAGATCGCGGCGACCTGAAGCGCCGTCTTCACCTTCCCGAGCCAGCTGGCGGCGATCACGACGCCGCGTTCGGCGGCGACGCTTCGCAGGCCGGTGACCGCGACCTCCCGCGCGATGATCACCATCGCCACCCAGGCCGCGAGCCGGTCGAGGGAAACGAGCGAGATCAGCGCCGCGATCACGAGCAGCTTGTCGGCGAGCGGGTCCATCAGCTTCCCGAACGTCGTCTCCTGCCGGCGGCGGCGGGCGATGTAGCCGTCGAGCCCGTCGCTGACCGCGGCGAGCGCGAACACGATCGCCGCGATCACGTCTCCGTCCGGCGTCTCCTCGAGCAGCGCGACGACGAGCACCGGCACGGCGAGGATCCGCAGCAGGGTGAGGACGTTGGGCACGTTGACCGGGAACATCGCAACCAGTATCCCGACTGGCGGCGCCTCGCCCGCGCTCGCGACGCCGACGCTCAGGCGGCGAGCCGCCGCGCCCGGGTGAAGATCGCGTCGAGCATCTCCACGGTGAGCTTGCCGGTGAACGTGTTCTGCTGTGACGGGTGGTAGGAGCCGAGCAGGGTGTATGGGCCGACGGCGGCCTCGGCGCCGTGGCCGAACCGGGGGCGCGGACGTGGCGCCTGATGCCCGTTCGCGACCAGCGCCCGCAGCGCCCCGTCCCAGGCGAAGGAGCCGAGCGCGACGAGCACCCGTGCGCCGGCCAGCAGCGTGAGCTCCTCGGCGAGGTAGGGCAGGCAGTTGTCGCGCTCGAGAGGCGTCGGCCTGTTGGCGGGCGGCGCGCAACGGACGACGGCGGTCAGGTAGGCGCCCGTCAGCTCGAGGCCGTCGTCGGCGCGCTCGAAGGTCGCCTGGTTGGCGAGCCCGGCGCGATGCAGCGCGCCGTACAGCCACTCGCCAGAGCGGTCGCCGGTGAACATCCGCCCGGTGCGGTTGCCGCCGTGGGCGGCCGGAGCGAGGCCGACGATCGCGATCCGTGCCGCCGGATCGCCGAAGCCGGGCAGCGGGCGCGCCCAGTAGCTCTCCCCCCGGTACCGACGCGGGGGCGCGGCCGCCGCCGCCTCGCGCCACTCGACCAGGCGCGGGCAGCGCGTGCACGTCGTCACCCGCGCCTCGAGGCGCTCGAGGACGGTTGCGTCGGCGGTGTCGTCCGGCATCTGCCCGATAGGGTGGCGCGCATGCACTCCCTGACGCGGCGCGGCTTGCTCGTGGTCGGCGGCACGGGCGCGGCCGGAGCCGCGTTGGCCGCCTGCGGGACGAGCGTCGAGACGCGCGACTCCGGCCACGACTCAGAGCTCCTGAGCGCCGCGCTCGGCGCCGAGCAGGCGGTCGGGACCGCTGCCGAGGCGGCGACCAAGGCGCCCACCGAGTCCGAGGCCGAGCACCAGCTCATCGAGGCGATCCGCGACGCATCGACGGCGCGAGCCGAGAGGCTGCGCGGGCTCGACGAGCAGGCCGCCGCGGTCGAGGATTCGACGGCCGCGGGCGGCTCGCTCGCCGATCTCACCAAGCCATTGGACGCGGCGATCGCCGCCTATCGCCCGGCGGCGGGCGAGCTCTCGACCGCCGAGCTTCGCTCGACCGCGATCGCCTTTCTGGTCGAGTCCGCGGCCGAGCTCGCCGCGGCGCGAGGCATGCTCGGCGAGAATCCGGCGCCGGGGCCGTTCGTCACCGGCGAGGCGGCGAAGCCGTTCGCCGACACCGAGGGCGAGACGACGACCTCGACCACGGGCGACGGGTCGACCGGCTCCACCTCGACCACCAGCTCGCCGAACACGGGGGCGGGATGAGCTCCAGCCCCTCCAGCCGCCGCGAGCTGCTGCGCAACGCCGCGATCGGCGCCGGCGCGCTGAGCGCCACCGGGCTTCTCGCCCCGGCGCTCGCCGCCGCGCAGTCGACCGCCGACGACGACCTCCGCGACTACCTCGTCGAGGCCACCGGCCTCGAGCAGGTTGCGGTGCTGGCCTATTCGACCGCGGCCGACGCGCGGGGGGCGGAGGCGGTGCTCAAGAAGACCCTGCTCGCCTTCCGCGATCAGGAGCAGGCGCACGCCAACGCCTGGCGCACGGCGCTCGACTCGCTCGGCTTCGACGCGCCCGACCCGCCGAGCTCGCCCGCCGACACCGGCGTCTTCTCCGACGTCGACGGGCTCAGCGACGATGCCGCCAAGCGGCTCACCGGGCTGCTCGACGACCTCGACAAGCTGACCAAGCCGGACGAGCTGCTCACCTACCTCGCCGAGCTCGAGCGGGCCCAGCTCGCCTACTACGTGGGCGACGCGCCGGACCTCGACAGCGAGGACCTGGCGACGACCAGCGCCGAGGTCGCCGGCTGTCAGGCCGAGCACCTGGTCGTCTTGCGCCAGGCGCTCGGCGACTCCCCCGCGAAGTCGATCGAGGCGCCGGCCACCGCCGGATGAGCGAGGCGCTCGAGCCGCGCCCGGCCTCCGCGTCGGCCTCGGAGCTGATCCGCTGGATGGGGATCGAGGACGCGAACCTCGCCGGCCTCGTGCACGGCGGCGTGGTGATGAAGATGTGCGACGAGGCGGCGGCGATCGCCGCGATCCGCCATTGCGGCAAGCGGGTCGTGACCGCGGGCGTCGACCGGATGACCTTCGTCGAGCCGGTCAGCGTCGGCGAACTGCTCTGCTGCTCGGCGACCGTGAACGCGGCCTGGCGCACCTCGATGGAGGTCGGCGTCCGAGTCGAGTCCGAGAACCCGCGCACCGCGGAGCGCCGCCACACCTCGACCGCCTACCTGACGATGGTCGCCCTCGACGAGCGGGCGGAGCCGACCCCGGTGCCGGCGGTGATCGCGGAAACCGCCGACGAGCAGCGTCGTCGGCGGGAGGCGGAGCTGCGGCGCGCGAACCGGCTCGCCGAGCGCGAGCAGATCTTCGAGCATCGCGCCGTCAAGCCCTGAGCGGGCACGGGCATGTCCGTGGCCGAGCAGCCGGAGGCCGGCCGCTCTACGCTGGGCGTTCCGGCCGATATGCCCACCCCCGCTGACGAACTGAAGAAGCTGGCGATAGTCCCCGCCTACAACGAGGGGGGCATGGTCGGCCGCGTCGTCCGCGACATCGACCGCCAGGAGTTGGGCTTCGACGTGCTCGTCGTCGACGATGGCTCCACCGACGCGACCGCGGCCGAGGCGGAGGCCGAGGGCGCGATCGTGATCCGCCATCCGTACAACCTCGGGATCGGTGGGGCGGTGCAGTCCGGCTACAAGTACGCGCTTCGCCACGGCTACGACGTCGCCGTCCAGGTCGACGGTGACGGTCAGCACAAGCCCGAGTACCTGCCGGAGCTGCTGCGCGCCCTGCACACAGAAGGGGAGCAGGCAGACATGGTCTACGGCAGCCGCTTCCGCGGCGACCCGGGCTACAAGGTGCCGCTCGGGCGCCGGCTCGGGAACATGATCTTCTCGGTCGTCCTCAGCGCGCTGACCCGGAAGCGGATCACCGACCCGACCTCGGGCTTTCGGATGACCAACCGGAGGGGGATCGAGCTGTTCGCGCGCGACTACCCGCACGACTACCCGGAGGTCGAGGCGTTGCTGATGCTGCACGCGCACCGGCTGCGGATCCACGAGGTGCACGTGCGGATGAACGCGCGCGGCTTCGGGCGCAGCTCGATCGACTATCCGCGCAGCGCCTACTACATGGTCAAGGTCCTGCTGGCGCTGTTCGTCGGCCTCTTCCGCCGCCGCCCGACGCCGATCGAGGCCACCGGAGAGCACGAGCCCGGCGTCGAGCCGCCGGCGACGAGCGCGCAGGCGATCGCCGACGGCGAGCGGGCGAGGGGCTAGGCGTGCGGCGAACGCTCGCAGCGATCACGCTCGCGGTGGCGCTCGCCGCGCCGACCGGCGCGCTCGGCGAGACGATCAGGGTCACCACCGAGGCCGAGACGGGGCCCGGGTCGCTCGGCGAGACGATCCTCGATGCCGGAAGCGGCGACACGATCGTGCTCGGGCCGGGGCGCTACCCGCTCACCGAGGGCGAGACGCTGCTCGCCCAGCACAACCTGATCCGCGGCGCCGGGGCCGATAGGACCTCGATCGTGCCCACCGGCGGCGGCGAAGCGGTCAGCGAGGCGAACGTCGAGGAGGCGACGATCCTGCCGGCGCTGAAGCAGAAGGGCGACGGCGGCAGCATCGAGACGAAGACCCAGATCTTCGCCCTGATCGGGACGATCGCGATCTTCCTGCTGATCCTCGAGCTGGTCCGCAGGCGGCGGCTCGCGGAGCGCTACGCGCTGCTGTGGATGGTCGCCGGCGCCGCTTTGCTCGTGCTCGCGATCTGGACCGGCGGGCTCGAGAAGATCGCCGACCTGATGGGGATCGAGGAGCCCGCCAACGCGATCTTCATCCTCTCGTTCGGAATCATCTTCGTGCTCTTGCTCCACTTCTCGGTCGCCACCACGAGGCTCGGCGAGGAGACCAAGATCCTCGCCCAGGAGTCCGCTCGACTCGAGCAGGAGCTGCGCGCCGCCCGCGGCGAGCCGCCGAGCACCAACGGCGCCCCGACCGCCGGCGAGCAGGACGCCGGCGCACCCGCCGACCGCGCCTGACCGGCGCGGCCGGGGGCGCCCAGCGGAGGCGTCGACTCGCGCGCCTGGCGACGATGCTCGCGCGGCTCAGCGGCGCCCGTCGAGCATCCTGAGCACGACCGACCAGTAGGCGTCGAGGACGGCGCCGAGCGTGCGCGAGCGGCCGGCGCGGCCGAGGTAGGGCGAATCGAGGGCTGACGTCAGGCCGCGGGCGAACTCGCCGGCTCCGATCGTGCGCATGGCCTGGACCCGGCGGCGCTCGACCAGCAGCCGCGGGAACGAGGTCAGCGTCTCGATCCCGGCCTGCAGCTTCTGCGGCAGCCAGCCTCCGGCCGCGGCGACTCCGAGCAGCCCGAGCTCGGTGGCGAGCAGCGCCGGCGCGAGCAGCGCGAGCAGTGGGCCCGGGTACGTCCGGATCAGCGTCGCCCAGCGGTTTCGCTCCAAATAGCGCCACTTGTGCTTGCCCTTCTCGAACTCGTAGACGTGATCGACGCGGGCCGCGGGCTCGACCCCGAGCCGCCCGCCCGCGAGGCGCAGGCGTAGCGAGAGGTCGACGTCCTCGTGGTAGAGGAAGAAGCGCTCGGGCATCGCGCCGACCTCGAGGTAGCGCCGTCGGCCGACCACGAGGCAGGCCCCGGAAACGAACCCGGGCTCTTCGAGCGCCACCGACTCGCTCGCCGGGAGCCCCTCGATCGCCATCCCGGCGCCGCCGGCCCAGGCGATGCCGGTGAAGTGAACGACGCCGCCGCGGGTGTTGATCGTCCGCCCGCCGTCGGCGGTGACGAGCGCCTGCCACGCGTCCCAGCCGCGTTCGGCGACCGCCGGCCGCTCGACCGCGTCCCGCCATCCCGCCCCCGGGACGGCGTCGGGATTGAGCAGGCAGAGCAGCTCGCCGGTGGCGGCATCGGCGCCGCGGTTGCAGGCGGCGGCGAAGCCGAGGTTGTGGCCGGTCTCGATCACGGTCGCGCCGGGCGCCAGCTCGCGGGCGGCGCCGGGCGTGCCGTCGGCGGAGGCGTTGTCGACGACGATCAACTCGTCGCGCTCGCGAAGCTGAGCGGTGAGCGCCGGCAGAGTGACCGCGAGCGCGTCGCGCGAGTTGTGGCTGACGATGACGATCGAGAGGGTCGGCACGGCGGCCACGGTAGAACGTCCCGCGTACGATTGGTCGGAGAACCGATCACATGAAGCACCTGCTGCGCCCGATATTCGACCGCGTGATCATCAAGGAGCTCGAGCCCGACCGCGTCCGGCGCTCGGGCCTGGTGGTCCCGCCGGGCACCCACGAGCCGCCGCCCCAGCACGGGATCGTGCTCGCCGTCGGCCCGGGGCTCGACTGGTGGGAGGGCGCCGGGGTGAGCATGCCGGTGAAGCCGGGCGACCATGTCGTCTTCCCGGCGACCGCCGGTTCGTGGGTCGAGGTCGACGAGGAGAAGCTGCTCGTCTGCCGGGTCGGGGAGCTGCTCGGCGTCCTCGAGGAGATCGGCACCTGCCCGTATTGCGGCGGCGAGGGCGTCCCCGGCGCCGACGCCTGCCCGGTCTGCGGCCGCGAGGCGGGCAGCACGGCGGGCTGAGGATTCGCGGGCTATCCTCGGCCTCGCGCCGGCGTAGCTCAGTTGGTAGAGCACTTCACTCGTAATGAAGGGGTCATCGGTTCGAGTCCGATCGCCGGCTCTCCGAAGGTCCTGTACAGCGAATCATTTCTCTGTTCGCGCCAGCCCGTGACTCTGCCCCGCGCGGCGCGCTCTGAGATGCAATGTCCCCGCGAGGGGGCCGAATTTCCGGTCCCCGCATCCCCTCAACGCTGAACGTGGATCGGGTCCGTCTCGGCTCAGGGACGGCCGGGAGGGCCAAATCCGAAACTTAGACAGAGATTAGACAAACACTTGACATACCTGCTACAGTCTCGACTGAGTCTGAACAGACTCTGTACACACGTGTCCATCTCTTCAAAGGAGGAGCCAAGTGCGTAAGTTCCTGATTTCCTTGGCGGCAATGTCGGCGCTGCTCGCGGTGATGGCCGCACCGGCGCTGGCAGGCGGCAAGGACAAGACGATCCTCGATACCGTCGTCAAGCTCTCGGGCCCGAGCGGGTTCGACGACAACGCCGACGACTTCGACATCCTGCGCGAGGCCGCGGTCGCCACCGGGCTCGCCGACAAGCTCGGCGGTACGCGGCAGCTGACCGTGTTCGCACCGACCGATCAGGCGTTCCTCGGTCTCACCGGGGCGAGCAACGAGCAGGCCGCGTTCGACGGCGTCGCCGCCCTCGGCCTGCCGGCGGTGAAGAAGGTGCTCAAGTACCACATCGCCCCCGAGCGCCGGACCGCGGCGAAGGTCGTGAAGGCAAAGCGCATCCCGACCCTGCTCAAGGGCGAAGCGCTGACGAAGCGCGCGCGGGTCCGTCAAGCTGAAGGACGCGACCGGCCAGAAGGTCAAGATCGTCGGTCCGGACGCGGCGAAGGCCTCGAATGGCATCGTCCACGTGATCGACGGAGTGGTCCTCCCGTTTGAGCTGTAGGACCCCGCCACACCTCATGCGCGCGACGGCGTGCACCAATCGCGCACCGGGGCGGCCGAACGGCCGCCCCGGTGCGCACATCGTCAGCCCACTGCCGGGGTCGACGCCGTTGAGGTTGCGCTCGACGTTCGCGGGCCGGCGTCAGCCCTCGGCGAGCTTGTAGCCGACGCCGCGGACGGTGAGCACCAGCTCGGGCTCCTGGGGGTCGCGCTCGACCTTCTGGCGCAGGTTGGAGATGTGGACGTCGCAGGCGCGGACGTCGCCGGAGAACTCCGACTGCCAGAGCTCCTCCATGATCTCGAGCCGGCTGAACACCTGCCCGGGGCGCTCGGCCAGCAGCCGCAGGACCTGGAACTCCGAGCGGGTCAGGTTGACCGGCTCGCCCCGGATCGAGACCAGGTGGCGGGCGAGGTCGATCTTCACCGGCCCCGCCTCGATCGTCTTCGCCTCGGTCACCGTGCTCGAGCGGTCGAGCTCGCGGCGGCGCAGCTGGGCGCGCACCCGGCCGAGCAGCTCGCGAACCGAGAACGGCTTGGTGACGTAGTCGTCGGCGCCGACCTCGAGCCCGACGACCTTGTCGACCTCCGAGTCCTTGGCCGTCAGCAGGATGATCGGGACCGGGCTGCGGGCGCGGACGTCGCGGCAGATGTCGAGCCCCGAGCGGCCGGGCATCATGATGTCGAGGATCAGCAGGTCGAAGCCGGGGTCCTCGCCTCCGAGCTTGCCGTCCGCGTCCTCCCCGTCGACCGCGAGCGTCACCTCGAAAGCCCTCCTGCTTGAGGGCGTAGCCGACCGCGTCGCGGACCGAGGGCTCGTCGTCGGCTATCAGGATCCTGTCACTCATCGGTGTGCGGACGCTCACGCTACCGGTGTCGTCGCCGGTTGTGCGGCACGGAGCCCGACCCAGAACGTGCTCCCCCGCCCTCGACGGAGTCGACTCCGATCTCGCCGCCCATCACGTCCACCATCCGCCTGGCGATCGAGAGGCCGAGGCCGAATCCCTCCTGCTCGAGCGAGCCGGTGCCGCGGTAGAAGCGCTCGAAGATCCGGTCGATCTCCTCCGGCGAGATCCCGGTCCCGGTATCGGCGACCTCGATCCGAACCCGGTCCTCGGTCCCGCGCCGCGCGCGCACGATTACCGTGCCGGGCGCCGGGGTGTTCTTGAACGCGTTCGTGAGCAGCCCGATCAGCACCTGGCGCAGCAAGCACGCGGTCTCCCTGGGCGACGATGTCGGCGCCGACATCGATCTCGACGTCGATCCCCTCCGGCGCGGCGACCGCCTCGGTCGCCTCCTCGACCACGAGCGCGACGTCGAGGGCCTCCGCGCCCCCCTCGCCGACCGCCTCCATCCGCGCCAGCGTGAGCAGGGACTCGGTCAGCCGGCTGATCCGCTCGGCGTCCTCGCTGAGCCTGCTGAGGAAGTGCTCGCGGGCGCTCGGGGTCGTCCTTGGCGCCGGCGCGCAGGACCTCGATCGCGCCCGAGATCCCCGCGATCGGGTTGCGCAGCTCGTGCGCGGCGTTGGAGACGAACTCGCGCTCGGCGACCTCGCGGCGAAGCTCCTCGGTGCGGTCGCGAACCACGGCCAGCACCGCCTCCTCAGCGGGCAGCAGGCGGGCGGTGAACCAGTAGACGTGGTCGCCGATCCGCAGCGAGTCGTGCTCGACGACCGAGCGGCGCTGGGCGCGGCGAAGCCACGGGATCAGCGGCTCGATCGCGCGGCCGTCGGGGGTGATCAGGTGGTGGGCCGAGGCGTTGGAGAACCGCACCTCGCCGTCGGGCGCGACCACCATCACCGCGTCCGAGAGCGCCTCGAGGATCGCCGAGAGCCGGTCGCGCTCCTCGCGCAGGGCGCTGAACGTCTAGCCTCAGGGCGCCGCGCATCCGCTCCAGCGCCCGCCCGAGGTCGGTGATCTCGTCGCGCCCGCCGGTCCCCTCGAGCGGCTCGTCGAGCTCGCCCTCGCTGATCCGCGCCGCGCTCTGGGCGAGTCGCTTGACCCGCGAGGTGATCGCGCTCGCGATCAAGAACGAGACCAGGACCGCGACCACGACCGCGACGCCGAGCGCGGTCAGCCGCGCGCCGCGCAGCTCCTCGATCGCCTGCTGGACCTCCGGCGACCGGACCGAGCGCCCGAGGATCGAACCCGCGATCCGCCCGTTGCGGAAGATCGGCACCGCGACCAGCGTTGCCCCGTCCGCAAGCTCCTCGACGTAGCGGCTGCCGATCAGCGACGTCGACACGGCCCGCCGGCGCGCTCGGCACCGCCGAGAGTCGGCACCGTGCCCGAGACCTCGGTGGTCTGAAGCCGACCGCGCGCGTCGAACACCCAGGCGGAGTATCCCTCCTGGCGTGATCCCGGCGAGCGTGGCCGCGGCGGCCTTGCGGCGGGCGGCTGCCGATCTCGTCGGCGAGGCTGACCGTGCGCCCGATCGCGATCTGGGTGAGGTCCTCGTCGGCCGCCTGCTCGCCGGTGTCGCTGACCAGCAGGTACGCGAGCCCGGCGGTGATCAGCGCCACCGCCGCGAAGGCGAGGGCGAGGTAGAGGCGGACGCCGAACGGACGCCGTCGCACTGAGCGCTGGGCGGTCGAGCTCGGCATCCGGCGAATTATGGACGTCACCAGGCGATTCGCCACCGCGGCGCGTCGGGCCCCCGGCCGGATCAAGCCCTGAGGCGAAGCAGGAACTCGAGCCGGTAGGCCAGCGCCTCGAGCGCCAGCGTCTCGGAGACGTTGACCTGAAGGCGCCGGCGCGTATCCATGACCAGCTCGCCGGCGCGGCGAGCGCGCCGCGGGTCGAGGCCCTCGGCGAGGCGCTCGAGCTCGCCGGCGCGGTCGGAGTTCAGCGCCAGCTCCGGCGCGCCCTCGGCGACGGCGGCGAGGTCGCGCATCCAGGCGCCGAGCAGAGCGAGGCCGAGGTCGAGGGCCGCGTTTCGGGCCCGCCGCGAGGCCCGCCGCGCCCCCTCCTCGGCCTCTCGCGCCCGCCGTCGGGTGGCCTGGCCGCCGCGCTCGGCCGCCTCCTCCTCGGCCGCCTCGGCGCGCGCCCGCAGGTCGGCGGCGGCCGCCTCGCCGGCGGCGTCGGCGGCGTCGGCGAGCGCCGTCCAGGGCGCATCGGCGAGCTCGCCCGCCCGCAGCGCCTCGACCAGCGTCTCGACCGCTGCCCGCAGCTCCGGCCCTGGTCACCGAGCAGCAGCTCGGCGCGCCCGGTGTCCCCGCCGGAGAGCCGCGCCGCGGCGCGGCGCTCGCCCGGCTCCGCGCCGCCCAGCAGCTCCTCGACCGCCTCGGGCGCGAGCCGGTCGAAGCGCACGAAGCGACACCGCGAGCGAACCGTCTCCAGCAGCGCCTCCGGCTCGGAGCTGATCAGGATCAGATGCGCGAACGGCGGCGGCTCCTCGAGCGTCTTCAGCAGCGCGTTCTGGCTCTCCTCGGCCATCGCGTCGGCGGCCTCGATCACGAACACGCGACGCTCGCCCTCGAACGGCCGGTAGGCGGATGCGGCGATCACCCGCTCGCGCACCTCCTCGACCAGATGCTGGATCCCCGGCGGGCGCAGCCAGACGAGGTCCGGATGCGGCGAGGGGTCGGCGAGCGCGCGGCGCCGGGCGTCGTCGGGATCGGCGGACCCCGCTGCCAGCAGCTCGGCGGCCAGCGCCCGGGCCGCCGGCCGCCTTGCCCGGATCCCGGCGGGCCGGCGATCAGGTAGGCGTGGAAGGGATCGGCCGCCGCCGCTGCGAGCGCCAGCCGCGCGGCGGGCTGATCGGCGGTCGCCTCGCCGATCGTCCCCGGGACCTCGGTCGCCACGGTCACCGGAGGCTCATCGCCGTCGCGCTGCCGCGACGACGTCCATCACCCGCTGGTGCACCTCGCCGGGGTCACCCTCGGCGTCGACGACCACGATCCGCTCCGGGTCGTGGGCGGCGAGCTCGCTCGTAGGCGCCGGCGACGGTGCGCTGCAGACTCGATGCCCTCGCCCTCGAACCGGTCGACGCCGTCGGTCTCGCCGGCGGCGAGGCGCTGCTGGCCGCGCTCGCCCGCGGCGGCGGGGTCGATCCGCAGCAGCACCGTCAGCTCCGGGATGCAGTCGCCGATCGCGACCCGGTTGAGCGCCTCGACGGTCTCTACCCCGAGCCCGCGGGCGACTCCCTGGTAGGCGACGGTGGAGTCGATGAACCGGTCGCAGACGACGTCGCGGCCGGCGTCGAGCGCCGGGCGGACGACCCGCGCGCAGAGCTCCGCCCGGGCGGCGCAGAACAGCAGCAGCTCGGCGCGCGCCGAGAGCTCGACCGCGGGATCCTTGAGCAGGTCGCGGATCCGCTCGCCCGCGTCGGTGCCGCCGGGCTCGCGCAGCAGCACGGTCTCGGCGCCGAGCGCTTCGGCGAGCAGCGCCGCCTGGGTCGTCTTCCCGGAGCGGTCGATGCCCTCGAGGGTGACGAACACGCCGGCGGGCTGGTCAGCGCTTCGGAGCCGGCCCGCTTGGTGCGCGCGGTCCCGGGCGAGGGCTTCTTGGCGCGGTGCCCGGCCCCGGGCGCCGTTGGCGGCTCCGGCCTTCTCGGCCGGCTCGGCGGCCGCGGCCTTCGCGCCCGCGGCTCCGTTGTTGGCCGCCTCGCGAGCCTCGCGCTGGGCCTGGCGCTCGGCGCGCTTGGCGCGCATCTCGACCATCGTCGGGCAGTCGTCGTTGAGGCACAGCTTCCACGGCCGGCCGCGAAAGCCCTTGACGGTCAGCCGCGGGCGCTCCCCGCAGACCGAGCAGCGTCTCCTCGAGCCGCCAGAGCTCATAGCCGCGCCCGGGCAGCGGGCCGCTGACCGGGCAGGAGTCCGGCGACTCGGGGTCGTCGCGGTTCCAGCCCTCGCAGCCGTACATGCGCTTGCCGCCCTTGAGCTCGATGATCCGCAGCCGGTTCGGCGAGCCGTCCTCGTGGGCGCGGCCCGCCTGCTCGCAGACCTTGCACGGGCCGAGGAACTTGTCCTCGTCCATCCCGGCCCAGATCTGCTTCGCGAAGTCCTCGCGCTTGCCCTCGAGATCGGCGGTCGTCGAGTGCAGCATCTCGCGGCTGATCCGCAGCACGTCCTCCTTCGAGGTCTCGCCGGCCGCGATCTGATCCATGTCGCGCTCGAGCTCGGCGGTCATCTCGGGGGTCGCCATTCGCGGCACGTACTCGTGGAAGGCCTTGTACATCGCGATCCCGGTCTCCGAGGGCTCAGGCGGATTCGAGAACACGTAGCCGCGGTCGTAGAGCTTCTGGATGATGTCGGCGCGGGTCGCCTTGGTGCCCAGGCCCCGCTCCTCCATCAGCTCGATCAGCTTGCCCTGGCTGATCCGCGACGGCGGCTGCGTCTCCTTGTCGACGATCCAAGGATCGCCCTCGATCGCGAGGCTCTGGCCCTGCTCGAGCTTCGGGATCTCGTCGTCGGACGAGCGCGCGTAGGTGTAGATCGCGGCGTAGCCGGGGTCGACGACCACCGAGCCGCGGACGAAGTAGGTCTCCGAGCCGGCCTCGATGTCGGCGCGGGTCGACTCGGTCACCATCGGCGCGCGAGAAGGTCGCCAAGAAGCGGCGCACGACGAGCTCGTAGACGCGGCGCTTCGGCCCCTCGAGCGCGTTCGGGTAGACGGCCTGGGTCGGGTAGATCGGCGGGTGGTCGGTGGTCTCCTTCTTGCCCCGGATCGCCTCCAGCGGGCCGTCGAGCAGCCCCTTCGCGGCGGAGAAGTCCGGGATCCGGACCAGCGAGGAAACGAGCTCGCGAGCGTTGAGCGACTTCGGGTAGACGGTGTTGTCGGTGCGCGGGTAGGAGATGAACCCGTCCATGTACAGGTCCTCGGCGACCCGCATCGCGGCGGCCGGGGTGATTCCGAGCCGGCTCGAGGCGTCGGTGGTGAACGCGGTGGTGTTGTAGGGGGTCGGAGGCTTGCGCGTGCTCCTGCGCGAGCTCACCTCCTTGACGGTGCCCGGGCTCTTGGTCCCGGCGAGCGCGGCGTCGGCCTCGGCGCGATCCCAGAACTTGTCGGTCGCATGGTGGGCCTCGAAGGCGCCGTCGGGATGGGCGAAGTTCGCGAACAGCTCCCAGTAGGGCTTCGGCACGTGGGCGCGGCGCTCGAGCTCGCGCTCGACGATCAGCGCCAGGGTCGGGCTCTGCACGCGGCCGACCGAGAGGAAGTTGGAGCCGAAGCGCCGGGTGGCGAGCGAGACCGCGCGGGTCAGCGTCGCGCCCCAGATCAGGTCGATGTCCTGGCGCGCCGAGCCCGCGTAGGCGAGGTCGTAGGAGAGCTCGTCGAGGTTCGAGAACGCGCGCTCGATCTCGGCCTTGGTCAGCGCCGAGTAGCGGGCGCGCTCGATCGGCGGGCGCTCGACGATCTCGCGCTCGGCGATCTCGGGCTTCACTTCCAGCACCTGCTGGAGCGCCTCGAGCCCGATCAGCTCGCCCTCGCGGTCGTAGTCGGTCGCGATCACGACCGCGTCGGCGTCCTTGGCGAGCTTGCGTACCGCCTTGACTACGTTCTTGTCGGTCGGCTCGGGCACCAGCTCGGCGTCGATCAGCTCGTGCAGGTCCGTCTCCTGCCAGTTGGAATAGTCGTCGGGGAAGGCGACCCCCATCACGTGGCCCTTGAGCCCGACGGCCATCTGCTCGCCCTCGGCGTCGCTCCAGACGTAGAACGGAACCTTGTAGGTGGAGTCGGCCTTCGCCTCGCCACCGGACAGGATGTCGGCGATCTTTTTCGCCGAGTTGTTCTTCTCCGTGATGATCAGCCTCATCGCGGCGCGAGGGTAGCAGGGGGTTCAGGTGCCAGAACGAGGCCCGGTTCGGCCGGCGCCCACGCTCTAATCTGTCTCGCGATGCCCGCACAGTCCTACGCCGGCAAGGAATGCGTCTGCCAGTACCAGCGCGGGATCTGCGACCAGAGCTGCGTGCGCGGCATGCTCGAGACGCCGTTCTACATCGCCTGCCTGCGGCTCACCGGCCGCGATTGCCTGGTCGTCGGTGGGGGCGAGATCGGGCTCGAGAAGGTCGAGGGGCTGCTGGCCTGCGACGGCCGGGTGACGCTGGTGGCGCCCGACGCGGTCGCTGAGCTTCGCGAGCTCGCCGACGAGGGCTCGATCACCTGGGAGCGGCGCGAGTTCCGCGACGCCGACCTGGACGCGAAGTTCCTCGCGATCGCCGCCACCGCGGACACCGACGTCAACATCGCCGTCTACGAAGGCGCCGAGCGCCGCGCGATGCTGGTCAACGTCGTCGACGTGCCGTCGCTCTGCAACTTCATCCTCCCGGCGATCGTCCGCACCGGCCCGCTCGCGATCGCGATCTCGACCGCGGGAGCCTCGCCGGCGCTCGCGAAGCGGATCAAGCGCCAGATCGCGGACGGCTACGGCGAGCCCTACGCGCGGCTCGCGGTGATCCTCAACGAGGCCCGCGGCTGGGCGAAGGCGACCCTGCCCACCTACCAGGACCGCAAGCATTTCTTCGAGGAGATCGTCAACGGCGATCCTGATCCGATCGAGCTGATCCGCGACGGCCGCGAGCACGAGCTGCTCGAGCTGATCGAGGCGACGAAGCGATCCCGCGGCCCGGTCGTCGACGCCACTGCCGGGGCCTGAGCGCGGCGGAGGCCCGGGATCCTCCTCGCCCGCAACGGAATCACCCCGTCGGTCGATCCGTCGGCGCGGATCGCGGACTCCGCGGTGCTGGTCGGCGACGTGTCGGTCGCGGCCGAGGCATACGTCGATCACGGTGCGGTGATCGAGAGCGCCGGCCCGCCGGTGCGGATCGGCGAGGGCGCGCTGGTGCTCGCGAACGCCGTCGTGCGCTCGGTCGGCGGTCACACCCGGCCGCGCTTCGCGGCCACGATCGGCGCCGGGACGCTGATCTCGCCGCTGTCGGCGCTCGCCGGATGCACGATCGGAGAGGACTGCTATTTGGCGACCGGCGCGATCGTGCTCCAGGGCGCGCGAGTCGGGCCGGGGACGCGGATCGGCGCCCGGGCGCTGATCCACGCCGACGTGGTGCTCGGCGAGCGCAGCAGGGTCGGGATGGGCTGCTACGCGGTGCCGGGGCCGGAGGGGTCGCTGATCACCGAGGACGTCGGCGACGCCCGCCGGATGCTGGCGAAGATCGACTTCTTCGACCACGCCTTCGGCGTCTCCGATCAGGATCAGCGCGAGCTTCACCGGCTCGCGATCGACGCCCTTCGTCGCGAGGTGCTGGGGTTCAACGACGAGCCCGTCTAGAGCGGTCGTCGGTCGGCTGGCGATCTGACCACGCCGGTGGGCTCGGGTTCGCCCAGCGGAGGTTCGGGTAGAAGTCGCCCGATGCGGCTGCGGCGGCTCGGTGACTCGGACCTCGAGGTCTCGGAGATCTCGCTCGGCTCGTGGCTCACCTACTCGGGCGGGATCGAGCGCGAGCACACCGAGGCATGCACGCGAGCCGCCTTCGACGCCGGGATCAATTTCTTCGACACCGCCAACGTCTACGGCACCGGAGCCGCGGAGCAGGCCTGGGGCGAGATCCTCTCGGGCTACCCGCGCGACTCTTACCTGCTCGCGACCAAGCTCTACTTCCCGATGTCCGAGGACGACCGCGGCCTCTCCGCCGCGCAGATCGAAAAGCAGCTCGACGCCTCGCTGAAGCGCCTGCGAACCGACCACGTCGACCTCTACCAGTGCCATCGCTTCGACACCGAGACGCCGATCGAGGAGACGATGGAGGGGCTGAGCGAGGCGGTCCGCTCAGGGAAGGCGCGCCAGATCGGCTTCAGCGAGTGGACGCCCGAGCAGATCAGCGCCGCGCTCGAGGTGCCGGGAGCGATCAAGCCGGTCTCCTCCCAGCCGCAGTACAACATGATCTGGCGGGTCGCCGGAGGCCGAGGTGTTCGGGCTCTGCGCCCGCAACGGGATCTCGCAGATCGTTTGGTCGCCGCTCGCCCAGGGCGTGCTGAGCGGCAAGTATGCGCCGGGCGAGCCCCCGCCGCCGGATTCGCGGGCGGCGAGTGAGGAGATGGGGTTCGCGATCGAGCGCTATCTGGACGACCGGGTGCTCGAGGCGGTCACGCGACTGCGCCCGATCGCCGAGGACGTCGGGCTGACCATGGTCCAGCTGGCGCTCGCCTGGATCCTGCGCCGCGAGGAGGTCGCCTCGGCGATCATCGGCGCCTCGCGCCCCGAGCAGGTGCACTCGAACGCCGCCGCCTCGGGCGTCGAGCTCTCGGCCGACACGCTGGCTGCGATCGACGAGGCACTCGACGGCGTGACCGTGACCGGCCAGCGGCTGGCGCCGTTCGCACGCGAGGGCGTCAAGCGCCGCTGAGATTGCGCCGGACCGGCGCGCCGGCCCGCGGCTCGCGCCCGGAGGCACCGGTTGGCGCCCGTGGAGCCGGACGAGGTCGGACTAGTTCGCGGGCAGGGCGTACAGCGCGATCGCGGCGAAGTGCGCGGCGGCGGCGGCGATCACGAGCACGTGGAAGATCTCGTGGTAGCCGAACACCGCCGGTCGCGGGTCCGGACGCTGGGCGGCGTAGACGATCGCCCCGGTCGCGTAGAGGGCGCCTCCGCCCGCGATCAGGACGCCGGCGAGGATCCCGGCCTCGGCGACGATCGCCGGAAAGCCGACCGCGCCGATCATCCCCACCGAGATGTAGACGACCGCCGCCACCCACTTCGGATGGTCGACCCAGACGAGCTCGACGATCGTGCCCGCGAGCGCGCCCGCCCAGACCGCAATCAGGACCGCGGTCGACAGCGGTGGCTCCATGACGAGGAGCGCGAACGGGGTCACGGTGCCGGCGATCAAGAAGAAGATCATCGTGTGGTCGAGGCGGCGCATCCAGAGACGAGCGGCCGGCCGCTTCCACTCCACCCGGTGATAGAGCGCGCTGACCCCGAACAGCCCCGTGAGACTGGCGGCGTAGATCGCGACGGCGAGCCGAGCCTCGCCGCCGTTCGCGATCACGATCAGGGTCGCGCCGAGGATCAGCGAGGCGAAGAACGCATACTCGTGCGACACCCCGCGCAGCCGGGGCTTCACCCTGGCGAGCTGCTCGGCGGCGGCGGCCTTCGCGTCGGCCACCCGCTCGGCGGTCGCCTCGCGCACGTCCGACATCCGCTCGGCGGCCACGTCGCGGGCGTCTGAGACCCGCTCCGCCGCGGCGTCGCGAACGCCGGTCATCCGCTCGACCGCGGCGTCGCGGCGCTCTCCCGCCGCGTCGAGCGCGGCGTCCCGGCGCTCGTTGAAGCGCTGCCGCGGCGACATCGGACCCCGATCCCGTGACATCTCCCCGGAAGGGTAGAGGAGCCCGAGGTTTTCGCGCCTCGAACACCACATCTAGCGCCACAGAAGAGAAGGAACACACCAGCGCTAGTAGAATTGTGCCCCATGGACTGCCCCCGCTGCGAACGTCCCACCCGCGTGCTGGAGAGCCGCCGCGCCGAGGCGGGAGCGGCCACCCGGCGGCGGCGCGAGTGCGCGTCGTGTGGACACCGGTTCACGACCTTCGAGCGCCGCGAGCGCCCGCCGCTCGCGGTCCTCAAGCGCGACGGCAAGCGCCAGCGCTTCGACCGCACCAAGCTCCGCGCGGCGCTGCTGCGCTCGACCCACAAGCGCCAGGTGAGCGCCGAGGACGTCGAGGCGCTTGTCGATCGGGTCGCGGTCGCGATCGAGAGCGCCGGCGGTGAGCTGGCGGCGCAGCGGGTCGGCGAGCTCTGCCTCGAGGGCCTGGCCGAGCTCGATCACGGCGCCTACCTCCAGTTCCTCGGAACCCTGCCGTCGCCGGCGCCCGACGGAGCGACCTTGAGGTCGGAATTTGCGGAGTCGGGCTCGCCCGGTTCCGTCCGGGCCGCGCGAGACAGTTCATCGTTACCGGCTCGAACGGGCTGAGGGCGGAGGAAGTCGTGGAGAAGAGGAGAGACGGAATGCCGAAAATCGCCGCAAACACCGCAAATCTCGACCAGGGTGGGCTGACGGTCGCGCGCCGTCACACGACCCCGGGAGTGCACCCGTTCGACGAGGTCGAGTGGGAGCTTCGCGATGCGGTGATCGGCGATCCGGCGAACCCCGCGTTCGAGCAGCGGCGGGGTCGAGTTCCCGAAGCGCTGGTCGCAGAACGCGACCAACATCGTCGCCCAGAAGTACTTCCGCGGCCGGATCGGTTCCGAGCAGCGCGAGAGCTCGGTGAAGCAGATGATCTCCCGAGTCGCCGGCACGATCGCGGGCTGGGGCCGCGAGGGCGGCTACTTCGCCACCGACGACGACGCCGACGCCTTCGAGGCCGAGCTCACCCACATCCTCCTTCACCAGAAGGCCGCCTTCAACAGCCCGGTCTGGTTCAACGTCGGCTTCGAGGAGCACCCGCAGTGCTCGGCCTGTTTCATCCTCAGCGTCGAGGACACGATCGAATCGATCCTCGACTGGAACACCAAGGAGGGGATGATCTTCCGCGGCGGCTCCGGCTCGGGGATCAACCTCTCCAACATCCGCGGCTCGGTCGAGCATCTCTCCAAGGGCGGGCTCGCCTCCGGCCCGGTGAGCTTCATGCGCGGCGCCGACGCCTGGGCGGGGACGATCAAGTCCGGGGGCAAGACCCGGCGCGCTGCGAAGATGGTCGTCCTCGACGTCGACCATCCCGACATCGAGGCCTTCATCTGGTGCAAGGCCCGCGAGGAGGAGAAGGCGGCGGCGCTGCGCGACGCCGGCTTCGACATGCGGCTGGACTCCGAGTCCTTTCACTCGATCCAGTACCAGAACGCCAACAACTCGGTCCGGGTCAGCGACGAGTTCATGCAGGCGGTCGTCGACGACGCCGACTGGGACCTGATCGCGCGCAAGGACGGCAAGCCGACCAAGACGCTGCCGGCTCGCGAGCTGATGCGCCAGATCGCCGACGCCGCCTGGCGCTGCGCCGATCCCGGCGTCCAGTACGACACGATCATCAACCGCTGGCACACCTCCCCGGAGTCGGGGCGGATCAACGCCTCGAACCCGTGCTCGGAGTACATGCACGTCGACGACTCGGCCTGCAACCTCGCCTCGCTCAACCTGATGAAGTTCCGCCGCGGAGACGGCAGCTTCGACACCGAGGACTTCGAGCACGCTGTCGACACGGTGTTCCTGGCCCAGGAGATCATCGTCGGGCCGTCGAGCTATCCGACCGACGAGATCGGCGCCAACGCGCGCGCCTTCCGCCAGCTCGGGCTCGGCTACGCCAACCTCGGCGCGCTGCTGATGTCGGACGGCATGCCCTACGACTCCGACGAGGGTCGCAACGTGGCCGCGGCGATCACCGCGCTGATGACCGGCCGCGGCTATCGCAAGTCGGCCGAGATCGCCGCCGCGGTCGGGCCCTACGACGAGTACGCGATCAACCGCGAGCCCCACAACAGGGTGATGCGGATGCACCGCGAAGCGGCCTATGAGATCTCGGCCGACGGGATCAAGGGCGAGCTGCTCGCGGCGGCGCGGCGCTCCTGGGACGAGGCGGTCGAGCTCGGCGACGAGCACGGCTACCGCAACGCCCAGGCCACGGTCCTCGCACCGACCGGGACGATCAGCTTCCTGATGGACTGCGACACGACCGGGATCGAGCCCGACTTCTCGCTGGTCAAGTTCAAGGAGCTTGTCGGCGGCGGGCAGATGACGATCGTCAACCGGACGGTGCCGATGGCGCTCGAAGCGCTCGGCTACTCGAAGAGCGAGGTCGACCAGATCGAGGCCTACATCAACGAGGCGGGCACGATCGTCGGCGCGCCGGGGCTCTCCGACGAGCACCTGCCGGTGTTCGACGTCGCGGTCGGCGCGCGGGCGATCTCCCACGCCGGCCACATCAAGATGATGGCGGCGGCGCAGCCGTTCCTCTCGGGCGCGATCTCGAAGACCGTCAACCTGCCGGAGACGGCGACCGTCGAGGACATCGCCGACGCCTACACGATCGGCTGGGAGCTCGGCCTGAAGGCGCTGGCGATCTACCGCGACGGCTCGAAGACGGCCCAGGCGCTGCGGACCGACGCCGGCAAGAAGGCCGATGCCGATACCGGCCCCGAGGTCGAGCCGGCGAAGCCGGAGCGCCGCAAGATGCCGCGCGAGCGTGAGTCGATCACCCACAAGTTCTCGATCGCCGGCCACGAGGGCTACATCACCGCGGGCAAGTACCCGGACGACTCGGTCGGCGAGATCTTCCTCACCGACATCGGCAAGGAGGGCTCGACGCTGCGCGGGATGATGAACGCGTTCGCGACCGCGATCTCGATCGGCCTCCAGTACGGGGTCCCGCTCGAGGTGTTCGTGCGCAAGTTCAGCTACATGCGCTTCGACCCGGAGGGGATCACCCAGAACCCCGAGATCCCGTTCGCGAAGTCGATGCCCGACTACATCATGCGCTGGCTCGCGAGCCGGTTCATCGACGACATCGACGAGCTCGAGGACCTTGGGATCCTGACCAAGGAGGTCAGGGCCCGCAAGGAGGCCCAGCAGGCGCTGTTCAACGCCGACACGGCGGGCCCGACAAACGGCGGGAATGGAAACGGAAACGGTTCCGCGGAGCCGCCGGCCGCCCCGCAGGCGATCGCTCCCATTTCCGCGGCCCCGCAAGCCGCGACGGCGGCGCTCACCGACACCCCGCCGGTCGTCCCGGCCCGCCTGGCCGGCGGCGACCTCGGCCCCGCCTGCGAGCAGTGCGGCGGGATGATGCAGCGCACCGGCTCCTGCTACACGTGCTCGAGCTGCGGCAACAACACCGGCTGCGGCTGAGCTCGCGCTGAAACCTTTCGGCCGCCGCGTAGGATCGGGCGGCCTTGCCGGCGCCCGACGACAAGATCAGCCCGGACCCTGAGCCTCGGGAGCCCTCCGAGGAGACGCCCGGCGCCGGCCTCGAACAACGCACGAAGCTGGCGCTGATCGCGCTCGCGGCGCTCGCCGTCGGGCTCGGCATCGCGCTCGCCGTGATCGTCGCCGAGCCGCCGACAGAGAAGGTCTTCGTCACCAACACCGAGACGAGGACGACGACCTCGACGGCGGTCCCGACGACGACGGTGACGACGATCACCCGCCCGACCACGACCACCTCGACGTCCACCGACGCCACGAGCACGGTCACGGAGACGACGACGCGGGTCGAGACGTCGACGGTCACCGAGACCTCCCCCGCTCCGGCACCGGGTGGCTAGCGCTCGGGTCGCCGGACCACCTTCACGGGTGAGGGGCCGTTAGGTGTGGTCGTCCTTCGCCGCCGCCCGGCGGCGGGCGTCCTGGCCGGTGTGATCGCCGTTCTGGCCGGTCGGCTGGGCTTGGCGGTCCTCGCCTGTCCGCGTCGCCGACAGCGGCGGCAGCGACGCCTCGCTCTCGAGGCCGATCCGGGGCACGACGCGGTCGAGCCAGCCGGGAATCCACCAGTTGTTGCGCCCGAGCGCGACCATCACCGCGGGCACCAGCAAACAGCGGACGATCGTCGCGTCGATCGCGATCGCGACCGCCATCCCGAGCCCGAACTGCTTCACCGTCGGGTCGCCGTTGACGACGAAGCTGGTGAACACCGCGACCATGATCAGCGCCGCCGAGGTGATCACCTTGGCGCTCGTCGCGAGCCCGTCGACGACGGAGCGCAGGTTGTCGTTCGTGTGGTGGTAGAGCTCGCCGATCCGCGAGACCAGGAACACCTGGTAGTCCATCGAGAGCCCGAACAGGATCGCGAACATCAGCAACGGCACGTAGCTGACGATCGGCACGGGATGGGCGAGCCCGATCAGCTCGTCGCCCCAGCCCTTCTCGAACACCGCGGTGAGCACGCCGTAAGAGGCCGCCACCGAGAGCAGGTTCATCGCCGCCGCGGTCAGCGGCACGACCAGCGAGCGGAAGGCGATCAGCAAGAGCAGGAAGCTCAACCCGACGACGATCGCGATCACTCCGACGAGCTTCTCCGAGATCCGGTCGGCGAGATCGACGTAGCCGGCGGTCGTGCCGCCGACATAGGCGGTCACCTGCGTTCCTGAAAGCGCCGTCGGGATGACGTCGTCGCGCAGGTGCACGACGAGGTCCTGGGTCGACCGCGCCGAGGGCGCAGAGTTCGGGACCACGGTGAACACCGCTGCCCGTCCGCTCGAGTCGACCTTCGCGGGCGAGACCGACTTCGTGTTGCCCGCCTTCTTGATCTTGTTCTGAAGCTTGACCAGCCGCGGGTCGCTGGCCGTCGACTTCAAGAACGACTCCTGCTGCTGCGTGTGCTGTTGCTGCTTGGAGCTCGGCGCCGACTGCGCCTCCACCTGCTGGGTCGCCTCCTGCTGGGCCTGCTCCGAGGGCACCCCCTGGGCGACCAGCGCCTGAGTCTGCTGCTCGATCTCCTGCTGTTGTTTTTGCTTGGCCTGCTGCTGCTGTGAATGCAGCTGATTGAGCTGCTTCTGGTCGTTGTGGGCCGGCGGCTTGAAGTCGACCGCGATCAGCAGGGGCCCGTTGGTGCCCGGACCGAACCCCTCGTCGAGCAGGTCATAGGCCTGGCGCGCGGTCGTGTCCTCGGGAAGCTGGCCCACATCCTGCTGCCCGAGGGTCATGTCGAGCGTCGGCCAGGCGAGTCCCGCGAGCACGGCGACCGCGACCACGATCGCCGTCCAGCGATGCCGGCCGACGGCATCAGCCCAGCGCGTCCAGCCGTCGGACCGATCGTCGTTGCGGGCCGGGTGGTGGGGGATCCTCAGCGACTCGATCCTGTGGCCGAGGAGCCCGAGGAGCGCGGGCAGCAACGTCAGCGCCGCGCACATCGCGACCACGACCATCACCGCCGCCGAGTAACCGAGCGCGCTGACGATCGGGATTCCGGCGAGCACCAGCGACAGCAGGGCGATCACCACGGTGGCGCCGGCGAACGCGACCGCGCCGCCGGAGGTGGCGCAGCTGCGGGCCACCGCTTCGTCGACGTCGAGTCCCTCGCCGAGTCGCTTGCGGTAGCGCGTGACGATGAACAGGGAGTAGTCGATGCCGACTCCGAGGCCGATCATCGTTCCCAGGGTCGGAGCGACGCTCGGGACCGCGACGACGTGGCCGATCAGGCCGATCAGGCTGAGGCCGACGATCAGCCCAAGGATCGCGGTCACGATCGGCATCGCCATCGCAACCGCGGTACCGAAGGCGATCAGCAGGATGACGATTGCGGCGAGGATCCCGATCACCTCGCTGGCGTGGGTGCTTGGCCGCGAGACGTCCTGTCCGAGGTAGCCGCCGGCGGCGACCTGAAGGCCGGCATCGCGCGCCGGGTCGGCGGCGTCGATGACGGCGTTCGCCTCGGCCTCGTCCAGGTCCCCTGGAGCGAGGTCGAGGGTGACCGCGATGTAGCCGATCTTGCCGTCCTTGCTGAGCGCGCCCGATCCGGCGTCGCTCAGCGGGCTCACGGCCTTGATCACGTGCGGCGTGCCCTCTATCGACTTGACGGTCCGCTTGACGACCTTGCTGTTGGCGCCGGAGCTGAGCTTTGCGTGATCGGAGGCGAGGACGATCGGGTTGCTGCCGTTGGCCTGGTTCGGCAGGTGCTCGTCGAGGAGATCGGTGGCCTCGGTCGATCCCGTCCCTGGAAGGGTCAGGTTGTCGCTGGTCTCGGTGCCGATCGCCGTCGTCGCTCCGACGACTCCGATCACGACCACCAACCAGATCGCGATCACCGGCAACGGATGACGGGCGCAGCCTCCGCCCAGCCGATACAGGAGCTTGCTCATCCTCTGTTGCCGAGGTCCGTCAACGGCCGCTTTCTTGGGCTAACCAGAGTGCGTATAGATTTCGGGAATCTATATCCGATATTGTTTCTTGTCAAGTGGCTGTGGACGAAAAGCTGGTCGGGTTCGACGGCGGCGCCGGTCGCCGGGCTCCGCTCCCCGCGCCGCCCACCCAGGCGCGGGGCGCGGACAAGCGCGACCGCCTCTATCAGGCCGCGGTCGCCCGGTTCGCGCGCGACGGCATCGAGGCGACCCGGGTCGAGGACGTGATCGACGAGGTCGGCGTCAGCTGGGCGACCTTCTTCCGCTACTTCCCGCGCAAGGAGGACGTGCTGATCGAGGCGGCCGCCCGTCACTTTCGCGACCACGTGCGAGCGACGGCCGATGCCGGGGTCGCCGACCGCCGACGCAAGCTCCGCGGAGTGATCGAGGATGCGTTTCGCACCCTGATCACTCCGGCGGAGCTGCCGCCCGCGCTCCACTCCGCGGCGATGCTGCAGGTGGTCGCGCATCCGGCTCGCTTCGCCGCGATCCTCGACGACGGCAGCGCGCAGCCGCTGATCGCGCTGATCACGGAGCTGGTCGCCGCGGGGCAGCAGCGCGGCCAGATCCGCGCCGACGTCCCGGCGGGAGCGATCGGGCTCACGCTGGTCGCCGGCGGCTTCTTCCCCGGCGTGCAGGCGGCGGCGCTCGGCGCCGACCCGGGACCGGCGATCGCGCTGGCGCTGGACTTGATCTGGAGCGGCATCGGAGGCGGCGATCAGAGCAAGATGCGACGCCGGTCAACGGGCACCCGGCCAGTGAGCGCTCTGGCCCGACGCTCGTAAGCGCCCCAGAGCGCCGCCAGCGCGGCGAGGGAGACGAACGAAACGAAGGCGAGCGCGATCACGGCCGCGGTCGGGCCGATTCGCGCACATCCCGACCGCCCGCCCTCGTTGGTAGAACTTGCGCATGGAGCTAGGGGATCCCGCGCAGACCGAGGCGGAGCTGCGCGAGCAGGCCGTCCAGAGCCTGAAGAAGAAGCGGGACTTTCGCACGCACGTGGTCATGTACGTGATCGTCAACGCGTTCTTGATCGGGATCTGGGCGATCTCGGGCGCCGGCTACTTCTGGCCGGCATTCGTGCTCGGCGGCTGGGGCATCGGACTGGTCGGCAACGCCTGGGACGTCTACGGGCGCAAGCCGATCAGCGAGTCCGAGATCGCGCGCGAAGCCGAGCGCCTGCGCCGGTAGGAACCGGGGTGCGAACGCGGCTGTCGGCCGCCGAGGCGCGGCGCCTGGCGCTCGCCGCCCAGGGATTCGGCGGTCGCCGACCCGACCGCGAGCCGACCGGCTGGGACCTGAGGCGCGTCCTGAAACGGGTTGGCCTCCTGCAGATCGACTCGGTCAACGTGCTCACCCGCGCCCATTACCTGCCCGCGTTCAGCCGCCTCGGGCCCTACGACATCGCGCTGCTCGACCGGCTCTCCCACCGCGCCCCGCGGCGCCTGTTCGAGTACTGGGGACACGAGGCGTCGCTGCTTTCGGTTGAGCTCCAGCCCCTGCTTCGCTGGCGCATGGATCGCGCCGCCGACGACGCCTGGGGCGGGATGCGCCGGATCCGGCGCGACCGCCCCGAGCTCGTCGCCGAGGTGCTCGAACAGGTGCGCGCGCGGGGGCCGATCGCCGCCTCGGAGCTCGCCGAGGAGCGACCGCGGCGAAGCGGCCCGTGGTGGGACTGGTCCGACACCAAGCGAGCGCTGGAGTTCCTGTTTTGGAGCGGCCAGGTGACCGCGGCGCGGCGGCGGCGCTTCGAGCGCCTCTACGACGTCCCCGAGCGAGTCATCCCGAGCGAGATCCTCGCCGCGCCGACGCCCGACCCCGCCGACGCCCAGCGCGAGCTGATCCGGATCGCGGCGCGCTCCCTGGGGGTGGCGGCCGAGCGCGACCTGCGCGACTACTTCCGCCTCCCGACTGCAGAGGCGAAGCTGCGGGTCGCCGAGCTGGTCGAGGCCGGCGAGCTGGTGCCGGTCGAGGTCGAGGGCTGGGGACGGACGCCCGCGTACCTGGATCCCCGGGCCCGCGTCCCGCGGCGGATCGACGCGCGGGCGCTGATCGGCCCGTTCGACTCGCTGATCTGGGAGCGAAGCCGGGCCGAGCGGCTGTTCGGGTTCGGCTACCGCCTCGAGATCTACGTCCCGGCGGCAAAGCGCCGCCACGGCTACTACGTGCTCCCGTTCCTGCTCGGGGACCGGTTGGTCGCGCGCGTCGACCTGAAGAGCGATCGCGCCGCCGGGATCCTCCGCCTGCAGGCGCTTCACCTCGAGCCCGGGGCGCCCGCGGAGACGGCGGACGCGCTCGCCGGCGAGCTAGCCTCGATGGCGAGATGGCTTGGATTGGAAGGCCATGAGGACCCCTGAGCAAACCACCGCGTTGGTCACCGGCGCGACCGACGGCCTCGGGCGCAGCGTCGCCACCGAGCTCGCCGGCCGCGGGGCCCGGGTCCTGGTCCACGGCCGCGACCCGGAGCGCGGCGCGGAGACGGTCTCGGCGATCCGGGCGCAGACCGGCAACGAGCGCGTCGAGCTGCACCTCGCCGACTTCGCCTCGCTGGCCGAGGTCCGCGACCTCTCCGACGCGGTCGCCGAATCCGTGGACGGGCTGCACCTGTTGATCAACAACGCCGGGATCGGCGGGGGCCTGCCCGAGGGTCGCGAGCGCCGCGAGAGCCTCGACGGCGTCGAGCTGCGCTTCGCGGTCAACTACCTCGCCGGCTACCTGCTCACCACCCGCCTGCTCGAGCCGCTGCGCGGCAGCGCACCGGCGCGGGTCGTCAACGTCTCGTCGCTCGGCCAGGCGCCGATCGACTTCGACGACCCGATGCTCGAGCGCGGCTATGACGGGACGCGCGCCTACTGTCAGTCGAAGCTCGCCCAGGTGATGCACGCGATCGACCTCTCGGAGCAGATCTCGCCCGCCGAGCTGACCGCCAACGCCCTCCATCCCGCCACCTACATGCCGACGAAGATGGTGCTCTCGGAGCGCGGCGCGTCGATCGACAGCCTCGAGCTCGGCACCGAGTCGACCGTGCGGCTGGCGATCGACCCGGAGCTCGACCGGGTCAGCGGACGCTTCTTCGACCGGCTCTCGGAGGGCTCCGCTCACCCGCAGGCCTACGAGGCGGAGGCGCGCGCCCGGTTGCGCGAGCTGAGCGAGCAGCTGGTGTCGGAGTAGGGGCGCGCGAGCGCGATGAGCGAGACGCTGAGCCCGGCGCTGCGAGCGGTCAGCGACGCGGTGCTCGCCGTCGCCTCCGAGGACTCGGTGCCCGAGGTGCTGCAGCGGCTCGTCGAGCGCGCCCGCGAGCTCGCCGACGCGCGCTACGCGGCGCTCGGGGTCCCCGACGGCGACGGCGGCTTCGGCCAGTTCCTGGTCGCCGGGATGAGCGACGAGCTGATCGCCTCGATGGGCCCGCTGCCGCGCACCCACGGGATGCTCGGCGCGATGCTCGAGGCCAGCGCCCCGTTTCGCACCGACGACATTCACCGCGACCCGCGGTTTCGCGGCTGGTGGCCGGCGCGCCACCCGGAGATGCGCTCGTTCCTCGGCGTGCCGATCGTCGCCCCGGAGGGGGTGATCGGCGCCTTCTATCTGACCGACAAGCGCGGCGCGGACGAGTTCGACGACGCCGACCAGGAGCTGATCGAGCTGCTCGCCGCGCACGCCGCGATCGCGATCACCAATGCGCGCCTGTACGAGCAGGGCCGGGAGCTGTCGGCGATCGCGGAGCGAAACCGGCTCGCGCTCGAGCTCCACGACGCCGTGAGCCAGAAGCTGTTCAGCGTCGTGCTCACCGCCGAGGCCGCGGGCACGCTGCTCGACCGCGACGACGGCGCCGCACGCGAGAAGGTCGAGCGCGTCCAGGGCCTCGCCCGCGAGGCGCTCGAGGAGCTGCGGTCGCTGATCCTCGAGCTGCGCCCGCCCGACCTCGCCCGCGACGGCCTCGGCGGCGCGCTGCGCAAGCACCTCGAGGTGCTGCGCCCGCTGCACGGCGCCGAGATCGAGCTCGACCTCGACGCCGCGGCGAGCGCCGGCCAGCCCCGCGACCACGACGTGCTGCGAATCGCCCAGGAGGCGGCCCAGAACGCGTTGCGCCACGCGGGCGCGACCCGGGTCACGGTGCGCCTGCGCTCGCTCGACGACGGGCTCGAGCTCGCGGTCGTCGACGACGGCGTCGGCTTCGACCCGGACGATCCGGCCCTCAGGGCGCGCCGGCTCGGGCTGACGTCGATGGAGGAGCGAGCGCGGCGGATCGGCGGCCGGCTGGAGATCCGCTCGGCCGCCGGCGCGGGCACCGCGGTCCGGCTCGAGGTATCCGGTGGGCGCGGCCCCTGAGGCGATCTCGGTCCTGCTGGTCGACGATCACGCCGTCGTCCGCGAGGGCCTGCGGTCTTTCCTCGAGCTCCAGGACGGGATCGAGGTGGTCGGCGACGCCGCCGACGGCGAGGCAGCGATCCGAGCCGCCGAGGCGCTGCGCCCGGACGTGATCCTGATGGACCTCGTGATGCCGCGGCTCGATGGAGTCGGGGCGATGCGCGAGCTGCGCCGGCGGCTTCCCGCCAGCCGGGTGATCGTGCTGACCAGCTTCGCCGACGACGATCGCCTGCTGCCGGCGATCCAGGCCGGCGCCGCCGGCTACCTGCTGAAGAACTCCGAGCCGCTGGAGGTCGTGCGCGCGATCCGGGCCGCGCGCGCCGGCGAGACGCTCCTCGATCCCGTGGTCGCGGCCCGGGTGGTGGAGGCGATCGCCCAGCCCGCGGGCGCCGAGCCGACCCCGCGGCTCACCCCGCGCGAGCGCGAGGTGCTCGAGCTGATCGCGCGCGGGCGCTCCAACAAGCTGATCGCGCGCGACCTCGGGATCTCCGAGAAGACGGTGAAGACCCACGTCGGGCACCTGCTCGCGAAGCTCGGGGTCACCGATCGCACCCAGGCCGCGCTGCACGCCCTGCGCGCGGGCCTGCTCGCGCCGCGCCGCCAGGGCGCGAGGTCCTAGGACCAATTACCCCTACAAACTCCTACCGCGCCCGGCCTACGGTGGGCCCATGCGGACGGCGATCGTCACCGGAGCGTCGCGGGGACTCGGCCTGGCGCTGGCGCGCAGCCTGGCCGCCGACGGCTGGCGGCTGGTGATCGACGCCCGCGGCGCCACCGAGCTGAAGCGCGCCGCGTCGGCGCTCGGCGAGCGCACCGAGGTCACGGCGCTGGCCGGCGACGTCGCCAGCGACTGGCACCGCCACGGCCTCGTGGCCGCGGCGGGCGACCGGATCGACCTGCTGGTCAACAACGCGAGCGTGCTCGGCCCGAGCCCCCAGCCGCGGCTCGCCGACTACCCCGAGGCCGAGCTCGAGCAGGTCTATCGCGTCAACGTGCTTGCCCCGCTGGCGCTCGCCCGGCTCGCCCTGCCGCGGATGGGACGCGGGGCCAGGCTCCTCAACGTCACCTCCGACGCCGCGATCGAGCCCTACCCCGGTTGGGGCGGCTACGGCTCGGCGAAGGCGGCGCTCGAGCAGCTCACCGCGGTGCTCGCGGCCGAGCATCCGGAGCTCCGGATCTACGCCGTCGACCCGGGCGACATGCGCACCCGAATGCATCAGGAGGCGTTTCCGGACGAGGACATCTCCGATCGGCCCGAGCCCGAGGAGAGCGTCCCGGCGCTGCTCGAGCTGATCGCGGGCGTGCATCCCAGCGGCCGCTACCGGGCCGCCGAGCTGGTCGGGGCTCGGGGGTGAGGGCGACCGCGCCCCGGTTCGAGCTGCCGAAGGCGCTCGAGGCGGCCGCGCCGCCCGAGCGCCGCGGGGTCCCGCGCGACGAAGTGCGGCTGATGATCGTCAGCCGCTCGCACGAGGCGATCCTCCACGCCCGGTTTCACGATCTGCCCGAGCACCTCGACCCCGGCGATCTGCTGGTCGTCAACAACTCCGCCACCGTCGCCGCGGCGCTCGCCGCGCGCCGCGACGACGGTTCGGCGCTGGAGCTTCACCTCGCCGGTCCGGCGCCGGGGATCACCGACGACGAGTGCTGGGTGGTCGAACTGCGGGCCACGGACGGGTCTCGGTTCGACCGCCCGACCACCGGCGAGCGCCTCGGGCTCGCCGGCGGGGCCTCGGCGGTGATCGCCGCCCCGTACGCCGGGGGGACGCGGCTGTGGCTGGCGCGACTGCGGCTGCCGGCGCCTGTGAGCGATTACCTTTCGCGCCACGGGCGCCCGATCCGCTACGGCTACGTGCCGCGCGAGTGGCCGCTCGACGCCTACCAGACCGTCTTCGCGCTGGAGCCCGGCAGCGCCGAGATGCCGAGCGCCGGGCGTCCCTTCACCCCCGAGCTGATCGTCTCGCTCGCCTCCCGGGGAATCCTGATCGCCCCGGTCACCCTGCACGCCGGCCTCTCCTCACCGGAGCGCGGCGAGGCGCCGCTCGCCGAGCGCTACCGGGTCCCGGCGCCGACCGCGCGCCTTGTGAACGCGGTCCGCCGCTGGGGCGGACGCGTGATCGCGGTCGGGACGACCGTCGTCCGCGCGCTCGAGACGGTCGCCACCGCGGAGGGCCTGGTCGCGGGCGAGGGCTGGACCAACGTCGTCATCACGCCCGAGCGCGGGACGCACACCGTCGACGGCCTGCTCACCGGCTGGCACGAGCCGCAGGCCTCACACCTTCAGCTGCTCGAGGCGATCGCCGGGCCCGAGCTTCTTCGGGGCTCTTACGAGGCGGCGCTCGAGGGCGGCTACTTGTGGCACGAGTTCGGCGACAGCCACCTGATCCTGCCGTGAACAGGAACGGACGCGCTCGTTCCGAGGTGCTTCGAGAAAAGATCGCTCGCGCCGCGGCCCGGGCCTTTGCGGCGCATGAAGCCTGCGCTCGGTATCATTACTTCACTTAGTAAAGTAACTTCATAAGCCGAAGCGAGTGTCGATATGCAGCTCCTCCTCGTTCCCCTTGACGACAGCATCCTCTTCCCGGGCATGACCGCGACGGTCGCCGCCGACGTCGGCGACGCCGAGCGGGTCTTCGTGCTTCCGCGCCCGGACGGCGAGTACGGTCGGATCGGCACCGTCGCCGAGGTGGTCGAGACCGGCCGCCTGCCGGGGGGCGTCAACGCGGTGACGCTCACCGGGCTTCATCGCGGGCTTGCCGGCGCCGCCGGCTCGGGCGACCGCGGCGAGCTGTTGATCGACGTCGAGGAGATACACGACGGCACGCCCGCCGACGATCGAATCCGCGAGCTCGAGCGCGAGTACCGCGCCGTGGTCGAGGAGATCCTCGAGCTACGCGGCGACGACGGCCGGGTCGCGGCCTTTCTGCGCTCGATCTCGGATCCCGGCCCCCTTGCCGACACCTCCGCCTACAGCCCCGACCTGAGCCTCGCCGACAAGCAGCGGCTGCTCGAGACCGTCGACGTCGCCGAGCGCCTGGAGCTCGCGCTCGAGCTTCAGCGCGAGCGGCTCGCCGAATTGCAGGTGCGTCGGCGGATCCGTGACGACGTCGAGGAGGGCGCCCAGGCCCAACAGCGCGAGTACTTCCTGCGCAAGCAGATGGAGTCGATCCGCAAGGAGCTGGGCGACGACGACGCCTCGGTGGTCGAGGAGTACGAGCGCAAGATCGCCGATTCGGCGATGCCCGACCCGGTCCGCGAGCAGGCGCAGCGCGAGCTCGCGCGCCTCGGGCGGATGGGCGAGGCGAGCGGCGAGTCTTCGATGATCCGCACCTACCTCGACTGGCTGCTCGGCGTGCCGTGGGGGGAGCGCTCCGACGAGAAGCTCGATCCGATCATCGCGCGCGAGGTCCTCGACGCCGATCACGCCGGCCTCGAGGACGTCAAGGACCGGATCACCGAGTACATCGCCGTCCGGCGCCTGCGCCGCGAGCGCGGGTTCACCGACGAGGGCCGCGGCGCGGGCGCGATCCTCACCCTGATCGGGCCGCCCGGCACCGGCAAGACCTCGATCGGCGAGTCGATCGCCCGGGCGACGGGGCGCGAGTTCGTGCGCATGTCGCTCGGCGGCGTTCGTGACGAGGCGGAGATCCGCGGCCACCGACGCACCTACATCGGCGCCCTTCCAGGACGGCTGGTGCGAGCGCTAAAGGACGCGAAGACGATGAACCCGGTGATCATGCTCGACGAGGTCGACAAGGTCGGCGCCGACTGGCGCGGCGATCCCAGTTCGGCCCTGCTCGAGGTCCTCGATCCGGCGCAGAACCACTCCTTCCGCGACCACTACCTCGACGTCGAGCTCGACCTGTCCGAGGTCCTGTTCATCGCCACCGCGAACGTCGCCGAGACGATCCCGGGCCCGCTGCTCGACCGCATGGAGGTCGTCCGCTTCGACGGCTACACGACCGACGAGAAGGTGGCGATCGCCCGCGGCTACCTGTGGCCGCGCCAGGTCGAGCGCAACGGGCTGCGCGCCGACGAGGTCGAGATCTCCGACGAGCTCCTGGAGGAGATCGTCACCGAGTACACCCGCGAGGCGGGGGTGCGCGGGCTCGAGCGCGAGCTCGGCAAGCTCCTGCGCAAGACCGCGACGCGGATCGCCTCCGGAATGGCCGAGCCCCCGGTGGCGATCGACCTCGACGCGATCCGCGATGGCCTCGGGCGACAGCGTTTCTTTCAGGAGGCCGCCGAGCGCACCGCGGTTCCCGGGGTCGCCACCGGTCTCTCGGTCACCGGCGCCGGCGGCGACGTGCTGTTCATCGAGGCGACCTCGATGCCGGGCAAGGAGGGCTTCGTGCTCACCGGCCAGCTCGGCGACGTGATGAAGGAGTCGGCGCGGATCGCGCTCTCCTACGTGCGCGGCCACGCCGATCAGCTCGGCCTCGACGACGACGCCTTCGCCGAGCGCGAGTTCCACATCCACGTCCCGGCAGGGGCGATTCCCAAGGACGGCCCCAGCGCCGGGATCACGATGACCACCGCCCTGGTCTCGCTGCTCACCGGGCGGCCGGTCCGCCACACGGTCGGGATGACCGGGGAGCTGACCCTCCAGGGCCGGGTGCTGCCGATCGGCGGGTTGAAGCAGAAGGTGCTCGCGGCCCACGCGGCCGGGCTCACCGACGTGGTGCTGCCGGAGCGAAACCGAGGCGATCTCGACGACGTGCCCGAGGAGGTCCGCGACGCGATGACCTTCCACCCGGTGCTGTCGATCGGCGAGGTGATCGAGCTGGCGCTGGAGCCGGAGCCGGCGCAGAGCGAGCCGCTGGCCGCGTAGCGCCGGGCCGATATAGCTTCGACGGCACTCGGCGTCACGCGCCTGCGACCCGGGCCCGGCGCTCTGATTTCGCTTGCGGAAGGGCGGTTCCACCGGTATATTGCCCCGGCGGCCACCGGTTCGCGACCTTCGACCGGTGGCGTTTCCTTTGCATCGGCCTCCACGCTCACCCGTGATCGAGCCTGGTTTGGCGGTCGCGAGGACGCACGCAGGCACGAGGCCCCGGGTGCTTGCACAATCAACAAAACCTCGCTATACTTTTTGAAGCAGGGGTACGGGGTATCCCGTAGGGACGCAACCACCGAGGGGTGAACATATGCCTCGCCAGAGGGGCGCTGCCGACCAGCGCCAAGTCCGCCGCCGACGCGGCGACCACGACAACCAGACTTCGAGCACCCGGGCGCAGCAGCGCACGGGCACTCATGAGATCGTCGCCGAGCCGACCACGGACAGCCTGCAGCTGTTCATCAACCAGGCGATGCGCTATCCGCTGCTCACCGGCCCGGAGGAGATCGAGCTCGCGAAGGCGATCGAGCGCGGCGACCTCGCCGCCAAGGAGAAGCTGATCAACTCCAACCTGCGGCTGGTGATCAAGTTCGCGCGCCGCTACCAGGGCTTCGGGCTGCCGCTCGGCGACCTGGTGCAGGAGGCGATGCTCGGGCTGATCCGCGCGGCGGAGAAGTTCGACTGGCGCCGCGGCTACAAGTTCTCGACCTACGCGGTCCTCTGGATCAAGCAGTCGATCCAGCGCGGCCTCGACAACACGGGGCGTCCGGTGCGGATCCCGGCGCACATCGCTCAGCGCGAGCGCACCGTCAACCGGACCACGAGCGAGCTCGCGGTCGAGCTCAACCGTGACCCGACCGACGAGGAGGTCGCCAAGAAGGCGAAGCTGCCGCTCGACGAGGTGATGGCGGTTCGCGACCTGACCCGGGTGACGACCAGCCTCGACACCCCGGTCGGCGACGGCGACACGACGCTCGGCGAGCTGCACGCCGAGAGCGCCAGCGACCTCGAGGACGAGGTGCTGGAGCGCGAGCAGGAGGCCGCGGTGGAGACCGCTCTCTCCCGCCTGCCCGACGACGAGCGCCAGATCATCCAGGCGCGCTTCGGAACCGGCGGGCGCCCGGCGCGCTCGCTGCGCGACGCCGCCCGCGAGTTGGGCGTCACCCAGAAGGTCGCTCAGCGGCTCGAGACGCAGGCGCTGGCGCGGCTCGCCGGCGACGCCTCGCTATCGGGCTTCCGCGCCGCGGCCTGATCTCGATTGGCACCCGCGCGGCGGCGAAGTCGCCGGTCGCCGCGCTGGGCGCCCCCCGATCCGCTCGTGCCGCCGAAACGCGGCGTGCGCCCGATAGAACTCCCGGCGATGGCTTCGTTTCCGCTCCCGGGCCGGACCGCTTTGATCACGGGCGCATCGCGCGGGATCGGGCTCGAGACGGCGCGGCGGCTGCACGCACGCGGCACCTCGCTCGTGCTCACCGACCTCGATCGGGCCGAGATCGAGGCGGTCGCCTCGGAGCTCGGCGGCCGCGCGATCGGGCTCGCCGGCGACGCGACCGATCGTGACTCGCTCGACCGGATCGTCGCCGAGGCGGTCGACCGCTTCGGCGGGCTCGACTTGGTGGTCGCCAACGCCGGCGTCGCGCCGCCGCCACGGACGCTGTACTCGATCGATCCCGACGCCTTCGAGCGCGTCCTCGAGGTCAACCTGCTCGGTGTCTGGAGGACGGTCCGGGCGGCGCTGCCGCAGATCGTCGAGCACCGCGGTCAGGTGGTCGTGATCGCGTCGATCTACGCGTTCATGAACGGGACGTTCGCCGCTCCGTATGCGGCCAGCAAGGCCGCGGTCGAGCAGCTCGGCCGCGCCCTGCGTGTCGAGCTTGCCGCCCACGGGGCGGGGGCGACGGTCGTCTACCCCGGGTTCGTCGACACGCGGATGGTCCGCGAGACGCTCGCCGATGACGTCGCGGCGGAGCTCGAGGCGACGTTGCCGTCATTGATCACCCGGCGGATCACGCCCGAGAGGCTGGCGGTCCGGATCGTCGCCGGCATCGAGCGGCGCCAGCCGCGCGTGATCCTTCCCCGATGGTGGGCCGCCTACTCGATCCTGCGGGGGATGCTCAGCCCGCTCACCGACCGGGCGCTGGCACGCGACGAGCGAGTCGCGGACGCCGTCCGCCGCTCCGAGCACTGAGGGCCGGCCGTTGCGTCCGTGGAAACCACGGACGCGAACTGCTTCTTTGCCCCGATGTAATCGTCGCCGGGCGCGCATACGGTCCTCGGGTGAGCGAAGAGCGGATCGCCGCCGAGCCCCTCGGCCACAGCCTCGCCGCGATGGAGCGCGAACGGGCCCAGTGGGTCCGCGAGCTGCATGACGAGACCCTGCAACGACTGGGTGCCGTCCGGCTCACGCTCGCCGCTGCCCGCGGGGCCTCGCACGACGACATGCGGCTGACGCTCGACGGCGCGGTCGAGGCGCTTGCGGTCGAGATCGCCGACCTGCGCTCGCGGCTGACACGATGGCGCCCGATCGCGCTCGACGAGCTCGGCCTGCCCGAAGCGCTCGAGACCCTGGCGCTCATGCACGCCGCCGACGGCGTCGAGGTGCGCCTCTCGGTCGACGACGAGACGACGCAGCGGTTCGACCCGGAGCTCGAAAGCGCGCTGTTCCGGGTCGCCGAGGAGGCGCTCGCCAACGCCGCCGAGCACGGCAGGGCGAAGGCCGTCGACGTGCGGATCTCCAAGCGCGCGCGGTTGATCTCGGTGCGGGTCGTGGACGACGGGGTCGGCTTCGATCCGGAGGCCGAGACCGACGGCCGCGGCCTGCTCGGGATCGAGGAGAGGGTCGCCGTGTTCGAGGGCCGGCTCGACGTCGACTCCGCGCCGGGCGAGGGGACCTCGGTCGAGGTGCGGATCCCGGTCGGCGCCTGACGGCGCCACGCCTCAGTGCTGCTCGGGGTCCAGCAGGCCGCGCTCGAGCGCGTAGCGGACGAGCTCCGAGCGCTTGGAGAGCTGAAGCTTCTGCTGGATGTGGGCGCGATGGGACTCGACGGTGCGCACGCTGAGGAACAGCTGCCGGGCGATCTCGGAGTTCGTGTGCCCGAGCGCGATCAGTCGCAGGACGTCGCGCTCGCGCTCCGAGAGGCCGCCCGAATCCTCGCCGGGGTCGGCGGCCAGCCGCGCGCCGAGCTCCGGCTGTAGGTAGGTGCGGCCCTCGGCCGCGAGGCGCACCGCGTTGACCAGCTGCTTGTCGACGGCGTCCTTGAGCACGTAGCCGAGCACGCCGTTCTGGATCGCCTCGCGGGCGTAGGCGGGCTCGCTCTGCATCGTCAGGACGACGATCCCGGTATCGGGCGACGCCTCCTGCAGCTTCGGCACGGCCGAAATGCTCGGGCCGCCCGGCATGTTGAGGTCGAGGATCAGCACATCGGGCTTGTGTCCGCGCACGTAGCGCACCGTCGATTCGATGTCGCCCGCCTCCGCGACCACCTCGAGGTCCCGCTCGGCGTCGAGCAGCAGTCGCAGCGCGCTTCGGACGACGGCATGATCGTCCGCAAGCACGATCTTGATCGCCTCCCGCACGCCCCGGGAGAGTACCGCCAGTGCACGCCTGACCTGCCGGTTGGCCGCCCTCCCGGACTGCGGCTAACTACTGACTCGATTCGCGGGCGGCCAACGATGTGGCGCCGGACGGCAACGACGACAATCCGTCGTGGATCGGTAAACGCTCGCGTCCCGATCTCAGGGTCCGTTTCGACCCGCCGACGCCCTCGCCCGGTGCTTGCCCTCCCGTCTGCCGGGCGGGGGCGCTTCGGCTGCTCGCTCGCCCTCGGGATCCCGGGGCCCGCTCAAGACCATCGACGCCCTAACCTTCCAGACGATGGACAAGGTTCAAAAGACGGAAGCGGAGTGGCGGGCGGAGCTCTCGCCCGAGGAGTATCACGTGCTGCGCGAGAGGGGCACCGAGCGGGCGTTCACGGGCGCCTACTGGGACAGCAAGGGCGAGGGCGTCTACCGATGCCGGGCCTGCGGCCAGGAGCTGTTCGACTCCGAGACGAAGTTCGACTCGAAGACCGGCTGGCCGAGCTTCTTTGAGCCGCTCGAGCAGGACGCCGTCGAGACCGAGGACGATCACGGCTTCTTCATGCGTCGCACCGAGGTTCACTGCAAGCGCTGCGGCAGCCACCTCGGTCACGTGTTCGACGACGGCCCGGATCCGACCGGGCTGCGCTACTGCATCAACAGCTGCTCGCTCGAGCTCGACTCTAAGCCGGAATAGTCGCGGGCGCCCCGGCGCCGACGAGCGCCTCGGGCAGCGCCACGCTGCCGTCCGCGCGCTGGCCGTTCTCGATCAGGGCGATCAGCGTGCGGCCAACCGCGGCCGCGGTCCCGTTCAGGGTGTGGACGAACTCCGGTGCGGCGTCCGGCTCGGGCCGAAAGCGGGCGCCGAGCCGACGCGCCTGATAGTCGGTGGTGTTCGAGCACGAGGTCAGCTCGCGATAGCGGCCCTGGCTCGGGACCCACCCCTCGCAGTCGAACTTGCGCGCCGCCGGAGCGCCGAGGTCCCCGACCGCGATCTCGACGACGCGATACGGGATCTCGAGCGCGGCGAGGATGCGCTCCTGGATCGCGAGCATGCGCTCGTGCTCGGCCGGCGAGTGGTCAGGCTCGACGAACGAGAACATCTCGACCTTGTCGAACTGGTGCACGCGGAAGATCCCCCGCGTATCGCGCCCCGCCGCCCCGGCCTCGCGGCGAAAGCAGGTCGAGATCCCGGCGTAGCGGAGCGGCAGCGCGCCGACGCCGAGGATCTGGTCGGCGTGCAGGGCCGCGAGCGAGACCTCCGAGGTGCCGACCAAGAACAGCTGGTCGCGCTCCACCGCGTAGATCATCTCGCGCTCGCCGGGGAAGAACCCGGTGCCGAACAGCGGCCCCTCGCGGACCAAGACCGGGGGGACGACCGGCTCGAAGCCCTCGTCGCGCACGGTGTCGACGACCAACCGGATCAGCGCCAGCTCGACCATCACCAGGTCGCCGAGCAGGTAGGCGAACCGCGACCCGGACGCCTGCGCCGCCTGTTCGACCTCGATCCAGCCGTGCTCGAGGCCCAGGTCGAGGTGGTCGCGGACCTCGAATCCGAAGCCCGGCGTCTCGCCCACCTCGCGGATCGTGACGGCGTCGTCCTCACCGCCGTCCGGGGCGTCGGGGTGAGGAAGGTTCGGAAGCGTGGCCGCGAGCGCGTCGCGGCGCTCCTCGACCTCGGCGAGCTCGGCCTGCATCCGCTTCAGCTCCGCCGACAGCGCGCGCATGCGCCCGATCTCCTCGGCCGCGTCCTCGCCGGCGCGCTTGCGGGCCGCGATCTCCTCGGAGGCCTGGTTCTGCTCGGCGCGCCGGCCCTCGACCCCGGGAAGCAGCTCCCGACGCCGGCCGTCGAGGGCCAGCAGCTCGTCCAGCGCCTCGCCGGCACCGCGGCGCGCCAGCGCCTCCCTGGCCGGGCCGGGATCGTCGCGGATCGCCCGCAGATCGAGCATCCGCGCCCTCAGGTCAGGGGGCGGCCGACGCGGGCACGTTGAGGTCCTCGCCGGGTTTCGCGGACCGGTGGACGTCGGCGCCGGCGTAGTTGGCGACGAACTCCGCAACCGCCTGGGCGTCGTCGCCGACGACGATGTTCTGGGGCATGATCGCTCCGGAGAAGCCGCCGTTGCGAATCGCGTAGAGCACGTCCTCGACGCTCTCGCGACGCTGATTCAGGTCCGGACCCTGGTTGCGGACAGCGCGGTTCGCCGACCCCTGCGCGCCGGCGGCCTGAAGCGAGTGGCAACCCGAGCAGCGCTCGGAGAAGAGCTCGGCGCCCGAGTAATCCGGATCGCTGTCGGCAAGCTGGATCCCCTCGGTGCCGCACGCGCCGAGGGCCAGCGCCGCCGCGATTGCCGCTGTCGGAAGCCAAAGCCTGCGCAAGACCGGCGGCATCATACTTCCGGGGACCTTGGCAGCGCCGACGCCCGATCTCTTCCGCCGAGCGATGGCGGCGCTGCCGACCGGAGTGACGATCGTCACCGCCACCGGCTCCCGGGGGCCGGCGGGCGCGACCGCGAACGCGGTCAGCTCGCTGTCGCTCGACCCGCCGCTGCTGCTCGCCTGCCTCGACCGCGGCTCGCGCACGCTCGCGGTGGTTCGCGAGACGGGCCGGTTCGGGGTCAGCGTCCTCGGCGCCGACCAGGCCGTCCTGGCGCGCGCGTTCGCCTCGAAGGCCTCGCACGCGGAGAAGTTCCGCGAGGTCGCCTTCACGGAGCGCGCCGGAGTGCCGATCCTCGATGGCGCGGTCGCCTGGGTCGGGTGCTCGCTGCGCGCCCTGCACGAGGGCGGCGACCACGAGATCGCGGTCGGCGACGTGATCGAGCTGGGGGCGGCAGGCGGTGACCCGCTGATCTTCTTCGCCGGCAACTACCGCGCGCTCGACTGAGCGGCCGCCGGGGCGAGCGCCGGCGAGGCGGACGGGCCGCCGGCGACTAGCGCCGCGGTCGCCGGGGCTCGGCCGGGACCGGCAGCTGGTGTGCCTTGCACCACTCGACGAGCTCGCGCCGGGCGAGCTCGGCCGGATGGTCAGGCCGCTCGGGCTCGCGATCGTCCGGAGGCTGCGGGTCCTTACCGTTTGCACGACTTTCGGCCATCATCTCCCGTAACCGACGAGTACCCGGGAAGTCGCGCTCTATCCGGGAACTTAAAGGAGGCCGCCGCTGGTTCCCGCCGCGCGCAGCGCGAGCAGGAAGACGACCAGTGCCGAGACGGACATGATCCCCGTCTCTCGACGAACGATCGCTGCCGCGAACGCCCGCTGGCGCTCGGTCGGCAGCGAGTCGAAGTCGACGCCCTCGAGCTCGCGCTCGGCGGCTCCGGCACGGGCGCCCTCGGCGAGCAGCGAGACAAGCAGCGGCAGGATGCCGTAGACGTAGTGCAGATCGTCGGCCTCATGGCCGGCGAGCAGCAGGATCGCGCCGAGCAGGACCTGGAGGACGACCGCCGCCTGAGCGACGCGCAGCGCGTACCAGAAGCCGACGCTCGGGCGGCGGCGCAGCCACGCCGCGCCGCCGATCGCGCCGGCAGTGAGGTTGGTGGCGAGGACGCCGACGCCGACGATCAGGTGGACGCTCTCCACAGCCGGCGGATCAAACCACGCTGGGCGCGGCGCGGCCCAGGGGTTCGGAAGGTCGCGCTTGGCGGTCGCCGGCTAAACCCGCCCGATGAGGTCGGATTTCCCGCTTTCTGATGCGGAATAACACTATGTAGCAAGTTGCCACAAACTCGAGTACAACTCGGGCCGGCTGTGCTCCAGAGCTACCTTCCGATTCTGGTGTTCGTCGTCCTCGGTGCGCTCGTCGGGACGGCGTTCGCGGTCCTCAACAGATTCGTCGGCCGCAAGAACCTGCGCGTCCGCCGGGCGAAGGCGGATCCCTATGAATGCGGGCTGCCGAGCGAGGTCTCGCGGACCTTCCGCTTCGGGGTCAGCTTCTACATGGTCGCGATGCTGTTCATCCTCTTCGACATCGAGGTCGTCTTCCTGTATCCGGTCGGCGTTCTGATCAACGCCGCCGACTCGGTCTTCGTCCTCGTGGAAGTGCTGGTGTTCGTGGTTCTGCTGCTCGTCGCATTGATCTACGTGTGGCGCCGAGGGGCACTCGATTGGAGGTGAGACGGGAGAAGCTCCGGGCGCTCTCGCCGCTGGTCGAGCCGGGATCTCCGGAGCACCTCCGGGTTCGCCAGCTGCGCGCCCGCGACCTGTTGCGCGGCGATCTCACCGACGAGGAGCTCTCCGAGCACGTCTCGCAGTCGGTGCTGACGACGTCGCTGGAGAAGCTGCTCGCCTGGGGCGCGTCGAACTCGATGTTCCCGATGACCTTCGGGCTCGCCTGCTGCGCGATCGAAATGATCGCCATGGTCGGCGCCCGCAACGACATCGCCCGCTTCGGTGCCGAGGCCCTCCGCGCCTCTCCGCGCCAGGCGGACTTCATCATCCTCTCGGGCCGAGTCTCGATCAAGATGGCCCCGGTCGTCCGCCGCCTCTACGACCAGATGCTGGAGCCGCGATGGGCGATCTCGATGGGCGCCTGCTCCTCGTCGGGCGGGATGTTCTCCAACTATGCGGTCGTCCAGGGGGCCGACAAGTTCATGCCGATCGACGTCCACGTCCCGGGCTGCCCACCTCGGGTCGAGGCGCTTTTCTACGGCTTCAACAAGCTCCAGCGCGCGATCATGGGCAACCCCGACCAGGGGTGGCGCCGGCGCTACAACGCGATCGGGACCGAGGAGTGGGCGCGCGACGACGTGATCGCCGGTCAGCCGTCGGATGCCGGCGCGGCCGCCTACGCGCGGGCTCGCCAGGCGGTCGCGACCGCCGCCGAGTCCACCGGTCCCGAGGGTCCAGGGGGACCGGGGCGCCAGGGCGCCGGGGTCAGGTGAGCCGATGCCCGACGCCCCTGGCCTCGAGCTGATCGCCGGCGAGCTTCGCGACGCCCATCCCGGCAGCGTGCTCGCCACCTACTACGAGCACGAGCAAGCATGCCTGATCATCGACCCCGACCAGGTGCTGGCCGTGCTCGCGTGGCTTCGCGAGACCCCGGGCCAGGAGTACCGGTTTTTGGCCAGCGTCCACGGAGTCGACTACCTGCCGGCGACGCCGCGCTTCGGCGTCCACTACGAGCTCCTCAACCGCGACCGGGTCGAGCGGCTACGGGTGCGGGCCGCGCTCGAGGATCCCGGGCCGGACGCCCTCCCGGAGATCGACTCGTGCGTACGGTTGTTCCCGACGGCCGAGTTCCAGGAGCGCGAGGTCTACGAGTTCTTCGGGATCGTCTTCCGCGGCCACCCGGACCTGCGTCGGATCCTGCTCCCCGAAACCTATGTCGGCTGGCCGCAGCGCCGCGACTTCCCGCTCGGCGGCGAGCCGGTGATCTTCACCCGCGACGAGCGCATCGTCCCGGGGTGGTCGCGGTGACCGATCTGCACGAGCACGGCAGCGCGCCGGCCACCGGCGGCGACGTGATCGCGGCGACCGACGCCGAGGTGATCGGCGTCTCGCCGATCGAGCGCACCGCGGCCGGCGAGACGCTCGAGCCCGAGCACGAGCTGCTGACGGTGAACATGGGGCCCCACCACCCGGCGACGCACGGGGTGCTGAGGCTCCTGGTCAGCCTTCGAGGCGAGGAGGTGCTCGACCTGAAGCCGATCGTCGGCTACGTCCACACCGGGATCGAGAAGAACTGCGAGGACAAGAGCTACTGGAAGGTGATCCCGTTCGTCGAGCGGATGGACTACCTCTCCTACTTCTTCAACATGCAGGCCTTCTGCGGCGCCGTGGAGATGCTGCTCGAGCTCGAGATCCCTCCCCGGGCGACCTATCTGCGCACGATCCACCTCGAACTCAACCGGCTGCACTCGCACCTCTTCTGGCTCGGGACGACGGCGCTCGACCTCGGTGCGATCTCGATGCTCTGGTACGCGCTCAGGGAGCGCGAGCGGGTCGTCGACATCTTCGAGATGTCGACCGGACAGCGGATGCACACCCGCTACTTCCAGGTCGGCGGGGTCTTCGAGGACATCCCGGTCGGCTTCGAGCGCAAGCTGCGGGCCTTCTGCGAGGAGATGCCCGCCAGGATCACGCAGTACGAGGCGCTCCTCGATCGCAATGAGATCTTCCTGCAGCGGACGCGGGGGGTCGGAATCGTCTCTCGCGAGCGCCTGCTCGAGCTCGGGGTCACCGGCCCCCTGCTGCGCGCGGCCGGCGAGCCCTGGGACCTGCGCAAGGCGCACCCCTACCTCGCCTACGGCGACGTCGAGTTCAAGATCCCGGTCGGCACCGTCGGCGACGGCTATGACCGCTACCGGGTGCGCATGCAGGAGATGCGGGAGTCGGTACGGATCATCGAGCAGTGCCTCGACGGGCTCCCCGAAGGGCCGTGGATCGCCGATGACCGCAAGGTGGTGCTGCCGCCGCGCGACGAGCTCTCGACCTCGATGGAGGCCTTGATCCACCATTTCAAGCTCGTCACCGAGGGCTTCCGCGTACCGCCAGGCGAGGCCTACTACCCGATCGAGTCGCCTCGCGGGGAGCTCGGCTGCTACCTGCTGGCCGACGGCTCGGCGAAGCCCGCCCGGGTCCATTTCCGCGATCCGTCGTTCGTCAACCTGCAGGGCCTTCGCGACATGTGCGTCGGGGGCTACATCGCCGATCTGATCCAGAACCTCGGGATGCTGGACCCGATCCTCGGCGGGGTCGACCGTTGAGGGGAGCCGGGCTCGTCCGATGAGCGACAGCCTGCGCCAACCCGCGCACCTGATGGAGCCAACCGACGACCTCTCGGCCCCCGAGCGACGCGAGCTGATCGCATCGATGCGCCCGCAGGATGCCGAGGGCGTGCCGGAGCTCCACGAAGTGGAGGTCCCGGCGGAGCTCCGCCAGCAGATCGAGTCGGCGATGTCGCGTTATCCGCAGCTTCGCTCGGCGGCGATCCCGGCGCTCTGGGCGGTTCAGCGCCACCACGGCTGGTGCAGCCCCGAGGGCATGCGCCAGGCCGCCGCGGTGATGGGCGTCACCCCGGCCTACCTGGAGTCGGTGGCGAGCTTCTACGACCTCTTCGCGACCTCGCCGATCGGTCGCAACCGGGTGCTGGTCTGCCACAACATCTCCTGCTGGATGCGCGGCGGCGACGAGCTCTTGACCGCTTTCTGCGATGCCGCGGGCGCCGATCGCGACGAGGCCGACCAGCATGGCGCCAGCACCGCCGACGGCGAGTTCTTCGTCAAGGGCTTCGAGTGCATGGGTGCCTGCGACCTGGCTCCGATGGCCTCGATCAACGAGCGCTACTACGGTCCGCTGACCGGCGAGGACGCGCTCGCGGCGGTCGAGGCGCTGCGCGCCGGCGCCGATCCGCTGCCGCAGAAGGCGCTTGCCAAGCGTCCCGCCGCCGGCGGGCCCGAGCCGGAGCCCGACGCCCGCGTCGCCGAGGCCACCGGCAACGGGTCGGTGGACTCAGGGGCCGAGGAGGCGAGCGGCGATTGAGCTCTGAGACCCGGCTCTTGTTCCGCAATATCGACGCGCCCGATCTGGCGACGATCGACGGCTACCGCCGCAACGGCGGCTACCGGGCGCTCGAGCGGGCGTTCAACTCGCTCGATCCGCAGGACCTGATCGGAACGCTGGAGGAGTCCGGCCTGCGTGGGCGGGGCGGGGCGGGGTTCTCGATGGGCAAGAAGGGCTCCTTCTTGCCGCGCGGCGACATGGAGAAGTACCTGTGCTGCAACGCCGACGAGTCCGAGCCGGGGGCGTTCAAGGACCGCGAGCTGATGCAGAAGAACCCGCACCAGCTGATCGAGGGCGTGGCGATCGCGGCCCGCGGGGTCGGCGCCACCTATGCGTTCGTGTTCATTCGCGGCGAGTACTGGGCGATCGCCGACATCCTCGAGCGCGCGGTCGCGGAGGCCTACGACGCCGGCTATCTGGGCTCGAACGTGCTCGGGAGCGGGATCCGGGTCGAGCTCGTCGTCCACCGGGGGGCCGGCGCCTACATCTGCGGCGAGGAGACGGCGCTGCTCGACGCGCTCGAGGGCAAGCGGGGCAACCCGCGGCTGAAGCCGCCGTTCCCGGCGATCGAGGGACTCTACGGCGGGCCGACGCTGGTCAACAACGTCGAGACGCTCTCCAACGTGCCGCACATCGTCAACAACGGCGCCGACTGGTTCAAGTCGATCGGCACCGAGCAGTCGCCCGGGACCAAGGTGGTCTCGGTCTCCGGCTGCGTGCGGCGCCCGGGCAACTACGAGATCGAGCTCGGGATCCCGTCCCGGGAGATCATCTTCGGGCTCGCCGGCGGCACCATGGAGGGGCGGCGGGTGAAGGCCTGGTTCCCGGGCGGCTCGTCCTCGCCGGTGCTCACCGAGGCCGACCTCGACCTGCCCTACAGCTTCGAGGCGATGGCCGAGGCGGGCTCGATGCTCGGCTCGGGATCGATCATCGTCGCCGACGACACCGTCTCGATCCCGGAGCTCGCCCTGCGCACGGCGCGGTTTTACCACCACGAGTCGTGCGGCAAGTGCACCCCCTGTCGCGAGGGCACCAACTGGACGACGAAGATCCTCGAGCGGATCACGCGCGGCGAGGCGACCCCGATGGACCTCGACCTGGTCGCCTCGATGCAGGACAACATCATCGGCCACTGCCTGTGCGTGCTCGGCGACTCGATGGCGATGCCGGTCGGCGCGATGATCAGCAAGTTCCGCGACGAGTTCGAGCAGGCGATGGAGAGCGCGCGGCTGGAGGGCGAGGGAATGCTCGACCACTCGCCGCTGGATCGACCGCTGACGACCGGGGCGCGGGCGGCATGAGCCCGGGCGCCGGCAAGATCACCCTGGTCGTCGACGGGATCGAGGTCCAGGCCGGCGACGGCGAGATGCTCGTCGACGCCGCGAAGGGCGGCGACGTCGAGATCCCGGTGTTCTGCTATGAGCCGAAGCTCGGCGGGCCGGTCGGCGCCTGCCGGATGTGCCTGGTCGAGGTCGAGGGGATCCCGAAGCTTCAGACTGCGTGCTCGACCCCGGTGCGCGACGGGATGGTCGTCTACACCCGGACCGACCGGGTGATCGAGGCGCAGAACTCGGTGGTCGAGTTCCTGCTCGTAAACCACCCGCTCGACTGCCCGGTCTGCGACAAGGGCGGCGAGTGCCCGCTCCAGGACATCGCCATGGGCTGGGGCCCCGGAAAGAGCCGGGTCACCGATCCGAAGCGCCACTTCCGCAAGCCGGTTCCGCTCTCGCCGCTGGTCCGGATCGACCGCGAGCGCTGCATCCTCTGCTATCGCTGCGTGCGCTTCAGCCAGGAGGTCGCCGAGGACGAGCAGCTTCAGCTACTCGAGCGCGGGGCGCACAGCTTCGTGGGCACCTTCGACGACCGTCCCTACATCGCCCCCTTCCACGGCAACATCATCGACCTCTGCCCGGTGGGCGCCCTGACCTCCGAGGCGTACCGGTTCCGCGCCCGCCCCTGGGAGATCGAGGACTCGGGCTCGATCTGCACCCTGTGCCCGAGCCAGTGCAACGTCAAGTTCACGGTTCGCGACGAGCGCATCGAGCGAGTGCTCGCCCGCGACAACCACGACGTCGACAACGGCTGGCTCTGCGACAAGGGCCGCTTCGGCTTCCAGATGATCTCCGCCGAGGACCGGATCACGGCCCCGCGGGTGAGCGGCGCGGCGCCCGGCTGGGAGGTGACCCTGGATGCGGCCGCCGAGCGGCTGCGGGCGGCCGGCGAGCGGACCGCGGTGATCGTGGGCGGCCAGGCGTCCAACGAGGAGGCCTACCTCGCCCAGCGGATCGTCCGCCGAGCGCTCGGCTCGCCGCACGTGACCTCCACCGACGAGCTCGCCGCCGGCGCGCTGCGGACGCTGTCGGCGCCCGAGCTCAGCGCCTCAATCGCCGACCTCGACGGCGCCGAGTCGATCCTGCTCGTCGGGGCCGACCCGCTGCACACGATGCCGATCCTCGACCTGCGGCTGCGCAAGGCCGTCCGCCACGGCGGCGCGCGCCTGGTGATCGCCTCCGAGCGCCCGACGGCGCTCGACGGCGGCGCCGAGGAGACGGCGCGGTACGCGCCCGGCGAGGCGGCGGGCCTGCTCGCCGCCCTCGCCGCCGAGCTCGGCCGCACCGGCCCCGGGCCCGAAGCCGAGGGGCCGGCGGATCGTGGCTCTCACCGGGCCGACGCCGAGCGGATCGCGGGCGCGCTTCGGCGCGGGAAGACGATCGTCATCTGGGGCGAGCGGATCGGCCGCGAGCGCGGCGGCGAGGCGGCTCTGGCCGCAATCGCCGAGTGCGCGAGCGCGCTCGACGCCGCCGCCGCGGGCGCCGGGCTGCTTCCGGTCCCCGACGGCGCCAACGCCCGCGGGGTCCGCGAGGCCGGCTGTTTGGCCGGCGCCGGACCCGGCCTCGGCGAGGCGCAGGCCGGTCTCGGGCTCGCCGGGATCAAGGACGGCCTCATCGGCGGCGACCTCGATGCCGTGATCCTCGTCCACGCCGACCCGATCCGCGACCTTCCCGACGGCCCCGGCTGGGCCGAGGCTCTCCGACGGGCCCGCACCGTCGTCTCGATCTCGATGTTCGACGACGCCTCGACCGAAGCGGCCGACGTGGTCCTCCCCGCCGAAGCGTACGCGGAGAAGGAGGGCACCGTAACCCACCCCGACGGCCGGGTGCAGCGCCTTCGGCCCGCTGTCCCACGCCCGGACGAGGTCCGGCCGATGTGGCAGGTGCTGGTCGAGCTGTCGGCGCGCCTGGGCGACGAGACGGAGATCGACTCGGCCACCGAGGCGCTCGCGGCGATCGCCGCGGAAGTCCCGTTCTACGCCGGCCTCACCCCGAACGAGATCGGCGGGGTCGGGGTCCGTTGGCAGTCCCGCGACGCGGCCGGTGCGTGGTCGCCGCCGCCGGACGAAGCGGCCGCGGGGGGGCGAGGTCCTGCGCACCCACCCCCGGACGCCGTCGCCGACTCCGGGCTGCGGCTGGGGACCTATCGCGACCTGTGGGCCGGCGAGGTGACCGAGCGCAATCCGGCGCTGCGGTTCCTGGAGCCCGGCCAGCGAGTGGAGCTGTCGGTCGCAGACGGGGAGCGGATGGGCCTCGGCGAGGGCGACGAGGTGGTGGTGCGTTCGAACGGGACGAGCGTGCGGGCGCGAGTGGCGCTGCGCGAGCGGATGCGGCCGGGCGCCGCCTTTCTGATCGAGGGCACCGCACGCGACAACGCGAACTCGCTCGACCGGGCCGAAACGGTCGTGATCGATCGGTTGGGCGCCGAGCCCGGCCCCCCCGGACGCCAGGCCGAGGATGTGGCCGGGCAATGATTCCCGTCGCCGATGTCGGCTTCACCGAGGCGACCTGGATCATGGTCGTGAAGTCGATCGTGATCTTCTTGGTCGTCTTCTTGATCGTCCCGGTGCTCACGGTGGTCGAGCGCAAGCTGATCGGTCGCTTCCAGCACCGCTACGGACCCAACCGGGTCGGGCCGGTCGGGATGATGCAGCCGCTCGCCGACATTCTCAAGCTGGCGGGCAAGCAGATGTTTCGCCCCACCGAGGCGGTCCCGTTCCTGTTCGCCCTCGGGCCGGCGCTGGTGATCTTCTCCGGGATCACGACGATCGCGATCCTGCCGTTCGGCGACGTCAAGGACGGGGTCGGCTTCTACGGCATCGACGTCCCGATCGGCGTCCTCTACTTCTTCGCCTTCGGCTCGATCTCGTTCTACGGGCTGCTGCTCTCGGGCTGGTCGTCGGGCTCGAAGTACAGCTTCCTCGGCGCGATGCGGTCGGCCGCGCAGCTGATCTCCTACGAGATCGCGATGGGCCTGTCGCTGCTCGGCGCGATCATGATGGCCGGCTCGCTGTCGCTGGTCTCGGTGGTCGAGGCGCAGGACACGATCTGGTACGTGCTGCCCCAGTTCGTCGGCTTCCTGATCTTCATGGTCGCCGGGTTTGCCGAGACGAACCGGGCGCCGTTCGACCTCCCGGAGGCCGACGCCGAGCTCGTGCAGGGATTCCAGACCGAGTACGGCGGCACCCGCTTCGCCTCCTTCTTGCTCGCCGAGTACCTGGAGATGTTCGTGGTCTCGGGGATCGCGGTCGCCTTCTTTTTCGGCGGCTGGATGGGCCCCGGCCCGGGCTGGCTCGACCCGATCTGGATGATCGCCAAGATCCTCGCCCTGATCGTCGTCTTCATCTGGGTGCGGGCGACGCTGCCGCGGCTGCGGTACGACCAGCTGATGTCGCTGGGCTGGAAGGTGCTGCTGCCGCTGGCGACCCTGAACGTGCTGGTCACGGCGGTGCTGGTGGTGGTCACGTGAGCGACGAGTTCCCGTACCTCAGCGACGCGGAGGAGATCGTCGCGGTCCAGCGCGGCCCGGAGCCGGGCGGGGCCAGGGGCGCCTATCGCGCCTTCGGCGAGACCCTGCGCGGCCTGCGGACGACCCTCGCGCGGATGATCGAGGGGCCGATGACGATCCAGTATCCGGAGGAGAAGACGCCGGTCTACCCGCGGTTTCGAGGCCGCCACAAGCTGCACCGATTCGAGGACAGCGGGCTCGAGAAGTGCGTCGGCTGCTCGCTGTGCGCGGCGGCCTGCCCGGCCGACTGCATCCGGGTTGTCGCCGCCGAGAACGACCCGGAGAACCGGGTCTCGGCCGGTGAGCGCTACGCCGCGGTCTACGAGATCAACCTCTCGCGCTGCATCTTCTGCGGCTACTGCGAGGTCGCGTGCCCGTTCGACGCGATCACGATGGGACACGAGTACGAGATCGCCGACTACAACCGCGGCGACCTGATCTTCACCAAGGAGATGCTGCTCGCCGAGCCGATCGAGCGCACGCCCCTGCGCCGGGAGGGCGAGTGAGCGCGCGCCGATCGGCTCGCGAGAACGCCAGCGCCGAGCTACGCGTTAGCGGGCTCGGGATCCGGCCGCACGATCACCGTGTCGGCGATCGCGATCACCTTCCAGCCCCGGCGACGGGGGATTGCGTAGGTGTTCATGGGACCTCCCCCGGTTGCGGGTCGCCCTCTCTCGAGCGACCCAGCCGTATTCGAGGTCTGCGGTCGAGCGCGTTCGTTACGCGCCCCCGAGGGCGCCGCTAGATGGTCGAAGTGGCCTTCTTCGCCGGCGCGCTCGGCGCCCTCGGCGGCGCGATCGCCGTGATCGCGCTGCGCAATCCGTTCTACAGCGTGCTCGCGTTGATCGTCCACCTGATCTCGGTCGCCGGCCTCTTTTTGCTCCTTCACGCCGAGTTCCTCGCCGCCGCGCAGATCGTCGTCTACGCCGGCGCGGTGATGGTCCTCTACCTGTTCGTGACCGCCTACGTCGGCGCCGTCGAGGAGCCGCTGTGGGAGCCGATCCCGGGCCAGCGGGTGCTCGCGCCGGTGCTCGCGACGGCGCTCTTCATCGAGATCTCGATCGCCGTCGTCGGCACCTCGCTGAAGGCGATCGACTCGGAGGGCCCGACGATCCCGGCCGGGTTCGGCTCCCCGGGCTCGATCGGCCGGCTGCTGCTCGAGCGTTTCTTGATCGCCTTCGAAGCCGCCTCGATCCTGCTCCTGATCGCGGCCGTCGGCGCGGTCGTGCTCGCCGGACGAAGGCGCCGCGAAGGCCCCCGCCCTCCATCCGAGCCCGGCCCCCCCGGACGCGACGCCGAACAGATGGCGGGGATTGGCTCCGGGTCCTGATGGACGTCTCCTGGTACATCGTCCTCTCGGCGCTGCTGTTCGCGGTCGGCGCCGGCGGCGTGCTTGTGCGGCGCAGCCCACTGGTGATCCTGCTCTGCCTCGAGTTGATGCTGAACGCGGGCAACCTCGCGCTGGTCGCCTTCTCGCGCTCGTCGGGCAACGAGGACGGACAGGTGTTCGCGCTGATCGTGATCGTGGTCGCCGCCTGCGAGGTGGTCGTCGGCCTGGGCCTGATCGTGGCGATGTTCCGGCGCCGGATCCCGCTCGACGTCGATGACATCCGGGAGCTCAGGGGCTGATGGCGACGACCTGGGCCTGGCTCGTGCTGGCGCTGCCCCTCGCCGGCAGCCTCGTGATCGCGTTCGGGCGCGCTGCGCTGCCGGGGCGGGCCGCCGGCTGGGTCGGCACGGCCGCGATCGGCCTCGCCTTCGCGGGCTCGGTCGCCGCGCTGATCTCGCTGCTCGGCGAGCCGAGCGAGGGGCGCGAGCTGACCGATTCGCTGTACAGCTACGCCTCGGCGGCCGGGCTTGACATCCAGCTCGGGATCCTCGTCGACCCGCTGTCGGTGTTCATGTGCCTGGTGATCACCGGGGTCTCGACCCTGATCCACCTCTACTCGGTCGCCTACATGGACTCCGACCGCGGCTACGCCCGATTCTTCAGCTACCTCAACTTCTTCGTCTTCTCGATGCTGCTGCTCGTGCTCGCGGGCAACTTCGTGATCCTGATCGTCGGCTGGGCGTTCGTGGGCTTCGCCTCCTATGCGCTGATCAGCTTCTGGTACCGCCGCGACACGGCGACCAAGGCCGGGATGAAGGCCTTCGTGATCAACGTCGTCGGCGACGTCGGACTGGTGCTCGCCGCCTTGTTCGTCTTCCGGGAGCTTGGCACCTTCGAGTATCTGGGCGCCTTCGACGCTGCCCGGGACACCTTCACCACCAATCAAGGCGTAATCGTCGCGATCTGCCTGCTGATCTGCGTCGGCGCGTTCGCGAAGTCGGCGCAGGTTCCGCTGCACACGTGGCTCCCCGACGCGATGGAGGGGCCGACCCCGGTCTCGGCGTTGATCCATGCCGCAACCATGGTCACCGCCGGCGTCTACTTGATCGCGCGCATGTTTCCGCTCTTCGAGCTGGCGCCGACCGCCGCCGACGTCGCCGCGTTCGGTGGCCTCGCGACGCTGCTGATCGCGGCGAGCTATCGCGCTCGCGGTCACCGACCTGAAGCGGATCATCGCCTACTCGACGATGAGCCAGATCGGCTACATGATCGTCGGCGTCTCGATCGGCGCCTACGGCGCCGGGCTCTTCCACCTGATGACACACGCCTTCTTCAAGGCGCTTTTGTTCATGGCCGCGGGGTCGGTGATCTCGGCGATGGCCAACCGACAGAACATCGACCTGATGGGCGGCTTTCGCAGGGGGCTGCCATTCACCTCGGCGCTGCTGATCGTCGGGGCGCTGGCGCTTGCCGCGTTCCCGCTCACATCGGGATTCTTCTCCAAGGACGAGATCCTCGTGTTCGCCGCCGACCGCGGCGGGATGTACTGGATCTTCGCGATCGGCGGCTATCTCGGAGCCCTGCTGACCGCCTTCTACTCGTTCCGGATCGGCTTCCGGGTGGTCGCCGGCGAGCCCTGCGCCGAGGCGCGCGAGCTCGAGCGCGGGCAGCTGCCACACGCCGAGCCGGAGAACCCCGCGACCGGGGAGCGCGAGGACGTCGACGTCGGCTTCCCCGGCACCGAGCACCACATCGCCGAGCGCGAGTGGCCGATGCGCGTCGCGATGGCCGTGCTCGGCTTCGGGGCACTGTTCGCGGGCCTGATCCAGGTCCCCGGGGTCGACCACGTGCTCGAGAGCTTCCTCGAGCCGACCTTCGCGAGCTCGCGCTTCCACGCCATCGTTCCCTCCGACGGCGCCGCCTGGATTGGGCTCGCGATCGGCGCGGTCGTGTCGTTGGCCGGGATCTGGTTCGCGTACCGCTGCTACGTCGCCCAGCCGGGGATCACGGCGCGGCTGGTCGAGCGACTGCCGCGGGTCCACGGGTTCTTGCTCGACAAGTGGTACTTCGACGAGCTGCTGGACGCGCTCGTCTACCGGCCGGCGATCGCGATCGGCGGGTTCGCGAACGCGGTCTTCGAGCGCTTCGTCATCCAGGGGATCGTCGAGGCGGCCACGGGGGCCGCGAAGGGGGCCGGCGCCGTGGTCCGCGGCGCCCAATCGGGATTCGTGCGCGCGTACGCCCTGCTGCTCGTCGGCGGGTTCGCGGCGCTCGGCATCTACTTCTTGGTGGTGAGCGGCTGATGGCCTCGTCGATCGCTCCTCGCTCGTCGCTCGGGGGCGCCCGGTGCTGAACGTGCTGCTCTGGGCGCCGCTGGTCGCCGGGGCGCTGGCGCTGCTCGGGCCGCGCGTGGCGTCGAGGTGGCTGGCGCTGGTCGGCGCGCTGGTGTCGCTCGGCCTGGCGATCGCGCTCGCGGCGGACTTCGCATCCGGGACCGCGGCGCTCCAGCACTCGGTCGACGAGCCCTGGATCGAAGATCTCGGCGTCCGCTACCAGCTCGGCGTCGACGGGATCAGCGTCTTCCTCGTCCTGCTCACGGCGGTGCTCTGGTTCGCCTCGACGCTGTGGTCCGCGCTGCGCGCCGAGCCGGGCACCGGGCGCTCGAAGCTCTACTACTTCCTGCTCGGGCTCGGGGAGACGGCGGCCCTGGGCGCGTTCACCGCCCAGGACCTGCTGCTGTTCGTCCTCTTCTTCGACCTGATGCTGATCCCGTTCTTCTTCTTGATCGGGATCTTCGGCGGCGAGAACCGCGTCCCGGCGACGATGAAGATGATCGTCTACACGCTGGTCGGCTCGCTGTTGATGCTGGTCGGCGCGATCGCGACGGCGGTGCTCGTCTCCCAGCAGACCGGCGAGCTCAGCTTCTCGATCCCCTACCTGCGCGAGAACCTCGTCTCGACCGGCAGCCAGTACTGGATCTTCTGCTTCTTCGCCGCGGCCTTCCTGGTCAAGATGCCCGCCTTCCCGATCCATGGCTGGATGCCGGACGCCTATCGGGCGGCGCCCCTGCCGGTCCTGGTTCTGCTCTCGGGGGTGCTCTCGAAGGTCGGCGCCTACGGATTCCTGAGGGTCGCGCTGCCGCTCTACCCGAACGCGACCTCGCACTTCCAGGAGCTGGTGATGTTGGTCGCCCTCGCCTCGATCCTCTACGGCTCGGTGATGGCCTTCACGCAGACCAACGTACGGCTGGTCGCCGGATACTCCTCGATCGCCCAGCTCGGGTTCATCACCCTCGGAATCCTCAGCCTGCGCGGTGACGGCGCCGACGGCGCCGTGCTCCAGATGGTCAACCATGGCCTGGTCATCGCCGGGATCTTCTTGATCGTCGCGATCCTGTACGAGCGCGCCGGGACCGAGGACCTGACGAAGATGGGAGGACAGGCGATGCGCGCCCCGCTGCTGGCCGCGCTCTTCCTCGTCGTCACGATGGCGACCCTGGCGATCCCCGGATCCGCCAACTTCATCGGCGAGTTCTACATCCTCAACGGGGTCTTCCAGTCGAAGGTCGTGTTCGCGTTCGTCGCCGCGGTCGGTGTCGCGCTCGCCGCGTTCTACGCGCTGCGCCTCTACCAGCGCACGATGCACAACCGGCTGCCCGAGGGGGCCGTGTCGCGGGAGATCTCGCTTCGCGACGGCCTCGTGCTCGCCCCGCTGGTCGCGGTGATCGTCGCCCTCGCGCTCTACCCCGGCCTGATTCTCGACCGCGGCGAGGCTTCGGTCAACCAGTCCGTCGCCGCAGCGCACCCGGATTCATCGGTCGTCGCCGAGCACGGGGCGGGCTCGACCGGCGATGCACCGATCGAGGGGGCCTCGGAATGAGCACCCGACCTCGGACGGCAACCGAGCCTCGCGACCGATGAACTTCAACGCTCCCGAGATCGACTACGCCGGACTCTCGCCGATCATCGCGCTCACCGCGGGCCTGGTGTTGACACTGCTGGCCGGGCTGATCGGAGGCGGCGCGCGGCGACAGCGGATCGTGGTCTCGATCCTCGGGATCGGGACGCTGGCGGCGGCGGCGGGCCTGTTGATCTGGCAGTGGGGCGAGGACAAGGACCTGGTCGCCGACGCGCTGCGGCTCGACGACCTCGCGATCGCGGCGAGCCTGATCGCGGTCGGTGCGGCGGCGTTTTGCATCCCGCTCTCGTGGCGTGAGGAGTCGGTCGACCGGTCGACCGGCGCCGGCGGGCACGGCGAGTTCCAGACGCTGCTGATCTGCTCGGTGCTCGGGATGACGATGCTCGCCCAGGCGCAGAGCCTGATTACGCTGTTCGTCTCGCTCGAGCTGCTCTCGATCCCGCTCTACGTCCTCTGCGGCTCGGCGCTTCATCGCGAGGAGTCGCTGGAGTCCGGGCTCAAGTACCTGATCGTCGGCTCGCTGGGATCGGCGACGCTGCTCTACGGGCTCGCCTTCGTCTACGGAGCGAGCGGGTCCACCGACTTCTCCGAGATCCGCTCGGCGATCGGCGGCTCGGTGCTCGACGACCCGCTGCTTCTGATCGGGATCGCTCTCTCGGCGACCGGCCTCGCGTTCAAGCTCTCGGTCGCCCCCTTCCACCAGTGGACGCCCGACGTCTACGAGGGCGCGCCCACCCCGGTGACGGCGTTCATGGCGGTCGCCACGAAGGCGGCCGCGTTCTGCGTCGCGGTGCGCTTCTTCGAGGTCGCGGTCGGACCGGCGGTTGACGACTGGCAGCCGGCGCTCGCGGCTCTGGCGGCGGTCTCGATCGTGGTCGGCAACGTCGGCGCCCTGGGCCAGAACTCGCTCAAGCGCCTGCTCGGCTACTCGGGAGTCGCTCAGGCCGGCTACATCCTGGCCGGCGTCGTCGCCGCGAGCAGCGCCGGGACGAGCGCCTTGATCTTCTACCTCGCCGCCTACGCGTTCATGAACCTGGCCGCGTTCGCGGTGATCACGATCCGCGAGCGCGAGACGATCCACGGCGACGACATCGCCGCGGTCGAGGGCCTCGGGCGCGAGCGTCCTGGGCTGGCGACGGTGCTCACCGTGTCGATGCTCGCCCTCGCTGGGCTCCCCGGGACCGCCGGGTTCATCGGCAAGCTCTACCTGATCGAAGCGGCGGTGGATTCGGCCTACACATGGCTCGCGGTGATGATCGCGATTGGGACGATGGTCTCGCTCGCCTACTACCTGCGGGTGATCGTCGCCGTCTGGATGCGCCCGTCCGCGGAGCGCGACGAGCCGGCGATGCCGGCGATCGCGGGCGCCTCGCAGGAGGCCGACGCCGACGGTACGCGCTGCCGCGTGATCCTCGGGCTCGCCTCCCTGGCGGCCGCGGCTACCGTCTTCTTCGGCGTCATCCCGTCGCCGCTGGTCAACTGGGCCAGCGAGGCCGGCTCCTCGATCCCCTCGCTGCTCTGAGCGCCCCCGTCCGCGACTGAGCGCCTCGCCGATTCGACCTGCCCGCGGCTCTCGGATCATCCAAACCGGCGTTCGCCGAGCTGCTGCAATGCGGGTGATGGCCGCCGCCCCGCCCCGCTCGAGGATCGCCGAGCTGCTCTCCCGCGAGCGCGAGCGCTTCGCCGCGGCGCACCCGCGTTCGGCCGAGCTGCATGCCCGGGCCGAGGGGTCGCTGCTTTCGGGCGTGCCGATGAACTGGATGACGCGCTGGCCCGGGGCGTTCCCGATCTTCATCGCCGAGGCCCACGGCGCGACGCTCGTCGACGTCGACGGCAACACCTACGCGGACCTCTGTCTCGGCGATACCGGCGCGATGAGCGGCCACTCGCCCGAGCCGACGGTGCGTGCGATCCGCGAGCGGGCGGGTCACGGGATCACGACGATGTTGCCGAGCGAGGACGCGGTCTCAGTCGGGGAGGAGATGCGGCGGCGGTTCGGCCTGCCCGCCTGGCAGTTCACGCTCTCGGCCACCGACGCGAACCGATTCGCTATCCGCCTCGCGCGACAGCTCACCGATCGGCCGCGGATCCTGGTCTTCAATCACTGCTATCACGGCACCGTCGACGAGACCTTCGCCACGCTTGCCGGCACCGACGTCGTCGCCCGGCACGGCAACCTCGGCCCGCCGGTGGCGCTCGCCGAGACGACCCGCGTGGTCGAGTTCAACGACGCCGCGGCCCTCGAGCGCGAGCTCGCCCATGGCGACGTCGCCTGCGTGCTGACCGAGCCGGCGCTGACCAACATCGGCATCGTGCTCCCGGACCCGGGCTTCCACGAGGCGTTGCGAGAGCTGACACGCGCCGCCGAGGCGCTGCTGATCATCGACGAGACCCACACGCTCTGCTGCGGCCCGGGGGGCTACACGGCGGCCAGCGGCCTCGAGCCGGACCTGCTCACCGTCGGCAAGCCGATCGCCGGCGGCGTCCCCCTGGGCGCCTACGGACTGAGCGCCGAGGTCGCCGAGCGCGTGCTCGCGACGACGATCTGGGACGCGGCGGACGTCGGCGGGATCGGCGGCACGCTGGCCGGCAACGCGCTCTCGCTGGCGGCGGCGCGGGCGACGCTGAGCGAGGTGCTCACCGATGCGGCGTTCGAGCGCATGATCGCGCTGGGCGAGCGGTTCGAGGCGGCGGCCGCGAATTCGATCCGGGCGCACGGCCTGCCCTGGCAGGTGACCCGGCTCGGCTGTCGGGCCGAGTACATGTTCGCCCCCCGCCGCCCGCGCAACGGCTCCGAGGCCGACGCGGGGATCGATAACGAGCTCGACGCGCTGATGCATCTCTACATGCTCAACCGCGGTGTGCTGATGACCCCGTTTCACATGATGGCGCTGATCTCGCCGGCGACCAGCGAGGCCGACGTCGACGCCCACTCCGCGGCCTTCGCGGAGGCCTGCGCGGAGCTGTCGGCGTGATACTGATTCCGGAGTGAACGCCAGCAACGAGCTCGTCGACCGCTACCGCGAGGCGCTCGACGCCTGGAACCGTCGCGACCTGGTCTGGATCCTCGAACAGGCTTCGCCGGATCTCGAGTTCCACACCGCGCAGCTGTTCCCCGGGATCGAGCCCGTCTATCACGGGCGCGAGGGGATGGTCGAGTTCTGGACCTCGTTCATCGAGGAGCCCTGGGCGCTGCTGCGCTTCGACGTCGAGGAGATTCGCCCCGCGGGCGAGGACCGGGTTCTCGCCCTGCTCACCTTCCACGGCACCGAGCGCGGCTCCGGCGAGGAGGTGTCGCTTCGCTACGCGCACCTCGCCAGGTACTCGGGCGAGGAGGTCGTTCGGATCGACGCCTTCGACGACTGGGACGAGGCGCGCGCGGCAGCCGGGCTGGGCTAGGCGGTGCTCCAACACGTCTCGATCGAGATCGACCCCGAGCAGGTCGAGCCCGCGGTCGAGTTCTGGGGGCTGCTCGGCTTCGAGCGGATCGACTCGCCCGAGACGCTGGGCGGCTACGTCACCTGGGTGGCGCGCGAGGGCACGCACATCCACCTGATCCACACGGATACGGCCACCGTGCCGGTACTCGGTCACGCGGCGGTCGTCGTCGACGACTTCGAGGCGACGATCGCGCGCGTCGCGGCGGCCGGCCACGAGGTCTCGGAGTCGCGGCGGCTGTGGGGCGCGCGGCGCGCCTTCGCGATCGCTCCGGGCGGACACCGAGTCGAGCTGATGGAGTTCCCGCCGCCCCCTGCCGGGTAGGCGACCCCTGGTTAGGAAAGGGGCTCCGGAGGCGCGAGCGACGCCGCCACGATCACTACGATCGCCTCGTGCGCTACCCGGTCGAGTCCTTCACCGCTTCCGAGCGAGCCCTGCTCGAGCCCCACTTCACGAACCTCGATCGCCCCGTCTTCTGCCTCGTCAACCTCCCCGAGACGGTGAAGGGGGCGCTGTTCGCGCGCTACTCGCGCTACCCGGGAACCCTCCGGCGCCTCTACCTGGACGAGTTCGCGGGCGACGTGCCCGAGGGCTCGCGGCCGTTCGACGGCGTCGAGGGCAAGCGCGCGGCGGCGCTCTACGAGCGCGTGCTGACCGGGTTCGGCGACGACTCGATCGCCCAGCTCGGCGCCGCCCACGTCGCCTGCGAGTGGGCCTCGAACGTGCTCACCAAGGTGCTGCAGCGCGGCCGGCTGGCCGCCTACCTGGAGCAGTCGACCCGCTACATCCCTTACGACAAGCCGGTCGAGGGGATCGGGGGCCATCGCTACTACTCCGATCAGGAGCTCGGACCCGCCTACCGCGCGGCGATGGACGAGCTGTTCGCGATCTACTCCCGGGCCCTCGCGCGCACCCAGGTGTGGGCCGCCGAGCGCTGGCCTCACGACTCCGAGCAACCCGAGGCCGCATGGCAGAGGTCGATCCGCGCCAAGGCGCTCGACCTCCTGCGGGGCCTGCTTCCGGCCTCGACCCTCAGCCACGTCGGCGTATTCGGCTCCGGTCAGGCCTATGAGCAGCTCCTGCTGCGGCTAGCGGCCTCCCCGCTGCCCGAGGCGCGCGATTACGGCGAGATGCTGTTCGAGGAGCTCTCCAAGGTGATCCCGAGCTTCGTCGCCCGGGTCGGGCGCCCCGACCGGGGCGGCGACTGGATCGCGCACCTGGTCGAGCGCCGCAGGACGACCGAGCGGGCGGTCGCGCGGCTCGGGCTCGACCGGCGCAGCGGCGAGATGGCGCCCACGGTCGATCTGGTGCACGTCGACGGAACCGAGGACGACCTGGTGGCCGCCTCGCTGTTCGAGTCCGCGGGCGCCTCCGAGACCGAGATCAGGCACCGGATCGGGGCTCTCGACCCGATCGAGCGCGCCGAGCTGATCGGCGAGCTGGCAGGCGAGCGCCGCAACCGGCGCCACCGGCCGGGGCGCGGCTGGGAGGCGGTCCGCTACAGGTTCGAGATCGTCTCCGACTACGGCGGCTTCCGCGACATGCAGCGCCACCGGATGCTCACCTGCCAATGGCAGCGCCTCGGGCCCGAGCTCGGCGCCGGCGTTCCGGACGAGGTCCACGAGGCCGGGGCCGGCGACGAGTACGAGCGCGCGCTCGAGCTCTCGCGGACCGAGTTCGAGCGCCTCGAGGGGGAGGGCCTGACCGAGGCGGCGCCCTACGCGCTCTGCCTCGGCTACCGGATCCGATACGTCCTCGACCTCAACGCGCGAGAGGCGATGCACGTCTGCGAGCTGCGCTCGGGACGCGAGGGCCACCCCACCTACCGAGCGGTCGCCCAGTCGATGCACGAGGCGATCGCGTCCGTGCACCCGGCGATCGCCGAGGCGATGAGCCACGTCGATTCCTCCACCGAGCCCCGGCTGGAGCGGATCATGAGCGAGATCCGCACGCACCGCAAGCGCGTCGCGGTCGTCGCCCAGGCGGCCGACAGCCCGCCCGGCGTCAACACCCTGGGCTGAGCAACCGTTCAGACGGCGCCGGGGCCGCTCATCGAGGCACCGGCTCGGAGGCACGGCCGGTGAGGATCACGAACAGCACCCAGAGCGGCAGCAGAACAGTCGCGGCGAGGGCGATCGTGTTGGCGATCACGTCGCCGGCGTCGTAGACGTCGAGGTGGAGGTAGTGGTAGATCGTGTGCGGGATCGAGAACGCCAGGTACGCGACGCACGCGATCACGACCAAGCGGCGCTCGAGGATCCACGCCGCCGCCAGCATTACGACGGCCGTCGCCAAGAAGAGGCCGCCGACGTCGCGCACCAGGTGCTCGTTGTAGGCGGGGAGCGCCTCGACCCAGCCTCGACCGAACGGGAAGTCGTCGTAGAACGAGCGGGGTGCGAGCAGCGCGTAGAGCCCGTCCACGAGCTGCACTGCGCCGAGCACGCCGAGGGCGATCGCGATCGCCGATCGGTGGCGGGAGATCGGCCGGGTCTCGTTCACCGGCGCCGCTTGCGTTTGCGCTTGCGCGCCCGTTCGCGGCGACCGGTGTGGTCCGGCGCCTCCTGCTCGTCGCCGGCGAAGACCTCGGTTGCCTCACCCTCGACCACTCCGGCCGGCGAGGGCGCGGGGCGCGCGGGCTCCTCCCCGGGGCGCGGCCACGGGATCGCCTCGCCCGTGTCCCAGGCCGGCGGGCGGCCCTGCGGCGTGCGCCCCACGAACACCAGGCCGAGCCACAGAAACCAGAGCGCGTCGGGGAGCAGGGTCAGGCTCGTGAACAGCACGGTGGCGCCGCCGAGCGCCATTCCGAGGGTGGCGAAGAACCTCGTCAGCAGCCCGGCGCGCATCGCCTGGAGCGGGAAGTAGATCATCGCCACGCCGAGACCGAGGATCGCCGGCAGCGCGATGCTGGTGGCGACCGTCGTCAGCGAAGAATCGTCGGTGAGGTCGTCGAGCAGGCTGTAGATGTCGCCGCCGGCACCGTAGCGACCGACGAAATCCGAGGCGACCTCCGACTGCCCGAAGTAGCCGAGCAGGCCCTGGATCGCGAGCAGCAGCGGACCGATGAAAGTGAAGCCGTACATCGCCGCGGGCAGCTCCGGTCGCCGCGCGCGCGTCGCCCGGTAAAGGAAGACGAGCGGCGGGATCAGCAGCAGGAAGCCGATCGAGCGCACGATCACGACCAGCAGCAGCGCGCCCGAGTTCGCGTCGAAGGCGCGGACCTGCTCGGTCGCGATCCCCGACGACGGCAGGCCGAGGCGGCCCGCGCCGATGTATGAGCCGATGATCAGCAGCGGGACTCCGAGCGCGCAGAGCGCGGCGACCGGGCGGTGCTTGCGTTCGCGCTCGAGCAGCTCGCGGCGGTTCAAGCTCAGTCGGCCTCGCTGTGCAGCGCCCGCCGAGCGCCGGACTCGAGCTCGAGCCGCTCCGATGCGGGTCGGATCGGGACGTAGTCGTCGTCGGACCCGGCGATCCGCGAGACGCGGTCGCCGGCGGCGAGCAAGAGGTCGAGAAACGGTGCCGCGAGGCCGACCATGGCTTCGATGCGGGCGCGGGCGCGCTGTTGGCGGGGTGACGGCAGGCCCATCCGCTCAGCCGCGCTCGTGGAAGAAGAACCCGGGAAGCGCGCCCTCGATGACCTCCTGCGTCATCCGCTGCGCGACCTCGAGGTTGCCGGTGCGAACGGCGATGTCGTCGAGGGTGACGATCCCGACCAAGCGCTCGCCCTCGACCACGGGCAGGCGGCGGACCCGGTGCGAGACCATCAGCGCCGCCGCCTCCTCGAGGTCCATCTCGGGCTCGCCCGTTACCAGTGGCCTGGAGGCGTGCTCGGAGACGGGCTCGTCGGCGGGCCGCTCCTCCGCCAGCGCACGGACGGTCAGGTCCCGGTCGGTGACCATCGCCGTCGGCCCTCCGTCGCTGTCGCAGATCACGACCGAGCCGACCGAGTGATCGCGCATCAGCTGCGCGACCTCGAGCAGGTTCGCGTCGAGGCGGGCGGTGACCACCCCCGGCGTCATGATCTCGCGGAGCTGCACGGGCCCAACGATATCCGTGCGAATACGATCCGGCGTCCATGTCGGTCGAGCCCGGTCCCCCTTGAGCGCGCCGCGACCCTGCCCGCTGTGCGGACGGCCGCTCTACGCGTGGGTCGCGCTGCCGCCGCGGCCCGGGCAGGCGAGCGTCGGACTGCCGCTCGAGACCCGTCCGGCCGAGGAGCGGGTGATCGTTCGCTGCGAGGAGTGCGGCACCGCGCTGGAGCGCGACGCGACGATCGACCTGGCGGCCGAGTGGCGGGCGCTCGAGCGCAGCAGCGCCGGGGACGAGACGATCGCGGCACCCAACCGCGCCAGCCTCCAGGCGTGGATCGGGGTCGAGGGCTGGGCCGGCTTCGATCGCGCGCCGGGCCGGCTGCTGCTGACGCCGGCCGGCCTCGAGCTGCTCGCGGAACGCAATGGCGAACCGATCGACAGACCGCGAACGCCAGCCTCCTGGCGCGCCCTCGGCTGGATGTGGCAAACGCTGCTCAACGGTCTCACCTTCCACCCCAACTTCGCGCGCGAGGTCCGCGCCGGGCGCCTGCGCCCGTCGAGCGCCCGCGGCCGCGCGCGGTTCGCGATCGACGTCGTGGTCACGGTGCTCGGGGCGCCGCTCATCGCCTTGGTCTCGGCGCCGCTCGAACTCGCGGCGACGCTCGTCCGCCGCGGCGGGGTGATGGTGGCGCGCCGGGGGGCTCGGCGCGGCCGGGCCTAGGTGGCGGTCCCGGGCCCGCCGACGGCTCTCTATAGTCGGTGGGGATGGAAGGCGGCGATCCCTTCGGCCTCTTCGGCGACCCGGACGAGCTTCGCGCTCGGCTCGGCGAGATGGCCGAGCAGATGCAGGGGGCGCAGCGCGTCGCCTGGGCCGACAACGCGATCAAGCTCGCTGTGGACATGACCGTGGCGGCAATCGCCAGGCTGGAGCTGCACGGCGGCAGCGACGAGCAGGCGATGCAGGTCCGCGACGCGATCCGAGTCGTGTTCCCCGAGGCGGTCACGCTCGTGCGCGAGGCGCGCGAGGGCCTTTCCTGAGCCGGCGCTGATTCGGCACGTCCGTCGTCCCTCGCGTCGAGCGCGCGCTTCTAGCGTGGCGAGCGATGAGAGCATCGTCGGACTCGGGCGCAGCGACCGTCGAGCACACGGGGCTCGCGCTGATGATCGCGGTCCTGCTGGCCGCCGGAATCGCGGCGCTCGCCTCGGGGGCCGATGAGAGCGGGCGCGAGCTCGGGTTCGCGGTGGCGCGCAAGCTCCGCTGCGGCGCGGTCGGCCCGGGTCCGTGCTGGCGCGACCCGCTCACCGAGGCCTACGGGCGACCCGTCGCCGGCGCCGTGCGGGCGCTCGCGCCGTCGCCTGTGGCCGATGCCGGAGCCGGGGGCGCGCCGCTGTTGCCGGTCGACTTCCGCTACTGCCGCTCGGCCGGCTGCGCCGCGCCGGGCCCGCGGCCGGGACTGACGGCGTCGAACCGACGCGTCACCGAGTTCGTCGCCGTCGACGACCGTCGCCGCTCCGGCGGCCCGGTGGCGATCACCTACTGGTCCTACCGCCCAACCCTCGGCTGGGAGTCGATCGAGCGGCGGGCGAGCTCGGCCCGAGTTGCCGCGCTGGCGGCCACGCCGCTGCTCGACGACGCCGTGCCGGCCCTGGTCGCGCTCGAGACGCTCGCGGGGCGCAACCAGTACGAGTTCGCCCCCGGCGAGGAACCACCGTGGCGGTGGCGGATCGAGCCGGCGGGCGTCTACCAGCGCGCCTCGTGGTGCTCCATCACCCCGAAGCCCTGCGCGAGCTCGATCCCCCCGGGGAGGGTGCCGGTAAAGGTCCCGAACGGCTGACGGTAGGAGTAGTGGACGAACGGCCGATCCTCGTCGCGACGGCGTTCGGCCTCGGCCTCGAACCGCAGGCGGCCGTCGTCGAAGGCGACCGCGCGGAGCCCCTCGAAGGCGACCGGCCCCGGCTCCGAGGGCTCGCCGTCGAGCCAGATGGCGCGCTCGGAGCTCCGCGGCGGGTCGTTGATTCCGCTGACCAGGTTCCAGCCCAGATCGCGGCCGTCGGCGGTCCGCCCGACCCCCGCGCACCAGTCCCAGACGGTGTGCGCGGGGTGATAGCCGCACGACTCGTCCTCGACCCCGCGCGCCCCGACGCGGATTCGCCGCTCGCCGATCCGCACGTCGCACTCGACCGGGACGATCCGCTTGCGCGTCCAGACGTAGCCGTCGCGCTCCCCGGTCGCGCACACCGCCTCCGCCCAACGGCCTGTGCCGGCGTGCATGAAGGCGCGGACCCGAGGCTCTCGATCGCGCTCTGGCGCCTCGATCCGGACCATCGTCCCGTCGCTCTCCGGCGCCCAGTCGATTCGCCCGGCCTCCTCGCCACCGGCCCTCTCGGTCCACACCTCGCCCCGGGCGATCGGGACCAGCGTCCGGGTGCGCTCGTGGAGCTCGCGCTTCTCCCGGTCCCAGATCGCCCAGAAGGTCTGACCGAACGGCCCGACTTGCGCCCGGGCCGCGCACAGCATCAGCTCGTCCGTGAACGCCGCGAGGTAGCGCCAGCGCTTGCGCCAGCTTCCCCGCCGCCGCACCGGAACCCTTCCCGGCGGCAGCGGAAGCTCCGGCCTCGCGGGCCCCGGTCCGCGCCAGGGAAGTCCGCGCGTCACCTCACCGGAACCCGCCGAGGGCGGACGCGAGGCGTGCATCTCGGCGGCCGTCGGTCACTCGATCACGCAGATCTGGTCGCCGGAGTTGATCGCCGAGCCCTCGCTGACGTTGAGCTCGCTGACCTTGCCGGCGCGGTGCGCGGTGATCTCGTTCTCCATCTTCATCGCCTCGATCACGCAGATCAGCGCGCCCTCCTCGACCTCGGCGCCCTTCTCGACCGCGACCTTGAGCACCGTTCCCTGAAGCGGCGAGGGCAGCGCCGGCCCTCCCGCATCGCCACCGCCACCGGCGCGTGAGCGCTCCCGCCTCGGCGGGCGCCGGGCGCCCGCCGCGGTCGCTCCGTTGGCCGTCGGGACCGCCGCCCCGATCACCCGAACGGTGTGCATCCTGCCGTTGACCTCGACCGTGTACGTGCGCTCGATCTTCTCCGCCTCCTCGTCCTCGTCGGGCGCCGACCCGATCACTGGCGGAGCGGCGGGCAGGTCGGCCCCGATCTCCTTCAACCATTGCTTGTCCTCGGTGAGGTCGCGACAGGTCTCACCGCGCGCCCATTGCTCGGTCGAGAGGATCGCCTTGTGGAACGGGATCAGGGTGGTCAGCGGCTCGATCACGTACTCGTCCAGCGCCCGCAGCATCCGCCGGGTCGCCTTCTCGCGGTCGACGTCCCACGCGATCAGCTTCGCGACCATCGGGTCGTACAGCGGCGTCACCTCCGAGCCCGCCTCCAGCCCCGAGTCGACGCGCACCCCGGGCCCAGCGGGCTCGATGTAGCGGTCGATCCGGCCCGGCGCGGGAGCGAAGTTCTTGTGCGCGGCCTCGGCGTTGATTCGGCACTCGATCGCGTGGCCGCGCAGCTCGACGCTCTCCTGGAACACAGAGAGCTCCTCGCCGGCCGCGATCAGGACCTGCTCGCGGACGATGTCGACCCCGGTGACCATCTCGGTGACGCAGTGCTCGACCTGGACACGCGTGTTCATCTCGAGGAAGAAGTACTCGTCGCCGACCTGCATGCCCTCCACCGTGCCGGCGCCGCGATAGTCGACCGCCCGCGCCGCCTCCTTGGCGATCCGGCCGATCCGCTCGCGCATGTGCTCGTCGACGTGCGGACCCGGGGCCTCCTCGATCAGCTTCTGATGGCGGCGCTGGATCGAGCAATCGCGCTCGCCGAGGTGGATCACGTTGCCGTGCGAGTCGGCGAGGATCTGGACCTCGACGTGTCGCGGGTCGTCGAGGTAGCGCTCCAGGTAGACGCGGTCGTCGGAGAAGAACTTCTCGCCCTCGCGCGCGGCGCCCTCGAAGGCGTCCTCGAGGTCGTCGGCGGTGTGAGCGACGCGAAATCCCTTCCCGCCGCCACCCCCGGCGGCCTTGCAGGCGATCGGGTAGCCGATCTCCTCGGCTGCCTCGCGCGCTGACTCGACGTCCGGTGAGGGCTCGATCGACCCGGGGACGATCGGGACCCCGGCCTCGCGCATGATCTCGCGGGCGCGCGTCTTCGAGCCCATCGCCTCGATCGCGCTCGCCGGGGGCCCGATGAACACGATCCCGGCCTCCTCGAGCGCGGTCGCGAAGCCGGCGTTCTCGGCGAGGAACCCGTAGCCGGGGTGGATCGCCTCCGCGCCGGCCTCCTTGGCGACGGCGATGATTCGCTCGATGTCGAGATAGCTCTCCGCCGGCACGGCGGGACCGAGCAAGAACGCCTCGTCCGCCTCTCTGACATGGGGCGTCTCGCGGTCGGCCTCGCTGTAGACGCCGACGGAGGTGATCCCCATCTCCTTCAGCGTCCGCATGACCCGGATCGCGATCTCGCCCCGGTTCGCGACCAGGACCTTCTCGAACATTGGCGCGGGAGTGTATTCGCAGCGCCCCTCGAGCGCCGTGATTAGCGACTCCCGATCGGGGTAACGATGACATCGTCCGGTGTAACATCGGCCGATGCCACGGACGGGTTGTGTACCCGGGCTGGCCGACCCAACGAGCGATCGAAGGAGCCGAGATGAACACCACCGATACCGCACCGGCCGGGGGGGCCGAGATCGGTCAGGTTCTCGCCGCGACCGGCGGAGCGCTGATTGCGACCTCGGCCCTGATCTATCTCGGTTGGGCTCACCGGAGCGGACGCAGCGACGTGCTCAGGCGAATCGCGCATGTCGCGGCCCGCGACACGGGATTCGCGCCCTGGGCCGCCCTGCCCTCACTGGTCGCGACGAGCTCGCTGCTCGTCGCGCTGCTCGGGATGTACTGGGACATCTCGCTTCACATCGACGACGGCCGCGACGCGGGGCCGCTGGCCAACCCGGCGCATTACCTGATCCTCGCTGGCCTGTTCGGGATCTTCGCCGCCGGCTTCCTCGCCGTCGTCCTGCCCGAGGGCAAGCCCAGCCCTCGCGCGGTGCGGATCAGCGGCGACTGGTACGCGCCGCTCGGCGGGATCGCGGTGATCGCGGCGGCGGCGTTCGCGCTCATCGGCTTTCCCCTCGACGACGTCTGGCACCGGATCTTCGGCCAGGACGTGACCCTCTGGGGCCCGACCCATCTGATGCTGATCGGCGGCGCCGGGCTGACCCTGATCGGCAGCTCGATCCTGATCATCGAGGGTCGCTCCGCCTCGGCCCCCGGTGCCGCCCAGCCGGGATCGCCCCGGCTCGGCCGCGCGATCGAGCTCGCGTCGCGCTACCGAAGCGCGTTCGCGATCGGCGGCCTGTTGATCGGGCTCTCCACCTTCCAGGCCGAGTTCGACTTCGGCGTGCCCCAGTTCCAGCTCGTGCTCGAGCCGATCATGCTCGCCTTCGCGGCCGGCGTCGCGCTGGTCGCGGCGCGGGTCTGGATCGGACCGGGGGCGGCGCTCGGCGCCGCGATCTTCTTCGTCGCCGTACGCGGACTGGTCGCCCTGATCGTCGGGCCGGTATTCGGAGAGACGGCCCCGCACCTGCCGCTCTACCTCGCCGAGGCGCTCTGCGTCGAGGCCGCCGCGCTGATGGTCGCGACCCGCAGGCCCTACGCGTTCGGAGCCCTCTCGGGGGCGCTGATCGGCACCGTCGGGTTCGCCGCCGAGTACGGCTGGTCGCACGCCTGGATGCCCGTGCCGTGGCCCGAGAGCCTGATCGCCGAGGCGATCGTCCCGGTCCTGGTCACCGCGATCGCCGCCGGCGTGCTCGGGGGCTTCCTCGGCGCCTCGTTCACCGCGGCGCGCCGACGCCGCTCGGTGCGCGCGCCTGCGCTCGCTCCCGCGGCGGCCGCGCTGGTTGCGATCATCGCGGCGATCGCCCTCAACGTCGGCGATCGAACGCCCGCCGGTTGGAGCGCCCGGGTGAGCCTCGACGACGCCGGGAGCGGCCCGGCGCGGACCGTCGAGGCCACCGTGCGCCTCGATCCCGCCACGATCGCCGACGACGCTTTCGTGCTCAACGCGATCTCCTGGCAGGGCGGCGGGCTTGTCGTCGACAGGCTCGAGCGCGTCTCCGAGGGCGTCTACCGCACGACCGAGCCGCTGCCGGCATACGGCACCTGGAAGACCCTGGTGCGACTGCAGCGCGACAACTACGTCGCCGGCCTGCCCATCTACCTGCCCGAGGACAGCGCGATCCCGGCGCCGGCCGTTCCGGCGAAGGCACGATTCGAGCGCCCGTTCGTCGACGAGACGCAGATCCTGCAGCGCGAGCAGAAGCCCGACGTCTCCGGATCGCTTGTCGTGCTCGCGTACTCGGTCGTCGCCGCGATCGTGGCCGGGCTCGTGTTGCTGCTGGGCTGGGTGCTGGCCAGGATCGCCCGGCCAGACGACGTGCGCCGCGACCGCCGGCGGCCGTCCGTGGCGCGCCGGCCGGGCGCCCGCCAGGTGCCGGCGTGAGCCTGCTCCTCGCACATGCCGGGCATTGGCTGATCGGGCTCGGCTTCGCGGCCGCGCCGTTGATCGTCATCGCCGGCGTCGTGGCGATCGCGGTCGCCGACCGTCGGCGCGGCCGGCCGCGCTGACCGGAGGAGACCGCCTTCGGCGAGCGACCGGACCGCGCTCAGGCCGCCTGCAGCTCCGCCGCGCCGGTCCAGATCACCTGGTCGCGCCCGGGCCCGACCCCCACGAGGCTGATCGGAACCCCGACCGAATCCGAGATCGCCGCCAGGTACTCGCGCGCCTCGGGCGGCAGCTCCGACTCGCTGCGCGCCGAGCTGATGTCCTGCTCCCACCCGTGCAGCTCCTCGTACTCGGCGGTCGCCGTATGCAGGATCGACTGGTGGTAGGGAAAGTGGTCGAAGACGGCGCCCTCGCTGCCGCGGTAACGGACCGCCACCCTGAGCGGATCGAGGCCGGAGAGCACGTCGAGCTTCGTGATCGCGAGAGCCGAGAGCCGGTTGAGGCGGGTCGCGTAGCGCAGCGCGACGAGGTCGAGCCAACCGCAGCGCCGCTCGCGGCCGGTCGTGGTGCCGAACTCGTGTCCCTGATCGCGCATCACAGCACCGACCTCGTCGGTGAGCTCGGTCGGGAACGGCCCGGCGCCGACCCGCGTCGTGTACGCCTTGCAGACGCCCCAGACCTCGCTGATGTCGGTCGGCCCGACGCCGGCGCCCACGCACGCGGCCCCGGCGATCGGGTTCGAGGAGGTGACGAACGGATAGGTGCCGTGATCGAGGTCGAGCAGCGCGGCCTGGGCGCCCTCGAAGATCACTGTCCTGCCTGCGTCGAGCGCGTCCCAGCAGAGCCGCGAGGTATCGGCGATGTAGGGCTCCAGGCGGTGGCCGTAGCGCAGGTACTCCTCGGTCATCGCGTGCAGATCGAGCTTCGGATCGCGGGCGAAGGGGCGCAGCAGCTGCTGCTTGGGCTCGAGCGCCGCCATGATCTTCTTGCGCAGGATCTTGGCGTCGAGCAGGTCCTGGACCCGGATCCCGAGCCGCGCCGATTTGTCCGCGTAGCAGGGACCGATGCCGCGCTTCGTGGTCCCGATCTCGAGCTTGCCGAGCTTAGCCTCGCCGGCGGTGTCGAGCATCACGTGGTAGGGCATGATCAGGTGCGCGTTGGCCGAGACTCGCAGGCCGCTGACGGCGACGCCGCGGCGACGCAGGCCGTCGAGCTCGGCGCTGAGCACGGCGGGATCGATGACCACGCCGTTGCCGATCACGCACGTCTTGCCCGGATAGAGGATCCCGGACGGGATCAGGTGGAACTTGAACTCCTCGCCATCGCGGACGATCGTGTGGCCGGCGTTGTTGCCGCCCTGGAAGCGCACGACCATCGCGGCGCGCTCGGCGAGCAGGTCGACGACCTTGCCCTTGCCCTCGTCGCCCCACTGGGTTCCGATGATCACGATGCCCGGCATAGCCGGTTGATTATGACCGGGCCAGGTCAGGCGACCCGATAGCGCCGGTCCTCGCCGAACAGGGGCAGCGTGTCGCAGATCTCGGCGAGCCGCGAGACGGTCCGCTCGCCAATCTGCTCCTCGAGGTCGGTGACGTTCATGTTCGTGGTCACGACCATCGAGCGGTTCGAGGCGTAGCGCTCGTCGACGATCGCGTAGAGCTGCTCGAGCACCCAGTCGCTGCGCTTCTCGGCCCCGAGGTCGTCGATGTGGAGGAGGTCGACCGAGGTCAGCCGCCTGAAGAACTCGAGGTAGGAGAGCTCGCGCCCCTCCGCGTCGTAGGTCCGGCGGATCCGCGCCAACAGGCGCGGCAGCGAGTAGATCGCCACCGAATGGCCCGCCTCGATCGCGCGCTTGGAGACGAGCATGGCGAGCGTCGTCTTCCCGGTCCCGACGTCCCCCTCGAGCCACAGGCCCCGACCCTCGGCGATCCTCGCCTCGAGGTCGTCGATGAACGCCCCCACGGCCTCGATGACCGGGCGCGTCTGCGGGTCGCGCGCCATGTCGGAGACCGGCGGCCGATCGAAGCTCACCCCCTGGTACTTGGCCGGCAGGACCGAGCGGACCCCGCGGGTGCGCGCCTGGGCGATCCGCCGCGACCGGCACTCGCACGGCTGCGCCGAGTCGTCGTCGGCGACGATCCAGCCGCTGCCGTCGCACACCCCCAATGGACACGACCGGGGGAGCCTCTCCACGGATGCGCTCATCCGTCGGCGGCGTCGACCAGGGGCGGCAGCTCACCGCTCGACGGGGCTAGGTCGCGGTCGATGCGAGAGATGCTCTGGAACGACGCATACTTGTCGAGGAACGCGAGCTGGACGGTGTCGATCGGCCCGTTGCGGTTCTTGCGCACGATCAGCTCGGCGACGCCCTCGAGCTTCGCCTTCTCCTCCTCGTCCACGTCCTCGTCGCCGAAGTTCTTGTAGTAGTCCTCGCGGTAGATGAAGGCGACCAGGTCCGCGTCCTGCTCGAGGTTTCCGGACTCGCGCAGGTCCGAGAGGATCGGGCGCTTGTCGCGGCCGGTCCGCTGCTCGGGCGCGCGCGAGAGTTGCGAGAGCGCGATCACCGGGACCTTGAGCTCGCGGGCCAGGATCTTCAGGCCGCGGCTCATCTGGCCGACCTGCTCGACGCGGTTGGCGTGCGGGTTTTCCGCCCGCATCAGCTGGATGTAGTCGAGCACGATCAGCGCCAGCCCGCCGGTGCCGTTCGACTTTTCCTGGGCGTGCAGGCGGCGAGCCTTCGCGCGCAGGTCGAGCAGCCCGAGGTCGGAGGACTCGTCGATCCACAGCGGCGCGCTCTCGATCTCGTTGCAGACGCGCAGCACCTTCGCCCACTCGCGCTCGGCGACCTGGCCCTTGCGCAGCTTGTCGCTGGAGATCCGGGCCCGCTTCGCGATCAGCCGCTGGGCGAGCTCGGAGTCCGACATCTCGAGCGAGAAGAAGGCGACCGGGCGGCGCTCCTTGACCACCACGTGCTCGGCGATGTTGGCGACCAGGCCGGACTTCCCCATCCCGGGGCGGGCGGCGAGGATGATCAGGTTGCCGGGCTGAAAGCCGCCGGTGATCGCGTCGAGGTCGGCGAAGCCGGACGGGGTGCCGGTGACCTCGGCCCTGCCGGTCGCCAGCTCCTCGAGCCGATCGACCTCGCGCGAGAGGATGTCCTTGAGCACGTGGAAGTCCTCGGCCTGCTCCTCGTGGGCGACGTTGAACAGCAGCCGCTCGGCGCGCTCGGCGAGCTCCTGCGGCTCGCCCTCGCGGGCGTGAACCGAGCGCTGGATCGTCTGCGAGGCGCCGAGCAGGCGGCGCAGAAGCGAGTTCTGCTGGACGATCCGCGCGTAGTGGCGGGCGTTGCCGGGGACCGGGACCATGGAGGCGAGGTGCGAGATCGAGTCGCGCCCCCCGGCCTCCTCGAGCTCGCCCTGCTGGGAGAGCAGCTCCGAAACGGTGAGCGCGTCGACTGGCTCGCTGCGCTCGTACAGGCGCTTGATCGCCCGGAAGATGGTTCGGTGGCGCTCGCGATAGAAGTCCTCCTCGGCGAGCCGGACGTCGAGGATCACCGGATTCATCGCCGCCTCGGAGACCATCAGCGCCCCCAGCACCGACTCCTCGGCCTCGAGGTTCTGGGGTGGGACTTGTGCCTCCGCGGTCGTCATCGACTCCTAATTAGAGGGGCGGCGGCGGCGGAATCGTCCCCGGTCGCGGCCCTGCGTCGAGCAAACCACAGGCGCCGGCGTCGCGTGCGACGCGAACGCCGGTTTTGCGACGCTTACTTCTGCTCGGCGACGATCGTCTTGACCTTGGCGACCGCGCCGCCGGAGACCTCGACCTCGACCATGTAGGTCCCGATCTCGCGGATCGGATCGGCGAGCCGAATCTTCTTGCGGTCGACGCGAAGCCCGCGAGCCTCGGAGATCGCCTCGGCGATCTCGGCGCTGGTCACCGAGCCGTAGAGCTTGCCGTCCTCGCCGGCGCGATGCTGGATCGTGAGCACGGTCTTCGAGAGCAGGGCGGCGGTCTCCCCGGCGCGCTCGGCGGCCTCGGCGGCGGCGCGCTCTGCTTGCTCGCGGCGGCGGCGCGCTTCCTCGAGCGAGCGCTCGGTCGCCGGCTGGGCGAGCTTCCGCGGGACCAGGTAGTTGCGCAGGTAGCCCGGCGAGACGTCGACCGCGTCGCCGGCGGCGCCGAGGTCGTCGACGTCCTTGAGCAGAATCGCCTGGGCCACGTCGCCCCTATCGCTCGCCGACGTACGGGAGCAGCGCCAGCTCCCGCGCGCGGCGGATCGCCAAGCCGAGCTGCTGCTGGTGGCGGCGCGAGAGGCCGGTGACGCGACGCGAGCGGACCTTGCCGCGATCGGAGATGAACCGGCGCAGGGTGTTGAGGTCCTTGTAGTCGATGTTCTCGACGTTGATCCGCGTGTACTTGCGGGGCCGGTAGCGGTCGCCGAACCGACCGCGGCGGCGGCCGGGGGTGGCCTGTGGCTGGGCGCGCTGCTTGCGCGCCATCAGCGCCAGGTTCCGGTGGTTTCGGTGCGGTCGTTCATCTCGCGCAAACGCGCCGCGGACGGGCGGCGCGAGTCGCGGATGATAGCTACCGGGCGGCCGCAGGGCACGCCGAGGATGGACGGCCCTCGCCCTCGAGCCGGACGCGGGCCGCCCCGTCGAGCCTAGAAGGGAATGTCGTCGCCGGCCGCGCCGACCGAGGCCGGCGCCGGACCGCTCTCGAAGTCCGAGGTGTCGGCGGGGACGTCGGACTGCGCCTGGATCGAGGCGCCGTTGCCCTGGCCGCCACCGTCGCGACTGCCGAGGAACTGCACCGAGTTGGCGATGATCGACACCGCCTGGCGCTTGCCGGAGCCGTCCTTCGCCTCCCACTCGCGCCAGTCGAGCCTGCCCTCGACGGCGACCGGCCGTCCCTTGCTCAGGTAGGTGGCGCAGTTCTCGCCCTGGGCGCCGAACACGGTGACGTCGAAGTAGTTCGGCTTGTCGACCCAGTTGCCGCTCTCGTCCTTGCGGCGGGAGTTGACCGCCACCCGCATTTCGCACACCGCGGTCCCTCCGCCCGTGCTGCGGAGCTCGGGGTCGCGGGTCAGATTGCCCGTGATGACGACGACGTTGATGTTGCTAGCTGCCACTGAAATCAGCCCTCTCTCGAAGCTCGTTCGTTCTTCGCTCAGTCTAAGACGGAGATCGGCGCGTCCTCGCCCCCCTCGGGAGCGAAAGACGGAAGCTGCGGCTTTACTCGCCCTGCGGCTCGGGCTCGGGTGCGGCGGGCGAAGCCTCGGCCACCGACGCCTCGGCGGGCGCCGGTGACTCGGCGGGCGCCGGGGCGGCTGCGGGCTCGGCCGGCGGCGGCGGCGCCTCGGCACGCGTTGCCTGCTCCTCGCCGCCGTCGTCGCGACGCCCGCGTCCGCGCGGGCCGCCGGGGCCGCGGCTCGGCGCCGAGCTCGCGAGCGAGACCGGCGGCGGCGGCTCGATCACCGGGGCGCGGGGATCGACCTTGAAGATGCGAAAGCGCAGTACGCCATCGGTGATCTTCAGGTTGTGATCGAGCTCGCCGAGCAGCTCGTTGCCTGTCTCGAAGCGGAAGAAGCGGTAATCGGCCTCGGTGCGCTGCTCGATCTCGTAGGCGAGCTTGCGCATCCCCCACGAGCGCTCGGCCTTGAGCCCGCCCGCGGCTTCGATGCGCGTCCGCGCATCGGAGGCGATCTTGTCGCGGCGCTCGTCCGGGGCCTCCGGATCGAGCATCAGCACGAGTTCGTATTCAGCACTCATCAGCGTAGGTGGGCATGGGTCGCCAAGGCGGCCGACGACTATAGCGATCGCATCTCGCTCGGCCGCTCGCCCGGGGGCGCCCTCAGTGGCCCCGGGGTTGTAGGCCATCGATGAGGCGAACGCGGATCCGGTGGAGGAACGCCGCCCGGCTCGCTGCCGGGGCGGGCGCGGTGGTGCTCGCCTTCGGCTTCGGCCCGCGCCTGCTCGAGGCGCCGCCACCTCCTCCGCTGCCGGCCGACATCGGGCTGGCGTCCGTGCCCGGCCCCCCGACGGCGGGCTCGGGCGCCAACCACCGCGGCGATCGGCGCCATGGCCGCGAACCGCGCCCTGAGGACGCGGACGGCCGGGGCCGGGGCTCCGAGGGCGATTCGCGCGCGCAGCCCGCGGCGCAGGCGCCCCGGCGACGACCCGAGCATTCGAGCGCGACGGTCGAACCTTCGCCTCCGCCGACGGAGCTGGAGGCCGACCCGCCGCCCCCCGTCCCCCCGCCCCCAGCGCCGTCGACCGCGGCGTCGCCGCCCGCCACGGCCGCGGCAGCCTCGCCGCCCGAGCCGGCTCACGAGTCCGAGCCTTCGCCGCCGCCGCAGCCGTCGGCCCACGAACCACCAGAGTCACCCGGCCCGCCGGTCGGCAGCGAGTTCGGGTTCGAGCACTGAGCAGCGCGGCGATGCTGGATCACCGACCGCCCGCACGACATCCCGCCGCGCGCGCCTTCCGCCACGGCCGCGCACGGGCCGTCGCAGTGGCGCTGATCGGCGCGATCGTGATCGTGCTCGCCGCCGCTCGGCGCGCCGACGCCGGCAGCTACGTGGTCACCGAGTGCAGCCCGACGAGCGCCGCCTACGACGCGACGGCGGAGCGCTCGACCGACCACTATCGGTTCCGCGTCCGCTGCGAGGGCGCCGGCGAGGGACTCGAGGTCTACCACGATGCCGCCGACACCGAGCCCGGCAACTACGGCGCCTGGGTCTGGCGCGCCCCGGCCGGGACGGTGTTCACGAACGTGCAGGCGAACGCAAGCCTCACCTCCCAGGCCGGGCACCACGCGGAGCTCGTCGTCGAGCGTCCCGGCGGCGAGCAGATCCCGTTCGGCTCCGAGCACGGCGACTTCCGCGTCGATTCGATCTCCGGCGCGTTCACCCGGTTTCAGGCCTGGCTGCGGTGCGCCTCGGCGGGGCCGGGCCGGCAGTGCGGACGCGCGGGCGGCGACGGCGCTCACGCCTACCTGCGGGGAATCTTCATTCGAACCGATGACCGAGCCGCGCCGAGCCTGCGCCTGGCCGGCGGCTCGGTGCTGGACGGCGAGGTGATCCGCGGCCTGCGCGGTCTCGTCTTCGACGCCGCGGACACGGGCGGCGGAATCCGCAAGGTCTGGGTCGAGGCGGACGCGGCGACCCTGGTCACCGACATCCGAAACTGCGCCGTCGCGGCCGGCTTCGCGACCGCGCTCAGTCCATGCCCGGCGACAACGACCGAGGTCGCGGCCGTGCCGACCGCGGGCGCGGGCTTCACCACCGGGCCGAACGTCCTCACCGCCTGCGTCGAGGACCTGGCGCTTGACGGGGCGCCGAACCGCGCCTGCAAGTCGCGGCGGGTGTGGGTCGACAACGTCTGTCCGGGCTCGGCCGTGGCCGGCGGCAGGGCGCTGGCCGCCGGGTTCGGCGACGCGCTCGCCGTCGCGGGCACGGTCGCCTCCGACGCGCGCGGCCTTGTCCGCGGGCGGCTGGCGGGCGTCGGCGCCGGCGCCACGGTGTGCGCGCTGACGAGAACGCTTCTCGACGACCAGCCGGTCGTCGTCGCGGCGACCGCGACCACCGGCCCGGACGGCCGGTTCGTGATCGAGCTGCCGTCGGGCCCGAGCCGGGAGGTGTTTGTTCATTACGCGTTCGGCGACTCGGTGCTCGCCCGCCACGGGCTCGTCCTGCGCTCCGCGGCCCGGCCGAGCCTCAAGGTCGCGCCGAGGCGCGGGCTGCGAAACCACGACCGTCTGCATTTCTCCGGCGCGCTGCCTGGACCGCGGTGCCTCGGCCGCGTGGTCAAGGTCCAGGCCCGGATCGGCAGGCGCCGCTGGCAGGTCTTCCGAACCGACCGCGCCAACGGCGGGTGTCGTTTCAGGGCCCGCTACAAGCTGCGCTTCACCCGTCACGCCAGCCACTACAGGTTCCGGGCGCTGGTGCCCCAGCAGCGGGGCTACCCGTTCGAGCGCGGCCGCTCGCGGACCGTGAAGGTGAAGCTCCGCCGGCCGCGGTGAGGTGGGGCGGGGCTCAGCGCTCCCCGCGCTTCGCGTCGATGTCGGCGAGCTGCTCGGAGATCCAGACGCCGGGGTCGCGCTCGCGGACGATCTCGCGCAGCCGGTTGGCTCGCAGCCGGCGCTCCTCCGGGTCCATGATCAACGCGCGGTGAATGGTGTCGGCCTGCTCCTGGATGTCGAACGGGTTCACGGTCAGGGTGCAGTCGCCGAGCTCCTCGTGGGATCCGGTGTTCTCGGAGAGCATGACGACGCCGTCGCGGGTGTTGACCGCCGGGGCCTCTTTGGCGACCAGGTTCATGCCGTCGAAGATCGAGTTGACCATCAGCAGGTCGAAGTGCTTGTAGCGGGCGACCGCCTCGGAGAAGTTCTCGTAGATGCGAAGGTCGATCGGCATCCAGTCGGTCGTCCCGTGGCGGTGGTTGACGACCGCGACCAACGCCTCGATCCGCTCGAGGTACTCGGCGTACTCGGGCACGTCCTGGCGCGATGGCTGCAGGTGGGCGATGAACGTCACGCGTTCGCGAAACTCGGGGTGCTGCTGCAGGAAGGTGTCGAACGCGGTGAACCCGCGAAGCACGTTCTTCGACAGGTCGGCGCGGTCGACGCGGATGATCAGGTAGTCGCGGCGCCGGTGCAGGAGCTCATCCTCGTAGCCGTGCACCTCCTCCGAGCCGGCGGCGCGCTCGAGCCGGTTCGCGTCGATCCCGAGCGGATACGCACGCACCCAGGTCTCGCGCCCGGCGTGCAGCACCGCGCCCCGCTGATAGTCGACCTCGAGCTCCATCAGATCGCGGCAGCAGTGCAGGAAGTTGCGACAGTAGGCGCTCGTGTGGAAGCCGATGATGTCGTTGGCGAGCAGCCCGCGGTAGATCGCCTCACGCATCCGCGCCGGCAGGATCCGCCACGAGTCGGGCTGCGACCACGGGATGTGGACGAAGTGCTGCAGAAAGGCGTCCGGGCGGGCCGCGCGGACGATCGCCGGGCACGTGTAGAGGTGGTAATCGTGCAGCATCACCAGCGGGTTCGGATCGTCGGCGATCGTTCGCAGGACGGCCTGGGCGATGTCGTCGTTGACCACCGTGTAGCCCGAGTCCCAGGCGTCGGCCTCCTCCTGACGGATGTCGGGGGCGTTGGAGAGATCCCAGAGGTAGTGCTGGATGAACCACAGGATCGGATTGGCGATCACGTTGTAGAACGCGTCGTAGGCCGCGGCGTCGGACTCGACCATGAGCACGTCGTAGGAGACGCCGTCGAGCTCGACCCCGACGGCCGCGCCGTTGGCGTCGCGGGCGACGGCGACGTCCTCGTCGGTCATCGCCGAGGCGATCCAGAGCGCGCCGCGGTGGGCGACGAGGCCCGAGAGCGCGGTCACCAGGCCCCCGCCGCCACGCGTCACCACCCGCTCACCGCGCTCGCGCTCGAACTGCGCCGGCCCGCGGTTGGAGACGATCACGAGTCTCTGGTCCGGCATGCGCTGCACCCTAGTGAGGGCGGCGCCGCGGCGCGGGCGCGCTCAGGCTGCGAGCTCGGTGAGCAGCTCGAGCCAGTCGCGCAGCAGCCGCGGGGTGAGGAAATGCTCACGCGCGTGCTCCTTGCCCGCGCGCCCGATGCGCTTCGCCAGCTCCGGGTCCTCGAGGATTTCCACCGATCGGCGGCCGGCCTCCTCGGCCGTCGCGACCAGAAACCCCGAGACGCCGTCGTCGATCTGCAGTGGGATGCCCCCGACGTCTCCGCCGATCATCGGACGCCCCTTCCACTGCGCCTCGGTCACCGTGAGCCCGAAGCCCTCGCGGATCGACTTCTGCATGCAGACGTCGGCCTGAGACTGAAACGCGTTGACCTCGATCGCGCCGACGTTGTTGAGGTTGTTGAGGATCTTGATGTCGGGATCGCCCTCGGCGTGGCTGAAGGTCCTGTGGAAGAACTCCCAGCCCTCGGGGTCGTCGGTCGCCATCGAGCCGACCAGCGCCAGCTGGGCGTCGGGGATCCGCTCGCGCGCCAGCCGGTAGGCGTCGATCACCCCGATCGGGTCCTTCCACGGATCGAACCGCGACACCTGGCAGATCAGCGGCCGGTCGGTGTCGATCCCGAACTGCTCGCAGACGAACGCGGCGTCCTCCGGCGAGAGCGCCATGTTCTTCGGCGACAAGGGATCGATCGCGGGCGGGTAGATCTTCCGGATTCCGCCGTCGAGCCCGGCCGGGATGTACTCGTCGCGGTGCCAGACCGTGGCGTCGTAGTCGCTGATCACCGGCAGCATGCGCTCGATCGTCGCCGGGTTCGGCGCCGAGAGGTCGATGTGACAGCGCCAGATCCAGTGCTTGGCGCGACCGGCGACGTTCGTCTTCATCCCCGCCGGCTGCGGGTCGTGGACGACGATCACGTCCCAGTCGCCCTCCAGGCTCTGGGCGTTCATCGCGTTGTAGGCCTCGAAGACCTCCCACTGCTCGTCGGAGATCGCCTGCGGGTCGCCCTGCAGCGAGTTGTGCATCAGCTTGGTGACGTTGAAGAAGTCCTCGCGGCCGAGGATCACCTGCCAGTGGGCGTCGAGGCCGACGTCGCGCATCAGCGGCACGAGCGTGTAGAGGATCTCCGAGACGCCGCCGCCGAAGGCGGTCGCGCTGACGTGCAGCACCGACCGGCCCTGTAGCGGCTCGGCGAGCACGCGGATCTGCTCGATCAGCCCACGCCCGGCGATGTGGCGGTAGTCCGCAAGCGATTTCTGGCCGAGGCCGACCTCCTGAAGCACGGCGGGAAAACTACAGCGGGGCCGGAGCCGGCATTACGCCCGCGCGGCGAGGCGCTGCACCCCGCGTTCGACCGCGCGGAGGATGAGCTCATGGAGCTCAACATTCGCGGCGCACACGCACGACATCTGATAATCCGCGCCCGAGCCGAGCAGTGGCCGGTCGCCGAGCGGGGCGCCGTAGGCGTCGGTGACGATCGCGCCCGCCTCCTCGAGGCAGAGCGCCGCGGCGGCGAGGTCGTAGGGGCTGTTGTTGAGCACCGCGCCGCCGCCGACGAGCTCGAACTGCTCGCGCATGCCGGGAATGTCGGCGACCAGCCGTGGGCCGGGCTCGACGTAGGCATCCAGCTGGCCGGTCGCGATCCGGGTCATGTCGTAGGTGGCCGAGCCGAGGTCGAAGGTGCCGCCGCCGACCGAGGCAGCGTCGATCAGCTCCCCGATCACCTCGGCCATCGCGCGCATCGGCCGGCCCCGTAGGCCGTAGGCGAGAAACAGCCGGCGCGGGTCGCGGTTGCGCGACAGCGTCGGTGCCGGGTCGAGGCCACCACCGCGCTCGGCGTAGAACGCTCGCCCGGACTTGATCTCGACGATCGCCCCGGCGACGACGTCGGCCATCGTCGGCTCGCCGCGCTCGAGCGAGGCGAGCGCGACCGAAACGCAGGCGGACTCGAGTCCGGCCATCGCCGGACGGGTCCCGTCGATCGGGTCGACGACCAGTACCCACTCGGCCGCCCCGGCGGGCGTCACCAGGCCGCGATCCTCGGAGTAGAAGGCGATCCCGGGCGCCCGCTCGGCGAGAAACTGCTCCATGAAGCGCTCCGCGTCCTCGTCGATCGCGAAGGTGACGTCACCGCCGAGCCCGGCGCCGTCGTGGGCGCGCCCGGCGTGGCTGCCGAGCTCGGGCGCGATCTCGTCGCGCAGCGCGAGCGCCAGCTCGCGTGCCACCGCCCGGGGATCGCCCGCCGTCAACGCGCGACTTGGGCCGGCCGCTCGCCGAGCGTGACGTCGATCTGCTGCTCGTCGCCGTCGCGAATCACGTCGAGCGTCACCTTGTCGCCGGGGTCGAGCAGAGAGATGATCCGCGGCAGGTCGGAGTTCGAGACCAGCCGCTCTCCGTTGACCGCGGTGATCACGTCCCCGCCGACGCGCACCGTCCGGCCCTGGAAGTCGATCGTCGAGTCGCTGCCGTGCAGGCCCGCCTCATCGGCGGGACCGCCGTCGACCACCGAGGTGACCAGGGCACCGGTGTCGGTGTCGATCCCGAGTCGGTCCGCGAGCTGCGGGTACAGGGCCTCGGTCGTGACGCCGGCGTAGGCGTAGGAGACCTCGCCGTCGTCGCGCAGGTCGTTCACAGCGCGCTCGGCGAGGTCGATCGGGACGGCGAAGCCGACGCCCTCGTTGCCGCCCGAGGTGGAGTTGATCTGCTGGTCGATCCCGATCACGTGACCTTCGGCGTCGAGCAGCGGGCCGCCGGAGTTACCCGGATTGATCGAGGCATCGGTCTGCAGCGCCCCGTCGATCTGGAAGTCCGTGAGCGAGTCGATCTCGCGGTCGGTGCCCGAGATCACGCCCACCGACAGCGACTGCTCCTTGCCGAACGGGCTTCCGATCGCGGCCACCGGGTCGCCGACGGCGACATCCTTCTCGGACCCGAGCGTCAGCGGGTGCAGGTCTAGGCCCTCCGGGTCGACCTTGAGCAGGGCGACGTCGGCAAACGGGTCGAAGCCGAGGATCTCGGCCTCGAGCTGGTTCTGATCGGCGAACTGGATGAAGATCTGCTTCGCTTCGTGCAGGGGCGCCGTCTGACGGCCGGTGGTCGCCGCATCGGTGACGACGTGGGCGTTGGTGATGATCTCGCCGTCGTCGGAGATCACGAATCCGGACCCCTGGCCCTCGCCGCCGCCACCGCCGCCACCGCCGAGGATCGAGGGGCTCGATTCGCCGAGGATCGAGATGATCGTCACCACACCCGGCGCCGCCTGCTCGTAAATCGCGCGGGCGTCGAAGGAACCGTTGCCGGACTCGACCGCGAGGTGCCTGCTGTCGTCGGACGAGGTCGTGGTGGTACTCGTCGATCCGGAGACCACGGTGGTCGTCTCGTCGCCCGAGCCGCAGGCGCCCAGCGCCACGGCCGTCGTGACCAGCAGCGCCAGCGCGCCGACGCGGGCGGAGGTCACGGGATCAGCCCTCCGCCGGCGCGGCGCCCGGCAGCCGTAGCTCGAACTCCGTGCGCCCGCGACGCGAGCGCAGGTCGAGCGATCCGTGCATCCGCATTGCGAGCTCGCGGGCGATCGCGAGTCCGAGGCCCGAGCCGCTGACCTCGTCGCCGGTGTAGAAGCGCTCGAAGACACGCTCACGGGAGCGGTGCTCGATCCCGGGGCCGTCGTCGGCGACCACGAGCCTCGCGGATCCGTTCTCCATCTGGGCCCCTACCTTGATCGCTGTTCCCTCCGGCGTGTGGGTGAGCGCGTTGTCGATCAGGATACGCATGATCTGAGCCACCCGGTCAGGGTCGGCAGCGGCGGCGACGGCAGGCTCGCCGGAGACCGTGATCGGGGAGCGGTGGCGGTCTGCGCTGGCACCGAACTCTTCGGCGACACGGTGCGCGAGCTCGCCCAGCGCGACCGGCTCGCGGCGGATCTCGATCGCATCGGCGTCGAGCTTCGAGAGGTCGAGCAGGTCCACGGTGAGCTTCGTCAGGCGCTCGACCTGCTCGCGCATCGTGCGCACGAACTCCGCCCGCGCCTCGGGATCGGGGTCGTCGTCCTCGAGCAGCTCGACGAACCCGGAGAGCGAGAAGATCGGGGTGCGGAGCTCGTGCGAGGCGTTGGCGATGAACTCCTTGCGAGCGCTGTCGAGGCGCTCGAGACGCTTCTGCATCTCGTTGAAGGTGAGCGCGAGCTGGCCGACCTCGTCGCTCGAATCGACCGGGATCGGGCTCGTGAAGTCGCCGTCGGCGACCTTCTCCGCAGCCTGCTCGAGCCTCCGCAGGCGCTGGGCGTGGGCGCGCGCGACCAGCCATCCGGCGCCGACGGCGGCGATCAGGGCGATCAGGCCGGCGATCAGGATCTGGCGGCGGATCAGGGCGACGTTGTCGTCGACGTCGGCGAGGTTGGTGGAGAACACGACCACCCAGCGCGGGCGGTGATCCTCGGGGAGAGCGACCGCGGTCTCCCCGCGGCGCTCGCCGCCCACCGTCTCGATCGCGCTCGCGCTCGTCCCCAGCAGCGCCGCCGAAGCGGCGGCGGGGTAGTCGGGGAGCACCGCGGTGCGCTCGAGCTCGGAGTCGGCGATCACGAACGCCGGCTGCGGGCCGGTGGCCCCCTCCCGGACGCCGAGCAAGGTGACCCGCGAGCCGGTGCGCTGATCGACGGCCGCGACCAACCGGCGCAGGCGGGCCTGGGACGCGCCGGCGCTCATCGCGCCCTCGAGGTGCGCGCTCTGCTCGGCCGCCACCTGCTCCAGGCGGCGGAGCTTCTCCGCGGTCAGGCTCGAGCGCAGCTGGGGAACGACGTAGAGGTAGATGAACCCGACCGCCGCCAGCGTGATCGCGAAGAAGAGCAGCGCCAGCCGGTTGCGGACCGAGCTCACCGGAAACCTGCCTGCCCGGCTCACTCCTGATCACGGAATCGGTAGCCGACTCCGCGGACTGTGAACAGGTACTCCGGCTGGCGGGGTTCGCGCTCGAGCTTCTCGCGCAGGTGGCGGACGTGGACGTCGATCGTGCGCGGATCGCGGTAGGCCGAGTCGCCCCAGACGCGTTCGAGCAGCATCTCCCTGGTCATCACCTGCCCGGGCGCGGCCGCGAGCGTGGCGAGGAGCTCGAACTCGACGTAGGTGAGCCGCACCGACTCGCCGCGCGCGCTCACCGCTCGGCGTCCGGGATCGATTTCGAGCTCGCCGGCGAGGATCCGCTCGCCGGCGGCCGAACGCGTGCTGAGCATCTCCGAACGGCGCAGCGCCGCCTTCACCCGGCTGCGGAACTCACGCACCGAGAACGGCTTGGTGATGTAGTCGTCGGCGCCCATCTCGAGCCCGAGCACCTTGTCGATCTCGTCGTCCTTGGCGGTGAGCATGATGATCGGCACCTGGCTGCGGCTTCGCAGCCGCCGGCAGACCTCGATCCCGTCCAGCTTCGGGAGCATGATGTCGAGGACGACGAGGTCGAAGCGCCGCTCCGCGAAGCGATCGAGCGCCTCGCGCCCGTCGTGCGCGGCGACGACCTCGTAGCCGTCCTTTCGCAGCGGGTAGGCGAGCAGCGTCTGCAACGACTGCTCGTCGTCGACGAGCAGGATGCGCGCCGACCCGTCGGCGTTGCCGCTTCCCATGCACCGAAGCGTAAACGCGCGCCGTCCCAAGGCCCGGTCGGCAGTATGCAATCCCCTCCACCCCGTGACCGTGATCGACTTTCGCCTCTATCGCCTCGCCTTCGCCCCCGCGCTGCTGGCCGGGATCGTGGTCATGTTCTCGCTCCAGGGCGCCCCGCGGGCGATCGAGCAGCGTCCGCTGGTCGGGACCTTCGAGAGCGATCGCGCCGCCGCCGTGGCGCGCCAGATCGTCTCGTCGGCGCCCGAGCGAGAGCCGGGCAGCGCCGGCGACGAGAGGATCGCCGACCTGGTCGTGCAGCGGTTCGGCGAGATCGGCGCGGGAGCGGTGAACGAGCAGAGCTTCGATGCCTCCGTCGACGGCGACGACGTCTCGCTGCGCAACGTGATCCTCACCCTGCCGGGGACGACGCCGGACACGATCGTGATCGTCGCCGAACGCGACTCGGAGTCGGGGCCCGGCGCGGCCTCCAGCGCCGCCGCCACCGGGATCCTGATCGAGCTCGCGACCGCGCTCGGCGAGCGTGACCACGATCGCAGCTTCGTCCTCGCGTCGACCAGCGGCGGGGCGCTCGGGGCGCGCGAGATGGTCGACGAGCTGCTCGGCCGGGACGCGGTCGAGGCCGTGGTCGTGATCTCCCAGCCCGGAGCGGCGTCGCCGCGGCCGCCGTACGTGGTCGCGAGCTCGAGCGGCTTCGAGAGCCCTCCGGTCCAGCTGCGGCGCACGGCCGAGGCCGCCGTCTCGACCCAGGCCCAGCGCTCCCCCGGCCAGGAGTCGCCGTTCACGCGGCTCGCACGGCTCGCGCTCCCCTCCGGCCTCGGCCCGCAGGCGCCGCTGGTCGCCGAGGGCGTCGACGCGGTCGCGGTCTCGTCCGCGGGCGAGCGCCCGCTGGCTGCGGGCGAGGACGGACCCGAGGACGTCTCGAGCGAATCGATCGACGCCTTCGGGCGCTCGGTCCAGTCGCTGATCGGGGCGCTCGACCTGCACCCCGGCGGGCTCGAGGAGACCGCGGGCGTGCACCTCGAGATCTCCGACAACCTGATCCCAGGCTGGGCCCTCGCGCTGCTCGCCCTGTCGCTGATCGTCCCCGCCGCCGTCGCCGCCGTGGACGCGATCGCGCGCGCCGCCCGTGCCGGCGCCGGCCCCGCGCGCGGGGTCGCGTGGGCCGCGGCATGGAGCCTGCCGTTCGTCGGAGCGCTCGCCATCCTCTACGGGCTGGCGATCTTCGGCGCCGTGCCCCGGCCGGAGTTCCCATTCGACCCCGGCCAGTACGGGCTCGGGACGCAGGCGGCGGTGACCTTCGCGCTGATGGTCGTCGCCGCCGCGGCCAGCGCCTTGCTGCTGCGCCGGCTTCGCGTCACCGGTGCCAACGCCCCCGACTCGGCCGTGTCCGGGTTGGGCGCGATCTCGGTGCTCGCCTGCACGGTCGTCTGGCTCGCCAACCCCTACCTGGCGCTTCTGCTCGCCCCCGCTGCGCACGTATGGCTGCTGGCGAGCGCGCCCGGCGGCTCGGGCCGAGGGATCGCGATCGGCGTCGCGACGGCGGTCGCCTGCCTGCCGGCCGCGGCCGCGGTGATCGCCGTCTCGCAGGCTCTGTCGCTCGGTCGCGACGCGCCGTGGACGTTCGCGCTGATGGTCGGCGACGGCCAGATCGGGCTAGCTGTGAGCGCGGCCCTGTGCTTCCTCGGCGGGGCGCTGGTAGGCACGATCGCCCTCGCCGCGGGCATCCGAAAGCGGACGCTCGCTTAGCTGCCTTCGCGGAAATGCTCTCGGGCGCGGGCCTCGGCTCGTCAATCGGGCGCGTCTCGCGCCCGACGGGGGGCGAGCTGATCGAAGCCAACGGCGAGACGAGCCGCTTCGCCGGGGCCGCTGAGCTCTACTCCATCGCCGGTGACCACGTCGCCGATCACGGTCAGCCGGAGGCCGGTCTTCGAAACCGCGGTCCGCGCCTCGGCCTCGTCGCCGGGCGCCAGGGCGACCAGCAGCTCGTAATCCTCACCGCGGCCGGCGGCCAGCTCGAGCCGGTCCACCCCCGCGGCGTCCGCGATCTCCGCAACGCCGGCCGCAACCGGCAGGCGCTCGAGGTCGATGCGAAGCCGCGCCCGGCTGGCCGCGGCGACGTGGCCCGCGTCGGCCCCGAGCCCGTCGCTGATGTCGATCATCGCCCGCGCCCCGGTTCGCTGCAGGGCGGCGGCGGCGGCGAATCGCGGCTGTGGCCGGAGCTGGCGGCGGCGCAGATTCGCGACAGCCGCCGGATCGAGGCCGTCGCAGAGCTCCGGGCGCTCGAGCGCCAAGAGGCCCGCCGAGGCGCCGCCGAGCTCACCGGTGACCGCGAGCAGGTCGCCGGGTCGCGCGCCGCCCCGCCGCACCAGCGAGCTCGCCGCCGCGCCCTCCCCGACGACGGTGATCGCGAGGAAGAGCTCCGCCGCGCGGCTGAGGTCGCCGCCCGCCACCGCGACCTGGTGTTCGCCGGCGACCGCGCCGATGCCATCGGCGATCTCGAGCACCTGCTCGTCGGCGATCCGCTCGGGAAGCCCGAGCTGGACATAGGCCTCGCGCGGCTCGGCGGCCATCGCGGCGAGGTCGGAGAGGGCGACCGCGAGCGCCTTGACACCGACGTCGTGGGGCTCGAAGGGCGGCATCCGGAAATGCACCCCCTCGACCAGCGCGTCGACGCTGGTGACCGCGGTGCCGGCGCGGGCGCTGATCGCCGCGTCGTCGCCGGAGCCGAGGATCAAGCCGGGCACGACCGGGGGCGCGCCGGCTCGGGTGACACGCTCGCGAATCGCGTCGATCAGCTCGAACTCGGATGCGCCGGCCACGGCTAGCCGCCGCCGGCGATCAGTTCGTGTCGACGCCGCCGCCCTGCGGCGCGGCGCCGGCGCCCCCACCGGGGCTGGCGGGGGGCCCGCCCGGGTTGGCGGGGGGCGTCGGTAGCGGGTCCTGTCCGGCGCCCGGCGCGTAGAGGTCCGGGTCGTAGCCGTCGCCGGTCGTGTCGCCGGTGGTGGTGTCGGGCGTGGTCGCGGCGCCGCTGTCGTAGGAGGACTCGGATGAGCTCGACGAGGCGGTGTGGTCGCTGTAGTAGCTCGACAGGTCCGCCGGGTTCTCCGGTGCCGGGAAGTCGTCGCAAGGTTCGGCCGCGGCGACGGTCATGTACTCCTGCCAGATGGGGGCCGCCAGATCGGCGCCGTAGCCGGGCAGCGGGATCCGTTCGTCGGGGTTGCCGACCCAGACCGCGGTCGAGACGTGCGGCGTGTAGCCGACGAACCATGCATCCGACTGCTCCTCGGTGGTCCCCGTCTTGCCCGCCGCGGGGCAGGGGATGTCGCAGCAGGCGGCGGTGCCGGAGTCGAGGGTGCCCTTCATCACGTCGGCGACCGTGTAGGCGACGCCGTCGCTGACGACCCGGTCGCCGTCGCGGTCCTCGGCCTCGTCGACCTCGCCGTCGGGGAACTCGACCTTGTCGATCGCGGTGGGGTCGTGGTGGACGCCGCCGTCGGCGAGCGTCGCGAAGCCGTTGGACTGGTCGAGCACGGTCACGTCGCTCGCTCCGAGGACGTCGGCGGGATAACCGGACAGCGGGCTGGTGACGCCCATCTTCTTCGCCATCTCGTCCATCGTGTCCGGGCCGATGTCGGTGACGAGCTGGGCGAACACGGTGTTGACCGAGTTCGCGGTCGCGTCGCGGAGGCTGATCGTGCCGCCGGCGCCGCCGCTGACCGTCCACGGAGCGGCGCCGTATCCCTGCGGGATGCTGATCGTGCTCGGCGCCGGGTAGTAGGTCGAGTCCGGGTCGATGCCCTGGGCGACGGCGGCGGTCAGCGCGTAGGGCTTGAACGACGAGCCGGGCTGGCGCCGGCCCTGGGCGGCGAGGTTGAACTGGCTGTCCTCGTACGACTCCGACGAGGCCATCGCCACGATCTCGCCGGTGTCAGCGTTGGTGGAGACGAGCGCCGCAGCCGCGCCGGAGATCGGGTGGTCGGCGATCGACCGCTCCGCGAGCGCCTGGAGCCCCGGATTGAGCGTCGTGTAGACCTCGAGCCCGCCATCACGCACCTTGGCGACGCCGTACTTGTCGATCAGCTCCTGCTGGACGAAGTCGAAGAAGTACTGCTGGGTGCGCGACTCGTACAGGTAGCCGCGCTCGAGTCCAAGGCCGTCTCCCTTGTGGCTCTCGTACTCGGCGTCGCTGATGTAGCCCTGCTCGGCCATCGCCCGGAGCACCTCGTTGCGACGGTGCTTGGCGCCGTCGGGGTTGATGAACGGGTTGTAGTCGGTCGGCGCCTGGGGCAGGCCGGCGAGCAGCGCCGCCTCGTTGAGATTCAGATCGGAGACGTCCTTGTCGAAGAACACCTGCGCCGCCGCCTCGACCCCCACCGCGGTACGGCCGTCGTTGGTCCCGTAGGAGGCGGTGTTCATGTACCGGTCGAGGATCTCGTCCTTGGAGTACTCGTCCTCGTACTCCATCGCCATCTTCGCCTCGATGATCTTGCGCTTCAGCGTGTCGTCGGGGTCCTCGATGTAGAGGTTGCGAACCAGCTGCTGGGTGATCGTCGAGGCCCCCTGCTTGACCTCGCCCGCTTCGAGGTTCTCGACGCCGGCGCGGACGATCGCCGAGAGGTCGACTCCGGAGTGCTCGTAAAAGTTCTCGTCCTCGATCGCGACCGTCGCCCGCTGGAGCTTGTGCGGGATCCGCTTCAGCGGTACGGGCGTGCGGAGGATGTCGCTCTGCACGTAGCCGAGGCTCGAGCCGTCGGCCGCGAAGACCTGCGAGCTTGAACCGCTCTCGATCGGCTCCAGGGTGTCGATCGAGGGCGCCGAGGCGGCGACATCGAAGACCCAGATCGCGCCCGCTCCCGCCGCGATGCCGATGATCGCGAAGATCACGCCGAAGCCGAGCAGGATCCTCCTGCCCACCGACCCCTGCGATCGTCGATGACGTCTGCGTTGGCGCGCCGTCATGATGAACCTCGGAAGGGTACCGGGGGCGGTTTGCCGGCCTGCGACCGTGCGAAGCGCGCTGCATGGCGGCCGCCGAGGCCGCCGCGCCGTTAGTTCGAGCCGAGCACGCCCGCCTCGCGCAGGGCGCGCTGGGCGCGCTCGCGCAGCGCCGCCTCCTCGCCGAACGCGCGCGTGCCCCCGGGCCGACGCGGTCCGTGCACGTCGATTCGGATCCCCTCGGGGGTCATCTCGGCGACGTCGACCTGCGAGGGCTCGAGCCGGGCGAGCGCCTCACGGGCGCGCTCGAGGTCGGCGTCCGGCGGCAACCACACGGCGGCCATCGCCGGCGCGGTGAGATCGCCGGTCGAGCGATTGACCACGACGCCGGTAACCACGGTCTCGTTCGGCACGATCACGAGCCGCCCGTCGCCGGTGTCGATGAACGTGTGCGAGAGCGTCAGGTCGTCGACCCGACCGGTCTCTTCGCCGATCGTCACCGTGTCGCCGATCCGGATCGGCTGGGTGACCGCGAGCAGGATGCCGGCCAGCGGGTTGGCGAGGATCTGGCGCGCGGCGAGACCGAGCACGAGGCCGACCACGGCGCTGGACGCGAGCAGGCCGGTGGCAAGCTTGTTGAGTTTGTTGAACTGGCTCAGCGCGAGGGCGATCCCGATCAGGATGATCGCCGCGAAGACCAGCCGCCGGATCAGCCGCAAGCGAGTCACCGCCCCGCGCGAGACCGTCGTGTCGCTGACCCGAGCGGCGACCGTGCCGGCGCGGCCGATCACGAATCGGTCGACGAGGAAGGCGAACGCGAACGCGACCAGCAGCGTGATCCCGGCCGAGATCCACTCGCCGTTGGACTCCCAGAAGCTCTCGTCGGCGGCGACGAACAGGGGCACGACCACGATCCTGCCAGTCTTCTCGTTGCGGTGACGACGAAGGCGGTGCTTCTCGACGCGCTCGGCACGCTGATCGAGCTCGAGCCACCGTGGCCGCAGCTCGCCGCCGAGCTCGAAATCGATCCGGACCCGGCCGTCGAGGCGGCGATGCGCAAGGAGATGGCCTACTACCGCGCGCACGCCCACGAGGCCACCGACGCGGCGGCGCTCGCCGACCTGCGCGGCCGCTGCGCCGCGCTGCTCTCGCGTGAGCTCGGCCGCGAGGTCTCGGTCGAGCGGATGATGGCCTCGATCCGTTTCCACGCCGCTGCCGACGCGGCGCCTGCGCTCGCGGAGCTGCGCGCGCGCGGGCTGCGGCTGATCTGCGTCTCGAACTGGGACTACGCGCTCGCCGAGGTGATCGAGCGATGCGGGCTCGGCGGCGCCCTCGACGGGATCGTCACCTCGGCGGGCGCGCGCGCGCGAAAGCCCGATCCGGTGATCTTCGCGCAGGCGCTCGAGCTCGCGCGGTGCCGGCCCGCCGAGGCCCTTCACGTCGGCGACACGCCGGAGGAGGACGTCGCCGGAGCGCGCGCCGCTGGGATCGCCAGCCTGCTGCTCGATCGCGGCGGAGCGGGCGACATCGCCTCGCTCGCCGAGGTTGAGAAGCACCTGCGCCCGTAGCATCTGCGCCCGTGAGCGCGGAGCCAGGAACAAAGGACGGTTGCGTCGGGGCGAAGCGCGATCCAGGGACTGTGAGCGCGGAGCCACGAACAAAGGGCGGTTGCGTGAGGCGAAGCACGATCCAGTCACCGTGACCGCCGGACCCGAAAGGCCCCTCGGCCAGCCGCCGCCACCGAGCGGCTCGCCGATCTCGACGGTACCGCCGAGCGCACCGGCGGATCACGGGCCGGCAACGGCCCCTCGTCCTCCGCTGGGCAGGGTCACATGGTCGCCGCTCGACCTCGTGCTCGGCGTCGCGATGCTCGCCGCGATCGTGATCGTCGGCAGCACGATGGTGATCGCCGTCGCGGGCGACTCGGGGCTCGACGCAACGGTCGGCCTCCAGCTCGTGCTCGAGGGCGGCTTCTTCGGCACCGCCGTCTTCTTCGCGGCCCGCAACCGCGCCCTGCGTGCCGGGCTCGCGGCGCTCGGGCTCGGCCGCCCGACCGCCTCCTGGGGCGCGCCGACGGCGCTCGCCTTCTTCGGTTACCTCGCGTTCGCGATCGTCTTCAGCCAGCTGGTCGCCCAGCCCGAGCAGACCAACGTCGCCGACGACCTCGGCTTCGACGACTCGACCGCGGGCGCGATCTCGGCGGCGATCCTGATCGTGATCATGGCCCCGATCGCCGAGGAGACCTTCTTTCGCGGCTTCATCTTCGGCGGCCTTCGCACCCGGCTGCCGGCTTTCGTCGCGATCGTGATCTCCGGCGTGCTCTTCGGCGTCATCCACCTGACGACCGGCAACGTCGCGGCGACGGTTCAGCTCGCCGTCCTCGGCGCCGTGCTCGCCTGGCTCTACGAGCGCACCGGCTCGATCCGGCCGACGATCGCGGTGCACATGATCAACAACGCGCTCGCCTTCGCCGTCCTGGTCGGAACGTGAGCGCGGTTTCCGTCGCGGCGCCTGCTTCAATTCCCGGCGTGAGCAGGCCCCTCCATGTCGCCTCGGGGACGGTGGCGGCAATCGCAGTTCTCGTGTTCCCGACGCTCGCCCTGGCGCAGGACGCCCCGACGACGACCGATCCGGCGGCGGCAGCGGCGCCGGACGACCGCCAGGCGCCGGAGGGCGGCAACGGCGGCGGCGGTGAGCAAGGGCCGGCGTCGGCGAAGATCGAGCTGAAGCTCAAGGGGCTCAAGAACGGGCGCGCCAAGGTCGGCGATCGGATCGAGGCGGTCGGCACCGTGACCCCGTTCGTCGGCGGCCAGCGAGTCGAGATCCGGCTCGGCAACGGCGGTGACACGGTGCTCAAGAAGACGCCGTTCGTGCGCCAGGTGAAGGGCAAGAGCTACGGGCGCTTCAAGCTGCGCTCGAAGCCGCTGCTCGATCCGGGCAGCTACCGGGTCCGCGTGCAGAAGGCCCCGACCGCGGCTCAGGCCGGCGGGGCGGCGAAGTCGAAGAAGTTCAAGCTCAAGTTCATCGACCTCGATCCGGGCGACCGGGGCCCGGCCGTCGAGCTGTTCAACCAGCTGCTTCGCAAGCAGGCTTACTACGACACCGACAAGCACCGCTACGGGTCGCACACCGAGCGCGCGGTGATGGCGTTCCGCAAGGTCAACGGCATGGCGCGGACCTTCAACGCGACGCCCGGGATCTTCAAGACGCTCGCCGAGGGCAAGGGCGGCTTCGAGATCAAGTACCCGGGCGCCGGCAAGCACGTCGAAGTGGACATCTCCAAGCAGGTGATGGCACTCTCCAATCACGGCAAGGCGCAGCACGTGTTCCACATCGCGACCGGCGCCGCCGCGACCCCGTCCGACCGGGGGGCGTTCACGTTCTATCGCAAGGATCCGGGCTTCAACTCGCTCGGCATGTACTACTCGGTCTATTACAACCGCGGCGAGGCGACCCACGGCTACCACTCGGTGCCGCCGTATCCGGCCAGCCACGGCTGCATCCGGAACCCGATCCCCGATTCGATCTTCATCTACAACTGGATCGATCTCGGGGACAAGATGTTCGTCTACGCCTAGCCGGTCGGCACCGCGTGGCTGACCTCGAAGCGGCGAAGCGGACGCTGGTCGCCGAGCTGCGCGAGCACGCGCTCGTGATCGGCGAGGTGACGCTGTCGAGCGGGGCGACCGCGCGGTACTACGTCGACGCCCGGCGCGCGCTCCTGCGCCCGGCCGGCTTTCGCGCCGCCGGGGAGCTGATCGCCGGCGCCGCGACCCGCCACGGCGCCGACGCCGTCGGCGGTCCGGTGATGGCGGCGATCCCGCTCGCCTGCGCCGCGATCGCGGTTCCGGGCGGCGACGGCCTCGTCGGCTTCTTCGTCCGCAAGCAGCGCAAGGGCCATGGCCTTCAGCGCTGGGTCGAGGGGCCGGTCGAGGAGGGAACCAAGTGCCTCGTGGTCGAGGACACCGTGACCACCGGCGGCTCCACCGTCGCCGCGGTGGAGCTGATGCGCGAGCAGGGGCTCGAGATCGTCGCCGGGCTCTGCGTCGTCGACCGGCTCGCGGGCGGCGCCGAGGCGATCGCGGAGGCGATCGACGCCCCGTTCGAGGCGCTGACGACGATCGACGACCTCTACCCCGACCGCCCCGACCGCGAGGCGTGAGACCCGAGCGCGCCGCCGCAGCCGGCTAAGGGCGCGGCGGGCGGCTGCGGAGGGTGTCGAGGACGCGCAGCGCGAGGTCCTCGGCGGGGCCCGAGCCGTGCTTGGCGTTGGCGGCGAGGACGGCGGTGAAGGTGACGAGGTCCTGGCGGCGCAGGACGACGATCCGCAGCCGCTCCCTGACGCCGGACTTCTCGGTCGCCGTCGCGCGGACCTGGACCGCGTCGTAGCGGTGCTCGAACGGGTGCGGGCGGCTCGGGTTCACGGGCCTCTGAAAGCCATGGAGCGCCGAGGCCGTCCGGGTCGCGAACTCGTCGAGCGCGATGCTCTGGGCCTCGAGGCTGCGGTTCGACGCGATCGAGAGCGCGACGAGGCGATCGTAGGAGCGGATCAGCGCGTTGCGCCCGCGGCGCTCGGCCTTCCATCCTCGCGGGATGCCGACGACGAACCCGCCGCGGCCGCTCTCGAACCGCGACCAGCCGTCGGGCAGGTCTCCGGAGCGGTCGACGGTCTCGACCGTCCGCGGCGGGGGCGTCGTCGTGGTCGTCGAGGCGGTCGAATCCGACGAATCGCCGCCTCCGTCGCAACCGGGCAACCCCACGAGGGCGAACGCTGCCGCCAGCCCCGCGACCAGGCCGCCGCGGGGCCGTCCTCGGCGCCGCGTCACGGCTCGTCGATGCGCCGCCGCGCCCGCTCGGGCCGGGCCTGCCCGCCGGTCGGCTCTCGTTCGCTCATGGTCTCCTCAGGACGTAGACGGTGACGTCATCCGGGACCCCCTTGGCGCGAAAGCGGCGCTTGCGGCGGGCCGCGATGCGATCGCCCTCGAGCGCGTCCAGCGCCTCGCCGGAGATCAGCAGCTCGCCCGCGGAGGCGCCCTCGGCAACCCGGGCGGCGACGTTGACGTCGACGCCGAGGTAATCGCTGCCCAGCCGTCGGGGCGAGCCGACGTGCATCCCGGCACGCATGCGTGGGCGGTAACCGGCGACCTCGACGCCGCCGAGGCGCTCCCGGGCCGCGAACACCGCGTCGACCGCGTCGTCGGGGTCGCCGAACACGGCCATCATCCCGTCGCCGAGCCGCTTGACCACGTCGCCACCGTGCTCGACGACCGGCGGCTCGATCGCCGTCGCGACCTCGCGCAGGAGCTCGAGCGAGAGGTCGTCGCCCGCTTCCATCGCCCAGTCCGAGAAGCCGACCAGGTCGGTGAACACGATCGCACGCGGTCCCTCGGAGATCCTCCCCGCGTTGCTCTCCGACGCCGCCTCCCAGAGCTGCAGCGCGCTCAGCCCGACCTCCTTGAGGAATCCGGGATGCTCCTCGGCGAGCCCGCCGAGCCGCCGGGCGAGCGCCGCTCGCGGCTCCGAGCCGGCGGTGGAGAGCGGGTCGCCGTAGTGGGCGTCTCCGGGCAGCAGCTGTCGGGCGATCTTCATCGCCCTGAGCAGCTTCGGCCCCAGGCTTTCACCGTCCGGCTCGCCGTCGTGGAGCTCGTCCATCGGGGGCGATTACAGCACCTGGCGCCCGACCGATGCACAGCATCGAGTAGCGATCGGCGTTGCCGGGCTCGGCGCCCCGCAATAGAGTCAGCCGCCTTGACCACGGTCCGCGAAGCCTCATTCGAGCTCTTCCGCGCCCACGGGATGACGACGATGTTCGGAAATCCCGGATCGACCGAGCTGCCGATGCTGAACGGGTTCCCGGACGACTTTCGCTACGTGCTCGGGCTCCAGGAGGCGGTCGTGGTCGGGATCGCGGATGGCTACGCGCAGGCGAGCGGCGCCCCGGCGCTCGTCAACCTGCACACGGCGCCGGGGGTCGGCAACGCGATGGGCGCGATCTTCAACGCCCAGGCCAACCATTCGCCGCTGGTGATCACGGCCGGCAACCAGGCCCGGGCGCTGATCACGCTGCAGGCGAACCTCACCAACCGCGATGCGACCCGCATGCCCCACCCGCTCGTCAAGTGGAGCTACGAGCCGGCCCGCGCCGAGGACGTGCCGCTGGCGCTCGCCCGCGCCACCCAGATGGCGACCCTGCCGCCGAGAGGCCCGGCCTTCGTCTCGATCCCGATGGACGACTGGGACGCTGAGGTGAGCGAGGGGGACGCGCGAGCGGCCATCGGGCGCCGGTCCACCGGCCGCGCGGCGGGCGACCCGGAGGCGATCGCCGACCTCGCCCGTCGCCTCGAGCAGGCGGCGAGCCCGGTGATGATCGCCGGACCCGACGTCGATTCGAGCGGCGCCTGGGGGCTCGCGGTGGAGCTCGCCGAGCGCCAGCGCCTGGCGGTGTTCGCGATCCCCGCGCCGGGCGGCGGCCGGCTCGGCTTCCCCGAGGGGCACCCGAACTTTCGCGGCGTGCTGCCGCCGGCGATCGGACCGGTTTCCGAGACGCTCGCGGGCCGCGATCTGATCCTCGTCGTCGGCGCCTCGGTCTTCCCCTACTACCCGAACATCCCGGGCCCGCTGCTGCCCGAGGGAGCGGAGCTGGTCCAGATCACCTCCGACCCCGACGAGGCGGCGCGCGCGCCGATGGGCGACGCGATCGTCGCCGACGTGAAGCTGACCCTGGAGCGGCTGCTCGAGCGGGTCGGCGAGTCGGCGCGCGATCCGGGCGAGTCGCCGGCCGCCCCGGCTCCGGGGCCCGAGCAGGACCCGATCACCGGCACGGCAGCGATGAACGCGCTCGGCGCGGCCTTCCCCGACGACGGGATCGTGGTGCTCGAAGCGCCCTCCGCGACGCTCGCGCTTCGCAACCAGCTGCGGCTGTCGAAGCCCGGCAGCTACTTCTTCGGCGCCGGCGGTGGGCTCGGCTTCGGCCTCGCCGCGGCCGTCGGCGTGCAGCTCGCCCGGCCCGAGCGCCCGGTCGTCTGCGTGGTCGGCGAGGGCTCGGTGCAGTACGCGGTGACCGCGTTCTGGAGCGCCGCGGCCTACGGCGTCCCGGTCACCTTCCTCGTGCTCCGCAACAGCGAGTACGCGATCCTCAAGTGGTTCTCGGAGATCGAGGGCGTCACCGGCGCCCCGGGCCTCGACCTCCCGGCGCTCGACACGGCCGCGGTGGCGAGCGGCTACGGCGTGAGCTCGAGGCGGGTAAGCGGCGCAGAGGAGCTCCGCGAGGCGCTCGGCGCGGCGATCGCCTCCCCGGCTCCGGAGCTGGTCGAGGTCGAGATCGCCCCGGGGATGTGGCTGGTATAGGGCCGGCGGCCGTGACGGGCGGGGGCTGACGGTGGTCCCCCTGCTGGCGCCCAAGGTCGAGCCGCTGGCGCCCGAGACTCACGGAGCGAACATCGACGCCGCCCCCGATTGGGTCGCGCGCGGCACCCCCGAGCCGCTGCGCTCCGAGCTCGCCTCGCTGCTCGGCGCCGACCGGCTGCTGACCCGAGCGAGCGACATCGTCCGTTACGCCTCCGACGCGAGCCCCTACCGGCGCTTCCCGAAGGTGGTCGTGATGGCCCGCGATGCCGGCGAGGTCGCCAAGGTCGTCGCCTACGGGCGCCGCACGGGGATCGGAGTGACGCTCAGGGCCGGCGGGACCAGCCTCAGCGGCCAGGCCCAGTCGGACGGGATCCTCGTCGACGTCCGCCGCCATTTCCGCGGGCTGGCGGTCGAGGACGGCGGCAGGCTGGCGCGGGTCAAGCCCGGGACCGTGCTCGGCCACGTCAACCGCGTCCTCGCCCCCCACGGCTACAAGCTCGGCCCCGACCCGGCCTCCACCGACATCGCCTGCGTCGGCGGGGTGGTTGCCAACAACTCGGGCGGGATGCGCTGCGGCGTCACCCACGACAGCTACCGAACGGTGCGCGCGATGACCTTCGTGCTGCCGTCCGGGACGGTGATCGACACCGGCGCCCCGGGCGCCGAAGAGCGCTTCGCGGAGGCCGAGCCCGCGCTCGCTCGCGGCCTGGTTGAGATCCGCCGGCAGATCCTCGCCGACGATGAGCTCGCCGGGCGGATCCGGCGCAAGTTCGAGATCAAGAACACGACCGGGTTCCGGCTCTGCGCGTTCTTGGACGCAGAGACGCCGCTGGAGATCTTCCGCCGCCTGATCATCGGCTCCGAGGGCACGCTCGCGTTCATCGCCGAGGTCGTGTTCGAGACTGTCGAGCAGCCGGCGATGACCACCTGCTCATGGGTCCACTTCCCGAGCATCGACGCCGCCGTCGAGCCCGTTCAGGCGCTGGTCGCCGCCGGCGCGCGGGCGGTCGAGCTGATGGTCGCCCCGGCGTTGATCGTCGCCAGCTACAACATTCGCGGCACGCCGGAGAGCTGGAAGGAGCTCGACCCCGCCTCGGCCGCGCTGCTGGTCGAGTTCGGCGGCTCCGACGACGCCGAGCTCGACGGCGCCGAGATGCGCGCCGCGCAGGTGCTGGCCGCCCACCAGCCGATCCGCCAGCCGGAGTTCCACCGCGACCCGGAGACGGTCGAGGTCTACTGGACGGTGCGCGAGGGCATGCACGGGCTGGTCGGCAAGATGCGGATTCCCGGCACGGCGCTGATCGTCGAGGACGTCTGCGTGCCGCCGGCCCGGATCGCGGAGATGGCCTCCGACCTGCAGGCGCTGCTCGGCGAGCACGGATTCCTGACCGGCGTCGCCGGGCACGCCTCGGCGGGAAACCTGCACTTCATGCTGACGCCCGACTTCGCCAAGCGTGAGGACCTGGAGCGCTACGACGCCTTCATGGCCGGGCTGATCGAGCTCGTGATCGACAAGTACGACGGCTCGCTGAAGGCCGAGCACGGCACCGGCGTCAACATGGCGCCGTTCGTCGAGCGCGAATGGGGAACGAAGGCGGTCGAGCTGATGCGCCGGGTGAAGCGCCTCGCCGATCCCGACGGCGTGCTCGCCCCGGGGGTCGTCCTCAGCGACGACCCAGAGATCCATCTCAAGCACCTGAAGACGACGCCGCCGATCGAGGAGGAGGTGACGACCTGCGTCGAGTGCGGCTTCTGCGAGCCCGTTTGCCCGAGCCGGCACCTGACCACGACCCCGCGCCAGCGGATCGTCCTGCGCCGAGAGATGGCGCGCCAGCCTCGGGGCTCGCCGGTGCTCGCGGCGCTGCTCGACGAGTACGAGTACGACGCGGTCGAGACCTGCGCCGCGGACGGCAGCTGCCTGCTCGCCTGCCCGGTCGGGATCGACACCGGCAAGCTCGTCAAGGCGCTTCGCGCCCGGCAGCGCTCGCCGCGCGCCGAGCAGGTCGCGCTGCGCCTCGCGCGCCGCTGGGCTGCGGCGGAGCGCGCGGCGCGGCGCGCCCTGGCGATCGAGCAGCGCTCGCCGCGGGTCGGCGGCTTGACGCTGCGCGCCGCCAGCCGGGTGGCGCGCCGCGCGCTCGGCGACGAGCTGATCCCCGATTGGCCCGAGAACATGCCTCGCCCGGCGCCCGCGGCCTTGCCCGAGACCCGCCCGGAGGGCGCCGTCGCCGTCTACATGCCCGCCTGCGTGAATCGGATCTTCGGCCGCGCCCGGGCCGATGGTGACGGAGCGACCGCGATCGGCCTGCCGCAGGCGCTGGTCGCCGTCTCCGAGCGCGCCGGGCTGCCGGTCTGGATCCCCGCCGATGTCGCCGGGCACTGCTGCGCGACGCCGTGGACGTCGAAGGGCTACGAGGCGGGCGCGCGACGGATGGCCAATCACACGATCGACGCGCTCTGGCGCTGGAGCGTCGGGGGCGCTCTGCCGGTCGTCTGCGACGCCAGCTCATGCACGCTCGGCATCACGAAGGAGTCGATCGGCCTGCTCAGCGGCGTGAACGCCGAGCGCCACTCGAGGCTCGAGATCATCGACTCCGCGAGCTGGGCACGGGAGCGACTGCTGGTGCGGCTGCAACCGAAGCGGAAGCTGGCCTCCGTGGTCGTCCACCCACCCTGCGCGAGCCGTCACCTGCAGACCGACGCGGATCTCGTCGCCGTCGCCCGGGATCTGGCCGAGGAGGTCGTGGTCCCGGTGAGCGCGACCTGCTGCGGGTTCGCCGGCGACCGCGGCATGCTCCACCCGGAGCTCGCCGCCTCGGCGACCGCCGACGAGGCCGCCGAGATCGCCGGCCGCTCGTTCAGCGCCGCGATCAGCTGCAACCGGACCTGCGAGATCGGCCTCCAGCGGGCAACGGGCCAGCGCTACGAGTCGTTCGCCTTCGCCCTGGAGGAGCTGACTCGCCCCTGAGCGACCGCCCGGCGCACTGAACCAACGGCGGCCTCGCTACCCTGCTCGGCCGATGCCCGGCCCGAAGAGCAACTCGATCACGCCCGAGGGCAAGGCGAAGGCCGAGGCTGAGCTCGAGCACCTTCGCGAGGTTCGCAGACCGGAGATCGTCGCGGCGATCAAGTCGGCGCGCGAGTTCGGCGACCTGAAGGAGAACGCGGAGTACCACGCCGCGCGCGAGGAGCAGAGCCACAACGAGGCCCGAATCCGAACGCTGGAGCATCACCTCGCCAGCGCCACGGTCGAGACTGGCACCGCCGACGGTTCGATCGCCGTCGGCTCGCGGGTCAGCTACCGCGACGAGACCGGCAACACGGCGGAGGTCACCCTCGTCCACCCGCTCGAGGCGTCGGTGCCCGACGGCAAGGTGTCGGTCGAGAGCCCGATCGGAAAGGCGCTGCTCGACGGCGCCCCGGGCGCGACCGTCGAGCTCGAGACCCCGCGCGGCACCAAGCGGCTCGAGATCCTCGGGGTCGGCTGACCGGCGACGGGCTCACGTTCGCGCGGCGACCTTCGTTTCCCCGCGAGAAAGGAGCGAGATGACCCGAACACAAGCGCAGCGGGCCGATGACTTTCGAGCGCTGCACGAGGGCGCGCCGTTCATCATCCCCAACCCCTGGGATGCCGGCTCGGCGAAGGTCCTCGCGGGCCTCGGCTTCGAGGCCCTGGCGAGCACCAGCGCCGGGTTCGCGTACACGCTCGGCCGCCGCGACGGCCATCTCAGCCTCGACGAGGTGATCGAGCACACCGCCGCACTCGCGGAGGCGACCGAGCTGCCGCTCGCGGTCGATCTCGAGAACGGCTACGGGCCCGCGCCCGAGGACGCCGCCGCGGCGATCGGCCGAGCGGCCGCAGCGGGGGCGGTCGGCGGGTCGATCGAGGATTACGACCCCGAAGGCCACATCTACGAGCTCGAGCACGCCGTCGAGCGGATCGCCGCCGCGGTCGAGGCGTCGCGCGCGCTCGACTTCCCGTTCACGCTCACCGCGCGCGCCGAGAACCACCTCCGCGGCAACCCCGACCTCGACGACACGATCGCCCGCCTGCAGGCCTACGAGCGGGCCGGCGCCGCCGTCGTCTACGCCCCCGGCCTCCGCGACGCCGAGCAGATCGCGGCGGTCGCCGATGCCACCTCGCGCCCGCTCAACGTGCTCGCTCATCCGGGCCTCTCGATGAGCGCGATCGCCGCGGCCGGAGGCCGGCGGGTCAGCCTCGGCAGCTGGCTCACCTATGCCGCGGTCGGCGGGTTCGTCGACGCGGCCGAGCGGATCCGCGACGAGGGCGACTTCTCGGTGCTGGACTCGGCGCGCTCCCCCTCCGAGTGGCTCGACGGCTAGCGCGACGCGCTTTCGGTGGCGCTTAGGCGCGTGTCGTTCACTTCGCGCATGCAGTCACCCATCGAGAAGCCAACCAATGAGGCGGCGACGCCCCGAGCCGACCCGCACCTGCGTCCGGCGCCGATCAAGCGCCGGTGGGCGATCGTCGCCAGGGCGGGCGGCGGTGCGGCGGTGCTGGCGATCGCCGGAGCGCTGGCCGCCGGCACCCCAGCCGACCAGGGCGGGGGCGCCGACCCGCCCGCCGTCGACCAGGCGATCGTCGACGACTCGTTCGACGAGTAGCGGGCCGGGCCGGGCCTCGCACCGCGAACCGCGGCGTGCGAGACTCGCGCGATGCGCCAGCTGACGAGCGTCGACGCACAGTTCCTGGCGCTGGAGAGCGCTCGCCAGAGCGGCCACGTCGGCGGGCTCGCGATCCTCGATCCGTCGACCGCACCGAGCGGCAGGCTCGAGCTGGTCGACCTCCAGAGCCTGCTCGCCGAGCGCCTGCCCCTGTTGCCGCCGCTGCGCTGGAAGCTGGTCGAGGTGCCGTTCGGGCTCGACTATCCCTACTGGTGCGATGACTCGGACTTCGACCTCGACTTCCACGTCCGCGACCTGGCGCTGCCGGCGCCCGGGACCGAGGCGAAGCTCGCCGAGCTGGTGGCACGGATCTTCGCCCGTCCGCTCGACCGCGCGCGGCCGCTGTGGGAGCTCTACCTGATCCAGGGCCTCGCCGACGGCGCGGTCGCGATGCTGTCGAAGATCCATCACGCGGTGATCGACGGCCTCTCGGGCGCGGAGATCATGGCGGTGCTCTTCGACCTCGAGCCCGAGGGGCGCGAGCTGCCGGTGCCGGTGCCGTCGTTTGAGGAGGGCCATCCCGGCGAGCTCGGGATGCTGGCGCGCGGGCTCGCGGGGCTGCCGCGCTACCCGGCGCGGATGCTGCGCTCGCTGCCGTCCGCGCTTCCGAACCTCGACCAGACCGCGTTCGGCGCCCTCCCGGGCGTCGGCACCGTCGCCAGGACGTCGGACCGGCTGCTGCGCACCGTCCGCGGCTCGCGCGAGGGCGGCGAGCTCGAGCGCTCGAACCTGAAGCCCCCGCGGACCTCGTTCAACGGCCGGATCTCGGCCCACCGGCGGTTCGTCTTCGGACAGCTGTCGCTGGACGCGGTCAAGGAGGTCAAGAACGCCCATCACTGCACCGTCAACGACGTCGTCGTCTCGATCTGCGCCGGCGCCGTGCGCCGCTGGCTGGTCGAGCACGACGAGCTCCCGGCCGAGCCGCTGATCGCCCAGATCCCGGTCTCGGTGCGTACCGAGGCTCAGCAGGGGACCTACGGCAACCGGATCATGCTGATGAGCGCGCCGCTGTTCACCAACGTCGGCGAGCCCGTGAACCGCCTCCGTCACACCCATGCCGCGCTCGACGTGATGAAGAAGCGCTGGCGGGCGATGCCCGCCGAGCTGCTCCAGGACGCCAACCACTTCATTCCCCCGGCGGTCTTCGCGCGCGCCGCCCGCGCGACCTTCACCCTCGCCTCAAGCCGTCGCGGACGGGGAAGCTGGAATCTCGTGATCTCGAACGTCCCGGGACCGCAGGTGCCGTTGTACTGCGCCGGCGCCAGGCTCGACGCCAACTATCCGGTCTCCGTGATCACCGACGGGATGGGCCTCAACATCACGGTGATGAGCTACTGCGGCCACATGGACTTCGGGATCGTCACCGACCGCGACCAGATGCCGGACGCCTGGCGGCTGATCGACTGGCTCGGCGAGTCGCTCGAGGAGCTGCGGCCCGGCTGAGCGCGCGCCCGGTGATCGACCTCCACTGCCACATCCTGCCCGGCGTCGACGACGGGGCGCCGGATCTCGATGACAGCGTCGCGATGGCGCGCCAGGCGTTCGACGACGGGATCGAGGTCGTCTGCGCGACACCGCACATCCGCCACGACCACGACGTTCGGATCCGCGAGATCCCCGGCCGCGTCGACGAGCTCAACGAGGCGCTACGCGCTCGCGGCGTCCCGGTGCGGGTTGTGGGCGGCGGCGAGGTCGCCGAGACAGCCGTCGACGGGCTCGACGATGAGGAGCTGCGCGAGGTCGCGCTCGGCGAGCGCTGGGTGCTGCTCGAGCCGGCGCCGGGACCGCTCGCCGACTCGCTGCGCGAGACCGTCGACGAGCTCGAGCGCCGCGGCTACCGCTCGGTGATCGCCCATCCCGAGCGCCACCCCGGCGCCGAGATGGCAAAGCGGCTCGCCGAGCTGATCGAACGAGGGGCGCTCGTTCAGATGACCGCGGCGCTGCTCGCCGAGGGGCCGGCCGCGCCGGCGATGCTCGAGCTCGCCGCCCTCGGCCTCGTGCACGTGCTCGGCAGCGACGCGCACTCGTCGCGCTTCGGGCGTCCGGTGGCGCTCTCGGCGGGCCTCGAGCGGCTCTGGGAGGTAGAGGGGCTTCGCTCGCACATCGACTGGATCGCTCGCGACGCGCCGGCGGCGATCGTCGCCGGCCACGCGCTCGTCCCCCCCTACCCCGCCCGCGCCTGAGCGGGCCGCTAGAACGGCTCGATACCGACCTCGGCGGCGATCTCCTCGATCGTCTTCAGGCTTCCCGTGCCCAGCCCGTGGCGCAGGAAGTTGACGGCCCCGGCCGCGGTGCCGAGCAGCAGCGATCGCTCCCAGTCCTGCCCGGCGGCGAGCGAGGCGGCGAGCGCGCCCATCATCGAGTCGCCGCAGCCCTCCCGCGATCCGCGCTCGAAGCGAGGAGGCACGAGCCAGCGCGCCTCGCCGTCGCGCAGCGCCAGGGCCGGTTCGGCGCCGCGGGTGACGATCGCCGCGTGCGCCCCCGCCTCGATCAGTCGCTGCGCCCCGCCGAGCAGCAGCGCGGGGGTGTCCACCGGTCCGCTCAGGTAACCGGCGAGCTCCCAATCGTTGAGCTTCACCAGATCCGGCCGACCCTCGAGGACGCTGTCGAGCCGCGGCGAGGAGAGGTCGGCAAGCACCGGCGTCCCGTTGTCGCCGACGTCGGCGGCGAGGTTCGCGTAGATCTCGAGCGGCAGCGCCTCACCGGGGTAGGGGTTGCAGATCACGAGCGCCTCCGACTCGAGCGCCGCGGCGACCGTGGTCGAGAAGAGATCGTCTGCCTCGTGGCGGGAAGGGGGATCGGAGAAGGCGTTGGCGACCAGGCGCCGCTCGCCGCCGCGGCGGTCGAAGATCAGGCAGCCGCTGCTCGCCGCGGTCGCCACCAGGCGCAGCTCGCCCGGCAGCCGCGCGAGCGTCGGCTCGAGCACCGCGCCCGCCTCACCGCCCGCGAACCCGCAGACGATCGGACTCGCGCCCAGCTCGGCCGCCATCCTCGCGACCCAGACGCCCTGGCCGCCGGCGTGCAGGTGGACGTCGTCGACGCCGCCGCCGCGGCTCTCGATCGTCACCGTGAGCAGGGGATGGGGCGCGAAGATCGCGACGCGCGGGGCGGGGTTCACCCGCGCATCATTGCCGACGGCCCAACCGCGGGCCTGGCGCCTCGATCGTCCCGGCAGTGCACCTGATGCAGAAGAGGCGATGGACTGACGCGACTCGCGATAGGTTCGAGATCGCCCTGCCGGTTACGAACGAGAGGGAGGGGACGATGCGTCCGACGGAGCCGTTCCGACGCGAGCACGAGGCGCTGCTCGAGCACATTGGCCACCTCGCTTCAGCGGCGAGAGAGATGCCGGAGCTATCCGGGGAGGAGCGCGAGCTTCTGCGAGGCCGGATCCTCGACTTCTTGCGCGGCACCCTGCTGCCGCACGCGAAGGCCGAGGAGGATGTCCTCTACCCCGAGTGGGCTGCGCTGGTCGGATTCGCTGACGCCGCGGTCCCAATGGTCCACGACCACGAGGCAATCGTCGCCCGGGTTGAGCGTCTGGAGGCAGCGGACATCACCGATACCGACGCGCTCCAGGAGTTGCTCTACGGGCTGTACGCGCTGATCTCGGTTCACTTCCGCAAGGAGGAGGACCTCCAGCTTCCGGCCTTCGACGCGGCCCCTGACGTTGCGGACCGGGTCTTGGCACGGATGCGCGCCGCCGGAGATGGGCATACGCACTAGAGGCGGGTTTCAAAAGCGTCGCGTTCGGGCCACCAGCAGGCCACA
>CAVWYT010000009.1:0-87463 GCA_963759295.1 uncultured Solirubrobacterales bacterium | reverse complement strand
CCCTGATGCGCTGCTCTGCTTCCGCTAAACCGCTCCCTCAGGGCCCCTGAGGTCCCGCTCGCCGGGAACGTCGGGCACTACCGGCGTCCGCGGCGGCGCCGCGCCCTCGCTGCGTTACCGCGGTCGGCGACGGGTGGCGCCTCTTCTTCCGCTTAGGCGCCGACTCCTTCTTTGATGTTGACGCAGCCTTCTTCGACGGGTCGCGCGGTCGTCTGGGTCTACTCCGACAGCCCGGCGGCTTCGAGGGCCTCCTCGGGGGAAGGGAACCCAACGGACAAGATGGCTTCGTTGCGGATCGTCCAGATGTGGCCGTTCCGGAGTCGAACTCGCCGCCTGTGCCTCCCTGGGCCGCAGGCGGTTGTTGACGATGACGACGACGCGCTCGTCCTGCTCGATGAGCTCGACCGGCTCCATGACCCAGAAGTCAAACCCCGCCAGCAGGTCCTCGAAAACTGCCTGTATCTCGTCGGCCCCCGGTGTGTCCCGGAGTTCGGTCCCGCTTTGAACGTGACTTCGAATTCAGGGTGAGCGTCGCGAAATCCCGCCTCAAAGTCGCCTCTCCCGGCCGCCTCATAGACGCGCCGGATCATCTCCACGTTCTCCCGCGACACGCCCGCTCAGTATCGCGCTCTGAACCACGCGCTTTTGCGCGGCGCGGTGCGACGGGCTGACCGGCGCTCCGGGTCCAAAAACCCTGGGCCTTACTCCGACAGCCCGGCGGCTTCGAGCGCCTGTGCCTTCGCTCTGCGAATGTCTGAAGCCGACGCAGTCTTCCCGTCCTGCACGGTCCCCAGACGTGAAGCCTGCCCGCATATCGACGGGCACTGACTCTGGGCTGGCCCGCGTCCGTAGCTGTGGACCACGACGATGACTTGGTCGCGGCGTTCAATCCACTCTACTCGACATCAGTTTGAAGTCGCCGAAGGCGGTCAGCCAATCGAGCATGTACTGGCGGACGCCTTCGCGTCCGTAGAAGGATCGAGTGCCCACCCGTCTGCCTCGCCGCTGAGGTCAATCTGGACCTCCGGGTGGTAGAGCGCGAAGGCGGCTTCGTTGTCCACGGCGAACGTGTGCCCCTCCTCCACGCCCGGCCGCACGAGCTCGACGTTCTCCTGCGACATCGCCTACTCCGACAGCCCGGCGGCTTCGAGGGCTTCCGCCCGGTCTTCTCCGAAGTAGGTCCACCCGACGGGCTCGCCATCGCGGAACGTCCACAGGTTCCAGACAAGAGCCTCAACCTCAGCGCCGCTCATCTTGCCGCGTCCGCCGAAGCGGATCAGCACGAGCACCTTGTCGCCTGCGTCGATCAGCTCTTCGACTTCCAACCTCGCCCCATCCGCCCAGGGCGCATCGAGGTCGCGATAGAAGGCGCGCATTTCATCGGGCCCACGAAGCATCACGGGGTCTATGAGCCGCCGCGACAGATCGATCACGAAATCCGCTGGAAGCAGGTCCCAGGCTTCCGCGTCGCCGCGGTCGATCATCGCGTAGAAGTTCCGGACGAACTCCACGTTCTCCTGCGACATCGCCTACTCCGACAGCCCGGCGGCTTCGAGGGCCTCCTCCCGCCTGGGGAAGGTCTGGCAACCAACCGCTTTTCCGTCACGCACCGTCCACACGTGTCCGATTCGGTTTTCGATGACGCCCTCGGTGCCCGCGGCTCTGGCGTGGAAGTGGACGAAAACCACGATCTGATCACCCCGCTCGAAGAACTCTTCGGCCGCGAGGAGGACCTCCTCGAACGGCTGGGCGGTCTCTTCCAAGAACCGCCTGACCTCGTTGCGACCGTGATACGTGCCCATGCGCTGAGACACCCACTCGATGTCCGGGTGCATGTGGCTCAGCGCGCCGTCCCAGTCTCGGCGGCTCGCGGCTTCATAGCCCAGGCGAATCATCTCCACGTTCTCCTGCGACATCGCCTACTCCGCAGCCCGGCGGCTTCGAGGGCCTCGTCCCGGTCCAGTACTCGCGGCCCGCGCGACCTTCCCGTCGCGGACCGTGTAGACGACGGCGAAGGTCAGATCCGTCTCAACGCCGCTGAGCTTGGCCCGCCCGCTAATCCGCATCACCGCGACGACCTGTCCCCTCCCGCGTCGATCAACTCCAGCGGCTCGATCTTGAAGTCATCGAACGTGTCGAGCCAGTCCTGCCAGTAGGCGCGCATGGCGTCCTTGCCGTGCATCGGGCCGTGGTCATCGAGCGCACCCTCGACCGCCCGGTAGTCGATGTCGTCCGCCCAGTACTCGTCGAGCCAGGCGTCCAGGTCGCCACGGTTGAAGGCCACGACCGCATCGCGAACGGTCGTTTCGTTCTCCTGCGACATCGCCCGCGCAGTATCTCGCGCAGGGGCCGACCGGCCGCCAGAGCCACGGATCGCACCCTTCCACCGATAAACCGGAGGGCCTCGCTCTGTCGATGATCGAGGTCGCGGCGTGACCGCGCAGCTACTCCGACAGCCCGGCGGCTTCGAGGGCCTCTCGCGGTCGGGCGAAGTGTTGGAACCGAAAGACCTTGCCATCCTTGAACTCGACCAACCATCCGTGCGGCTGGTCCACCCCCACACCGCTCTCTTTCCCGCGAAGTCGGACCCGGCCGAGGACAACAACGCGGTTGCCCGTATCGCGCCACTCGTCCCCGACGAGCACCCACTCCCGGAACTGCTCATCAACCTCCAGCATCCATCGATGCAGTCCCTCTCGCCCCTCATACGGCTCGCGCTGGAGCCGGCTGACGACCTGAAAGTCCGGGTGCAGCTCATCCGTCGAAAAGTCCCGGTCGCCTCCGTTCCAGCGTTTGAACCAGGACTGGACCAGCTCAACGTTCTCCCGCGACATCGCCCGCGCAGTATCTCGCTATGACCGTGGCCGAGCTGAGTAGGTGCTATGGAACGACCAGAACGCCGCCTGCTGGCTTACTCCGACAGCCCGGCGGCTTCGAGGGCTTCGTCGCGGTCGCGGTAGGCATTCACACGGACGATCAATCCGTCTCGGAGGGTGAACACCGTGAAGCGTGGTTCGGTCAGCGTGATCCCGCTGCCCTTCCAAACGCTGGTGATTTCGCCTGCCACGAACACCTCATCACCTCCGAGGTTCACGAGTTCGTGGATCGTGTAACTGAAGGCCTCGCTCGCGCCCAGAAACGCATCCCAGGCTCTCAACCAGCCAAGGTGGCCCCGCGCGGTCCCGCCCTCCAGCGCGGCGGGCACGGCGTTGTACTCAACCTCGGGATGGAGGAAGGCGAGCGCCGCCTCGGTTTCCGGATCGAGATCTCCCGCCTCCAGCGCAGCCGGCCTCGACCTCGGGTTCTCCCAATAGGCGTCGATGGATCGCTGCCCCGCCTCGTTGAAGCGCCGCACGATCTCGACGTTCTCGTCCGACATCGCCTACTCCGACAGCCCTGCGGCTTCGAGGGCTTCGCGCCAGGTGAGGAAGGTGCGGCCCGCGCCGATCTGGCCGTCGCGGAAGTCCCAGAAAATTGCCCCGAACGGCTCGCGGATCGGCACGCCCGAGCCCTTGATCCGCCCGACGGTCTCCGCGAGCAGCAGCACCCTGTCTTCGACCTCGCGGATCTCGTGGACCTCCATCTCGAAGTCGTCGAAGTTCTCGATCCACTCGGCCATCAGCGCCCGAATCCCATCATGACCGCGGTACTCGGAAGGTCCGGGCCACTCGGGGTACGGGTGGAGGACGACGCTGGGAGCGAAGAACGACAGCGCCGCCTCAACTCCGCCAGCGGCGTACGCCTTGAAGAGTCGACGAACGACCTCCACGTTCTCCTCCGACATCGTCGCCTACTCCGACAGCCCAGCGGCTTTGAGGGCCTCGGCACGGCTGAGGTAGTCACGCGAGGAGACGATCAACCCGTCGCGCATCACGACATGCTGGGCGAACTCGCTCTCCATCTCCACCCCGCTGGTCCGTCCGGTGACTCTGAGGTGACCGAGTCGCAAGACCGAATCGCCAAGGTCAAGCAGCTCGTCTTCCCAGGACTCGATCGAACTGAACACCTCGCCGCGGTAGTCCTTCCAGATCTGCCGCGCCCCGTCATGGCCTCGGTAGACCATCTCGTCGCCTTCGGCGGTCCCCTCGATTGGCCGTGTGCCACACGACCTCGGGGTCGATTTCGGCCAGAAAGGCATTGAGGTCGTCTCGATTCCAGGCGGCGAAACACCGCCGGGCGATCTCCACGTTCTCCTGCGACATCGCCCGCGCAGTATCTCGCTGCCGAGGGGAGGGTGCCGAGAGAAGAACTGCCCGCTCAGAAGACCGCCGCCGTTGCTCGCTGTGAAGAAAACTGGTCTTTTTTCGGCGTCGCTATGAAGCCCGGTGCGGAGAAGATCCGCCTCGCCGAGCTTGGCGAGCTGACCGACGAGGAGATTGCGGTCGTCGATCGAGTCCCAGGGCAAGATCATCGGCTGGCAACGAGGCGACGAGTTCATCCCGATCGGCAAGAACTGCTGCCCGGACCCGCTTGAGTGCACGCGCTGCTTCGGCCCCGTGGAGCACTGGTGGGCCCGGTGGCGGCGCTGAGCGAGAGAGATTCACGCGGCTTGAGGCGTCGAGCTCGCCGGGTCCCGGGGCTGGTGCGTTCACCGAGTCCAAGGCTACGTATCGAGTCGGTTGGCTCGCGAGAGCCATCCGCGCGGGTTGACTTTCCCCGCTTCTGTGGGAAGGTCGGCCCATGGGTGGGCGGAGAGCCCTGCAACTCGGAACGGCGCTCACAGCCGCGGGCCTGATCGCCGCCACCCCCACCGCCGGGACGTTCGCTGGCCGCAACGGCCGGATCGTGTTCGCGCACTTCACCAGCAGGCGCGCCCCCCAGATCACCACGGTGACCCCGCGCGGGCGGCACGCCCGCGTACTCACGAACTACAGGCACGGCGCCGTCGTGCCGGACGTCTCGCCGCGCGGCGGGCGGATCGCGTTCACGGTCCTCAGGTCGCCGCCGAACATCCCTGATCGGGTGCTGACGATGCGCACCGGCGGTGCCAACGTCCGCAACCTGAGCCACGGCTGCTCCGGCCAGTGCCTGGGCGACGGCGAGCCGGCGTGGTCACCGGACGGACGCCAGATCGTCTTCAACCGCGCGTTCGGTCCGATAGTGGATGACAACGCCGACCACGTCGACCTGATGATCATGAACCGCAACGGAACGCACATGCGGACGCTGCTGCACTCGCCGGACTACGGCAAGCGCCGCCTCGAGGCGGGCGGCTGGTCGTGGTCGCCGGACGGGACCCAGCTCGCGGGGACGTTCCAGGACCTCAACAGTCCGAGGCTGGCGTCGGCCATCTTCACGGTCGAGCTCGACTCGCTCGACACCCACCGGATCACGCCGTGGCGGCTCAACGCCGGAAACCCGGACTACTCGCCCGACGGCCGGCGGATCGTGTTCAACTCCGCCTGGGAGGGGCAGACCCACTCCAGCCTGTATACGGTTACCCCCGACGGGACGGCCATGCGCCGCCTCAACCACCCCGGCAAGCACTACACGTTCGAGCCCAAGTTCAGCCCGTCCGGCAACCAGATCGTCTACGTCGTCGCGGGGCGGGCGACGACCGTGCACCTGGCACGCAGGACGATCGGCGGCGCCGTGCGCAAGCGGATCACCCGGGACACCCTGCGGGGCGTCAACCCGTTCTGGGGCGCGCGCCCGTAGGGTCGCAGCGAAGGCCGGGCGGCGCCTAGCGCTTGCCCCAAAACGCTAAGTCAGAACTTCCCGACGGCGTGACGTATCTCAACCCTGGATACCGCCTGAAATCGCCGCGAATCTTGGGCGCACCTCCAAGAGTCCGTTCGCCGCCAACCGGCTACAGCGACACGCCGACGACGCCTGGAAGGCGGCAGGGCTGGCGCGGATCTCCCCGCACGAGTGCCGCCACTCGTTCGCGGCGATGATGATCGCGGCGGGCGTGAACCCCAAGGCGCTCCAAGCCTTCATGGGGCACGCGTCGATCATGGTGACCCTCGACACCTACGGCCACCTCATGCCGGGTTCAGAGGCCGAGGCCGCAGTCCTGGTCGAGTCCTACCTCGAAGCCCAACAGGAGTGCGCCGACGAGGCCGTGCTTGCGCACGATCCGCGTCTGACTGGCGAACGCACTGGCGAACAGGATGCGATCAATCGCTAGGAACCGCTTGATCGTGCCGTTCGTGCGCCCGCGGATGCGCCCGGAAGTAGACCTCCTTGATCCGGTCGCGCGAGAGATGGGTGTAGAGCTGCGTCGTCGCTACGTCGGCGTGGCCGAGCATCTCCTGGACCGAGCGCAGGTCACAACCGCCGGACAGCAGGTGAGTCGCGAAGGTGTGGCGCAGCGTGTGGGGGCTCATCTTGCCGTCGAGCCCACACGCCTTCGCGTGGCGCTGGATGATCTTGTAGAGGCCCTGGCGGGTGAGCGCGCCGCCACGGAAGTTGACGAACAGCTTGCGCTCCAATTTCGCGCCGACGAGCTCGGGCCGCGCGGACCGTAGATAGCGCTCGATCGCCCTGGCGGCCTCGCGCCCGAGCGGGACGATCCGCTCCTTCGAACCCTTGCCGTGCGGCCGGACGAAGCTGCGGCGCAAGTCGACGTCGCCCGTCTCCAGCCCGATCGCCTCCGAGGCGCGCAGCCCGCAGCCGTACATGACCTCGAGCAGCGCCCGGTCGCGCATCGCGATCGGGTCGGCGCCCGCGGCGCTCTCGAGCAGCTTCGTCACCTCCGCGTGGCTGAGCACCTGCGGCAGCTTGCGACTCTTGCTGGGCGGGCTCAGGGTCGCGGTCGGGTCCTCGTCGATCAGCTCCTCGCGGCGCAGGTGGCGATAAAACGAGCGCAGACAGGCCGTCTTGCGGCTGACCGTGGCCGGCGAGCTGGGTGGGCGGACGCCGTTGCCGTCCGCGTCGGCCGGCGACCCGGTCGCGAGGTCAGCGAGGAAGTCGGAGAGGTCGGCGCGGCCCGCGTCGGTGGCGTCCAGCCCGCGCGCCGCGAGGAAGGCCCCGAACTGGAGCAGGTCGGTGCGGTAGGCGTCGAGCGTATTTCGCGCCAGTCCGCGCTCGAACTCCAGGTAGGCGAGGAAGTCGAGGACCAGCGCCTCGAAGCGCGCATCGGCCCTGCGGGCCTCGGGCTTGGGAACGGCGATCGCCATGCCCGGGTGAGCTTCTGGCGCCGCCGCCGGCCACCTGCCGGTGCAACCGGGCCTGCGCGCCGGACGACCTAGGCCTCGCCGATCCGACGCAGCTCGGCGAACCAAAGCAGGCCGATCAGCGACTTCGCGTCCTCACACGCCTCGATCGCCGCCGCCAGCTCGCTCAGCGGCCAGGCGACGATCTCGATCCGCTCCCCGGGGTCGGGATCCTGGGCGGCCTCGCGGAGCTCGGTGGCGAGGAACACGGTCACCTGCTCTTCCGCGAATCCCGGGGTGGTGTAGAAGCGCTTCAGCTGCCGCCACTCGGCCGCCGACTTGCCGATCTCCTCGGCGAGCTCGCGCTGCGCGCACTCGAGCGGCGACTCGCCGGCGACGTCCAGCTTGCCGGCCGGCAGCTCGAGCAGCGAGTCCTCGCCGACCGCCTCGCGCGGCTGGCGAACCAGGTAGACGTGGAGGTCGTCGTGGGCGATGATCGCCACGGCTCCCGGGTGCCCGACGATCTCGCGCTCCGCGGTCGAGCCGTCCTCGTAGCGCAACCGGTCGACGCGCACCGAGGCGATCTGCCCCTCATAGACCGTCCTCGACTCGAGCCGCTCCATCCCGCGATCCTTACACGCTCACCGCACCGGCGAGCGCCCGGCCCGCCGCGAGCGGGGAGGCGAAGAACAGTGGATCCTCGGCGATCGTGCGCCCCATCGTCGTCGCGGCGAGCCCCGAGGCGGCGTACCCGTCGAGGTCGATCGCCTCGACCGCGAGGTCGTGGCGCCCGGTGCAGATCGAGATCAGGCGGTCGAGGGCCGCCTGCGCGGAGCCGCCCTCCGGGGCCTCGTCGGAGAGCAGCGGCCAGCCCTCGAGCTCGGCCTCCGGGACCGGGACCCGGACCGGCGCCAACAGCAGCTCGAGCACCGCGGCCGAGTGATGGCTGAGCCCGCGGTGGCGGGGGCGCCGGTCGGAGCTGGAGAGACGCGGGCAGACGAGGGTCGGCAGCCCCAGGGCGAGCGCGGCGTGGGCGGCGTCGAGCGCCGCCATCCCTCCGTGGCCGTAACGCGTCGAGGAGCCGAGGATCCCGGGGCCGGGGCCGGCGACGATCGCATCCCAGCCGAGCCGCCGGGCGGCGGCATCGATCCCTCCGATCACGGTGAGCGCCTCGAGATCCCCACCGTAGGCGGCACCGGCCGTGACGTGGCCGCAGAGCAGCTCGCGCTCACGAAGGACGGCAACGTCGCGCGAAAGCGCGCCCGGAAGCGCCCCGCCGGCGCCCTGCACGAAGCCCAACCGCAGGTCCGGGGACGCCTGCGACGCCGCCCAGCACGCCGGCGCGAGCTGCCCGTGCAGTCCGACCACGAGCACCGGGGGCTTCGCCTCGTTGCCCCCTGCCGGCGATCCGTCCTCGGCACCGTCGCCGATGAGCTCGACCGGGTCGACCGGGTGCTGAAGCGACGTGTAGTTGAGCTTGATCACGTGCGCACCCTCCACCCCGCCGCCGTCGATCCCCCTGGTCAGGTTCGCGTGGACGACGTCGAAGCCGCCCGAGCCGAGGTCGAGATCGAGCGCCTCCGTATTGACGATCAGCTCGTCGCCGACCTGCACCGGGCCGACCAGCGACTCGTCGGCCCAGGCTTGGCGGCGCTCGCCGCCGACCTCGACGACCAGCGGATCGAGGCCGACGGCCGTTCCCCGGCGCAGCTTCAACACCGCGCCCTCATCCCGGTGCCGGTCCATCGGGCCCGGCCAGCTCGGCGATCGCCTCACAGACGGCGAGCATCTGGGTGAGCCGCGACGCCGCGACGGTCTCGGCCGCGGTGTGGTTGGCCTCGGTGCCGTTGGCGAGCAGCACGCACTCGAACCCGCGCGCGACGAGCGCGTTCGCATCGCTGCCACCGCCGGTCGCGACCTCGCGCGGCGCGATTCGGCAGCGATCGAGCGCGGCGCGCGCGACCCGCACCGCGGGCGATGCGGACTGCTGGCGATAGCCGCGAAAGATCTCGGCGGCCTCGAGGTCGACGTCGCAGCGGCGGTCGCTCGCCGCCCAGGTGCAGGCGTCGAGCATCGCCGACAGCGTCTCGGCCGCCCTCTCCGCGTCGAGCGAGCGCGCCTCACCCTCGATCCGGCAGTGCCCGGCGACGACGTTGGCGGCGACCCCTCCTTCGATCACGCCGACGTTCGCGGTTGTCTCCGGGTCGAGGCGGCCGAGGCGCATGGCCCCGATCGCCGCGGCCGCCGCCTCGATCGCCGAGTGCCCGTCCTCAGGGCGAATGCCGGCGTGCGCCTCGACGCCCTCGAAATGCGCTACCAGCCGCTGGTGGGTCGGTGCGGCCGTGATCACCTCCCCGATCGGCGAAGCGTGGTCGAGCACGTAACCGAACGGCGAGCGCAGGCGCTCGAGCTCGAGCTCCTTGGCCCCGCGCAATCCGTCTTCCTCGGCGACGGTGAACACGAGCTCGAGCCCCGTTGGTGGCGGCGAGGCCACGGCGCGCGCGGCGAGCTCGACCAGGACCGCGACCGCGGCCTTGTTGTCGGCGCCGAGGATCGTCTGTCCGCGGCTACGGAAGATGCCGTCGACGAGCTCGACGACGATCTCGCCCTGCTCGGGCACGGTGTCGAGATGAGCGCAGAGCATCACCCAACGCTCCTCAGTCCCCGGTATCCGCGCGATCAGGTTCCCCGCCCCCGCGCCGGCCGGCTCGGCGGCGCCGTCCTCGACCACCTCGACGCCGAGCGCCCGCAGCTCGGCGGAAACCTGGTCGGCGACGGCGCGCTCGGAGCCCGTGGGGCTCGGGGTCTCGCAGAGCCGCACAAAGCGATCGAGCATCCGCTGGTCGTTCATCCGCCGCGACAGGCTATGCGAGCGCTGATCCGGTCCGCGCGCCCGATGCGCGCGGACGAAACCGGCGACGCCTAGACCTCGCGGTGGACGCGGATCTCGCTGGACGCCGCGCCGCTCTCGACCTCGGTCTCCTCGGTCGCCGGACCGGTGTCGCGCGCCTCGGCGCGTCTGGCCGCGGCGCCGACGAACTCGCGGAACAGCGGCTCCGGGCGGGTCGGGCGCGAGTTGAACTCCGGGTGGAACTGAGAGGCGAGGAAGAACGGATGGTCGGGCAGCTCAATGATCTCGACCAGGCGCTCGTCGGGCGAGGTGCCGCCGCAGACGAGCCCCTCGTCCTCGAGCCGGCGGCGGAGCTGGTTGTTGACCTCGTAGCGGTGGCGGTGGCGCTTGTAGATCACCGCCTCGCCGAAGATCTCTCGCGCCCGCGCGCCCTCGTGGAGCTTCACCGGGTCGGCGCCGAGACGCATCGTGCCGCCCATGTCGGAGACCTCCTTCTGCTCGGGCAGCAGGTCGACGACCGGGTAGGGCGTCTCCGGGTCGAACTCGGTCGAGTTCGCGCCCTCCATCCCGGCGACATGCCGGGCGAACTCGGCAACCGCGATCTGCATCCCGAGGCAGATGCCGAGGTACGGGATCCCGTTCTCGCGCGCCATGCGGGCCGCATCGATCTTGCCCTCGATCCCGCGCTCCCCGAACCCGCCTGGAATCAGGATCCCGTCGGCCCAGCCGGCGATCTCCTCGGGGTCGAAGTCCTCGGAGTCGACCAGCTCGACTTCGACGTTGGTCCCGTGGAAGTAGCCGCCATGGGTGAGGGCCTCGATCACCGACTTGTAGGCATCGGCGAGCTGCACGTACTTACCGACCAGGGCAATCCGCGTCGTCCCCTCGCAGGCGTCGGCGCGACGGATCAGCGCCTCCCACTCGCCGAGCTCGGGCGCCGGCGCCTCGACGGCGAAGTGGTCGAGGACGAGGTCGTCGGCGCCCTCGGCGCGCATCACGAGCGGCACCTTGTAGATGTTGTCGACGTCGCGCGCCGAGAGGACGGCGTCCTCGGGAATGCTGGCGAAGAGGGCGATCTTCTTGCGCAGGTCGCGGTCGAGCCCCCGCTCGGAGCGGCAGATCAACGCGTGCGGCTGGATCCCGATACGGCGCAGCTCGTTGACCGAGTGCTGGGTCGGCTTCGTCTTCATCTCCCCGGCGTGGCCGATGTAGGGAACGAGCGTCAGGTGCAGGAACATGCAGCGCTTTGGGCCGAGCTCGGAGTAGAGCTGGCGAATCGCCTCGAGGAACGGCAGCGATTCGATGTCGCCGACCGTGCCGCCGATCTCGGTGATCACGAAGTCGACTGCCTGCGACTCGGCGACGATCAGGATCCGCTGCTTGATCTCGTCGGTGATGTGCGGGATCACCTGCACCGTGGCGCCGAGGTAGTCCCCGCGCCGCTCCCGACGGATCACCGAGTTATAGACCGCACCGGCGGTGACGTTCGAGGCCCGGGAGGTGTTCTCGTCGGTGAACCGCTCGTAGTGGCCGAGGTCGAGGTCGGTCTCGGCGCCGTCCTCGGTCACGAACACCTCGCCGTGCTGGAACGGGCTCATCGTCCCCGGGTCGACGTTGATGTAGGGATCGAACTTCTGCAGCTGGACCCGGAACCCCCGGCTGACGAGCAGCCGGCCGATTGAGGCCGCCGCGATGCCCTTGCCGAGTGAGGAGACGACGCCGCCGGTGACGAAGATGAAGCGCGTCTCGCCCGGCCTCATCGCTTCGAATCGCTCCGCCTCACTCTGCCGAGCGAGTCTAGCCAGCGAAGTGGCGGAACGCTCTCGATCGTCTGCGAGATCGAGCGGAACTCTCCGTAGACCGTGAGCGCGGCGACCAGCGCAAGCGCGATCCAGCGGCCGGCTTCGCCGAGCGTCGTCAGCATCGCGATCCCGGCGAGCGCGCCGACCAGGTTCGAACCGGTGTCACCGAGCATCGCGCGCTCGCGAAGCGTGAACGGAGCCGCGACGAGCACCGGGCCGATGAAGATGCCGAGCAACTCGAGCGGCTCGGCGGTCCAGGCGCCGAGGCAAAGCCCTGCGAGCAGGGCGACGAAGGCCTTCTCCACCCGGCCCGGTCGCAGGTCGAGCAGGTTGAAGACGTTGGTCGCGAGCAGCAGCAGGAGCAAGTCACCGACGTAGTCGAGGCCCTCGCGCCCGCGCCCCGAGACCGCGTAGGCAGCGAGCGCCAGCGCGCCAACCGCCTTGATCGCGCCGGTCGAGAACCCGCCGGCGAGCACCGCGCTGGCGTGTCCGCGCCAGCCGCGGTGGGTGTCGGCGGCGACCCCCCGGCCGAGCGCGTCGTCGAGCAGGCCGAGCATCGCCACGCCGAGGACGTAGACGATCCACCTGCGCAATCCCGGGTCGAGCAGGTCGAGGTCGGCGCGGTCGTCGAGCAGGGCGAGAGGCGCGAGGGCGATCAGCGAGCAGGCGACGAGCGCCGCGCCGGCCGGGTAGGCCGCCCGCGAGCCGCGGTAGTTGGCTCGCGCCAGGCCGGTGCGCAACATGTCGGCGAACCAGGGCCCGAGCAGCAGGGCAGCGAGGAGTGCCGAGACGACGAGGCCGGAGAGCATCGGTGGCTCAGCCGGCGCCCTTGCCCGCCCCGCAGGTCAGCGTGCGCGGCGCGAGCAGGTCGGGCAGCAAACCGTCGGCGGTCTCCTTGACCCCGTAGTCGCCCTCGGCGCAGTCGAGCGTATAGACGAGCGCGACCTTGCCCGGGAGCCGGTTGACGTCGTCGACGCTCGCGGTGGCGTCGCCGCCGAAGAACTCGATCGAGCTCTCGGAGGTGTCGGTGCGCTCGACGCCGACCACGGGGATCCGCTGAGCCGCCAGGGCCTCGATCAGGCCGGATTCGAGCGCGTCGGTCTGGTCGGCCTCGCGCTGCGGCATCTCGGGGGGTCGCGCCCGCACGACGACCACTGCATCGACGTCGCCCGGCTCGCCGCTGTAGCGCGAGAACAGGGTCCCGCGCAGGTCCGCGAACCGGCGCCCACCCTGGACGAGCAGCGAGCCCGCGCGGCGGACGGTCCGATCGAAGGCCTCGCCGCGGGACAGCGGGTTCCCCGGCCCCCCGCGCGAAAGGGCGGCGAGGGCGTCGAAGTCCGGCGGCTCGCGGACCACCGCGACCTCGCTCAACGTGCCGTCCGAGGTCTGGAGCGCGGCCCGGACGTCGCCGGCGAGACCGTCGTCGAGGTCGCCGAGGGCGACCACCGCGATCTCCTTGCCGCGCAGCCGCCCGTCGACGAGCGCCGGATAGGCGAGGCGGCTGAACTCCCCCTGCTCATCGAGCTGTGCCTGGAGGTCGTCGACCTGAGAGCGATACCGATCGAGGTCCTCCCGCAGGCTGCGCTCGAGGCTCTCGGCCGTGCCGGTGAGCACGTCCGAGCCGAAGCCGACGCCGACCAGGATCCCGACGGCCAGGGCCAGGAAGACGGCCGCGAGCGAGGCCGCGTGGTAGCGGGCGGAGTATCCCATCAGAGATCTAAGGCGACCTTGACCTTCAGCCAGACGAGGTCGAAGAACTCCGCCAATGCCGGCGAGCTGAGCACGATGATCACGATCAGCAGCGCCGAGGCCGCGAGGAACGACCACATCTGCCAGCCGCGGACCCCGGGGTTGTAGAGGCGGCTGACCCCCTTGGCGTCGATCAGGGTCTCGCCGATCCGCAGACGGGTGAGGAACGTCGACGACATCCCGGCGCGATTCTTGTCGAGGAACTCGGTGAGGTTGAAGTGGGCGCCGACCGAGACCACCAGCTCGGCGCCCTTCTCGTGCGCGAGCAGCATCGCCAGGTCCTGGCTGGTTCCCACTCCTGGCGCGACCACCGGATCGAGGCCGAGGCGCGCGAGCCGCTCGCCGCCCGGCGCTCGCCCGTCGGGGTAGGCGTGGACGACGAGCTCGGCGCCGCAGGCCAGCACCTCGTCGGTCGCCGAGTCCATGTCGCCGAGGATCATGTCCGGGACGAAGCCCTCCTCGCGAATCGCGTCGGCCCCTCCGTCGACACCGACCAGCACGGGCTTGGTGTCCTGGATGTAGGCGTGCAGGGTGCGAAGGTCGCGGCGATAGGTGGTCCCCCTGACGACGATCAGCGCGTGGCGCCCGCGGAAGTCGGTGCGCACCGAGGGGAGCTCGATCTTGCCGGCCAGCAGCGCCCCCTCGTCGCGGACGTGCTCGATCGTGTTCTCGGCGAACGCGGCGAGCGCCTCGTTGATCCGCTCGCGCTGGCGCTCGAGCTGCGCCGTCGCCACCACGAGGTCAATCGGGCGGCCGGTGGCGAGGACCTTGCCGTTCTTGCGGATCTCACCTCCGCCAGCGACGATCACCGGGTCACCGTCCTCGAGCTCCTCGAACAGCGGCGCCGAGGGGGCGTCGATCAGCGGCACGCCCGCGCGGGCGAGCACCAGCGGCCCCGGGTTCGGGTAGCGGCCCGTCGACGAGCGGGCGACGTTGATCACCGCCACCGCACCGCTCGCGGCCAGGTCCTCGGCGGCGATCCGGTCGAGGTCGGCGTGGTCGATGATCGCGATCTCGCCGCGGCGCAGGCGCTTGACCAGATCCTTGGTCTTGCGGCCGAGCCTTGCCCGGCCCGCGATCGGCGGCGCCTCGGCCGGCCGGAGCTCGATCTCGGGACCACGCAGCAGCGCGCGGGCCCGGCTACGCAGGGCCATCCGGCCGGATTATGCGGCTTTCAGCAACTCCTTCGCGTGGCGGCTCGCGGCGGCGTCACCCCGCTCGGCGCCGAGCATGCGGACGATCTCGGCGAGCAGCTCGTCGCCGTCGACGCGCTCGACCCCGGCCAGCGCGCCGTTGGGCCCGGTCGTCTTCGCGATCCGGAAATGGGTCGCGGCGAGCGAGGCCACCTGCGGCAGGTGGGTGATGCAGATCACCTGTCCAGCCTCGCCCAGCTTCCGCAGCCGCTCGCCGACCGCGCGGGCGGTGTTGCCCCCGACGCCGGCGTCGACCTCGTCGAGGACCAGCGTCCGCGCCGCGGCGCCGCCTGCCAGCCCGCTGAGCGCGAGCATGATCCGCGACAGCTCGCCGCCGGAGGCCGCCTCCTTGAGCGGTGCGGTCGGCATCCCCGGGTTGGTGGCGATCATCAGCTCGACCAGCTCGGCGCCGTTCGGGCCGAAGCCGTCCGGGTGGGCCTCGAAGGAGACCGCGAGCGTGGCGCCGTCCATCGCGAGCTCGGCGAGCTCGGCGGCGACCCGGTCGGAGAGCGCCGAGGACGCGCGCCGGCGTCGATCGCCGAGCTCGGCGGCGAGCCGGGCGCGCTCGGTATCGGCCTCGGCGAGCTTTGAATCGAGCGCACCGGCGAGCTCCGCCGCGTTCTCGAGGCGCTCGATCTCCACCCGGCAGCGATCGGCGTGGGCGAGCACGGCCTCGGTCGAGCCCCCGTGCTTTCGCTTCAGGCGGTCGAACGCCTCGAGGCGCTCCTCCACCGCCTCGAGCCGCCCCGGCTCGGCCTCGATCCCGTCGAGGTAGGAGCGCAGATCGCCGGCGAGGTCGTCGAGCTCGACCGCCGCGGCGCGCAACCGCTCGGTGAGCGCGTCGAGCTCGCGGTCGACGCCCTCGACGGCGCTCGCGCCGGCCTCCGCTCCGGCGAGCGCGGCCCTGGCGCCACCGCCGTCCTCCTCCTCGCCGCTGAGCGCGCCCAGCGCTCCTGCGGCCGCCGACCGCAGGCCCTCCGCGTGCCGGAGGCGGTCGCGCTCGCTCGCCAGCTCGGCCTCCTCCTCAGGATCGGGCCGCGTCGCCTCGATCTCCCCGAGCTCGAAGCGCATCAGGTCCAGGTCGCGCTCCCGCGAGCCCTCGCGGTCGCGCAGCTCCGCGAGCTCGCGCCCGAGACGGACCGCGCGCGCGTGAGAGGCCCGGTAGCGGTCGCGTAGGTCGAGGTGCTCGGCCCCGGCGAAGCCGTCGAGGATCTCGAGCTGGGCGGAGGCGAGCGTCAGCTTGCGGTGCTCGTGCTGGCCGTAGAAGGCGAGTAGCCTCGAGCCGAGCGCGCGCAGGTCGGCGGCCGAGGCCGAGCGGCCGCCGATGAAGGCGCTGGTCCGGCCGGAGACCCCGATCCGTCGGCCGAGAATGACCTCGCTCGCCCCCTGCGGCAGCCGCTCGGCGATCTCGGCGAGCTCGGGCTCGTCCAGCAGTCCCGGCGGGAGCTCGAAGGCGCCCTCGACCCACGCCTCCTCGGCGCCCGGACGGACGATCTGCGGCCGCGCCCGCCCGCCCATCAGCAGGTCGAGCGAGTGCGCGAGCACGGTCTTGCCGGCGCCGGTCTCGCCGGTGATCGCGTTCAGGCCCGGGCCGAGGCGGAGCTCCGCGCGCTCGATCAGCAGCAGGTTCTCGATTCGAAGCTCGAGCAGCATGCAGTGGTTGTAGCGGGGCGAGGTGACGGATTCGCGCCCGCGGCCAGGCGCCGCGATATGGGCGACGTCCTCCTCGGGGCCGCGTGCCCGACGGCGGCGCCGACTGCTCAGGCGGCGACGGGCTGCTCGCCCGCCCGTTGCTCGGCGCCATCCGCCGCGGGCTCGCTCGCGGGTGCGCCGACGAAGTCGCGCCGCCGCACGAGCGCGAACGAGAGCGCCGCGCCCGCGAACGCGATCAGCGCCCCGATCAGCAGGATGTCATTGAGCGCTGCCACGAACGCCGCTGTGGCGGCATCGCCGATCTGCGCCTGGGCGGCCGGCGGTGCGACCTCCACCGCGGCGCGCGTCCCCCCGGCGGCGACGATCTCGTCGAGCCCCGCGGGCGCGTTCGGCGCCAGCTCCGAGAGGTGCGAGCCGATCTGCGACTGGAAGACGGCGCCGAGGCCGGCGACCCCGGTGGCGATCCCGACCTGGCGGAAGGTGCTGTTGATCCCGGACGCCATTCCCGCCCGGGCGGCCGAGACGACCCCGATCGCGGTCGAGGCGATCCCCGGGTTCGTCAGCCCGATCCCGATCCCGGCGAGCAGGAACCCGAGCAAGCAGCGTCGTCCACTCCGAGTCGACCCCGATGCCCCGCATCGCCAGGAGGCCGGCGCCGACGAAGGCGAGCCCGGCTCCGAGCAGGATCCTGGTCGAGATCCGCTCGGAGAGCTTTCCGGCGACCGGGGCGACGAAGAACGAGAGCAGCGTGATCGGCAGGAAGCGGACCCCCGCCTCGAGCGGTGAGAACTCGAGCACGTTCTGGATGTACAGGGTCAGGTACAGGAACATCGCGAACATCCCGGCCGACAGCGCCCAGGCCGCGATCGACACCCCGGTGAACGAGGGCTTGCGGAACAGGCTCATGTCGAGCATCGCGTTCTCGCGGCGGGACTCGATCAGCACGAACGCCGTCAGCAGCGCCACCGCGCCGCCCAGCGAGGCGACGATCACGGCGCTCGACCAGCCCTCGGGGTTGCCCCTGATGAGGCCGAAGATGAGCAGGAAGAGGCCGCCGGCGAAGGTGATCAGCCCCGGCCAGTCGAGTGGCTGCGGGTCGGTGGCGGTGACGTTGACCAGCTTGCGCTCGGTGAGCACCACCGCGGCGATCCCGATCGGGACGTTGATGAAGAAGATCCATTCCCAGCCGAGACCCTCGGTGAGCAGGCCGCCGACCAACGGCCCGATCGCCACCGCGCCTCCGACCGTCGCGCCCCAGGCGCCGATCGCGGTCGCCCGCTCGCGGCCCTCGAACTCCTGCGCGATCAGCGCCAGTGCCGTCGCGAACATCGCGCCGCCGCCGATGCCCTGAAGCCCGCGGGCGAGGTTGAGCAGGGTCGGATCGCCGGCGACTCCGCAGAGCAGCGACGCGAGCGTGAACAGCCCGAACCCGAACGAGAACACCCGCCTGCGGCCCACGCGGTCGCCGACCGAGCCGGCGATCAACAACGAGGTCGCGAGCGTGAGCGCGTAGGCGTCGACGACCCATTGCAGGCTCGAGAGGCTCGCCCCGAGGTCGATCTGGATGTCGGGCAGGGCGACGTTGACGATCGTGATGTCGAGCAGCAACATGAAGGTCGCCACGCAGACGAGGATCAGGGTCCACCACTTACGAGCCATGCGCTTGCCTCCTCACGCTCGATCCTCAGAAGGAGAAATCATCACTTTCGCTGACGATCATCATATACAATGATCACCGTCGAATGACTTTCGCCGCCACCCAGATACCCGAGCTAGCCGATCCGGCGCCCGTCGCAGCCGCGCTCCGAGGCCGGATCGGACACCTGCTCGCCCGCCTGCACTTCGTCTCGCGTGACTACGCCGACGAGGTCCTGGCGCCGCTGGGGCTGGTGATCAGGCAGTTCGTCGCCCTGACGCTGCTCGGCGCCGAGGGGCCGCTCTCCCAGCAGGCGCTCGGCGACCGGATCGCGTGCGACCGCACGACCATGGTCGAGTTGATGGACGAGCTCGAACAGCGCGGCCTGACGACGCGAAAGCGCAACCCGGCCGACCGGCGCGCCTATGCGATCGAGCTCACCGAGGAGGGCCGGCGGACTCTCGCGCAGGCCGAGGAGCGGCTGACGCAAGCCGAGGAGATCCTCTACGCGCCGCTCACACACGACGAGCGCGAGCAGCTTCGTCAGCTCCTGCTGCGCCTGCTGCGCCCTAGACGGTCCTAGTAGGCCAGCCGGCCGAACTTGTCGCGGATCCGACGGTAGAAGTTCGCGCCCGGCAGTTGCGCGAGGTGGCCGACTCCGTCGCGGAAGCGGATCTCCATCTCGGCGCCGCTCGCGAGGTCGCCGACGTGCTCGCCGTCGAGCACGACCTCGACCGGGTCACGGCCCGCGGCATTGGTCACCGAGAGCACGTCGTTGGGGGCGACGACGAGCGCTCGCGCGGTGAGCGTGTGCGGGGCGATGAAGCTGACCACGTAGCCCTCGACGCCCCAGGCGAGGATCGGCCCGTGGTTGGCGAGGTTGTATCCGGTGGAGCCGGCGGGGGTGGCTGCGACAAGCCCGTCGCAGCGCACGTGGCCGACCTCCTTGCCGCCGAGCCGGTAGGCGAGCTCGGCGACCCGACCCTGATGGCGGCGAATCAGCGAGACATCGTTCAGCGCCAGGGGCACCTCGGCGTCCACGGTCGCCTCGAGCGCCGGCATCGCCATCACCTCGAACTCACCCGCGAAGGCGCGGCGCAGGCCTTCGGAGAGCTCGTCGCGCTCGACGGCGGCCAAGAATCCGATCGTGCCGAAGTTGAAGCCGAAGATCGGCACCTCGGTCCCGGCATAGGCGCGCATCGCCTTGAGGATCGTCCCGTCCCCCCCGAGCACGACGCAGAGGTCGGGCCGCGCCGACTCGGGCTCAAACGGCTCGATCCCCGCGGAGGCGGCGCCGTGCTTGCGGAGCTCCTCCTCGCCGGCGACCAGCCGGCACCCGGCGGCCTCGGCCGCGACCAGCGCCTCGCCGAGCGCCTGCGAGGTCTGCTCGGGCTGGGTATGCGTGAAGACCACCGCCGTGCGGATCTGCGCCGGCGGGGCCGGCGCTCCCCGGCCGAGCCCGTCGCCGCCGCTCACGGCTCGACCTCGGCGGCCGCCGCGTCGACGTCGGCGAGCTCCGGCCCGCCTCGGGCACACCAGATGAAGGTCTCGCGATTGCCCTTCGGCCCGGGGAGCCCCGAGGAGGCGAAGCCGCGAACGGCGAGCCCGGCGTCGCGCGCCACGGTCGCGGCGGCGCGCAGCGCATCGCGTCGAGCCTCGGCCGAGCGCACCACGCCGCCCTTGCCGACTCGCTCGGGCCCGAGCTCGAACTGGGGCTTCACCAGCGCCAGCAGCTCCCCGCCCGGCGGGACGCAGGCCGCGAGCGCCGGCAGCACCTTGGCGAGCGAGATGAACGAGACGTCGACGGTGACGAGATCGACCTCGAATGGCAACTCGCCGGGATCGAGATCGCGCGCGTTGCGGCGCTCGATCACCGTCACCCGGGGATCGTTGCGGAGTCGCCAGTCGAGCTGCCCCCTGGCCACGTCGAGCGCAATCACCCGCGCCGCGCCGCCCTGCAACAGGCAGTCGGTGAACCCGCCCGTCGAGGCGCCGACATCGAGGCAGTCGCGCCCGCGAACGACGACGCCGAGCTCCTCGAGAGCGTTCTCGAGCTTGAGGCCGCCGCGCGAGACGTAGCGCTGCGGCTCGGAGAGCAGCAGGTCGATGTCGTCGGCGACCAGCTGGCCCGGCTTCACCGCGAACGGTCCGTCGCGCCCGATGCGGACCCGCCCGGCACGCACGGACGCGGCCGCCGCGGTGCGCGATCCGGCCAGTCCCCGCTCGGCGAGCAGGACGTCGATCCGGCGCTTCGACATGGCCGCAAGGTACCGGCCGCGATCACCGATCAGCGTCCGCGCCCCCAAGCGCGCGATCGTTCTCGCAGTCGCGGTGCGCCGGCCCCCGCCTCATCGAGCACGCCGGCGGCGGATGCCGGGGTCTTCGAAATCGAAACGCCCCGCACTTTGCGGGGCGTCTCGGTACAGGGAGGAGAGATATGTGTTTTTTGTCTGTGTGAGGGAGGCCGGCGTACTCAGACGCTGCGAGGCGCGGTGAACCGCGTCAACGCGGTCAACGCGACCTGGGCGACGCCGATGCCGGCCAGAAAGAGTCCTGCGGCCCACTCACCGGTCACGACCCCGACCACGACGCCGCCGACCGAGGCCGCGATCGCGAGCGCGTGGTCGAAACCGGCGTGCGCTGCCGGCGGAACGGCGCTGCCGGCGCCGTCGGCCTGAAGCGAGAGCCCGAGCAGCAGGACGCCGATCGCGACCGTGAGCGCCGTCGCCGCGAGGCCGAAGCCGAGCAGAAACGGCGCGACCATGACCGCGGGGGCGGCGAACATCTCGAGCACGCTGTGGACCGAAAGTGGGATTCCTCTGATCACATACCCGAGGGTACGAACATACGTGCGATTTGAGTGTGAGCGCGATCACACTCCCCGACGCCACGGCGCGGCGCCTGGGCGGGGCCCGAGACCGCGTTGGGCTCAGCCCGCGACCGCGTCGCGCGTCCGCAGCGCGGCCGTCACGCGCTCGGCGACCGCGGCGCCGGTGAGCCCGACCTCCTCGCGCAGCAGCGAGGGCTTGCCGTGGGTGACGTAACGGTCCGGGAGCCCGACGCGCATCACCCCGGCACGGTCGCCCTGGCGGCCGGCGAAGGCGTCCTCGAGGTGCTCGAGGACGCCCGAGCCGAACCCACCGGCGAGCACGTTCTCCTCGATCGTCACCACCAGCTCGTGCTCGGCGGCGAGGCGCTCGAGCAGCGGCCCGTCGAGCGGCTTGGCGAAGCGTGCATCGGCGACGGTGACGCTGAGATCGTGCTCGGCGAGCAGCGCTGCGGCGTCGAGGGCGACGCGGACGCCGTAGCCGTAGCCGATCAGGGCCACCCGCTCGCCCTCGTCGAGCACCTCCCCGGTCCCGATCGGGATCCCCCGAGCGCGGTCCGGCAGCGGCACCCCCTCGGCCGTCCCGCGTGGGTAACGGAAGGCGATCGGGCCGTCGTCGTGAGCGAGTGAGGTGCGCAACATGTGGATGAGCATCGCCTCGTCGCGAGGCGCCATCACGACGACGTTCGGCAGCGCCCGGAAATAGGAGATGTCGAAGGCGCCGTGGTGGGTGGGGCCGTCGTCGCCGACCAGGCCGGCCCGGTCCATGGCGAAAACCACGTTCAGCTTCTGCAGGCAGACGTCGTGGACGAGCTGATCGTAGGCGCGCTGCAGGAAGGTCGAGTAGATCGCACACACCGGCTTCGCACCCTGGATCGCGAGCCCGGCGGCGAACAGGACCGCATCCTGCTCGGCGATGCCGACGTCGTAGTACTGCTCCGGGCGCTCCTTCTCGAGCGCGGTCAGCCCGGTCCCACCTGCCATCGCGGCCGTGATTCCGATCACGCGCTGGTCGCGCCTCGCCTCGTCCACGAGCGCGTCGCCGAACACCGCCGTGTACGCGGGCGGCGGCTTCGTCGCCTCCTCTGGCCGCGCGCCCTCCGACATCTCACCACGGGTCAGCGGCGGCTTCGCGGCGGGCTTCTTCGGCGCCGGCTCGCGAGCGACGATCGAGCCCGGCTTCGCCGCGTGCCACTTCTCCATCCCCTCGAGGCCGCCCTCCTCCGCGGGCTGGAAGCCCTTGCCCTTGACCGTGTGGATGTGGACGACCACCGGCCGCTGTGCCTCGAGTGCCCGCTCGAGCGTGGTCCGCAGCGCGGACACGTCGTGGCCGTCGATCGGCCCCATATAGGCGAGGTCGAGCTCCTCGAAGAACAGCCCGGGGGCCGCGTAGGCCTTGATCGCCGCCTTGATCTCCGGACCGATGCGCCCGATCTGCCGGCCGAGGCCGAGCGGCAGCTTGGTCAGCGCGGCCTCGACGTCCTCGCGGGCGTGGTAGAGGCGCGGGTTCGCCCGCAGCCGCTGGAAGGAGCGCGCGATCGCCCCGACGTTGGGTGAGATCGACATCCCGTTGTCGTTGAGCACGATCACGATCGGCGTCTGCAGCCCACCGGCGTTGTGCAGCGCCTCGAAGGCGACGCCGCCGGTGAGCGCGCCGTCGCCGATCACCGCGATGACCTTGCCGTCCTCGCCGATCCCGTGGCGCATCGCCTCCTTGAGCCCGACCGCGTAGCCGATCGAGGTAGAGGCGTGGCCGGCGCCCATGATGTCGTGGTCGGACTCGAACACCGAACAGAACGGCGCCAGGCCCTCGTACTGGCGGATGGTCTTCAGCCGCTCCCGCCGGCCGGTGAGCACCTTGTGCGGATAGGCCTGGTGGCCGACGTCCCAGAGGATCTTGTCGGTGGGCGAGTCGATCAGGCTGTGGAGTACGGTCGCCAACTCGCAGGTGCCGAGGTTGGCGCCGAAGTGCCCGCCGATCTCGCCGATCGTGTCGATGATCAGCTCCCGGACCTCCTGGGATATCCGGGCGAGGTCCTCGTCGGAGCGGCCGTTGAGATCGGCCGGCGAATCGATCGAGTCGAGCAGGCGCTCGCGCGCCCGTGCGTCGCGGTTGTCGGCTGCGTCGGTCATCGCGGGCGAACGGCGAATTGTCGCAGCCCGCGCGCCGCGGGCGTGGCGGACCCGCCTCAGGGCCCGGGCGGGTCCTGGCTGTAGCTGCGTGTCAGTCCGGCGATCAGGTCGGCCTTGTCGGAGTCCGACAGCCTCGAGTCCGGGTGGAGCAGCTTGTACTGCACCGGCGGCATCTCGCCCTCGTTGATCACCTCGCTGACCTCGCCGATCCCGACCTGCTGCGCCCGGTCCCACTCCGAAAAGTTGAGTATCGATCGGCCCTCCTCGACGTCGTGCTGGATCAGCCAGGAGAACGGCGCGACGTTGCTCTCGATTGGCCAATCGGTCGCGTTCGTGTGACAGGCACCGCAGGCATCCCTGACCAGCTGCTGCGTACGCGGGCTGTCGTAGTTGAGTTCGCGAGTGACGGGCGGATTGCTGTGGGCGCGACCGTAGGGGACGAGCTGGATCACCAGGAACGCGGCAACGACGACGAGGAGTGCGGTCTTGATCACCGAGCTCGTCGCCCATCCGAGCGCGCGCTTGATGCTAGTCGTCATCGCCCGACTCCTCGTCGACGCCCGAGCCGTAGTCGTCGGATGTCTGTGTCGTCGAGGTCGTCGTGGTCGCCGGCGGGTGAGTGGTGGTGGTCGAGGTGGTCTCTTGGTGGGAACCGTGACCGGACCCGTCTTCACCGTTCCCACCGCCTTGCTGCGGGAGCTTCGGCGCCAGCGCCTCGCCCGACTTCATCGACTCGGACGCGAGGCCAATTCGCTCGCTGGTCAGCTGGGAGGCGGCGATGCCGACGGCGAGGGCGACCGCCAGGCCGGCGACCGCCAGCACGATCCAGCGCGAGGCCTGCGATGAGACGAACGCCCTCAAGCGCCGGCCTTCAACGGCGCGCGATCGGGTTCGGTCGGCAGCTCCAGGCGCGCGCGAGCGCCACCGCCGGCACGGTTCTCGATCCTCACCGCGCCGCCCCACTGGGCGGCGAGCTCGCGAGCGATCGAAAGCCCGAGCCCGGTGCCCTCCGGTCCCCGCCTGCCGGCGCGCCCGCGATAGAAGCGCTCCAGCACGGCCTCCTCCTCGCCCGGCTCGAGCCCCGGCCCCTGGTCGAGCACCTCGATGCCCGCGCGGCCGTCGGCGATCGTGATCTCGCCGCCGGGCGCCGAGTAAAGGACGGCGTTCTCGACCAGCGAGTCCAGGGCGCGGTCGAGGTCGGAGCGCGCGCACATCGTCGTCGATCGCGAGCCGTCCGAGCGCCGCGAGATTCGCAACCCGCCGGCCTCGGCCGCCTTGCGCCAGCGCTCGGTCGCACGATCGGCGGCCTCGCCGAGCGCGAGCCGCTCCTCAGGAAGCTCGTGCTCGCCGGCCCGACTGAGCACGAGCAGCTCGTCGACGATCGTCGCGAGACGGTCAACCTCGTGCATCGCGACGTCCGCCACCTGACGGGCGTAGCGCTCCGAGCGCACGTCCTGGAGCTCCTCGAGCTGCAGGCGCAGGCCGGCGAGCGGCGTGCGCAGCTGATGGGACGCGTCGGCGACGAACTCCTGCTGGCTTTCGAGCAGGCGGCCAACCCTGGTCGTCATCTTGTTGAAGCTGTGCGCCAGGGAACGCTGCTCGGTGCTGCCCTCGACGGGCGCCCGCGCCCGCAGATCGCCGCCCGCGACCTGGTCGGCGGCCTCGGCGAGTCGGCCGATCGGTCGCGCGATCCGCCGCGCGATCAGGGCCCCGGCGACCAGCCCCAAGGCCAGGACGACGAGCGCGAGCAGCGCGATCTCGACGATCGAGCGTCGGACCGCCTGATCGACGGCATCGACGCTTTGCGTGACGCGCACGACCCCGGTGGTCGAGCCCCGATCGACGATCGGCACGGCCGTCGCGAGGATGTCGGCCGAGAGGGTGTCGCTGTGGCGAGTGCGCTGGTCGCTGCTGCCGCCCAGCGCCGCGGCGACCTCAGGCCGGTTCGCGTAGCTGACGCCCACCTCGCCGGGGCCGGTGCTGTCGGCGATCAGCCGTCCCTGCGCGTCGACGACGATCACCCGACCTCGCACCGATCGGCCCGACGAGGTGACCAGGCGGTCGAGCGCCCGCCGCGAACCCGGCTCGAGGAGCTCGTGGGCGCTGGCTGCGAGCACGTCGGCCTGGCTTCGCGCCTGGCTGCGTACCTCGGCGTCGACCCGGTCGCGGAGGCTCACTGCGAGCGGAACCCCGAAGGCGACGACCGCCAGCAACAGCACGTAGCCGACGGCGATCAGAAGCGTGCGTCGGAGGGTTATCGGGAGGCCTCCGAGGCGGCGAACCGAAATCCGACGCCGCGAACCGTCTCGATGTATCGGGGCTCTGCGGGGTCGTCGCCGAGCTTGCGTCGCAGGGCCCCGACGTGGACGTCGAGCGTCTTCGTGGAGCCGAACCAGTTGACGTCCCAGATGCGCGACATCAGGTCCTCGCGGGTGACCACCCGACCGGCGTTGCGGGCGAGCTCGGCGAGCAGATCGAACTCCTTGCGGGTCAGGCTGAGCTGCTCGCCGCCCAGGCGCGCGATCCGTGCGGCGACGTCGAGCTCGAGCTCGCCGACCGTGAACACGGGCTCGAACCCGCCCGCGGCAGGAGCGGCGCGGCTGCGGCGCAGGACCGCTCGGATCCGCGAGATCACCTCGGCGCCGCTGAACGGCTTCACCACGTAGTCGTCGGCGCCCATCTCGAGCCCGACGACTCGGTCGATCTCGGTTCCCCGCGCCGTCAGCATCACGATCGGCACGTCCGAGTCGCGCCGCAGCGCGCGGCAGACATCGCGCCCGTCGCCGTCGGGGAGGTTGAGGTCCAGCAGCACGAGGTCGGGCTCCATCCGCCCGGCGAGCTCCAGCGCCTCGGCCGCCGTCCGGGCGACCACCGGCTCGAACCCCTCGCGCTCCAGCGCGCGCGAGAACGCCGCCGAGATCGCGTCCTCGTCCTCGACGAACAAGATCACGCCGCTCTTGCCGTTCGTCATCGGCCCCACTGTAGAGGCCGTCTCAGGCGCCTCTCCCGGCGCCGCGAATCCTTGTCCAAGTCTTTACCCGCGCCTTTGCGGCCGCTTCCCGAGGCTCCCGCACAATCGACGCGATCCGTTCGGCTAACAAGGAGAGCAGCTCGTGACGAACATCGGACTCAAGATCGCCACCGGCGCAACCGTCCTCGGCCTCGGGGGCCTCGCCGGATACGCGCTCGGCTCCAACGACGGGATCCCGTCGACGCCGGCGGCAACCCCGGCGGCCCACGTCAAGCCCAAGGTCCGCACCCACGTCGTCCACCGGACGATCCACGTGCGGCCCGATTCCAGGGGAACCGAGGCCTCGGGCCCGCCGCTCCCCGCCACGCCCTCACGTCCTGCTGCCGCGGCGCCGCCCTCCCCCGCTCCCGCTGCCCCGGCCGCGGCGCCGGTCCCTTCGTCGGCGCCCGCGGTGCAGGTGAGCAATCCGGCGCCGGCCCCGGTCTCCACCCACTCGAGCGGCGGTGCTGCCGGCGGCAACCTCTCGGGCTACGGCGACGACGAGGGCGAGGGCAGCGAGTCCGAGGCCGCCGATGACTGAGCCTCGCACCAAGGCTCCAGGCCGACGGCCCCGGCTGTTGACGACAGCGCTGGCCTCGGTCGCCTGCTTCTTGGTGCTGTTCGAGTTCCTGGCCTTCCAGCTGCGCTCGGGCAACGATCCCGCCCTGGGCGCGGCGACGATCGCCGCGACCCAAACGAAGCGCCCGACCGTGATCGACCGCAGGGTCGTGCAGACGCGGGTCGTGCACCTGCCGCCGAAGTCGCGACCGGCGAGCGCACCCGCCGCCGTCTCCTCGGCGCCCAGCGGCGGCTCGGCGCCCGCCCCGGTGGCGGCTCCCGCGCCTGCGCCCGCACCTGCCCCTGCGCCGGCCCCGGCACCCGCCCCCGCGCCGGTCACCAGCAGCTCATGAGCGCCAGCGACGTCACCTTCCGGGCGATGGGCTCCGACGTGCGGCTGATCGTCGCCGACCCCGGGCCCGGCGCCCCGAGTGCCGAGGACGCCGTCCGCGACGCGCGGGCGTTCGTCGACGGGTTCGAGGCTTGCCTGTCGCGGTTTCGCCCCGAGAGCGAGCTCTGCGCGTTGAACGCCGATCCGCGTGCGGCGGTCCCTGCCTCGGCGCTGCTTCGCACTGCCGTCCGCGCCGGCCTCTGGGCCGCCCGCCACACGGCAGGGCTCGTCGATCCGACCCTCGTCGGCGAGATCGAGTCGGCCGGGTACGTGGACTCCCGCGAGGGGTCGACGCCCGCCTCCCTGAGCGAAGCGCTGGCGTTCGCGCCCCGGCGACTGCCCGCTAGACCGAGCCCGGAGGCGCGCTGGTCACGGATCGAGGTCGACGAGGCGTCCGGCGTCATCCGGCGGCCCTTCGGAGTCCGGTTCGACAGCGGAGGCGTCGGCAAGGGGCTCGCCGCCGACCTGCTGGCGGAGCGACTGGCCTCCTATGGACGGTTCGTCGTCGACTGCGGCGGCGACCTGCGGGTAGGGGGCCTCGCGGCCGCCGAGGCGCCGTTCGAGGTCCTCGCCCAGCACCCGCTCACCGGCGAGCTCGATCACCGGCTGCGCGTGGGCGGCGGTGCCGTGGCCACCTCGGGCCTCAACGTCCGCGTCTGGCGTCGCGTCGACGGTCGCTTCGCCCACCACCTGCTCGATCCGTCGAACGGGGAGCCGGCGTGGACGGGACTGGTCGGGGCGACGGCGCTCGGCGACACGGCCCTCGAGGCCGAGACCCTCTCCAAGGCCGCCCTGCTCTCGGGACCGGAGGGGGCACGCCGGGTGCTGGCGCGATCCGGGGGGTTGATCGTCCACGACGACGGCGAGGTCGAGCCGGTCGGGCCAGTCGACGCAAGGCCGCGATTCGTGATCTCGGTCCCTGCTGCCCTGGCGGGCACGGGGGTCGCGGCATGAGCCCGGCGCTCGCCGACCATCTCTGGTGGCTCGCCAGCCGGGCGTCGGGGCTGGTCGCCCTCGGACTGATCACGATCTCCGTCGCCATCGGACTGACAATGGCGGGCAAGATCATGCGCGCGCCCGGTCGGGCTCGGATCCTGACCGCGATCCACGAGCAGACCGCGCTCGCCGCGTTGGTCGCGATCGCCGTCCACGGGATCACCCTGCTCGGCGACGCCTTCCTCAATCCCGGCATCGTCGGGATCACCATTCCGGGCGCGATCGACTACCGGCCGCTGTGGACGGGGCTCGGCATCGGAGCCGGCTACCTGGCCGCGATCCTCGGGCTCAGCTTCTACGCTCGGCGCCGGATCGGCGCCCGCCTCTGGCGGCGCGCGCACCGGCTGACCGTTGTCGTCTATGCGCTCGCGGTCGCGCACACGCTCGGCGCCGGGACCGACGCCTCGACGCCGTGGCTGCGCTGGTGGCTGATCCTCACGGCGCCGCCGATCGCGGTCCTCTTCCTCGTCCGCCTGACGACGCCGTGGCGTAAGCGCCGGGGGGCGCCGACGCCGGTAGCACGCCGTGTGCCGCGGGCGACGACGCGCCCCGAGCTCGAGGCGGGTCAAGCGTGAGTCGCGACGGCACCGTGATCGTCGGCGGCGGGCTCGCCGCCCAGCGATGCGCGGAGACGCTGCGCGCCCGCGGCTACTCCGATCCGATCAGGATCGTCTGCGCCGAGCCCGAGGCGCCGTATGACCGCCCGCCGCTCTCCAAGGGCCTGCTCGCCGGCGATCTCGACGCCGACGACGTTCGCCTCCGCGGCCCGGGCTGGCACGATGACAACGCGGTCGAGCTGATCCTCGGCCGCCGCGCCACGGCCCTGCGGCCCGAGCGCCGGGTGGTCGAGCTCGACCACACCGACGCGCTCCCCTACGACGACCTGGTGATCGCGACCGGCGCCGCGCCGCGCTCGCTCCCCCAGCTGACGGGGTTCGCGAACGCCCTCTCCCTGCGAACGCTCGCTGACGCCGGGCGTCTGCGCACGGAGCTCGCGCCCGGATCGAGCCTGGTGATCATCGGCGCGGGCTTCATCGGGCTCGAGGTCGCCGCCACGGCCGTCGCCCTCGGAGCCGAGGTGACGATCGTTGAGGCCCTGGAGCTCCCGCTCGCGGGCGTTCTCGGACCGGACGTCGGCCGCTGGCTCGTACGCATGCATCGCGACCAGGGCGTACGCATATTGCTCTCGGCACGGCTCGCCGGCGCATCGGGCAACGGCCGCGTCGAGCGGCTCGAGCTGGAGGACGGACGAGCGGCTCGACTGCGATGTCGTCGTGGTCGGCGTCGGCGTCGCCCCGGCGACCGACTGGCTCCGCGGCACCGAGCTCGACGCCACCGGCGTTCTCACCGACGCCGGCGGTCGCACCGGCCTCCCCCACGTCTACGCCGCCGGCGACGTCGCCCGTCCCTTCGACCCGCGGATCGCCGAGCACGCCCGGACCGAGCACTGGGACGCGGCGAGTCGCCAGGGCGCCGCGGTCGCCCAGTCGATTCTCGGCGGGCCCCCGCGACCCACCCCGCTGCCGAGCTTTTGGAGCGATCAGTTCGGCTCGCGGATCCAGCTGGTGGGCCACGCCTCGGGTGTCCACGAGGCGCGCCTCAGCGGTGATCCGGACGATCGCGACTTCAGCGTCCTCTACATGCGCGACGGGCGTCCGGCGGCCGGTCTGGCAGTCGGTCGCCCGCGCGAGCTCGCCGCGATGCGGCGGCTGATCGAAAAATCCAACCCACAAACCAAGGAGACGACCAGATGACATATGTGCCAACCATCGACGACGCCGAGTGCAGCGCCCATGGCGACTGCGTGGCTCTCGCCCCCGGCGTCTTCGCGCTCGACGAGACGGCGGTCGTGATCGGCACTGGCGCCGACGAGAAGATCCTCGCTGCGGCCGAGGCCTGCCCGGCGCTGGCGATCACCGTCACCGACTCCGAGACGGGCGAGGTCGTGTTTCCCTGAGCCGGGGCGCCGGGCCCGGCTCGAAGGCGGTGGCCACCGGCTAGCGCCGGCGGGTGTGGATGTGGTCGGTGATCCGCCCCAGGTCCGCGGTCTCGCCGTCGGCGTCGGCAAGCGCAGCCAGCGCCTTCGTGTGTGACTCGCCGGCGAGCTCGCTGGCCCGCTCGACGCCGAACAGGCTCACGTAGGTGAGCTTCCCGAGGCGCTCGTCTGAGCCGTGCGACTTGCCCAGCTCCTCGTCGGAGCCGGTGACGTCGAGGATGTCGTCGACGATCTGAAACAGCACGCCGAGCTCGTCGGCGAAGCGGCGGAAAGGCGACATGCGGCGCTCGTCGAGACCGGCGAGCACCAGCGGCACGACGACGCTCGCCGCGATCAGACCGCCGGTCTTGAGGCTGTGCAGCTCGCGCAGCCGATCGGGATCCGGCGCTGACCACGGCGTTTCCGGACGCGTGGCGGATGAGGCGCCGGGCCGTGTGTTGGTCACGTCGATGTACTGCCCGCCCACCATCCCGCCCACCCCGGTCGCTCTGACCAGCTCGGCCAGCGCCGCGAGCACGCAGGCCGGCTCACCGCGCTGGCGCTCGGCGAAGTGGCGGATCGCCTCCGCGAAGAGGCCGTCGCCGGCGAGGATCGCGACGTCCTCGCCGTAGACGACGTGAGAGGTCGGGCGCCCGCGCCGCAGCTCGTCGTCGTCCATCGCCGGCAGGTCGTCGTGGATCAGCGAATAGGTGTGGATGAGCTCGATCGACGCCGCCGCGGGCAGCACCTCGACGGGCTCGGTGCCGACCGCGCGCGCCGCGGCGAGGCAGAGCACGGGCCGGATCCGCTTGCCGCCGGCGAGCAGCGAGTAGCGCATCGCCTCGTCGAGGCCCTCGGTGGCATCTCGTCCCGAGAACGAGAGCCCGCGCAGGTGCTCCTCGACCAGGGCGCGAAGGTCGTCCGGGTACTCCGCCCCCGCCACCGTGGCCGCTCAGCCCTCGTCGCCGTCGGCCTGGCTGAGGGCGCGGTCGAGCTCGTTCCCGGCGCGGCTGACGACCTCGGCCGCCTCGCGCGCGAGCTCCGCGGCTCGCTCGTCGCCGACCTCGGGGTCGCGCAGCCTCTCGGAGATGCCGCGCAGCTCGTCGGCCGCGGCGCGGATCTCCGACAGCGGATCCGTCATCGCCGAGCCTCCTCGAGCTCGCGCGCCGCCGAGCCGAGGATCCCGTTCACGAACCCCGGCGCGTCGGCACCGCAGTACTCCTGCGCCAGCTTGACGGCCTCGTCGATCGCGACCTCCACCGGCGCTCCCTCCGGATCGCGCATCTCGTGAAGCGCGACGCGCATCACGCAGCGCTCGAGCGGCGCGATCCGATCGAGCTCCCATCCACGCGAGAGACTCGCGATCTGGGCGTCGAGCTCCGGGATCTGGGCGGCGGTCGCCGCCGCGAGGTCTCGCGAGAACGGCTTCGCCCCGTCGAGCAGCTCTCCCAGCGGCCGCCCGGTGACCTCGCGCTGATAGAGCGCGAAGACGGCGTCGCGGCGTTGGTCGGAACGTCTCACGCGCTGGAGGCTACCCCGCCGACGGCGCGTCACCTGTCTCAGCACCGCCTGATCGCCCACCCCGCACTCCCGCAGCGCGGAGCGTGGCAGGCTCCGGCGCACGGGTGGTGAGTCGATGTGGCAGCGGTGTATCTCTACGCGCGCGAGACGTACTCGCCGCTGCGGGTGTCGACCCGGATGCGGTCGCCCTCGTTGACGAACAGGGGCACCTGGACGACGACGCCGGACTCCAGCGTCGCCGGCTTCGTCCCACCACCGGAGGCGGTATCGCCCTTGAGCCCGGGGTCGGTCTGGCTCACGGTCATGTCGACGGCGCTCGGGACCTGGACGCCTGCCGGCCGCTCGTCGACGAGCAGCAGCTCGACCGTCTCGCTCGGCAGCACCCAGCGCATCTCCGCGCTGATCGAGTCGCGCGGGATCTCCGTCTGCTCATAGGACTCGGTGTCCATGAACACGGCGGCGTCGCCGGTGTCGTAGAGGTACTGCATTCGCCGGGACTCCGTCCGCACGGGGCGGAACTTCTCGCCGGCCCGGAAGGTCCTGTCGATAACCGATCCGTCCTCGAGCCTGCGCAGCTTCGAGCGAACGAACGCTCCGCCCTTACCTGGCTTCACGTGCTGGAACTCGACGATCCGGTAGATGGTCCCGTCGACCTCGATGTGGGTGCCGTTCTTGAACTGATTCGTCGAGATCACGGCGGCCAGGGTAGCGGGCGGTCGGCCGGTCGAAGCCTCGGGCGCGCCGCGCCTCCGGGCTCAGGCGGCCGCCGGCGCGGTCGGTCCAGGGGCCCGCCCGGCCGGTGCGGAGCGAGAGGCGCCGAGCGCACCGACGAGCAGGCCGAGGCCGACGATCACCGCGCAGAACCACACCAGGATCCCTAGGACCGGGATCAGCGCCAGCAATCGCAGGATCGCGAGCCCGGCGAGGAAGGCGAGCACCCGCCGATCGGGGCGGCGGACGATGGCCCGCCCAAGCACCCAGGCGGTGGTCACATAGGCAACCGCTGCCAGGGGAAGCAGGGCGAGCAGGAGCGCGAGGCCGAGCGGCAGCCCGAGGAGCGTCGCCGCCGCGAGCACGGCGGCGAACGGGATGGCGACGAAGGTGGCGAGGCCGAAGACGACGCAGAGGAGCATCCGGCGCTCGGCCTGCGCGAACACCGCATCGGCCGCGCGCGGGGCGACCATCACCAGGACGATGCCGAGAATCAGCGCCGAGATCGTGAACGCGGCCCAGATGACGATCGCGCCGACCACGGGCAGAGCGCCGAAGGCGTCATTCCAGTTCTCGTCGCTGACCTCGCCCGACACGGTGGCCGCCGGCGAGATCACCGGCTTCTCGTCGCCGTAGAGCACGTCCCCGTCGACAGTCGCACCGCCGAGCAGGCGCGCCTGGCCCGCCGCAGTCAGCAAGTCTCCCTCGATATGGCCCGAGACGGTCGCATCGCCGTCGAGGACGAAGACGTCGTCGGTGACCGTGCCGGCGACCGTCGCGTCGCCGTGGACGACATACACGCCGTCCGCCGCCTCGCCGCGGCCGACCTGCGCCGGCCCGGAGATGACCACGATCGCATCGTCCTCGTCCGTCGTCGCCGCGGTCGAGCCGGCGGGCGCGAGCCCCGCGACCAGCAGGACGCCGATGAGCACGAGCATGGATCGAACGACGAGGCGCATCGCCCTACCGCGCGCTCAGCTTCGAGGCGAGGCCGCGGCCTCGTGGACGGGCCTGACCTCGACCTCGAGCGCCGTCACGCAGGCCCTCGGAGATCGCGCGCGTGTTGCCGTGGATCGACTCGTAGACGACCAATCCTCCGCTCATCCGGCTCCTCTCGCCATCGTCGCCGACCAGCCGGCACGGATCCTAACCTGTTGACGTTTGAGCCGATCGGAAAATGGGGGATCGACGGGGTGACCGACCGGGTTCTAGGCTGACTGCGATGACCGACGACCAGCAAGCCCCGCCGAGCGAGCGCCCGATCAGCATCGTGCTCGCCGACGACCACGAGCTGGTCCGCAACGGGATCAAGATGGTGCTCGAGGCCGAGACCGACATCGAGGTGGTGGCGGAGGCCGGTGACGCTGAGACCGCGACGCGCTACGCGCTCGGGCACAAGCCCTCGGTGCTGGTCCTCGACCTCAACATGCCCGGCGTCTCCAGCCTCGACTCGATCCCCAAGATCCTCGAGGCTTCGCCGGGGACCGCGGTCGTCGTGTTGACGATGCAGAACGAGCCGGCGTTCGCGCGCACCGCTCTGCGCAGCGGAGCGAAGGGCTACGTGATCAAGCACTCGGCCGCGAGCGAACTGGTCGCCGCGGTTCGCGCGGTGATCGCCGGGCACACCTACATCAACCCGGACCTCGGCGCGCGGCTGGCCGCCGAGCCGGAACCCGAGGGGCCGCCGGACGATCTCACCCCGCGCGAGGTCGAGGTGCTCGGCCTGCTCGCGCTCGGCTACATGAACCCGGAGATCGCAGAGAAGCTCGTGCTCAGTGTGCGAACGGTTGAGACCCACCGGGCCAACATCCAGCGCAAGACCGGCCTGTCGACCCGGGCCGAGCTGATCGCCTACGCGATCGAGAACGAGCTCGTCGAGCGCTGACCCCGCCCCGGCAAACGGTCTCGGCGCGGGGGTCTAGGACGGGTCGGCGGGCGCGGGTCCCTCGAGCGCCAACTCGGCCAAAAACGGGGCCAGGTGCCGGCCGTAGAGCTTCGACCCGGGCCACCACAGTGGCGTCTCGGCGACCGTCGCCGGTTGCCGGTGCGCATCCTCGAGTCGGGCGCGCATGAACAGCGGCCGGCCGGGCGTATACAGACGCGCCCGCAGCACGGGCTCGACCGAGCCTGGGCGGATCGCGAATCCGAGGTCGGCGGCGATCGTCGTCGCGGCCGCTGCTGCCTGCTCGGTCGCCAGGCCACCCTGCTTGATCTCGTAGTCGGTGACGTCGCCGGCAGCGTAGACGGCCTCGGCGTCGATGACCCGCTGGTGCTGATCGGTGCTCAGGAATCCCTCATCTGTCGACGGAAGGCCCGCGACACGCGGCCCCACCCAGCGCGGCAGCGCGACCACGACTCGCTCGTCGGCCGACTCGACCGGCTCGGCGAGCGGATGGCGCACCAGCGGGTCCGCCGATACGTGGAGGTGGATCCGGAGCTCGTCCAGGCGCCGGGCCAGCTCGGCGGAGACCTCGCCGCCGACGATCGCCAAGGGCTCGGCCTCGGGCGTGACGATCGAGACCGTCACCCCGTGTTCGCCCGGGCGATCGAGCTCACGCGCCGCCAGCATCGCAACCTCGTAGAGCGGCAGCGACCAGCGGACCCTGTTCGGGACCTTGAACACGATCTGGCCGCCGAGCGACCGGAGGCGCTCGACGGCGTGGCGAAACTCGGGATCTCCGCCGCTGCCCCGAAAGGTGATCGCGCCGGGAATGGCGTCCGTCGCACGCGCGCCGATCGCGATCAGCAGGGCCTCGTAGCCGAGGCGAGCGCCCGAGCGCGAGCGCGAGCTCGTGGGCGGGAGCGTCGACGCGCTCGAGTCGATCGCGAATCTGCCTCGACCCCGCGAGCTCGGCGATTCGCGCCAGCGGATAGCGCCAGGCCTCGCCGGCGTCGAACGGCTCAGCGACCGCGAGCGGCCGATAGACGAAGTCCTCCTCCGGGGCAACCAGAACGACCTCGCTCCCCGGTATGAGCGTCCGGCGCAGCGCCAGCGCCGCCTCCACGGCGGCCGGACCGCCGCCCGCGATCACCACGCGAGTCGGCGTCACTTTCCTTTCTGCGCGGGGCGGGAGAACATCGGGTCGCCGTGCCATTCGTGGGGCAAGGAGACCTCGATCTCCATCGCCCCGGTGGGCGGATCGAGATCGCGGGTCGGCAGGGAATGGCTCAGCCACGCCGAGAGGTAGCGGCCGCTGACCTTCTCGGGCGGCCACCACAGGTAGTCAAGCGATGCCACCCCCTCGCCGTGTCCGCCGGTGAGCTCGTGGCGCATATGCAGTGATTCCGCGCCCGTGATCAGCTGCCCGCGAAGCACCGGGGCGAACGGCGACGGCTCGACGGGCGCGCCCGCCGCGGCGGCGACGTGCTCGGCGACCGCGTCCGCCTGCTGGGTGGCGATCCCGCCCTGCTTGACCGGAAAGTCGGTTCCATCGCCAGCCGCGTAGACGCCCTCCGCGCCGTGCACGCGCCCGTGCTCGTCGACCGGCAGGAATCCGGCGTCGTCGGCCGGCAGTCCCTCGATCGCCGGGCCGACGAGCCGCGGCAAGGCGATCACCACCTCCGCCGCGACGCGGCCGCCCCCCGGATGGAGCTCGAGCTCCCCCGTCTCGCGCTCGACCACGTAGCTCTCGGGCTCGAGCTCGATGCGCCGCCCCTCGAGCAGCGCCGCGACCGCCCCGCTTGCGGGCGTCCCGAAGATCATCAGCGGTCCGTCTTCGGTGGTGTACAGGCGCAACCTCAGGTCGCCTCGGCCGAGCTCCTCTGAGCGACGGCGAAGCTGGAGCGCCACCTCATAGAGCGGCAGCGGCCAGCTCGTCCCGGGCGGCACGACGAGCGCCAGCGTCCCGTCCTCGGAGCCCTCGGCGCGCTCGATCAACTCGTCGACCGGGAGATCGGAGCTCGCGCTCCAGAAGGTCTCGGCGGAGCGGTAGGCCGGGCGGGCCCGGGCGCCGATGCAAACGATCAGCGCGTCGTAGTCGAGGCTCCGCTCCTGATCGAGCGAGACGGAATGCGCGCCGACATCGACCCGTTCCAATGCCCCCGCGACGTGGCGCGCCCCGAGCTCGGCGAGCAGCGGCCCGAGCTCGTGTCGCTGCGCCGGGGTGCCCGTGAACGGCTCCGCAACCGTAAGCGGCTTGTAGAGGAAGTCGGGGTCCGGGGCGACGAGCGTGATCTCGACGCGCTCGCCGGCCAGATCGTGCAGCGCGAGCGCCGCCTCGAGCCCGGCGATTCCGCCGCCCGCGAGCACGACGCGGAGGCCGCCGCCGCTGCCTTGGTCGCGCGGCATCCCCCGGACCTCGCTCAACCCGCGTCGCGGCCCGAGATCGCCCGCGCGAGGTCGAGCGTCGACAGGACGCCGACCGGCGTGCCGCGATGGTCGCGAACGATCAGGTGCGAAGTGCCGCGCTCGGCGAGCAGCCGCGCGGCCGCATCGAGCGGCTCGTCGGCGCGCACGCTCGCCGACTCGGAGCTGGCGATATCGGCGGCGCTGAGGTGGTCGAACCGGCCGCTGGCCGCGGCCGCGATCAGATCGGAATCGGCGATCACCGCCGGTTCGGGGGCGCTGTCGTCGACCACGACCACGGCGTGGACGCGGTTGTTCGCCATCAGAAACGCGACTTCCTCGAGCGGCGCGTCGGGCATGCAGCCGACGATGCCGATGTTCGCGAACTGCTCGACGGTCGCCCCGGCAAGCGGCTTTTCGCCTGGACTCGGTGATCCGGACATCGCGGAGTTCATACCCGCGACCGTACGAGTCAAGCGCGCGGGAGGCATCCGGGCCGCACACGCGAGCGCGTCGGTAGTCACTGCGGAGACAGTGGCCGGAGATCGAGCCCGCCGAGGTTCACCGCCGGATACTGCGTCCGGCCCGAGGCGTCGGGGCGATCCGCGAGGCGCACGCCATCTGCCCCGGCGCTGGACTATTCGGTCTCCGGCTCGGTCTCGACCACGGGCAGCGAGGCGGTCACGCGGGTGCCCCCGTCCGCGCCCGGCTCGATGCTCAACTGCCCGCCGACCAGCCCCACCCGCTCGCGCATCCCGATCAATCCGAAGCCGCCGCCGGCGTCCGGGTCGATCCCGCGGCCATCGTCCTCGACGATGATCGAGACCGCTCTCGCCCGCTCCTCGACCGCGACCCGGACGTGCCTGGCGTCGGCGTGCTTGACGACGTTGTTGAGGGCCTCCTGCACCACGCGGTAGACCGTCGCCTCGAGCTCGGGCGTGTGACGGACGGCGGCCTCGTTGCGCTCGTACGCGAGGTCGACGTCGAGCTCGATATCGATCGCGCTGCGCGCCCTGAGCCGCTCGACCAGCGACGCGAGCGCCGCGGCGGTGCCGAGCTGGTCGAGCGCGGCCGGGCGCAGCTCGGTGATCAATCCCTGAAGCCCCTCGATCGCGCGCCGCACCTGGACGTTGGCGCTCTCGAGCGCGCTCCGCATCGCCTCCGGTGTGCTGACCTGAAGCGCGCTCTCCTGCATCACCTGCAGCGCCCCGAGCTCCTGCAGTGTCTCGTCGTGCAGCTCGCGCGCCCAGCGGCCTCGCTCGCGCTCGGAGGAGGCGATCGACATCCGCAGCTTCTCGTCCTCCATCGTCAGCGCCGCCGCGATCGCGTTGGCGGCGCTGGTCGCGAACGACTCCATGGCCAGCTCGTCCTCGAGCCTGAAGGTGGGGTCCTCGCCGAGCCGATCGATCGCCACCAGCACGCCATGGCTCTGCCCGCGCGCGCGCAGCGGGATCAGGAGCACCGATCGCCCCTCGACCCCGAGCTCGCGAAAGCCCGCGACCGCCGTCGACCCGACCCGCTGGGTGACCCCCGCCTTGAGCACATCGCCCGCGGGCGATTCGTCCTTTGCGATCGGGCGGCCGACCACGTCCCCGGAGATCTCGCCGGCGGCGGCGCCGACGAGCAGCTCGCTGTCGGCCACGATCAGGACGAAGCACGCCCGCGCTTCCGCCAGTGCCCGGCCGCGCTTGACGATCAGCTCGAGCACCCGGTCGAGGTCGCTCTCGCCGCCCAGCTCGCGACCCAGCGACGCGGTCGCCTGAAGGCCGCGCAGGGCGCGCTCGAGCTCGGCGCCTCTGCTGGTGATCCGCCGGTGCGTGCGCGCGTTGTCGATCGCGATCGCGGCCCACTCCGCGAGCACGGCGACCAGTTCCTCGTCGCGCTCGTCGAACTCCTGCCCATCCGCCCGGTCGGTCAGGTAGAGGTTTCCGTAGACCTCACCGTGGATCATCACCGGCGTTCCCAGGAAGGTCGTCATCGGCGGGTGCTCGGCCGGGAACCCGTAGGAGCGGGGGTGGTCGCTGATCCGGCTCAGTCGCAGCAGGCGCGGCTCGCGGATCAGCTCGCCGAGCAGCCCATGCCCGCGCGGCAGCGGGCCGATCCGCTGCCGCGTCTGCTCGTCGATCCCGACGTAGACGAAGCGCTCGAGTTGGCGCTTGTCGTCGTCGAGGACGCCGAGCGCCGCGTATTGCGCTCCGGTCAGCTCGCGGGCGGCATCGACGACGTGCCCGAGCACCGAGTCGAGGTCGAGATCCGAGACCATCGCCCGTCCAACTTGGAGCAGCCGCTCGAGCTCCTCCCTCTGCATTGATCCGCTGATCGCTTCCATGTCGCTCCAAGCGTTCTCCGAGTGCAGGGTAATCGCTGTTCGACGAGCCGGCCGGGGCCGGGGCGAGCCGCAGGCTGAATACCGGGGCACTACTGAGGCGGTTGGCACGTCGGCGCGGATGCGGCGGGGGCTTCGACCCGGTTTGCTGTTCCCACCCGGAGCGGAGAGGCGGAATGAAGCGCAAGATCATCATTGGATTCGAGGACACCCCACAGGGCCGCGACGCACTTGCGCTCGGCGGGATGTTCGCCGAGACCCTCGACGCGGTGCCGGTCGTGGCCTCGGTCTACCCATGGCCTCACGGTCTGATGAGCGAGGCGGACCTGAAGAGCGCTCTCGAGACCGAGAGCCGCGAGGCGTTCGACTTCGTGCGCGATCGGCTCGACGGCCTCAGCCCGGTGACGCAGCCGATCGCCAGTCGCTCCGTCCCCAAGGCGCTGACCAGCCTCGCCGACGACGAGCGGGCACAGATGATCGTGGTCGGCTCCTCTCACCGGGGCCAGGTCGGACGCACGCTGCTCGGCAGCACCGGGATCTCGCTCGTCCACGGAGCGCCGTGCGCGGTCGCCGTCGCCCCCGCCGGCTACGCGGAGCGCAAGGAACGCCACCTGCTTCGAGCCGGCGTCGCATACGACGGATCACCCGAGGCGTGGGCGGCGCTCGAGACCGCGATCGGCCTCGCGGAGCGCCACCACGGGTCGCTCGCCATCTTGACGGTCGCCGATACCCCGCACTACGGCTACGCCACCTCGTGGGCGATCTTCTCGGCCGCAGAGTTCCACGACTTCGAGCGAGAGCAAAAGCAGCGCGTGCTCGATTTGGCCGCCAGTCGCACTCCTCCCGATCTGGGTGCCGAGGCGCGCCTGTTGATCGGCGATGCAGGGTCGATCTTGGCCGAGGCGAGCGCCGACTTCGACGTCATCGTCGCGGGCTCGCGCGGATACGGACCGCTGAAGCGCACGGTGCTCGGAAGCACGACCCGGAAGCTCATCGCCGCTGCGGCTTGCCCGGTGCTGGTGATTCCGAGGGCGACCGCGCTCGACCCGCTCGACCTTCGCGGGCCGAGCAAGGCCGAGCGCGCCGTCGAGCGCCGCGTCGCCTCGAAGGCCTGAGACGCTCAGCTGCGGGTCGCATCCGAGCCCGGTTGCGGCGCCGCCGGCGACTCGAGGTGAGCGCCGCGCGGGACGACGAGCACCGGACAGGGGGCCAGCCTGACGGTGTCCCAGGCCACGCCGCCGAGCAGCACCGTGCGCAGCGGGCCGTGCCGTCGCGAGCCGAGGATCAGCAGGTCGAGCTCGACCCCCTGCCCGGCGAGCGCGGCCGCCGGATCGCCCTCCTCGAGCACCGTCTCGACGTCGATGTCGGGCGCGCACGCCGCGGCGCCGGCCTCCAGACCAGCCGCGATCCGGCGCCGGGGCGTCGCTCCGGGGCTCGTGGCCGCCGTGCCGCCGCGGCCCGAGCCCTCGGCCCCGGCCGCGACCCCGATCAGGCGCAGCTGCGCGTCGAAGTGACGCGCCAGCGCCTCCGCCTCGCGCCGCGCCACGCTCGCCTCCGGCGAGGCGTCGTAGCCGACCCCGACCAGGGCGATCGCCGGATGAGCGTGCTCGGCGTAGCCGTTGGGAGCGACCGCGACGGCGCACGGCGAGCCCTGCAGCAGCCGTTCTCCAACGCTCCCGGGAAGCACGCGACCCAGCCTGCCGCGGTGCGTGGACCCGAGGACGATCAGGTCGGCCTCGGCGTCGCGGGCGATCTGCTCGAGCGCGGCCGGCGCGGCGCCGGTCGCAGTCTGGTGCACGAAGCTCGAGCGGCCGAGCTGCTCGGCGGCCGCCTCGCGGCAGCGCTCGAATTTGCTCTCGCGGGCCTCGGTCGACTGCGCGGCCTCGCCCAGCAGCGGCTCGACCGAGTCGACGACGGCGACGGTCAGCTCCTCGCCGTCGCGCCCGCGCAGCACGTCGGCGAGCGCCAGGGCGTCCCGCGCCTGCTCGCTGCCGTCGAATCCGACCACGATCCTTCGCATGCGAGGCCCACGTTACGCAACCACGGACGGCGGCGCCTCGCCTGCCGGCCGCCCCGAACGTGCCGGCACGGTCGACGGAAACCGGCCTGCAAGCGGGTCGCTAGGGTTGCAGCGGCATGGCGGAGGTGCCTGAGCTCCTGGACAGGCTGCTGCGCGCGCCGGCGCCCTCGGGCTACGAGGGACCTGCGACCGCGGTATGGCGGGAGGCTGCGGCGTTCGCGGAGCTGGAGACCGACCGGCTCGGCTCGTCGATCGCCCGCGTCGGTGACGCCGACGCCAAGCCATTGGTGGCGATCGTCGGCCACATCGACGAGATCGGGCTCGCGATCACCCATGTCGACGAGAAGGGCTTCGCGTACTTCGCCCCGATCGGCGGCTGGGACGCGCAGATCCTCGTCGGCCAGCGGGTCGCGATCCAGTCCAAGGACGGCCCAGTGTCCGGCGTCATCGGCCGCAAGCCGATCCACCTGCTCAAGGACGATCAGCGCAAGAAGGCGGTCGAGCTCGACGGGCTCCACATCGACGTAGGAGCCGCCGACGGAGACGACGCGAAGTCGATGCTCCGGATCGGTGACCCGGTCGTGATCGCCGCCGAGCCGCTCGCGCTCGCGGGCGAACGCTTGGTCTCGCGCTCGATGGACAACCGGCTCGGTGCCTACGTTGCGCTCGAAGTCGCGCGCCGCTGCCATCAGCGCGGCGGGCTGACGGGCAGCGTCGCAGGGGTCGTTGCCGTCCAGGAGGAGATCGGTCTCAACGGCGCGAAGACCAGCGCCTACGCCCTGCAGCCGGAGATCGCCGTCGTCGTCGACGTCACTCACGCAACCGACGCGCCGGGCGTCGACGAGAAGGAGAACGGCAGCCATCCGCTCGGCTCCGGACCGGTGATCGGTCGCGGCTCGACGCTGTCGCCGCATGTCTTCGAGCTGCTCGTCGAGGCCGCGGGCAGCGCCGGGATCGACCACACGGTCGAGGCCTCGGGCCGGTTCACCGGCACCGACGCCGACGCCTATCAGATCTCCCAGGCTGGGCTGCCGACCGGGCTCGTATCGGTGCCGCTGCGCTACATGCACTCTCCGGTCGAAACCGTCGACCTGCGCGACGTCGAGGGCGCGATCGAGCTTCTGGTCGCGTTCGCGACCTCGCTCGAGCCGAGCGTCGACCTCTCGCGGTGATCGCGACACGCGGGACGCCGCGCCCCTCCACCGCCGGCTAGAGCATGTCGCGGTGCAGCGTGTAGGTGGCGACCAGCTCGCCCTCGTCGAGCACGTGGCCCTCGATCGCCCGGCGCACGTCGTCGAGCGTGAACTCGCCCTCGAGGCCGAGGCTCGGCACGTCGAGCGCATAGACGACGAAGTGGTAGTGGTGAAGGCGCTCGTCGTTCCAGGGCGGGAAAGGGCCGTCGTAGCCACCGTAGGTGCCGCCCATGTCGGGGTCGCCGGCGAGAAAGTCCGTGTAGCTGTTGACACCGGTGATCCCGTGCTCGGTCTTGCCGGCCGGCTTGCCGCCGGCGACGATCTCGGTCGAGCCCGCGCCCTCGGGGAGCTCGGTGACCTCCGGCGAGACGTCGACGAGCAGCCAATGGGTGAAGTCGAGGCGCTCGGCCTCGGCGGGCACCGACTTGCCGTCCTGGTTGACGTCGGACGGATCGGCGGGCACATCGGGGTCGTAGACGACCACCGCGAACGAGGCGGTCTCGTCGGGATGGCCGGCCCAGCGCAGGTGCGGGCTGCGATTGCCGCCCTCGGCGGCCGCCTTGCCCTGTCCGTCCGGGACGCCGAACGCATGCCCGTCGGGGACGCGCTCACCGTGTGTGATGCTGTCGCTCTCGACCTTCAGCGTCATCTGTGCCTCCTCGTTGCTCGTGTTTTCAGTAGCGCAGCAGGGCGGCGGCGCCGCCGTGCTGAGCGAGCGCGGTCGCCGCCTGCCCCTCGACCGGGGTGACCGCGGCGCTCGTCGCAAGGGCGCGCTCGATCATCAGCTCGCCGGGCGAGATTGCGCCGTCGCCGTCCCAGTGCCGGGTCGCGTCGAAGATCACGTGGCGCGCCCGGCCCTGGTCGAGCACGCCGAGCACCTCCTCGAGGCCGAGCGCGGCGCCGACGTCGGAGCCGATCGCCTGCTCGAGCTGGGCGACGAGCTCCTGCTCGCGGATGCGGTTGAGGTGGCTGAGCTCCTCCGTGACGCGGGACCCGATCTCCGGCGTCCCGGCGCGGATCAGGTCGTGGTGGATCTGGTGCACCAGCTCCGCCTGCCGGCCGAGGCCGCCCGCCAGCAGCTGCGCGCGATCGCCGTCGCCGACCACCAGGATCCGGCGCCAGTGGCGCGTCCCGTAGCGCGCCGAGACCAGCTGCCCCGCCTCCTTGAGGAAGCGGTCGCGGTTGTGCTCGAGCCGCTGCGCGTACTGGTCGCGCCCCGAGGCGCTGGCGCCGGTCCCGGTAGAGCCGGGGTCGCGGCGCGGCGCCTTGCGCTCCTGCCAGTCGAGGCTGGTGATCTCGAGCTCCCAACCGTCGAGCTCGGAGATCTCGCCCAGAGCCCACTCGAGCACACGCACGCGCTCGAGCGCGACGACTACGACGCCGACGGGCCAGCCCTCGTCGAGCAGGCGGACGAGCGGAGTCAGGCAGGGCGTCGGGGCGTGCACGACCTTGGTCCGCTCGATCGGCATCTGCAGGCGCTCCCAGAGTTCGCGTCCCTCGCCGTCGACCTCGACGAACCCGAGATGAGTGCGGCCGCCGCGCGTCGGGGTGTCATCGGAAAAGCGGGTCAGAATCCGCTGCGCGGCATCCTGGTCGAGGTCACGAAGCTGATCGCGAAGCTCGATTCGCCAGCCCTCGGCCCGATCTCCCGGCTCGATCGCCAGGTAGACGGACACCACTCCGCCCGGCGGTCGCCACTGGCTCAGCTCCCGCAACAAGCGCTGTCCGGATTCGAAATCCACGGTCCCGGCCATACCCAGGAACCTACCTTGACACTGCGTTCAGGGGCTCGACCCTAGGCGACGATCCGCAGCTCCTTGGGCAGCGAGCTCAGGTTGCGGTGCCCGTCGGCGGTGACCACCACCAGGTCCTCGATCCGAACGCCAAACCGACCCGGCAGGTAGACCCCGGGTTCGACCGTGACCACGTCGCCCGCGATCAGTTCGTCCTCCGACTGCGGCCCGAGCCGTGGCGCCTCGTGGACCTCGAGCCCGACCCCGTGACCGAGCCCGTGGCCGAACTGCTCGCCGCGGTCGGCGGCCTCGATCACCTCGCGCGCGACTTGGTCGGCGTCGGCCCCGCCGACCTCGGCGCGGATCGCGTCGAGGCCCGCGGCTTGCGCGGAGCGGACGAGCTCGTAGACCTCGCGCGCCTCCGCCTCGGGCTCGCCGGCCGCAAAGGTGCGGGTGCAGTCCGAGCAGTAGCCGTCGAGGCGAGCCCCCATGTCCCAGACGACGAGCTCGCCGGCCCCGATCTCGCGCTCCGAGGGCTCGGCGTGCGGCGAGGCGCCATTGGCCCCGGCCGCGACGATCGCCTCGAACGCCGGCTCACCGCCGAGCTCGCGGATCCTCGCCTCGGCGCTTCGCGCGACCTCGTGCTCGCGGCGTCCGATCAGCCCGTCGGCGAGCACCTCCTCGTAGACCTGGTCGGCCAGCCGCGCCGCCTCGGCGATCGCCGACTGTTCGTGCTGGTCCTTCATCCGCCGCAGCCGCTCGACGACCCCGGAGACCGCGATCAGCTCGACCTCGCCGATGCGGGACGCGAGCTGGTCCTCGAGCTTGCGCAGGTTGACGACGCTGGTCACCGTCTCGTCGTAGCCGACGCGACCGCGCAGGTGCGAGCCGAGCTCGGGGAGCAGGCGTCTGGTCGCGGTGACGCGCTCGAAGCCCTCGTCGACCTCTCGCGCGGCGCGCTCGACGTAGCGGAAGTCGGTGATGAAGATCCGCGCCTCCGCACCGACCACCGCCAGCCCGCTGCTGCCGGTGAACCCGGTCAGCCAGCGCAGGCTGGCGCCGAAGTCGAGGCCGGTGTCGCCGGGGCGCACGAGGTCGCCGACGATCAGCTGGTCGAGGCCCTCCTCGGCGACCGCCGCCGCGAGGCGATCCGCGCGTCCCGCGCTCACGCCCCGAGCTCCTTCTTCAGCAGTTCGAGCGCCTCCCGGTAGCCGTCGACGCCCCTCCCGGAGATCCTCGCGATCACCAGCCCGTCGAGCACCGAGTGCGAGCGCCACGGCTCGCGCTCGTCGACCCTCGAGAGGTGCACCTCGACCGCCGGAAGGTCCGCGATCTCGAGCGCATCGCGGATCGCGTAGCTGTAATGAGTCCAGGCACCGGGGTTGACGATCGTCGCGTCGGCGACGTCGCGCAGGCGGTGGAGCCGCTCGACGTACTCCCCCTCGCTGTTGGTCTGAAAGAACGCCAGCTCGAGATCGAGGTCGCGCCCGAAGCGCTTGATTCGCGTCTCGAGCTCGGGCAGCGTCTGGCCGCCGTAGTGCTCGGGATCTCGGATCCCGAGTACGTCGAGGTTGACGCCGTGCAGGACCTCGACCCGGTTGTGGGCGCTGATGCTCATTCGCTTCCGACCAGCTCCTGCACTGCCGCGCTGACCCTACCCGCCGCCACAAGCCGACCCGTGACGATCGTGCCCGGGCGCTCGCAGAGCACGAACCCGACGCCCTCGGTGGTGCGCTTCTTGTCGCGCCCGATCGCCTCGATCACCCGCTCGACCGCGATCCTGCCGTCGAGCGTGGTCGGCAGGCCCTGGCGGGCGAGCAGAGCCTCGACCTCGCCGCGCAGCTCGTCGGCGCCCGAGATCCGCAACGCGGCGAGCAGGCCGAGCCCGACCGCCTCGCCGTGGCGGTAGCGCGCGTAGCCGGAAGCCGCCTCGATCGCGTGACCGACCGTGTGACCGAGGTTGAGTGCCGCCCGCCGGCCCGCATCGCGCTCGTCGGCGGCAACCACCGCGAGCTTGGTGCGCGCACATTCGAAGATCACCTCGTCGAGCTCCTCGGGATCGATTCGGTCGAGGGCGCGCACCCGGTCCCAGAGCGGGCCTCCCGCGATCAGCCCCGTCTTCACGATCTCCGCGAACCCGGCGGCGAGCTCGGCCTCGGGCAGGGTCGAGAGAACGGCGGGGTCGGCGAGCACCGCGGCGGGCTGGTGGTAGGCGCCAACGTAGTTCTTCGCCTCGGGAAGGTCGACGCCGGTCTTGCCGCCGTAGGCCGAGTCGACCTGGGCGACGAGCGTCGTGGGGACCTGGACGAACGCGATTCCGCGCTGATAGACGGCCGCGCAGAAGCCCGCGAGGTCGCCGACGACGCCGCCGCCGAGCGCGGCGACGTGGTCGGAGCGCGTGACGTTGAGCGCGGCGAGCTCGCGCAGGACGCGCTCGGCCTCGCCGAGGCTCTTCGCCTGCTCGCCGGGAGCGACGGTGATCGTGCCCGCGCGGGGATCGATCGCCGCGCCGTGGAGCCCTTCCACGGTGGTGTCTGTGATCGCGAACCGGTTGCCGTCGAGCGGCCAGAACCCCGAGCCGAGCAGCCCACGCCCGGCGTAGGCCGGGTAGTCGCCGCCGGCGCTCGTCGCCCATGCCATTCGCGTCCCGGGCGGAAGGTCGCGCATCCCCGCGAGCGACGGCAGCGCCCGCTCGACGACCTCGGCGAGCCCCGGCACGATCGCGTCGGCAACCTGCTCGTAGATCGGCGTCCGCTCGGCGAGCAGGGCCTCGAAGCGGCCGCGGTCGCGCGCGAGCGGTCGCTTGTCGGCGACCCGCTCCCACGCAGCGTCCGCGTCGACCTCGAGCCAGACCACGAGGTGGCGCTGCAACAGGTCTCGGACGCGCTCGGAGAGGACCGCGCCGCCGCCGAGCGCGATCGCCTCGCCGCGGGTCGCGCGATCGAGGAGATCAATGACGAACGCTTCCTCGCGCCGGCGGAACTCGGCCTCGCCCTCGCGAGCGAAGAACTCCTCGATCGGACAGCCGAGCTCGGACTCGAGCATTGCGTCCGCGTCCAGCGTCGGCATGCCCGCCGCGGTCGCGGCGCGCACCGCGCGCGATTTGCCGGCGCCCATGAAGCCGACGAAGACGAGGCAGGTGGTCCGGGGCTTGGGCATGCGGCCGGAAGGCTAGTCGGCGGATCGCGCGGCCAATTGCGCGGCGGCCGTGCTATGGCGACGGAAGCGGCCGTGGCCGAGTGCCCTCGTCCTGCGCCCTAGCGCCGCCAATCGATCCGCGCGCGGTAGGCCGCGAGGGCGCCGAGGACGTCGTCGATGTGGTCGCCGCCGAACTTCTCGCGGTAGCAGCGCGCGAGCACGAGCGCGACCATCGCCTCGGCGACGACGCCCGCTGCCGGGACGACTGTCGAGTCGGTGCGCTCGCGCATCGCCTGCGCCGGCCTCTTGGTCTCGGTGTCGACCGAGCGCAGCGGCTTGGTCAGGGTCGAGATCGGCTTCAGCGCCCCGCGGACGACCAACGGCTCGCCATTCGACATCCCCCCTTCGACGCCGCCGGCGCGGTTGGTCTCGCGAAAGTAGCCGCGCTCCTCCGACCAGAAGATCTCGTCGTGGGACTCCGAGCCGCGGGAGGCGGCGACCTCCCACGCCTCGCCCACCGAGACCCCCTTGACCGCCTGGATCGAGACGACCGCGTGCGCGAGCCGGCCGTCGAGGCGCTCGTCCCAGGCGACGTGCGAGCCGAGGCCGGGGATGAGCCCGAAGGCGCGGACCTCGAAGATCCCGCCAAGTGACTCGTTCTCCCTGCGCAGACGGTCGATCTCCTCGACCATCCGCTGCGCGGCGTCGGCGTCCAGGCAGCGCACCGGCGACTCGTCGACTTCCGCGAAGTCCGCCGGCGTGAGGTCATCGCGCTCGGGGGCGGATACCGACGCGATTCGAAGCACATGGCTGTGGACGCCGACGCCGAGCGCCGCGAGGAACTCCTTGGCGACGGCGCCCGCGGCCACACGGGCCGCGGTCTCCCGCGCGCTGGCGCGCTCGAGCACGTTGCGAACGTCCCCGTGCCCGTACTTCTGCGAGCCGACGAGGTCGGCATGCCCCGGCCGCGGCAGGTGTGACTCCTCGACCTCCGCGTCGATCGGCCACGGGCTCATCCGCTGCTCCCAGTTCGCGTAGTCGCGGTTCGCGACCAGCAGCGCGATCGGGCTCCCGAGGGTGCGCCCGTGCCGAATCCCGGACCGAACCTCGACCGAGTCGCGCTCGATCTTCATCCGCCCTCCACGCCCGTGCCCGAGCTGCCGACGCGCCATCTCACGATCGATCCGCTCCCTGCTGAGCTCCAGGCCCGCGGGCAGGCCCTCGACGATCGCCACGAGCCCGGGGCCGTGCGATTCGCCGGCGGTTGTGAAGCGGAAGCTCATTGGGCGCGAAGGCTAGTGACGGGTTCGAGCGAGGGCGTCATCGGGCGGATGAATCGGACGGCCGAGCCTCGCGCGAGCCATGGGCTCAGCCGATCACGTCGTCGACGTACCAGTCGGAGATCTCGTCACCGAACCAGAGCCCAACGACGCCACCGAGCGCCAGGAACGGGCCGAATGGAATCGCTCGCTTGCGAGCTTCCGAACCGTGACGAGCGATCATCACCAGGCCGACGGCGGCGCCGGCGGCGAAGCCGACCAACAGCGCGGGGCCAATCGCCCGGCCCAGGTAGATCCCCATCATCGCGACCAGCTTCGCGTCGCCCATGCCCATCCCACGTGGGTAAGCGAAGGAGAGCAGGAACATCACGCCCCCCGCGATGACCGCCGCGAGGGCTCGCTGATCGAGCTGCCCAAGATCGAACGCGAGCACGATCGCGATTCCGACGATCGTCCCACCGAAGACGAGAACGTTCGGAATCACGCGTCGGTCGAGATCGGTGAGAGTGATCGCGAGCAATACGGTGCAGAGGACGAGCCCGAGCGCGAGCTCCGCCGGGGAGTCGGTGCCCAGAGCAAGCACGCTCCCCGCCCACAGTGCGGCGAGACCGACCTCGGCGATCGGATAGCTGTGCGCGCGCCGCCGATACCGGGATCGCCCGCCGACGGGATCGTCGCGTCGCGACAGTCGGTACGCAACCACGTTGACGAAGCTGCCCACGAGGGCCCCCATCACGACCCCGACTCCGACCGACACCAACACCCGCGATCGTGACCCTATCCGCGAACGACGCTCCGCTCGCGGAGCGTCTTGGGTTCGCCAACCTCCGCGCGTAAGCTCAAACGATGGCTGCCCGCCGACTGCTCATCGTGCTGATCGTCCTGCTCGTGCTCTCGAGCGTGGCGGCCGCGCTGGTCCCGATCGAGCGCGCGAACGAGGAGAGCTCGACCACGACGACGTCGACGACGACGATCGCGAACCCGGGCTCGTCGCATCACGCCACGGTCCAGGCCTGGGCGCGAAGACCTGAGACGATCAAGCTCGAAACGGGCGACCAGCTCGCGCTCGCCGTCCGCTCACATCGCCCCGCTCAGATCGACATCCCCGGCTTCGGCGAGCTCGCCGACACCGATCCAGCCTTCGCGGCACATTTTGACCTGCTCGCCTACCGGCCGGGCCGCTACCGGGTGCGGCTGCTCGAGGAGGGCGAGCCCGCGAGGACGATCGCGGTGATCGCCGTCGCTGGACCAGCTGGCCGAGCCTGATCTCTACCCTCGCGACGCCGACGGCGGGGGCAGCCCCAGCGACTCGCCGGGCTCGAGCACCGCGACCTCGACCTCGGGCGCGAGCTCGGCGACCCGAGCGGCGAAGCGACTCGCCGGCTCGCGCAGGATCCGGTCCGCGTTTCGGGCGAGGCCGATGCGCAGCAGCGTCCCCCAATGGATCGGGATCGCAATCCGCGGACCGAGCAGCGCCACGGCCTCGGCGCCGGTTTCCGGATTCAGGTGGGTGGACCCGATCCGCGGGCCCCAGCCGCCGATCGGAAGCAACGCCACGTCGATGTCGCCGGCGAGCTCGGCCATCCCTTCGAACTCCGCCGTGTCGCCGGCGAAGTAGATCCGCCGCCCGCCGCCCCTGATGTCGTAGCCGAGCGCATCGACCTTCGGGCCGGCCGGGTAGCGGCGCCCGTCGTGTTCAGCATGGGTCGCGATCACGCGCACCTTCCCCACCCCGGTGCTCTGCCCGGGCTCGAGCTCGGTCACGTCGCGAAATCCACGCCGGCCGAGCGCGCGCGCACCACCGCGGGCGCAGACGACCGGCACTTCGTGGCCGACCCGGCGCAGCGAGGCGAAGTCGAGGTGGTCGTGGTGCAGATGGGAGATCAGGACGGCGTCGAGGCGCTCGGTGATCTCCGGGTCGGGCTCGTCGGCCTGACGGCGGATATGTAGCAGCCGCGAGCGCAGCACGGGGTCGGTGAGCAGGCGCGTCCCGGAGAGCTCGAGCAGCACCGTCGCGTGCCCGACGTAGGTGATCCGGTCGCTCACGTCGGCGCCGGCGGGGCGGCGCCGCTCGGGTAGCGGCGCTTGTGCAGGATGAATCCGACCAGCCCGGCCGGGAGCTGCAGCCAGTAGGCGAACAGGCGGTAGGCGAAGGTGGCGAGCACGGCCTCGCCGGCGCCGACGCCGGCGAGCGCGAGCATCGCCGTCAGCCCCGCCTCGACGAACCCGAGCCCGCCGGGTGTCACCGGGATCTGCGCGAGGACCTGGGCGGCGCAGAAGGCGAGCAGCACGAGCGCCGGGCGGGGGGTCGAGCCGACCGCGGCGAGCGCGGCCAGCAGGCTCGCGTAGTCGAACGCCCAACGCCCGATCGTCGCCGCGACCGCGCGCCTCCAACTCGGTCCCAGGGTCGCGAGCAGCTTGTTGCGCTCGGCCGCGAGCCGGTCGGGCAGCCGGCGCAGCGGTTCGGCGCCGCGCCGGATCCGGTTGCGCGCACCCTGGACCGCGCGGGCGATCAGCTCGAGCGGGCGATCGAAGGCCAGCAGCGCGACTCCCACGGCGGTGAGCAGCCCGAACACAACGACCCCGATCACGGTCGCCTCGGCCAGGCCACGATCCACGGAGCCGCGCAGGAAGGCGGGCAGCGCGAGCACCGGCAGCGCGAGCACGACCGCGAAGGTGAGCAGGTTGACCGCAGTTATCCCGGCGACCGTCCGCCCTCGCTCGAGCCCCGACTCGACCAGCATCCGGTACTGAAGCGCGGCGCCGATCGCGCCCCCGGCGGGGGCGATCTTGCCGAGCGCGTTGCCGGCGAGCTGGGATCTGATCACGTCCGGCCAGCGCGCGCGGTGAAGCGCCATCCGCTGGAGCGTCCACAGGCAGGCGAGCCCGCCTGCCTGGAGCAGCAGCATCGCCGGAAACCACAGCAGGGCGATGCGCTCGAGCTCACGCCACGATCCGAGGACGTCGAGCAGGCTCGGCGCGACCAGGTAGAGCGAGATGCCGGTGATCGCGAGCCAGATCGCCGTCCGGCGCAGGCTCGGTGCGGCGCGCTCGGCCTCGACCTCGCCGTGGCTGATCTCGAGCTCGGCGTCGGCGCGCTCGGCGATCGCGCGCTCGACGCGATCGCCGATCGAGGGATGCGCCGCTGCGGCCGGACCGCTCACCCGAACAGGATCGGCAGGCTCGTAGCGAGCGCGTCGCCGTCCACGGCGCAAGGATAGGCTCCGGCGCGCTGCTCGCGCGGTTTCGCTCCGCGACACGGCGGTCCGTGGCCCGATCCGGGTGTGGCGCAATAGGATCGCGGCCGATGGCATCCGAGTTGAAGCTGGGCTACACCACCGGCTACTGGGCCGGCGGACCTCCGGCCGGTGTCGTCGAGGCGATCGCCGAGGCCGACCGGCTGGGGCTGGACTCGATCTGGACCGCCGAGGCCTACGGCTCGGACTGCCTGACGCCGCTCGCCTGGTGGGGCGCCTCGACCGAGAACGTGCGCCTGGGCACCGGCATCCTGCAGATGTCCGCCCGCCAGCCGACCGCCGCCGCGATGGCGGCGATGACGCTCGACCACCTCTCCGGCGGTCGGCTGATCCTCGGGATCGGCGTCTCGGGCCCCCAGGTCGTCGAGGGCTGGTACGGGATGCCGTTCGCCAAGCCTCTGGCGCGCACGCGGGAGTACGTGCAGATCCTGCGCGACGTCTGGGCGCGGCAGGGCCCGGTGACCAACGACGGGCCTCACTACCCGCTCCCGATCCCGCAGGGCACCGGGCTCGGCAAGCCGCTGAAGCCGTCGATCCACCCGCTGCGCGAGGAGATCCCGATCTTCCTCGCAGCCGAGGGACCGAAGAACATCGCGCTCGGGGCGGAGATCTGCGACGGCTGGATGGCGATGCTGCTCTCCCCCTACCACCAGGACGAGTACCGGCAAGCGCTCGCCGAGGGCTTCTCCCGCCCCGGCGCGCGTCGCAGCGCCGAGGACTTCGAGGTGGCCGCGACCGTGCCGTTGCTGATCTCCGACGACGTCGAGGCGGCCGCGGACGCCCTCCGCCACTACTACGCGCTCTACTTCGGCGGCATGGGCGCCAAGGGCAAGAACTTCCACGCCAACGTGCCGATCCGAATGGGCTACGGCGAGATGGTCGAGGAGGTCCAGGACCTCTATCTGTCGGGCAAGAAGCAGGAGGCGGCGGCGCTGATCCCGTTCGAGCTCATCGACCAGATGTCGCTGATCGGCCCGCCGGAGAAGATCCGCCACGACCTCGACGCCTGGCGCGAGTCGTTCGTGACCACGCTGCTGATCGGTGGCGACGTCGCCACCTTGCGGACCGCCGCCGAGCTGGTCAGGGGCTGATCGCCGAGCGCTACCTGCCGCGGCCGAGCCGGCCGCTCTGACTGTAGGAGCTGATGTCGAAGATGAACGCGAGGCCGACGATGAACCACTCGAACCCGTACACCTCGTTGGAGGAGCTCCACATCACCGCGTAGGCGAGCGTCGTCCACGGCAGCAAAAAGAAGCCGAGCAGCGGGACGTACCAGCTCTCGAACGCGCGGCTGAGCAGGTTGCTGAACAGCCAGATGAAGAACAGCGCCAGTCGCGGCGAGATCAGCGCGAGGAGGACGGCGATGCAGCCCACGCGGCCAGCCTAACTACGCTGGCCTGCGTGCGGTGGTTCGTCGACGCGATGAACGTGATCGGGTCCCGACCCGACGGTTGGTGGCGGGACCGCCACGCGGCGATGCAGCGCCTCGTCGAGCAGCTCGAGCGCCTGGTCGCGGACCGCGGCGACCGGGTCACCGTGTTCTTCGAGGGAAAGCCCTCGCCGCCGATCGGCTCCGACACGGTGGAGATCGCCCACGCGCCTGAGGTGAAGCCGAACGCCGCCGACGACGAGATCGTCCGGCGACTCGCCGTCGAGGGGCGCCCCGAGGAGATCACGGTGGCCACCTCGGACCGCCGGCTGGCGGGGCGGGCGCGGGCGGTCGGGGCGCGGGTCGAGGGGGCCTCGGAGTTCCGCCGGCGGCTCGACCTCCAGGCACGCGCCCGCGGGCAAACCGCGAAGATTGACGAGCGATGGCCCGAGCACTGAGCGCGATCCTGTTCTCGCCCCGCGGCGGCTCGGCTCACGCCGCCCGCATGCTGGCGCGCTATATGCCGGCTCACGGCTGGACCATCCGGCTCGTCTCGGGATCGCGCAGCGACCTCGGCGCCGACGGCGACGCCCGCTGCTTCTACACGGGCATCGACGTCCGCCCGGTCGACTTCGCCCCCGCGCTGCGCGAGCGCGATCCGGCGCATCCCGCCGGCCCCGATCGGGTCGCTCCGATGCACCCCTCCTATGAGGATCGTCCGGGCGCGCCGGATCGTGTCTTCGCCGCCCTCGACGACCTCGAGCTCGAGCGCCACGTCCGAGCGTGGGCCGCGGCGCTTCGCGACGCGGGAGCAGACGAGGCCGACGTCCTGCACATTCATCACCTGACACCGATCAACGAGGCGGCGGAGCGGCTTTCACCGTGGATCCCGATCGTCGGCCAGCTTCACGGCACGGAGCTGTTGATGCTCGAGCGAATCGAGGCCGGGGCGCCGGCGAGCTGGCGCTTTGCCGAGCGCTGGGCCGAGCGGATGCGGGGCTGGGCGGCGCGCTGTGCCTCGCTGGTCGTCGCGCCGGGGACGTCGGGGCGCGCCGCGGACCTGCTCGGCGTCGAGCGCTCGCGGTTCGTCGAGGTTCCGAACGGGATCGACATCAGGACCTTCAGCCACCTCGACGTCGACCGCGCGGCGCATTGGGAGCGCTACCTCGTGCGCGAGCCGCGTGGCTGGCGCCCGGGCCAGGGGCCCGGGTCGATTCGCTACGAAAGCTCGCAGCTCGCGCCGCTCCTCGAGGGTACGGTGCTCGTCTACGTCGGACGATTCACAGAGGTGAAGCGGCTCGGGCTGCTGATCCGCGCCTTCGCTCACGCCCAGGGCCGGCTGCGACGCGAGGCGGCCCTGGTCCTCGTCGGCGGTCACCCCGGAGAATGGGAGGGCGAGCACCCGGTGGAGGTGATCGAGGCGAGCGGCGCGCGCAACGTCTTCCTCGCCGGCTGGCACGAGCAGGATCGGCTCGCCTCGTTCCTCTCGGCCTCTGACGTGATCGTCCTCCCGTCGGCGCGCGAGCAGTTCGGTCAGGCGCTGGTCGAGGGGATGGCCTGCGGCCTGCCGGCGATCGCCGCGAGCAGCTTCGGCGCCTCGCGAATCATCGAGCCGGGGCGCAACGGCTGGCTGGTGCCGGCCGACGACCTCGAAGCGCTTGCGGGCGCCATCGTCGAGGCGGTCGACCTGCCGCACGAGCGACACCGGCGCGGCGAGCAGGCGCGGCGCACGGTCCTCGAGCGCTACTCGGGCGATCGCATGGCGGCCGGCGTCGCGCGCGCGTTCGAGTCGGCCCGGGGCGCGGGCCGGGGGCTCTCCACGAGCGCCGAGGCCCACACCAGCCCAGGTGACGTTTCGCACTAGCGTGTGAAAATTCCGTGACCGGCGGAAACCTCCGCCGGGGCGCAGGGTAAAAGCAGGTCCGCGCCGGGACCCCAATGCCCGATCTCGCCACTCAGCCCCTCGCTCCGACTCGTGAGCTCTACTCGCTTCGCGTCGGGCTCGCCGACCGCGCGTCGACCACCGTCCACGTCGTGCGCTTGGGTCGCCGATCGGTGGAGGCCCGCGTCCTCAGGCTGGGCGGCGAGCGGCCGTTGCGAACCTGGTCTGCCGCTGCGGGCTTCCGCGATGCGATCGTCGGCGGGTTCTTCCTCCGCCCCGCGGGGACGCCGCTCGGCGAGTTGCGAATCGATGGCGCCCGGGTTCCGAGCGTCCCCTTCGATGCGCCTTGGGACGGGCTGCGCTCCTGCGTGCACATCGACGACGGGCGGGTCGCGATCGCGCCGCGCTCGGCGCTCGCGCCCGAGCCCGCGGGCGACCTGCTTCAGGCGGGGCCGCTCCTCGTCCGTGCGGGTCGCTCGTGCACGGTCGCCGGGCACGACCCAGAGGGCTTCTCGGCCGGCGCACACCAGTTCGACTCCGACATCACCGTCGGCCGCTATCCGCGCGCCGCGCTCGCGATCGCCGGCGACGACCTGCTGGCCGTGGTCTGCGACGGCCGCGCCGACGACGAGGCGGGCCTAACGCTCGCCGAGCTCGCCGAGACTCTGGTCGAGCTCGGCGCCGAGGATGCGATCAACCTCGACGGCGGCGGCTCGGCATCGCTGATCTTCGACGGCCGGCTTCGCAACCGCCCCCGCGAGGAGCACGGCGTCCCGCTCCCCGGCGGGCGCCCGATCGCCACCGCGATCGCCTTTCGGGCCGTCTAGCCTGCGGCCGCGGGCGTCGGTGATAACGCTAGAGGGAGCGCGCGGCCGCGCGCATTGCCTCGAGCGGGGGCTCGAGGCCGGTCCAGATCCGAAGCGACGCCGCCCCCTGATGGACCAGCACGTCGAGCCCGTCGACGACCCGGGCCCCGCGCTCGCGGGCGAGCTCGACGAGTGCGGTCTCGTGGCTCCCGTAGACGAGGTCGACGACGATGCTCGCGGGCCCGATCGAGTCCGGGTCGAGCGGCAAGGCCTCGAGGTCTCCGGGCGCGGCCTGCCTGCTGCTCGCCTGCGCGAGACCGACCGTGGTCGCGTTGACAAGGAGCTCGAAGTCGGCGCTCGTCGGCCGTAGCCCACCGCTCGTCGTCGTCACGCCCACGCCGAACTCGCTCGCGAGCGCTTGCGCCTTGGACGGCGTGCGGTTCCAGACCGCGACGTCCGCCCCCGCCTCGCGCAGCGCCCAGATCGCTGCCCGCGCCGAGCCACCGGCGCCGAGCACGAGCGCGCGCCGTCCTGCCGCGGGCTCCGGGAGCGCGGCGATCAACCCGCGGGCGTCGGTGTTGTCGGCCGCGATCGCGCCGTCGGCGAAGCTGAGGGTGTTGGCGGCACCGATCGCGCGCGCCGCGATCGAGGCTCGGTCGGCGAGGGCCAGCGCGGCGAGCTTGTGGGGGACGGTGACGTTGACGCCGGCGAACCCGCGCGCGCCCAGCGAGCGCACCAGGTCGGCGAACTCGTTGGGCGCAACCTCGATCGCCTCGTAGGACCATTCCCCCGCCAGCCCCAGCTCGGCGAGCGCCGCCGTCTGCATCGCCGGCGAGCGCGAGTGCGCGACGGGTTGGCCGAGAACCGCGAGCCGGGGCATCGCGCGATGGTATTCGGGACCTCGGGCCTCGGCCGCGGGGCAGTCGCCCGGTCAGCAGTCGGTCGGCGAGCCGCCCTGCTGCTGGAGTGCCTGCTGGTACTCGGCCTCGGCCTGCTGGAACTCCTGCTCGGTGGCGACGAAGGTGTGCTCGTTGCAGGTGCCGGGCTTGATCACGAAGTAGAAGGCGTCGGACTTCGCCGGCTTCGCCGCCGCCTCGAGCGAGGCGAGCCCGGGGTTCGAGATCGGCGTCGGCGGCAGCCCGGTGCGGACGCGCGTGTTGTAGGGCTCGTCGGCACTGAGCTCGCTCTCGGTCAGCTGCTCGTCGTAGTTCTGCAGGTAGTAGCGGATCGTCGAATCCATCCCGAGCGGGTTGTTGGCCGCGAGGCGGTTGTAGATCACCGCGGCGGCCAGCGGGCGCTCGTCGGGGACGGCGATCTCCTTCTCGATGATCGAGGCGATCTTGACCACGTCGTAGACGCTCAGGTTCTTCGACTTCGCGTAGCTCATGTCGACGCCCTCGAGCCGCGCCCGGAAGTCGTCGAGCTGGCGCTTGACCAGGTCGCGCACGGTGGCCCTCTTCGGCAGGTCGTCCCAGGTGTCGGGGAACAAGAAGCCCTCGAGGTTGGGGGCATCCTCGGCGCCGTACTCGGCGAGGTCGAATCCCTTCGGCGCCTTCTTGGTCGCGTCCAGGTAATCCCCCTCGAGGCCGGCCTTCCTCGCGACCTCAGCGATCTGGTGGCGGTCGAGGCCCTCGGGGACCGTGACCTGCGTCGTCCTCGGGACGGGTGGCGGCGCGATCGCCTCGTCGGGGCCGTCGAAACGGTCGATCACCTTCGCGACCACGAACACCATCCCGGCGGCGACCGCCGCGATGATCAGGACGCCGATCAGCTGGCGGATCCGCAGCGAGCGGGTCGCGCGACCGCCCGGGCCGCGCCCGTCCGAACGTCGACGCGGTGGGGCAACGACGGGTTCCACGGCGCCGGGGTCGGCGGTCGAGCCCGCGAGCTCCGGGCGCTCGGCCGTCGCCGGCCGCGGCGGCGCGGCCTCGCGCTCGGCGGCCCCCGGCGCCGCGGCGGCCGGCGCCACCGAGGGGGCGGAGGGAGGCACCGGGGCTGCGCCCGCGACGGCGGCCGACTCGGACGTGTCGGGGGTGGTCGGGGGCGCCTGCGCCTCGGCCACCTTCTCGCCGAGGGACTGCCGACGCCCGCGCCGGCGCGCCTCGCGCTCGGCGCGCCGTCGCTCGCGTTCCACCGCCGCCGGATCCTCGGCGAACGGGTCGTGCCAGTCCCCCCCGGTCACTGCGAGGCGGACCCCCGCCGGCTGGCGAGGTAGGACTCGAGCAGATGCGCCGCCGCGAGCGCGTCGGGCGCGGCGCCGGCGCCGGCGCGAGCCGACTGGGAGGCCATCCGGGTGGTCAGCCGCTCGTCGTAGGTCTCGACCGGCGCCGAGGCGTGCTCCGCCAGCCGGCCGGCGAACTCACGCGCCGCGGCCGCCTGCTCGCGCTCGGTTCCGTCGAGCGAGACCGGGAGGCCGACGACGATCGTCTCCGCCTCGAGCTCGCGGGCGAGCCTTGCGACCTCGGCCGGATCAGGCGGCGAGATCACGCCCACCGGTCGGACGATCGTGCCGCTTGGATCGCAGGTCGCCGCGCCCGCGCGCGCTGCCCCGTGGTCGATCGCCAGAACTCGCATCCCGGCCAGGTTATTAGGGAACGCAAACAACTCGTCGCCGGATCGGCTTCCGGCCCGGGTGCCGCCTCAGCCCTCCAGGCCTCGCCTGATCGCCTCGCGCGCGACCCGCAGCGCCTCCTCGAGCAGCTCGGGAGAGCGACCGCCGGCCTGGGCGACGTCATCGCGCCCGCCGCCGCCGCCGCCGATCACCCCGGCCGCCTCGCGGATCACATCCGACGCCGAGAGCCCGCGCTCCACCGCGCTCTTCGTGAAGCTCGCCACCAGCGCGACCTTGCCGTCGGCGCGGCCGCCGAGCACCACCGCCGCGTCTCCGAGCCGCGACTTGACCCGATCGGCGAGATCGAGCAGGGCGCGCTGATCGGCGGTCTGCGACTCGCTCGCGATCACCCGGATCCCACCGATCTCCTCGCCGGCATCGCCGAGGCGCTCGGCCTCCTCGCCCGCCTCGCGCCGGCCGAGGTCGGCGACCTTCGCCTCGAGCTCCGCCAGCCGCTCGGCCGCCCGGCGCGCGGCAGCCAGCGGGTCGCGGCTGGAGCCGAGCAGCGCGCCGGCCCGGTCGAGCTCGTCGCTTCGCCGCCGGTACCAGTCGATCGCCGCCGGCCCGGTGAGCGCCTCGATCCGGCGCACGTTGGCGGCGCTCGAGCCCTCGGACACGACCGCGAAGATCCCGACCTCGGCGGTGTTGGTGACGTGGGTGCCTCCGCAGAGCTCGCGGGAGACCTCGTCTACCTCGATCACCCGAACCCAATCGCCGTACTTCTCGCCGAACAGGGCCATCGCGCCCATTGCCTCGGCCTCGGCGCGCGCCATCTGCAGCGCGCGAACCGGGCGGCTCGCCTTCACCCATTCGTTCACCCGGTCCTCGATCCACCCGAGCTCCTCGGCGGTCAACGGCGCTCCATGCGTGAAGTCGAAGCGGAGCTTGTCGGGACGGACCGCGGAGCCCGCCTGGCGCACGTGGGTGCCGAGCCGTTCCCGAAGCGCCGCGTGGAGCAGGTGCGTGGCGGTGTGGTTGCGCATCGTCGCGTGGCGCAGCTCGTGATCCACCGTCGCGGCAACCGGCTGTCCGGCCGAGATCGCGCTGGGCGCCGGCTGCGCGTTGCTCGACTCGAGGCGGATCGCCTGGTCGTCGCCGACCCGGTAGACGTCCTCGACCCTCGCCTCCCCTCCCTCCCAGGCGATCACGCCCGAGTCGGCGACCTGGCCGCCGCCCTCGGCGTAGAACGGACTCTCCTCCAGCTTCAGCAGCATCTGCCCGCCGTCCTCGAGCGGCCGCGCCGCGGCGACGCTGGTCCGCGCCCGCAGCTCCTCGTAGCCGACGAAGGTCGTCGGCGGCGCCGCGGCCACGAAGGAGATCACCGCTTGGTGGGTATCGTCGACCTGGCGCTCGAACCCGCCCCGCGCCCGCGCGCGCTGCTTCTCCATCAGCGCCTCGAAGCCCTCGTCGTCGACCGACAGGCCCTCGTCGGCGAGCAGCTCCTTGGTCAGGTCGTAGGGAAACCCGTAGGTGTCGTGAAGCCGGAAGGCATCCTCGGCATCGATCCACGATGTCTTCTGCTGCTGGGCCTCGGTGACCAGCCGCGCGAGCAGCTCGGTGCCGCGCTCGAGCGTGCGGCCGAAGCTCTGCTCCTCGTCGCGCACCCAGCGAATCACGGTCTCGCGCTCGGCGGCGAGGTGCGGATAGACCGGCGCCAGCGTTTCGACGGCCCGTTCGGCGAATCGCTCCAGGTACGGAGGCTCGAGGCCGAGCACCCGGCCCTGCTGGATCGCGCGGCGCATGATTCGCCGCAGCACGTAGCCGCGGTCCTCGTTCGAGGGCACGACGCCGTCGGCGATCAGGTTGACCGTCCCGCGTGAGTGATCGGCGACGATCCGCATCGCCCGGGTCGTCCTCTCGTCCTCGCCGTAGCGGCGGCCGGAGCGCTCCTCGGCGAGGTCGATCAGTGGCCGAAAGAGGTCGGTCTCGAACACCGAGGGGACGTCCTGAAGGATCGCCGCCATCCGCTCGAGGCCCATGCCGGTGTCGATGTTCTTCTTCGGCAGGTCGACGAGGCTGCCGTCGTCGCGCAGCTCGTAGGTCATGAAGACGTGGTTCCAGTACTCGAGAAAGCGGTCGGTGTCGTCGCCGGGACGGTCGTCGGGGCCGCCGAACGCCGCGCCGCGGTCGAGGTACATCTCCGAGCACGGCCCGCAGGGCCCGGTCGGCCCCGCCTGCCAGAAGTTCTCAGACCGCGGCAGCAGCACGATTCGCTCCTCGGGCACGCCGACGCGTTTCCAGATCTCGATCGCCTCGGTGTCGGGGCCGAGCCCGAGCTCCTCGTCGCCGGCGAACACCGTCACCCAGATTCGCTCGGCGTCGAAGCCGAAGCCGTCGAGCGAGAGCTCCCAGCCCCAGGCGATCGACTCCTCCTTGAAGTAGTCGCCGAAGCTCCAGTTGCCGAGCATCTCGAAGAAGGTCAGGTGGCGCTTGGTCTTGCCGACCTCCTCGATGTCCGGGGTGCGAAAGCAGCGCTGGACCGAGCAGATCCGCGGGGACGGCGGCTGCTCACCCCGGAAGTAGGGCTTGAACGGTTGCATCCCGGCGACGGTGAGCAGGGTCGAGGTGTCCTCCGGCGCCGGGATCAGCGACGCCGAGGGCAGGCGCAGGTGCCGGCGCTGCTCGAAGAACGCCAGGTAGGACGCGCGGATCTCGTCCGATCTCATCGCGCCCGCAGTCTAGGCGCGCGGCACGGGGGCGAGGGCGATCGCGCCGGGCCCGCGGCGGATCCTCGCGTCCGGCGCGGCGCTCAGGCGATCGTCGCCCGTCCGACGACCAGATCGCCCGCGAGCAGGCAGGCGCTCTGGCCCGGGGCGACGCCGTAGGCGGGCTCGGCGAGCTCGATCTCGAGCTCGGGATGGCGGCCCGGCCCGACCGCCGGGAGCTCGCACTCGAGCGCCCGCGAGTGGTAGCGCAGCAGGACGCGATCGACCCTGCAGCCCGGCCGGTGCAGGGTCGCCTCGCGCACGCGCACGCGCTGGGTCGCCAACTCCTCGCGCGAGCCGACCACGACCGTGTTCGTCGCCGCCTCGGTGCCGAGCACGTACCGGGGCTCGGCGGCGCTGACTCCGAGCCCGCGGCGCTGGCCGACCGTGAACTGGTGATGACCGCGATGACGGCCGAGTCGCCGCCCCGCCGAATCGACCAGGTCGCCGGGGCGGTCGCCAAGGCCACCGTGGCGGTCGAGAAACGAGCGCTTGCCCTCGCCGGCCAAGAAGCAGAGATCCTGGCTTTCGGCCTTCGAGGCGACCGCGAGCCCCGCCTCGGCGGCGAGATCGCGGACGCGCGGCTTACGCAGGCCGGCGAGCGGAAAGCGAAGCCGGGCGAGGGAGGCGGGCGCGAGGCCGGCGAGCATGTAGGACTGGTCCTTGGCCTCGTCCGCGGCGCTTCGCAGCAGCGGCCCCTGGCCGTCGTCGGCGAGCCGCGCGTAGTGACCGGTCGCCAGCGTGGCGGCTCCGAGCCGGTCGGCGAGCCCCAGCATCGCGTCGATCCGCAGCTCGCCGTTGCAGATCACGCACGGGTTCGGCGTGCGCCCGGCCCGATACCCGGCCACGAACGCGCCGACGACCCGGTCGCGGAACGCTTCCTCGAGGTCGAGGGTGAGATGCGCAATCCCGAGCGAGTGAGCGAGCTCGCGAGCGCCGAGGACCGCGAGCGGCGAGCAGCAGCTCTTCGCGGCGTCGGTGCGCCGATCCGACCACAGCTTCAGCGTCACCCCGACGACCTCGGCGCCGCGCTCGCGCTCGAGCAGCGCCGCGACCGCGGAATCGACGCCGCCGCTGAGCGCGACCAGCACCCGCTCGCCCGCGGGTGGCTCGGCGAGCGGCTCACCCGAGCCGGCGAGCCCCGAGAGGGCGCGGTGCAGGGCGTCGGCGGCGAGTACGGCGGCGTGCCGGCCCTGCGACCCGAGCCCACCGAGCGCCTCGGCGATCGATTCCGGGCCGAGCATCGCCGCCTCGAGCACGCTCGCGCCCTCGGCCAGCTCGGCGGCCGCGGCGGCCGCGGCGCGTGCGGTCGCACAGCCGTCGGCGTCGAAGCTCACCGCCGTGATCCGACCGTGCCCGGCGCGCACCGAGATCCGCAGCAGATCCCCACACGGCGCACCGCCGGCCGCCCCGTGGTGGCCGCCGTCGAGCGGCGCCCCGTGGCGCGAGGCGTCGCTCAGGTGATGCTCGATCGCGCTCGTGTCCATGCTCGGCGGGCGGACCCGCGCCCTGCGGCAAGACTAGAGGCAGATAAGGGCCCCAGCTTGCCGGTACCGCTCTGCCTGTGAACCTGAATGAACAGGTGGGAGCCTGCCGGCGCTACGCACAGCGCGCTACCGAACGCCGGCTCCCGAGGCAATTGTGTTGGCTCACAATGTGAGCGGCTGGCGCACAAGCTCGAGCCTCCTGGAAAGGTACCAGTGCTGCTCATGGCGGCGAGCCGAACGCCGCTAGCCTCGCCCGCGCCCCCGGAGCTCGAGCCCGAGCTCGCGCAGCTGCGGCTCGTCGACCGGGGCCGGGGCGCCGGTGAGCGGGTCGGCGCCGGAGGCGGCCTTCGGGAAGGCGATCACGTCGCGGATCGAGTCCGTGTGCAGGAGGCGCTGGACCATGCGGTCGAGGCCGTAGGCGATCCCGCCATGCGGCGGGGCTCCGTAGCGCAGCGCGTCGAGCAGGAAGCCGAACCGCGCCTCGGCCTCCTCGTCGCCGATCCCGATCGCCGCGAACACGCGTTGCTGGAGCTCGCGATCGGCGATGCGGATCGACCCGCCGCCCAGCTCCTGGCCATTCCAGACGAGGTCGTAGGCGAGCGCGCGGGCGTCGCCGGGTCTGTCCGGGTCGAAATCGCCCGCCGGACCGGTGAACGGATGATGCAGCGGGTCCCAGCGCCGCTCGTCGGCGTTCCAGGCGAACATCGGCCAGTCGACGATCCAGCAGAACTTCTCCGCGGCGGGGTCGATGAGCGCGAACCGCTCTGCGAGGTCGATGCGCAGCTGAGCGAGGACGGCGTTCGCGACCTGCGGCGCGTCGGCGAGGATGAGCATCAGATCGCCCTCCGAGGCGCCGAGCGCCTGGTTGAGGGCGGCGAGCTCGGCGTCGGTGAGGAACTTCGCGGTCGGCGAGCGCCACCCCGCGCCCTCGCGAAACGCCCACACCAGCCCCTTGGCGCCGAGCTCCTGAGCGCGCCCGATCAGCCCGTCGAGCACCGAGCGCGGCACATCGCGGGCGCCGGCGTTGAACCCCTTGACAATCCCACCGCCCTCGATCACACCCCGGAAGACCTTGAACTCGGTCTCGCGCAGCAGCTCGGTGAGCTCGACGAGCTCGAGCCCGAAGCGCAGGTCGGGTCGGTCGGTCCCGTAGCGGGCGAGCGCCTCGTCGTAGGGGATCCGCACGAGGGGCGATTCGAGCTCCGGGCCGTCGACCGCCGCGAACACCGCGGCGAGCATGCGCTCGTTGAGGTCGAGCACGTCCTCGACCCCGACGAACGACATCTCGATGTCCAGCTGGGTGAAGTCCGGCTGGCGGTCGGCGCGCTGATCCTCGTCGCGAAAGCAGCGCACGATCTGGAAGTAGCGCTCGAACCCGGCCACCATCAGCAGCTGCTTGAACAGCTGCGGCGACTGCGGGAGCGCGTAGAAGGAGCCCGGCTCGCGCCGTGACGGGACGAGGAAGTCGCGCGCCCCCTCGGGGGTGGAGCGCGAGAGCATCGGCGTCTCGATCTCGAGGAAGCCCTCCTTGTCGAGGAAGCCGCGGATCGCGGCGCTCAATGCGTGCCGGGTCGCGATCGCCCGCCCCATCCGCTCCCGGCGGAGGTCGAGGTAGCGGTAGCGAAGCCGCAGCTCCTCGCCCACCTCGCCCGAGAACCCCTCGATCTCGAACGGTGGCGTCTCGGCGTCGGCGAGCAGCCTCGCCTCCGCGACGCGGACCTCGTACTCGCCGGTCGGCAGCTCGCGATTGACGGTCTCCGGGTCGCGCTCGACCACCTCGCCCGAAACGCTGAGCACGTCCTCGGCGCGTAGCCGGTGGGCGAGCTCGAAGGCCTCGCCCGACCGGTTCGGGTCGAAGACGAGCTGCACCAGCCCGGTCCGGTCGCGCAGGTCGATGAACACCAGCCCGCCGTGGTCGCGGCGCCGGTGCACCCAGCCGGCGACCCCGGCCGTCCGCCCGACGTGGTCGCCGAGCACCTGGCCGCACCACGTATCGCGGTACTCGTTCGCCCGCAGCGCCGGGAATTCGGGCATCGCGGTCAAAGCCTCAGCTCCTCGATCGCGCGGGCGAGGTCGAGCTCCCGTTGGTCGCCGCTGCGCATGTCGCGCAGCTGCGCGGTCCCGTCGGCGTCGAGCACGATCGCGCGCCGCGCGCCGAGCCGGTCGGCCTGCTTCATCTGGCCCTTGAGCGAACGCCCGGCGAGGTCGAGCTCGGCGCGCAGCCCGGCGCCGCGCAGCTCGCGCACGAGCGCGAACGCGCGCTCCCGCTCGCCGTCGGCGGCGGCGACGAAGACGTCGGCGGCGGCCTCGCTCGGCGGCTCCTCCATCGCCAGCAGGATCCGCTCGATCCCCGCCGCCCAGCCGCAGCCCGGGGTCGCCGGCCCGCCGAGCTCCTCGATCAGACCGTCGTATCGTCCGCCGCCGCCGAGGGTCGCCGCCTGCGCCTCGAGGCGCTCGGACTCGAACTCGAACACGGTGCGCGTGTAGTAGTCGAGCCCGCGAACGAGCGTCCCGTCGAGCTCGTAGGAGACGCCGGAGCGGTCGAGCAGCCGCCGGACCTCGGCCAGGTGCTCGGCGTCGTCGGGCCCGAGGCGCTCGAGCATCGTCGGCGCGGTCGCCATCACCGCGCGGGTCGACTCGTCCTTGGAATCGAAGGCGCGCAGGGGGTTGTCGTCGACCCGCGCGCGCACCTCGGGCGCCAGCTCCGCCTCGCGCTCGCGCAGAAAGTCCCGTAGCTCGATGCGGTACGCGGCGCGCGTCGCCGGGTGGCCGAGGCTCGAGAGCCGCAGCCGCAGCCCCTCGACGGCGAGCGCGGTCAGGAACTCGTGCAGCAAGGTGATCTGCTCGGCGTCGACCAGCGGCGAGTCCGATCCGATGGTCTCGAGGCCGAGCTGGGTGAATTGCCGGAAGCGCCCCGCCTGCGGGCGCTCATGACGGAAGTAGGGACCGGCGTACCAGAGCTTCACCGGCTGGGCAAGCTTGTGCATGCCGTGCTCGACGTAGGCGCGGGCGATCGGGGCGGTGCCCTCCGGGCGCAGCGCCATCCGGCGCTCCCCCTGATCGGTGAACACGAACATCTCCTTGTGCACGATGTCGGTGCCCTCCCCGACGGCGCGCTCGAACAGCCCCGTGTCCTCGAACGAGGGGGTCTCGATCCGGCCGTATCCGGCCCCTTCGAAGACCTGCCCGGCTGTCTCGAGCACACGCTTGCGCGCGGCCCAGTCGGAGGGCAGGACGTCGAACGTCCCCCGGGGGGCCTGAAAGCGCGCGCTCATGGGCGCAACCTAGCGGGCGAGCTCGGCCAGGAACGGGTTCGTGGCGCGCTCGGCGCCGAGCGTCGTGATCCCCATGTGCCCTGGGTAGACGGTCGTCTCCTCGGGGAAGCCCTCGACGAGCTTCCGCAGGCTCTCGAGCAGCGTCGGCCCGTCGCCGCCGGGCAGATCGACGCGCCCGACCGACCCCTGGAAGAGCACGTCGCCGGAGAACAGAGCCCGCTCGTCGGGGATCGAGTAGGTGACGTGCCCGGGGCTGTGGCCGGGAGTGAAGATGACGTCGATCTCGATCCCGGCGAGCGCGAGCGTCTCGCCGCCGGCCAGCGTCTCGTCGGCGTCGTAGCTCTCATACGGGCCGAAGCCCGGCCACGGGACGAAGGCCATGATGTCGGCGAGCACCGGGACCTCGATCTCCGGGCAATAGACCGGGGCGCCGGTGGCCCTGGCGACCGGCGCGACCGCGCCGATGTGGTCGAAGTGCGTGTGGGTGAGCAGGATCGCTTCGACCCCGACCCCGAGCTCCTCGACCGCGCCGAGGATGCGCTCGGCCTCCTCGCCCGGATCGACGATCAGCGCGCGGTCGGAGCCTTGGCGTCGAAACAGGTAGCAATTCTCGGCGACCTGGCCGACCGTGAAGGTGCGCACGTCCATGCGCCCGAGAGTACCGGGGACGAAGGGCCGATTCGGCCGCCGACCGCTCGTGTCGCGCTAGCGCCCGTCGTGGCGCGCCGCGCGCTCCTCGGCGCGCCGCGCCTGGAGCTGTCGCTGGCGGCGCTGGTAGAAGAAGCGGTCGACGTGGTAGCCGAGCGGCACGTACATCGCCACCATCAGCAGCGAGAGCGCGACCGCGCCGCCGACCGGCTGCTTGAACAGCAGCACCATCAGGGCGAAGAACACGACCGCGCCGAGCAGGCCGCGCTTGAACGCCGTGCCCCAGGTCGGGGGCAGGTCTCGGCGGTCGACGGCCGGGCGCTTGCGGGCGCGGGCTTTCGCCTCCTCGCGCGTCCGCGGGCGCCCGCGAGGGCCGCGACGATCGAGCGTCCCGCCCTGGGTGCCGCGATGCTTGCGGCGCCGGCGCTTGCGCGAGGACTGGGCCATCGAGCGGAGAGGCTAACGGGCGGCGGCCCTCAGCGGTGACCGAGGCGGCGCTCGAGAACCTGGCCACCGGGATCGAGCCCCCGGATCGGCACGTCGGCGGGCAGCCCGGCGAGCGCCGCCTCCGGGACCAGCCCGACGATCTCGCAGGCCACCGGCCGGGCGCCGAGCTCGTCGCCCAGCGATCGCACGCGCTCGACCACCGCCCCGAGTGGAACGGTGACCGGATCGTGGACGTTGATGGAGACCTGGGCGCGGTCGCCGAGCGCGATTCCGATCGCGCGCACCCCGGCTGGCCCGCCGCCCGACTCACGCAGGCGCGAGGCGATCGCCGATGCGACCCCGACGTCGGCCGTGTCGAGATCGACGTTGAAGGCGGCCATCGGCGGGCGCGCCGTGACCAGCGTCGCCCCGGCGCGCGGATGCGGATCGCGCGGCCCGAGGTCGGGCGCCAGCTCCCCGGCGACCATCCGCTCCGTCAGGGCGACGATCCCCCCGCGCCGAAAGAAGGCGCGCTCGCGACGCTCCGAGCTCGAGGCGAGCGCGCCGTAGAGGAAGACCGGCACCCCCAGCTCGGAGATCCGCGCCCCGGCCTCGCGCGCCAGCCGATGAGCACCCTCGCGCTCGCTCTCGCCCAGCCAGACCAGCGGACAGACGTCGAGCGCGCCGACGCACGGATGCGCCCCCTCGTGAGCGCCGATGTCGATTCGCTCGATGCACTCCCGCGCCCCCGCGGCGAGCGCGTCGACGATCTCGTCATCCGCTGCGGTGAGCGTCAGCACCGTGCGGTTGTGGACGGCGTCGGAGTGGCGATCGAGCAGCTCGGTGCCGGCGAACGCGCGCACGATCGCCGCGATCGCCGCGGGGTCGCGACCCTCGGAGAAGTTCGGGACCGCCAGCGCCACGTCCGGCTCATCCGGCTCGCGTCAGCCGCCGACGAGCAGCTCGCCGGCGCGGACCAGCGGCTCGCCGTCGACGCTCACATCCGGCTTCAGGACGACGCAATCGAGATGGACCGGGACCTGCACCGTGCCGCCGATCGCCGCCGAGGCGCCGAACGCGACGTGGCAGCTACCGAGAAGCTTCTCGTCCTCGAGCAGCTCACCGGTCAACTCGGCCCTCTCGTTGGTGCCGATCCCGAGCTCGGCGACGTTCGTGCCGTCCTCGCCGTGCACCCGCAGCAACTCCAGCAGCCGCTCGCCCTCCGGGCCGCCGGCGCCCACCAGATGCCCGGCCTCAACCGTCAGTTCGACCGGCTCGACGACGCGGCCGATCGCGGCGATCGTCCCGTCGATCACGAGCCGCCCCTCGGCGCTGCCCTCGATCGGGGCGATGAAGCCCTCCCCGCACGGCAGGTTGCCGAACGCGCCGGGCGCGGTGAGGTCGCCGGCGTCGGCGACGCCCTCGCGGTTTCCGAGCCCGAGTCGCAGGTCGGAGCCGTTCGGGCAGGTGATCCGCGCCTCGGCTCCCGAGGTCAGCCGCTCCGCGATCGCCGCGCCCTTGCGACGCAGGCCGTCCATGTCGGCGCTCATCACCCGCGCCAGCATCTCCTCGGTGACGCCGGGCAAGGTGGCGATCCGCACCCCGGCCTCCGTCGCCGCCTTGCGCGCCGCCGTATGGGACAGCGACTGCACGGTCGGGCAGAGGACGGCGTCGGCGGCCGCCATCGCCGCCGCCACGGAGCGCGGCGGCTCGGCGGCGTGCGAGGGGCGCTCGCCGATCAGGGCCAGCACCCCGTCGGCCCCTGCCCGTCCGGCCTCTCCGCGCAGGCGCTCGCCGAGCCCGATCGTCGCCGGGTTGCAGACGACGAGCACCTCCTCGCCCTCGCGTATGCCCATGCACTCGCGCACGACGACGCTCACCGCCCGGTCGAGATCGCTCATGCGGGCAACCTACCGGCGCCGGCGCCTGACGACCCTGGAGGCCGGGCGCCCGGCTAGCCGTGGCGCGGCACCGGCCGCGGCCGTCTCGGCGCCGGGTGCTCGCGGGGCAGGAGCCGGTAGCCGCCGAGCAGGGCCACGGGGACCGCGGTCAGCGCCAGCAGGACGACGAGCCAGGTCGAGGTCCCGTCGGTGCCCGAGCCGATCGTGTGCGCGAGCGCGAGGCCGTAGACGACGATCGTCCACCGGTGAAGCCAGCGCCACAGGCGCACCCCGATCCACTTGCGAACGTAGAAGCTGAGCCCGAGGACGACCGCCATCCAGCCCGCGATCACCCCGACGCCGGTCCAGGCGGGCTGGTGGGAGAGCGTGAACGGGACCGCGATCTGGGCGAGCGTCGGCTGGAGGTAGGAGTCGCCGAGCAGCAGCAGGCCGTGGCAGGCGATCGCGACCAGCGAGGTGAGCGCCACCGCCTCGTGGAGCGTCTTCGTCCGCGCCGCCGCCCCGGGCTGGGCACCGAGCCGGGTCGAGAGCGCGAGCCCGAGCCCGACCGAGATCGAGACGAGCAGCATCGCGACGATCCCCAGCGAGCGGCTCGCGAGCCAGAACAGGTGCTGGGTCGGGTCGGTCAGCGACTGCGTCGTGTTCATCTCAGGCCGCCTCGGCGAGCGCGACCGCGGGCGCCGGGATCCCGACCGCCTCGATCTCGCCGGAGTCGTGGATCAGGACCCCGCCGTGGTCGGCGAGCCGGCGGCGGGCGCCCTCGGGTCCGGCGAGCAACGCCGCCTTTGCGAGCGCCTCGGCCGCGAGCGCGGTCGGCGCGAGCGCGGTCGCCTGCACGAGGCCGGTCCACGCCGGTCGGCCGGTCGCCGGGTCGATCAGGTGATGCGCGAAGCCCTTGCCGTGGCGCCAGATCCGCGTCCTGACGCCGCTCGTGGCGACGCCTCCGGTGGCGAGCTCGAAGGCGAGCGCCTCGCCGTCGGCGAGCGGATTCTCGACCGAGACCCGGCGCGCGCGCCCGGCGCTGCCGCCGAGCCGCAGGTCGCCGCCGCAATCGACGCAGAACGACGTGTAGCCGCTCAGCCGGCGGGCCGCGAGGTCTGCCGCGAGGCCCTTGCCGACGCCGCCGCTGTCGATCCGCACACCGGGCGGCCTCGTGACCGTGAGCCGGTCGCGATCGATCGAGATCTCGCGCCAGCGCGAGCCGGGCGCGGGACTCGCCGGCGCCGGCGCCGGCGCGGCGCGCAGGGCATCGGCCAGCGGGGCGGGCGGCTCGCCGGCCCGCGAGTGCGCGTAGCCGCACGCCTCGAGCGCGCCGATCAGGGTCGGGTCGACGAGCCCGTCGGTCGTCGTCGCGGCGCCGACCGCGGCCTCGACCAGCAGCGCCACGTGCGGGGTGACCGCGACCGTCGTCGCCGGATCCTCGTTGAGCGCTGTCAGCGGACTCGCCGGGTCGAACCGCGTCAGCTCCGCGTCCAGCTTGCGAAGCAGGGCCTCGACCGAGATCGCCGCGAGCGGCGGGGGCAGCATTCCGGGCGCCGTCTGGGCGCCGAGGTGGATCGCGACCCGCGTGCCGAAGAGCTCGAACGCGCGTGCGTGCTCGGCCTGCATCTCAGGAGGTCGCCGTGACCACCGGCGCCGGCGCCGGGGCGACCGGGACCTGGCTGACGCTCGGGGTCGACGGCGCGGCGGGCGTCGACTGGACGAGCGGGACGTCATCGTCCGCGCCCTCCTCCGATTCGCCCGTCTCGCCCGTGATCAGCGCCTGAAGCGGCGAGCCCTGGACGGAGTCGGTTCCGCCGCCGGTGCCCTGTGAGGTCCCCGTGGACCCCGAGCCTCTGACCGCGGCGAGCTTCGGGCCCAGCGACGGGTCCTTGCCGAGTGACATCTGTATCGAGAGCCCGGCGATCAGCAGGACCGCGACCACGAGGCTCGCCGCGAGCACCCGCGAGACCGCCCAGCTCAGCGGGATGCGGCGCAGCGGCTGCCGATAGGTCCGGATGGCACCGGGCTCGGCATTCATGGCAGCGAAGATGCCGGGCGCCGCTCAACCGGCGGTAAGCCCTTCGTTAGAGCCTTCTAAGGGAGGCCGGCGCCCCGCGGCTGCCGCCTACGATCCCGTGCGATGAGGATCCTGATCGTCGAGGACGAGCGCGGCATCGCCGAGTTCCTGGCCCGGGCGCTCGACGCCGAGGGCTTCGCGACCGGGCGCGCGGCCGACGGCGAGGAGGGCGAACGGCTTGCGCTGACCGGCGACTTCGACCTCGTCCTGCTCGACGTGATGCTGCCGGGGCGCAGCGGGCTCGATGTGCTGGAGACGATTCGCGCCCGGCGGCCGGAGCTGCCGGTCATCCTGCTGACCGCGCTGGGCCAGAAGCAGGACGTCGTCGAGGGCCTCAACCGCGGCGCCGACGACTACGTCACCAAGCCGTTCGACCTCGACGAGCTGCTCGCGCGCGTGCGCGCCCAGCTTCGCCGGCCCGCCCAGCGCGACCCGACCCGGCTGGTGGCCGGCGACCTCGAGCTCGATCTGCGCACCCGCGAGGTCACCCGCTCGGGCGAGTCGGTGCGGCTGACGGCGCGCGAGTTCGAGCTGCTCACGTACCTGATGCGCCACCCCAATCAGGTGCTCTCACGCGAGCAGATCCTGAACGCGGTCTGGGGCTATGACTTCGATCCCGGCACCAACGTGCTCAGCGTCTACATCAACTACCTGCGTCGCAAGCTGACCGTCGACGGCGAGCCGCCGCCAATCGAGACCGTCCGCTCGGCCGGCTTCAAGCTGGCGGTCCCGCGTGTCTAGCGCCTGGCCCGCGGGGCTCCGCGGGCGGCTGGTCGCGGCGATCCTGCTGGTCGCCGTGTTCGTGCTCGCGGGCAGCTTCTACGCCCTGCACGAGGGCACCGGGTCCGACGTCCGGGCGCGGATCGACGATCAGCTCGGGTCGGACCTGGCCGAGTTCCGCGCCTCCCCGGCGGGCCGCGCCGCCACGGTCGGCGAGCTCGAGCGCGAGGGCCGCCGGTTCGTCGCCGGCCAGGGATATCACTCCGAATCGCGGGTGTTCGCGATCGAGCCCGCCCGCGGCGGCGCGGTGATCACCAACGAGCGAGAGCTGGTCGAGGCGGAGGCGCAGGAGGGAGAGGAGGTCACCGGCGGCGGCGACGAGGGTTTCGAGGGCGACCGCGCCGCCCCGGCGCTGCTCACCGCGCCGAGCGGCCTGGCGACGATCTCGGCGCCCGACGGCGGCCGGTTGCGGGTGCTGTCGGAGCCGATCGAGGGCGGCGGGCGCACGCTCGGCAGCTTCCACGTCGCCGAGTCGCTGGGGCCGGTCGGGATCGCCCAGGGCAGCCTGCGCGACACGTTCTTGGTCGTCGGGCTGGTGGCGCTGGCGATCCTGATCGCCGCCGCATGGTGGATCGCGACGCTCGCGGCGCGGCCGCTCACTCGGATGGCCGGGTTTGCCGCCGAGGTCGACACCGCCGGACTCGACCGGCGCCTGGAGACCGATCGCGGGCCGACCGAGGTCCGCAGTCTGGCGCGGTCGTTCAACCGCATGCTCGATCGCCTGCAGCGCGCCTTCGGGCGCGAGCGCGAGTTCGTCGCCGACGCCTCGCACGAGCTCCGCACGCCGGTGACGATCGCTCAGGGCGAGCTCGAGCTGCTGCGCCGTGAGGTCACGGGCGAGCAGCGCGAGCGGATCGACGTCGTTCGCCGCGAACTCCGACGGATGGAACGGCTGGTCTCCGAGATGCTCACCCTCGCCTCCGAGGAGAGTGCGGCGGCGCTTCGCCATCAGCGCGTCGAGGTCGCCGACCTGCTCGCCGACCTGCGCCGCGACCTGCCGCTGATGGGCCCGCGAGAGTACCTCGTCGCCGAGGTCGGTGGCACGATCGAGGCCGATCCCGACCGGCTCGCGCAGGTGTTCAGGAACCTGGTCTCCAACGCCGTCGCCCACACGATTGAGGGCGGCGAGATCCGGGTCGAGGCCGAGCCGCGCGGCGATCGGATCCGGTTCGAGGTACACGACGACGGGCCCGGGTTCGCCCCCGAGGAGGCCGAGCGTCTCTTCGACCGCTTCTACCGCACCGACGCCGGCCACGGACGCGACTCGGGGGGCAGCGGCCTCGGCCTCGCGATCGCCCGCTCGATCGTCGAGGCCCACGATGGCACCATCCGGGCCGAGACCGGGACCCGGGCGAGCGGCGCCACCGTGGTCTTCGAGCTTCCCGGCTACGCGCCCTGAACGTCGACGAGGTCGCGCTCTCGCGCGGCCCCGCAAGCGTCGTCGCATGTGTGTGGGAATCGCCCGAACTCAGGTCGCGAGGTCGAGCCCGAGCCAGACGATCGCCAGCGTGGTGAGGAAGATCGCCGCCTGGAGGACGTGCGCTCGGGGCAGCTTCAGGTGCACCCCGGTGAGCACGAGGACGAGCGCGACCAGCCCGAGCTTGGTCTGCAGCGTCGAGTTGTCCCACATGTTCAGATGCGAGGCCATCGCGATCCCGGTCGCAAGCAGGACCGCGAGCGCGATCAGCGAGCCATAGCCAAAGCGTCGGGCGATCCCGCGCATCCGCTCTGGATCGGGGTTCGCCCGCTCGACCGGGACCACTGTCGCGGCGAGCATCAGCTGGCCGCCGAGGAAGAACGCCATCGCCACCAGGTGCAGGTAGAGGACCCACTGCCAGATGCCCGTCACGGCGTGACTATCTCGCATCACCGACGCCGGCGCAGCGCATCACGGCGCCCGACCGCCGCTACGATTATCCGCCCCGCCGGAGTAGCTCAGCTGGTTAGAGCAGCGGAATCATAATCCGCGTGTCGGGGGTTCGAGTCCCTCCTCCGGCATCAGGTGAAAGCCCCGCTAATGCAGGGTTTTCTTTCGGCCAAAGACTGCGCCGCCTGTCGAAATCGCTCCGCGGGGCAACGCCTGGGGCAACAGGCTGCCGGCGTGTGCTCTCAGAGCGATGCGCGCCCTCCTCACAGCCGATGCGACAGCGCGGCCGTCGCCGAGACGGTCGGCGCCGGCCGCCGGTGCATGGTGCAAACGATCTCCTCGGTGTCGATCCCCTGGAGAGGCCATTCCGATCAACCTAACAGCCGAAGGTGTCGCTTCCATCGATGGCGCCATGTTCCTAACAAGCGCGGACTAGGCGTCTCGAGCGCAAGCAAGGAGATAGCAGCGAACTGCGACCCGCGTCAGATCGGGATGCTGGGCCGCTATTCCGCGCTTGAGATTGCGTCGCAGAGCTTTGAGAGCGAGTCCTGAGCCTGGCCCGACGGAAGCGTGCTGACCGCGCTCTTGCATGAGCTCTCGGCCTGCGAGAGGGCTTGTCTCACATCCGAGCTGCCGCTGCTAAGAGCCTGCTTGGCCGTGTTGCCGACGGAGGTGCACGCGCTTCCTAACGCCGTACCCGCCGCGCCCCCGAGTTGCTGGGCTTCATCGTTGCAGGACTTCACTGCCGCGTCGATGTTCTGCTCGGCGCTGCCCCCTCCCGACGTCGTAGTAGTCGTTTCGTCGTCGTCGCCGCATCCGGCAGCGATCAGGGCGCAAACGAACAGCGCCGTCAGTCCAGCGGTTCCGTGCCAGCGATGTCCTCGCATGCCAAGGACCTCCCCTTCGTAGCCCCACTTTCACTCTAGTCGTGGGCTCGGGGGCATCGTATTCATTGCGCACACGCCGAGGCCGGGGGCGGCTTCCCGAGGGCCCTCCTTCATGGCAGTCCTAAGCGGTGTTTCGAGGGCAGGCCTCTCAGTGCGCAGTCGGAGACCCGGCCAGCGGAGCGGTCGAATCTGCGGACGGAGCTAGGCTCGCGAGTCGTGAGCCTAGATGTGCTTGCTCTGGCGGTGATTTGCGCAGTCCGCCCCACCGCTCTGGCTTCGGTCTATGCCCTGCTCTCGTCGTCGACGCCCCCGCGGCCGCTGGCGGCATACACGATCGCCGGCCTGGTCTCGAGTGCGATCGCCGGCGCGATCGTGGTGCTCATCCTGCACGGGGTCCGACTGGAGACCGGGTCGTCGACGGTGAACGCGGTGATCGAGCTCGTCGGCGGAGGCGCGGCGCTGGGCTTCGCGGCAGGCATCGCCACCGGCCGTATACGAGGTGGCACCCGAAGCGAACATCCAATGGGCGACTCACGCGTAAGCGGAGAGCTGCACAACCCGACGCTGCGCGCAGCGGCCGCGGCCGGCGTCGCTACCCCATCTCCCCGGGCTGCTGTATCTCCTTCGGCCTGAACGCGATCGCACGCGGCGACCCGCCTTTGGTCGAGGGACTCCTCGCGGTGCTCATCTTCGATGCGATCTGGCTGACGATCCCATTCTGCGCTCTCGTCGCAAGCATCCGCCGCCCAGAGGCGGTCCGCGCCGCGATCGGACGAGTCTCAGCTTGGATGGTGAGCCATGAGCGCGCCATCCTGATCCTCGTCTTCAGCGTTGTCGGCGCCTACTTCACGATCAGAGGCTCGCTCGATCTCCTGACGTAGCGCATTCCATGCGGAGTAGCCACGTTTGTGCTCCGTCACACGCCTTAGTCGCTCGCGCCCCTCAGAGCGTGAGCGAAGCCTTACACGCGGCTCGCTCCAAGGCATCGAGTAGGTCCTCGAAGCTCCAGGGCGGGTTCGTTAGGTCGCCGGCCTGTCGGCGCACGCTGCGTCACGCTTATAGTGACTCGCCGACACGTGACCCAAGCCCATAGTCCGGATGCACGCGAGCTCTCACAGCTTGCGGCGATGGACCACCCTCTCGTGTGGAATCGATCAGGCGCCCGTGCCAGCGCTGCGTGGATTCGAACCAGCGACCGCTATCCCAGGGCCATCTCCGCGCCCTCCGACGCGACCGGGTCGGGTCGGCGCATCATGCGGAACCCGTTCAGCAGCCCGAGCAGGCCGGCGAGGATCGGGACGAGCAGCGCGACCTGCAGGGCCAGCGGGCGCACGTCGGTGTTGATGCGGATGATCTCGTCCTGGATCTCCGGCGGCTGACCGGCGAGCTGCTCCTCCAGCGCGGTGTTGCTCATCACCTCCGCGTCGTCCTCGAGCGCCTCGGCGACCTGCTCCTGGGCGGCGGCCGGCAGCACGGTGCTGTCCTCTGACGCCTTGGTGAACGCGATCGACAGCGTCGCGAGCATGATCGCCCCGGCAAAGGCGAGGCCGAACGAGAGCCCGAAGGACCCGGCGGCGGAGTTGACGCCGGCCGCCTCGCTGACCCGCTCGTCGGAGATCGGGGACAGGGTGTAGTTGTTGAGCTGGGAGACCAGCAGGCCCAGTCCGGCACCGGCGATGATCAGCGGGACGACGAGGGCCCAGCCGGAGTCCGCCCGCGGCACGATCGGGATCAGCGCCACCATGCCGACGGTCAGCAGCCCCGACCCTGCGCGGATGATGGCGGCCGGGCGTCGCCTGCCGGCCCGCTTGCCGGCCAGGAGCGCGGCCCCGAACATCGTCAGCGACAGCGGCGCGAGTGTCAGGCCGGTCTCCATCGCGTTGTACTCCTGGACCATCTGCAGGTAGATCGGCAGGGCGATCATCGCCCCGCCGAGCGCGATGTTCTGGAGCATCTGCGATGAGATGCCGAGCTTGAAGAGGTCGTGCTTGAAGAGGTCGGGATCGAGCAGCGTCGCCTTGCCCTCGCGCTTGCGCCGCACCAGCCAGCGGGCCAGCGACCCGAGCGCGACCGCGCCGACCGCGATCAGGACGCCGACGTATTCGCCGCCCTCCTGCCAGACGAGAATGCCGACCACCAGGCCGCCCATGCCGACGGCTGACAGCACCGCGCCGACGACGTCGACCTCGCGCGGGCCGGTGTAGGGCACGTCCTTGATGTGCCGGAGGCCGACCAGGACGACCGCGATCACGACGACCTCGAGGGCGAACCCGACCCGCCACGACAAGAAGGTGGTCAGAAAGCCACCGATCAGCGGCCCGACGGCGGCGGCGATCGCCGCCGCGGCGCCGACCAGGGCGTAGGCCTGCCTCTGCGCCGGACCCTCGAAGTTGCCGTGGATCAGCGACTGCATCGCGGGCAGCAACAACGAGGCGCCGAGCCCGCCGATGACCGCCCAGAACACGATGATCGCCGTCAGGCCCGAAGCGAACGTCATCGCCAGGGCGCCCAGTGCGTAGCCGAGCAGACCGAGGACGAAGGCCCGCTTGCGCCCGAACAGGTCACCGATCTTGCTCCCGATCAGGATGAACGCCGCCGAGACGAGCGCCTCGAGCGCGATCGCGCCCTGCACCCCGCTGACGGTCGTGTCGAGGTCCTCGACCACCTTGGAGATCGAGACGTTCATCAGCGACGTGTCGACGACGAGGACGAACATCGCCATCGCCAGCAGAACGGCGTCGCGCCGGCTTGCGGTTGGCTCAGTGATCAGAGGCTTGCCGCGAGAAGAACTCGAGCGCGGTCTTGGTCTTGGTCTGCTGCTCCCCGGAGAGGTTGACCCCGAGCCCGGCGAGGTGGGCCCGCGCCCGCACCGCGACGTCGAACATCTCGGCCGGGGGGCACTTGGTGGAGAGCTCCAGGATCCGGGTCCCGTCCGGGTACAGCCAGGCCTCGCTGACGAGCTTTGCGGTCGGGAATCCCTCAGGATTCGTCTTCAGCTTGAGGACGAAGATCGGACCCATCACCGACAGCTCGTCGAGCTCCATTCCCTCAGGGGCGTGCTCGGCGAAGAACGCGCGCTGTTCCTTCGTGAACAGCTTCCTGAGCGGCCGCTTGCCGGCGATCGCCTCGGCGATGTGGGTCGGGTCGACCTTCCCCAACCGTGCTGGCGGCTGGGCGGGGACTGCATGCGCGCGTCCGCGCCAGCGGCGCTCTCACCCCAACTCGTGTCGGATATAGCCGCCAAAGTCGTCAGGAACGTAATCGTAGGCTAGGCCTCGGTCCGGGGGGCCCAAAGCCGACGCTCCGGCTTGCCAGCCGGAGCCGTCGGGGTTTCCGATCTGACTCTCGCGGAAGAGGACCTCGACCGAGTGGCGGTGGAACTCAATCTTCGCGCGACCGCCCCGCCCCGCGAGGCCGTCGTCGGCCGCCCCCTGGCGGGCGCACTCCCCGAGCTTGGGGAACTCGACTTTGCGCTTCTCTCGCTCTAGACCGAGCGACCACTCGCAGTATTCGTCCGAATCGGTGTTGAAGACGAGGAAGCCGGATTGGAACTTGCCGACGACGCGGATCGTGTACCTCAGCCGCGTGTCCTCGTGGCCCGCCGTCACCCTGACGATGTCGGCGCTGCGCATGGTCGAGTCCAAGCAAGGCTTAGGCCCGTAGCCCTCGCGCCCGCGCTCGCACTCTGCGTCGCCTCTTGGATCGTGGACCGATCTGCCGAGGTACCCGCCGCCTTCGAGCGCCACCTCGGGCCCTCCGGGTCCGGTGCTCAGGGTGCCGCGGCTGGGGCCCTTGCCGGTCGGGGTAAAGGTGACCGTGATCAGGCAGCCCTGGATCTGCGGGAAGGCACCAGCCGACAGCGTCGGTGGGCAGTTATTGGTCTGGGCGTACTCGCCGGAGACGCTGATGCTGGGGGTAAAGGTGTAGTCGCTGCCCCCCAGCGCAAAGCGCTGCGACGCGCTCGTTCCGAGCCGGTGGTAGCCGAAGCTGAAGCTGTCTACGTCGTAACCAAGGCAGCCCTGGGGGATCTGCTCGGCAGTGGTCGGCGGCGTCGATGGGGGTGGGCAGTTCCACGTGTCAAGGGCCACCTCCGCGCTCGCGGTGCTCGCGGTGGCGGCCAACAGCACGACGGCGAGGCTCAGCGCGAGGATGCCGCCGGGAACGACCGTGCGCATCGTGCGCCCTCCCCTCCAACCCGTGCCTGGGTGGTGATCGTGTTCGCCCGCATTCTGGGACCTCCTTGTGGCATGGCCTCGGGCCTGGCCTCCCGTTGAGGCGGGGCGCGGTGCCGCTGACAGCCAGGAGGCTCCAACACGGCGGTACACGCTCGGTACATCGTGCACGGCGCTGCGCGAAAACACCGCCAGATGCGGTCGCGGTTGTCATGCGCCAACGCCGCTTCATGGTTAAAGGCGGACGCCCTGGTCATTCCGGCCGGAGCGCCCGCACTCGTTAGCGCCCTTCCCGGAAGCCGAGCGGTCGTCGACACTTGCGAGATGACCCCGGAGGCGGGAGCGGGTTGGATCCCGCTCCCGCCTCATTACTGAGTCGGCCGGCCGCAGCTGGTGCGGGCGACCGGCGCAGCATCAGAAGGGGCAGTTGCCTGGCGCCGGCGTGACGTCGGTGCGCGGCCCGGCGCCGACCGGCAGCAGGTACGTCACCGATACTTCGACGGGCGTCGTCGTGCTCTCGTTTCTGGCGATGTGGGCGTGGCCGCCGCCCTTGTCGACGAACGTCGAACCCGCGTTGTACACGTGCGGCGAACAGTTCGGATCGTCTCCGTCGTAGAGCGTGAGCGTCCCCGACTTGATGGTGGCTAGCGCGGGTCCTGGATGGCTGTGCCAGCCGGTGTGGCCGCCGGGCTGGATCGTGAGCGTCTGATCGACGACGTCGATCGGGCGCTTCGTCTTCAGCTCGACGAGACCGTCGGTTTCCACTTTGAACGGCTCGGCGATCGTGCCGCGGACGAGCGGCGTCGAAGAGACGCCAACTCCCGTCGTGGCCACCGCGACGCCAGCCATGAGGCCGAACGCCGCGAGCCCGACGATGATGATGCGCTTGGTGGTTGTGGTGAGTGCCCTCATTTCTGGGCCTCCTTCGTGCCGGGGCCTCGGGCCTGGCCTCCCGATGAGGCGAGGCTCGGTGCCGGTTGACAGCGAGAAGGCTCCGACACGGCGGTACAAGCTCGGTACAAAGCCGGGCTGACGAGCGTTCTTGGTGCACGCAGTGACGATGGAGGGGATGGAGGCGATGTTCCGGCGGTCGCGCGGATGATCCCGGCGTTCTTGCGCAGCGCAGTGCGACGGTGAACCGCTGGCCCTGGTCAACAGAAGCGGCCGAAACGACGAACGGCCCCGAAGGGCAACTCATCGCTCTGCTCAGAGATGGCTCGGCCTTACTTACACCGGCACGTGCTTGCACTGGCGCCGGTCTCCGTTCTTGCGGGCGACGTTCCCGCCGCCGTCGATCACGCCGCGCACCGCCTCGATGCCGAGGTCGCCGTTACGCGTCGCCTCGGTTCCGGCTCAGCTTCGTGGTGCGGTCGTTGACGTCGAAGCCGTCGTCTTGTGCGTGGCGCGCACTGTTGTGGCGGAGCAGGGTGTGCTCGGCGGTCAAGTCCACGAGCACTCCATCGTGATCTGCCCGTCGCAGGCGGTTGCCTCGGATCACGGTATGCCCGGCTCCTCCCCTTCCCGGTTCGAGTTCGCCGCTGAGCCGGATGCCGGTGGCGGCCCCGGCGATGACGTTGCGGGCGAGCAGGTTGCCGCGTCCACCGCCGATGTCGACGCCGTCGCCCCTGCTGTGGGAGACGCGATTGCGGGCGATCACGTTGTGGTTGCCGTTGACGACGATGCCGGTCTCGTTTCGAACGATGCGGTTGCGGATCAGCCGATAGCGCGAGCCTGCCCAGGCGATCCCCGCACCCCTGTTGTCCGAGAGCAGGTTCCGCTTGATCACGCTGTCCTTGGCGCCGAAAGGAGCGGATTCCGTCACCGTTGTGCCGGAACGAGCTGTTGACGACCCGGACGTGACGCGCTGGGCCGTCATGTTCTACCCCGGGCCCACTCGATGTTGTGACCAGTAGCCCAGCGCTGTCGCCGGTCGTGCGATTGACCGAGCAGTTTCGGATCAAGATCCGCTCAGCGGCTCCCACCGTGATGCCGAAGCCGCCGAAGCCGCCGTTCCGCGACACGGCAAGGCCGAGCAGACGAATGTCGCGGGCCCCGGTGGCGCCGAGCCCGTCCACGAATTGGCGTATCGAGCCGTCCTTCACCGTGATCCCGTCGTGATTGAAGATGCTGACGCCCGCATCCTCGAGACGGCACCTCGGGCCACACGTCTGGACGGTGCCGTCGCCGTCGATCGTGTGGCCGTTGAGATCGAGGGTGACGTTGTCGGCGCCGATCACGATCCCGTTGGTGGGGCAGTCGACGAGGTCGTTGTCGAGGGTCGTGTCGGTGGTGATCGTGTCGCCGCAGCTCACATGGCTCGCCTGCGCCCGAGCGTCGTCCCCGCGATCGCCGCCGCCGCGACGATCGCGACGATCGCCGCGATGAGAACGATTGGCTTCTTCATGGCTTCCCTTTGTTGGAGTCGAGTAATGCCTTGCGCAAGCTCTACGACAGCGCGGTACATGCTCGGTACACGGCCGGGCTGAGGGCGGTAATCGACGACCTCTGGTGACCGCGATTCGTCTCCCGGCCCCCGTGTCGAGCGTTTGTGCGCAGCGGGCAGCCCGGCGGGCACCCGCGTTCGCTCGCTGCGGGTGCCCGCCCGGTTATTAAGTTGCGTGCCAGCGGCGCCGGGTTGACCGTTCGTCAGGTGTTGCCAAGCGCTGGCGTCGGATCGCCTCACTCCCCGAGCAGCAGTCATCCTGCCCGAATCCTGCCCGAACCGGAGAAGTTGCACGGTTGCACGGCTGCGCAGAACGGCAACGCGCCGTGGTTTGGCGAGCGGTCGGCGAGGCACACGAACCCGTTGTCTTTGTGCAGCTCGCGCGTCACCTTGGCATAGAAGCGCCCGCCCCGCGCGGGGTGAAATTGAGCACGGTGAATTCCCACCCGCCCCACCTGTTGCTTCGGCGAACGCCGACCTTGCGATCCGCCCCGGGCCGCACCTTGAACAGGACCACCTGTCGCCGACGCTCGCACTTCCCGACCTCTGACTTTACGTCGCCGTGGAACCAGATTCTCTCCTTGTGGCCGTTCAGCGTCGTGTCGTACTTGACGACGCCAGCGGATGCTGCGGGGGCCGCGATCACGACGACGGCGACGGCGGCTGCGATGCAAAGCCAGAATATGTGGCTTCCGTCCTCATCAGATTCCTCTCGGACCTTGGACCGCGGTGCGATCCTTCGTTCAGAATCGTGTGCGCCCGCATCCTGGGACCTCCTGTGGTGTGGCCTCCCCTGGCCTCCCGATGAGGCGAGGCGCGGTGCCGGTTGATAGCCAGAAGGCTCCTACACGGCGGTATACGCTCGGTACCTCGGTCGGGCTGGGCGTGGTCTAGGCGTGCGAAGGCGGCGTTTTTGGCAGACGCAGTGGGACAGTGTCCGGGAGCGAACTTCGAAAAACCGACGTGCCTAACTCCCGCAGCCCGGCGGGCACCCGCGTTCGCTCGCTGCGGGACGCCCCGGTCATTTCGGCCGGGGCGCCCGCACAGCCCTCTCAGCTGGTTACGTCAACCTCGCGGTAGAGCAGATCATTTCTCTGAGGGGTGCCACCGGCAGATAAAATCATCGTGGCCGACCTGGATCAGTGGGTGACAGAGCTCGACCTTGCGCTCGTCGGTGACCCGCTGACCGAACTCATCAGTCGCCGTGAACTTGATCGTGATCTTGGGGTTCGTCGGCTCCTTCTTGAGCTGCTTCAGGTGCTTGACTCTGGCCTCGATCGGGCGATGGCGGACTCGGCGCTCGATCTCGGCACCGACCTTGAAGCGCTTCGTGGTCTTTATGACGTCGCCTCCGAGCACGAGCTTGGCGTCGTAGACCGGGCACCCGCGAGCGTGACAGTGGCCGATTTCCATCTGGGCGTAATTGATGTTGACCACGCCCCTCCCCCCCAGCGGCTGGGGGTCCCGCACGGACTCGTCGAGCGTCAGGGGCAGGACCGGCGGGGTCGGGTGCTGACCCCCTTGCCGGTCAGCGGCAGCGTCGGGCCCCCGGGTCCGGTGCGCAGGGTGCCGCGCTTGGGCCCGGTGTCCGTGGGGTTGAAGGTGACGGTGATGAGGCAGCTGCCGCCCATGCCAAAAGGCCCCGACAGCGTCGGTGGGCAGCTATTGGTCTGGGTGTAGTCGCCGGAGACGCTGATCGTGGGGTTGAAGGGGGGTGGATCGTTGCCGAAGACCCCCACCTCAAAGCCCTGCGCCGGGCTCGTCGTTCCGACCCGCCGGTCGCCGAAGTCGAAGACCTCCCTTCGCCCGACGGACTCAAGGCAGCCGCCGTCGACGAGTGCCGAAGTAGTCGGGGTCGTCGGTAGGGGTGCGCACCAGAGGTAAAGGCGCGTTTGGCGCGTTCCGCGCTGGCGGTGCTCGCGGTGGCGGCCAGGAGCACGACGGCGAGGCCCAGCGCGAGGATGCCGCCGGAAACGATCGTGCTCGCCTTGGTAGTGATCGTGTGGGCCCTCATTTCGGGCCTCCTGGTGTTGTGGCCTCGGGTCTGGCCTCCCGATGAGGCGAGGCTCGTTGCCGGTTGACAGCCAGAAGGCTCCTACAGCGCGGTACCCGCTCGGTATACGCGACCATCTCGTGCCACGGGGCGGGGTCAACCCCGAGGGACGGCTCTAACCCGAAGGGTTCTGCTGCTCCGCGATCGGATCAGGCATCACGTGAGAGAGCTGTCGGCTGCCATCCGGCCTGATCACGATGCAGCCGATCGCGCCCTCGATCAGCGGCGCGAGGCTCCCGATCGCGTGTAGTTCGTCGCCACGGTTGGCGAAGAAGGCACCGGTGCCGCCGCGCCGAAGGCCAGGAGGGACCCATGACAGACAAAGATCCAGTCCGCCAGACCGCCCAGACCGCCCCGACCGAGGCCCAGGTACCCGAGGGCGCCGGGCAGCCCCGCTGCGGCCCGCGATCATGCTCAAACCGGCGCCGCAGCAGCAGCAGCCGTAACGCGCCGGTTGTCTCTCTCGGGCTGGTGGGGCGGTGTCCGGGAGCTCGGGCTGTCGGAGTAGGCGATGTCGGAGGAGAACGTTGATGCCTGGCGGCGCGCGATCGATGCGTACAACCGCGAAAACACCGAGGGAGCGGTGGAGATCTACGACCCGGACGTGGAGTGGCGGCCCGCGGTCCAGAGGTTGCTTGGCGGAGACACAGCGGTCTACCGCGGTCGGCGCGGCGTAAGGAAGTTCTTGCAGGAGCTCGACGAGGCCTTCGCGGAGATCCGGATCGAGATCGCGGAAGCTCGCGACCTCGGCGACCAGGCACTGTTCTTGGGGCGTTTCAGCGGGCGCGGCAGGGAGAGCCGCGCCGAGACCAGCTCGCCGATCGCCTACCTGGTCGATTTCAGGAACGGCAAGGTGACCGGGGTCGTCTCCTACCTCGATCACCAGGAAGCCCTCGAAGCCGCCGGGCTGTCGGAGTAGGGCGCGTTCTGTCCGTTCCATAGCTCCTACTCAGCTAGTGCCACGGCCAGAGCGGGATACTGCGCGGGCGATGTCGCAGGAGAACGTGGAGATTGTGCGGCGCGCCATCGAAGCGTGGAACCAGCGAGACCGGCCGACGGTGAGGGCCCTGTGGCACTCCGATGCGGAAGTTGACTGGTCGCGTTCTGAAGGGCCGCTCAAAGGCGTCTATCGGGGTGGCGAGATCAAGGCTGTTAGCAGCGAGTTCTGGTCGACGTTCGAAACCGTCGAACTTGAAACCCACGGCTTTAGACAGGTGGGCTCCCACGTCGTGGTTCCAAACACCGCCCACCTGCGGGGGCGCGAAGGAATCGAAGTGATCGCGAGGAGTACGTTCGTGTACACGGTCGAGAACGGCCAGATCACACGCCTTCGGATGTTCCAAGAGGAAGCCGAGGCCCTCGAAGCCGCCAAGCCGTCGGACTAAATACCGAGCGTTCTGGCCCTTCCATAGCTCCTACTCAGCTAGGCCACGGCCATAGCGAGATACTGCGTAGGCGATGTCGCAGGAGAACGTGGAGGTCGTGCGCGCGGCCATCGAGGCTGCCTGGAACCGAGGCGACTGGGACGCCGCGTTCGAGAACGCCGCGCCCGACATCAAGTTCGACAACTCGCGCAATCTCGGCGAGTGGCGCGGAGTGCACAGCACACGCGAGGAGGTTATGCGGGCGTGGGCGAGCCGTGGGCATCCGTCCACATCGAGGTCGATGAGGCGATCAGCGTCGGTGATCATGTCGTCTCCCGCACGACCGCCACGCTCAGAGGACGCGACGGGATCGAGGTCAAGGCGCGCACCAGTTGGCTCTGGACGTTCCGCGCCGGGCGGGTAACGCATGTCGTGACCGGATACGAGACGACGCAGGAAGCCCTCCAAGCCGCCGGGCTGTCGGAGTAGGCGTTCTGGACAGTCGGTAGCTCCTACTCAGCTAGACCACGGCCAGAGCGAGATACTGCGTGGGCGATGTCGCAGGAGAACGTGGAGCTGGTCCAGTCCTGGTTCAAACGCTGGAACGGAGGCGACCGGGACTTTTCGACGGATGAGCTGCACCCGGACTTTCAGGTCGTCAGCCGGCTCCAGCGCGAGCCGTATGAGGGGCGAGAGGGACTGCATCGATGGATGCTGGAGGTTGATGAGCAGTTCCGGGAGTGGGTGCTCGTCGGGGACGAGTGGCGCGATACGGGCAACCGCGTTGTTGTCCTCGGCCGGGTCCGACTCCGCGGGAAAGAGAGCGGTGTGGGGGTGGACCAGCCGCACGGATGGTTGGTCGAGTTCAAGGACGGCAAGGCCTTTCGGTTCCAACACTTCGCCCGACCGCAAGAGGCCCTCGAAGCCGCCGGGCTGTCGGAGTAGGCGATGTCACAGGAGAACGTCAAAATCGTTCGCCGCTAATCGACGGCCTGCCGAAGCGCGCGGATGGCCTGATCGTGGAGTGCTAGGGCTGGCTTGACCGGGGGCCATCCGGGTTGTAGGTTCGCGGCGAGGAAAGGGTGCTCAAGTCCCGGCTGAATTGGCGTTTTGCCCTACCGCTGCTCTCGCTGGTTGGCGTTGTGGCGCTGGTGACGCCCTCGTCGGCAACGTTCCCCGGCCCCGATGGACTGATCTCCTTCGTCCGCTTCAGCCCGAAGGTGAACAGCGGCGATATTCACATCGCCCGGCCCGACGGCAGCGAGGTCCAGAAGCTCACATCCAACCCTCGTCGACTTCTCGATCAACTCCGACTGGTCGCCGGACGGACAGTTGATCGCCTTCGACAGCGACCGCGTCGATGCCGAGGGGCACAAGAGGGCGGTGCAGATTTACCTGATGGGCGCTGACGGGAGCGGGGTGACCCAGCTAACCCGGGGCGCGGGTTTCCATGGCTCGCCGGGCTTCTCCCCGGACGGCAGCCGCCTGGCGATCGAGACGGAGTGGGGCGACTACCCGGCCCTGCAGGGAATCTGGACCATCCCCGCCTCCGACCCCGACGGCGTCACCCAGGCCGAGGCTCAGCGGGTGACGACGATTCCCAAGGGCGCCGAGTTCGACTCCGAGGCACAGTTCTCTCCCGACGGGAGCATGATCGCGTTCACGAGGTTCAAGAGCTTCGAGAAGAGAAAGTCGGCCATCCACGTAGTCGCCACCGACGGAAGCGGCCTGCAGCGCCTCACCCCGTGGAAGCTGAACGCCTCGCACCCCGACTGGTCACCGGACGGCCAGATGATCGCGTTCGACTCCGGGGATGTCCAGTTGCCCGGAAACAAGGGCGACATCTACGTCATGGGCGCCGACGGCAGCGCGCGGACCAGGCTCACCGACAACCCCCGACTACGCAACGGCAAGCCCATGAAGCTGGATCAGAATCCCGTCTGGTCCCCGAGCGGCACGATGATCATGTACGTCCGCTTCCACGCCCGTCGGTTCGATCCCGAGTCTGGCCCGCCGGGGGGCAAGGTGATCGTGATCAACGCGGACGGCTCGGGCAAGCACGTGGTCGTCGACGGTAAGCTCCAAAACAGGGTCGACTGGGGAACGCACCCTTAGGTAGCGGTGAACGATCGCTGCCGAGCCGCCGGGGTGCGGGAGTAGCGCCCCGGTCTTATTGGGAGCACCGGTCGCTCCTCGTACCGCGCCGCGCAAAAAACGCCGTGCTCCAGGCGCGATACTGAGCGGGCGATGTCGCAGGAGAACGTCGAACTGTTCAAGGAGAGCATCGAGCGGTTCAACCGCGGTGACGTCGCAGGCGCGCTTCGCTACATGCACCCGGAGATTCGGTTCGAGCACCGGCTCACGGAGCTCCAAGCGGAGTTGACTGGAATCGACGCGGTCCGGGATTGGTTCGTTGACGCCAGGCAATTCTTCGACCGTTGGACGACCGACTGCGACGACATCCGTGATCTGGGCGACCTGGTACTGGCGCTTGGCACCGTCACGGCTGTCGGGAAAGGAAGTGGGGTCGAGACCCAGATGCCCTTCACGGTGGTGGCCGAGTTCAGTAGCGCGAGATACTGCGTAGGGCGATGTCGCAGGAGAACGTGGGACGGATTGACCCGCTCGGCAGCGCGGGTTAGGGTCGGCTCACCTCCACCACTTGGAAAGAGAGGCCTAACCATGCTTAAGATCATCCTGGCCGCGGTTCTCGCGGCGCTCGGCTCCGCAGCGCTCGCCGTTCCGGCCTCCGCCTCGTTTGATCACCACTTCACGGTTCTCGAAAAGGCGACCTTCCACGAGCTGCCGAACAGAGACGCGTTCCGGATCAGAGGGGGACTCTACGATCCACGGAATCACGACAACAAGGTCGGTAATGACCATGGTCGGTGCAAGATTCGGCCAGACAACGTGTTGAGTTGTCGGGGGATCACGCACCTCAACGGTGAGATCGGTGGCTCTGGCGACATCAAGTATCGGGGCAACTATCGGCCCGACGACTTCAGGCTCAACGTCACCGGTGGCTCCGGCGACTTCAACGGGGTCGCCGGAAAGTTGGTGTTCGAAAACCTGAACGAGTCCGGAACGAAGTCGCTGAATCACTTCGACCTCGTCGGCTGACCAAAGGGAATAGAGGCCGAGGCAGCTGACGATGAGCGGCCCGCGGACGCTGCAGCGCGGATTCGGCCACTGGTTCACCTGGAGCGCATTCGCCCCAGTCAGCCGCTCGGCGCAGGAGCGCCGCACAGCCGCCTCACGCCTTGCCGGCCCTCATCGCGTACGGATGGCCGAATGACGGCAGTAGGCCGCAGGTTCGAATCCTGCTCGGGGCGCTCGGCGAAGCCCCACCCGACACGGGTTTCATGGTGAACCAGCACTCCGGACCTCCTGCCG
>CAVWYT010000008.1:0-234443 GCA_963759295.1 uncultured Solirubrobacterales bacterium | reverse complement strand
TCCATCCCGAGCGGGCGATCCTCTGCCTCGAGGTGAAGGGCGGCGGCATCGAGTGCCGCACGGCGAGTGGTTTCGGCTCATCGACGGCAAGCGACGAGCGGATGAAGGACCCGTTCAAGCAGGCGCTCGACCACCGCTACGACCTGGGCGCAAGCTCGACGGAGCTCGACGGGCTGGAAGGCAAGCGAACGTCCTCATCGTCCACGCGCTCGCCTTCCCGGACATCACCGTCCACAAGCTCGTGCTCGGCGCCGGACGCGCCGGCCGAGATCGTCATCGACCGCAACGGCCTCGCCGAGATCGACGGAGTCGATCGAGCGCGTCCTCGCCTACCACCGCGGCGCGCGCGACAAGCGCGAGCCGCCCGGCGAGGACGGGCGCGACGCGCTGCGCGACCTGCTCGCGCCGGATGTGCGCATCGAGGTCCCGATGGCGACCGAGTTCCTCGACGAGGAGGAGGCAGCTGATCACGCTCACCCACGAGCAGGCGATGCTGCTCAACCGCTTCGGCCGCGACCGACGGATGGTCGATCACGGGCTGCGCCGGCTCGGGCAAGACGATGCTCGCCGTCGAGCAGGCCAAGCGCCTCGCCGCGACAGCGGCGAGGACGTGCTGTTCGTCTGCTTCAACCGCGCCCTGCGCGACCACCTGCGCGAGCGCGAGGCGAAGTCGGGGGTCGACTTCTAGACCTTCCACGGCGCTCTGCGTCCAGCTCGCCGAGCCGCGCCGGCGTCGAGCTCCCGAAGCTATCCGAAGGGCGAGGCGCCGCCCGAGTTCTGGGACGAGGAGCTGCCGATCGCGCTGGTCGAGGCGATCGAGGAGCTCGGGCCCGCAGTTCGACGCGCTCTTCGTCGACGAGGCCCAGGACCTCGAGAACCACTGGCTCGACGCGCTGATGCTGACGCTGCGCGATCCCGGACGAGGTCCGGTCTGGCTCTTCATGGACGACAACCAGCGCGTCTACGACGCGCGAGCTCGACGTCCCGGACGAGTTCCGCCCGCTTCGACCTCACCGTCAACTGCCGCAACACCCAGGCGATCGCCCGCGAGGTCCTCAAGAAGTACGAGGGCGAGATCGAGCCCGAGATGCTCGGGCCCGCCGGGCCGCGAGGTCGAGCTGATCCAGACCGACGACCAGGCCGCGACCGTGCGGCGCGGTCGTCGAGCGCCTGTGCGGACAGGAGGAGGTCCCGCCCCAGGACGTCGTCGTCCTCTCCTCGCACGGCTTCGACCGACTCGGAGGTCGGCCGAGGCGAAGCTCCGGCCGCTTCACGTTCGTCAAGGAGCCCGAGCCGCTCGGCCCCTACGTCCGCTTCTCGTCGATCCGCGGCTTCAAGGGCCTCGAGTCGCCGGTCGTGATCCTCTGCGAGCTCGAGGACCTCGACGACGAGACCCTCGACCAGCAGCTCTACGTCGGGATCTCGCGGGCGAAGAACCACTGCGTGATCGTGGCGCCGAGAGCTCCATGACCTCGGATCTACCACGGGGCGTTCGATCCTTGCTTCGCCCTGCTCATCGACGCCTCGTCGTAGCGGTCCTCTTCTACGACGTCGCGCCGTGTCCTGAGCGCCTCAGTCCAACGTGCTGCAACCACTGATAGGACCCCGCCTCGGGCCGACGCGCCCTGTGTGGCCTGTGAATTCGGCCCTAAAGTGCCACTTTGCGGGGCATTTTGAGCTTCTGACGGCGGGGGAGGGATTCGAACCCTCAATGGACGCGAAAACGCCCATAACGGTTTTCGAGACCGTCCCGCCGGCCCCGGCGATGGCCGCGTGTTCAGATCCGCCCATGACAAGAAACGGCTTGATCGCTCGATCGTGCGCGATGGTTCTTCCTTCTCCGCGCGGACACCCTTACGGGACTGATGCATCATTGTCGGTCGGCGACGGCGGATTCGGTACCGAACGCAGCTGCTGCCCATCGCCGGCCGTTGGATGGATCGGGCGCGTAGTCGGCGTAGATGCTGGTGGTCCTGTAGTCGCGGTGGCCCATCCACTCCTGGATCGCGCGCAGCGGCGCGCCGGCGGCCGCCATCTGGGTGCCGAAGGTGTGGCGCAGGTCGTGGAAGCGGACCGCGCCGCACGCCCGCGCGCTGCCAGCGCGCTCTCGAAGCGCTTCCGCAGCCTCGAGGCGTCGTAGGGACCGCCCGGTCTCCGGGTGGGCGAAGACGAGGTCGTCGTCGGCCGGGAACGGCGAGCGCGCGATAGTGGCGCTCGAGCTCGCCGGCGAGCCGGTCGGCCAGCGGAACCGCGCGGACCGAGCGCCGGCTCTTCGGCGTGCCGAACTCGCCGCGCGTGTAGCTGCGGCGCACCCGGACCACCCCGGCGGTCCAGTCGACGTCGCGCCAGCGAAGCGCGACCAGCTCGCCCTGGCGCAGCCCCGTCATCGCCGCGGTGAGGTAGAGCACCCGCTCCATCCGCCCCAGCTCGTCGTCGGGCACCGCCGCGATCAGCGCCTCGAGCTCCTCGCGCTCGAGGAACCGGATGTCGGGGTCGGCGCCGTCGCCGGCGGGCGGTCGGCCGCCGCCACCGGGTTTGCCGCGCACCAGCCGACTTGCTGCGCGTGGCGAAAGATCCCGTGGAGCAGGACCAGGTGATTGCGCACCGTCTTCGGCGCCAGCCCCTCGCGCAGCTTCGCCGCCGATGTAGGCCTCGACCAGCATCACGTCGATCCGCCTCGAGCGAGCGGCCGGCGAAGAACGGGACCAGGTGGACGCGGGCGATCGAGCGGTAGTCGTCGACCGTCGTCGCGCTTGCGCCGCCGGACCTGCTCGACGTGGTCGAGGTAGCGCTCGGCCGCGAAGGCGAGATCGAGCCGTCGCTCGACCTCGCCGGCCTCGAACTCCTCGTCGATCAGCCGGCGAAGCTCGGCCTCGGCCTGGCGCCTCGTCAGCCCGGCCGCCGATCCCGGCTCGCGCACGCGGTCCGAGCCGCCGCTTGACCTGCCGCTCGCCGACGCGGACCTTGCCGTACCAGGTGCGCCGCCCGGCGCGGTCGGTGCGGATGAACAGCGAGCCGGTGCCGCGAGGGCGACGAGCATTACGCTCTGCCTGCATGGGAGCTAGTACCTCCTATGCCGGCCCCGGGGCGTCTAGGCGCCGCCGGGGCATTTATTGGAGCACCTATTCTACCTGCCCAGGCCGCCCGCTGCAGGTACCTCGGCGGGTACCACGGCAACGTTTTCCCTGCTCAGGCATGAACCTCCGGGTCATCCACCCGCAGGTTGGCGCGATACGCCGGCCCCCTCGAGCGCCCAGCCAGTCAGGAGCGGATCGAGCGAAACGCACGTAGCGCCCTAGGCGCACGTGAGGGATCCGCCCTGCCGAGCCTCGGCGAACAGCCATGTCGACGGCACATCCAGTAACTCGGCGGCGTCATGGGCCGTCAACAGTCGCTCATCGCGTGTGGTGACCATGAGATCACCAGTATAGCGTAGGCTGGCTGCCGCCGAAGACGGTGGTCAGACCATCAGTCTGGCCCCACGACGTGGTCGTAAAGCTCATCACGCAGCGCAGCATCGGACTGGATCCGCTCGATTAGGAATTGCGCCCGGTATTCGGGGAAGTAATCAGCCGGCAACTCGAGGCTCACCGCGACACGGCGTGCCAGGTCCCCGCTCGCTCGCTTTGACCCCGCGCGGCCGATGACGCGCGACAGGTGCGCGTGATCGATGCCAACGTCACGAGCCAGCTGGCGCAGCGTGACCCGCCTGTCCCGCAGAGGCTCCGGAAGTGCATCGGGCAGGGCTTTCTCCGTTCGAATGACTGCCAAGCTAGATCAGTATCTCGCTCATAGCGGCGGTCACTCGAAGCGCGGGGATGGGCGCCTCCAGACGATGGGCTCACGAGTCGCCGCACCTTACGAGCCGAGGGCCCCCATCCCGAAGGTTCGCGTAGTCGCGGTTTGGTCCCGCAATCCGCGCGAAGATACCTATATGAATACGGCCGAGCGCCAGCAGCGGAACGTCATGATCGCCCGGCTGCATGCGGTCGGCTGGTCAGCGCCACGAATCTCGAGAGCAGTCAGCCTGACCGAGCGGCACGTCCGGCGGATCCTCAACGATGCCGCGGGCACGCCGGGGAAGCCAAGTCCAACCCCTCAACCTGGGGACGAACCGTTGGCGCCGCACGAGCGCTGGAGGCGCGCTCGGGAGATCCTGGCTGACCTCGAAGACCACTTCTGTGTCGTTACCGAGATCGCGGGCCATAGCAGCTCAAGTTGTCCGGGAGGTCGTGACAGTTGAACTCCGAAGGCAAAAATTCTCCGAGGAGCGCTTGCGCGAGAGATGGAGCAAGTCATTGATGACTTGGCTGACGGCGCCGGCAATGCCGAGAGAGCGGCTAAGTCCTCCACGCGTCCGGCAACCGGTCAGGATGATGCTCCATAACCCCTCCCCACTTAACCCCATGATATTTCGGACATTTATTGTCCGTCCTCGAAGCTACTGCCACCCTCCGGGCACCGGAGTGAAAGCCTTTGCATTAAGCCACTTGGTACCCCCCTGGCGATACGCCTTCGGATCCTTTCGGCCGACCCACCGGCAAAAGAAAACCCCCGTGATAGCGGGGGTTTTCTGAGTAGCGGGGGTGGGATTTGAACCCACGACCTCCGGGTTATGAGCCCGGCGAGCTACCTGACTGCTCCACCCCGCGGCGTGCATGCGAGTTTAGCGGGCGATTTCGAGGCGCGTAAGCGCTGGTCCGGCGTCCGAGGCTCGCTATCGTCGCCGCGTGCCCGTTAGAGATGGTGCGCCGCGGCGGGCGCGTAGGGTCCGGATCCTCGCCGCCGGCGGAACGATCGCGATGACCGGCGAGGCCGGCGCGATGCCGGACCTGGACGCGCGGGAGCTGCTCGACAGCATTCCGAGCCTCGCCGACCACGACGGGCTCGAGGCTCACACGATCTCCAACCTGCCGAGCGCCCACCTGACGCTCGCCGACCAGCTCGAGATCTGCCGCCAGGCGCGAGACGCCGCGCGGCGCGGCATCGGGGTGGTCGTCACTCACGGCACCGACACCCTCGAGGAGACGGCGATGCTCTGCGACGTGATCCACGACGCCGAGGCGCCGATCGTATTCACCGGGGCGATCCGCCCCGCCTCGGCGCCGGGGGCCGACGGCCCGGCGAACGCCGTCGACGCGGTCAGCGTCGCCGCCGGCGAGGCGGCGGCGGGGATGGGCGTCCTGGTCTGCTTCGGGGGCGAGATCCATCACGCGCGCGGGGTGCGAAAGACCGACACCACCTCGCTGGTCGCCTTCTCCTCGCCGCAGACCGGGCCCCTGGGCCGCGTCACCGAGGGCCACCCGACGATCTGGTCGCGGATCCCGCGCAACCCGCCGCTCGACCCGCCGCACCTGAACGGCAGGGTCTTCGTGATCCCGACCGGCGCCGGCGACGATGGCACGCTGGCGCGCGCGGCGCTCGACACCGATCCCGAGGGGGTGGTGATCGGCACGCTGGGCGCCGGCCATCTGGCCCCGGGCCTGCTCGAGCTCTGGGGCGACGCCGCCGAGCGGATTCCCGTGGTCGCCTACTGCCGCCCGGAGCGCGGGGTGATCCTCAACGCGACCTACGGCTACCGCGGCTCGGAGCGCGACCTGCGCGAGACGGGGATCATCCCCGCCGGCTTCCTCTCCCCGCAGGCGGCGCGGATGAAGCTGCTCGCCTGCCTCGCCTCCGGGCTCGAGATCGACGAGATCCGCTGGGCGTTCCGCCAGGACGACGGCTGACGGCGGCCCGCGCGCGTATGAGAGGGTCCGCGGCGTGAGCGCGAGGATCCACCACCTCAACTGCGGGACGATGTGCCCGTACGGCGCCCGGCTGATCACCGGCGAGAGTGGATTCGGCAAGGCCGAGATCGTCTGCCACTGCCTGCTGATCGAGACCACGGACTCGCTCGTCCTGATCGACACCGGGCTCGGACTCGAGGACGTCCGCCATCCCCGCCGCCGGCTCGGGATTCCGTTCACCGCCGCCTTCGGCGTCGCCGCCGACCCGGCCGAGACCGCGATCGAGCAGCTCCGCGGCCTCGGCCACGACCCCGCCGACGTCCGCCAGATCGCGCTCACCCACCTCGACCTCGATCACGCCGGCGGCCTGCCCGACTTCCCGGCCGCCGACGTGCACGTCCTCGAGGCCGAGCGAGCCGCCGCGTTGAAGCCGTCGCTGCGCGAGCGCGCCCGTTACGCGTCCTGTCAGCTCGACCATGGCCCGCGCTGGGTCGTGCACGAGGCCGATGGCGACTCGTGGTTCGGCTTCGAGAGCATCCGCCTGCTCCCCGGGGTCGATCCCGAGGTGTTGCTGATCCCGCTCCCCGGGCATTCGCGCGGCCACACCGCGGTCGCCGTCAGCGACGGCGAGGGTTGGATCCTGCACTGCGGCGACGCCTACTACCACCACGGCGAGGTCGCGATGCCGCCGAGCTGCCCGCCGGTCCTGCGCCATTTCGAAACCCTGACGGCGGCCGACAACACGGCCCGGAAGCGAAACCTGGAGCGGCTTCGCGAGCTCGCACGCGAACACGGCGACGAGGTGCGGCTGTTCTGCGCACACGACGCGGTCGAGCTCGCGCGCGAGCGGAGCCGGTGAGCCGCTGACGACGCCGGCTCGCGGTCGTCCGGCCGGTGTGCGGCGTCCGTAGGATGCGGCGCGCGGTGCGAGTGGCCGTCGTCGACATGGGGACCAACTCGACGCGGCTGCTGGTCGCCGACGTCGTCGACGGACACGTGCGCGAGCTCGAGCGACGCTCGACCGTGACCAGGCTCGGCCGGGGCGTCGACACCTCCGGCCAGCTCTCGGCGGAGGCGATCGAGGACGTCTGCGCGGTCGTCGCCACCTACATCGGGATCTACGAGGAGCTCGGCGCCGAGCGGGTGAGCGCGATCGCGACCAGCGCCGTCCGCGACGCCGACAACTCGGCGGTCTTCCTCGCCGAGCTGCGCGAGCGCTTTGCCCTCGACGCGGGCATCCTCGATGGCGACGAGGAGGCCCGGCTCACCTACCTCGGCGCCTGCGCGGAGCGGCCGCCGGCGGCGAAGACGCTGGTCGTCGACATCGGCGGCGGCTCGACCGAGCTGGTGGTCGGCGACGGGCCCGAGGTCGGCTTCCACGCCTCGCTTCAGGCCGGCACCGTCCGTCACACCGAGCGCTACATCACCCACGACCCGCCCGACGCCGGCGAGCTCGAGAAGCTCGCGGCGGACGTGCAGGCGCTGATCGACGAGGCGCTCGAGGGCGCCGCGATCGCCCGGGCCAACACCGGGATCGCGGTCGCCGGAACGCCGACCTCGCTCGCCGCGATCGAACAGCGGCTCGACCCCTACGACCCGAGCCTCGTCCACGGCTACACGCTCTCGCTGTCCTCGATCCAGCGGATGTGCTCGCAGCTCGCCTCGATGCCGCTGACCGAGCGGCTCCGGGTCCCGGGGCTGCACGCCGGCCGGGCGCCGACGATCGTCGCCGGAGTGGTGATCCTGATCCAGGTCATGCGCGCCTTCGGGCTCAGCGAGCTCGAGGTCTCCGAGCACGACATCCTCTACGGGGCGGCGCTCGAGGCGGCGGCGGGCAGCTAGACCGTTGCCTGCGCGGTGCCACGGCGACCCGACGAGGCGGGTGTAGGCTCCGTCGTTCCGGTGGCCTCCGAGACCGTCCACTACCGCACCTGTCCGTTTTGCGAGGCGACCTGCGGCCTCGAGGTGACGATGCGCGGCGAGCGGGTGGTTTCCGTCCGCGGCGACCCCGACGACGTCTTCAGCCACGGCTTTCTGTGCCCGAAGTCGCAGGGCTTGAAGCAGCTGCACGAGGATCCCGACCGGCTCACGGCGCCGCTCGTGCGGCGCGACGGCGAGCTGGTCGAGGCGAGCTGGGAGCAGGCGTTCGCGGCCGATCGACGCGGGCCTCTCCAGGGCCCTCGCCGAGGGCGGGCGCGACGCGGTCGCGGTCTATTTGGGCAACCCCTCCGCGCACAGTCTCGGCACGACCCTCTACGGGACGCCGTTCTCTGAAGGCGCTCGGCTCGAAGAACGTCTACTCGGCGAGCACCGTCGATCAGATGCCGAAGCAGGTCTCGGCGGGCCTGATGTTCGGCGCCGGGCTCAGCGTCCCCGTCCCCGACGTCGATCGGACCGACCACCTGCTGATCCTCGGCGCCAACCCGCTGGTCTCCAACGGGTCGCTGCTGACCGCGCCCGACATGCGGGGGCGGATCCGGGCGCTGCGCGAGCGCGGCGGGAGGGTCGTCGTCATCGATCCGCGCCGCAGCCGGACCGCCCGCGAGGCGACCGAGCACCACTTCATCCGCCCCGGCACCGACGCGCATCTGCTGTTCGCGATCGCCAACGTCCTCCTCGACGAGGGTCTCGCCGACCCGGGCCCGCTGACCGAGCTCGCCAACGGCGCCGACCGGATCGAGATCCTGGCGCGGCCGTTCACGCCGGAGGCCGTCGCGGGCGTCTGCGGGATCGAGGCGAGCGAGATCCGCCGGATCGCGCGCGAGCTCGCGGCCGCCGAGCGGGCCGCGGTCTACGCCCGGATCGGGACCACCACCCAGCGCTTCGGGACCCTGGCGAGCTGGCTCGTCGACGTGCTCAACTACCTGACCGGGAACCTCGACCGCGAGGGCGGCGCGATGTGGCCGCTGGCGGCCGTCGGGCAGCGCAACTCGTCGGGCACCGGCGGGGTCGGGAAGGGCGTCCGTATCGGCCGCTGGGCGAGCCGGGTCAGCGGCCGGCCGGAGGTCTTCGGAGAGCTGCCGGTCGCCTGCCTGGCGGAGGAGATCGCAACCCCCGGCGAGGGACGCGTGCGGGCGCTGGTCACGATCGCGGGCAACCCGCTCGTCTCGACGCCCGACTCGACCGCGCTCGCGAGCGCGGTCTCGGAGCTCGACTTCATGGTCTCGGTCGACATCTACGTCAACGAGACCACCCGCCACGCGGACGTCATCCTGCCCGCCCCCGAGCCGCTCGCCAAGGCCCACTACGACACCGCGCTCTACCAGCTCGCGGTGCGCAGCGTCGCCAACTACACGGCCCCGGCGATCAGCCCTCCGGGCGACGGGCTTCAGGAATGGGAGATCCTGCTGCGGCTGGCGGCGATCGCCGCCGGGCAGGGCCCGGACGCCGACATCGAGGCCTGGGACGAGCTCGTCGCCGCGACCCTGATCGGGCGCGAGCTGGCGCTCCCGGGGTCGCGGATCGAGGGCCGCTCGCAGGAGGAGATCGCCGCGGCGCTCGGCGACCGCCGCGGCCCGGAGCGCCTGCTCGACCTGATGCTACGCGCGGGGCCGTTCGGCGACCGCTTCGGCGAGGATCCCGACGGCCTGACGCTGGCGAAGCTCGAGGCGAGCCCGCACGGGATCGACCTCGGCGCGATGCGCCCACGGCTTGCCGACGTCCTGCGCACCCCCTCGGGGATGATCGAGCTGGCGCCGCCGGAGATCGTCGCCGACGTCCCGCGGCTCGAGGCCGAGCTGACGACGGGCGCCGGGGACGGGATCGTCTTGATCGGGCGCCGCCAGCTGCGCTCCAACAACTCGTGGATGCACAACCTGCCCGCGCTCGTCAAGGGCAAGGATCGCTGCACGCTGCACCTCCATCCCGACGACGCCGAGCGCCTCGGCCTCGCCGACGGCGCCCGCGCCCGGGTCAGCTCGAGCTCGGGCGAGCTCGTCGTCCCGGTCGAGCTGACCGCGGACATCATGCCCGGCGTGGTCTCGATCCCGCACGGCTGGGGCCACGACGCGCCGGGCGTCCGGCTCGGGGTCGCCGCCGCGCACGCGGGCGTCAACTCGAACCTGCTGTCGCCGGTCGAGGTCGACGTCCCCTCGGGCAACGCGGTGCTGAACGGGATCCCGGTCGAGGTCACCGCGGCCGATCGCGAGCCGGTCGCGGCGTAACCCGAAGCCGCTAGCCGGCGCGGAATGTGATCGAGTCCAGTGCGTAGTTGTTGGTCGCTCCGGGTCCACCGCGCACCTCGACGTCACCGTTCGGGTAGATATAGACGGCGGACGACACCGAGGTGGCCTGGGTCGCGATGAACAGCTGCTGACTCGGCCGATAGCCCTCGGGCAGGGTGAAGATCACGTTGAAGGTGGTCGACTTCACCGTGCCCTTGAGGTGGACCACACCCTCATGGTCGATGAAGAACGCGGCGGTGCTGAATGTGTCCCCGAAGTTTTCGGCCTCGTTCTGAAATTCCGGCTCGCCCGGGGTCCCGATCTCGTGGTATGGCTCGGGCGGGGTCAGCCGGCTTGCCCTGCTCGCGGAGGGGACCTCACCGAGCGTCGACTCGTCGACCTTCGCCCCGTTGACCGCGTCGTCCTGGATCTTCTTGGTGCCGACGGCGTTCGAGTGAAGCTTCTTTGCCGTCACGGCGCCACGCTTGATGTCCCGGGTTCCGATCTTCGTGGCGGCGTAGCCGATGCCGCCAAGCGCCATCACCAGCGCGATCACCGAGATCGGCAGCGCCGCCGGCCGCCCCCTGCCAAATACCCGTCGCATCTGAACCTCCGTGGTTGAAATTTCCGCGACCCTAGCGCGGCTCTCGATCGAGTCAAACCATTGGCTACGTGTGGTCACCCTGCACGGCAATCGCCACCGAGCGCGACGTGGTTGCCAGCAGTGCGGTCGCCTGCGACCATGGTTTGGATTCGTCATCAGTAGGTCACCATGCCACCACCAATCCTGCGGACGACCACCTCGAGCGACCAGCTACCCGTCTTCGTCGCCGAGGGACGCCTGCGCTCACGTGCCGTACGGCTGGCGGCGACGACCGTCGGCCTGCTGGTCGCCGGATGGTTGGCCGCGCTCGCGGCCGGGCTGATCGGATTCGGACCGCTGCCGCTGCTGTCCCTGCCAGGCGGAGACGAGGCGGACGCGGTTCACGCGGCCCCTCCGCAGCTGTCGGGTGACCGCCGACCCGGGTTCGCGCCGTCGCCGAAGGCCGCTCCGAAGTCGTCCCCGTCGCGGAAGCCGACGAGGCCGGAGTCGTCACACGCGAGCACCGCCACGGGGCCAACCGGTCAGTCGAGTGCAGGCGGATCCGCCACCGATTCACCCTCGACCGTCGCAGCGCCCCAGGAGAGCGGACCCGTTCAGAGTGGACCGGCGGGATCGAGCGGCGAGACAACGAACACCTCCACCGAGAATCAGCCGTCCGACACCACGGTCCCGACGGCACCCGTGAGTCCGCCGTCGGCGACTCAGCAGGACAGTGGCGAGCCGGCCACCACCTCGCCCGACCAACCCAGCTCGACCGCATCCGCCGATGGATCGGACCTGACGGCCTCGGGCGCCGGGTCCAGCCTGACCACGTCCAGCGGGACCTCGGACGCGCCGAGTCCCGACGCGCCGACGAATCCCAGCGACCCTTCAGGCTGACCACCCGGCTCGAGCGGGATCGATCGAGCATGTTCCCAGTGCGCCCAAGGAGCGAGTCGGCGCGACGGGTCGGTCGCAGCATCGAGCGTCCTCCCGCGCACTGGTGGCTGCTGGCGCTGACGCTCTGCGGCCTCCTCCTGCTGCTGGCGGCGCATGGGCTGTCGACCGCAACGACCGGTAACAGCGGCATCGCCCCGACTCGCGGGAGCGATTCCGCGCTGCGCAGTTCGGCGGCGATCTGGCGGGTGGACGGCCCACGCCTCGTTCCCGTCGAGGCTCCGGTGGGGCGGCGGATCGCGCTCACCTTCGACGATGGACCCGACCCGACCTGGACTCCCCGCATCGCCGCGACCCTGCTCCGATTAGGTGTCCCGGCCACGTTCTTCGTCGTCGGAGAGCGAGTGGTGCGCTATCCGGACGTGGTCGCGCAGCTGACGCGCGATGGCTTCGAGCTCGGCAACCACACCTTCCAGCACGTCGAGCTGTCGGCGCTTCCGCAATGGCAGCGCCATCTCCAGATATCGATGACCGACACGGCGATCGCCGGCGCGGCCGGGGTTCGCCCGCGCTTCTTCCGGCCACCGTACTCGAACGTGCCCGGCCAGATGACCGACTCGCAGGTCGATGCGCTCAGCTCGACCCTGGATCCCGGCCGCCTGATCGTCCTCACCAACTACGACTCCGATGACTGGGAACGACCGGGAGTCGCCCGGATCGTCGAGGAGGCGACCCCGACCGGTCCTCGCGGCGGGGTGATCCTCTTCCACGACGGAGGGGGCGACCGCTCGGAGACCGTCGCGGCGTTGGAGCGCCTGGTCCCGCGACTGGAGCGGCGTGGCTTTCGGCTCGTCCCCCTCTCGCGGCTCGCCGGGGTGCCGAAAACCGATGTCCAGCCGCGCGGCGTCGAGATCCGAGGGCCTACGAGGCGACCTCCTGATCGGTGCCCTCGCGGTTGCGCGTTGGGCCAGCATCCTGTTGTTCAGCTTGATGATCCCGATCGCCGTGCTGGCGCTCCTGCGAGCGCTCGCGGTCTCGCTGTTTGCCCGCTATCACGCCCGTCAGCGGCGTCGCCGCCTGCCGCAGGCGTTCACGCCCGCCGTCTCGGTGATCCTGCCCGCATACAACGAGGCCACCGGCATCGAGGGTGCGGTGCGATCGCTCGCCGGCGGCGACTACCCTGCCCATGAGGTGATCGTGGTCGACGACGGCTCGACCGATGACACCAGTGAGATCGTGGAGGGCCTGGACCTGCCGGGCGTGCGGGTGATCCGTCAGGCCAATTCCGGCAAGGCCGCGGCGCTCAACTCCGGGCTGACCGTGGCCTCTGGGGACGTGATCGTGACCGTCGACGCCGACACGGTCTTCGAGGACGAGAGCCTCCGCCGCCTGGTGGAACCGTTCCAGGACTCAAGCGTAGGCGCCACGGCGGGGAACACCAAGGTCGGCAACCGTCGTGGGGTGCTCGGGCTCTGGCAGCACATCGACTACGTCACCGGCTTCAACCTCGACCGCCGTCTCTACGACGTCTTGCGCTGCATGCCAACCGTCCCGGGAGCCGTCGGGGCGTTCCGGCGCGAGGCGATCGAAGCCGTCGGCGGCTTCTCCACCTCGACCCTCGCCGAGGACACGGACCTGACGATCGCGATCGGGCGCACCGGCTGGCGGGTGGTCTACGTCGAGGACGCCCGTGCCTGGACCGAGACGCCGGCGACCCTGGCCGGTCTTTGGCGCCAGCGCTACCGTTGGTCCTACGGGACGATGCAGGCGGTGTGGAAGCACCGCTCCGCGCTGTGGCGACGCGAGCCGGGCAAGGTCGGGCGCCGCGGCCTGCCTTATCTGCTGATGTTCCAGATCGCGCTGCCCTTCCTCGCTCCGCTGATCGACGTCTTCGCCGTCTACGGCGTGCTCTTCCTCGATCCGCTCCCGGTGCTCGCCTACTGGCTCGCCTTCAACCTCCTACAGCTGGCGCTCTGCGCCTACGCATTCAGGCTCGACCGAGAGTCACCGCGGCCGCTGTGGGCGCTGCCGTTGCAGCAGTTCGTCTATCGCCAGCTGATGTACCTCGTCGTGCTCCAGTCGCTGATCAGCGCGGTGCGGGGCATTCGCCTGCGCTGGCAGCACGTCGAGCGCACGGGCGAGGTCGAGGTGGCCACCGAGTAGACCGCCGGTACCCGAGCTCCCGGGTCCGCGCCATGCGCGCTTGCTCAGAGCTCGAGCTCGTACTCGAGCAGCGCCTCCGCCGTGCCCCCGACCCGGTCGTAGACGGCGTGCGCGCGCTTGTTGTCCGGCATCGTGAGCCAGCTCACGAGCGGGGCGCCGTGGCGGCGGGCGACGTCGGCGACCGCCCCGATCAGCGCGTCGGCGTGACCGAGGCCGCGCCCGTGCTCGGCGACGAACAGGTCGTCGAGGACGACGACGCGCGCGCCGCGGAGGCTCGACCACTTCCATTGGCTGAGCGCCAGGCCGACCACCTCTCCCGCGTCGTCGGTGGCGACGAGCAGGAAGGCGCGATCCTCGGGCGCCGCGATCACGTCGCGCGCCATCGCCTCGAGCCCCGCGTCGGTCGGGCTCGACTCATAGAAATCGCAATAGCCGCGCAGCAGCGGCAGCAGAGCCGGGACGTCGGCCTCGGTCGCCTCGCGGATCGCCATCGGGTCTCCGAGGTCCTCCATCGGACGGGAGCCTAACGTCAGTCGTTGGCGCGCAGGAAGATCCGGCGCAGGGTTCGGAGCTCCGAGTCGGTCAGCTCGGCGAGCTCCGGCGGCGCCACGGCGCGGCGGCGCGCGAGCTCCTCGCGGATCTCGCGGCCCGCGTCGGTCAGCGCCACCAGCTTCACGCGCCGGTCGCCCTCGGCGGCCGTGCGCTCGACCAGTCCGCGCTCCTCGAGACGGTCGACGATCCCGGTGATGTTGGAGCTGTCGCAGTGCATGTGGTGCGCGAGCTCGCCCATCGGCTTCGGCTCTCCGAGCAGACCGAGGACCATCTGCTGCGGCGGCATCAGGTCGAACTCCCGCCACAGCTCGAGCATCCGGGGCCGGGCCTTGGCGAAGAAGAACTCGAGCATCGCCGTCCACGCTTCGCTGGCGAGATCCGAGGGCTTCGGCGAGGCGACGCTCATGCGAGGGCGATGATACTCTACCCCCTCGATAATTGAGGCAATCAACTAACTGACGGGAGTGGCGATGGAGGGCACCGGCGCCAACGGGATCGAGGTCGAGGGCCTCGTTCGCGAGTTCAAGAAGGGGCCGCGCGCGGTCGACGGGATCGACCTCACGGTCTCCCCGGGTGAGATCTACGGCTTTCTCGGCCCCAACGGCGCCGGCAAGTCGACGACGGTCCACATGCTGACCACCCTGCTTCCGCCGACGGCGGGGTCGGCGCGAGTGGCCGGGCACGACATCGTCGAGGAGGGGCCGGCGGTGCGCGACGTGATCGGGGTCGCGCTCCAGGAGGCGGCCCTCGATCAGTTCCTCAGCGCCCGCGAGCACATGCGGCTGCAGGCCGGGATGCACGGGATCCCGAAGGCGGAGGCGATGCGCCGGGGCGACGAGCTGATCGCCCGGGTCGGGCTCTCCGACGCTGCCGACCGCAAGGTCGGGGGCTACTCGGGCGGGATGCGGCGGCGCCTGGACCTGGCGCTCGCGCTGGTCCACGGGCCGCGGGTGCTGTTCCTCGACGAGCCGACCACCGGGCTCGACGTGCAGAGCCGCACGGCGCTCTGGGACGAGGTCGCGCGGCTCTCGGACGAGCAGGGCGTGACCGTCTTTCTGACCACCCAGTACCTCGAGGAGGCCGACTCGCTCGCCGACCGGGTCGGGATCATCGACACCGGCAAGATCGTCGCCGAGGGCACCCCCGACTCGCTCAAGGCCGAGATCGGCCGGCCGACGGTCGAGGCGGCGCCGGTCGAAGCCGACCGAGCTGGAGCGGATGCGCGCCGTGCTCGATCGCTTCGGCTCCCCCGAGCGCGCCGATCGCGGGCACGTTGCCGTCCGGCTCGACGCGGGCACGGCCGAGCTCGCCGACGTCGTCCGCGCCCTCGACTCCGAGCGCGTCGCGGTCCAGGACCTGGAGATCCACGCGCCGACCCTCGACGACGTCTTCCTCGCCAAGACCGGGCGACGGCTCGAGGGCGCCGCAAAGCACGCCGAGGAGGCCGAGGCAGGGACGGGCGAGCTCGAGGCGGTGCCCGCTTGAGCGCCGTCCACGCCGGCACCCTGGCCCAGGTCGGCTACCTGGCGCATCGCTCGATCACCCGCACTCTGCGCCAGCCGATCCTGTTCATCCCCAGCCTCGTGTTCCCGCTGTTCCTGCTCGCGGTCAACTCGAGCGGGCTCGAGGCAGCTACCAACCTGCCGGGCTTCCCCAGCGATTCGTATCTCACCTTCGCCCTCGGGCTGACCTTCATGCAGGGAGCGCTGTTCGCGACCATGGGCGCCGGCCAGTCGATCGCCGGGGACATCCAGCACGGGTTCTTCAACCGGCTTCAGCTCACCCCGCTGCGCGGCTCGGCGCTGCTCGCCGGCCAGCTCGCGGGCGTGACGATCCAGGGCCTGATCCAGGGCGTCGCCTATCTAGCGATCGGGCTCGCCTTCGGCGCCCATTTCGAGGCCGGCCTCGCCGGGGTGCCGGTGTTGTTCGCGCTCGCCACGCTGGTCGGCGTCGCCTTCGGCTCGCTCGGCCTGGCGATCGGCCTGCGGACCGGCAACGGCGAGGCCGTTCAGGGGGTCTTTCCGCTCATGTTCGTGCTCCTCTTCTTGAGCTCGGGTGCGCTGCCGCGCGATCTGATCGCCAACGACTGGTTTCAGACCGTCGCCACGATCAACCCGGTGAGCTATCTGATCGAGGGCTTCCGCAGCCTGCTGGTCAGCGGATGGGACGCGGAGGCGCTGGCGCTCGGCTTCGGGGTCGCGCTCGCCGTGCTGGGGTTCGGGATGTGGGCGGCGACCAGCGCCCTGCGGGGCAGGATGGAGCGCACGTGAACCCGTTGAAGACGAGGTTCGCGCGTGCCGCCCGGGCAATCGCCTGGCGCCAGCTCCACGTGATGATCGGCAAGCCGTCGCTGTTCCTGCCCTCGCTGATGTTCCCGCTGTTCTTCTTCGCCGCGTTCGCCGGCGGCCTGTCGGCGGTCAGCGAGGCGCCGAACTTCGACTATCCCAACTACACCACCTTCCAGTACGTATTCGTGCTCATGCAGTCGGCGGTCTTCGGCGGCGTGTTCACCGGCTTTGCGATCGCCTCCGACTTCGAGCTCGGCTTCGCCCGCCGGATGCTGCTCGCCACCCGCAATCACTCGGCGCTGGTCGCCGGCTACGCGCTCACCGCGCTGGCGCGTGCTCTGCTCGTCTGGACCGTGGTCACCGTCGTCGCCCTGGCGACCGGGGCCGAGATCGAGGGCGGGGTCGGTGATCTGGCCGAAATCCTGGTGATCGCGGTGCTGCTCAACTTCGCCGCGGTGCTGTTCGCCTCCGGGATCGCGATGCGACTTCGCACCCTGCAGGCGGCGCCGTTGATCCAGCTGCCGGCGTTCCTTCTGATCATGACCGCGCCGGTCTACGTGCCCCGCGAGCTGATCGAGGGCTGGGTGGCGACGGCGGCCGACGTCAACCCGATGACCGCGACGCTCGAGGCGGGGCGCAACCTGGTCATCGGCGCTCCGGCCGAGACGCTGCTGGCGCTCGGAGTCGTCGCGGGGCTGATCGCGGTGACGCTCAACTGGGCTCGCACCGGCGTTCGCCGCGCCGAGGCCGCCGGCTGAGCAGCCGCGGCGCTAGCCGCCGTCGGCCTCCGCGCTCCCTGCGCCCGCCGCGGCGTGGGCCTCGTCCAGCGTCGCCTGAACCTCGGCGAGCTGGCCGTCGTCGAATCGCATCCGCTCCTCGAGCACGGGAATCGCGTCCTCGGGTCGCCCCGCACCGAGGTACGCGGTGCCGAGGTTGTAGAGCGCGTAGTTGTAGGTCGTCTCGTCGCCGGAGCCTCGCAGGGCGTTGACGGCGCGCTCGAGCACCGGCACGGCGTCCTCATAGCTGCCGGCGTTGACGAGCGAGTAGCCCTGGTCGTTGAGCGCGGCGCCGTCGAGACCGGTCGTGTCGGCGACCGCCTGGCCCGAAGTGGTCGCGGCCCCGGAGGGCTCGGCCGTGTCGGCGACGGCCTGGTCCGAGGTGGTCGCGGCCGCGGAGGGCTCGGCCGTGGATGCCTGGCCGTCGGCGGAAGCGCTCGCCGCGTTACCTCCGTCGCCGGCCTGCGACTTCCCGGCCTTCGCGTCGTTGGCCGTGCCGGCGGCCCGCTCGCCCGGGTCACCGCCTCCGGCGACGATCGCGAGCACCACGGCGGCCGCGACCGCGAGCGCCACGCCCGCGAGTGCGGCGGTCACGCCGCGGCGCGGAGTGCGCCGGGTCGCCGTCGGCGTCGGCTCGAACGGGTGCTGCGAGGACGGCTGCTCGACTTCGTCGAGGACGGCGAACGGCTGGGTCGCGGTGCCTGGCAGGCCGGGCGCGTTTCGCTCGAGCTCGGCGAGCGCGGCGGCCGCGGACGGCGGACGGCGCTCCGGATCGGGATCGCGCATTCGATCGGTCAGCTCCCAGAAGGTCGCGCCCGCGCCCGCGCTGGCGGCTTCGGCGAGCACCGTCCCGAGGGCGTACAGGTCCGAGGCCTCGCTCGCCGGCTCGCCGGCGAGCACCTCGGGCGCGATGTAGCTCTGCGTCCCGATCACCTCACCCGTCCTCGTCAGCGAGGTCGCGTCTCGGGGCTGGGCGATGCCGAAGTCGGTCAGGCGCGCGCTCCCATGGCGATCGATGAGCACGTTCTGGGGCTTGATGTCGCGGTGCAACACCCCAGCGGCGTGGATGTGGCGCAGGGCGGCGAGCAGCTCACGCGCGAGCAGCTCGGCGTCCGGGGCGCCGCCCTCCTCGAGGCGCCGGGCCAGGTCGCCGCCCTCGATGTACTCCATCACCAGGTAGGGCCGCTCGCCGGCGTCGAAGTCGTAGATCGCGACCAGGTGCGGGTGCTGAAGCCCCGCCGCGACCCTGGCCTCGCGCCGGAAGCGGGCGAGGTACCCGGGATCGGCGATCAGCGTGTCGGAGAGCAGCTTGACCGCGACCGGCCGGTCGAGCCGCTCGTCGTCGCCGAGCCACACCGCCGCCATCCCGCCGCGGGCGATCGGGTGCCGCAGCCGGTAGCGATCGCCGAGAAGCCGCCCTGAGGCGACCAGCGGCGGCTCGGCCAGCCCGGTGGATGGTCCCGCTGCGCGCCGGTGGCTCTCGGTCGGTCGGTCGAAGGGCGCCACTCCCCTACATGATTCCCTGCGCCGGGCCCGCCTAACCCCTCAGCCGTCGCCTCCCTTCTAACCCCTCAGCCGTCGCTTCCCTCCTCGGACTCGGCCGGCGGCTCGATCTCGCGCTTCAGGATCTTGCCGGTCGGCCCCTTCGGCAGCTCGTCGACGAACCAGATCCTGCGCGGGTACTTGTAGGAGGCGACGTTCGCCTTCACGTGCTCGCGAAGCTCGTCCTCGCTGCAGCTGGCGTCGTCCTTGAGCGCCACTGCGGCGCACACCTCCTCGCCCAGGCTCTCGTCCGGGACGCCGACGACCGCCGCCTCGCGGACCGCGGGGTGCTCGTAGATGACCTCCTCGATCTCGCGCGGATAGACGTTGTAGCCGCCGCGGATGATCAGGTCCTTCTTGCGATCGACGATCGTGAAATAGCCGTCCTCGTCGACCGTCGCCATGTCGCCGGTCTTCAGCCACCCGTCGCTCGTCGATCGCATCCGCGGTCGCATCCGGGTGGTCCCAGTAGCCCTTCATCACGTTGTGGCCACGGATCTCGATCTCGCCCGGCTGCCCGACCGCCAGCTCGTTGCGGTCGTCGTCGACCACCCTCATCTCCACCCCCTCGATCGGGGTCCCGATCGTCCCCGGCTTGCGCTCTCGGTCGGGATGGTTGAAGCAGGCGACCGGCGAGGTCTCCGAGAGGCCGTAGCCCTCGAGCACCTTGCAGCCGAACGCCTGCTCGAACCCGCGCATCACCTCGACCGGCATCGCCGAGCCGCCCGAGACGCAGACCTCGAGCGAGGAGGTGTCGAACGAGTCGCGCTCGGGGTGATGGAGCATCGCCGCGTACATCGTCGGCACGCCCTGAAACAGGCTCACCCGGTCGCGGGCGATGATCTCGAGCGCCTTGCCGGGATCGAAGCGCGGGATCAGAGTCAGGCAGCCGCCCGACTTGATCGTCGTGTTCAGACAGCAGGTCTGCCCGAAGGAGTGAAACAGCGGCAGCGCGCCGAGCACCACGGCGTCGGAGCCGAGCTCGAACAGCGCCACCGCCGCCTCGACGTTCCGGATCAGGTTCGAATGGGTGAGCTCGGCGCCCTTCGGGGTGCCCGTGGTCCCCGACGTGTAGAGGATCACCGCGGTGTCGTCGGGATCGCGGTCGGCCGTCTCGGCGACCGGCTCGGCGTCCGCGAGCAGGCGCTCGAACTCCCCCGGGGTGACGAGGACGCAGTCGGCGCCTGCCTCCTCGGCGCCGGACTCGGCGGCGTCGCCGAAGTCGTGCCAGGCGAACAGGACCTCGGCCCCCGAGTCGGAGAGGTAGAAGGCGACCTCGCGCCGTTTGAGCAGCACGTTCATCGGCACGACGACGCCGCCGAGGCGAAGCACTCCGTAGTAGCAGGCGGCGAAGTAGGGGACGTTCGGGAGCATGATCCCGACCCGGTCGCCGGGGCCGACGCCCTTCGCCCGCAGCAGCCCCGCGACCCGCGCGGCCGCCTCATCGACCATCGCGTAGGAGAGCTCGAGATCGTCGAGCTTGATCGCGACCGCGTCGGGCCTCTCCCGAGCGGAGCCGCTCAGGTTCTCGGCCAGGTTCACGCTCCGGGTCCTGCGCGCCTCATCTCGGACCGAGTCTATTCGGGCCCGGGAACGTCGGCCACCGGGCCCGCCGGGCCGACGCCGCGCAGGACGGATGCGCGCGAGCTCTCCGGGCTACTGGACCGTGACCTCGCCCTCCATGCCCTGCTCCCTGTGGCCGGGGATCGCGCAGTAGATCTCGTAGCTGCCGGGCTTCAGATCGACGGTCAGCTGGCCCGAGTCGCCGGGCTGCAGGTCGTCGGTGACGTCCTCGACCCCGTTGCCCTCGATCTCGAGGTTGTGGGTCGTGGTCCCGTCGTTGGTGGCGTCGAAGGTGACCGTGCCGGCGTTCACGGTCGGGTCGGAGGGCTCGAGCTTGAACTCGGTCTCGCTGATCTTGACGGTCTCGCCGCCGCCACCCGAGGCAGTCGTCTGCTCGGTGGAGCTGGTCGAGCTGGTCGAGCCGGCGGCCGCGCTCGAGTCGTCGTCGTCATCGCCGCCGCAGGCGGCGAGCGCCAGCGGTAGCGCGGCGAGCAAGGCGACGCACGACACGGTCAGGGACTTTCTCAACACGGGTGCCTCCTCGAGAGATCTCGGCTTCGCGCGCTCCCCGGAAACGTTCGCCCGAATGCGGGCTGCGCGCTCTCCCCCGTCGATACGGATCAGGGGCGCCGGTGGATTGGCGTCGTGCAATCCGGCGCCGCTCGGAACTCGTAGAACATGGTTGGGTGAATCGTTGATGTGGTCGCTATCAGATGAGGCGCTGCTCGCCGGCCTCGCCGCAGGCGACCCTGCGGCGGCGACGGCGTTCGTGCGCCGCTTTCAGGGCCGCATCTTCGGGCTCGCGCTGACCATGGTCGGCGATCGGCCCGTCGCCGAGGAGATCGCGCAGGAGGCGTTCACGCGGGCCTGGCGCCACGCCGGCGCCTACGACGCCCGACGGGGCCGGGTCGCGACCTGGCTGCTGTCGATCACTCGCAATCTCGCGATCGACCACCTGCGCGCCAAGCGAACGGAGCCGCTCGATCCGCAGGTGGCGCTGGACGCCGAGCGGGTGCTCTGGAGTCGAGCGTCGGCGGGCGATGCGGCCGTCGCCGGGGCCGGGATCGGCGAGCTTCGCGAGGCGCTCGTCGAGCTGCCCGCCGAGCAGCGCCGGGCGTTGCTGCTCGCGGCGCTGTTCGGCTACACCGCGCGCGAGATCGGCGGGATCGAGAAGATCCCTCTCGGGACCGCGAAGACGCGGATCCGCTCGGCGATCCTGAAGCTGGAGGCGGGCGACGCCGAGCCGGGCGAACGCCCGGCAACCGAGGACGAGAGCCAGGGAGGCATCGAGTGAGCGCGGCGGACTGCGAACGGCTGCGGGGTCTCGCCGCCGAGGTCGCGCTCGGAATCGCCGACGGCGAGGAGCGCGCCTGGGCGCTCGAGCACGCTGCGGATTGCCCGGAGTGCCGTGCCCGGCTCGAGCGCCTCTCGGCGCTGGCCGACGAGCTGCTGCTGCTCGCCCCGGCGGCCGAGCCGCCCGCCGGCTTCGAGACCCGGGTGGCGGCCGGGATCGCGGCACCGAGCCGACGCGCCGCGGGGCTGCGCCGCCTGGCCGTGCCGCTGGCGGCCGCGGTCGGCGCGGCCGCGCTCGCGGCCGGCGCTGTCTGGGTGGCGCTCGGCAACGACCGCTCGCTGGCCGACTCCTACCGCGAAACGCTCGCAGTCGCCGACGGCGAGTACTTCGAGGCGGCGCCGATCGACGCCCCCGGCGGCGGCCGAGTCGGCTACGCCTACGGCTATCAGGGCGACCCCTCCTGGGTGCTGGCGGTGGTCAAGTGGGGAGTTCCGGCCGGCGACTACCGGATCGAGCTGGTGACGGCCGACGGCCGGCGCCTGCCGTCGCGCTCGGTGCGCGTCCGCGACGGCGAGGGCAGCGCCGGGGCCGCGATCCCGGTCGGCTTCGAGCAGGTCGCGGAGCTGCGGCTGCTCGACGCTCGCGGCCACGAGGTCGCCGACTCCGAGCTCCACGACTGAGCGACGCTCAGATCGCCGTCGCCACCAGCACGGTGGCGCCGAAGATCGCGGCCAGGGCGGTCACAACGGCGACCACGCGGACCGGCGGGCCGCCGTGCACTCCGGTCTGGTGAACGACCGCGTGGCCACGTCCGCGCGCGATCAGCCAGCGATTGACCGGGACCGCGAACGCCCCCGCGATCACCAGCGACGTCGCCAGGCTGCCCCAGAACAACCAGCTTCCGAGCCCGGCCTCCATCGCCCCCGGGATCGTGAGGATGATCAGGTTGTCGACGATCTCCATGGTCGCGATCGAGAGCGTGTCGGAGGCGAGCGCGATCGGCACCACGGCGCCGAGGGTGAGGCCGGCGCGCAGCAGCGGCAGGCTGGTCAGCCCGTAACCGAACACGAACGCGAGCGCGACCGCGAGCGCCACCGTCTGGAAGTTCGAGAGCCCGGCGGCGGTTCCGATCGCCATCCCGGCGATCTCGCCGATCGCGCATCCGGTGAGGCAGTGGAGCGTGGCGCTGATTGCGACCGCGGTCAGCGCGCTGCCCGCGATCGGCAACGGATGGTGGTCGGCGTGTGCGTGTTCGGTGTGCATCGGGATCCTCTCGACGCCGCGGTCGGCGCTCCCGCCAACTATACCCCCTCAGGGTATAGACCCAGCGCCCGCAGCCCGACGCGCGCGTCGCCCACGGCCCACGCCGGATTAACCGATCCCGTGGGGGGGTATCGTCTCAAACGTGTCCACGCTTCTGATCATCGTCATCGTCGTTGTCGCGATCGTGATCGTCGCCCTGCTCGTCAGCCTCCTGAGGCGCCAGCGCGCCGAGCGCGAGATCGAGCGCCAGCGGCTCAGCGAGGAGGCGGGCGCGCATCGCGACCGGGCCCAGGCGAGCGTCTCGACGGCGCGGGCGCGCGAGCAGGAGGCGGAGGAGCATCGCCGCGAGGCCGAACAGCATGCCGCCGCCGCCGAGGAGCATTCCGCTCGGGCCAGCGAGCACGCCGAGCAGGCGAGCGACCTGGAGTCCGAAGTGCGCGACGCCAGCCAGACCGCCGCCTACCACGATCAGCAGGCCGCCGAGCGCGAGCGCAACCTCGACTGAACGTGGACGTCCTCGTCGCGGGAGGCCACGGCAGGGTCGCGATCCGGACGCTCGCCGCGCTCGCCGAGCGCGGTGACACCGCGCGTGGGCTGATCCGCAACCCAGATCACGCGGCGGACCTGGAGGCGGTCGCTGCCGAACCGGTGATCCTCGACCTCGAGGCGGTCGAGGCGGCGCAGCTCCAACGCGTGGTCCGGGGCTCGGACGCGATCGTCTTCGCCGCCGGAGCCGGTCCCGGCAGCGGTCCGGGGCGCAAGCGCACGGTCGACCTCGGCGCCGCGGTGAAGCTGATCGAGGCCTGCCGGGCGACGGGCGTGAGCCGCTTCGTGATCGTCAGCGCGATGGGCGTCGAGCATCCCGAGACCTGGTCGGAGGCGATGCGCGCCTACTACGCCGCCAAGCGCGAGGCCGACGACGCGCTGCGTCGGTCGGGGCTCGAGTTCACGATCGTGCGCCCGGGCCGGCTGACCGACGAGCCGGCGACCGGGCGGATCGCGGTCGGCGCCGAGCTCGAGCGCGGCGGCGAGGTGAGCCGCGCCGATGTCGCGTCCACGCTGATCGCCGTGCTCGACGAGCCGCGCACGATCGGGCTCGGTTTCGACCTGCTCGGGGGCGAGCTGCCGATCCCCGAGGCGATCGCCTCGCTGCTCGACGGGCGCGAAGGTTGAGCGCGGCGGCGGCCGCGGTGGCGCGCCTCCGGCCCGTCCCCCGCGACGCCTGAAGCGACGCGCGACCGCACATCGTCGCCCCGGCTGCCGTTATTTTGATCCGGTGAGCGAACCGCGCGTGCGCAACCAGCCGTCGCGGGCGCGCGCGGCCGGCCTCTACGACCCTCGGCACGAGCACGACGGTTGCGGCGTCGCCTGCGTGGCCCGAGTCGACGGTGACCCCCGCCATGAGGTCATCGACCTCGCCCTGACCGCGCTCGACGATCTCGAGCACCGCGGCGCGGCGGGGGCGGACCCGAGCACCGGGGACGGCGCCGGCGTGCTGATCGGGCTCCCCCATCGCTTTCTGCGCGATCACGCGGGCGAGTTCGCAATCCCGGCCGCGCGGCTGCCCGAGCCCGGCCGGGTCGCGGTCGCGAGCTGCTTTCTGTCGCCGAACCCGAGCGAGCGGGTCGAGCAGGAGCGGCTGATCGAGCGCGCGCTGCTGGCCGCCGGCCAGCGGCCGCTCGGCTGGCGCGACGTCCCGATCGACCTCGCGAGCGCCGGGCAGACCGCGCGCGAGGTCGCGCCGAGCTGCCGGCAGCTGCTGATCGAGGCCGGTGACGAGGTCGCCGACCAGGACGAGTTCGAGCGCCGCCTGTTCGTCGCCCGCCGGTTCGTCGAGCTCGAGGCGGGCAGCGCGCTCTCGATCCCCAGCCTCTCCTCGCGCACCCTGGTCTACAAGGGGATGCTGACCGCGCCCCAGCTCTCACGCTTCTACGCCGACCTCCGCGACCCGCTGCTCGAGAGCGCGATGGCGGTCGTCCACTCGCGCTTCTCGACCAACACCTTCCCGAGCTGGGAGCTGGCCCAGCCGCTGCGGCTGCTGGCCCACAACGGCGAGATCAACACGCTCGACGGCAACGTCAACTGGATGCGGGCCCGCGAGGCCGCGCTGCACTCGAACCTGTTCGGCGACGACCTCGCCCGCTGCCTGCCGCTGATCCCGCCCGGGAGCTCCGACTCCGCCGCCTTCGATCGCGTGCTCGAGCTGCTGGTGCTCGCCGGGCGCCCGCTCGCCGAGGCGATGATGATGATGATCCCCGCCGCGCACGCGGGCCGCGACGACATGCCGCCCGAGCTCGACGCCTTCTACCGCTACAGCGCCTCGGTGATCGAGCCCTGGGACGGGCCCGCGGCGATGGTGTTCTCGGACGGGCGCAGCGTCGGCGCGTGCCTCGATCGCAACGGGCTGCGGCCCGGGCGCTGGGTGGCGACCGACGACGGGCTCGTGATCGTCGGCTCCGAGGCCGGCCTGCTGCCGGTCGACCCGGCGACCATCGTCCGCCGTGGGCGCCTTCACCCCGGCCGGCTGCTGATCGTCGACCTCGAGCGCCACCGGCTGCTCGCCGACCGCGAGGCCGAGCTCGAGGTCGCGCGTTCGAAGCCCTACGGTCGCTGGTGCGCGGAGGGCGAGATCCGGCTCGCCGACCTCGCCGAGCGCACCCCGGTCCGCACCCACGAGCCGCTGCGCACCCGACAGCTCGCCTTCGGCTACTCCCAGGAGGACCTGCGGGTCCTGATCGGGCCCTCGGCGGAGGCCGGGATCGAGCCCACCGGCTCGATGGGCAACGACCTCGCGCTCGCCGCGCTCTCTGAGCACGACCCGTCGTTGTTCTCCTATTTCAAGCAGCGCTTCGCCCAGGTCACCAACCCGCCGATCGACTCGGTGCGCGAGTCGATCGTGATGAGCCTCGAGTCGCGGGTCGGATCGGAGGGGAATCTGCTCTCCGAGGGTCCCGAGCACGCGATCCAGCTCGTGCTCGAGCATCCGGTGCTCACCAACGACGAGCTCGAGCGCGTCGCCCGCGCCTCGCACCCGGCGCTTCGCCCGACGACGATCGACGCCACCTGGCGGCTGGCGGCCGGCGAGCAGGGCCTGGCCGAGGCGCTGGAGCGGATCTGCGCCGAGGCCGCGGCCGCGGTCGACGGCGATACGAACCTGATCGTGATCAGCGACCGGGCGCTGTCGGCGGATCGCGTCCCGATCCCGTCGCTGCTCGCGCTCGGCGCCGTCCATCACCACCTCGTCCGGGCCGGGACCAGGCTGCAGACCAGCCTCGTGGTCGAGTCCGGCGAGCCGCGCGAGGTGCACCACGTCGCGGCGCTGATCGGCTTCGGCGCGGTCGCCGTCAACCCCTATCTGCTGCTCGACTCGCTCGCGGATCTGCACGGTCGCGCCGAGCTCCCCGACGAGCTGCCGCTCGACGAGGCGCGCGAGCGGCTGATCGCCGCCTACCGCAAGGGGCTGCTGAAGGTGATCTCGAAGATGGGGATCGCGACGATCCAGTCCTACTGCGGCGCCCAGGTGTTCGAGGCCGTCGGCCTCGACCGCGACCTCGTCGACCGCTACTTCGCCGGCACGCCCTCGGCGGTCGGCGGCGTCGGCCTCGACGAGCTCGCCCGCGAGGCGCTCGAGCGCCACGCCCGCGCCTACCCGGAGCGCCACGCCCGCGCCCTCCCCGAGCACGTCGAGGACTCGCTGCTGCCGGCCGCGCACGCCGACCTGCTGCCGCAGGGCGGGCTCTACCAATGGCGCCGCGACGGCGAGCGCCACGCCTGGGACCCGCAGACGATCGCCTCCCTGCAGCTCGCCGTCGGCAAGAACGGCGCCTCGGCGAACGGCGACGGTGACCCGGAGCACTACGCGGACTTCGCCCGTCGCGTCGACGAGGAGAACGGGGCGCTGGCGATGCTGCGAGGGCTGCTCGACCTGCGGCCCGTCGGCGACCCGATCCCGGTCGAGCGGGTCGAGCCGACGACCGAGATCCTGAACCGGTTCACGACCGGCGGCATGAGCCTCGGCGCGCTCTCGCCCGAGGCGCACGAGACGCTCGCCGTGGCGATGAACCGGATCGGCGGGATGTCGAACTCCGGCGAGGGCGGCGAGGACATCCGTCGCTACACCCCGGACCCGAACGGCGACCTGCGCCGCTCGCGGATCAAGCAGGTCGCCTCGGGTCGCTTCGGGGTCACCGTCCACTACCTCTCCTCGGCCGACCAGATCCAGATCAAGATCTCCCAGGGCGCGAAGCCCGGCGAGGGCGGCCAGCTGCCCGGCCACAAGGTCGACCCCTACATCGCCCAGCTTCGGTTCGCGACCCCGGGCGTCGGCCTGATCTCCCCCCCGCCCCACCACGACATCTACTCGATCGAGGACCTCAAGCAGCTGATCTACGACCTCCGGGGCGCGAACCCGAGGGCCACCGTCTCGGTCAAGCTCGCCGCCGAGGCCGGGGTCGGGACCGTCGCCGCGGGGGTCGCGAAGGCCGGCGCCGACCACGTCGTGATCGCCGGCCACGACGGCGGTACCGGCGCCTCGCCGCTGTCCTCGATCCAGCAGGCCGGGGTGCCGTGGGAGATCGGCCTCGCCGAGACCCAGCAGACCCTGCTGCGCAACGACCTGCGCTCGCGAATCGTCGTCCAGGTCGACGGCGGCATGCGCACCGGCCGCGACGTGATGATCGGCGCGGTGCTGGGCGCCGACGAGTTCGGCTTCTCGACCGCGCCGTTGATCGCCACCGGCTGCATCATGATGCGCGTCTGCCACCTGAACACCTGCCCGGTCGGGGTCGCCACCCAGGACCCCGAGCTGCGGCGCAGGTTCGCCGGCCGCCCCGAGCACGTCATCCACTACCTCTATCTGGTGGCCGAGGACGTCCGCGCGCAGCTCGCCCGGCTCGGGCTCGAGCGCCTCGAGGATGCGATCGGCCGGGTCGAGCTGCTCGAGCAGAAGCCCGACCCGTTCGGCCACAAGCGACGGTTGATCGACCTCTCCGACCTGCTCGTCTTCCCCGAGAGCGCCGATCCCGAGGCTCCCCGCCACCGGACCCGCGGCCCCGAGCCCCCCGACGAGCACTTCGACGACCGCGAGCTGCTGGCCGCGACCGCCGGCGCGATCGAGACCGGCGAGCCGGTCGCGCTCGAGCGCCGGGTCGCCAACGTCGACCGCACCGTCGGCGCCCGCGTCTCGCACGCGCTGGTCGGCGCCCACGGCCCCAGCGGGCTTCCCGACGACACGATCTCGGTGCGGGTGCGCGGCTCGGCCGGCCAGAGCTTCGGCGCCTGGTGCGCGCCGGGGATCACCCTCGACCTCGAGGGCGAGGCCAACGACTACGTCGGCAAGGGGCTCTCGGGCGGCGTGCTCGCGATCCACCCGCCGGGGGAGGCGAAGTTCGTCGCCGAGGACAACGTGATCGTCGGCAACGTCGCCCTCTACGGGGCGAGCGGGGGGCGCGCCTTCCTCAACGGAATCGCCGGCGAGCGCTTCGCGGTCCGCAACTCCGGCGCCCTGGCCGTGGTCGAGGGAGTCGGTGACCACGGCTGCGAGTACATGACCGGCGGGCGCGCGGCGATCCTCGGGCCCGTCGGCCACAACTTCGCCGCCGGGATGAGCGGCGGGATCGCCTGGGTCCACGACCCGGAGGGCCACCTCGCGGCCCGCGCCAACACCGAGCTGGTCGACCTCGAGCGGCTCGGGGACCCCGACGACCTCGCCGAGCTCGAGGGGATGGTCACCGAGCACCTCGCCCGCACCGGCTCGCGGGTCGCCGCGCGGATGCTCGACGACTGGGCGACGGCGCTGTCGCAATTCGTGCGCGTGATCCCACGCGAGTACGCCCGCGCGCTCGCCCGCCGCGAGGAGATCGGCGGCCCGAAGACGGCCGAGTTCAGGACGCTCGCAGCATGAGCCGCAACCCGCGCGCGTTCATGGAGATCCACCGGGTCCCGATGCCCGAGCGCGACCCGATCGAGCGGGTCCGCGACTACGGCGAGATCTTCGGCGTCCTGCCCGAGGACGAGCTGCGGCTGCAGGGCGCGCGCTGCATGGACTGCGGGGTCCCGTTCTGCAACAACGGCTGTCCGCTCGGCAACCTGATCCCGGACTGGAACGACCTCGTCCGCCGCGGCGACTGGAAACAGGCGCTGGACCAGCTCCACGCGACCAACAACTTCCCCGAGTTCACCGGCCTGATCTGCCCGGCGCCGTGCGAGTCGGCGTGCGTGCTCGACATCGACGACGACCCGGTGATGATCAAGCAGATCGAGTACGCGATCGTCCACCGCGGCTTCGAGGAGGGGTGGATCGTCCCTCGTCCGCCCGAGCGCCGTACCGGCTGCACGGTCGGGGTGATCGGCGCGGGCCCGGCCGGGCTCGCCGCGGCCCAGGAGCTCAACCAGGTCGGCCACGAGGTGACGATCTACGAGCGCGACGAGGCTCCCGGCGGGCTGATGCGCTTCGGCGTCCCGGACGCGAAGCTCGAGAAGTGGATGATCGACCGGCGCGTCGACGTGCTGCGAGCGGAGGGCGTGCGGATCGAGTGCGGGGTCGACGCCGGCGTCGACGTCGGCGCCGACGAGCTCGCCGACCGCCACGACGCGGTCATCGTCGCGATCGGCTCGCGGGTCGAGCGCGACCTCGAGGCGCCTGGCCGCGGCCTCGACGGCGTCCACTTCGCGATGGACTACCTCTACCAGCGCAACCGCTGGGTGGCCCGGCGGGCGGGCGGCCCCGCCCCCGAGCCCGAGATCGAGATCACCGCCGCCGGCAAGCACGTGGTCGTGGTCGGCGGCGGCGACACCGGCATGGACTGCGTCTCCAACGCCAACCGCGAGGGGGCGCTGTCGGCGACTCTGCTCGACGTCTATCCCGAGCTTCCCGCGGGCGGGCGCTATCCCGACACCCCGTGGCCGCTGTCGCCGAAGCGATCGCTGACCACCTACGCCCTCGAGGAGGGCGGCGAGCGGCGCTTCGGCCACCAGGTGGTCGAGCTGGTCGGCGACGGACGGGTGCAGGCGCTGCGCGGCCGGCGGGTCATCGGAACGTCCTCGCGGGCGCTCGAGCCGGTCCCGGAGAGCGAGTTCGAGCTTCCCGCCGACCTGGTCCTGATCGCGATCGGCTTCGTGCACCCCGACCACGACGGCCCGGTGGCCGAGCTCGGCCTCGAGCTCGACTCGCGGGGCAACCTCCGGGCACCCGCCTTCCGGACCTCGCGCGAGAACGTCTATGCCGCCGGGGACGCCCGCGTCGGCCAGTCGCTGATCGTCACGGCGATCGCCGAGGGTCGGCGGTGTGCGCGGGCGCTTGATCGGCGGCTGCGCGAGCGGGCGAGCTGAACCGCTCGCTGAGCGCGGCCACGAGCCGGCGGAGATCGTGCTCCGGTCCGGCGAGCTCGCGCTGAAGCTCGTCGGCCGGAGCCGAGACGAGCCCGCCGACCGCTGCGAGCTCCGACCCGCAGCCGAGCTCGTGGCCGTGCGGAGCGACGGCCTCGAGCAGCCCGGCGAGCAGCTCGGGCACCGGGACCGCGCGCCGCGCCACCGGGTCGAGCAGCTCCGCGCCGACCCCGTCGCGGGCCGCGAGGAAGCGGTTCTCCTCGAGCACCTCGAAGGCCTCGACCAGCGCGTCCGGGGCATGGCCCTCCCGGACCTCGAGCGCGACCAGCGATTGGCAGAGCGCCGCCAGCGCCGCGGTGCGCTCGGGATCGGTCTGCGCGTCCATGACCCGGAGCTCGATCGTCCCGATCCGCGGCTGCAGCCGCAGGTCCCACCAGACGAAGGTCGGGTCCGGGAACGCCCCGGAGGCGATCAGGGCGTCGAGCCGCTCGACGTAGTCGCGATAGCTGCCTATCTGGCGCGGGATCCCGACCCGCGGGAACGCCTGGAAGATCGGCGTCCGCGCCGACGCCATCCCCGAGTCGCGGCCCTGCCAGAACGGCGAGTTCGCCGACAGCGCGAGCAGGACCGGCAGGTGGGCGCGCATCCGGTTCGCCGCCGCCGCGGCCCGCTCCGGATCGGCGACGGCGACGTGCACGTGCAGGGCATAGGTCGGCTCGCGACGGGCGAGCTCGCGCATCGTCTCCTGCACGTAGCGATAGCGACGCCCGCGCGAGACCTCGGTCTCCTCCCAGGTCGAGAATGGGTGCGCGCCGGCGCCCGCGGCGGCGACGCCGGCGGCGGCGAGCTCGCTCGCGAGCCGGGACCGCAGCTCCGCCAGCTCACCGGCCGCCTCGGCGACCGTGGCGTGCGCCGAGCTCTCGAGCTCGGCGACCGCCCGGTGCGTCTCCGCGGAGAGCATCCCCTGCAGGCCCTCGCTGAGATGTGGCTGGATGCGATCGAACCCGTGCTCGAGCGCCCAGCTCACCGGGTCGAGGAGCATCACCTCCTCCTCGATCCCGACGGTGAACTCCTCACCCGAGAATCGCCATTCGGCCCACTCCGGCAACGGCGTCCGCGCGTCAGCCATTGATGCTCAGTACCCGCCGCTCGCGGTGGGCGACCGCGGCGCGAACGAATGTCGTGAACAGGCGGCGCTCGGCCTCGCGGTCTCCGTGGAGCTCGGCGTGCCACTGCACGCCGAGATAGAGCGGCCGGGTCGGGTCCTCGATCCCCTCGACGACTCCGTCCGGTGCCCAGGCGACGGCCCTCAGGTCGCGGCCGAGGTCGCGCACCGCCTGATGGTGGAAGCTGTTGACCTCGAGCTCGGTGGCGCCTAGCGCCCGCGCGAGCGCGCTCTGCGGCTCGATCTCGACCGCGTGCGTGGGGCGCTCGCCGGCGACCGACTGGCGGTGGGCGAAGCGTCCGTCCCCTTCGGGGCCGACGTGCTGGCAGAGGCTGCCGCCGCGGGCGACGTTGAGCGTCTGCGCGCCGCGACAGATCCCGAGCACCGGCAGGCCGCGCTCGTCGGCGCGGCGCGCGAGCTCGAGCTCGAACCGGTCGAGGTCGCGCCAGGTCGGGCCGAGCTGCGGATCCCGCGCCTCCCCGTACTCGGCGGGGTCGAGGTCCGGCCCGCCCGAGAGGCAGATTCCATCCAGCCGCTCGACCAGCGGCGCCACCGTATGGGTGCCGAGCGGCGGCAGCACGACGGGCAGGGCGCCGACGCCGTCGAGCGCCCGCATGTAGCTCATCCCGAGCGCCATCTCCGGCCGCGGCGGCTCGAGGCGCGGCTTGCGATGCGGGTAGACGAGCGGCCGCACCTCGGAGGTGGTGACGCCGATCAGCGGTGGTTGGCCGTCCGGTCCCATCGACAGCTACCTACCCCTTACACCGGGGAGAACCCAAGCCAGGTAGGTTTGGACCACCGGATAGAGGGGGATCGCCGAGCTCGCCGTAGTCTTCGCCCCCAACACGACCCGGATCAAGCACGGGTCCCGTCATCGCGCGGGCCCGTCGTCGCTATAAGGAGGCGCAGCACGAGGATGACGAGGATCCGCCAGCACAACGTAACCGCGGCCAAGTGGAGCGCCAACGGCTCCGGGCTGGGCACGGTCGACCTCACCGACGAGACCAACAACCCGTTCGGGGTCAACGTCTTCTCGCCCGCGGTCCAGAAGGACCGGCTCTCGAGCGAGACCTACCAGAAGCTCCAGTCGACCCTCGAGCACGGCGAGGCGCTCGACCCCTCGCTCGCCGACGAGGTCGCCGAGGCGATGAAGCGCTGGGCGCTCGAGCGGGGCGCGACCCACTACACCCACGTCTTTCAGCCCCTCACCGGACTCACCGCCGAGAAGCACGACTCCTTCTTCGAGCCCGACGGAACCGGCAGGGCGGTGGCCGACTTCTCGGGCAAGGAGCTGATCCAGGGCGAGCCCGACGCCTCCTCGTTTCCGACCGGCGGCATCCGGGCGACCTTCGAGGCCCGCGGCTACACCGCCTGGGATCCGACCAGCCCGGCGTTCATCCTCGAGAACCCGAACGGGGCGCTGCTCTGCATCCCGACCGCGTTCGCCTCCTGGACCGGCGAGGCGCTGGACGCGAAGATCCCGCTGCTGCGCTCGATGGACGCGCTCTCCAAGTCCGCGATCCGCGCCCTGCGCCTGCTCGGCGACGAGGAGTCCAAGCGGGTGTTCACCACCGTCGGCCCGGAGCAGGAGTACTTCCTGATCGACGAGCAGTACTTACTTCGAGCGCCCCGACCTGGTGACCACCGGTCGCACCCTGTTCGGCGCCAAGCCGCCGAAGGGCCACGAGCTCGACGACCACTACTTCGGCTCGATCCCGGAGCGGGTGCTCGCCTGCATGCTCGACACCGAGACCGAGCTCCAGAAGCTCGGCGTCCCGGTGAAGACGCGCCACAACGAGGTCGCCCCCGGCCAGTACGAGATCGCGCCGATCTTCGAGAACTCGAATGTCGGCTCCGATCACCAGCAGCTGACGATGCAGATCATGCAGAACGTCGCCCGCAAGTACGGGCTCGTCTGCCTGCTGCACGAGAAGCCGTTCGCCGGCGTCAACGGCTCCGGCAAGCACAACAACTGGTCGATGGGCACCGACAGCGGCCACAACCTCATGGACCCGGGCGACACGCCGGCCGAGAACACCAAGTTCCTGTTCTTCTGCGCCGCCGTGATCCAGGCGGTCAACAAACACCAGGGCCTGCTCCGGGCGTCGGTCGCCAACATCGGCCAGGACCACCGGCTGGGGGCCAACGAGGCGCCGCCGGCGATCATCTCGGTCTTCCTCGGCGCCGAGCTCGACAAGGTGTTCGAGGCGATCGAGTCGGGCGAGGGCGACCCCCACACGCCGGGCTCGTTCATGGAGCTCGGGGCGTCCGTGTTGCCCCCGCTGCCGAAGCACGGCGGCGACCGCAACCGCACCTCGCCGTTCGCGTTCACCGGCAGCAAGTTCGAGTTCCGCGCGCTCGGCTCGAGCATGTCTCTGGCGTTCCCGAACACGGTCCTCAACACCACCGTCGCCGAGGCGATCGACGACCTCTCCGACAAGGTCGAGGCGAAGATCGGCGCCGGCAGCGACGTCGCCGAGGCGGCGATCGAGGTGGTCAGGGAGTCGTACGCCGCGAACAAGGTGATCGTCTTCGGGGGCGACAACTACGACGAGGCCTGGCACGCGGAGGCCGAGGAGCGCGGGCTCAAGAACCTGCGCACGACGCCCGACGCGCTGCCCGAGGTGCTCGTCGCGGAGACGGTCGAGGCGTTCGGCGCATACGGCGTGCTCTCCGAACGGGAGCTCGAGTCGCGCTACGAGGTCTGGCTCGAGCAGTACGTGATCCGGGCCAACATCGAGGCCGAGACCGCCGAGTCGATCGCCCGCACGATCATCCTGCCGTCGGCGCTGCGCTACCTGGCGCTGATCGACGAGGCCGAGGTCTCGCGGGATCGGCGACGACGTCAAGGCGCTGGTCGAGGAGCTGAACACCGCGCTGATCGAGCTCGACGCGGCGAACCAGTACCCGGACGGGGTCGAGGGCATGGAGCTCGCCGTGTACGCGCGCGACCACCAGCTCGCCGCGATGGCCGAGGTGCGCGAGGTGGCCGACAAGCTCGAGAAGCTGGTCGCCGACGACCTCTGGCCGTTGCCGAAATACTCGGAGATCCTCTTCGTCCGCTAGCCGCGGGCGGCCGCCCGCCCTCCGCCGCGGTCGAGGGCGCGCTCAGCCGTTGCGCTCGAGCTCGCCGTCGCTGACCACGCCCCCACCCTGGAACTCGTAGTCGAGCCGGTCGTCGCCGACCGGGGTGAGGGTGACCGTGCCGGTGCCCTTGCATTGCCCGCCGGCGCCGCGGGTGATCGTCTCGCGGTACCGGTAGACACGGCCACGGCGGCCGAGGTATCTCCATCTCCCGGCGCAGTTGATGTTCCCGTAGCGGACGCTTCCCGGCTTCGTTCCGGGCGGCGCCTTGATCGTGACCTCGATCCCGAAGGCGCCGAGGCCCTTCTGCTGGAGCGTCCCGGCCCAGCGACCCGTGATCCGAAACGAGCCCGGGGCGCCGGTCGAGGTCGTGGTCGTCGTCGGAGCGCCGGCGAGCTCCGGCTCCTCCTTCTCGCCACATCCGCCGACGACCACGGCGGCGGCCGCGAGCGCCGCGAGCGCCGCGTGGCGGAGTCTGAGCCCGGCGTGCATCGCGAGCATCCTAGGCGCGGCGCCACTCGAGGGTCGCCGACGGCGGCTCCGGGCGTTCGTTACCTCGCCATTTGTTCGGGTAACCGAGGTATGAGAGCGAAGGAAGGAGAGCCATGGAAGCCACGACAGCGGTCGAGACCGGCCACGTCACCGGGACCAAGGACAAGGACTACAACGTCATTTGGTTCACCGAGCAGTGCCTCAGCAACGTCCTCCGGCTCGAGCAGTACGTCGAGGACGCCGAGCGGGAAGGCGACTCCGAGCTCGCCGAGTTCTTCCGCAGGGCGCAGGGCGCCAGCCGCAAGGGCGCCGAGGAGGGCAAGGCCCTGCTGAAGAAGCGCTTCTCGGGCTGACGCGGCTCCAAAGCGAAGCCCACCTCGACGTGGGTCCCCCAAAAGGCCCGGCCTCCCTCGCGGGGGCCGGGCTTCTTCAACCGCGGGACCGCTGCCGGCGCCGATCACCCCTCGAGCTCGTAGAGCTCGCCGTACTTGCGCCGCAGATGGGCGAGCAGTGGCGCGGCGCGCACCGGCCCGCCGGTCAGCCGCTCGGCCATCTCCGCGGGCAGCAGCTTGCCGCCGTGACGGTAGAGGCGCTCGCGCAGGTGATCGCGCAGCGGCTCGAGCGCGCCGGCGGCGATCTGCTCGTCGAGGTCGGGCAACGCCGCGCGCGCCGTCTCCCAGATCTCGGCGGCGATCAGGTTGCCCAGCGAGTAGGTCGGGAAGTACCCGAACGAGCCGGCCGCCCAGTGGACGTCCTGGAGCACGCCCTGCGCGTCGTCGGGGACCTCGAGGCCGAAGTACCGCTCGATCTTCGCCCGCCACGCCTGCGGCAGCTCGGCGGCCGCGAGCGTCCCCTCGAAGAGCTCGACCTCGAGCTCGAAGCGCATTGCGATGTGGAGGTTGTAGGTGACCTCGTCGGCGTCGACCCTGATCAGCGACGGCTCGACCCGGTTCGCGGCCCGGTACAGCCGCTCGGGATCGAGGTCGGCGAAGCGCTCCGGGAAGTGCTCGGCGAGCAGCGAGACGAGGCGGCCGAGGAAGGGGCGCCCGCGCCCGACCCAGTTCTCCCAGAGCCGGCTCTGCGACTCGTCGAAGCCGAGCGACACGGAGCGCCCGAGCAGCGTCCGCTCGAGCTCGGGGCCGTAGCCGTTGTTGTAGATCGCGTGTCCCACCTCGTGCATGACCGCCCACAGCGCGGTGCCGAGGTAGCTGCGGTCGTAGCGGGTCGTGATCCGTTGATCGGAGATCGCGATCGCGGCCTGGAACGGATGCACGGTGGCATCGAGCCGCCACGCGTCGGGCTCGAGCGGCAGCAGCGCGGCCACGTCGGATGCGAGCGCTTGCTGCGCCGCGATCGGGAAATCGCCGTGAAGCAGCGAGGAGTCGAGGTCGGCCGAGCTGGCGCGGATCTCGCCCAGCAGCCGGCGCGTCCCGGCGGCGAGCTCCGCGAGCAACGGACGCACCTCGGCGATTGTCATCGCGGGCTCGAAGTCGTCGAGCAGCGGGTCGTACGGATGCTCGAACTCGAAGCACTCGAGGTAGCGACGCTTGAGCTCGATCACCCGCTCCAGGTGCGGGAGGAAGGTCGCGAAGTCCGACGCCGCCCTCGCCTGCTCCCAGGCGCGCTCGGCGAGCGACGTGGTCCGGGCGATCTCGCCGCGCAGCTGTGAGGGAACGCGCCGCGCCTTCTCCCACTCGCGGCGCGTGACCCGGGCCAGCGATGCCTCCAGCGACTCGTAGCCGGCGCCGTCGAGCTCGGCCTCGACGCGCTCAACCAGCCGGCCGAGCCCGTCGGAGCGCAGCCGCTCGTGGCGCAGCCGCGTCAGCGTCGCCAGCTGCTCCGCTCGCGCGCCGGCGCCGCGCGCGCGGCATCTGGGTGCGCTCGTCCCAGGCCAGCAGCGCTCGCGCCCGCCCGAGATCGGAGATCTCGGCTAGCGCCGCGGTCAGCTCGTCGATCGCCGCGGACATCCGCGGCATCGTACGTCCGGCTCAGGTGCCGTCGATGCGACGCCGGGCCTTGAGCACGGCGGGCACCGAGCAGCGAACGACCTTGGCGATCTCGCCGTTGGGCCGGTCCGGATCGCGGTGGATCTCGAACTCGATCAAGGCCTGAGTGCGGATCTTGGCCCGCTCCTCGAGCGTCGAGCCATCGGGGGCGTTCGCGTCGGCCTCCTCGGTCGCCAGCGCGCGGCGACAGGACAGGCAGTGCGAGACGTTGCCCTTCCGCTCCCAGCCCGCGGGCGGACCGCGCCGCTCGTGGCCCGGCATCCAGCGGCTGGTGACGCCGCAGCGGGCGCACCGCGACTCGGCCGCGGAACCGCGCCGGCGCGAGGGCTTGTTGACTGAGCGATGGGTGCCGGTGTCGGCAGTCGATGACATCTGTACTCCTTGTGAGCCGTTGAAGATCCGAGGACCCCGACAGCACTCACAGGCGCACGACGGAACGAACTCGGGGGGCCGAAAGAGCTGCGACCCGAGTAACTGAAGTTATCAGACCGGTGATCGGTGGCGCTCAAATGGCTTGATCAAGGGGTATCCGCGCGCTCGCCACGGCGGCTTGCGCGACCTGCGAGGCTCCCCTCGATGGGCTATCTCGAGCTCGCCGACCGCTCCTGGCCGCTCCTGCGGCGACTGATCGCGGGCCACACGGCCGTCTACCGGGCGACCGGGGGAGCGATCGGCCACCGGCTGCCCGGACTGCGGGGGCGGATGCTGTTGCTCGACCACGTCGGCGCCAGGAGCGGCCGCCGGCGCAGCTCGCCGCTTCTGTACTTCACCGACGGCGCCGACGTCGTGCTTGTCGCCTCCAAGGGAGGCTTCCCCAGCCACCCGGCCTGGTTTCACAACCTGCGCGCGAACCCGGACACGACCGTGCAGATCGGGGGCGAGCGGCGCGCCGTGCGCGCGCGGGTCGCGACCGCCGCCGAGCGCGAGCGGCTGTGGCCGCGGGCCGTGCGGACCTACGGCCCCTACGCCGACTATCAGCGGCGCACCGACCGCGAGATCCCGCTGGTGATCCTCTCGCCGCGCGATTTGCGGCCCGCCGGCGAGCGTCCGTGAGCGCGCGCGCCGCGAGCCGCGGATGCGCCTGCCTCTTTTCGTCGATAGCAGCGATTATCCGGGCGCGGGCCGGGTAGGGATAAAGGCGAGAGATGATCGAGGCGGACGCATACAAGGGGAACCTGAATCCCGTCTGCACGATCGACGGGAAGCTGCCCCCTCCCCCCGACAACTGCCTGCTCGATCCGGCCGAGCCTCATCCCGACGAGCCCGGCGCACCGCCCGACTCGCCCTCTGTGCGGACGCTCGAGATAGAACCGGGCGGCGATGCCGCCGCCCGCCGCTGAAGCGCCCACCCGCTCCGAGCTCAAGCTGATCAGCTGGAACGTCGCCGGGCGCACGCAGCTGCTCGCCGATCAGGCGCGCGCCGTCGCGCGCCAGGAGCCCGACCTGGTCTGCCTCCAGGAGGTGAGACCGTCGACCGCGCCGCGCTGGGCGCGCACCTTGGCCGAGGCCGGGCTTGCCCACCATCTCGACTCGCGCGAGTTCCGCAACAACAGGCGGCTCTTCAATCTGACCGCGGCGCGCTGGCCCCTGACCGAGCTGCCGGCGATCCCGGCGCCGTTTCCCGAGCGCGTCTTGTCGGCGGTCGTCGACGCCCCGGCCGGCGACCTCGAGCTCCACAACGCGCACGTGCCGCCGGCGCAGAGCCGGGGCTTTGTCAAGGTCGAGACCTGCGAGGCGATCGTCGAGCGCCTCGCGCGACCGTGCGGACGCCACCGCGTGCTCTGCGGCGACTTCAACACCCCGCAGCGCGAGACCACCGAGGGCGAGGTGATCACCTTCGCCGAGAACCATCCCGAGTGGCTCGAGCGCTGGGACGCGGCCGAGCGCTCGCTCGTCTGCGGGCTGGCCGAGTGGGACCTCGCCGACGCCTTCCGGCGGCTGCACGGCTACGAGCGCCAGGACGTGAGCTGGGTGTTCCACACCAGGGCTGTGCGCAAGGCGGGCTTTCGCCTCGACCACGTGCTCGCCTCGGCGAGCCTGCGCCCCGTCTTCTGCGACTACCAGCACGGCTGGCGCGAGCGCGGGCTCAGCGACCACTCCGCGATCGAGGCGATCTTCGCGCCGGAGTCGCCCCGCAACCCGGCGCCGCTTGCTAGACCTGTCTCGTGACCGTTCCGGCTCGCGACGAGTCGCAACCCGCGCGGACGTCGCTGCGCGCCCGGCTGACCGGGCCGGTGGGCCAGTTCGCGCTCGCCGGCGTGCTCGCGGTGGGCGTGATCGGGGTCGTCGCCTTCTTGCTCATCGAGCGCGCCGGCCACAACGAGGCGGAGCGCGACGCGAAGCGGATCAGCGCCGCCGTCGGCGAGGGAATCGTCGAGCCGGCGCTGACCCCGGCGATGATCGACGGCAAGCCGGCGGCGCTGCGAGAGCTCGACCGGATCGTTCGCGAGCGCGTGCTCGGGCGCGACGGGATCGTGCGCGTGAAGATCTGGGACCCGCGCTCGCGGATCATCTACTCCGACGAGCCGCGGCTGATCGGCGATCGCTTCGAGCTCGGCCCGAGCGAGCTCGCGATGCTCTCGGACGGGGGCATCGACGCCGAGGAGAGCGACCTCTCCCAGCCCGAGAACCGGTACGAGAAGGCCGGCGTCGAGCTGGTCGAGGTCTACCTGCCGATCGCCTCGCCCACCGGCGGCCGGTTGCTGTTCGAGACCTACATTCGCTCGAGCTTCATCGCCTCGGGCGGCGAGCGCATCTGGTCGACGCTGGCGCCAGTCCTGATCGGCGCCCTGATCCTGCTCGCGGTGCTGCTGCTGCCGCTCGCCGCGCGGCTCGCGCGCCAGCTGCGCCGCGGTCAGCGCGAGCGCGAGGAGCTGCTGCAGCGGGCGATCGACTCCTCCAACGCCGAGCGGCGACGGATCGCGCAGGACCTCCACGACGGCGTCGTCCAGGACCTCGCAGGATCGTCGTTCGAGCTCGAGGCGGCATCGCGGGAGCGGCGGCGGAGGGACGACGACCGCGACCGCCTCGCCGGGCTCGCGACCCGGTTGCGCGGGACGGTGCGGGACCTGCGCGCGCTGCTGGTGGCGATCTACCCGCCCGACCTCCACCGCGAGGGCCTGCGGGAGGCGATCTCCGACTCGCTCGCGAAGCTCAACCCGGACGGCCTGCGCGCGGAGCTCGAGATCCCCGACCGGATCGATCTCCCCGAGCGCGTCGAATCGCTGTTCTTCCGCGGCGCGCAGGAGGCGCTTCGAAACGTCGTCGCCCACGCGGGAGCGTCGCGGGTGCGGATCGCGGTCGGGCGCGCGAACGGGCTCGCGAGGCTCGAGGTCAGCGACGATGGCCGCGGCTTCGAGTCCGGCGGAGAGGCCGCGGCCGAGGGCCACTTCGGCCTGCGCACGCTCGGCGACCTCGCCGCCGACGCCGGCGGCCGGCTGGCGATCGACTCGCGCCCGGGTGACGGGACCAAGGTCGTGATCGAGGTGCCGGTGTCGTGATCACCGTGCTGATCGTCGAGGACCACGCCGTCGTCCGAGCCGGGCTCACGCAGCTGCTGGAGAGCGCCGAGGACATCGAGGTCGCCGGCACGGCGAACAACGGTGCCGAGGCGATCGAGCTGGTCGGCGAGCGCGAACCGGACGTGGTCCTCATGGACCTCTCGATGCCGGAGGTGGACGGGATCGAGGCGACGCGCCGGATCCGCGAGCGCGACCCCGAGGCGCGGATCGTCGTCCTCACCTCGTTCTCGGACCGCGACCGGATCCTCGAGGCGATCGACGCCGGTGCGATCGGCTATCTGCTCAAGGACGCCGAGCCCGACGAGCTCTTTCGCGGCGTGCGCGCCGCCGCCGCCGGTGAGTCGCCGCTGGCGCCGAAGGTGGCGCGGACGATGATCGGCGAGCGCGAGCGCGCCGCGCCGGCCGCGCAGCTCAGCGAGCGCGAGCGCGAGGTCCTCGGACTGGTCGCCGCGGGCCTCGTCAACAAGCAGATCGCGCGGCGCCTGGAGATCTCCGAGAAGACCGTCAAGGCGCACCTCACCAGCGTCTATCGCCAGATCGGCGTCGCGACCCGGACCGAGGCCGCGATCTGGGCTCGCGACCACGGGCTCGGCGACGCCGGCGCCTGAGCTCGGAAGGCCCTAGCGGCTCGAGTGGCGTCGGCGCCCGCCGCGCGAGGAGCCGCCGCGCCCGCCGCCGCGCGGCGCATCGTCTGCGCGCGAGCTGACGTGCCGCGGGCGCCGGTGATCGAACTCCGTCGCGAGGTCGAGGCTGCCGGCGATCTTGCGCATCTCGCCGTCCTGCTCGGGGAGCACGAAGCTGACCCCGGCACCGTCGCGCCCGGCGCGACCGGTGCGTCCGACCCTGTGCACGTAGGCGTCGCGATCGCCGGGGGCGTCGAAGTTGATCACATGGGTTATGTCGTCGACGTCGATCCCGCGGGCCGCCACGTCGGTGGCGACGAGCGTCTCGACGTCGCCGCGCTCGAAGCTCGCCAGGGCTCGCTCACGCTGACCCTGAGTCTTGTTGCCGTGCATCGCGACCGCCGTGACGTTTCGCTTGCCGAGCCGCTTCACCAGCCGGTCGGCGCCGTGCTTGGTGCGCACGAAGACGAGCGTGCGGCCACGGTCGGGGTCGCGCAGCTCGGAGACGAGCGCGTTGAGCTTGTCGGTGTGCTCGAGGTGGACGAAGCGGTGCGAGACCTCGCCGCGATCGGATTCGACCGGCTCGTGGACGTGCCTGCGGGCGTCGTGCGTGTAGTCGCGGGCGACCCGGCCGGCGGCGGCCTCGAGGGTCGCGGAGAAGAACAGCGTCTGGCGGTCGCGAGGCGCCTTCGCGACGATCCGGTCGACCGCGGGCTTGAAGCCCATGTCGAGCATCCGGTCGGCCTCGTCGATGACCAGCAGCCGGACGTGGTCGAGGGTGAAGGCGCGGCGATCGAGAAGGTCCTCGAGCCGGCCGGGGGTGGCGACGACGATGTGGGATCGCGCCGCGCGCTTGGCCTGCTTCTCGAGCCCGACGCCGCCGTATACGGGAGCGATCGAGAGCGCCCGCGACGCGACGATCTCGCGCAGCTCGTCGACGATCTGAACCGCGAGCTCGCGGGTCGGGGCGAGGATCAGCGCCGCCGGGCGGCGGTCCTCGGCCTCGATCAGGTCGGCCATCGGCACGCCGAAGGCGAGCGTCTTGCCCGACCCGGTCGGTGACTGCACGAGTACGTCGCGGCCGTCGAGCACGTCTTCGATGACGAGCTCCTGGACCGCGAACGGCGCGGTGAAGCCGCGCTTGGAGAGAGCGTCCGCAACAGGACGCGATACGCCGAGGTCGGCGAAGGACATGTGGTGCGACTCCTTGTGAGCGGTGGGAATCCAGAAACCCGGACGCACTCACGAGTGCACGGAAGAAACGGAACTCCTCGGTGGCCAGGGTGGCGACCGACGCCGACTACGGTAGCAGGGCGCTCGAGAAAAGGCCGCGATTTGCTGCCCATACCGGCGAGCGCGCGGACCGCGAGTACACTCAAGGAGCCGCCGGTTGGGCCTCCACCTCCTCCTCAGCCCTGCTTCAGAACCCGGTTCCACCCGAGGGGAAGGGAAAGGGCTTGCGATGAGCGATCCCACCAGCGAAGCGCCCGCCGAGGGCGGAATCAGAGCGGAAGTCTCCGATGAGATCGGCCGCTCGCTGAGCTCGATCTGGCAGCGACGCGACGGCGCCAGGCCTGCCGCGATCACGACCGAGTACCGCGGCGACGTGGTCAGGTGCGAGATCGAGCAGGGCGTGGCCCCCGAGCCGGCCGAGGGCGAGGAGAGCAAGGCTGCCGCGGTCGTCGGCTCAACCGACTCCGCCGCCTACCGCAACGAGGCACTTGCGGCGGTCGCGCGGCTCACCAAGCGCAGCGTCTCGGGCTTCGTCGCCAAGCGCGACCCGAAGTCCGGGCTCACCACCCACACCTTCATCCTCGAGCGGATCCGCGTCAAGTACTAGGCGGCCGGCTCGGCCGCCTCGGCCGCGAGCGCGAACGGGCTGCCCTCCGAGTCGCGGCAGATCGACCAGCGCTCGCCCGGATGGACGACGCTGCCGCCGAGCTCCTCGACCAGCGCCAGCGCCGCCTGCATCCGCGCGACCGTGAAGTACGGCAGCGAGAACGAGTCGCCGGGGCCGCGGCCTCGCTCGTGAACCCCGATCGCGACGTCGGCGTCCGTCCGCGTCTGCCAGCCCTGGCCGTCGTCGCCGGTGCGCGGCGCCAGCTCGTTGCCGAGCAGGCCGCCCCAGAAGCGCCGCGCGCGCTCGGGGTCGTCGGCGGGGAACTCGATCAGCGTCGGTCGCGGGCCGGCCATCAACCGAAGATAGCCCCGGACGGCCGCGGCGCGCAGCCCCGGGCGCCTCGACGCCGGCCGATCGCGCTGCTGCCACACTCATCGGCCGCCATGGCCTTTCGCGAAGACCTCAGGAACATCGCCATCGTCGCCCACGTCGACCACGGCAAGACGACCCTGGTCGACGCGATGCTCTGGCAGTCGGGCGCCTTTCGCGAGGGCGCCGAGGTCGCCGAGCGCGTCATGGACTCGATGGAGCTCGAGCGCGAGAAGGGGATCACGATCCTGGCCAAGAACACCGCGCTTCGCCACGCGGGGGTGAAGCTCAACATCGTCGACACCCCCGGGCACGCGGACTTCGGCGGCGAGGTCGAGCGCGCCCTGACCATGGTCGACGGCGTCCTGTTGCTGGTCGACGCGTCGGAGGGCCCGCTGCCGCAGACCCGGTTCGTGCTCAGAAAGGCGCTCGAGGCGCGGCTGCCGGTGATCTGCGTGATCAACAAGGTCGACCGCCCGGACGCACGCATCGACGAGGTACACGACGAGATCCTCGAGCTGTTCATCGACCTCGGCGCCGACGACGAGCAGCTCGATTTCCCGGTCGTCTACGCCAACGCCCGCGCCGGCCGGGCATCGCTCGACGCCGCCGAGCCCGGGACCGACCTGAAGCCGCTGCTCGAGCTGATGCTGGAGCGGATCCCGGCCCCCGAGCACGACCCCGATGCGCCCCTGCAGGCCCAGGTCACCAACCTCGACGCCTCCCCCTACGTCGGCCGCCTGGCGCTCTGCCGGGTGCACAACGGCGTCATCCGCGCCGGCCGGCGAATCGCCTGGTGTCGGGCCGACGGCTCGATCGAGCGGGCCACGGTCGGCGGGCTCTACGTCACCGAGGCGCTCGAGCGCGTCGAGGCCGAGGAGGCGGGGCCGGGCGAGATCATCGCGGTCTCGGGGATCGAGGAGGTGACGATCGGCGAGACGCTCGCCGACGCCGACGATCCGCGGCCCCTGCCCGTGATCACCGTCGACGAGCCGTCGCTGGCGATCGTCGTCGGCGTCAACGACTCGCCGCTCGCCGGGCGCGAGGGCTCGAGGCTGACCGCGCGACAGATCCGCGCCCGGCTCGACGCCGAGCTGGTCGGCAACGTCTCGATCCGCGTCCGCGACACCGAGCGAAGCGACGCCTGGGAGGTGCACGGCCGCGGCGAGCTGCAGCTCGTCGTCCTGCTCGAGCTGATGCGCCGCGAGGGCTTCGAGCTCACCGCGAGCCAGCCGCGGGTGCTGACCCGGGAGCTCGACGGCAAGCGCTGCGAGCCGGTCGAGCGACTGACGATCGACGCCCCCGAGGAGTACGTCGGGGTCGTCACCCAGATGCTCGCCCTGCGCAAGGGCCGCATGGAGCAGATGGTCAATCACTCGACCGGCTGGGTGCGGCTCGACTACCTGGTCCCGGCGCGCGGGCTGATCGGCTTCCGGACCGAGTTCTTGACCGAGACGCGCGGCACCGGCCTGCTGCACCACGTGTTCGAGCGCTGGGAGCCGTGGGCGGGCGAGCTGCGCGGCCGGCCGACCGGGTCGCTGGTCGCCGACCGCGCCGGGCAGACCGCGAGCTTCGCCCTGCACTCGCTTCAGGACCGGGGCACCCTCTTCGTCGGCCCCGGCGCCGACGTCTACGAGGGGATGATCGTCGGCGAGAACTCGCGCTCCGACGACCTCGACGTCAACCCGACCAAGCAGAAGCACCAGACCAACGTCCGCGCCGCGAGCGCCGACATCCTCGTCCGCCTGATCCCGCCGCGCCCGCTGTCGCTGGAGGGAGCGCTGGAGCTGCTGCGTGAGGACGAGTGCGTCGAGATCACCCCGGAGAGCCTGCGGCTGCGAAAGGCGATCCTCGACGGCACCGAGCGCGCGAAGCTGGCGCGCCAGGCGAAGCGAGCCGAGGCCCGGTAGGCGGGCGCGGCGCGGCCCTCAGCCGCGGTGCTCGAAGCGGCCCTCGATCGGCATCGTCGCGCTGAGCAGCGGCGAGGGCTGCTCGGGGTCGTCCTGGTCGCAGACGAAGACGAGGTCGATCACCCCGGAGTCGATCGCCGCGTGCACGCCCTCGACCTTCCACTTGCGGTCGATCGTCCGCAGGCGCTTGACGCCGCCGTCGGCGTCGATCGTCCCGACCACCGAGCCCCGAATCGAGCCCTCGGGGCCGTCGCCGCCGCCCTCGGCCGACGCGGTGAAGACGACGAGATCGTCGGAGAGCGGCGTCGCGTCGCTGAAGCAGAGGCGGGTGCCCTCGAGCTCGCCGAGGTCGTATTCGCGGATCCGCTCGAGCTCGGCGACGTCGAGCGCCCGGTCGCCCGAGATCGAGCCGGTGACCTGCTCCAGCGAGAGCTCGGCGATCGCGTTGTGCGAGCCCTCCGCGTTGCCGCGGTGAAAGACGAACAGGCGCTCGCCGAGCGCCGCGGCACCCTCGACGTTCAGGTCCTCGAGCTCGGCGCGAAGGCGGCCGTAGAGCGGGCTCAGGTCGATCACGATCGGCTCGCCCTCGAGTGCGCCGCGGGCGTCGAGCCTCCAAAAGAAGCCGCGGTCGCGGGTCTCCTTCGATCCGGAGCCGAGCCCGAGCAGGCCGCCGAACGGCATCTCGCCCGCCGGCGGCAGGGTAGTCAGCGCCTCGAGATCGGGCTTGTCCTTCGCGCGCTCGCCGGGATCGCCGGGGAGCTCGCCCGGGAGCGCCTTGCGTAGCTCCCCGGGTTCGCTCGAAGAGAGCCGGAAGACCGCGAGGTCGAGCTCGTCGTCGCCGATCACATACGTGTAGTCGGCGCGACGCACGACCGCCGAGGCGGAGCCGATGAACGGCTTGCGCCCGTCACCGGCCTCACGACGTTCGACCTCGAGGTCGCGCAGCTTGGTCAGCTCGAGCGGCGGCAGCTGCTCCGGGGTCACCTGCTCTCGGTCCACCCCTTCCCCATACCCCGCCCCGGTCCGGTTAGGCAAGCGGGGTCCACGCCCGGGCGTGGCCGGAAGCCGACCCCCCGTTTGTCACACTCATCGGATGGCCGTCCCGAAGCTCTCCGTCCTCGACCTGGCGATCGTCGGCGAGGGCTCGAGCCACTCCGAGGCGCTTCGCGGCTCGGTCGATCTCGTCCGCGCCGTCGAGCGCCTCGGCTATCACCGCCACTGGGTCGCCGAGCACCACAACCTCCCCGGGATCGCGAGCTCCTCGCCGGCGGTGCTGGCGGCGACGCTCGCCGCCGACACCGAGACGATCCGGATCGGCTCGGGGGGCGTGATGCTGCCCAACCACGCGCCGCTCGTGGTCGCCGAGCAGTTCGGGATGCTGGAGGCGCTTCACCCGAGCCGGATCGACCTCGGAATCGGCCGCGCTCCGGGCACCGACCAGATCACCGCCGCGGCGCTTCGCAGGTCCACCGACCCGCTCTCCGACGAGGACTTCCCGCGTCAGCTCGCCGAGCTGATCGGCTTCTTCAAGGGGGAGTTCTCCGAGCGCGACCCCTACCGGCACGTCAAGGCGATCCCCGGCGACGGCGACATGCCCGAGATCTGGCTGCTCGGCTCCTCCGGCTACTCCGCACAGCTCGCCGGCATGCTCGGGCTGCCTTTCTCCTTCGCCCATCACTTCATGCCCCGCAACACCGACGTGGCGCTCGAGCTCTACCGCAGCCACTTCCGTCCCTCCGAGTACCTCGCCGAGCCCTACGCGATGGTCGCGGTCGCCGCGGTGGCGGCCTCCGACGACGAGCGCGCCCGTTACCTGGCCGCGCCGGCGAAGCTGTCGATGGCCCGGCTTCGCGCCGGGCGACCGACCCGGTTTCCGACCCCGGAGGAGGCCGCCGCGCACCGGTTCTCAGAGCAGGAGGAGCGCAGCGTCGGCGCGCTCTCGGGCTCGGCGGCGATCGGCGGGCCGGAGACGGTGCGGGCGAAGCTCGACGAGCTCGCCGAGCGCACCGCCGCCGACGAGCTGATGATCACGACGATGGTCCACGATCACGCCGATCGCGTTCGCTCCTATGAGCTGATCGCCGAGCTCTACGGGCTCGAGCCGGCCGCCGGTTTCGGCCGAGCCGCGGCCCGCCTTTAGGAACGCCCTTTACCCTGGTTGGGTGCAGCCCGCCGCCACGGCTGCGGCGAGCGGCCGTCTGGCTGCCGCCGGCAGCCTCTCTCTGCTTCGCTCCTGGATCCGCCGCCACCCGATCGTCGTCACGGTCGCCTGCAGCTCGGTCGTGGCCGGGGCGCTGGTCGCCGGGCTTTGGGGCAAGCGCGACGACTTCGCCTCCGCGTTCGGCGCCGCCTCGTGGTGGATCCTCGCGCTCGCCGTCCTCTTGCAGGTGATCTGGCTGGTCGCGCGCAGCGAGGCCTGGCACGTATGCGTCGGCGCCGCGGGCGGCCGGGTCAGCCGCCGGCGGCTGTTCCGCGCCTCGAGCGTCGGCTATCTCGGGAACCTCTTCAACAGCCACTTCGGGATGGGCGTCCGGATCGCGGCGCTGAGGCGCTCGGCGCCCGCCGACAGCCCCGGGGTCTCGACCCTGGTCGCGGCGGAGATGCCGATCGTGATCGTCGAGCTCGGGCTCGCCGCGGTCTGCTCGTTCACGCTCGTCGGGCCGCTCGGCATCCCCTGGTGGCTGCCGCTGATCTTCCTCTGCGCCGCGGGCGGGATCGTCCTCGGGCTGACCCGGCTCGCGCGCGGGCGCCGCGACGGCTTCTGGGCGGGGCTCGCGGTGATGCGCGGGCTCAGCGATCGCAGCCGGATCATCGCCCTGGTGATGTTCGCCACCGGGGCCCAGGTGGTCCGCAACTGGCTCGTCCTCAAGGGGATCGGCGTCGACGTCTCGGTGCTCGACTCGGTCGCGCTGCTGATCGGCGCCGCCGTGATCGGCCTGCTGCCGGTCGGCCCGACGCTCGGCGTCGCGACCGCGGTCGTCATCCTCGGCGCCAACGGGGTCGCGCTGACCGCCGCCGCGGGGGCGCTTCTGACCGCGACCGGCGCCGTCGGGGCGCTCTGCTTCGCGGCCTGGGCGCTGCTCGACCGCATGCGACGGGCGCCTGCGCCTGCCCCTCTGGCGGCTTGATCGGGCCGCAGGCTCGACCCGCCCCCGGCGACATTCCCGAGCGGTCTCGTCGGCGGATCCGGCGAAATGGGTAAGTTCCGCAAGATGACGACGAAATCCGAGTTCAACGCCGAGGAGTGGGAGACGATCATCGACGGGCCGGCGCTCGCCGGGCTGATCGTGATCGCGGCGCAGCGCGGCGGCACGATCCGCGAGAGCGTCCACATGGCCCGCGCCTACTCCGAGGCCCGCAAGCAGCACACCGAATCCGACCTGCTCGGCGAGCTCGTCGGCAGCTCACCGAGCCCCGACGTGAGCGAGTTGAAGACGCCGGAGGCGCTTCGCAACACCGGCCTCGCCCAGATCCGCGAGGCGGTCGCGCTGCTCGAGGCGAAGGCGACCCCGGACGAGCTCGAGTCCTACCGGAAGTTCACGCTCACCGTCGCCCAGGCCGTCGCGGAGGCCGACAAGTCCGGCGGGTTCCTCGGCATCGGCGGCGAGCGGGTGAGCGAATCCGAGAGCGCCGCGCTCGACCAGATCGCAGAGGCGCTCGGCACCTCGCGCGGAGCCTGAGGGGTTGCGCCGAGGGCGGCGACGGGCGGTCGCGCGGCGCGCGGCCCCGCGCCGGCATCCGTCCTATTACCGCGTCGCCGGAGTCGACCTGCGCCGCGAGCTCGAGCGCCTCAGGGCGCTGCCGGTGTTCGCCGACGGGCCGCTCGCCGGCTCGGCGCCCGAGCTCAAGGTCCGCCGCGCCGGCCGGCGCCCGAACCGGCTCGGATTCGCGGTCCCCGGGGAATGGCGGCTGTCGGTGACCGCCTACCCGGAGATCCGTCCGGGCGACGCGCTCGAGACCCTGCTCCACGAGCTCGTCCACCTGCACGTCGGCCGACAGCCGGGCGCCCATCGCTGGCACGGCCGGCTGTTCAAGCGCACCCTGGCGACCGCGATGGCCGAGGCCCACGGGATCGTCGACCTGCAGCCGCGCAACTGCTTTCACGGCCTCTACGCCGAGGCGATCGAGCGCCGCCGGCTGGCCGCCGCCGAGCAGCTCGAGCTGCCGCTGGCGGGCTGAGCGCCGCTTCACCGTACCCGGAGCCCGCTGCGGTCAGGCCGCGGGCGCGACCGTCTCGGCGAGCCCCTCGGCGTCCGCGAGCCGGCGCTCGATCAGGTCGAGGCCGGCGCTCCAAAATCCCGGATCGCCGAGATCGACGCCGACGATCCGGCCGAGCTCCTCCGGCGAGCGCGAGCCGCCGGCGCGCAACAGCTCGAGGTAGTCGTCGACGAAGCCCTCACCGACCTCCTGGTAGCGGCCGTAGACCGAGAGCGCGAGCAGGTTGCCGTAGGCGTAGGCGTAGACGTAACCGGGGGTGGCGATGAAGTGGGGCACGTACGACCACCAGGTTCCGTACCCCTCGCTGAGCTCGACCGAGTCGCCGAGCAGCTCCGTCTGGGTTTCGAGCCAGGCGGCGTTGAAGGCGTCGAGCGAGAGCTCGCCGCGCTCGCGGCGCTCGCCGTGGACGCGGTCCTCGAACCGGTTCATCGCCACCTGGCGAAAGACCGCGCCGACCGCGCCGTCGAGCGACTCGGCGAGCAGCGAGAGGCGCTCGGCGTCGTCGGGCGCGCGCTCGAGCAGCCGCCCGAGGACGATCGCCTCGCCGAAGATCGACGCCGTCTCGGCGACCGTGAGCGGGGTCGAGAACTCGAAGACCCCGCGCGGGCGCGCCAGCGCGGCGTGGACGCCGTGTCCGAGCTCATGGGCCATCGTCAGCACGTCGCCGGGGCGCGAGGTGTAGTTGAGCATCACGTAGGGGTGCGCGGAGGGCACCGCGTAGGAGCAGAAGGCGCCGCCGCGCTTGCCCGGCGCCGGCGGCGCGTCGATGTGGTCGCCGCTGAAGAACCCGTCGACCACGTCGCCGAGCTCCGGCGAGAACCCCCGGTAGCAGTCGCGCACCAGCTCGCGCGCCTCCTCGTAGGGGATCTGGCGCTCGGCCTCGGCCACGCGGCGCCATCCGGTCGTAGTCGGCGAGCCGCGGCAGGCCCAGCAGCCGCGCCTTCAGCCGGTACCAGCGCCGCGCGATCTCATAGCGCGCGGCGACCGCCTCGATCAACGCCGCGACCGACTCGTCGGAGGCCTCGTTGTCGAGGTTTCGCGACGCGAGCCAGTGCTCGTAGGAGCGCAGCCGGTCCTTGGTCGCCTTGTCGGCGAGCAGGGTGTTGAAGATGTAGGCGCGGGTGCGAAGCCCCGGCTCGAGCGCCTCGGTGACCGCGCTTGCCGCCTCGGCACGCCGCTCCCGGTCGGAGTCCTGAAGCCGCGCCAGCGCCTCCATCAGCTGCAGCGGCCGCTCGGCGTCCGCGAGCTCCACGGTGACCGCCGAGATCTGCTCGGTGAACAGGCGCGAGAACGCCGACGGGCCGGTGACCGCGGTCTCGGTCAGGATCCGCTCCTCGGGCTCGGAGAGCTGGTGGGGCCGGTAGCGGCGCAGCGTCGTCAGGTGATGGCGCCAGCGCTCGAGCTCCTCGGCGGCGAGCAGCTCCGAGGCACGCTCGTCGGCGAGCTGGTTCCACTCGAGGTCGAAGAACAGCAGCACCGTCTCGATCGCCGCCCCGCGCTCGCGGACGTTCTGCATCAGCGCCCCGATCTCCGGCGAGTGCGTGTCGACCGCGAAGGCGAGCATCGCGTAGGTCCCGGCGCGGCCGACCAGATCGTTGAGCTGCTCGAGCTCGCGCATCGCGGCGGCCGTCGCGGCGGCATCGAGCTCGGCGACCCTCCCGCGGTGCTCGGCGGCGAACGCCTCGGCGCGCTCTCGGGCCTCGTCGAGCATCCGCAACGCCCCGTCGCCGCCCTCGCCCGCGACCAGCGGGTCGAGGTCCCAGCGCGCGGCAGCGAGTGCCTCATCGGGTGCGTCGGTGGTCGCCGCGTCGGCCATCCGAAGAAGATATTGAGGTCGCGCGCCCGGGGCCCCGACCACGCGGCGGCACCGCCCGGACTGCTTAGATGACCCTCCCAGCGGGCAGTTGGCCCGGTATGACCCCCACCGCAACGAGAGAGGAGCGACGATGCTCGCGATGACGCGGACTGCGGCCGAGGCGGTGGAGGCGATCATCAGCCAGCCCGAGGTGCCGGAGACGGCGGTGCTGCGGATCGTCGCCGGTGAGGGACACGACAACGGAGGCGGGCCGACCCGCGAGCTTCAGCTCGCGCTGGTCGAGGAGCCCGAGGGCGGCGACCTGATGGTCGAGGACATGCGGATCTCGGTCGAGCCCGAGACCGCCGAGTTCCTCGACGACAAGGTGCTCGACGCCGAGATCGACGACCGCGGCGTCCGCTTCAGCCTCTACGCGCAGCCACAGCCCGAGCCAGAGCCCGAGGAGGGCTAGCGGCCGCTCGGCGGCGGGGCCGAACGCTCGCTGGTCGCGCGGGAGCGCCTTGAGGCGTGATCCACGCCGGTGTCAGAGAACCGGCAGGCTGTAGTCGTCGAAGTACCAGAGCGCGCTCGTGTACCAGAGCACCGCCACCAGGACCACCAAGGTGCCACCCGCAACCGGGAGCATCCAGCCCGGGAATCGCCGGGAGCGGACGACGGTCAGCTTGGAGACGACCGCGCCGTAGAGGAAGCAGCCGGCGAGCGAGTGGACGGCAACCCGCGCGTCGACGTCCGTCTTCACGCCGTAGGCGAAGGCGCAGTGATAGGCGATCGGCAGGGTCAGCAGCACTGCGGCGACCCCGACCGCGCGATGGACGCTGCCTATCGGCGCATCCCCGGTGCCGATGCCCGGGAGCCTGCCGTACATCCACAGGGCGAGCCCGAGCTGCGCGATGGCGAACGCCAGCAGGCCGGTCGCGAGCCAGGCCTTGAGCGAGACGGTGTCGGTTGCGGTGCGCCCGAACAGGGAGGTCCCGGAGTAGTCCGGGACGTGCTCGGTACCGAAGACGTAGAGTCCGACGGCGATCGCCAGGGCGAGCACGGCCAAGAGCCCCAGTCGGAGGGCGACCCGATCCGCATTCATACCCGGCCCCGCTGAGGTCTTCTCATTCACCCGGCGGCGGGTGGAGCGGGAGTGAGGCCGTGCCGACGCATGACCTCCCCGATTTTGGCGAGGTCCGGCGGGCCGCCGGCACTTGCCGCGAGCACCGCATGCACCTCGCGAAAGTACTCCGGGCTCATGACGCCGGGGCTGGCGATCGCCAGGAACTTGGCGTCATCGGCGCCGTGGTTGTCAAACCCGTGGACGGCGCCCCTCGGCACGCAGAACGCCTCGCCGATTGCGATCTCGACCGTACGGCCGTCGATCGTCCAAGTCGTGACGCCCTCGAGCCCGTAGATCGTCTCCTCAAAGGCATCGTGGCTGTGCGGCGCCGGCATCCTGCTCTGCGCCGGAACAAAGCACTCGAACACGCTGACGCTCCCGTTCGAGTCCGCGGCCTCGACAAGGAAGCGGACGCTCAGCGCGCCGACCTCGATCGTTTCCCCTGAAGCTGATTCCATCGCCTCTCCCGGCGTTGCGTCGCGCCGCCAGAACCACTATCCGGAGGAAGACGCATCATAAAAGCAGTCGGAGCGGGAGGCGGCGTGGCCGAGCGAATGATCGAAGCAAACGGTGTCGAGCTCTGCACTGAGGCGTTCGGCGACCCTCGGGACCCCCCGATCCTTCTGATCATGGGCATCGGCGCCTCGATGCTGTGGTGGGAGGAGGGCTTCTGCGGGATGCTCGCCGGCGGCGGGCGCTTCGTGATCCGCTACGACCACCGCGACACCGGTCGCTCGGCGACCTACGAGCCGGGGCGCCCCGACTACACGGGCGCCGACCTCGTCGCCGACGCGGCCTGGCGTGCTCGACGCCTACGAGCTCGCGGCCGCCAACATCGTTGGCGTCTCGGCGGGCGGGGCGTTCGCGCAGCTGCTCGCGCTCGATGTCCCAAATCGCGTCCTCTCGCTGGTCCTGATCAGCACCTCTGCCGCCGTGCCGGTCGAGCGGGAACTCCCGCCGCCGACGGAGGAGTTGGGACGCTTCGTGTCGACGGCACAGGTGGACTGGTCGGATGCCGACTCGGTGATCTGAGTACCTGGTCGACTACTCGCGCGCGCTCGCTGGAGGTGAGCGCCCGTTCGACGAGGCGGCGGCTCGAGACCTCATGCGTCGTGATGTCGAACGTGCCCACAACTTCGCGGCGCTTCAGAACCACGACTTGATCCCCGACGGCGAGCGGCATCTAGAGCCGCTGTCATCGATCGCTGCGCCCACCCTCGTCATCCACGGCACCGCCGACCCGATGTTCCCGGTCGGGCACGGCGAGGCGCTCGCGGAGGACATCCCCGGCGCCAGGCTGCTCCGACTGCAGGGAGCAGGGCACGGCGTCGACCGGGCCGACTGGGAAACCGACGTCGGGGCGATCCTCGAACACACCGCGTAGCGCGGCCCGGCATTGTGGGCGCCGTGGGCGCGCCGGGCCCCCGGCACCGCGCGCCGGCCGCGGCGCATAGGATCGAGTCGATGGCCGGCCCCCACATGCCCGAGGAGCTCGAGCGGCTCAACCCGGTGGAGCTCCAGGAGTTCGCCGACCGCGCCGACGAGGGCCCGGTGCTGATGCTCAACCTGCTCGACTTCAAGCCCGACGGCGGCGCCGAGCGCTACGGCCAGTACGCCGAGGCGGTCGAGCCGCTGCTGGCGCGGGTCGGTGGCCGGCTGGTCCTCGCCGGGCTCGGAGCGCCGGCGCTGATCGGCCCGACCAAGTGGGACCTGGTGGCGGTGGTCGAGTACCCGACCCGGCAGGCGTTCCTCGACATGATCGGCTCGCGGGAGTACCAGGCGATCGCCCACCTGCGCGGCGAGTCGCTCGAGCGCTCCGAGCTTCACCCGCTCGACCCGGTGCCCGACGCCCAGCGCCCGCTCGCCTGAGCGAGCGCCGCTGGTTCAGGAAAAGGCGCACAACGGGTGATTGCCTGCCGCTTGCGGGTAGGTGGATGCGTATGAGCGAACACGAGAAGCAGCCACAGACCGACGAGCAGGCGCGAGATCCGGAGGCCCCGGACCCCGCCGGCAACCCGGCCGATCACACAGGCCCGCGCAGCAACCCGGACACCGACCCGAGGCGCATGGAGCAGGCAGCGGAGGACTGGGAGCGAACGATCGCGACTTGAGGCCTGAGGGGTGCCCGGCCGCCGCGCCGCGAAGTGCGGCGGCCGGGTCGTCCACGGGCCTCGGGCGAGCGACGCACTGCCGAGCGCTTGATCACGCTCCGGCTTGCTGCGCGCGCACCTGGAGCACCAGCTTCCCCTGCCGGTGGCCCGCCTCGAGCAGCCGGTGCGCCTCGGCGGCCTGCCGGAGCGGGAGCACGCGGTCGACGACCGGCCGAATCGTCCCCTCCTCGAGCGCCGTGGCTACCGCCCGAAGTGGTTCGGGATCCGCCGGGTTGAACAGCACCCCGTGGAAGTCCTGGTTCTTATCGATCAGCAGCTCGAGGTCTCCGTCCAGCCCGGCGATCTCGGCCGCGCGGCCGCGCTCGCGCAGCAGCGGCAGCGTCCGGGCGAGGCTGTCGCCGCCGACGAACCCGGCGACGGCGTCGACCTCGCCGCCGGCGAGCCGCGCGACCGCCGCACCGACGTCCTCGACCGTGTAGTCGATGCACGCCTGCGCGCCGAGCTCGCCAAGCAGCGCGTGATGGCGGGCGCTGGCGACCGCTAGCACCCGCGCTCCGGCCGCCGCAGCAAGCTGGATGGCGAACGTACCCACACCCCCACCCGCGCCGAGGATCAGCAACCGCTCCCCCGGCTCGAGGGCGAGTCGGCGGATCGCCTCGTACGCCGCGCAGGCGGCGATCGGCACCGCAGCCGCCTCGACGTGGCTGAGCCGCTCGGGCTTGCGCGCGACAAGGTCGGCGCGCACCGCGATGTACTCGGCGTAGCTGCCGGAGCGGGTCACGCGCACCGGCGGCGCTCCGAAGACCTCCTCGCCGACCTCCCACCCGTCGACGCCGTCGCCGAGCGCCTCGACGACGCCCGAGAAGTCATAGCCAGGGATCACCGGCGGCTCGATCCCCGCCCAGGCGCCGTGGGCGCGGTTCTGCGCGTCGACCTGGTTGACGCCGGCGGCGCTGACGGCGATCCGCAGCTCGCCCGGCCCCGGCTGCGGGCGCTCGACCTCCCGCAGCTCCAGCAACTCCGGTCCGCCGAAGCGCTCGTAGACGATCGCCTGCATCGAGCCGAGCCTACGCCTCTGGTTCGGCTACCCCCGGCGCCGCCAGGCACGATGACGGGAGCCCGGACTGCCAGACTCTGCGCGATGTCCGCGCACCGGCAGCAGGCGCACCTCGACGCCCCGCTCGAGGCGGTGTGGAGCCTTGTCGGCGCCCCGAGGCGCTACCCGGAGTGGTGGCCGCGGGTGATCGAGGTCCGGGGCGAGCGCTTCGAGGAGGGCGACCAGTACGTCCAGGTGACGCACGACCCGAGCGGGACCGTGGAATCCAACTTCCTGGTCGAGCGGGCGCGCGATCTTCGGGAGATCCGGATGAGCTGCCAGCTGACCGGGACCTACGCGCACTGGGTGCTCACCCCGGCTCAGGGCGGGACCTTCGTCGAGCTCGAGATGGGCATGCAGCCCAAGGGCCTTGGCCACCGCCTCTTCGACGCAACGATGGGCAGGCGCTACTTCCGCAGCTGGAGCGAGCAATCGCTCGACGCCCTGCGCCAGGCGGCGCGCCGCGAACCCGAGCGCGCACACTCCTAGGCGCGGGATCCGGGGCGGCTAGGGGACGTTCGGGTGGGTGCCCGGATCTGGGCTCGAGCCGTCGCCGTGGACGCCGTGATCGAGGTGAATCGGCTCGGGGTCGGGGCCGTCGAGCTCGTTCGGCGGGTCGGGGACGTCGGCATCGGCGAGCCGCTCCGACTGACCGGCCTCGCGGCGGCGCAGCAGGTCCCAGGCCTCGTCGAGCTCGCGGCCGATCGCCTGCAGCCGCGCGTGCTCGGCCTCGCCGAGGCCCTCGCCGGTGTGGGCGCCGAGCAGCCGGTGTTCCTCGGCGACCAGCTCCTCGATGTGATCGCGGATCTCGGTGGCGTCCATTTCGACCGCAAGGTTAGAGCAGCCACTCGCGGGCGGGACCGCCCGCAGGGTGTGCCCAGATTCCGACGCGCTGCCGCCGATCAGTCGACGGGCAGCACCGCCTTGCCCTCGACCTCGAAGTCCACGACCTCGCGCTGTGGACGCCGGTCGAGGTTGCGGATCTCGCCTCGGTTTAGCGAGATCGCGCGAACCTCGACCAGGGCCTGGTTGGGGAGAGGGGCCGGATCGGTGACCTCGCGCAGGGCAATGCCCTCGGGGGCGGAGCGGTCGGCGACCAGCCCGAGCATCGTCAGGCGGCCCTGAGGCCGTCTGCGAGCGAGGTGAAGACGATCAGCCGCCGGAAGCGAAGCGGCTTCGGCGGCGCGGTGGTCTGGGCGGTGGGCGGATTGGCGGTGGTCATCTGAGTCCCTCCTGTCGCGGTACGTTCAAAGTTCGAAGAACATCGTACTAGATTGGTCCGATGAACGTCGTACAATGGATCTCACGATGAGCAGGACCCTCGCCCACCCGACCGCAGGCGACCTGGAGCTGACCCAGGTCCTGCACGCGCTCTCGGACCCGGTGCGGCTCGAGATCGTCCGCGGGCTCGCCGCCGATCACGGCTGCGAGCACCGCTGCGGAGAGTTCGAGCTCCCGGTCTCGAAGTCGACCGCCACCCACCACTTCCGGGTCCTGCGCGAGAGCGGCGTGATCGAGCAGACCCCCGAAGGAACCGCCCGGGTCAACCGCCTGCGCCGCGAGGACCTCGACGCCCGCTTTCCCGGGCTGCTCGACTCGGTCCTGCGCTCCGCGGACTGAGCGCGGTCGCGGTGCGCCTGCTCTTCCTTCGCCACGCCGAATCGGTCTCCAACTCCCACCCGGCGAAGGTCGGGGTTCCGGAGGCCGAGGGCGACCGCCTCACCGAACGCGGCTGGCGCCAGGCGCGCGGCGCGGCGCGGGTGCTGCGAAACAGCGGCGCGACGCGGGTGCTCTCGAGCCCGATGCGCCGCGCCCTCCAGACCGCCGAGCTGATCGCCCGCGAGCTCGATCTGCCGGTCGAGACCCATCCCGGGATCCACGAGCTGCGCGAGGCGAGCGACTTCCTCGACCTCGAGCCCGACGAGCAGAAGCTGCGCCGATGGTCGGTGCGGATGACCGAGAGCGCCGAGGACCCCGGCGCCGCGCCCGACGGGGCCGAGTCGTTCGACGACGTGCTCGCCCGGGTGCGCGCGTTCAAGCGCGACCTCGAGGCGGGCGACCCCGAGCAGGCCGTGCTCGCCGTTTCACACGGGATCTTCCAGCGCTTCTTTCTGATCGACTCGCTGCTCGGCGAGCGGTTCACTGCCGCCGACGTCTGGCGGCTGTGGCAGCTGCGGACCGCGAATTGCGGACTGAGCGTGTTCGAGCACGGCGAGCGCCGCCATCCCGCCGACCCGGAGATCGAGGGCTGGGTGTGCGCGAGCTGGATGCAGGTCTGCTGGCGCGAGTGACGGCGGCGCGGCGCGCGCGGGCTAGACGCCCCGGGCGCCGCGCCGGCGGCGCCGCGGCTCGGCGAGCTCGGGCGGCGTGTAGCCGGCGTCGGCCGGGTTGATGTTCGTCCCCGGGGCGACGATCTCGTCGATCCGGTCGAGGAGGTCGGCGTCGAGGCGGATCTCTGCCGCGGGGAGCTGGCTCTCGAGCTGGTTCATCGTCCGCGGGCCGATGATCGGCGCGGTCACCGCGGGATGCTCGAGCAGGAAGGCGAGCGACATCTCGATCAGCGTCATCCCCGCGTCCTCGGCGAGCAGCGCGAGCGCGTCGGCTGCCTCGAGCTTGCGCTGGTTCTCGGGTATCGACATGTCGTAGCGGCCGGGGACCATCTGCGCGCGGCGGCTCTGCGGCAGCTCGGCGCCGATCCGGTAGCGGCCCGTGAGCCACCCGCCGGCGAGCGGGCTCCAGGGCAGGACGCCGATCCCGTGGCGCTCGCAGACGCCGAGCAGCTCGCGCTCGACCCCGCGCGCGAGGATCGAGTACGGCGGCTGCTCGGTGACGAAGCGCTCGCGGCCGCGGCGCTCGGCGACCCATTGAGCCTCGACCACCGCCGAGGGCGGGAACGTCGAGCTGCCGATGTAGCGGAGCTTGCCGGCGCGGATGAGGTCGGTGAGCGCGCCGAGCGTCTCGTCGATGTCGGTGTCGGGCTCGGGGCGGTGGATCTGGTAGAGGTCGATCCAGTCGGTGCCGAGCCGCTTCAGGCTCGCCTCGAGCTCGCGGACGATCCAGCGGCGCGAGTTGCCGTACTGGTTCGGGTCGTCGCCCATCTTGCCGTGCACCTTGGTCGCCAGCACGACGTCGTCGCGCTTGCCACCGGCGAGCGCCTTGGCGACGATCTGCTCCGACTCGCCGCGACTGTAGACGTCGGCGGTGTCGATGAAGTTGATCCCGGCGTCGAGCGCCGCGTGGATGATCCGGATCGAGTCGTCGCGGTTGGAGTTGCCCCAGGCGCCGAACATCATCGCCCCAAGGCACAGCGGACTGACCTGAACGCCCGTCCTCGCCAGCGGCCGCAGCTCCACGGACGCGATCCTACGCAGTCGCGGCGCTCGGCCTCCGCCGGGATAGGGGTCGAAACCGACTCCCGGCGCCGAGAGCTACGCCAACATGGCCTTGCGCGGGTAGACGACCTCGGGATCGGTGAGCACGTTGACCAGCGCCGGCTTGCCGGAGGCGAAGGCGCGCTCGAGCGCCGGCTGGAGCTCGGACGGGTGGCGGACGAGCTCGCCGTGGCCGCCGAGCGCCTTGACGACCTCGTCGTAGCGGGTCGCCGGCCGCAGCTCGGCGGCGACCTGGTAGCCGTAGAGGAACTTCATCGGGTGGTACTCGAGCGCCCAGATCCCGTTGTTGCCGACGATCCCGACCACCGGCAGGTCGTGGCGGACCATGGTGTCGAACTCGAGCCCCGAGAACCCGAAGGCGCCGTCGCCGAGCATGCAGACGACCTGGCGCTCGGGGTGGGCGACCTTGGCGCCGATCGCCTGGCCGGGGCCGGCGCCGAGACAGCCGTAGGGGCCCGGATCCATCCAGCAGCCGGGCTCATACGTGTTGACGACGCGCCCGGCGTAGGAGACGAAGTCGCCGCCGTCGCCGATCACGATCGCGTCGCGGTCGAGCATCTGCGCGAGCTCGTTGTAGACACGCAGCGGATGAAGCGGCGCCCGGTCGTCGTTGAGCTCGTCGGCCTCGCCGGCGCGCTTTTCGTCCTCGGTCTCGCGCAGGGCCTCGACCCAGGCGCCGGTGCGCTGGCGGGCGCCCGAGCCGCCCTCGCCGTCGGAGATCGCGGCCAGGGTGGCGTCGATCCCGCCGACCAGCTCGATCTCGGGCGTACGGTTCGCGCTGAGCTCGTTCGGCGCCTCGTCGAGCCAGATGATCTTCGTCTGCTCGCCGAAGCTGGCGCCGAAGCCGAGCCGGAAGTCGAGCGGCACGCCGACGACAAGCGCCACGTCGGCCTCCTTGAGGCCCTCGCCGCGGGCGCGCGAGAAGCAGAGCTCGTGGTCGGCCGGCAGGCACCCCCGCCCCATCCCGTTGAGGAACACGGGGATCGCCAGCGTTTCGGCGAGCCGCCGAAGCTCGCCCTCGGCGTGCGCCCAGTAGACGCCGGTGCCGGCCATGATCACCGGGCGCTCGGCCCCGGCGAGCATTCTCGCCGCCTCGTCGGTGCGCGGCGCGGCCGGCGCGACGACCACCGCGGGTGCCGGGGTCTCGCCGGCGCCCTCGGAGAAGACGACGTCGAGCGGGAAGTCGAGGTAGGTCGGCCCGGTGGGCTGGGTGAGCGCGGTGTCGATCGCGCGCGCGGTCGCGTCGGCGATCGCGTCGGTCTCGATGATCGTCGCCGCAGCTTTGGTCACCGGGGTCACGAACGGCAGGTGGTCGATCTCCTGCAGCGAGCCCGAGCCCCAGCGCATCTCCGGGGCGCGCCCGCCGAGGACGACGAGCGGCGAGCGGTTGAACTTCGCGCCCGCCATCGCGCTGATCCCGTTGGTGACCCCCGGCCCGGCGGTGAGCGCGGCGACGCCGACCTTGCGGGTCGCCTTCGCGTAGCCCTCGGCGGCCCAGGCCGCCGCCTGCTCGTGGCGCGTGTCGACGATCTCGATCCCGTCGGCGACGCAGCCGTCGTAGATCGAGAACAGGTGGCCGCCGGAGAGCGTGAACAGATGGCTGACGGCGCGGTCGACGAGCGCCCGGGTGACGAGCTTGCCGCCGTGGACCGGACCCGGCGCCGGTGAGCCTTCGGGGCGAGCGCTCTCCTCGGTGGTCGCCATCGCGGCGAGACTAGCGCGGAGCGCGAGATCCCGGTCGTCGTGCTCGAGCGGACCGGCTGACCGCGCCGCCGCCCGCGCTCCCGCTCAGGCGCGCTTGATCCGGAAGCTCTCGCCGCTGTCGGGGTTGCGGAACTTCGCCCTGCGGGGCCTCAGCTGCCAGCCGTCGGGCAGGTTGCCGCTCGGCGACTGCAGAAAGCGCGCGAACTGCCGGCTCGCGGACGGACAGCTCATGTTCTTGGCCGTGATCACGTAGTCGCCGGCCGGAATCCGCAGCGAGCCGATGCGGTCGTTGTGGAGGACCTCGAAGGTGGGGCAGGTCGCGCGGCCGCCGCCGCCCCCGCCCGCCTCCACCGCCGCCTCCCCCACCGGCCTTGGCGACGGAGAACGCCTGCTCGGTGGCCCGGTTGGCGAACCGCGCCTTGTTGACGTTCACCCGCCAGCCGTTCGGCAGGTTGCCGCTCGGCCGTTGCAGGAACTTGGCGAACAGACTCGAGGCGTCGGCGCAGGTCAGCGTCCCCGGCGTACGCACGGTGACGTCGTAGCGGCCCGCCGGAAGCTGAAGCGCGCCGATGTGGTCGTTGTGGAGGACCGTGAAGGTCCCGGGACAGAGGCTCGAGCTCGGGTCGTTGACCGCCCCCGCGCCGGTCGGTATCGCGGCGAAGGCGACACCGACGAGCAGCGCTGCGACCGGCCCCCGAGCTCTCATCGCGCTCACCCTATCGAGGCGCCCGCGCCCGGGGCGAGAGATCGCTCCTCCCGAGCGGAAAGACGTCGACGATCGTCGTCGCCTCGAGGGTCGCAGGCAGCTCGGTTCCCGCGGGGATCCGCAGCCGCGCCCCGACGACGTTGCCCGCGCCGTCGAGGACGGGTGCGGTCAGGCCGCGGTAGTCGAGCCCCACGGGGGTCCCGGTGCTGCGGTCGACCAGCAGGATCGAGACCAGGTGCCGGTCGGCGGGGAGGCTGGCGCGGTCGTTCAGCCGCAGCGACGCGGCCACCTCGCCGTCCGCATCGGCGGCCGGGGCGGTCAGGGTCACCGGGCCGGCCGAGACCCCGGGCGGACGCAGGTTCGCGGTGCCGCGGTCGTCGTAGCGGTCGGAGAGCAGGGTCCCGTAGGAGGCCAGGGTGTCGCTCTGGTTGCAGACGCCCGCGATCCGCAGCTCGGCCGAGTAGTTGGGGACGTCGGCGCAGGTGACCTGACCGTAGAGGCCGGGGCCGGGCCGAAGCCCGCCGCGCTCGCGAAGCGCGCCGCGGACGTCGAAGCTGCGCAGCGGCACGTCGCCGAAGCTGAACCGGAGGTTCAGCCCGCTCGCGTTGAGCACGAGTTGGTCGTGGCGGAAGCGGCCGTGGAGCGGAAAGGCGAAGCCGCCGCCGGGGTCGGCCACGGGCACCCCGCGTGCGTTGGTGCGCGCGCCGATCACCCAGAGCGTGATCCGGCCGCGATGCGCTCCGGCGTGGGACTTGGCGACCGTGCCGGCGATCAAATCGTAGGAGTCGAAGCCGATCTGGTTGACGCTCGGAAGCAGCGCCGGGAGCGGCAGCGCCAGGCGGGTGAGCTCCAGCGCGCCGACTCGCCGGCGGCGCACCCGGAGTGCGGACGTGTCGCCGCGGTCCTCGGCGGTCTCGATCCTGACGCGGCTGTCGAAGTCGCCGGTCTCCGAGCCCGCGCGCCAACCGCCGGCCACCCGCAGCCGGTAGGCGGTCCCGGGATCGAGGGCGCGGTCCGGGCGCACGAAGATGTAGTGCCCGTCGCCGGAGAGCTGGGTCTGGAAATCGAAGCGAGGGCGGGAGCGGACCAGCGCGCCCGATCCCTGGTCGGGGTCGATGCGCGCGTCGAGCGTGACCCCGCCGCGGCGGACCACGAGCCGCATCGCCAGCACCGTGGCCGCGGGCACCTTCTCGGCTCCGAAGCGTGTCGTTCCACCGGGCGTCACCGTGAGGACGCGGTTGAGGTCGTCCGGAAACTCCTGCCCAGGCGAGCGGCTGCAGCGGACGTCGCGCTCGACCCGGCAGTAGTCGTAGGGGACGAACCAGACGCGGCCGTGCTCGCCGCCGATGTAGACGCCGCGCCTGCCGAGCGCGGGGGAGCCGTTGAGGTCGTCTCGGTCGGCCAGCGGCCCGCTGCGCATCGAGGTGTCGAACGACCAGCGCCGCCTCCCCGTCTCGGCGTCGAGCGCGTAGAGGACGCCGTTGGACGAGCCGACGTAGACGATCTCCCCGCCACCGTGCGCAGCGCGGCCGATCACCGGCGAGGAACGGACCGGGTCACCGGTCTCGTAGCGCCACAGCTCGCTGCCGTCGGGGCGCACCGCGTAGACCGAGCCGTCCGCCGAGCCGATGTAGATCGCCCTGGTCGTGCCCGAGGCGTCGGTCGCGAGCGCCGGGGACGCGTAGATGTGATCGGTGGTCGGAAACGCCCATCGCTCCTGGCCGGTCGCCGAGTCGAGCGCGTGCAGGCTGCGATCGAAGGAGCCCACGTAGACGGTCCCGTCGGAGTCCAGCGCCGGCGAGGAGGTGACGTAGCCCGGGGTGAAGGTCTGCCAGCGAAGCGCGCCCAGCGGGTCGAGCGAGAATGCGTAGAAGTCGACCGAGCCCCAGTAGCTGTTTCCGGCGGCGTCGAAGGCCGGCGTCGTCCAAACCGAGTTCGCGCGCTGGACGACCCAGCGCAGCGCGCCCTCCGGGGTCAGCGAGAAGGCGCCGCCGCCGGTGTTGCCGACGTAGAGGTTGCCGTCCGGGCCGTAGGCGGGATTGCCCTCCCACCAATTGACCAGCTGCCCGGTTGCCGGGGCGAGCTCGGTGCGGTAGGCCCAGCGGATGCGCCGCTCGCGATCCAGCCGCCGGGCGTCGCTTCGCAGCTGATAGAGCGTCTCGTCGCCGGAGCCGATCGTGATCGGAAAGCTCCGCCTCGAGCTGCGCGCTCCGAGCGCCGCCGCCGCGTCGATGACCCCGCCCGTGCGCAGGCTCCAGATCCGCCGGCCGCGCTCGTCGAGCGCGTAGAAGCGCCCGTCCGCCGAGCCGACGTAGGCCTCACCGTCGGGGCCCGAGCACCGGGGTGGAGAAGATCCCCCGCCCGGTGGCGAACGACCAGGGCAGAGCGCCGCGGTAGCGCCCGCGAATCGGGCTCTCGGCGGTGTTGCCGGAGTCGCGGCGCATCTGCGGCCACGGCGAGTCGGCCAGCGCCCCGCCCCGGTCGTGCCCCCCGGACGACGATGCGCCGCTCGCCGCTGCAGCGAGGGCGAGCGCCGCCAGGGCGACCGTCGCAAGAGCTGCCCTCATCTCGCGAAGACCCTATCCGCCCGCCCGCGCGGCCCTCCACGGAGACCGGCGGACGCGGCGAGCGCCGCGGGCTCAGCCGCGGCCCGGCACGCCGACCCCGAACCGCAGCCGGTCGGGATCGATCGAGCTCACCAGTGGCACCCCGAGGCGGCGGGCGATCCGCCATCCCCATGCGTACGGGAACGGCACCGGGACCGTGGGGCGAAACCGCTCGATGCGCCCGTCGCGTCCGACGACCTCGATCGTCACCGTCGCTGTGGGCACGATCCAGCCCGCAGGGTGCTCGACGCCGGCGACGCGCACCGCCTTCGGCCCTCCCACTCCCATCACCCGCCGGATGTAGCCGACGGCCCGGGCGATGCGAAACGGGTTCAGGTAGCGCAGAGCGCTCACTTGGCCACCTGCGGTTGCGTCGTCGTGATCACATTCCCTCCACCCGCGAGGTCCCCGTCTTCTCCTCCTCGGACTTGCGCTCCTCCTTGGCCCGCTCGGCGGCGCGCTTGAGCCGGTCGGCCTCCTGGGCCTCGGTGACCGCGCGCTCGCGCTTGGCGAGCGACTCGGCCTTCGACTGAAGCGCCTCGAGCCGCTCCGCGTCCGCCTTCGCCTCGCTCTCACGCTCGGCCTTGGCGGCCCGTTCGGAGGCGGCGCGCCTGCGGGACTGCTCGGCCTTCTCCGCCTGTTGCTTGCGCTCGGTGCGTCGCTTGTTGGCCTGCTCGCGCTTGCGCTCGGCCTCGCGCTCGGCGCGGCGCTCGCGCTCGGCCGCCTCGGCCTTGGCGCGCTCGGCCCGCTCGGTCGCGTCCTCGGCCTTGCGGCCGGCCTCAGAGCGCAGCCGCTGGGCGCGCCGGCGCTCGGCGACCGATTCGCGCAGTAGCGTCGCCTCGCTGCGCAGCCCGTCGTCTCTGAGGGCGCTGCCGGCGGCGGCGCGGATCCTCGCGTCGGCGCTGTCGACCGCGAGCTCGATCGAGCTCGTCAGCCGGCTCTCGGGGGCGACGCCGGTGAGGGCATCGATCGGCAGTCGCACGACCTTGATCGCCCCCTCGACGGTCGTCTTCGGAATGCTCGTCAGCGTGGTCATCGGTCCTCCTTCGGGTCCAGTGCATCGGCGCGGGCCTCGGCGGCGCGCGCCTGCTGCTCGAGTCGGGTGCTCTCGCGCGCCGCCTCGAGCTCGCGCTGCTCGGCGCTGCGCTCGCGGCGCTCGGCCGCGGCGCGCTCGGACTGGAGCTCGCTCTGAGCGTCGCCGATCTGCTGCGCGGCCGTGCGGTCGGCCGAGCGCTCGGCTCGCTGCCGGTCCTCCTCGGCGCGCGCCTCGCGCTCGCGACGCTCGACCTCGGCCTCGAGCCGCTTGCGCTCGGCGGCGGTCTCGACGCGCTCGGACTCGAGCTCGGCCTCGGCGTCCGCGTGGCGCGCCTCGCGGGCGTCCTCGGCTGCCTCCTGGCGCGCCTCGGCGCTCGCCTGCTGAAGCCTGCCCTCGCGGGCCAGATCGTCGTTGTCGGTGAGCTCGCCGGCGAGCTCTTTCGCCTTGCCGGCCACCTTGCCGGCCATTCCGCCGGTGACTCGTTCGTCGCTTGTGGACATCTGTTTCCTGCCTTCGTTTGGTTGCAGTCGCTGGCCTACCCGCCCGCGGTCCGCGTTACCGGCCGGGTCCTCGACCGCGGCGGCTGCGCTCGCGGCGGGCGCTCAGCGCTGGTCGGGCTCGAGCGTCTCGATCTGGGCGTCGGCGTCGCGAGCCTCCTGCTGGCGCTCGGGCTCCTCGCCCTCGCGCGGCTCGTCGGCCGTGCCGCGGTGATCGCCGCCGGGATCGTCCTTGGCACGATCCTCCGCCTCGGCCCGATCGCCGGTCGCCCGGTGCTCGCTCTCGCCCATCACCCTGGGACTACCCGACTCCGCGCTCGCTACTCAGCGTCTGACCCGAGGCCTGCGCCGACGGCCGCTGCCGTCCGCGTCGCCGGCAGGGCGCTCTGCTTGCCCGGCGAGCTTCGGCGCGTAGACGGCGACCGGCTCGGCGACTCCGCGGAGCGCGACCCTGCCGCCTGGGCGCGGCCTCGAACTCGTGTGTGACCCGCTGCCAGGTGTCGCCGGTGATCAGGATGTTGTCGTCGGTCTCGCGGGTCAGGGCCTCGACTCGCGCGGCGACGTTGACCGCGCCACCGATGACCGAGAAGTTGAGCCGCCCCGCGCCGCCGATCGCGCCCGCGATCACCTTCCCGGTGTTGACCCCGATGCCGATCCGCAGCTCGCCGGCCTCGCCGGCGTCGTTGACTGCCTCGCCGATCTCGCACGCGGCGCGCACCGCTCGGTCCGCGTGGTCGGGGAACGGCTTCGGGGCGCCGAACACGGCGAGCAGCCCGTCGCCCTCGAACTTGTCGACGTGGCCGCCGTGGCGGGCGATGATCGGCACGATGACCTCGAACAGACGGTTGAGCGCCGCAACGACCTCCTGCGGGGTGGCGCCGGAGGCGAACTGGGTGAAGTCGCGGACGTCGCAGAACAGCACCGAGACCTCGATCTCGACCCCCTCCTCGGTGAAGGCCTCGGAGAGGATGTACTCGGCGATCTCCTCGTCGAGGTAGGTGCCGAACGCCTCGCGGATCCGCTCGCGCTCGGCGAGGCCCTCGACCATCTGGTTGAAGCTCGCCGCGAGCTCACCGAGCTCGTCCCCGGTCGTCACCGGGACGGCGACGCTGTAGTCGCCCTCCCGTACCCGGGCCACGGCGCGCTCGAGGTCCCGGAGCGGGCGCAGGATCGACTTCGAGAGCATCACCGTGAGCTCGAGCGAGATCGTCGTCGAGACGAGCAGGGCGATCAGCACGTCGGCGCCGAGGTTCGAGCCGCCGCCGCCGTCGGAGGTCAGCGCGGCGACGACGAGCCCGGTGATCAGGTTGATCAGCGGCAGCGCGACCATCAGCCGGGTGCGCAGCGGCAGCGCCCAGAAGTCGGCGCTGAGCCGCGGCGAGAGGCTGTTGTTGATCTCGAGCAGCAGCGGCCGCATCCCGGCCTCCACGGCCAGGTAGTGCAGGGTGGCGGAGTAGCCGAGCGCGACCGCGGAGCCGGCGAGCAGCGGGAAGATCGCGTACCAGTCGAGGTCGAGGATGATCACCCCGGCGACGCACATCGGCAGCACCGAGACGAAGACCGGCAGCGGCAGATCCCGCTTGACCAGGTAGAGCGGCATGCTGACCGCGGTCGCCCAGGCGCGCTGAGTCGACTCCGGGTCACGCCGGCCGCGAATCCACGTCCGCAGAGCGCGAAGCTGCGGCATGAGACGGAAGATCGCGGCCAGCACGGCCACCTCGGTCAAGGCGAGGGCGATCGCGAGGACCGCGAGGTACTCGCTGGTCGAGCCGTCGAAGTAGAAGGTGAACAGCGCCAGCGTCCCGGCGACGATCAGGAGCGCGGACTGAAGCTCGATGGCGACGAACGCGAGCGGATATGACCCGCCGAGACGCCTGTAGAAGAACGTCATCGCACTGATGGCCACGGGGTGATGTTCGCACTCGCGAGGTCGCCGTGTGGGGCTCGGCGCGGTGCAAAGGCGGGCGCCGGGTACGATCCGGCCATGCCCACCGCCACCGCCCAATCACTGTCGGTGAACGCCCGCGAGTTCATCGTCGGCGGACCCCAGAAGCTGCTGATCGGCGGCGAGCGCCTCGACGCCGCCGACGGCCGCAGCTTCCAGAGCATCGACCCGGCCACCGGCGAGCCGATCTGCGAGGTCGCCCAGGCCGGCGCCGAGGACGTGGAGCGCGCGGTCGCCGCCGCGCGCGCCGCGCTCGACGGGCCGCTGCGCAAGGTTTCGGCCTCGAAGCGCGCCGGGCTCATGTACTCGCTCGCCGAGCTGATCAAGGCCAACGGCGACGAGCTCGCGGAGCTCGAGTCGCTCGACAACGGCAAGCCGCTCGCCGCGGCGAAGGGCGACGTCGCCGCCTCGGTCGCGCACCTGCGCTACTACGCCGGCTGGCCGACGAAGATCGAGGGCGAGACGATCCCGGTCTCCGGCCGCGATCTGCTCTGCTACACGCTGCGCGAGCCGGTCGGCGTCTGCGCCCAGATCGTGCCCTGGAACTACCCGCTGCTGATGGCGGTGTGGAAGGTCTCACCGGCGCTTGCGGCCGGCTGCTCGCTGATCCTGAAGCCGGCGGAGCAGACCCCGCTCACCGCCCTGAGGCTCGGCGAGCTGGCGCTCGAGGCGGGCTTTCCGGAGGGGACCGTGAACGTGATCACCGGCGACGGCGAGACCGGCGCGGCGCTGGTCGACAGTCCCGGCGTCGACAAGGTCGCGTTCACCGGCTCGACCACGGTCGGGCGCGAGATCGGCGCCAAGTGCGGCCGCTCGCTGAAGCGGGTGACGCTCGAGCTCGGCGGCAAGAGCCCGAACATCATCCTCTCCGACGCCGACCTCGAGGCCGCGGTCAAGGGCTCGTTCCTCGGCCTGTACTCGAACTCCGGCCAGGCCTGCAACGCCGCCTCGCGCCTGTTCGTGCAGGAGGGGCTGTTCGACGAGGTGATCGAGCGGTTGGCGCGGTTCGCCTCCGAGGCGAAGGTCGGGCCCGGCCTCGACCCCGAGTCGCAGTTCGGCCCGGTGATCTCCGCCGAGCAGTTCGGGCGGGTCACCGGCTACATCGACTCCGGGCTGGCGGAGGGCGCGGAGGCGGTCGCCGGCGGGCCTCCCGACGACAACGGGGACGGCGGGTACTTCATCAACCCGACCCTGTTCACCGGGGTCACCGACGAGATGCGGATCGCCCGCGAGGAGATCTTCGGCCCGGTGCTCGTCGCGCAACCGTTCGAGGACCTCGAGGAGGTCGCGCGGCGCGCCAACGACACCGAGTACGGGCTCGCCGCCGGCCTGTGGACGCGCGACATCTCCAACGCCCACAGGCTCGCCGGCCTGCTCGAGGCCGGCTCCGTCTACGTCAACACCTGGGGCGCCGGCGACCCCGCAGCGCCGTTCGGCGGCTACAAGGCGTCGGGAATCGGCCGCGAGAAGGGCCGTCACAACCTCGAGGCCTACCTGGAGACGAAGTCGGTCTTCGTGCAGCTCTGAGGCGACCGCCGGGCGCCCGCCGCGACCGGCCACGCGCTCGGCTCGGCGATAGGCCGCGGCAGGACGACGCCTACTCGCCGAGGCGGCGCTTGATCACCGCGAGCGTCTCCTGGACCCCGGCGCGCGCCCGGCGCACGTCGTCCATCGGGTCGGTGCCGAGCTCCTCGTGCTCGAGCGCGCGCTCGAGCAGCATGTCGGTCGCGAACAGCGTGTTGCGCAGCTCGTGGGAGAGCAGGCGGATCTCCTCGTCGTCCACGGTGCCCCCACCGTCAGCCATGGCGTGAGTCTAATCCCGGCGCATCCGGCCGGCGCCGGGCGCGCGCCGAGCGCCGGCGCGACGTCGCCTACGATGGCTTCGCCCGGGTAAGCGAACTGGTACAGCTGGCGGCCTTAAAAGCCGCTGCCCGCAAGGGCGTTGCGGGTTCGAATCCCGCCCCGGGCACTGGCGCGCGGGCCGCCCGGCCGCGGACGGACCTTCCGCTGCGTTGGATGCGCGCCGAAGAAATCCTTGGAGGCGCAACCCGCCCCCTGTTACGGTGTTCTGCAGGGGAGAGAGCGCGCGCTCGGTACATGGAGGCCTCAACCCTCACCCACGCCAGTCCCAGGGCCGGAATCTTCGGTCGGCGATCGCCCCTGCTCAAGCTCCAGGGCGACGAGAAGCTCGTCTCGCTGATCCGCGAGGGCAACGAGCACGCCTTCGAGGTCCTGTTCGAGCGCTATCACTCGCGCCTGCTCGCCTTCTCCCGGCACATGCTGCGCTCGCAGGAGGACGCCGAGGACGTGCTCCAAGAGGTGTTCGTGAAGGCGCACGCGGCGATGATCGCCGACGAGCGCCACATCAACGCTCGCCCGTGGCTCTACCGGATCGCCCGCAATCGCTGCCTCAACCACCTGCGGCGGCCGGTGCCCGAGGGTCAGGACTCGATGGACGTGCTGGTCGGCGAGGGCGGCGTGACGACCGCCGAGCGAGTCCAGAAGCGCGAGGACTTCCGAGCCCTGGTCGCCGACGTGCAGACGCTTCCCGAGACCCAGCGCACGGCGCTCCTGCTGCGCGAGATGGACGCGCTCTCCTACGAGGAGATCGCCGAGACGATGGACACCACCGTCCCGGCGGTCAAGTCGTTGCTCGTGCGGGCGCGGATGTCGCTCGCCGAGGCGAGCCAGTCGCGCCAGCTCACCTGCGGCGAGGTCCGGCTCGAGCTCGCCGAGGCCAGCGAGGGGCTGCGCAAGGCCTCCGGCCCGGTGCGCCACCACATCAAGCGTTGCGAGCAATGCCGCGAGTTCCGCGGCGAGCTGCGCTCGAACACCAAGGCGCTCGCGGCGCTGGCGCCGATCGGGCCGCTGGCGCTGCTGCTGAAGTCGCTGGTCGCGAAGTTCGGACTCGGCGGATCGGGCGGCGCGGCCGGTGGCTCTGCCACCGGCGGCTCGGCCGGGATCGCGGGCGGATCGGCCGTCGCCGGCGGCGGCGCTGCCGTCACCGCGGGCGGCACGGTCGCCGGCGGCGCGGCGGCCGCCGGTGGTGCGGCGGCGGCCGCCGGCGGCACCGGGCTCGCGTTCGGCGGCGCGGCGGCCGCGGGCGGGATCGGCGGCGCGATCGGCGCCAAGGCGGCGGCGACCGCGGCAACCGCGGCGCTGCTGACCGCGGGGGCGGTCGAGGTCAGGCACATCTACTCCGACGCGCCGGTGACCGCGAGCCTCGACAACCAGCCCGCCGCCGTCGCCGGGCCGCCCGAGCGCGGTGCCAGCCACCTGCGGGCGACGAGCCTGGGCCCCGCCCCGCAACCGGCGAAGCCGACCGCGGATCCCGCGACGACCACGAACGTCGCCCCCAGCGACACCGCCGCCGAGCAGCCGGCCGCCGAGGCGCCCACAGCCGACGCCGACGTGCCCACCGAGCCTGCGGACGAGCCCGCGAAGCCGACCCAAGAGGTGGTCTCCGACGACAGCCCGCCGGCGGTCGTCGGTCCCGTCGAAGGAGGCGCCGGCGAGAACGCCGGGACCTCCGGCGACGGGGACGAGATCGAAGTCGAGGTCACGCCGCCCGACGTGGCCTCGGCGCCGCTGTCGCCTACCTCGGAGCCGACCGCCGACACTCCGTCGGCGAGCCCAACCGAGCCGGTCGGCGATGCCACCGAGACGGACGCCGCCGCGGCGACCGAGCCGGCACCGACGTCCTAGCGCCGCCGCGAGCTGCGCTCAGCCGACCGTGATCGGCAGCCGGGCGAGCGCGTTGGTGCCCGCCGGGGAGCTCGTGAGCTCGAACCGTCCGCCCGCCGACTGCACGCGCTCGGCGACCGAGGCGAGGCCGATATGCCCCTCGGAGAGCGCCTGCTGTGGGCGGCCCTCCTCGAAGCCGCGGCCGTCGTCGTCGACCTCGAGCTCCAGCGCATCGCCGCGGCGGCGCACGACGACGGTGACGCGGCTGGCGCCGGAGTGTCGTGCCGCGTTGGTGAGCAGCTCGCGGGCGATCGCCAGCAGTATCTCGTCCTCGATGTCGAGCGCCTCGGGATCGATCTCGATCACGACGTCGAAGCCGCCCTGGCGCTCGGCCTGGCGGGCGACGGCGCCGAGCGCCTGCTCGAGCCCTCCCCGCTCGAGGGTGACCGGGTGCAGGGCGAGCATCGCCTCGCGAAGCCTCTCGATCGCCGCCGCGACGACCTCGTGGGCGCGCTCGACCTGGGCCCGCCCGGGAGCCGCCTCGATCAGCTCCTGATTTGCGGCGAGCAGGATCTGGAGCGAATCGTCGTGGATCAGCTGCGCGATCCGCCGCCGGCCCTCGTCCTCGGCCGCCATCACCTGGGCGACGAGCTGCCGACAGCTCGCGAGCTCGCCTCGGAGCTCCTCGAGCTCCGCCCTCAGCCTCCGGTTCTCGCGCTCGAGCTCACCCGCCTCGACGGCGCTCGAACGCTCGCCCTCGTCCCCGTCGCCGGCCGCCACTAATCGAGCATGCCGCGCCGCATCGCCTCGGCCACGGCGGCGGCGCGATCGGAGACGCCCAGCTTCTCGTACAGCGAATGCAGGTGGCTCTTGACGGTCGTCGTCGAGAGATGGATGTGCTTGCCGATGTCGGGCGCCGAGAGGCCTTGGGAGACGAGCTGCAGGACCTCCTGCTCGCGCTCGGTCAGCCGCGGCGGCCCGCCGGTCCGCTCGCGCTCCTGGATCTGCTGGGCGAGCCCGGCCTGTGCCTCGGCGGCGAACACGGTGCCGCCGCGCGCGATCTCGGCGATCGCCTCGCAGACCTCCTGGCGCGAGGATTCCTTGGAGAGATAGCCGCGTGCCCCGGAGGCCACCGTCTTGTAGGCGAGCTCGGGCTCCATGAATGCGGACAGGAACAGGACCTGGGTGTCGAGGCCGTCGCGGTTGATCGCCGAGAGCACCTGGGTCCCGTCGAGCCCGGGCATCCGGATATCGAGCACGGCGACCGCCGGCGAGAGGCGTTTGACCTCGTCGAGCGCCTCGCGGCCGTCGCCCGCTTCACCGACCAGCTCGAGGTCGGGGCGATCTTTGATCGCCCGCACGATGCCCTCACGGTAGATCGGATGGTCGTCGGCGACGAGAACGGTTATTCGGTCGGAGCTGGCCACTGCGCCGATCGAGTCTAGATGGGCCGCCGACCGGGGCGGCACCGGAGGTCGAGCGGACGGGTGCGCCGCCTCAGCAAGAAGACTCCCAGTGCCTCAGCTCGAGGCCCTCCGTGACCTCGAGCCGAGACGACTGGGAACGGGACCAGGCGCCGGTGGGGCCAGCGCCCGGAACGCCGACGGGAACACTTCGGGGCTCGCGCCTCGCCCCCCGGAAATCCCTTCCGGAAGTTGCTGCGAGTGCGATGGAAATGACATCCTTATCGCTCACTGTGAGCCCCTCTGCGGTCCCACGGCGTGGGGTTAGGGGGGACACAATCGTGAGCGAATGGGGCCTCTTTCTCTACCTTCGACCGGTCGGATTCCGGTTGGAAATTCGCGACCCCCGATCGAATGGCTTCCAAGCCATTCGATCGTCGGACCTCGTCCGTAGTTCCCCGCAGGGGGTCGATGCGACCAGGTAGGCGGGTTCAGAGTTCGTGCGCTTGACCGGGATCGAGGACCACGACGCTGGAGCGGGTCGCCGCCTCGGCCTCGGATCGAAACGCCTCGACGTCGGTCTCGATCCGCGGGAAGGTGTCGTAGTGGCACGGGATCACGGTCGGGGCGCCGACCAGCTCACAGGCGTGGACGGCGTCATGTCGGTCCATCGTGAAGTGACCGCCGATCGGCACCAGCGCGACGTCCGGGGAATGCCGCTCGGCAATCAGTCGCAGGTCGCCGAACAGGCAGGTGTCGCCGAGGTGGTAGACGACCCTGCCGCCGAGCTCGATCACCAGCCCGGCCGCGGAGCTGATCGTGGTCCCCTCGGGCGTCGTGTTCGTGTGCCAGGCAGGGACGATCTTGACGCTGCCCCAGTCGAAGCGCACCGTGCCGCCGAGGTTCGGATCCGAGACCTCGTCGACTCCCTGGGCGGCGATCCAGCGGGCGAGCTCGGTGATCGCGACCACCGCGGCGCCGGTGCGCTTCGCGACCTCGACCGCATCCGCGCAGTGGTCGCCGTGGCCGTGGGTGAGCAGGATGTGGGTCGGCTCGACGTCCGCGGCGCCGACCCTGGCCACGGGGTTGTTCGGCGCCAGGAACGGGTCGATCAGCAGCCTCGCGTCGCCATCGCTGACCAGGAAGGTCGCATGGCCGATGAACTCGATCCGCATCCTCACTCCTCCTTGTCGCTTGGCTTCCTGAGCTCGGCGGAAAGTGCCCAGCCGACCGCCACCCCGACCATCATCCCCATCCGCGCCTCCTCGGCGAGCAGCAGGCGGAGCTCGCGCGCTCGCGCCTCCGGGTCGTCGCTCTCCAGCGCCCGCTGCAGGCCCTGCTCGTGGGAGTCCGCGAACCAGCCCCCGGCGCCGAGCGCCTCGGCGAGGATCCGCTGCAGCTGCGGCGCCGCGCGCGCGACCAGCTCCTCGGCCTCGCGAAAGCGAGCCGGATCGGCGAGCGCTTCGACCGCCGCCTCGAGCTCGTGATCGGAGAAGCTCACCGGAGCCGGCGCTCGTAGAGGTTCATCCGGAAGCTCGACTCGAATCCGAGCCGGCGGTAGACGGGCTCGCCCATCGCCGAGGCCTGTAGCGAGGAGGTGCGCAGGCCGCGGTCGGCGCCCTCGGCGAGCGCCACGGCGAGCAGCCGGCTGGCGAGGCCGCGTCCCTGATACGCGGGCGGCGTGGCGACGAAGTAGAAGCCGAGGTCCTCGCCGTGGTCGATCGTCGCCGCGATGCACGCCGGCTCGCCGTCCGCCCGCGCCCGGTAGATGCGCAGCGCACCGGCGCCCGCGGAGGAGACGAGAGCCGGCGCGTATCCCCGTTCGGTGACGCCGTAGGCGAGGTCGTTGAGGCGCCCGAGCTCCTCGAGGCTGCCGGTCGCGTCCCAGTCCAGGTCGCCGATCTCCGGGGAATCGAAGCGGTCGAGCTCGAGCGCCATCGCGGCGGGCTCGCCGTCGAAGACGTGCCCGGCGGCCTCGAGTGCGGCGATCGCCTCGCGATCGAACTCCGGCACCCAGACCGTCCATGCCTCGACCCTCGCCTCGGAGTAGACCCGCGCGAGCTCCTCCAGCGAGTCGATCAGCGCGCTCGCCTCCGTGTAGCTGACCGAGTTCGGGATCGAGCGGGTCGCGCAGGCGGGCACCACCGCGGCGCTGACCCGGTCGCGCTCGACCAGCCGCGCCCCCTGCGAGCCGCGGCCCAGCATCCCGATCCAGGCGCGCAGGCCGCGGCGCTGGAGCTCGAGGACGCGCTCGCGGTCGAGCGCCATCAACGCTTGCGGACGATCGTCAGACCGTCGGCGATCCCGACCATCGCGACGTCGACGCGCTCGTCGGCGGCGATCAGGTCGTTGACCCGCCGGATCGCCTCGATCTGCGCTCGGGGCTCGTCGTCTGGGTGGCCGCCGACCACCTGACCGCCGGCGAGCACGTTGTCGACCAGCGCGACCCCGCCCGGACGCAGGCGGGCGAGGACCTGCTCGTAGTAGTCGGGATAGCCCTGCTTGTCGGCGTCGATGAACGCGAGGTCGAAGAGCTCGCGCTCGGGCATCGCCCGGAGCGTCTCCAGGGCCGGTCCGATCCGGATCTCGACCCGATCGCCGACGCCCGCGGCCTCGAAATTGCGCGCCGCGATCTCCGCGTACTCCTCCGAGAGCTCGCAGGCGATCAGCCGGCCGCCCGGCGCCAGCCCGCGCGCGATGCAGATCGCCGAGTAGCCGGTGAAGGTGCCGAGCTCGATCGCCTCCGAGGCACCCACCAGCCGGCCGAGAAGGGTCATGAAGGCCCCCTGGTCGGGGGCGATCTGCATCACCGAGATGTCCCCCATCGCCGCGGTCTCCTCCTGCACGCGCCGCAGGACGTCGTCCTGGCGGGCGCCGTGCGTGACCATGTAGGAATAGAGCTCGTCGGTGAAGGTGGTGAACTTGCTCATCGCGACGTGCGGCCGCCGAGCGCCGCGGCCAGCCCGCAGCCGGCGCCCACGAGGCCACCGACCAGACCCGCCCACACCGAGGCGTAGTCCTCGACCGCGGGCAACAACAACAGGACCACGGCGGCCACCGCGACCGCGATCTGGTCGTATTCCTCGGTCGGGTCGGCGCGGCGCTCGGCGTCGCGGAGCACGACCCAGGCGCCGAGCACGCCGAGCGCGATCCCGTTGCCGCCGGCGGCGATCGGGATCCCGTCGGAGAGCGCCGAATCGATCCCGTCGGCCGCAAGCATCCCGAGCGCGCCGCACCCGATCACCAGCAGCAGGGCGGGGACGGCGCCGATCCGGCGCTCGACGCCGGGCAAGAAGATCGCGATCGCGAGCCCGCACGCGAACAGGTAGCCGAGGTCGTCGTAGACGAATGGCGCCGCCAGATAGCGCCACCACTCGCCGCCGACCGGCCCGGCGATCGCGCCGAGGTCGTAGGGGTTGAGGTTCGAGGCCCGGTCGACGATCAGCACCAGCGCCGGGACGAGCAGCGCCGCGAAGGTGATCAGCGGGCGCGCCGCGAGGTCCTCGGAGAGCTCGAGGCGCCGCTTCGGGCGCCGGCGCCGGCGCGCGCGGCGAGTCTCGCGGACCCGGACCTCGTCGCCGACCCGCTCCAGCTTCGGAGCTCGCTTGCGCAACCGCGCGCCGCAATATGGGCACTCGGTCACGTACGGGCTCACCTCGGAGCCGCAGCTCTTGCAGACGACGGAGAGCTCGGGACCGGCCATGCCGACAAGTATTGCCGACGGCCGCGCACCGCCGGGGTGACTACGGCCGGCTCGCCTCGGCGATTCTCGCCACCAGGTCGACCAGGTCGCCTTCGGACTCCCAGATCGCGAGCTGGCGGTCGGCGCCGGTGCCCAGCGCGAGCAGCTCCGAGATCCGCTCGAGCTCCGCCCGGCAGCCGAGCTGCTCGGCGTCCGGGGTGAGCGCCGCGACCATGTCGCGCGCCATCTCCGCCGCCGGCACTCGCCGGCCGGCGCGGAAGTCGACCAGCATCGACTCGATCCCGTGCCGGGCGGCGCGGATCTTGTTGTCGTCGATCAGCTCGGTCGGGTACTCGACCAGCGGCTCGTCGCGATCGTAGGCGCCGCAGAGGCGGTGCGCGAGACAGACCGTGAGCGCCGCGAGCGAGACCGTGTGCTCGACCCGGGTCTGCTGGTCGAAGACCCTGGTCTCGACCGTGCCAAAGTTCGGGTGCGGGCGCACGTCCCACCAGAGGAACGTGTAGTCGGGGATCGCGCCGGCACGCATCATCATCTCGACCCGGTGGGAGAAGATCTCCCAGGTCCCGTAGTGGGGCGGGATCCCCTCGCGCGGGAAGGCGCGGAAGACCGGGACCCGCGAGGACTTGAGCCCGGTGCGCTGCCCCTCCCAGAAGGGCGAGTTCGCGGACAGCGCCAGGAACAGCGGCAGGTAGCGGCGGATTCCGTCGGCGACGTAGATCGCCCGGTCGGGGCCGTCGATCGCGACGTGCACGTGGGTGCCGAAGATGAGCTCGTTGCGGGCGATGATCCCGAGCTCCTCGACGAGCTCGCGGTAGCGCGGCCGGTCGACGGTCCGCTGGTCGGCGCAGAGCGCGAACGGGTGGGTCGCCGCGGCGCCGATCGTGAGGCCGCGGCGCGCGGTGACGTCGATCACCGCCTCGCGCAGCGCGACGAGCTCACGCCCGGCGGCCGGAACGTCCTCGCACGGCTTGGTCGCGATCTCGAGCACCGCCTGGAACAGCTCCGGCTTCACCTGACCCTCGAACTCGGCGGGCACGTCGGCGAGCAGCTCCTCGATCGCCTGCGCGAGGCCCCATCCGTCGGGGTCGAGGATCATCAGCTCCTCCTCGACCCCGACCGTGAACGGTGGTCCGCTGAAACTGTGCTCCAGCAAGCACCGAGCCTATACGCCGGCCCCGCCGACGGCGGAAGTGAGCGTCGACTCGGTCGCCGCACCGGCGGATTGGTCGACGCTCACCGGGAAAGGTGGGGTTTCGCGAGCGTGTCAAGTGCGTCTTGGGGCGGTCGTGGCGTGTTGCGTGCGGGCGTGGTTGGAAGGATCCCTGGATGCGCTTGGCGCCTCCCCTCCCGAGCCTCGCCTCGATCCTGGCGCTCGTCCTCCTGGTGGTGCTCCTGGTCACCGGGCTCGACGGCGACACCAACGAGGAGGACGATGCCGAGCTTCCCCCGCGCCTGACGGCCACCGTCACCCGCGCGATCGACGGCGATACCGTCGAGGTCGAGGTCGACGGCCGAACCGAGACTGTTCGCTACATCGGCGTCGACACGCCCGAGTCGGTGAAGCCCGACACCCCGGTCGAGTGCTACGCGCTCGCCGCGAGCCACTTCAACGAGCGGCTGGTCGAGGGCGAGCGAGTCCGGCTCTCCTTCGACGCCGAGCGCCGCGACACCTACGGCCGGCTCCTCGCCTACGTGCACCTCGCCGATCGATTCGTCAACGCCGAGCTGCTGCGGCGCGGGTACGCGACCACGCTCACGATCCCGCCGAACGACCGCTTCGCCGCGCGCTTCGGGCGGCTCGAGCGGGCCGCGGCTCGCGCCGGGCGCGGGCTCTGGAGCAGTTGCGGGGTCTGAGGGCCGGCGACGGCCCTAGGCCATCAGCCACGCCAGGGTCTCGAACATGACCACGGTGACGACGACGACGGTGAGCGTGAGCGCCACGAGCAGCAGCCCGAAGCCGACCTTCCCCCGCTTCTCGTTGGTCTGGATGCTGCGGACGCGTGAGCGCGCCGCCGCGCGCTGGCGCAGCTGCCTGCGCCGCCGGCGCTCCAGCGCTGCCTCCTGCTCGAAGGCGACCTCGAACTGATCGAGGCTCTGTCGCATGCGTAGATCCGGGCTGGCCATGGTTCGATTCCCCTAAAGAAGGTGCTCCCCCCGAAGGCGAGCGGCCGTCGGGCGATGCGCCCGACGTTATCACCGTCGAGCGACTTCGTGCAAGGGTTCGCTAACGAAACCCTTGTGATACGCACGCTCTCGTTGCGATCGTCACTCGCTCTTGGCGAGCTTCCCGAGAGCGTCGGATACGTCGCCGGACGCGTGTCCGTCGCCGTCCTGCTCCTCTCCTTTGATCGAGACGTAGACCTCCTTGCGAAACACCGCGACGTCGCGCGGCGCGGTGATCCCAAGCCTGATCTTGTCCCTCGACACGGCGAGCACCGTGATCTCGACGTCGTCGCCGATCATGATGCTCTGATTCGTCTTGCGCGTAAGGACCAGCATCTCGCCTCCGTTCGAGCTGCGGCCGAGTGCCACCCCCCGGTGACCCTGACCCGTCGTTGTCGCTAACGCCTCCAGGGTAGCCGTTTCCCCGGGACCGGGCACCCGTCGACCGGAGGTCGAAGCTGCGTTTGACTAGTATCGCCCGCTGCGATGGCCAAGCCGCTGCGCTCTCAGCTCAACCAGATCCGCGCCTGGGTCCGCCAGGGCAGGACCGACGCCTGGATCGCCCACCAGCTCGAGGTCTCGACCGCCGAGCTGCGCGAGTTCCGGCGCCGACACGAGCTCGATGCCGAGGACGACTCGGGGGAGGTGGACCTTCGCGACGAGATCGAGGCGGAGGTCGAGGCGGCGACCCGCGAGGAGGAGCTCGCCGCGCGTGAGGCGGAGGCCGAGCCCGAGGCAGAGGCCGAAGAGGAGGAGGGCGCCACCGACGAGGACGCCGACTCGGCGCGAGAGGGCGATGGCGAGCAGCCCCGTCGCCGCCGCCGTCGCCGGCGTGGCGGCCGCGGTCGGCGCGGCAGGGGCCCGATGCAGGCGACCTTCGACCACGGCGAGGAGGGGTACGGGCTGTGGCTCGACCCCGCCGTCGCCGACGACCCCGTCTACAGCGAGCACTGGGCCGGCCACCGGCCGGTCGAGGTCACTGTCGAGGCCGACCGGATCGTCATCCGCCGCGCCGGATCCGACGAGACCGACTCCGAGCCGGACTCCGACTAGCCGCTAGACGCCGCGAGCCGCCCGCTCGCGAAGCTCCGCCGCGGCCTGCCGCCGCCTGCCGCGCCTGCCGCGCCGCTTCTTGTTCACCGGACGGTCCTCCCATGCCTCGACGGGTGCCCGGGCGAGCGTGTTGACGAGGTCCTCCAGCGAGCGCAGGTCGTTGGCCTCGGCGCCGTCGGCGAGCAACCTTCGCATGTTCGCGTTGCGCACGGCAGTCGACGCGTCCTCGAACAGGAACACCGCGATCTCGGCGTCGTGGTCGGTCGGCTCGCCGGCGGGGATCCCGCCGCCCGCCGCCACCCGGCGCAGGGCGCGGACCAGCGCCAGGCCCTCGTCGCCGGCGCTCGGCACCAGGCGCTCGCGCGGCAGCCGCCCGACAACCGCGAGCCGCAGCTCGTCGCGGGTCCCGTGATCGAGGGCACGCAGCCCCTTGCGGGGCCGGAAGCTCGCCGGGGTGCCGCGCCGGAACGACCTGATCACGTGCACGAGCGGCGTCCAGTGCTCCGGCGGGATCGCATGCAGCGGAACCAGCAGCACGATCCAGGCCCCGCACAGCACCGCCGCGACCACCAGGTCGAGCCACGGGTTCAGCTCCGGCAGCAGCTCCGCGCCGCCGGCGATCGCCGCCGCGAGCAGGATCGCGGTCCCGACCGCGCGGTAGGGGAAGAAGAGCGGCTTTTTTCCGAACTGGCCGCGCAAGAACAGGAACAGCGCCGGGAATCCGAAGCCGACGATCATCCCGATTGGCGCCGCGTAGACGCCGATCGCTCCGGCCAGCGCCCAGGTGACACCGATGAACAGCAGCGCCGCCACCACGACGCCGCCGATGAACAGCGGCCGCTTGTTGGGCACGTTGACGTTCTGGTTCACCGTCCGATACATCGCCGGGCCGACGAAGCCGAGCGCGGTCAGCGGGATCAGCCCGGCGGCGCCGGCGTAGGCGGGCGGGGCGGCGTCGACCAGCGCACGCCCCGCGAGCACCATCGCCAGCACCGCCAGGGTGCAGATCAGGGTGAAGTACGCGAGCAGCTGACCGCCGGCCGTCTGCTTGCCGTACTGCTCCTGAAACGCGTCCCACATCGCCGACTTGCGCAGCGGGCGCATCCCCATCCGGAATCCCTGTGGCAGGAACGAGACCACGAACCCGAGTCGCGAGGCGAGGCTGTAGACGCCGAGATCGGTGTGATCGACGAAGCGCGAGAGGATGAAGATGTCGGCGTTCTGGATCAGCCAGAACGACATCACGATCGGCGCCCGGTAGCGGCCGCGAAGGATGATCTGCTTGATCTCGCCGAGGTCGAAGTTGGGCTCGAAGCTGCCGGCGAGCAGGATCAGGCCGACGATCCCTGCGGCGGCGGTGCCGACCAGGGTGCCGAGAACCGCCCCCTCGACGCCGGAGCCGGTGGCCAAGAACGCGGTCAGTACCGCGAGGCCGAGGATCGGGCGCGAGCTGTCGGCGATCAAGAACGCCCCCGGCCGGCGCTCGAGCCAGATGGTGATGTCGCAGATCTTGAACACCAGCATCGCGCCCGAGAGCAGGCCCGCGAGCGCGACCAGGCCCTCGTCGGCGGGGTCGCCGAGCAGGACATCGGCCACCGGCCGACGCAGCGCGTAGATCAGAGCCGCCGAGATCAGCCCAAGGACGATCGCCCAGGCGAGCCCGGCGCCGAGCGTTCGCGGCGGCGATGAGGAGACGACGTCCTCGTCCTCGTCGTCGTCATCGTCGTCGTCCCCGCCGCCGAACGTGCGTCGCACCGTCCCCGGCTTGACCAGCAGCGAGGCGAGCTGCGTAACCAGGCCGGCGAGGAAGAGGAGCAGCGCGAACCGCGCCATCTCGTCGGGTCCGAGGAAGGCGGCGACGACCATCACCGAGACCAGCTGCGCGGCGTTCGCGACGATCAGCGAGACCGCCTGCACCGAGGAGTTGCGCATCACGCGCACGCCGAGTACAGCGCCCGACCCTCCCGGGTGGTCGTGCTGCTGTTGCATTTTCCGGGGTTTGTTCGCCATTTCGGAGCTCGCCCGTGAGGGCGTCAGCTACCCGGGCGCCACGGACCTAGGCGTCCCAGATCTTCCAGTTCGAGAACTCGCGACCGGTGAGCTCGCGCAGTCGCTGCGCGTCGGCGCGCAGCTCGCCGAGCGCCTCGGGCGGCAGCGCGGCACGCACGTCGGGGCGCTTGATCGTGCGCCGCAGCGGCAGGCGGTCGTCGAGCAGGAGCCAGAAGTTGGTCGGAAACAACCGCCCGCGGCGACTGCGGCCCATCCTCTCCAGTCGCACCGCGAGCCGGGTCGCGCGGGTCTTGCCCGAGGTCTGATGGCGCTCCTGCTCGAAGCGCGGATGATTGAAGTCCGCGTCGACGCCGATGAACTCGAACACAGTGCGCAGCGTCTCGAGGCGCTGGTGGCGCAGCTCCGACTGCTGGATCACGAGCACCTGCTGCTTCGGGTAGACGGCGAGGAAGCGCTCGAGCTGCATCGCGTACTTCGAGCGCGTCACGTAGGAGGTGTTCGGGTGCAGCAGGGTCTCGGCGAGGGTCCCCTTCTCGCGGCGCTTGGCGTAGTTGTGGACCCAGTGGGCGGCGATCCGCTCGAGCGGGTCGCGGACCATGTAGATCAGGTTCGCGTTCGGGACCACCGAGCGCATGCGCTCCGGGACACCCTGGTGCTGCGGGAAGGCTGTGTAGTTCGGCGATGCCTCGCCTCGCACCCTGGCCTCGGCGTCGAAGTGCGCCGCATACCAGTCGACCCCACGCGGCCAGTTGCGCTCCTCGATGAAGAAGTTGAGCTCCTTCGGCTTCGACATCGAGACCTCGGGATGCAGGCTGAGGTAGTAGTGAAGGACGCTGGTTCCGCATTTCTGCGCACCGATGACGATCAGGTTCGGGAGCGCCCCCCCTTGCGGGGCAGGCTCGGTGTCGGCGCGCGGGTCGTCGCCCGGCGCCGCTTGCGAGAGCGGCTTCACGGGTGTGGAGGCCTCCATGGCGGCGCCCTCAGGGTACCGAAGCGGCGCCCGGTCCCGAGGCGGCGTCGACCACGGCGCGCGGCCTCGGGCGCTCGGCGCCGATCAGCTCCAGCCGAGCGCGGACGAACTGCTCGTAGTCGACGCCGGCGAGCTCGGCCTGGCGCGAGCCGCGGGCCGGGACGTGCTCGATCCCGACGCCGAGCTCGCGCAGAGCGCCGAGCGAGGCGAGCGACTCGGTGACGACGAGGGTTCGCTCCGGGGGCTCGCCGGCGCGCTCGATCGCCGACCGCACCGCGGCGAGGAGCTCTTCGTCCTCGAGCCCGAGAGCGATCACCAGCGCCCGAGCGCGCGGCTTGGTGAGCTGCTGGCTGGCAAGCCGGACCGCGGTCCGCGGGGCGCTCGCCAAGAACGTGCCCCAGCGGCGGCGAAAGGCGCGCCACGAGCCGCGCCGCGCCGCGCCGGCGCCGGACGCCGAGGCGCCCGCCGCCGCACCGTCGGCGCCGCCCGCGAGGCCGGCGAGCCAGGCCGCCGCGTCGCCGGCACCGTTGCCGGGCCGCAGCTCGCGCAGGGCGGCGGCGATCTCGCCCCGCCGGCCGGGATCGCAGAGGCGATCGAGCAACCACTCGAGCTGGGCGTCCGCGGGGCCCGAGGCGCCGAGGCCGATCCCGGCGCGGGCGGCGAACCGCGCCCGGGCGGGCTGGTCGTCGGTCTCGCGGCGCATCGGCACGAACAGCGACGGCACGCCGAGCGCGATCAACTCGTGGTAGGCGTTGTAGCCGGCGGCGGCGACCGCGCCGTCGAAGGCGGCGAAGTAGCGGCTCATCGGATAGGTGGCGCGCAGCTCCAGCACCCCGTCGGGCGGCGTCGATCCCTGCAGTGAGGCGATCGCCGAATGCAGGGCGGCGACGCGGACGTCGTCACGGGCGCCGAGGTGGCGAAGGCAGCGCGCCGTCGCCTCCCGGACCTCGTCGCCCTGCCCGAGTGTGACCAGCAGGTTGGTGGCCTCGGGGTCGAGGCCGAGCTCGGCGCAGGCGCGCGCTCGCGGCAGCATCTCGGCCGGGTCGAGGAGCACGATCGGGTCGACGCGGTGGGCGCGATCGCGCTGCGCCACGGTCGGGCCGCGGTCCTCGGAGTCGGCCAGCTCGCCGGGCTCGAGCACGGCGTCGAAGGCGCCCGCCCGCCCGAGCGGGACGCGGCTCGAGCCCTCCTTCCACAGCGGCCTCCGACACCAGACGGCGACGCTCTCGCGGCGCAGCGCCCCGAGCAGCGCCTCGTATGGATGCGTGCCGTCGAAGACGACCACCTCGGGGTCCGCCTCGGTGATCGCCGCCCGCAGCCGCCCGCGCAGGCGGCGCGACCAGCGGTAGTCGTTGCCCGAGCCCGGGGTCGCGTAGGAGGCGACGTACTCGACCGCGAACCCCATCCGCTCGACCACCGGTGCCGCTGCCGAGAGGGTGACGAACAGCGGCTCGACCCCGTCGGGAAGCCGCCTCGCGATCGCCATCGACCGGGTCAGGTGACCGAGCCCGGTCCCGTTCGAGGTGGTGAAGAGGATTCTCAAGCTCTGGCGGCGAGCGCGCGCTCGCGCTCGTAGGAGCGGCGCAGGACCGGGGCGCAGTGATAGCCCTCGGCCTCGAGCCGCTCCAGGGCCGCCTCGTACTCGCGGACGATCTCCGTCTGCTCGCGCTCGGAGAGCCCGTGGCGCCAACGCTCGCGATGCGCGGCGTCCGCGTTCATCTCCGCGTCGAAGAACTCGCGCATCGCCGGCTCGTCGGGGATTTCGAGGAACTCGCAGAGCTCCGCGTAGGCCCCCTCGCGATCGCTCCAGACGAGCTCGTCGAGGCTGATCACCCGCAGGCGCTCGTGGTCGGCCGGCTCGAGGCCTCGGACTCCGCGCTCCGCCTGGCGCAGACGGTCGGCCCAGAACTCGATGCCGGACCTGACGTCGGTCGGGTGATGGGGCTTCTGCCGCAGCGAGACCTTCGAGGCGCCCGAGTCGCGCCCGTCGCGGACCGTGTGCACGAACCGCGCCTCGGGGAAGATCCGCGCGAGCCCATCGGCGCCGGCGATCGTGAAGCAGCTCATCTCGACCAGCACCGGCTTTCCCGCCTTGGCGGCGAGCGGCTGCAGCAGGTCGTAGAACAGGTTTCGCGAGGCGGCGAGCAGGTCGTCGCCGTGCTCGGTCTCGAAGCGGTCGGCGGCGGCCGCGAACCGCTCGCCGGGAACGATCGTCTGCAGCCCTCGGACGCGGCCGCGGCCGAGCGCCCGCCACTTGGCGCGAACGTAGGCGCGATCGCCGATCCGCACCCGGTGCCACCAGTAGCCGCGCAGCTTGCGCAGGAAGTCCTCGGGCTCGACGCGGCCCATGACCACGTCGGCGAGGCCCTTCGGGTTGCAGTGAAAGCGACACTCGATCGGCACCGCGTGAAAGCGCGAGTGGCGGTCGAGCAGGTAGGAGAGGATATGGGTGCCGCTGCGCCCGGTGCCGCCGATGAAGACGAGCTCGGCCGGCTCGGCCTGGGTGTGGTCGCTCTCGGTCACGTACTTCGATCGTAGACGTAGACGAGCGGGTCGAGGGTGGCCGAATCGCGTTCGTAGGTGCGACGCAAGAGCGGCGCGCAGCGCGCGCCGTCGGCCTCCAGGCGCTCCAGCGCCTCGACGTAGAGACGCTCGATCCGGTCGGCCTTGCGGTTCGAGATGCCCCGGCGCCAGCGCTCGGAGTGCGCCTCCTCCCTGGTCATGCGGTTGTTGAAGTAGCGGCGGGTCCGCTTGGTCACCGGGACGCCGAGGAAGCGAAACAGCGGCCGCAGCGCGGCGCGGGCGCGGCGCATGCCGAGCAGCTCGTCGAGGCTCACGGTGAGCAGGCGCCCGGGCGGGACCGCAGCGGCGCCGGCCTCGATCGCGCGGATCCGCTCCTCCCACCAGCCGATGCCCTCGGTTCGCGTCCGCGGCCGCACCAGGCCGCGGGTCTGGGAGACGCGCGAGGCGGAGGCGTCGCGGCCGTCGCGGACGACGTGGACGAACCGCGCCTCCGGAAACAGGCGGACGAGCGTCGCGGCGCGGGCCACGGTGTCGGTGCTCTGCTCGACGATCGCCTCCCCCTCCTTGGCCTTCTCGCCCTCGGTGGCGCGGAACCAGAGCAGGTCGTAGAACAGGCTGCGGCATGCCGCGTCGAGGTCGGCGGCGTGGCTGCGCTCGAAGCGGCTCACCGCGGCGTCGAAGTGCTCGCGCTCGACGAACCGGTACATGCCTCGCATGCGTCGGGTCTGAAAGCCGCGCCACCAGAATCCCCGCAGCCGGTTGACGAACTGCTCCGGGGTCACCTCTCCCGAGAGCAGGCCGGGGAAGCCCTCGGCATCGGTGTGGAAGCGGACCTCGACCGGAACGAGGCCGAAGCGGGCGTGGCGTGAGATCAGCTGGGAGAGCACGTGGGTGCCGCTGCGCCCGGTGCCGCCGATGAAGACGATCGGCGGCGGCGCTGGCGCGCGGTCGATCTCGACCCCGCCGAAGACCGGCGACGGCAGCTCCGCGGGGGTGCCGAAGCGTGGCATCAGCCGTTCGCCCTTCGCGCAAGCCGGAAGTGATCGACGTAGTCGCCGCAGGCGTCGGCGATCGGCTCGGTCGCCGCTGAGGTCGCGGGTGAGGCGGCGAGGTCGCCGAGCCAGACCCGGCGCGGGACCCCGAGCGCGTCCTGGAGCCCGGTCGGCTCCGCCGCGCGAACCTCGATCACCGCGGGCCCGGGCGAGGACGGGATTTCGATCTCGCCCGCCGGCCAGAACGCCCCACGGCCGGCGGCGCTCAGGTACATGCCGTCGAGCGACGGTGGCAGCTCGGCCACCGGTCGGCCGTTGAACAGCACCTCGAGCGCCACCTGCGACTGGTACTGGAGCGAGAGCCGGTAGCGCCCCGGCTCCGGGATCAGCTTCGCCGACGCGGTCCCGGGAGCCTCGAACCCGCGCTCCTGACCGCCGGCCGCGGGCGTCGGCGGTGGCGGCGTGCGCCAATCCGCGTAGGAGAAGATCTCCGGCTCGTCGAGCACCGTCGCCGTGCCGCGGCGGCGCGAGAGCCGGCCGCCCTCGGCGCTCGCGCAGTCGAGGATCGCCCCCGGGTTGCCGCCCTCCTCGAGCACCCGGCCGCGCGGCGTCCGCCCGGTCCGCCTCCAGAGCACGTAGTCGCCGTCGGCGTCGACGCGCTCGAAGTTCGGCGGCGGGGTCGAGGCGAACCCCGCGGCCGTAGTGATCGCGTAGTCGAATTTGTCGAGCTTGCCCGAGTCGACGGTGTCGAAGTCCGCTGCAAGCCCCTGCTGCCAGGTCTTCTCGGGCCGCGCCTCGATCTCCTCGGGCACGTAGCCGGCGGGGGCGCGCGTGAGGGCGCCGCGCGCGTAGTAGCCCGCGAATCGATCGACGCCGAGGAAGATCAGCGGCGCGCCGTCGGCCTCGGCGGCGAGTCGCTCGACCGCGAGCTGGCGGTCGTCGAAGCCGACCGGCGCGGCGCGCAGGGCGACCAGGGTCGAGGCGGCCGCGGCGACGGCGACCAGCGCGCCGAGCGCGTAGCGGGGCGGGTCTCGCGGCGGGGCGAGCAGCCCGCGAAGGCCGACCAGCAGGGCCAGCGGCGCGATCACCATCAGCGCCTTGGCCTCGACGTGGATCTGCGCGAACAGCCGCGCGCCGACGTAGACGATCCCGCCGGCGATCAGCATCGCGAGCAGGGCCAGGGCCCGGCGGCGGACGAGGGCGAAGACCCCGTAGCCAATCGCGATCAGTCCGAGCGCGGTGGCGAGCAGCGAGCCCGAGACCTCGCCGCGGACGATCCGAAAGTCCCCCTGGGGCCAGATCCCCAGCGCCTCGCCTCCGAACACCGGCGAGCTCAGCCGGCCGGCCGAGCTCTGGACGTCGTTGATCTTGCCGACGAAGTTGCTCGCCGGTCCGACGAGGGCAACCGCCGCCGCGATCACGATCGCGATCGCGACCCCGAACGCGACCCGGTGGCGCCCCAGCGATGCGCGTACGTTTCGCCACTCGATCGGGCTGCGCCCGGCGAGCGCCTCGAGCGCCAGCCACAGGGGCACGGCGAGCGCGAACCAGACCAGCCCCGGGATGCTGAAGGTGAGCACGCTGGCGACCGCCAGCGCGACCGCGGCGACGAACGCCGCGCGCCACGGCGGCGCCGGCGGCTCGGAATCCGGCTCGGCCTCCTCTCCGGCCGGCCGCGACCTCGACTCGAGCAGCAGCGCGAAGGCGAGCACGAAGAGGGCCATCGCGGTTTCCTTGAACCCGCTCTGCGCGAGGAACGAGGCACCGAGGTACGTGAGCCCGGTGAGCGCCGCGATCACGATCCGCCGCAGGCTCCCGAAGCCGTTCAGGGCGCTGAGCGCGGCGAGTGCCGTCAGCGCCGGGATCGCGAGCAGGAGCCCGTTGAACGAGCTCACCAGCGAGGTCCCGGTCGCCTCGGCAGCGACCACGGCGACCGCCTGCGGGCCGATCGGGTAGCCGAACCGCACCGCGCTGGGCTCGGGCCCGAAGCCGCGTTGCAGCCAGTCGGCCCAATAGAGCTGCGCCGCGTGGTCGTTCGTGTAGATGCCCTCGCCGAGAACGCCGACCCGATCGTTGAGCAAGAACGGCAGCGCCCCCGCGAGCAGCACGATCCCGACCGCGGCGGCGGCGACCAGCTGGTCGGGCCGGGCGCGGTCGCGCTCGCGCCAGACGATCGCGGCGGCGAGGACGATCAGCAGGGCGAGCACGATCGTCGCCGTCGTCGCCCGCCCCGGCAGCCGGAGCAAGAACGGCGCGACGACGACCAGCGCCGCGAAGCCGATCGCGCCCGTCAACCATCCCGAGCGCCGCCAGCCGAGCAGCGAGGCGATCGCGCGCCCGACGACCAGCGAGGCGAGCAGGATCAGCGCCGCGGTTGCGTAGATCGCGATCACTCGGGCCGGCTCCCGGCCCCGCGCTCGAAACGTGCGGGGGGCTGATTGGCGGTCGGATCGGCGTTCACCGAGCTCCCGTCGAGCTCCGCCGGGCTGAGCGCGGGGAGGTCGTCGCAGGCGCCGGGGTCCGGAGCGCCGTCGAGCTCGAACACGCTCACCGGCCCGTCGCGCAGGACGACGCGCGCCGACGGGTCCCGGCGCGTCCACAGCGCCTCCTTGGTGTCGGTGAGCGTGCCCGGGTTGAACGGGTCGTACATGGTCACCACGTGGGTATATCCGCCCTCTGCGAGCGCCCGGCGCCACTCCGAGCAGGTCGCGATCCGCTCATAGGCGCCGTCCGGCCCCTGCTCGCCGAGCCACTGGACCTCGTTGGAGAGGTCGGTGCCGTAGAACGGATACTGGTTGAAGACCCCGCGGATCCCCGAGACGGCGAGCTTCGCGTCGCGCAGGTCGCGCGCCCAGCGCGCCGCGTCGGCGATCCTCAGCTGCGGGCTGAGGTTGTCGTAGCGGCGCTCGAGGAAGTGGTTCTGCTCCCACCAGCCGGCGGCCAGGGCCCCGGCGACGACCAGGGCCGCGATCCCCGCGGTCCACCGCCGCGGCGCGCCGATCCCCAGCCGGCCGCGCTCGCGCAGCCAACGAAGCGCGGCGAAGGCGACGAAGACGCCGACCCCGGCGGCGATCGCCCCCTTGGCGTGTCCCTGCTGCCACTGCACCAGCGAGGCGCTGGTGGCCAAAAACAGCACCGCGAGGCCGGCCAAGGCGACCCCACGGGCGCTCGCCGTGCGACGCGCGACCGGCAGGCACGGGATCAGCGCCAGACCGACCGCGGCCGCGGGCGCTATGTAGCGGACGTTCCAGACGAAGGCGATCGGCTCGCCCTGCTCGCCGGCCGCGGTCAGCGGCGTGAACACGTAGGCGACGGTCGTCAACAGCACCACCGCCCCGAGCACCCGGTGCAGCGGCTCGCGCCCCCACCACAGCGCGTAGACGCCGGCGGCGACGAACGCCGCCAGGACCGCCGGCCACAGAACCCCGAACGACTCGTCCAGGCCCGGAAAGAACCAGTCGCGCCAGACGTCGAGGTCGGTCGCGTAGTGAAAGACCGAGTAGCCGGGGCGCAGCTCGAAGTTTCGCTCCGGCGACGGCAGCCCGAGCGGGCCCCAGGTCGTGTACGGGATCGGGTTGCCGACCGCGATCAGGTTGCGCACGAACCAGTAGCCGCCGGTCAGGAACGCCGGCACTCCGAACCACAGCGCCGTCCGCACCGGCGCCCCCCGTCGAGCGATCACCACCAGGCCGACGAGGAGGACGATGACGGGCGCCAGGAACGACAGCTTCGTCCCCGCCGCCATCCCCGCGGCGAGGCCGGCGACGGCGATCGCCGGCGCCGGGGCGCGGGACGCATGTGCGTTGACGAGGATCGCCACCGACGCGAGGACGAAAGAGACACCGACGATGTCGTTCAACGCCTCGCCGGCCTGGAACTCGACCAGGTTCTGGGCGCCGAGCGCGATCGCGCCGCCGATCAGCGACTGCGGGCCGACTCCGTAGGGACGGCCGATGCAGTAGGCGGCGCTGAGCCCGAGCGCGAGCCAGGCGAGATTGAGCAGCGGCGAGAGCAGGTCGCGGTCGAAGGCCGCGATCCCGACCGCGTGGAAGACCTCGGAGTTCGCCGGGTAGTAGGAGGCGAAGAAGATCGGGTCGAAGTAGTCGATCGAGCCGAAATGGGCGCCGTGGGCGAACCGGGTCGCGAGCGGCATGTGGTACCAGAGGCTGTCGGCGCGGTCCATGCCTCCCGCGAGGCTCGCGAGGGTGGGAACCATCCAGGCGGCGAAGACCGCGGCGACGGCGGCCGCGGCCAGCCAGATCGCGACCCGCGAGGCCGGCGGCGAGGGCGGATCGGGCCGCGGGCCGGCGGGCGCGACGCTCGCCAGACGCGGGCAGGTGAGCTCGGCGGCGAGCGCGAGCAGCGCGGCGGCGGCGGCGAGCTCCCAGATCCCGAACGCGGCGAAGGACCCCAGCGCCTCGCTGACGAGCAGCAGCGCCGCGAGCGCCAGCACCGCCTCGGCGAGCCGCGCCGGGGCGCCGCTCCAGCCGCCCAGGATCGCCCCCCGCAGGCGCCAGGCGGCGAACGCGAACCCGACGGCGACGAGCGCCAGCCCGGCGCTGCCGAGCAGGTACGCGCCGGCGTCCAGCGTGCGCTCGCTCGCCGGCGCGACGCTGAATCCCGCGCTCACGCCCGGCTCCCGGCCAGGGGTGCGCTCAGCGGCCGAGGCCGCGGATCACGTACGCGCCCTCGCCGGGCGCCGTCATTCCCTGCTTTCGCGCCGCGAGCGCCGCGGCGTCGTCCCCGCTCATCGTCTCGATCCGCTCGCGCAGCTTCGCGTTCTCGGTCCGCAGCTCGCCGAGCTTCGAGTGCTCGGCCCTGGAATCGCGCCAGGCTTCGAAGACGTGAAGCGACGGGCCCACGTAGGAGGCGAGGATCGCGAAGAAGACGAGCACGAGCGCGATCCGGCCCACCCGGTCCCAGTGGATTCGTCCGGCGCGGCCGGCGCGTGAGCGCGGAGCCGGCTTCAGCCGGTAGCCGCGGGCAGCCTGGGCGCGTGCGCTCACGCCTCATCCGTTCGGCGCCGATCTCGCGTTACCTGCCGATAGCGCCGCTGAAGGCAGCCAACCCGGGGTAGGTTGCGCCCTCCCCCAGCTCCTCCTCGATCCGAAGCAGCTGGTTGTACTTGGCGACCCGGTCCGATCGCGACGGGGCGCCGGTCTTGATCTGGCCGGCGCCGGTGCCGACCGCGAGGTCGGAGATCGTCGTGTCCTCGGTCTCGCCCGAGCGGTGGGAGATCACCGTCGAGTAGCCGGCGTTGCGGGCGAGCGCGATCGCCTCGAGGGTCTCGGTCAGGGTGCCGATCTGGTTGACCTTGATCAGGATCGAGTTCGCGACCCGGGCGTCGATGCCGCGCTGAAGTCGCTCGGGATTTGTGACGAAGAGGTCGTCGCCGACCAGCTGGCAGCGCTCGCCGAGGCGCTGGGTGAGCAGCTCCCAGCCGTCCCAGTCCTCCTCCGACATCCCGTCCTCGATCGAGAGCACGGGATAGCGGCCGACGATCTGCGCCCAGTAGGCGACCATCTCCTCGGCGGACAACGCCCGGCCCTCGTGCTCGAGCACGTAGGCGCCGTCGGCCTCGCGATGCAGCTCGCTGGTCGCCGGATCGAGGGCGATGAAGACGTCTGCGCCGGGCTCGTATCCGGCCGCCTCGATCCCGGCGACGAGGATCTCGAGCGCCGCCTCGTTGGAGTCGAGGTCGGGCGCGAAGCCGCCCTCGTCGCCGACCGTCGTCCCGAGCCCGCGCTGCTTCAGCGTCGCCTTCAGCGCGTGGAAGATCTCGGCACCGGCCCGCAGCGCCTCGGCGAAGCTCCCGGCCCCGGCCGGGACGATCATGAACTCCTGCAGGTCGACCGCGTTGTCGGCGTGAGCGCCGCCGTTGAGCACGTTCATCATCGGCACCGGCAGCACCCGGGTGTCGAGGCGCGAGGCGCCGAACAGCTCCGCGAGGTAGAGGTAGAGCGGCACCCGGGCCTCGGCGGCCGAGGCCCGCGCCGCCGCCAGTGAGACGCCGAGGATCGCGTTCGCCCCGAGCCGCGACTTGTTCGGCGTCCCGTCGAGCTCGCGCAGGGTCTCGTCGAGCGCCACCTGATCGGTGGCCCGAGCCCCGACCAGCGCCTTCGCGATCGTCTCGTTGACGTTCTCGACCGCCTTGGATACGCCCTTGCCGGCCCACCGCTCGCCGCCGTCCCGGAGCTCGGTGGCCTCGAACTCGCCGGTCGATGCGCCGGAGGGCACCGCGGCTCGACCGAGCGCACCGGAGCCGAGCCGCACATCGACCTCGACCGTCGGATTGCCCCGCGAGTCGAGGATCTGGCGGGCGTGGATCTGGTCGATCGCTCCCATTCGCGGTGCGGGAGGCTAGATGATCACCGCGCTAGCGAGCCTCGTCGCGGACCCGATCGGCCGCCGCCCGGACGGCGAGCTCGGGATCGATCCCGAGCCGCCGCGACATGCGCACGGCCTCGAGCAGCAGCTCGCCGACCACGGCCTCGCTCGCGTCGCGCGTCGTCCGCTCGGCGGCGGCGCCGGCCTCGGGATCGGCTCGCCTCAGCACCTTGCGCGCGTAGAGCAGGCCCGGCAGGTTCTCGGGGATGTCCTCGAACGGGTCCTCGGCGCCGCGACCCTCGACCTCGCGCTTGATCGCGTCCCAGTTGGCGAGCACGCCGGCGGCGCTCTCCGGGATCGAGCCGGCGAGCAGCTCGCGCGCCTCGGACTCCTCGAACACGTGCGGATGGCGACGGATCAGCTTCTCGGTGATCGCATCGGCGACCCTGGCGAGCGAGCCCGCGTCGCGCTCCTCGAGCAGCAGCGCGAGGAAGACGACCTGAAAGAGGACGTCGCCGAGCTCGTCGAGGAGCTTCGAGTCGTCGCCGCGGACGGCGGCATCGGCGAGCTCGTAGGCCTCCTCGACCGTGTGCGGGACGATCGAGCGCTCGTCCTGTTCACGGTCCCAGGGGCACTCGCGCCGCAGCCGGCGAGTGATCCGGTCGAGACGCTCGAGGGCCGCGAGCGAGCCCTCGTGGGGCTCGGCGCTCATCGCGTCGAGCGCTCAGCCACCGGGGGCGGTCGGGGGGACCGTCCCCTGCGGCGCCGCCCCGCCCGGCGCCGTGGGCGTCAGCCCCGGCGGCAAGCCGGCGGGCGCCCCGGCCGACGGCTGGGTGATCGGCCCCTGCGGCAGCCCGGTCGGCGCGGGGGCGCCGAAGACGCCGGCGGTGCCCGGGGGGATCGGCTTCGTCGACGGGACGACCGCGTCGCAGCCGGTGCTCTCGGCGAGCTTCTCGGTGCAGGCGCTCGCCGGTGGCTCGGCGTTCGAGCACTGCGCGATCCGGTAGTCGTCGGCGCAGACGGTGCGCGCCGTCCACTTGTTCTGGAAGTCCTCCTGGAAGTCCGAGACGACCTGCTGCTGGCGCGCCGAGACCAGCGTCTGCCTGATCTGGTCGCTGGCGTCGGAGAGCGGCGTTGTCGTCGCCGGGGTGATCTTCTCGACCTGGATCACGTAGAAGCCGGCGTCGGTCTGAAACGGGCCGACGACCTCTCCTTGCGCGGCACCGAACATCTGGGCATCGAGCGCCGGCTCGGACTGACCCTGGACGACGCCCTGGCGCAGGCCGCCCGTGGTCTTCGTCGCCTCGTCGATCGAGTACTTCTTGGCGACCGCCTCCCAGTCCTTGGGCGTCGGCGACTGGCCGAGCTCGGAGAGCGCCTTGTCGGCATCCTCCGCGGTCTTGGTCAGCACGACGCGCACGTCGCGGGTGGCCGGCTGCTGGAACTGATCGGGGTTGGCGTCGTAGTACGCCTGGATCTCGTCGTCGGAGACCGCCGGGGCGCTGGGGACGACGTCGCCCTGGATCTCGTCGGAGACCAGCTGCAGCGCGACTCGCTGGCGCGCCTCCTCGGCCGTGAAGCCGGACTGGTCGAGGAACTTCTGAAACTGCTTCTCCGAGCCGCCGAACTGCTGCTGCTTGATCTGGTTCAGCTGCTCGTCGATCTTCGTATCGGTGACCTCGATCCCGCGCTCCTCGGCTTCGCCCATCACCCAGCGCTGCAGCAGGAGGTCCGACTGGGCGGCATCGGCGATCGCCTGGTACTGCGGGTCGTCGCTCGCGGGAACGTCCTTGAGCTGCTGACGCGCCGCGGTCTGCACGAGCGCGCGGTCGAACTCCTGCTTGGTCACGGTGCCGTTCGGGGCGTCCTCGACCACCGCGATCTCATCCCCGCTCGGCTCTGGGCTGCCCAGGCCCTGCGCCACGGCGACGATCACGAACAACGCGATCAGCAGCGCGCCGAAGGCGACCAGCGCGAGGCGCTTGCGGCCGGCGCTGCGACCGGCGCGGGCGGCAGCCCCGCCCTGCTTTCCCTGCGGCTTCGAGCTCACGAGGTCGGGAGCATACCCGCACGCTCATCCGCGCCGGCCCGTTGCTGCTCCTCGCCGGCGAGCGCGGCGCTCAGCGCCGCGGTCAGCGACAGCACCGCGGTCAGCCGTTCGGTGGGCTCGTCCGGAACTCGCAGCGACAGGGCCCGGTTGCGAAGCTCGTAGATCGCCTCCGGGATCCGCGCGCGCAGCCGGCCGACGGTGGCCGCCTCGAGCTCGAGCGGCACGATCGAGAGCCGCCCGCCGCGGACCTCCGCCGTTCGGGCGCCGGCGGCGCCGAGATCGATCCGGACGCGCTGCAGCGCGAGCAGGTTCTCGACCGGATCCGGTACCGGGCCGAAGCGGTCGCGCAGCTCGTCGCGCAGCGCGCGCAGCTCGCCGGCGCGCGCGCGCCCCGGCGATCCGGCGATGGACGTCGATCTTCGCCGCCTCGAACGGGACGTAGTCGGGCGGCAGGTAGGCGTCGACGTCGACGTCGAGCCGCACCGGCGCCTCGGCGCCCGGCTCCGCCCCGTCGCCGCTCGCCGCGCGCAGCGACTCGACCGCCTCGTCGAGCAGCGCGACGTAGAGCTCGAAGCCCACCGCGGCCACGTGTCCGGATTGCTCGTCGCCGAGCAGGTCGCCGGCGCCGCGCAGCTCGAGGTCGCGCATCGCGATCGCGAACCCGGAACCGAGCTCGGTGTGGTCGGAGAGCGTCGCCAGCCGCGCCCCCGCCTCGGTCGACAACGCCTCCTCCGAGGGATAGAGCATGTAGGCGAAGGCGCGCTCGGAGGAGCGCCCGACGCGGCCGCGGATCTGGTATGCCTGGGCGAGGCCGAGCTGATCGGCGCGCTCGACGATCAGCGTGTTCGCCTGCGGGATGTCGAGCCCCGACTCGATGATCGTCGTCGCGACCAGGCAGTCGGCGTCGCCGCGCAAGAACGAGAGCATCGTGCTCTCGAGCTCGCCCTCGTCCATCTGCCCGTGCGCCTCGGCGACCCGGACGCGGGGACAGAGGGCGCGCAGCCGCTCGGCGGTCTCGTGCAGGGTCTCGATCCGGTTGTGGAGGAAGAACACCTGCCCGCCGCGGGTCGCCTCGCGGTCGACGGCGCGCCTGACCAACTCCTCGTCGTAGGGGCCGACGTAGGTGCGCACCGGGCGACGACCCTCGGGTGGGGTCTCGATCACCGAGATGTCCCGCAGCCCGGCGAGGCTCATCTGCAGGGTGCGCGGGATCGGCGTCGCCGAGAGCGAGATCACGTCCACCTTGAGCTTCAGCTGGCGCAGGAGCTCCTTCTGCTTCACCCCGAAGCGCTGTTCCTCGTCGACGATCACCAGACCGAGGTCCTCGGCGCGCACGTCGCGCGACAGCAGCCGGTGGGTCCCGATCAGGATGTCGACCCGCCCCTCGGCGAATCGCGCCAGCGCCTCGCGGACCTCGGCGGGCTTTCGCAGCCGCGAGACCAACTCGATCTCGAGCGGCGTCCCGGAGAGCCGCTCCCGGAAGGTGCCGAGGTGCTGCTGGGCGAGGATCGTCGTCGGTACCAGGATCATCACCTGCTTGCCCTCGACCGCGGCCTTGTGCGCGGCGCGCAGCGCCACCTCCGTCTTGCCGTAGCCGACGTCGCCGCAGATCAGCCGGTCCATCGGGCGCTCGGACTCCATGTCGCCCTTGACGGCCTCGATCGCGTCGATCTGGTCGGCCGTCTCGCGGAACGGGAACGAGCGCTCGAGCTCGAGCTGCCACTCCCCGTCGGCCGCGAACGCGTGGCCCCTGCGCGCCTGGCGCTCGGCGTAGAGGTTGAGCAGCTCGCCGGCGAGCTCGCGCGCCGCCCGCCGCGCCCGCGACTTGACCGCCTCCCAGCGTTTGGAGCCGAGCGCGGAGAGCTGTGGGGCGTCCCCTCCGGCGCCGATGTAGCGGGTGATCTTGGCGAGCTGGTCGGTGGGCGCGAAGACGCGGTCCTCCCCGCGGTACTCGAGCTCGAGGTAGTCGCGGGTGACGCCGGCGAGGGTCTTGGTCTCGAAGCCGGCGAAGCGGGCGATCCCGTGATCGGCGTGGACGACGAAGTCGCCCACCCGCAGGTTCGCGAAGCTGGCGAGGCTGCCGCGCGCGCTCGGCGGCGCCGCCGCACGCCGGCGATGGACGAGCCGCCGGTAGGGGATCAGCACCAGCCGCAGCTCGGGGGAGACGAAGCCGTCGTCGAGGGGCGCCTCGGCGAAGAACAGGCCGGCGCCCTCACCGGGGGTGCCGTCGAGCAGCGCCGCGTCGACCCGGTCGAGGTTGTAGCGGGCGCGCTCGGCCTCGCCGCGGGTCTCGAAGGTGACCACCACCCGGTAGCCGGAGCGCAACTCGCGCTCGAGCTGGGACTCGGCCTCCGAGATCGAGCGCGCAGCGGAGGTGGGGACCTGAGCCCGGAAGCCGTCGTCGTCGTCGTCCGAGACGCCCCGCACGGCGAGCACGGCACGCTCGGCGAGCGGATCGGCCACATCGACGTACAAACGCCGGGCGTCGGCGTCGTGCATCGCGGTGGTCACGTCGTCCCAGTGGTCGCGAAGCGCCGCGGGGATCTCGTCGGCGCTGGCGAGCACGACCGCGGCGCGCTCGCCGACCAGCGCCAGCGGCGCCCGGAAGGACTCCACCGGCAGCAGCTCGGCGACGTCCGGGCGCTGGTCTGATCGATCCGCCGACGCGCTCCGCTTCGCGTCCGCCGCCGCCGGGTCCGCGGCCAGTTCCGCCAGCTCGCGGTGCTCGACCGCGAGCTCCGCGGCGGGGTCGAGCTCGATCAGCTCCGCCTCGCCGAGGGATCGCTGGGTGAAGGTCGAGAACCAGCGGACCGACTCGATCTCGTCGCCGAACAGCTCGAGGCGGGCGGCGCGCTCCTCGGTCGACGGGAAGACGTCGAGGATCCCGCCGCGGACCGCGAACTGGCCGCGCTCCTCGACCTGGTCGGTGCGCTCGTAGCCGGCCTCGACCAGCAGCTCGGAGACGTCGCCGAGGTCGACCTCCTCGCCGCGGTGGAGCACGAGCCCGGCCGGCCGCAGCGACGCGTCGGGGATCGCCTCAGCCAGCGCCACGGCGCTCGCCACGATCACCGGCGCAGGATCGACGTCGACCCCTCCCCGGTCGCCGCTCGCGGCCTCGAGCGCCTGCAGGGCGCCGATCCGCAGCCCGACCAAATGCGGCGGCGGCGCCAGGTGGGACTCATAGCCGGTGCCCCGCGAGGGGTAGTAGCGCACCCGGCGCGGCGCCAGATAGGAGCCGAGCGCGCGGGCCAGGTCGCGGGCGCCGACGTCGTCGGCGGCGACCACCAGCGCCGGCCGCCCGGCGAGTCCCTCGTCGCCGTCGAGCAGGGCGGCAAGCAGGTACGGCCTGATCGACGCCGATGCGCGCAGGTCGACCGGCTCGCCGGCCCCGATCCGGGACGCGAGGGGTGCGAATCGCTCGTCGGCGAGCGCGATGTCGAGCAATGACCTGAGCAGTCGGCTCGCAAGGCTAGCGGGCGCCATCCCGCGCCCCGGAGGGGGATAGGCTCGGGCGCGATGAGTGAGCGGGCGCGCCGGATCGCGACCTCGACCCTGGCGATCGTGGCGGCGCTGGCGCTGCTGGGATCCCTGATCGGGGGCTATGCCTGGCGGGCGGTCTTCAACTCGGACCAGTTCGCCCAGCGTGCGACCGCGGCGCTCGACAACCAGGCCGTCCGCGACGAGGCGGCGCGGCGGATCACCAATCAGCTTGTCGCTCGCGACGCCGATCTGATCGCCGTGCGACCGGTGCTCGAGAGCGTGATCGCGGGGATCGCGGGCAGCGGCGCGTTCCAGGACCTGTTCCAGACCGGCGTCGCCGACCTCCACCGGGCCGTCTTCACCCGCGACGCGAGCACCGTCACGCTGACCCTCGCCGACATCGGCGCGACGATCCGGGGCGCGCTGGAGGCGCTGCAGCCGAAGCTGGCGAAGAAGATTCCGCCGGAGACGGAGACGAGCCTGCTGTCGACCGATCCTCCCGACGCGCTGCTGGACGTCGTCCAGTTCGCCGACGACGTCCAGTGGGTGCCGGTGGCCCTGTTGCTGGTCGGGCTCGGTTGCGCATTCGCCAGCCTGCGGCTGGCGCCCGACCGGCGCCGGGCCGGGCTCGGCCTCGGGATCGCGATCTCCCTCGCGCCCGTCCTCGCGCTGGTGGCGATGCAGGCGATCCGCGCGGCGCTGCTCACCGGGATCGACGACCAGGGCGCCCGTGACGCGGCGTCGGCGATCTGGGACGCCTACCTCGACGACCTGCGAACGGCGCTGCTCCTGCTCGCCGGCTGCGGTGCGGTGCTCGCGGCCGCGGCCTCCTCGTTGCTGCGCCCCGTCGACGTGGCGACCCAGTTCCGGCGGGCGAGCGCGTTCGTGACCCGGGTCCCCGAGCGCCCGGGATGGCGGGTGGCACGGGCTCTGCTGCTGATTGTCGCGGGGGTGCTGATCGTGGTCGACGCTCGCGAGTTCGTCGTCCTCGTGATCACGCTCGCCGGGCTCTACGTCGCCTACGCAGGCGTCGCGGAGCTGCTGCGGCTGACGATCTCCGAGGACGCGCACGCCGCCGAGGAGCGCCGACGCGGCGGTGCCGCGCTGATCGCAACCGGCGCCGCCGCCGGGGTCATCCTCGGCGCCGCGGTGCTCTTCATCGGGGTCGGCGGGCTAAGCGAGCGCTCCAACGCGATCGAGACCGAGGGCTGCAACGGCTCGAACGCGCTCTGCGACCGGACCCTGGACCGGGTTGCCTTCCCCGCCACGCACAACGCGATGTCGGCGGCCAGCAACCGGGGCTGGCTGTTCGCGCAGCAGGGCAGGGGCTTTGCTGATCAGCTTCGCGACGGGATCCGCGGACTGCTGATCGACGCCCACTACGGGGTCGAGACCCAGGACGGGACGATCAAGACCGAGCTCTCCGACCTCTCCAGCGCCGAGCGCGAGAAGTACGTCGAGGAGCTCGGCCCGGAGGCGCTCGACGCCGCCCTGCGGATCCGCGACCGGATCGTCGACTCACCGGAGACCGGCGATCGCCAGGTCTACCTCTGCCATCGCTTCTGTGAGCTGGGCGCGATGCCGATCACCAAGGCCTTCGGTGAGTACCGCGACTTCCTGGCCGCGAACGCCGACGAGGTGCTGGTGATCGTGATCGAGGACTACGTGGCGCCGGAGGACATCGCCAAGGCCTTCCGCGACACCGGCCTCGACGCGTACGTCTACGACGGGCCCGTCGACCCGTTGCCGACGCTCCAGCAGATGATCGACACGGGCGGGCGGGTGATGATGTTGGCCGAGAACGAGGGCGGCGGCACCGAGTACCCGTGGTACCACGTGGCCTACGACGAGCTGCTGCAGGAGACGCCCTATTCCTTCAAGCGCCCGGAGCTGCTGACCAAGCCGAAGTATTTGCCGGCGAGCTGCAGGGCAAACCGCGGTCCGCGCAGCGCGCCCCTGTTCCTGATCAACCACTGGGTCGATACCTCGCCGGCGCCGAAGGCATCCAACGCCGACATCGTCAACGCCCGCGAGGTCCTGCTCGACCGCATCCACCGCTGCCAGCGGATCCGCGACCTGCTCGCGAACCTGATCGCGGTCGACTTCTACGAGCGCGGCGACCTGTTCGAGGTCGTCGACGAGCTCAATTCCGAGCGCGGCGCCGCCACCGCGCAGAGCGTGAGCTCCGGCGGCTGAGGGTCAGCCGCCGTACGGCAGGCCGGGCCCGGAGCGCTGCCACTCGACCTGGCCCTCGCCCTCGGCGCGCGAGCGGCCCTCGACGTCGTCCCACTCGTGGAGCATCCGCTTCAGGCGAGCGACCGCCTCGGGCGGATGTCGCGCGACGTCGGCGGCGAGCTTCAGCGCCGCCTCCTCGGTGCGCGGCGCCGGGACGACCTTGTGGACGAGCCCCCAGCGGTAGGCCATGTCGGCGTCGACCTCCTTCGAGGTCAGCAGCAGGTACTTGGCGACCGAGAGCCCGCAGAGGGTGACCAGCCGCGCCGGACCGACGGGGACGCCGAGCGCAGCGCCGGGGAAGCGCAGGCGGAGGTTGGCGCCGCCGACGCGAAGGTCGCAGGCGACGGCGATCTCGGCGCCGCCGCCGACGCAGGCCCCGTGGCAGGCGGCGACCGTCGGCTTCTCAAAGCCGGTGAGCTGATCGTAGACGTCGGCGAACAGCCGCATGCGGCGCACCCGGCCTGGCTCGTCGAGATCCTCGCGCACGTCGGCGCCGGCCGAGAGGCCCATGTGGTCGCTGGAGGAGACCACCACGGCCCGGACCATCTCGTCCTCGCGCGCGCCGGCCAGATGCTCGAGCAGCTCCTCGAGCATCCGCGTGTTGAGTGCGTTTCGCGCCTCGGGGCGGTCGAGCTGAAGCAGAGCGACGCCGTCGGCGACCGAGTAGTTGACCAGCGGCTCACTCATCGGTCGCGATCCTCTCAACCAGGCGCTCGGTCTCGTCGGCGGCCGACGCGATCAGCGCCCTGACCTCGTCGTCGGGCTCCGAGAAGCGACCGAGCACGTAGGCGGAGACGATCTCTGGATCGCTCGAGTCGGGCCGGCCGACGCCGACCCGGACCCGCCAGAAGTCCGTTCCTCCGAAGCCGTGCTTGAGGCTCCTGAGGCCATTGTGGCCGGCGACGCCGCCGCCGAGCTTGGTCCGGATCTCGCCGAACGGAAGGTCGATCTCGTCGTGCGCGACGACGACGCGCTCGAGCGGGACCCTGAGCTGACCGCGAGCCGGGCCCGCGGACCGGCCGGACTCGTTCATGAACGTCTGCGGCACCAGCACCGCGACGCGAGGCCCGCCGGGCCGCATGCGCCCCTCGGCGATTCGGCCACGGAAGCGCTGCTTCGCGCGCGGCAGCTCCCATCGGCGCTGAAGCTCCTCGGCGATCCGAAAGCCGACGTTGTGGCGGCTGCGCGCGTAGCGGTCGCCCGGGTTGCCGAGCCCGACGATGAGGAATCGATCGGTGGCGTCGTCTCGGTCGCGACGCCTGAACAGCGACAGGGGCCCTTACTCCTCGGACTCGTCCGCGCCCGTCTCGGGCGGCTCCGCCTCGCCGCCGGCCTCCTCCTCGGGGGCCTCGGCCTCCTCGCCGACCAGCTCGGCCTCCTCCTCGACCTCGGGCTCGGGCTCCTCCTCGACCCGCGGCGGCGAGAGGGTGGCGATCGTGATCTCGTCGGCGCTCTGGTCCTCGCCGAGCACGAACTCGACGTCCTCGGGCGCGACCAGCGCGCTGAGCTGAAGCGTGTCGTTGATCTCCATCCCGGAGACGTCGGCGGGGATCGATTCGGGGATCGCCGTCGGCAGCGCTGAGATCGTCACCTCGTGGGTGACGTGCTCGAGCACGCCGCCCTCGTTGACGCCGGGGGCGTCATCGGCGCCGATCAGCTCGATCGCGACCTCGGCCTGGATCTGGACGTCGAGCTTGACCTCCTGGAGGTCGAGATGGACGAGCCGGCCGCGCACCGGGTCGCGCTGCTGTTCCTTGACCACGGCCGGGACCGCCTTCGAACCCTCGATCTCGACGTCGATCAGCGCCCCGCCGTGGACGAGCACGTTGCGCGCCTCGCGCTCGCCGACCTGGAACGCGCGCGCCTCCGATCCGCCCCCGTAGACGACGCCCGGGATCATCCCGGAGCGCCGCAGCCGGCGGCTGGTGCGCGAGCCGAACTCGGTCCGCGGCTCGGCCTTGAGGGTGACGCGATCTGAAGCCATGGCGACGGACGAGGATAGAGAACGGGGCCGCGCTCGATGGTTGTGGCGTTGGCGACAGCGGCGAGTGCCGCGTTCGCCCCGGCGGTGCATCTACCCTGCGGGCGTGGCCGACGACGAGATGAAGATCCCGAAGAGCCGGGTGCGTCGCTCCGCGAAGCTCGGCTCCGCGCTCGGGGGGCAGGCCGCTCGCTACGCGGGCACCAGGGCGGCGGCCGTGGGGCGCTCCGAGGAGATCGCCCAGGAGAGGCTCGAGGCTCGTCACCTCGAGACGGCGCTGGCCATGGTCCGCACGCTCGGCGAGATGAAGGGCGCGGCGATGAAGCTCGGCCAGCTGGCCTCGTTCATCGACACGGAGTTCCTGCCGCCGGAGTACGCGGAGATCTACCAGCAGGAGCTCGCGAGGCTGCGCACCTCCGCCCCGCCGATGCCGTGGGAGCGGGTCTCGAAGGTGATCGAGGAGGACTACGGCGAGCCGGTCTCCGAGCACTTCACCGAATTCGAGCACGAGGCGTTCGCGGCCGCATCGATCGGGCAGGTCCACAGGGCGACGCTGCTCGACGGCCGTCAGGTCGCGGTCAAGATCCAGTACCCGGGCGTTGCCGACGCGCTCGAGTCCGACCTCCGCAACGCCGGCATGCTCGTCCGCCTCGCGAAGGCGATCGCCCCCGGGCTCGACGCCAAGGCGGTCGCGCACGAGCTTCGCGAGCGCGTCATGGAGGAGCTCGACTACGAGCACGAGGCGCAGAACCAGCGCAGCTTCGCGCGCGCCTACCGCGACCACCCGTTCATCTACGTCCCCGACGTTGTGACGCGGCTCTCGCGCCGGCGGGTGCTGGTCACCGAGTTCGTCGACGGCATGGGCTTCGAGGAGGTCAAGGGGCTCGACCACTCCGAGCGCAGCCGGTTCGGCGAGATCGTCTACCGGTTCTGCTTCGGATCGATCTACCACTTGCAGCACTTCAACGCCGACTCCCATCCGGGCAACTACATCCGGATGCGGGACGGGCGCGTCGCCTTCCTCGACTTCGGGATGACCAAGAAGCTCGACCGCGAGCAGATCGAGCTCGAGCAGCGGGCCGTCGACGCCGCGGTGCGCCGTGACCCGGAGGCGCTGCGCCGGGCGCTGCACGAGCTCGGCTTCGTCAAGAACCCCTCGAAGCTCGACGCCGAGCGGCTGATGGACCATGTGATGCTGGTCGGCGGCTGGTACATGGAGGACAGGGACTACGAGGTCTCCTCCTATCGGGTGATGAAGATCATCGAGTCGACCTCCGACCCGCGCTCGGAGTACTTCGACCTCATGCGCCGCGAGAGCCTGCCCGCCGAGGAGCTGATGGGCCGGCGGATGGAGACCGGGGTCGTCGCCGTGCTCGCCCAGCTTCGCGCCAAGCGCAACTGGCACCGGATCATGCGCGAGTGGGTTTACGGCGATCCGCCGGAGACCGAGCTCGGTCGCGAGGAGTGGGAGTACTTCGAGTCGCGCGGGGTGCACCAGGTCCCCGGGATCACCTCGCCCGTATAGGCGGCCCGCTCAGCCGGAGGCGAGGTCGGCCGCCGGCTCCGCCGCGGGGCGGGCGTCGGGCTCCGCCGCGGGCTCGGGGTCGCGCGGGCGCACCCCGCGGATCGCGATCACCAGGCCGACGAGGGCGATCGCCGCGACGACGCGAAGGCTGAACTGGACCCCGGAGACGAACGAGTCTTTGACCACGTCGAGCAGCCGGTCGGCGACCGAGGTGCCGAAGTCGTTGAAGGCCGCGGTGCCCGGGTCGGTCCCGGCGAGGACCCCGTGGATCACCGCGGACTGCTCACCGGTCATCCTCAACCCGAGATCCGCGGCGTCGCTGACGACGCGGTCCTCCGAGCGGGTGGTGAACAGCGCGGTCGTCAGGCCGAGGCCGACGGCGCCGCCGGCGATCTGGAACATGTAGGTGATCCCGCCGGCGAGGCTCGAGCGTGCCGCGTCGAGGGCGGTCACGGCCGCGGTGGTGATCGACGGATAGAAGAGCCCCGCCCCGATCCCGGTCAGCGCGAGCCCGGGAACCAGCACGGCGTAGCCCGAGTCGGCGCCGAAGAAGGAGACGAACAGCGGTCCGGCGGCGAGCAGGGCGGTGCCGGCGATGATCACCGGCCTGCCGCCGATTCGCTCATACAGGCGGCCGGCGAGAAAGGAGACGGCGGCGAACAGGGCGAGCATCGGCAACATCCCCGCGCCCGCCTTGAGCGCGGACCAGCCGAGCACCTTCTCCATCAGCTGCGGCCCGTAGAGGACGATCGAGAAGAACACGGCGGAGAGCATCAACACGGTCAGGCAGGCGGCGCCGAAGCTGCGGTTCGCGAACACGTCGGGAGGCACCAGCGCCGCCTCGCCCATCCGGCGCTCGACCCTCGCAAAGGCGATGAACATCGCGACCGCGACCGCGAACATCGCCAGCACGCGGGCGTCGGTCCAGCCCCAGTCGACGGCCTGGTCGAGGGCCAAGAGCAGCGAGACGAGGCCGAGCGAGACGGTCGCGACGCCGCCGTAGTCGAGCCGCCGCTCGGCGACCTCCGGCGGCGGCTGATGCACGTAACGGGCGGTTGCCAGGACCGCGAACGCGGCCACCGGAAGGTTGAGGAAGAAGATCGCCCGCCAGCTGATCTCGTCGGTCAGCACGCCGCCGAGCAGCGGTCCAAGCGCGTTGCCGATTCCGGCGACGCCGAGGATCAGCCCGCCGGCGAGCCCGGCGCGCGCCGGCGGCAGCGCAGCGAAGGTCATCCCGAGGATCGCCGGCCACATCAACGCACCGCCGACCCCCATCCCGACCCGAGCGCCGATCAGCAGCGGCGCGGTCGGCGCGATCCCGCCGAGCGCCGAGAAGCCGGCGAAGATCGCGGTGCCGATGAAGAAGATCTTCCGCCGGCCGAGCATGTCGGCGAGGCGCCCACCGGTGATCAGCCCCATGCCGAAGACCAGCGCGTAGGCGTTGACCGTCCACTGGACGGTGCCGACGTCGATATCGAAGTCCTCCTCGATCGCCGGCAGCGCGACGTTGAGCGCCGTGAAGTCGTTGGCGATCACGAGCACGCCGAGGCCCATCGCGAACAGGGCCAACGTGGTCCTGAGTGGCAGCGCCGACTCGCCGGCCATCGGGCGGGACTCTAGCCGCGCCGTTGGAGTCCCGATGTAGGGTCAGCCAACCCCCTCGACAAGGAGTGACGCCGTTGGGCAGGTTCAGACAGGGCTGGGAGCTGACCAAGAAGAGTTGGGGCGTGCTGCGCTCCAACCGCGAGCTGTTTCGCTTTCCGATCTACGGCGGCCTCTCGTCGATCGTGATCCTGGCGCTCACCGTCGGCCCGGGCCTCTATCTGATCGACGACGGCGAGGAGGTGATCGGCGGGGCGCTGACCGCGATCGGGCTCTACCTCTCATCGTTCGTCGCCGTCTACGTCGGCGTCGCCCTCGCGGCGACCGCCGACGCGATCTTCCACGGTCGCCGGGCGACCACCTCGGACGGCTTCGCGGTGGCGCGCGAGCGGATCGGGGCGATCGCCGGCTGGGCGGCGCTGGCGGCCCTCGTCGGGACGCTGATCTCGCTGATCCAGCAGAGCGGCAGCGTCGGCGAGGCGATCATCGGCTCGCTGGTCGGCGCGGCCTGGTCGCTGATCACGTTCATGGCGATTCCCGTGGTCACCTTCGAGGGCACCGGCCCGCTCGCGACCCTGAAGCGCTCCGCGACCCTGTTCAAGGAGCGCTGGCAAGGACAGGTGACCGGCAACGTCGCGATCGGCGGCATCATCGGACTCGGCGGGGTGCTCCCCGCGATCGTCTTGATCGTCGGCGGCATCTACCTGTGGGTTTCGGACGACAGCGACAGCGGCCTCGCGGCGGGCGCGGCGATCGTGCTCGTAGGGGTCATGCTGCTGGTCGTCTCGGTGCTGGTCATGCAGGCGATGCGGGGCGTGTTCGGGGTTGCCCTCTACCGCTTTGCGACCTCGGGCGAGGTGACCTCGGGCTTCAACCAGGCCGAGCTCGAGTCGGCGGTCAAGACCAAGGCCTAGGCGGCCGCCAGCAGCCCGGGATCGTTGGAGCAGATCCCGTCGACGCCGAGCGCGCGCAGACGACGGACGCGGTCGGCGTCGTCGACTGTCCAGGCGATCACCGCGACCCCGGCCGACCGGGCGGCGCCCACCAGCCGCGCGGTGATCAGCGGGTGGTAGACCCAGACCGCCCAGGCGCCGAGCGCAGGCGCACCGCGGCGAACGATCCCCGGCAGCCGCGCGCGCAGCGACGCCGAGCCGGCGAGGAAGGCCGGGCGCAGCCAGGGGCTTCGCGACCAGTCGCGGGTGACTCTCGGCAGCGTCCAGCCGCGCTCGATCTCAGGCGCGTGCTCGCGCAGGTAGGCGAGGCTCGAGACCTCCATCGTCGAGGTCATCGCGCGGTCGACGAGCTCGCGCTCGCGCAGCGCCGCGATCACCTCGTCCTCGCGCCCGGCGAGCTTCAGGTCGAGATCGAAGCGAACGCGGTCGAGCGGTGGGCGCGTGAAGGCGTCGAGAGCCTCGGCGAGGGTGATCGGGTGGCGGCGTCGCGCGTCGGCCCAGTCGTGGGCGACCAGCAGCGGCTCGCCCGGCGCGGGGCCCGCGCTGGCGCGGCGCCAGTCGGCGCCGTCCGCGAAGTCCGACTGCGGGCGCAGGACGTCGAGCTCGATCGCGTCGACGCCGAGCTCGACCGCCGCGGCGAAGCTCTCGAGCGTGTTGCCGGGGTGGACCGCGTCAGCGCCCTTGTGCCCGATCCGAAGCGGCGTCCTGCCGTGATGCGTCCATGCCTCGTGCACGGCGCCAGGCTACCGGCGCAGGGTCGGGCCGCACGCTACGTTGGGGCCCGATGAGCCCCTGCTCCCAGCGGCTATCGGGATGAGCGACGCGGTTCGCCGGCGGATCGCCACCGGCCTGCTGGTGCTCGGGATCGCGATCGGGGCGCTCGCGATCGCCGACCTCGGCCCATTCGAGGACCCGCCGACCGAGGAGGAGCGGGTCGCCGGGGTGGTCGACCGGTTCTTCGGCGCCGCCTCCGACGGCGACTCGGCGACCTTCTGCGGCCTGCTGACGACCGACGCCCGCGAGGCGCTGCAGGTGGAGACGGCGCAGCGCCTGCACAGCGACGAGGTGCCGAAATGCGAGCGCATCCTCGATGCGCTCGGCGCCGTGTTCGCCGGATCGGAGGTCAGCGTCCACTACGTGAGCGTGAGCGGCAACCGCGCCCGGGTCGAGGCGCGCTACCGGCTCCGGGGATCCGGGGCGGAGCCGCGCACCGTGCTCCTGCTCGAGGAGGGCGGCGAGTGGCGGATCAGCGACCCGGGCTGAGCAGCCCGGCGGCTTCGAGGGCCGCCACGTGGCTCAAAAAGTCATGCGTGCGGAGGATCTTCCCGCCTCGGAAGGTGACGAGCTGGCCCGAATTCCTGGCTGGACTCGATGCCGGCCGTCCGCCCGCTGACGTCGAGATGACCGAGGACCAGAACCGACTCGCCGAGGTCGCGAATCTCCTCGATCTGATTCATCAAGCCTCCCCATGCCTGGCCGCGGTATTCGTCCCAGGCCGCTCGCAGACGATCGTGGCCCCGATAGATGCCTCCTCTGCCCTCCAAGGCTTGCTCGAGGGCGGTATGCCACTCGGCCTCGGGATCAAGCTCGGCCAACCAGGCGTCCAGATTCTCGGTGTTCCAGGCCTCCTGGGCTCGCTGGAGCGTCTCCACGTTCTCCTGCGACATCGCCGTCCGCAGTATCCGCCCACCCCGCCCACGGGGGCAACCCCGGCGCACCGCCGGCGCACGAGGCCCGGAACCGCATCGCTATCCGGGAATCGCCGAGAAGGCCCTAGAACAGCTGATTCTCGCCGGCGAAGATCTCGGAGACGGAATCGTCGGCGAAGATGCGGCGAATCGAGTCGGCGAGCGTCGTCGCGGATGAGAGCGGGACGATGTTCTCGGGGTAGTCCGGGCGCAGCGGGATCGTGTCGGTGACCACGATCCGCTCGATCCCGGAGTTCTCGTACGCGAGCCGCTCGTATGCGGGGCCGGAGAAGACCCCGTGGGTTGCGCAGGCGATCACCCGGGCGGCGCCCTCGTCGAGCACCGTCTTGGCGGCCGCCGTCAGGGTGCCGGCGGTGTCGATCATGTCGTCGACGAGCACCGCCGTCTTGCCGGCGACGTCGCCGACCACGTAGCCGATCTCGGCGACCTGCTGCGCCGGGCGCTCCTTCTCCATCACCGCCCAATGGACGCCGATCTTGCGGGCGAAGTTGCGCGCCACCTTGACCCGGCCGGCGTCCGGGGAGACGATCACCAGCTCGTCGTCCCAGGCCTGATCCATGAAGTACTGGGTGAGCATCGGCATCGCGGTCATGTGATCGACCGGGACCGAGAAGAACCCCTGCACCTGGCCGGAGTGGAGGTCCATGGTCAGCACCCGGTCGACGCCGACCGCCTCCAGGCACTGGGCAACGACGCGGGCCGAGATCGGCTCGCGGGGAGCCGACTTCTTGTCCTGGCGCGAGTAGCCGTACCAGGGCATGACGGCGATGATCCGGTGAGCGGAGGCGCCCTTGGCGGCGTCGACCATCACCAGCAGCTCCATGAGCGCGTCGTTCGGGGTCATCCCCTGCGCCTTGTTGGCCGCCGTCGATTGGACGAGGAAGACGTCGGCGCCGCGAATCGACTCGTTGTAGCGGCAGTAGACCTCGCCGTCGGCGAAGGTCCGCAGATCGACCTGCCCGAGGTCGACGTCGAGCTTGCCGGCGATCTTCGCCGCCAGCTCCATCGAGGCCCGACCGCCGAAGACCATCAGCCGCTTGGTGTAGTCGTGCGGGATCGAGCTGACGACCTGCGGGCGCTCTTCGAGAATGCTCACTTTCCTCGATCCTCTTCCGCTTCCGCCGCCTTGCGCTTCGCGTAGTCCTCGATGTTTCGCTGTTCGTTGGACGACACCGCGAGCGCCCCGTCCGGCACGTCCTCGCGGATCACCGCACCGGCGCCAGTGTAAGCGCCATCGCCGACGGTGACCGGAGCTACGAGCGAGGTGTTGACGGAGATCCGCGCACCTTCCCCGATCTTCGTGCGGTGCTTGCGCTCACCGTCGTAATTGGCGGTGATGCTGCCGGCGCCCATGTTGGCGTCGGCGCCGATCTCGGCGTCGCCGACGTAGGAGAGATGGGGAACCTTGGCGCCCTCGTCGACGGTCGACTCCTTGATCTCGACGAAGCTGCCCGCCTTCGTGCGCTGCCCGAGCGCCGTGCCGGGACGCAGGTGGGCGAACGGGCCGACGCTCGCGAGGTTTCCGACCTCGGCGCCGTCGAGGTGGGAGCTGACGACGCGCGCCTGCTCGCCGATCCGGGAGTCGATCACCGTCGAGTGCGGTCCGATGATCGAGTCGGCGCCGATCGTCGTCCGGCCGCGAAGGGTCGTCCCCGGCTCGAGCGTGGCGTCGGCCGCGATCTCGACCTCGGCGTCGATCCAGGTCGAGTCCGGGTCGACGACGGTGACCCCGGCGCGCATGTGGCGCTCGAGGATCCGGCGGCGCGCTTCGCCGGTGACGCGAGCGAGGTCGACGCGGTCGTTGACGCCGAGGTTGACGTTCGGGTCCGTGGCGAGGTGGGCGACGACCCGCAGCCCCTGCTCGCGAAGCGCAGGCAGGACGTCTCCGACGTAGTACTCGCCGGCGGGGTTGTCGTTGGTGAGGCCGTCGACCGCCTCGAGGAGGGCGTCGGCGGCGAAGGCGTAGGTGCCGGTGTTGACCTCGTGGATCGCGAGCTCCTCGGGCGGGACCTGATCCGGGTGCTTGGTCTCGACGATGCGCTCGACGTTGCCGGCTTCGTCGCGGACGATGCGGCCGTAGGAGCTCGGGTCGTCGAGCTCGACGGTCATCACGGTGGCGCCGGCCTTCGCCGCGCGGTGCGTCTCGAGCAGGGCGGAGATGATCTCGGCGCTGATCAGTGGATGGTCGCCGGAGAGCACGACGACGACGTCGGAGTCGCGGATCAGGTCGTGGGCGGCCCGGACCGCGCCGCCGGTGCCGTCTGGCTCGGGCTGAATCACGGTCTCGGTGCCATCGGGGAGCCCGGCGGTGAGGTCGCGATCCGGGGAGGCGATCACGGCGATCCGGTCGGCGCCGGCGTCGCGGGCGGCGAGCACCGGCCAGGCGACCATCGCCCGCCCGCACACCGGGTGCAGGACCTTCGGCATCGAGGAGCGCATCCGCGTTCCCTCGCCCGCGGCCATGATCAGGACGGTGAGGCCGCCATCGGAGTTTCCGCCGCTCACGGGCGCAATCGTAGAGCGGCGCGGACGACGGCGATCTTGATCCGCGCTCGGCGCAGCGATATCTTCGGTTTCGGCGCGTCCCGCGCCCGACCTCCACCCCGGTACCCACGCGACCGGCTCCGGGAGGTAAAGGGGGCCTCGAGCCCTCGGGACGCCGGTCATCGTCAGCCCTTCCGGCGGGCGCCGTGAGCGTGGGTTGCGGCAGCCGCGCCAGCGAAGGAGCAGAGCATGACCGCACAGAAGTCGTTCAAGCGGAGGGTCCGCGCCCGAATGGCGAAGACGGGCGAGAGCTACACCGCCGCCCGCCGCCAGCTGATCGCGGACGGCCGGCGCCCGGAGAGCGCCGAGGCCCGGTACGAACCCCCGGTCTCCGACCGGGCGGTGCGCGCCGCCACCGGCCGCGGCTGGGACGACTGGTTCGCGACCCTCGATGGGTGGGGCGCCGCGACCCGCCCGCACCGCGAGATCGCGCGCCGGCTTCGCAACGAGCACCAAGTCGCGGGTTGGTGGGCGCAATCGCTGACCGTCGCCTATGAGCGGGCCCGTGGGCTGCGCGCGCCCGGGCAGCGGCCGAATGGCTGGTCGGTCACCGCGTCGAAGACGGTCGCCGTGCCCGTCGAGCGCCTGTTCGAGGCGTTCGCCGACGAGCGCGTGCGCGAGCGGTGGCTGCCGGGCGCGAAGATGCGCGAGCGGACCGCGACGGCACCGAAGTCGGCGCGCTTCGACTGGGAGGACGGCTCGACGCGGGTCGTGGTCGGCTTCGTGTCCAAGGGCGAGGCGAAGAGCCAGGTGGGGCTGGAGCACGAGCGCCTGCCCGACGCCGAGACCGCCGAGGAGATGAAGGCGTGGTGGCGCGAGCGGGTCAGCGCGCTGAAGAGGCTCCTCGAGGAGGAGGCAGCGACTCGCGCTACCGCCTAGACACGGATCCGCCACATGCTCGCGTTGAGCGGTAAGCGGCCGGCAGTCAACGTGCTCGAACGTGCAATACGAGCTGCGTGCTGTCGATGTGCACAACGAGGCCCGCCATAGCGGGCACGGATGTGCACGATCGGGCCTTGGACCCGATTCGGTGCAGTCTTGAACGTGGATCGGAGGATCGCCGCGTTGGCACTACGGCAGCATGGGCTGATCACGTTTCGCCAGCTCCGACGACTCGGGCTGAGCAGGAGGGCGGTCCAGTACCGAGTCGAGACCGGGCGGCTGCATCGGATCCACGTCGGCGTCTTCGCCGTCGGCCACGCCGCGATCACCGATCGGGGCGTCTTGCTCGCTGCCGTGATGTCGTGTGGAAGCGAGGCGGCATTGAGCCACGTCCACGCCGGGCTCGTCTTCGAGCTCTTCCCTCCCTGGATCGAGGTCGACCCGACTCCGACCCATGTGAGCGTCCCGCTCGGCAGCGGCAAGGGCCGGCGCGCCGGACTCGTCGTGCATCGAGCGCCCCTTCCCGCGATCGACGTGCGGGTGGAGGACGGGATCCCCGTCACTTCCCCATGCCGCACGCTCCTCGACCTCGGCTCGATGCTCGACGCTCGCGGTCTGGAGCGTGCGGTCGATCAGGCGATCGGCGACCGGCGGACCACGGTTCGTAGCCTGCACGACATCCTCGAGCGCTATCCGCACCGCCGCGGTGCCGCCGCACTTCGGCGCCTGCTCGCCGTCGCCGAGCGCTTCGACACCGTCTCGCGCTCGGAGCTCGAGGATGCCTTCCTCGGGCTCGTCCGCGGGGCGGGGCTACCGCAGCCCTCGCTCAACTTCCGCGTCGGACGGATGCGGATCGACGCCGCGTGGCCGTCGGAGCGGGTCGCGGTCGAGCTCGATGGCCACCGCTGGCATCGCACGCGACACCGTCAGGAGACCGACCGAGCGCGGGAGGCGTCGCTTCGCCGCCTCGGCTGGTTTCCCATCCGCTACTCCCATCGCCAGGTCTTCGATCAACCCCTCGTCGTGATCGCCGACCTGGCGCCGATCGTCGCCGGGCGACGGGCTTAGACTCGTGCGGCACCGATCCGGGGTGGTGTAGATGGGAGCACTCCAGGTTTTGGTCCTGGCAGCCGAGGTTCGATCCCTCGCCCCGGAGCTACTCCTCCGCCTTGCGGCGCACCTTGGCCCGGCCGGCCTCGGTGCCGGGCTCGGTGGCGGGGCCGCGGCGCGGTGCGATCCCGAGCACGCGCATCGCCTTGAGGCCGAGGCCGAGCTTCTCGCGCCCCTCGGTCGAGGTGATGTCGTGGCCGCAGAGGTCGCGGACGCGCTCGAGCCGGTAGCGGACCGTGTGGCGGTGGGTGAAGAGCTGATCGGCGGTCGGGGTGACGTTGCCGTCGTTCTCCAGGTACGCCTCGATCGTCGACACGAGGTCGGTCTCGTACTGCTCGTCGTAGGCGGCGAGCGGGGCGACGGTCTCCTCGTAGAAGCGCTCGAGCTCTCCCGACTCCTCGCTCATCGCCGGCAGCAGCAGCCGGTAAGAGCCCGTGTCCTCGAACGCGAGCAGGGCGACCCCGTCCGCCTCGGCGACGTTCGCGGCAAGCAGCGCCTCCTGCCCGGCGCGGAACAGGTCCGCCGGGTCGGAGACCCAGCGGCTTCGCGCCACGGTGAGATGAAATCCCGGCAGCGAGGCGTCGAGCTCGCGCGCCAGCGCCTGCGCGGCGCGAGCGTGCTCGGCGTCGCCGGTGCACGGGAAGATGGCGCTCACCTGGGCCCGGTCGCCGTCGTCGTCCAGCGCCGCGATCGCGCCCGTGCTCGCGGCGCGCAGCGCGCGCAGCGCGACGACGAGCACGCGGGCTCGCCAGTCCTCGGTCTGCGCGGCACGCGGCACCGCGCGGGCGAGGATCACCCCTCCCCCGGCCTCGATCTGCGCGCCGAGCTCGGCCCCCCGGGCGACGATGTCGCCGCGGTCGGTGACCTTGCGCTCCAGGACCGCGCGCACGAACTCGCCGGCGGCCTCGTCGCTGGCCCATTCCGGTGCCCGGGAGCGCTCCAGCTCGAGCGCCAGCAGCGTGGTCACCATCCGGGTCAGGGTCGGCGAGGGCTCACCGCCGCGGCTCCGGAAGCGCAGCTCGCCGACCACGGCGTCCGCGACCCGCAGCTCGAGCGTTCCGACGTCACCCCCGCCCGCGAGCAGCTTCGACTCCTCCGCCGACGACGACGCCGCGACCGCGAGCACCGCGCTCGAGCGGTCGATCAGCGCCACGCTGGAGCCGAGCGCGGCCGCCGCCGCCCGCGCCACGGCGGGGAGGCCGGCGCCGGATTCGATCGCCTCCGAAAGCGTCTCCAAGGCGCCTTCGGCCGCGGCAGACGCCGGCCTCTTGCGGGTTCTGGGCTCCGAGGGCACCCGAAGATTCTAGGTGCCGGGCAGCGCTCAGCCGCCGAACAGCTCCGTGATGTCGTCCCAGTAGTAGACGATCGCCACCCCGAGCGCGACACCGATCGCGAGCAGGGCGAGGAGCACGAAAACCGAGACGACGACCGCCGTCGCCTTCTCCCAGGTGCGGCCGAAGGAGCCGATCGCCGGCGCCAGGATCAGCGCCGCGAAGGCGACCAGGCTGATCAGCCCGGCGGCGCCGAAGAGCAGATATTCGGTTCCGATTCTGGCCACGGGCGGCATCAAGCGTTGTGATTCTGCCGCAAGTGCGTGACCACCATCGCGACGGCGGCGCAGATCGCGAACGCCGAGACGCCGAGCGCCCAGCCGCCGCTGACGTCCGAGAGGTAATGCACGCCGAGGTAGACACGACTGAGCCCGACCAGCGCCGTGAGCGCGACCCCCGCGGCGACGAGCGCGGACCCGTACGCCCACCCCGGCCGGACCCGGATCGTCACGGTGAGGGCGAGCCACGTGTAGATCACCGCGTAGGCCGCGTGTCCGCTCGGGTAGGAGGCCCGGCTCGCGTCGACGAGGCCGCCCTCCGGCCGCGGCCGGTCGACGATCTCCTTGAGGATCGGTACCGCGAGGTGGCAGGCGACCAGGGCGACGATGAGCACGGTCGCCTCGATCCATCTGCGGCGAAGCGCCAGCACCGTGGCCGCGACCAGCGCGACCGCGAGCGTGACCACGGTCGTCCCCAGCGCGGTGACCAGCTTGGCGAGCGTGGTCAGCCAGCCGGACCGAAGGCCGTCGACCACATCGGCGGCGGTGGCGTCGCCCGGCGTCGGACCCGGGTCTCCGGTGACCAGGATCGCGTAGCCGACGAGCACGAACAGGGACACCGCGAGCGTCGCCATCAGGCTCGTGAACTCGAGCCCGAGGCCGCCCGGCGTGATCCGGGCCCAGAAGAAGCGAAGCTCCGGCAACAGCCACCGCAGCCCCGGCGTCCGCTCGATCCGCTCCGCCAGCCGCTCGCCGGTTCTCGGGCACGCGCAGGTAGCGCGAGATCACGACCCCGGCGACGATCACCGCGACGACGGTGCCGAACACGAGCGCCCCGCGGCCGGCGATCTCGGTCGCCTTGTCGAGGCTCTGCGAGAGCGCGTAGCCGAGCAGCGTGAACGCGGCGGCCCAGAGTCCGGTGCCGAGCACGCTGTACGGGAGGAAGCCCCGATAGCGCATTCCCGAGCTGCCGGCGATGAACGGCGCCAGCGCGCGCACGAGGCCGATGAACCGCCCGATCAGGATCGTCTTGCCGCCGTGGCGGGCGAAGTAGCGTTCAACCTGCTCGAAGCGTTCGTGCGTGATGCGGACCCGGGGCCCGTGGCGGATGACGAAATCTCGTCCGAGCCGGGTGCCGATGTAGAAGCTGGTCGTGTCACCGGCCCAGGCGCAGAACCAGACGATCGCGATCATGATCACGATCGAAACGTCGCCCTGGCCGGCAACGGCGCCGCCGAGGATCACCGCTGTCTCGCCGGGGAAGACGAGGCCGACGAACGCGCCCGTCTCCAGGAACGCGAGCGCCCCGACGAGCGCGTAGGTCCAGTCCCCGAGCCCGCTCGAGAGGTCCTGGAGCAGCTGCTCGACGTCGATGTCGGGGACCAGCACCTGGAAGGCGATGAAGCCGGCGATCGCCACCGCGACGATCGCCGCGATGCGGACGCGCTCGGGCTTGGATCCCTCGTGTTGCAAGGCCGGGATTATCGAAGCCGCCGCGGCGCCGAGACGATCGCGTTCGCGTACCGCGGCGCAAGCGTCGATGCCGCCGCGTCGGCCGCGGCGATGTCGCGGAAGATCCCGAACGCCGTCGGCCCCGATCCTGTGACCATCGCCCGCGCCGCGCCGACCTCCTCGAGCGCGGTCAGCGCCTCGGCGATGCGCGGCCGCAGCGAGACCGCCGCCTGCTCGAGGTCGTTGACGAGCAGGTCGAGGTAATCGAGCGGCGAAACGCCGTCGGCGGCCGCCGCCCGCAGCCGCGAGGCGATCCGGTCGAGCTCGCGAGGCGCACGCGCCAACCCCAGCGACTCGGCCTGCGCGTACACGTCGCCCGTCGACAGGCCCTCGTCGTCGTCGATCAGCACGACGGCGAACTCGCCCGGCGTCGACAGCGGCTCGATCCGCTCGCCGGCCCCGCCGACGAGCGCGAACGTCGGCTCGAGCTGTGAGGGGACGTCCGCCCCGAGCCCAGCCGCCAGCTGCTCGAGCTCGGCGATCTCGCCCCTCGCCAATCGCAGTACCGCGGCCGCGTCGGCGCTGCCGCCACCGAGACCGGCCGCCACCGGGATCCGCTTCTCGATCGCGACCCGAAGCGGCGGGCTCTCCCAGCCGCGGGCACGCATCGCCTCGAGCGCCACGCCGACCAGGTTCGGCCCCTCGATCCCGTCGCAGATGACCTCGTCGCTCTCGCCATCGATCTCGTCGAGCTCGATCCGGTCCGCGAGCAGCAGGGGGCAGAACAGCGACACCAGTTGGTGCCTTCCGTCCGGGCGCCTCTCGCCCAGGTAGAGGCAGAGGTTGAGCTTCGCGGGCGCGCGCACGACGGTCATCGCGGCGTGCCCGCGCCGCTGCCGGCGAGCTCGGCGGCCAGCGCCTCGAATTCGGCGGGGCTGAGGCGCTCGGCGCGCGCATCCTCGGGCAGCCCGAGCCGCGCCAGCCCCGCGCGGGCCGCGTCGCGAACGCCCGGGCGGGCGAGATCGAGCGACCGAGCCAGGGACTTTCGCCGGTGGGCGAACGCATCGCGAACCAGGGCGGCGACCGCGGGGCTCGCTGCCGGTCGCAGCCGCCGCAGCCCGATCAGCGCCGAATCGACCCGCGGGCGCGGCGAGAAGACCGCCCGGTCGACCGCCCGCAGGAGGCGAATTTCGCAGGCGAGCTGGACGAGCACGCTCGGCGCCGCCGTAGGTGCGCGAGCCAGGCGCCGCCCGAAGCCGGTCCGCGATCTCGCGCTGGACCATCAGCGTCCACGCCTCGACGCCGAGCAGCTCGGAGATCGTTCGCAGCACAAGCGGCGTCGCGATCGAGTACGGCAGGTTGGCCACCATCCGGGTCGGCTGCGGGTCGAGGGCGGAGAGGTCGAGGCGCAGCGCGTCGCCGAAGTGAAGCTTCACGTTCGGGTGCTCGGCAGCGACTCCCTCGAGCTCCGGGCGCAGCCGCCGGTCGAGCTCGACCACGTGCACGGCCGCGGCCCGCGGCGCCAGGCCCCGGGTCAGCGCCCCCTCCCCGCCGCCGACCTCGAGCACGGTGTCGGTCGACCTCACCTCGGCCGCGCGGACGATCGCCTCGAGCAGGTTGGTGTCGGCGAGGAAGTTCTGGCCGAGGCGCACCATCGCTAGTCCCACGAGAAGACGCGCGCGGCGTTCGCCTCCACCGTCGCCTCGAGCTCCGCGAAGGGGACGCCGCGCAGCTCGGCGAGCCGCTCGGCGGTGGCGACCACGTTCGCGGGCTGGTTCGGCTTGCCGCGAACCGGCTGCGGCGACAGGAACGGCGAGTCGGTCTCGACCAGCAGCAGCTGGTCCGGAACCGCCGCCGCCGCCTCGCGCAGCGACTCGGCGCTCGGATAGGTGAGGTTGCCGGCGAACGAGCAGTACCAGCCCCACCCCGCGGCCTGCGCGGCGCGTGCCGCGGGCGCCGAGAAGCAATGCAGGACGATGGTCAAGCCGGTCGCCTCGGCGCGAAGGATCGTGAACGTCTCGGCGAGCGCCTCGCCGTCGGTGGTCGCGCCGCCGTCGCGGACGTGGATCACGAGCGGCTTGCCGACCCGGCGCGCGATCTCGATCTGGCGCCCGAACGCGTGGCGCTGATCGTCGCGCGACGCCCGGTCTCGGTAGTAGTCGAGGCCCGTCTCGCCGACCGCCGCGACCCGCGGGTGCGAGGCGAGCCGCTCGAGCCGGCGCGCCGCCAGGTCGTTGAAGCCGGTGGCGCCGTTGGGGTGGCGCCCGACGCAGGCGAACACCGCCTCGTGGCGCTCGGCCGCGGCGATCGCCTCCTCGCTGCCGCGCTCGTCGATTCCGACGCTCAGCATCCGTCGCACCCCAACCTCGCGAGCGGCGGCGACGAGCTCCGAATCCGCCGGCTCGCAGAGGCCGAGATGACAGTGCGTGTCGATCACCGGCCGAGTCTCGCAGAGCCCCCTCGCAGCCCGAGCGCCGGTGCCGGTCGAGGTCGCGGCCGAGGGCTCGGCATCCAGCCGGCGGCGGCGGGCTAGCCCCGGTCAGGCAAGCTTCGGGAACAGCGGCGGGATCCGCTCGACCCGGGCGCCTCCGCCGCGAGCGCCGAACGCGTCGAGCTCGCGGTTGCCCTCGGCGAGCGCCTCGAGCAGGCGGCCGCTCGAGTCCGGCATGTAGGCGTGCAGCATGAGCGCGATCACGCGCACGCCCTCGGCGAGGTTGTAGAGGACCGAGTCGAGCCGCTGGGCTGCTCCGTTGGGCGTTCGCTTGAGATCGGGTTCGCCGGACGCCTCGTCCTTCGCCAGCTCCCACGGCTTGCTCTCCTCGACGTACCGGTTCAGCCGACGCACCCGCGCCCAGATCTCCTCCAGCGCCTGGGTGATCTCGCAACGGTCGAGCAACTCGCGCACGGTCCCGTCGAGGCCCGCGAGCCCGTCCGCTCCACCGGCGAGCTCGGCGTCCTCGGAGGCGGCGGGCACGACGCCGTCGCGGTAGCGATCGATCATCGCCAGGGTCCGCGACGCGAGGTTGCCCCAGTCGTTGGCGAGCTCGGACTCGTACCGGGCCTCGAATCCGGCCGCCGAGACGTTGCCGTCCTGGCCGAAGGAGACCTCGCGGCAGCAGTAGAAGCGCAGCGCGTCGGAGCCGAAGCGCTCGATCACCTCGTTCGGGTCGAGCACGTTGCCGAGTGACTTCGACATCTTCCGCTCGCCCATCAGCAGGAAGCCGTGGATGACCATCCCGCGCGGGGGCTCGAGCCCGGCGGCGAGCAGCAGCGCCGGCCAGATCACGGCGTGGAACTTGAGGATGTCCTTGCCGAGCACGTGCCGGGTCGCCGGCCAGTAGCGCTCGGTCAGGTCCTCGCCCTCGCGGGCGAAGGAGAGCGCCGTGTAGTAGTTGAGCAGCGCATCGAACCACACGTACATGCGCTGGCTCTGATCCCACGGCAGCTTCATCCCCCAGCGGAGCTTCGGCCTCGAGAGCGAGACGTCCTCGAGCCCGCCCTCGATGAACGACAGCGCCTCGTTGCGGCGCGACTCCGGGACGACGAACGCTGGGCGCTCGGCGTACAGCCGCTTGAGGTCGTCCTCGAAGCTCGAGAGGCGGAAGAACCAGTTCTCCTCGCGCTCGCGCTCGAGCGGGATCTCGTGGATCGGGCAGGTCTGGCCGGGCCCGAGCTCGCGCTCGGTCTTGAAGTCGGCGCACCTCGGGCAATACCAGCCCTCGTAGACGCCCTCGTAGACGTGGCCGTTGTCGTGGACGCGCTGCATCACCTCGGCGACCCGCTCGGTGTGGCGCGGGTCGGAGGTGCGGATGAAGAAATCGTTCGAGGCGCCGACGCGCTCGCCCATGCGCTGGAACTTGGGCGCGTTGCGGTCCGCGAGCTCCTGGGGCGAGACGCCCTCTCGCTCGGCGGCGAGCTCGACCGGCTCGCCGTGCTCGTCGGTGCCGGTGAGAAAGAAGACGTCCTCGCCGCGCTGGCGCATGTGCCGGGCGAGGACGTCGGCGGCGATCGTCGTGTACGCGTGCCCCAGATGCGGCTCCGCGTTGACGTAGTAGATCGGCGTGGTGACGTAGTAGCTCACGGGCGGGTGAGCTTAGTCGGCGCCGCGCCCGTGCTACAGCAGGCTGTCCTGGCCCTTCGCGGCGGCGCCGCCGCGCGACCGGGGCGGGACCCCGGCGGCCTCCGCGAGCGCGGCCTCGACGTCGGCGAGGATCGCGCGCTCGGAGCGCGAGGCGATCAGCGGCTCGGCGATCCCGTCGACGTGCACGTAGGTGCGGCGGCCCTCGCCGCGGTCCTCGCGCTGGAGCGGGACGAGGGCGAAGACGCGATCGGCCCGCACCCAGCGGCCGTAGCCGAGCGAGACGAGCCTGGGATCGCGCCTGACGTTCTTCGCCATCACCCCAATCCTATGCCCGGTGGGAGACGAAAGAGGGCGGCCCGTGAGCCGCCCCCTCCCAGCCCTCTCTTCAGCGCCGAGCTACTTGCGCTTGCACTTCTGGCTCGTCGTCGCGGTCTCGCTCGACCCGTCGTCGTAGGTCACCTTGCGCAGGAAGTTGATCGTCTTCGACTTGCAGCGGGCGGTGACGAACTTGCTGCCCTTGCTGATGCGTGGTACCGAACGAGGTGATCATCCCCGTGTCGCCGGCGACGTCGGGCGCGTCGTTCACATCGAGCGCCTGACCGTAACCGGAGACGTTCGACTTCACGATCTTGCCGAGCACCGTCGGAGTGGCGCCCTCGAGCGAGGGGCTGTAGGTGTGCAGCCGGATCTGGTTCTTGCCGGGGCCGTTGAACGTGCTGACCACGATGTCGCTGAACTTGACGCCGCCCGGGAGCTCGATCGAGCCCTTGCCGGCGCCGAGGAACGAGCCCTTCGGGCACGCGGCCCTGGCCGCCGTCGTCGTCTGGAACTCGATCGCGGCGCTGCAGGTGTCAGGCGCGCCGGGGTTGAACTTCAGGTTCTTGCTGAAGGAGAGGAACTCCTTCTCGGGGTTGATGCCCGGCACCGGGCCCGTGGTCCGCAGGCCGGCGGTCAGGGTGACCGGCTTGTACTTCTTCTTGTCGAGCTTGCTCGGGCTGATCTTCCCGTCCATGAACGCCGTGTCCTGGCTGGCGCCGTCGGCGTAGGCGATCGCCGAGACGCCGAGCGCCAACACGAGCCCGAGGCTGATGATCCGTCGTAGCTTCATCCGCATTCCTTCCATCACGCCACGCGCCGCCGAGCGGCGGCGGCCGCTAAGTCTCTTGCTTCCCTCGTCTCTACCCTAACCCGCCCGAGCTGAACAAGTTTCGCGAGCGCAACGGGCCGGCCCGGCGCCGCGGACTACTCCTCCTTGGGCTTCGGGTCGAGTCGATCGAGCTTCTTCTTTGCCGAGTCCCGGCAGTCGGGGGCGAACGGGGGCACACCCTCGACGCCGACGTTGCCCTCCCGGCTCGCGATCACGAGGCCGAGCTGCTCCTCGTCCGTGGCCGACTGGACCTCGTCGGCGTCGTTGAGCAGACCCTTCGAGACCTCGCAGAAGGGATCGCCGGCGATCGCGTAGCCACCCTCGCTCTTCTCGAGGTTCAGCTTCTCGACGATGTCGTGGTCGCTGTAGCGGGTCTCGTCCGCGCCACAGCCCACGAACGCGAAGATCGCCAGCGCCAGGCCGACCATCCATGGTGCCCGTCGCCGCAGCATCGTCGCGGCAACCTACAGAAAAGGGCGACCCGAGGGCCGCCCTTCCCCTGCGGTGCGGCTGGAGGCGCTTCTCTAGCCGCGCCTCCGCTTGCACTTCTGCGAATCGGTTGCGGTCTCCTTGCTGCCGTCGTCGTAGGTCACCGTGCGCTGGATCTGGAACAGCTTGTCCTTGCAGCGGGCGACCGCCAGCCCGGACTTCTTGGTGATCGTCGCGCCGAACCTGGTGATCATCCCGGTGTCGCCCGCGACATCGGGCGCGTCCGGAACGCTCAACGCCAGCCCGTAGGGCCCGTCGTTGACCTTCTTGATCGTCCCGAACACCGTCGGCGTCGCGCCCTCGAGCTGCGGGCTGTAGGTGTGCAGCCGGATCTCGTTCTTGCCCGGGCCGTTGAACGCTGTCACCGTGATGTGGTCGAAGAAGACGCCGCCCGGAAGCAGGATCGCCGCCTCTCCCGAGCCGATCGCCGACCGTTCCGGGCACGCCGCCCTCGCCGCTTCCGTGGTCTGGAACTCGATCTCCGCGCCACAGGTGGGCGAGGCGCTCGCGATCCACTTGCCGTTCTTGTCGTACTCGATGAACTCCGCCTCCGGGTTGATTCCCGGCACCGGGCCGGAGGTCCGAACCTCGGTGAACAGGTTGATCGGCTTGTACTTCTTCTTGTCGAGCTTCGCCGGCTTCACCGACCCGGAGACCTCCGGCGTGTCCTGGCCGGCGCCGTCGGCGTAGGCGATTCCCGCCACCCCCATCGCCATCGCCAGTCCCATGACCACTACCACACGCGCTGAGCGCATCGCTTCCCTCCTCCTTGTTCGGGTCGCGCTACGAACGCGGCCCCTCCCACTGACAGCACGATATTGAAAGAGGGGCGGCCCCGAAGAGCCGCCCCTGTTTCCAACCGACCACGCGGCACGAGCACCCGCTCGGGCGCTACTTGCGCTTGCACTTCTGCGACAGCGTGACTTCCTCGGTGCTCTGGTCGTCATAGGTGACGACGCGGTGCCAAAGGAACTGCTTCGCCGTGCAGCGGGCGAGCGCCGTCTTGCTCTTCTTGAACAGCGAGGCGTTGAACTCGGTGATCTTGCCGGTGTCGCCGGCGACGTCCGGGGCGTCCTCGACCGTCAGCGCCTGGCCGTACTTGCTGCCCGCGTTCGACTTCACGATCCTGCCGAACACCGTCGGGGTCGCGCCCTCGAGCTCGGGGCTGTACGTGTGCAGGCGGACCTCGTTCTTGCCCGGGCCGTTGAAGACCGAGACCACGAGGCTGTTGAACTTGACGCCACCCGGCAGCTCGATCGCGGCCTTACCGGTGCCGACGTAGGAGCCGGGCGGACACGCGTCCCTCGCGGCCTCCGTGGTCTGGAACTCGACCGGCGCGCTGCAGGTCGGCGCGGCGGACGGCTTGAGCTTGACGTTCTTGCCCCAGGAGATGAACTCCTTCTCCGGGTTGAAGCCGGGCACCGTGCCCGACGTCGCGACCCCGGTGTACAGCGTGACCGGCTTGTACTTCTTCTTGTCGAGCTTGGTCGGCTTCACCGAGCCGACGACCTGGGGCGTGTTCTCCGACCTCCCATCCGCGGACGCGATCCCCGCCGCCCCGAGGGCGATCACGAGCCCGGCGGTCACGGCAAAACGTGACTTGCGAATCACATTCCCTCCTAATGCGTGCATGCCGCGATCACGGCACGCGTCGTCGTGTTGTCACTTCCTCGACCCGTCGGATCCGTCCCTCGGCAGAGGCGACCGGATCCCGTTCCGCCAACCCGAGGGCGGGTCCGAAGTTGCACTTCTACCAGATCGCAAGCGCCCCGCGCAGGCCCGCGCGGCTGCTCACGGAAGCGGGAAATAGTGCTGGTAGGCGCTGGTCTGGTGCGGCGATCCGATCGATTCGTAGGGTGCCTGCTGGATGCAGGGCGGCGCCGCGATCCCGGCCGTCGAGTCCTGACCGTTGAACGTGAACTCCTTCAGGCGCTGATAGAAGCTGGTCGCCTCCTCGAGGTCGCCTCCGGTGCGGATGTTGAACGCCGGGGCGGCGACCGTCGTCGCCTCGTCCGGCAGCGTCACCTGCGCCCCGGCCGAGCACTGGCGCGTCTCGAACGACTTCAACGCCGTCCGTACGTCGAGGTAGCCCCCCGGCTTGACGTAGGGATTCGTGCGGTTGATCTGCAGCCGGTGCGGGAACGTGGTCACGCTCTCGGGCGTCAGCGGCGCCTCGGTACGCAAGAAGTGGGTCAGCTCTCCGGTCTTCGGATCCGGGGGCGTGACGATGCCGTTGGTCGCCGCGGCCACGTTGGCGAGCGCGGCGGTGATCTCGTGCCTGTAGTGGCTGACGCCCTTGAGGATCGGGTTGAGCTCCGCCAACCAGGGGTCGAAGCGCTCGAGGATCGGCGGCAGGTCGTCGCCGAGCAGGCGCCGCAGGGCCTCGGAGCCCTTCGGGGCGACGTCGATCGTCCGCTTGAGGCCGGTGAAGAAGGAATCGAGCACCGGCGAGACGCGCGCCAGCGATTGCGCGGTCGGCGTCAGCTCGCGCGCCGTGGGCTGCAGGGCGACGACCACTGGGTCGGTGTCGGTCGCGAACCGCTCCAGCCTCGACAGCGTCTCGCGGGTCTCGCGCAGGAACGTCGGGAAGATCGTGAACGCGGTCGCGAGGTCCCGATCGCGCCTCGCGGTGGTCTCGAACACGGTAGCCGCGTTCTCGACCAGGCCGCGGAGCTGGCCCGGCCGCTCCGACAGGGCCTCGAAGACCTGGCCGGCATTGCGGACGAAGCCGCTGACCGCCGTCTCCTCGGAATCCAGCAGCCGCAGCGCGCGGTCCGCCTCGCGCGCGAACGGGTCGAGGCTCGCGATCGCGACCGAGAGGTCGTCGCCCCGGCCGCGCAGCGAGGCGGCCTGGCCCTGCATCCACGCCTGGAAGGCCGCCCGGGTGGAGTCGTCGAAGGTGCGGAAGATCTCGTCGAGCTGAACCGCGTCCGACACCTGGGCGGGCGGCAGGTCGCCGTTCTCGGGCAGCGGATCGGCCTCATCCGAGCCGGGAGTCAGCTCCACGTAGGTCTCGCCGAGCAGCGTCTTCTGGCGCAGGATCGCCCGGGTGTCGGAGGGGATGGGCGCGAACTCGGGATCGATCTCGATCTCGGCCTCGGCCCGTCCCTCGTCGTTGAGGTCGACCCGCTTCACGGTGCCGACCGAGACCCCGGAGACGCGCACGTCCGACTCCTGGGCGAGCTGGGTCGCCTCGTTGAACGGGACCGTGAGCCGGTACCCCTCCGGCTTCAGCGGGATCGGTCCTCCGAAGGTCAGCCACAGAAACAGGGCCAGCGCGAAGCAGGAGATCGCGAACGCGACGGCGATCATGATCCGTGTGAATGTCGGTGGTCGCGTCTCCATCAGCCGGCTGACTCGTCGTCTCGGATCGGGGCGGTCATGGGGTGAGGTCCACCCCCGGGACGAAGGTCGGATCCAGGGGGCAGATCACCTCGGACTCGGGGACGTTGGTCACCTGCTGCAGGGTGCGGATGAACGGCCGGTCCGAGGCGAAGCTCTCGGCCAGCTGCGCGGTCCCGCACGACTGCAGTGCGAGGCCCCTGACGAGCGGTCCCTGGGCGTCCTGGAGGAAGGAGTTGTTGGCGTTGTGGTTCGCCCAGGCGGTCCAGTACAGGTAGCCCTCGGTGCTTCCGGGCGGGTTGTAGGAGAGGCCGTTGAAGAGCCGGTTGACCTCGCCGAGCGACCCGCCCAGGCCCTTGGTCGTCTCCGCCAGCGGCTCGCTGGCCTGGCGGAGGTGCTTGACCGGCTTGCTGACCAGGCGGGTGAACGGCCGGATCTGCTGCTCGATCGGATCGACCGTCGTCGTGAACAGGGTCTGAGCCGCCTGCTCGGCGGGCGCCAAGGCCCGCGCCGCCGGGATCAGGGCCTCGGACGCCGGACCGAGCTCGAGCGAGAGCCGGTTGCCGCCCTCCAGCGCCCTGCGGGTCTCGGCCAGCGCAGAGGGGAACTCCCGCAGCGTCTCCCGGATCGCCCCCTCTTGATCGGCGAACGCTGAGAGGACGTCGTTCTGGGACCGGACCCATGCGGAGACCTGGGTGTCGGTCTTCGCCAGCTCCTGGGAGAGCAGCTTGAAGCTCGTCACCACTTGCTTGATGTTTTGCCTGCGGACCGAGAGCGCGTCGCCGATCTGCGCCAGGTAACGGCCGAGCGGCTCGAATCTGCGCAGGGTCGCCGAGAGCTCCTTGCCGTTACCGCCCAGGCCCTGGCCGCCGCCCTGGAGCAGGAGCTGCAGGTAGGCGCGGGTGTCGGCATCGAGCGAGGCGAGGATCTGATCGGGGTTGACGTTCGGCTGGGTCTGTGAGAGCGGGATCGTCGACCCGTCCTCGAGCGGCTCGCCCGAGGCGCCCGGATGGACCTCGACGGTCATGTCCTGGAGCCCGGTGCGTGGCCGCAACAGGACCGTCGAGCTGGACCGCATCAACGGCGCGTACTTGGGGTCGATCAGCAGCGTCACCACCGCGTGCCCGCCCTCGAGATCGACCGCCGAGATCTCGCCCGCCTTGACGCCGGCGATGTTCACCGTCTGACCCTGGCCGGGCGTCACGGCCTGGGCCGTGGAGAGCTCGGCCTTGAGCTCGAACCGGTCGTCGCCGAGGATCGGGATCCACGACGGATACGGCTGTGCCTGCTGGGAGAGCACGTAGACGGTCACGAACAGACCGGCGACCAGGAGCGCGAGGATCGCGATGAAGTCGCGCAGGTGCTCGCGGATAGCGCGCCTCACGGGCTCACCTCGACCAGGTCGGACGGCCCGACGGCGCTCACCGGGCCGTTGAGGTCGGGGGGCGCGTTCTTCTTGCACGGGTACTCCATCCGGAACGGAGGCGGGTTGGTGGGCTGGACCGGCTGGATCCCGTCCGGCTGCTCGATCGCGGTGCCGAAGTTGCGCACGTTCTGGAAGTTGCCGAGCGGGTTGTTGCCCTCGACCAGAGCCGGGCCGCCACCGGTGAGGATGCGGGCGTACGGTCCGTTGCCGTCGAAGCCCTGGCCGGCGCCGGCGAGGTTGACGGTGCTGTAGAGGAACTCGGTGTAGTTCGACTCGCCGGTCGAGAACCGATCGTTGATCACGGAGTTGCTCGCCGGGATCAGGACCTGCGTGGCGCAGCGCCCGAGCAGCGTCTGCTCGTTGAACAGCTGCTTCGAGGAGACCGTCGCCCGCGCCAGCGACGGCGCGGCCGCGCGCAGATCGGTCGCCAGGCCACCGAGCTCGGTTCGCCGCAACAGCGCGCGCGTCTGCGCCAACCAGGGATTGGCGGCGGCGATCGTGTCGGGCAGCTCCTCGATTCCGGGCTGCGACTCGATCGCCAGGGCCCTGACGGCGGGCAGCGCATCGTTGAGGTTCCTCAGCGACACCTCGGTCTGATCGAGCGTCGGCGGCAGCTCGGCCACGGTCCGCGAGAGGTTCGCCGACTCGGTGGCCAGCGCGCCGGCGAAGACGTTGAAGTTGGTGATCAGGTCGGAGAGCTGCTGCTCGCTGTCGGAGAGCTTCTCGAACGTGATCCCCATGCTGGTGATGAACTGGGAGAGATCGTGGGGCCGCTCGCCGAGCAGCGCGGTGTTGACGATCGCGGTCCCGCGCCCGGCGCGAGCGCCGTACCGGAAGGCGTCGTTGAGCGACCTCGCCGCCGTCTCGCCCGCGACGCTCGGGTCCTGATCGGCGTCATCGGCCGCCGTCGGCTCGTAGGTGAGGCCGGTCCCGAAGCCCGCGAGCAGCTTCTGCAGGCCGCGTCGGTCGGGGTCCTGGAGCGCGGTCAGAACCTCGTCGAGCTGGACCGCGGTCGAGGTCTGCGTGATCGGGATCGTGTCGCCGTCGGAGAGCTCCGGTGCGTGCGGGCTGCCGGGCGACAGATCGATGAAGTTGTTGCCCTCGAGGAACAGCCGTGGCCGGATCGCCACCTCGGCGTCGGTGTGAATTGGCCGCCCCTCGTCGTCGACGCTGAAGGTCACCTGCGCCGCGCCGCCGTCGGGCTCCACCTTGGTCACCTTGCCGACGTTGACTCCCGCGATCCGGACCGGCGCGCTCTCGCGCAGCGTCCCAGAGCTCTCGAACGTGGCGGTCACCTGAAAGCCCTCGCTCGACCACGGGAGCTTCTTCGCGAACGCGAGGTAGACGCCGATCGAGATCAGCAGCACCATCACGACACCCAGGACCCACGGCGAGGGACCCGTGTAGTGGCGGCCCCAGATCCGCTCGTCGGGCGCCGGCTGCTCCGGGTGCCGGCGGCGGGTACGGCCTGCGAACGGGCGCCTCACTGGCCCTCCTCCGCGGCGGCGGCGGCAGCGGCCTCATCGGCGGCGTCGTCGGAGACGCCCGGCTGATCGTCGGTGATCAGTCCCTGGTCGCCGGGCACGTTGCCGATCACGGCGCGGCCCTTGAGCCAGGGCTCGTTGCCCGCCTCACACTCGCGGGGGTCCTGGCCCGGCGAGGCCGTGTTCGGATAGGGGTTGATGTGGAGGAAGTTGGTCTCGGTGCCGCCACCGTTGGCGTGCGCCGCCGCGACCCCACCCTCGTCGTTGGGGCCCTGCGGCGGCTGGAAGACCTGGAACCGCTGCCACCTGCCGCCGTCGGCGCCCTGCGAGAGCATGTTGGCGACGTTGCGGGTCAACAGGCCGCCGTAGTTGCAGACCGTCTGCGCCGGCGCGATGAACCTGATCGCCGGGCCGAAGATCGAGGTGGTCTGCTCCAGCCGCGACAGGCCCGAGCGGACGCCGCGATCGTCGTTGAAGGCGAGCAGCGCTTCCGCGGTCGGCGGCAGCTCTCGGTTGAGGGTCGGCGACTCGCGCAGCACGGGCGCCCCGGTCTCGAGCGAGTCCGCGATCGTCGGCGCGGCGTCGGCGAGCGCATCGATCCCGGGCCCGAGCTCGGTGAACAGGTCGGCGCTGTCGGCGAGGAATGGGCGGATCGTCGGCAACGCCTCGCCGGCCACCGCGAAGGTGGGCGGCGTCTCGGAGATCGTCTCCTGGATGAACGGCCGCGCCACGCCCGCCAGCGCGGTGAACGTGGTGTCGAGGTCGACGAACAGCTGCGCCTGGGTCTCGGCCACGGGCGCGACCTCGGCCGCCGCCGCCGCGCTGGCGGTGACGAAGCGCTCGAGGCCGGTGTCCCGCGAGCCGAGGTTCTTCATCACCGGGCGCAGGAGCTCGACCACCTGCGGCAGTCGGCCGATCGCCGAGTTCAGCTCCGGCCCCCGGCCGGCGAGCGCGTTGCCGAACTCGACCAGGTTCTGCCGGATCGCGATCCGAGTCGGCTCGTCGAACATTCCGGTCACCTGATCGATCTCCACCGGCTCGGGTCGCGCCGCCGAGATCGGGATCACCGCGCCGGCGGGATAGCCCTTCGACGAGGTTCCCTTGTTTATCTCCAGGTACTTGAGGCCGAGCGCCGAGCGGGCCCGGACGATGAACGTCGAGTCGACCGGCAGCGGATCGACGTCGTTGTCCAGCTTCAGGTCGAGCTTCGCGGCCACGCTGCCGTCGTCTTTCTGCTCGGGCTCGATCTCCTCGACGATGCCGACCCGGACGCCGCCGATCCTGACCTCGTTGCCCGGCACCAGAAGCGCCGCGTCCGGGACCTCGGCCGAGATCCGGTACGTCGGCACGAACGGAAGCCCCGTGTTCGCGTTGTAGGCCAAGAACACGGCGAGGATCGCGACCATCACGGTCAGCGCGCCGACCATGGTCGGGCTCGCGGCGATCCCGGAGCCGAGGCGGCGGCGCCTCATCGCTTCCCCCGCTTGTTCGCCTGCCCGTCGCCGATCAAGAAGTCGAGCAGGGCCTGGGCGGCCTTCATCCGCGGCGCCGGGGCGGTGGTCGGCGGGCGGCTCTCCGGAGCGGTTTCCGGGGTCGTCGTCGTGGTCGCCGGCGCCGGCTCGGTCTCGGGCGTCGTCGTCGTGCCGGCGCTGCCCGGCTGCAGCTCGAGCGGAGAGCTCGGGTCCGTGTCCGCGGCCTCGGCGCCCCGCGGCTGGCCGGCGGCCGACAGTGCCTCGCCGAGCACCCTCGCGACCTCGCCGGCACGCTCGCGCTTGCCATCCTTGCGCCCCTGGGGCTTGCCCTCGCGCTTCGCCGCGCTGGAGGAGCCGACCGCGGTGAATTTCGCGCTACAGCCCGGCTCCGAGATCGACTCGTAGTCGACGCAGTTGTTGAGCGGCAGCAGCGCGCGCAACACGTGTCCGTACTGGTCGAACGGGTTCACGGCTCCCGAGAGGCCGAAGAGGACCTGGCCGAGGTTCTCGAACCCGTCGGTCTTGCGCAGGCTGGCGAGGAACTTCCGCAGGTTCTTGGTCGCCGGCGCGCCGGACTTCGCCAGACCGCGGACCTGCTTGATCACCGGATCGGAGGCGGCGATCGCCGGCCCGGACTCCTCGGCCGCCTTGCCGAGGCTGGTGAGCGCCGTGACACCGGCGTTGGAGAACGGGCCGAGCGCCTTCGTCGCTCGGGTGAGCGAGGGCGCCGCGTCGTTCAGCTTCGCGAACACGGGCGTCGCCGCCTGAGAGAACGCGTCCAGCTCCCGCATCGTCGAGCGCAGCTCCCGCAGGAACCCCGGGAAGCGCGCGAACGTCTGCTCGAGGTCCGCGCGTCGCTCCGCGCTCGCCGCGGCGACCGTGTTCGACTGATTGATGAACCCGGCGACGTGGGCGCGCTCGCGCGCAAGCGCGCCGATGATCGCGTCGGAGTCGGTGGTGAGCTTCGCGAGCGTGCGGCTCTGGCGCCCCAGGGTCGCGAGCACCTCGTTGGTCTCGCGAAGCGCCGGATTGGAGCGCTGGATGATCTCGGCGAGGTCGTCGCCGCGGGCCGCCAGGGCGGCGCCGAGATTGTCGAGGATGAGCCGGAAGCGATCCGGATAGGGCGCCTCCATGATGTTGTTCACGAGGTCGAGGTCGACGGCCTTGCCGTTTCGCTCCAGCGGCAGCAGGTGTTCACCCTCCCCCGGCTCGCCGTCCGCGATCTCCTCGAGCGCCGGCGGTGCCGGCGACCCCGGAGCGCGCGGCTGGGTCGGCTCGCACTCGACGAACTTCTCGCCGATCAGCGACTGAGGCCGGATCAGGCAGGACGCGTCGGCGCGGAAGTCCTGGAAGCCGGGGTCGTCGATCCCCATCACCACGACGGCCTTGCCGGGCTCGGGGCTACCGTCCTCGAGCGCGGCCTCGTCGGCCGTGGTCACGTCGATGTCGGTGACGGTCCCTACGTGGGCACCGGCGATTCGCACCTCCTCGCCGGTGACCAGGAATCCGGCGTTGTCGAAGATCGCGCGGACCTCGTACTGATCGCCGTCGCCACCGGTCGCGGTGCCGGTGATCAGAATCGCGACCGAGGCGATCAGCGCCAGGAGGATGATCGCGATCCGCTTCACGGTCCCGGTGGCACGTCGTTGGGGTCACAGCGCCCGTCGAGCCGGCCGTCGTCGAGGAAGGGGTGGTCCTCGGGCGTGGGCCAGCCGGAGTTCGGCTGGGTGGAGGCGCCCGGGCAGCGCTCGAACGGGCTGAAGCCGAAGGCCGCGAACGGGTCGTACTGCTGGCTCGGCGAGATCGGCGCCAGCGTCCCGTCCGAGTTGTTGAACAGGTTCTGGGCGGTTGGCAGCACCCGGGCGTAGTGGCCGTTGGCGTCGTAGTAGGCGGTGATCTGGCCGAGCGAGGCGACCAAGCCGAGCAGGTCCGGCGTGTAGGCGCGAGTCAGCGCGATGTTCGGCTGCGAGGCGTCGAGCGCCCTGACCGTCGGGCCGACCGACCGATCGGCGCCCCGCTCGGTGCCCGGCACGGCCGCCAACGTGTCGGTGAGGTCGTTGTCGTTGCCGGGCAACGCGATCGCGTCGGTGAGGTCGCGGAACACCGGGATCGACGGGTCGGTGGTCTGACGCAGGTTGCGCAGGAACCCGGGCAGCTCGGGCGCGGCGACCTTGAGGTCGGCGAACAGCGGATCGAGATCGTCGAGCGCCGCGCGCAGGTTGACGAACGTCGTGTTCGCCTGGCGCATCGCCGGGGGAAGGCGGACGAGCGTCTGGTCGAGCTCGGTGTTGCGCTCAGCGATCGCGCCAAGCGCCTGGTTCGCGTTCGAGGTCAACGCCGAGAGGTCGTCGCTGCGGTCGGCGATCGCTCCGAGCGCGGTTGAGCCATCGACCAGAAAGCGGGTCAGGTCCGCCTGGTCGCGGGTCAGCTCGGCGAGCAGGCGCTGGGTCGCCTGGAGCCCCGGCGCGAAGTACTTGTAGGTCTGGCGTGCGGCCTCGTTGTTGCCGGTGTAGACCGTCGCCTGCCCCTCGATCACATTCCGCAGGGCGGTCCGGGTCGGGCCATCGAGGGTGTTGAAGAGCTGGTCGAGGTCGACCGGCGAGGTGGTCTTGTCGGCGCTGATCGTCGCTCCGTCCTCGAGCTCGGGCTCGGAATCGGCACCGGGGGCGATCGACACGTAGCGATTGGCAACCCCCGAGAGCGAGGTGGTGCGCGCGATCGCGGTCGTCCCCTCGTGCAGGGGCTCGTCGGTGTTGATGACCACCTTCGCCTGCGCGTCGTCGGTCAGCGAGATCTCCTCGACCGTCCCGATCGGCTGACCGGCGACCAGCACCTGGTTTCCGGGGACGAGCTGCCCTCCGGTCTCGAACAGGAGGTTGTACTCGTGGCCGTCGTCGTCGCCGAAGAGGACGATGCCGGCCAGCACGATGGCGACGATCAGCGCGCCGACCCCCGCGACCCGTGCCACTAGCCGTCCCTAACGATGCGTTTCGGAGGGATCACCCTGCACTCCCGGACGGCGGCCGCCTTGCTCCTCTCTTCCCACGGTGCTTGCAGCATTCGAGCGTGGGGTGCCTTCCTGACTCCCCAATCCGGGCGCCTGCCCGGGGGTCGGTACCCGCGTGGATCCTAGACCCTCGCGCAGGCCCCGCACAGGCGCCGGCGCGCTTAACGCAGTCTTCGCAGTCTCGCTCGAGCCGGATTTCGCGCCTAGCGACGCGGGTCCCTGCCCGTCAGCCCGCGATAGAGGTCGTTGGCGCGCGTCCCGGTGAGCGCCGCGACCACGCTCGCGGCGGCCCGCGGGCGAGCGCCGGATTGGACCAGCCGCCGGAGCGCGTCGACGGCGAAGGCCGTATCCGAGCCGCCCGCCCGCGTTCCCGCCGGACCGATGACGACGACGATCTCGCCCTTGGCCTGGTCGCGAAACCGGCGGGCGAGCTCGCCGAGCGTTCCCCGCGCGACCTCCTCGTGCAGCTTGGTCAGCTCCCGGCAGACCGCGGCGGGACGGTCGGGCGCGAGCGCGGCCAGCGCGGCGAGCGAGTCGGGGAGCCGCCGCGGCGATTCGAACGCGACCACGGTCTCGGGCGAGCCGAGCACGCGCTCGAGCTCCCCGGCCCGGCGGGGCAGGTAACCCTCGAACCGCCACCGGTCGGCGGGCAGCGCGGAGGCCACGAGCGCGGTCGTGATCGCCGAGGGCCCGGGCAGGACGTCGAGCTCGAGCCCGCGCTCGACGCAGGCGCGCACCAGCCGGAAGCCGGGATCGGAGAGCACGGGCATCCCTGCGTCGGAGATCAGCACCGCCCTGAGGCCGCGCTCGATCTGCTGGGCGAGCTGACGCGCCCGGTCGGCCTCGTTGCCCTCGTGGTAGGAGACGAACCGCGGCCGCTCGATCTCGAGCCGCTCGTAGAGGAGCCCGGCGCGGCGGGTGTCCTCGCAGGCCACGAGATCGGCCTCGGCGAGCGCGCGGCGGCCTCGGGCGGTGAGGTCCTCGAGGTTCCCGATCGGCGTCGGGCACACGGTCAGCTTTCCCGCCATCAGCGCCCGCTCTCCTCGAGCGCCATCGTCGCCGAGCCGATCATCCCGGCGCCGGGCCCGAGCTCGGCGGTCACGACCCGGGTCGCGTTCATCGGCGGCAGCGCGCGCGCCCGCAGCTCGCGCCGCGCCGGCTCCAGCAGCAGATCGCCCGCCGCCGCCACCCCGCCGCCGATCACGATCGTCCCGGGCTCGAAGATGTTGGCGAGGCTGGCGAGCGCGACGCCGAGGTGGCGGCCGATCCCGGCGACCACCTGGACGGCGATCCCGTCTCCGCGGATCGCCGCCTCGGTGACCGTCTTCCCGGTGATCTGCTCGCCGCCGGCGAGCGTGCGACCGAGGGCCGAGTCCGGATGGGCGTCGGCGGCGATCCGCCCGGCGTGCGCCAGCGCGGTGCCCGATGCCAGCGCCTCGACGCAGCCGTGGTTCGGGCAGTTGCCCTGGCACTTGGGCCCGTTCTCGTCGATGACGATGTGGCCGAGCTCGGCGGCGGCGCCCACCGTGCCGTGGTAGAGCTCGCCCTCGAGCACCAGTCCTCCTCCGATCCCGGTTCCGATCGTCAGCATCACCAGATTGCGAACGCCGCGACCGGCCCCGAAGCGATGCTCGGCGAGCGCCGCCATGTTCGCGTCGTTGTCGATGAAGGTCGGCAACCCGAGACGCTCGGAGACGATGTCGCGCAGCGGCACGTCGGCGATCGGCAGGTTGACGGCGGTGATCGCCAGGCCGCGCTCCCGGTCGATCGTGCAGGGGACGCCGAGGCCGATCGCCTCCGCCCCCGGGCAGGCGCCGAGCGCCTCCCGGATCTCGGCTTCGAGCACCTCGAGCAGCTCGTCGAGATCGCGGCCCAGGGTCGCCTCGGTCGAGCTGTGGAGGACCTCGTGGCGCTCGTCGACGGCCCCGACGGCCATCTTCGTGCCACCGAGGTCGGCGCCGATCGCCGCCCTCACGCCGGTGGTCGCAGGCAGGAATCTCCCAGGGGCATGAGGTATTGATAGCTCATGCCCGAGGCAGGGGATCAACCCGGAAAGCCGTCGCGGGAGGACCCACCCGAGTACACGGTCTACCGCTCGCGAAGGGGACTGCTCGACCGAATCCGCAAGCCGGATCTGAGCGGGCTGCGCGAGAAGCTCAGCCGCCGCGGCGACTCGGGCAAGCCCCCGAAGCCCGTCGGCGCCGCCGACGAACGGCCGCTGTGGCGGCGGGTCCTGATCTGGGTGGGCCTGTTCGTGGTCGGCTGGATCCTGCTCAGCCTGCTCGCCTTCGCGGTCTCGGCGCAGATCCAGAAGGCCAAGCTCGCCGACGGCGTCGGCGACACGCTCGACGGCAACCCATTCATGCTCGTCAGCCCGCAGACGATTCTCGTCCTCGGCACCGACGTGCGCTCGGGCGCCTTCGCCGGCCCGGACGAGGCGGAGCCGAAAGACTGCATCGAGGCCGTCACCAGCGGTCGCCCCAAGGACGGAAGCTGCAAGAACCCGCCCTATCGCTCGGACACGATCATGCTGATCCGCGCCGGGCGCGGGACGTTTCGCAAGCTCTCGATCCCCCGCGACACGCTCGCCGACATTCCGGGGCAGGGAGCGCAGAAGATCAATTCCGCGTATGCATCCGGCGGCGCGAAGCTCGCGGTGCGCACGGTCGAGGGCCTGCTCGGGATCGACGTCGACCAGGTGGCGATCATCGACTTCGACGGCTTCCGCCAGTTCATCGACACGATCGGTGGGATCGACGTCGACCTGCCCACCGACGTCTGCTCGACCGTCTCCGGCGGTGCGTTCAACCTCGATCTCGAGGAGGGCGAGAATCACCTCGACGGCTTCCAGGCGATCACGCTCGCGCGAACGCGCGAGAACACCTGCGGCTCGGGCGAGTTCACCGGCACCGACGTCGAGCGCGCCCAGTTCCAGCAGCTGATCCTGGACGGGATCAAGGGCAAGCTGACCAGCATCACCAGCCTCCCGATCAACTTCATCAAGGGCCCGATCATCGGCTGGAACGCGCCCAGGGCGATGGTCTCGAGCATGGGCGCCCTGACCATGCCCCAGCTCGTGATCGCGGCGGCGATCGGCGGCGGCGGCACCGATGTCTTGAAGCCGTCCGGCTCGACGGCGGCGGGCAACCTGGTGGTCTCCCAGGATGAGTGCGAGCGCGCCGCCGAGACCCTGCTGGGGGGCAAGCCTCCGCGGCAGCCGAGCTGCCCGCAGGGCTAGGAGCCGTTCGTCTTGCTCTCGGACTTGGAGTCGGACTTGCCCTCCGAGCCCGAGCCCGACTTCTGCTCGGACTTCGGTTCGGACTTCGACTCCGAGTCGCCGCCGCTGTTCGTCGACTCCTTCTTGGCGTAGTCGGTGCTGTAGAACCCCGAGCCCTTGAAGTGGACCGCGACCGGATGGAAGACGCGCTCGACCGACGCGTCGCAGACCTCGCAGGTCGTCACCGGGTCGTCGGACATCGACTGGAAGACCTCGAACGTATGGCCGTTGTCGCAGCGGTACTCGTAGATCGGCATTGGCGCGCGATTATGGCAGCGGGTCTACCCTCGGATCGAGGATGTGGACGAGGGCACAGATTCTGGCGGGGATTGGTGCGGTGGCAGGGCTGCTCGTCGCCGCCCCGGCGGCGAATGCCGCCTTCGGCCTCACGAATCTCTCGGCGACGCCCGCCAGCTCGTCGGCGGGCGCGAACACCGACTTCACGATCGACCTCACGATCCAGGAGCCGTCTCACGACCTCAAGGACCTGACGATCCATCTCCCGCCGGGGCTGGTCGGCAACCCGCTGGCGACGCCGCAGTGCACCGAGGCACGGCTGAACAGCGCGGCCACCGGCGGGGCCGGCTGCCCCGCCGCGAGCCAGGTCGGGACCGTCTCCAACAGCGTCGTGATCACGGTCGGAGTCTCCGACTCACCCCAGACCGTCACCGGCAAGATCTACAACGTCACCCCCCGTCCGGGGGAGCCGGGGCGGTTCGGGATCGTGCTCCAAGCGCTTCCCCTGTCCCCGCCGCTCAGCGGTCTGGTGTTGCCGCCGATCGTTCTCCAGTCCCCGGCGCGCCTGCGCCAGAGCGACTTCGGGCTCGACACGGTGCTCAGCGACCTTCCTCGGCGCGCCGAGGTCGCTCTCGGGGTCACCGCCGAGATCGACATCACCCGCATCGCTCTGGCGCTCGAGGGGATGGCCGGCAACCCCCCGCAGGGCTTCATCCGCCTCCCGACCTCCTGCGGCGCGCACACGGTCGGCTTCGACGCCGCCGCCTACGACGGCCAGACCGCCACCGGCCAGGCGAGCTTCACGACCGACAACTGCGGCGCGCTCCCGTTCTCGCCCGAGCTCACAGCCCGGGCAAAGCCTCAGGGGATCGGCAAGGCGATGGAGTTCTCGACCACGATCGCCCAGACGATCGAGGAGGCCGGGCTCGCCCACGCGCAGGTGATCCTCCCGAACGGGATCACCGGCAACAACGACTTGCTCGGCACCACCTGTCCGCGCCCGGACTTCGAGGCCGGCAACTGCCCGGCCAACACGATCATCGGCAACGCCAGCGCGAGCTCGCCGCTGCAGTCGCAGTCGCTCACCGGAACCGTGGCCCTCGTCCAGCCGCTGACCCCCGGGTTCCCCGACGTCGGGCTCGACCTGCGCGGGGCCCTGTCGCTGAAGCTGACGGGCTCGCTCGCGCTCGAGCCCGGCGGCCGGGCCGTGACGACGTTCGCCGGTCTCCCGGACATTCCGATCTCCGATTTCACGCTCGCCTTCACGCCCACACCCGGCTTCGTGTTCGCCGGCGTCGATCTCTGCAGGGTGCCGCCACTTTTCGTCGACGGCGTCTTCCGGGCGTTCTCGGGCGCCGAGACCGCGGTCAAGGCTCCGATCAAGCTCCAGGGCTGCGCCGGCGGCGGCGGTAGCGGTCACGGAAGGAAGCCGCGCGCGAAGATCAAGATCGCCAAGCAGGGCACCGCGCATCCGCGGATGAAGCTGAGGATCAGGGCCGGCTCGGAGAAGCTTCGCCAGGCGAGCCTCGAGCTCCCGCGCGAGCTCGCCTTCTCGGGCGGCAAGTCGTTCGAGCGCGGCAGCACGGTGAAGGCCGGCGGCAAGAAGCTCGCGGACAAGGCCGTCGAGCACACCAAGCGCGGGCTGAAGCTGAAGGCGAAGCGCGCGGTGGGCTCGTTCGTGGGCAAGTTCTCCGGGCACGCCCTGAGGGCCGACGACGAGCTGAAGCCCCACGACAGGCTGCGCTTCAAGCTCAAGGTCCGCGACCGGACCGGCGCGACCACCAAGCTCACCGTGCGCACCAACTAGCGCCGCCGAGCCCGCCGACTCCGACAGCTACGGTTCCCGCGTGACCGAAGCCCCTGCCGCAGGCGTCGAACCGAGCCTCGACGAGATCGTCGCGCTCTGCAAGCGGCGCGGCTTCATCTTCCCCTCGTCGGAGATCTACGGCGGGGTCGGCTCGACCTACGACTACGGCCACTACGGCGTCCTGCTCAAGAACAACGTCAAGGACGAGTGGTGGCGCGCGATGCTCACCGACCGCGACGACATCGTCGCGATCGACTCGGCGATCATCCAGCACCCCCGAGTCTGGGAGGCGTCGGGACACCTGGCCGGGTTCACCGATCCGTTGGTCGACTGCAAGACCTGCAAGCTCCGCTTCCGCGCCGACAAGCTCGAGGACTCGCAGTGCGGTCGCAAGCCCTCGAAGCGGCCGGGCCAAGGGCCGGACTGCGAGCTCACCGAGGCGCGCGAGTTCAACCTGATGTTCGAGACCAACGTCGGGCCGGTGCGCGACTCGGCGTCCGTCGCCTACCTGCGCCCGGAGACAGCGCAGGGGATCTTCATCAACTTCAAGAACGTGCTCCAGTTCGCGCGCGTCAAGCCGCCGTTCGGGATCGCGCAGATCGGCAAGTCGTTTCGCAACGAGATCACCCCCGGCAACTTCATCTTCCGCACCCGCGAGTTCGAGCAGATGGAGATGGAGTTCTTCTGCGCGCCCGCCGAGGCGCCCGACTGGCACCAGCACTGGATGGCCGAGCGGATGCGCTGGTACACCGAGCTCGGCATCCGGGCCGACCACCTGACCCTGCGCGCCCACGGCACCGACGAGCTCTCGCATTACTCGAGCGCCACCTCGGACATCGAGTACCTGTTCCCGATGGGCTGGTCCGAGCTCGAGGGGATCGCCAACCGCGGCGACTTCGATCTCACCCAGCACGCCGAATACTCCGGCGAGAAGCTCGAGTACTTCGACCAGCAGTCCAAGGAGCGCTACGTCCCGTACGTGATCGAGCCCGCGGCCGGGGTCGACCGGGCGATGCTCGCGTTCATGGTCGACTCCTACGACGTCGAGGAGGTAGAGGGCCGGCAGCGCACCGTCCTGCGCCTGCACCCGAGGCTGGCGCCGGTGAAGGTCGCGGTGCTGCCGCTGGTCTCGCGCGACGGGATGCCGGAGCGCGCGCGGGCGATCTTCGAGGCGATCCGCCACCGGATCCCGGCCGAGTACGACGAGGGCGGCTCGATCGGCAAGCGCTATCGCCGCCAGGACGAGATCGGCACCCCATGGGGGGTGACGGTCGACGGCCAGACGATGGAGGACGGCAGCGTCACGCTGCGCGACCGCGACTCGCTCGAGCAGGTCCGCGTCGCCGCGGACGAGCTCGGCGACCTGCTCGCCGAGCGCCTCGCGCAGCCCTGGCAGAGCCCGAAGCTCGGCTGAGCGCCGGCTCGGTCACCGCTGCGGCGACCAGTCGGACTCCTCGGCGTGCCGCGCGCGCCGCCGATATGTGACCTTGGTCACACTTGGGTTGGTGCCCCAGGAGGGCGGCAATAAGCTCGACACCAAGCGGTGTAAGGGTCCGACGGGCGGCCCGGCCGAATCGAGGAGGAGTGAGATGAGCGTGGCGCAGAACGACGGCATTCGGGCGACCGACCCGATCAGCTACGACGATCTCTACGGGCGCTGGGAGCAGTCGAACTGGCAGGCGAGCGCGATCGACTTCGACCGGGACCGAGACGGCTGGGCGGCGCTCAGCGAGATGCAGCGGCGCTCGGCGCTCTGGATCTACTCGATGTTCTTCTTCGGCGAGGACTCGGTGGCCGACAACCTCTCCCCCTACATCGACGCCGCCCCGAAGGAGGAGCAGAAGTACTTCCTCGCCACCCAGCAGGTCGACGAGGCCCGGCACGCGGTGTTCTTCCACCGCTTCTTCAAGGAGGTGATCGGCGCCGGCGACTCGATCGCCTCAACGCTCGCCTACACGCTTCCACAGCTCGGCTGGGGGTACCGCAACGTCTTCGGCCGCCTCGACCGGATGGCCGACGAGCTGCGCCGCGACCGCTCGCTGCCGAACTTCGCCCGGGCGATCGCCCTCTACCACATGGTCGTCGAGGCGACCCTCGCCCAGCCGGGCCAGCACTTCATCGAGGACTACTTCGCCAACTCGGGCACGATGCCGGGGTTCAGCGAGGGGATGGCCAACGTCTCGCGCGACGAGCAGCGCCACATCGGCTTCGGGGTCAAGGTGCTCGCGGAGTGCTTCGCGGAGTCGAAGGAATGCAAGCAGGCGGTCGCCGAGCTGCTGCGCGAGATCATGCCCTACTCGGTGGCCGTCTTCGCGCCCCCGAACTGGGACCGCGAGTACACCCGCTGCTACGGGTTCGAGCTCGAGGACATCTTCGCCTTCGGGTTGCGCTCGGTGCGCACCAAGTGGCGCGCCACCGGCTACCCGCTCGAGGAGATGCCCGGGGTGCTGCCGATCGACCCCGCGTTGCCCGCCGAGGAGGTGGCACGGCGCCAGATCATCCTGCTCGAGGCGGGCGTCATGGGCGCGCCCAACGGCCGGCCGGCGTCCACCGAGGAGGTCCAGCGCCTGTTCTTCGACGTCGTCGCCCGGGCCGCCCGCGCGGACGCGGTCGACGGCCACCCGATGACGATCCAGTGGCGGTTCGCCGACGCCGACCCGTGGCACATGCGGATCTCGAACGGCTCGACGGTGGCCGCCCCGGGCCTCGCTCCGGACGCGGACCTGACGATCGAGACAAGCTGGAGCGACTGGATCGGGGTCGCGATCAAGGGCGAGGACCCGCGCCAGGCGCTGCTGCGGCGCAGGATCCGGCCGCACGGCTCGCTGCGCAGCCTGTGGCGGCTGCGGCGGGTGTTCCCGCCGCGCCCGAACAAGCTCGGCTGAGGCAGTAGCCACGTTCATCCTCGTCGACGCCCGAGCCGCCGGGCGCCGGGCGCCGGTAGGCTCGCCGCGATGGGCCGGTCGAGCGGATCTCTGCTTCTCGTCGCCGCGGTGATCGTCGTCGCCGCCGGCTGCGGCGGCGACGACGAGCAGGACGACGTCCGCGCGCAGGTGGACGCGTTCCGGTCGGCGCTCGTCGACGGCGACGGCGCCGCGGCGTGCGACCTGATGACCACCCAGGCGCAGGACGTGTACGCGAACATCGGCAAGTCCGGCACCTGCGAGGGCGGGTTCGAGCAGGTGACCAAGGCGCTCGACCCCAAAGACTACGAGTCGGAGATCGAGACCGACGACGTCTCGATCGACGGCGATCGAGCCACCGTCTCGCCCGGTGGCGGTGAGGCTCCGATCGCCCTCGTCAAGTCCGGCGACGAGTGGCTGATCGACGCCCCCGGAAGCTGACGGCGCCGCGCCCGCTCGCGCCCGGCGGTGGGCCTACTCGGTGGCGGCGGGGGCCGGCGTCGGGGTGGTGGTCGAGGTGTACTCGAACTCCTCCTCGGCGCCGAACAGCTTGTCGAGCACCGCCTTGCGGAGGTCCTCGCTGATCACCAGTGCGAGCGCCGCCCCGGCGACCGCGATCAGGATCAGGCGTCCCCAGCGGCGCTTCTTCTCCTCCCCGCGGATCCGAGTCGAGGCCTCCCGCAGGTTCTCGGCGGCGGTCTTCAGGTCCTTGTGGACCTTCTTGTCGTCGATCGCGGTGTCGATCACGCTGCCGTTCGAGGAGAGCCGCTCATAGGCGTCGCGCACGGCCTCGACCGCGTCCTTGACGCTGTTGCGCAAATCCTCGTCCTCGACCAGGCGCCGCAGATACGGGTTCTGGCCCGCCGACCCGACCGCGTTCTTTGCGCGCTTCGCCCTCGTCGTGCTCTTCGCCATGGCTTTGCCTCTCCTCTGTTCTTTCCCGTGCTCGGAGTTGCTGAGGATATACCCGCGTCGCCGCCGGGTTATCTCCGCCTCGCGCGCGTCGCGAGGGCCGCCTCGAGGGCCTTCTCGATCCGGTCGACGTAGACGAACTCGAGGCTCGCGCGCTCGTGCTCGGGGATCTCGAGGATCTCGCCCTCGTTGCGCTCGGGGACGATCACCCGCTTGATCCCGGCCCGCTGGGCCGCGAGCGCCTTCTCCTTCAGCCCTCCGACCGGCAGCACCTGGCCGGTGAGCGTCACCTCGCCGGTCATCGCGACCTCGGAGGAGACCGGGCGCCGGGTGACCAGCGATGCCAGCGCGGTCGCCATCGCGACGCCGGCCGACGGCCCGTCCTTGGGGACCGCGCCGGCGGGGACGTGCACGTGCACGTCGTGCTCGGCGAACCAGTCCTCGGGCAGCTCCGGGGCGATCGCGCCGGCGTGGCCCCGCACCCACGAGAGCGCCGCCTGCGCGGACTCGCGCATCACGTCGCCGAGCTGTCCGGTGATCGTCAGCTTGCCCGAGCCGGGCATCGCGCTCGCCTCGATGAACAGCACGTCACCGCCGACCGGCGTCCACGCGAGCCCGGTGGCGACGCCGGGGTCCTTGGTCCGGCGCCTGGTCTCGGAGAAGAACCGCCGCCGGCCGAGCAGCTCGCGGGCGCGCTTCGCGGAGACGGTCTGCTTGGCCTTGGTGGAGCCCTCGGCGACCTCGCGGGCGAGCTTGCGACAGACGCTCCCGATCTCGCGCTCGAGCGAGCGCACCCCCGCCTCGCGCGTGTACTCGTCGGCGATCGCCCGCAGCGCCGCGTCGGCAAACGCGACCTGACCGCGCTTGAGCCCGTTCTCGGCCAGCTGGCGGGGGACCAGATATCGCTTGGCGATGTGGAGCTTCTCGTCGAGCGTGTAGCCGGCGAGCGGGATCACCTCCATGCGGTCCTGCAGCGGCCCCGGCACCGTTTCGAGCGTGTTCGCCGTCGCGATGAACATCACGTCGGAGAGGTCGAACGGCAGGTCGAGGTAGTGGTCGCGGAAGCTGTCGTTCTGGGCCGGGTCGAGGACCTCGAGCATTGCGCTCGAGGGATCGCCGCGAAAGTCGGCACCCATCTTGTCGATCTCGTCGATCATGAACACCGGATTGCGGCTGCCGGCGTCGCGCAGGGCGCGGACGATCGTTCCCGGCATCGCCCCGATGTAGGTGCGCCGGTGGCCGCGGATCTCGGCCTCGTCGCGCACCCCGCCGACCGAGATCCGCTCGAAGGTGCGGCCGAGCGCCCGGGCGATCGACTTGCCGAGGCTCGTCTTCCCGACCCCGGGCGGGCCGACGAAGCAGAGGATCGGTCCGTGCGAGGCGGGGTTCAGCGCCCGCACGGCCAGATACTCGAGGATCCGGTCCTTGACCTTGTCGAGGTCGTAGTGGTCGGCGTCGAGCACCTCGCGCGCGTGGGCGATGTCGAGGTCGTCCTCGGTGGTGACGCTCCACGGGAGGTCGACGAGCCACTCCAGGTAGGTGCGGATGACGCCGTACTCGGCGGCGGCCGAGGGCAGCCGCTCGAGCCGCGAGAGCTCGCGATCGGCGGCCCGCTGGGCCTGCTCGGGGAGCGTCGCCTCCTCGACGCGTCGGCGCAGATCGGCGATCTCGGCCTGCTCGGGGTCCTCCTCGCCGAGCTCGCGCTGGATCGCCTTCAGCTGTTCGCGCAGGTAGTACTCGCGCTGGCCCTTCTCGATCCCCGACTCGACCTCGGACTGGATCCGCGAGCCGAGCTGGATCACCTCGAGCTCGCGGGCGAGGATCTCCGAGAGCCGGCGCAGGCGCCGCCCGACATCGACCTCCTCGAGCAGCTCCTGCTTCTCGGCGGTCGGGATCCGCAGCGATCCGGCGATCAGGTGCGAGAGCGCCGACGGGTCATCGATGTTGGTGACCGCGAGCTGCAGCTCCTCGGGCAGGTACGGGATCTGCTCGATGATCTCGGTAAAGGTCCGCTGGACGTTCCGGGTCAGCGCCTCGAGCTCGGGCGAGGGCTCGAGCTCGTCGGGAAGCGCCTCGATCCGCGCCACCAGATAGGGGTCCTCGGTGACGTAGTCGCCGATCCGCACCCGATCGGTCGCCTGCACCAGGACCCGCATCGTCCCGTCCGGGACCTTGAGCATGCGCGCGATCACCCCGACGACGCCGACGTCGTGGAGCTCGTCGGGACCGGGCTCGTCGAGCTCGGCGTCGCGGGAGGCGACCAGGACGAGCGTCCGCTCGCCGGAGAGCACGTCGTCGACGAGCTTCTTCGAGCGCTCCCGGCCGACCGCGAGCGGCGTCAGCGTGTCCGGGTAGGCGACCATGTCCTTGAGCGGCAGCACGGGCAGCGCCGCGGGCAGCGGCTGGCCCTCGCGCTCGCGAACTGCCTGCTCGACGTCAGCCGTCTCGACGACCTGGATCCCGGACCCCTCCAAGGTCACTCCGGGGCGTCGATCGGAACGCGCCGCCTGACCTGGCCGGCGAGCGGCAGCTCAACCCGAAGGATGCCGTCCTCGTAGCTGGCCTGGGCGCGCTCGGCGACCACGTCGGCGCCCAGCTCGACCACGCGCCGGAAGGTCCCCGCCTCGATCTCGACCTGCTGGTAGACGCGCCCCTCGGTCTCCTGGACGGCGCGCTCGCCGGTGATCACCAGCTCGCGTCCTGCGACCTCGAGCGAGACCGTGTCGATGTCCACCCCCGCAAGCTCCGCCTTGACGACCGCCCGCGGCTCGTCGCCGCAGTAGTAGACGTCGACCCGGGGAGAGAACGCCGACTGGGCGCGAAGCGCGCGGGCCCGGCGCCGGCTGAACGGGTCGCCGAGCAGCTCGTCCATCTCGCGCCAGACGCGCTCGAAGTTGACCAGCGGATCGCGCTGTCGAGCCATCGGAAGGGAATCTAGCGAGAGCCGATCGGCCGCAGACAGCTCCGAGGCCCCGGCGGAGGAGCTCCTAGACCTCGAAAACGTCGTCGGCGCGCGCCAGCTCGACCGCTCCGCCGAACGCCCGGGCGGCCTCCTCGCGCGCCCACTCGGCGTCGAGCTCATCGGAGATGTGGGTGAGCACGACCCGGCGAGCGCCGGCGCGCCGGGCATGGTCACCCGCCTCCCCCGGCGTCAGGTGGCCACGGATCCCGGTCCGCTCGGGGCGCGGCAGGGTCGCCTCGACGAACATCAGGTCGGTGTCGCGCGCGGCCTCGACGAGCTCCTCGCACGGGCGGCAGTCCGCTCCGAAGGTGAACCGGGCGCCGCCCCCCTCGGGCGCCAGATCGACCGCGTAGGTGAGGATGAAGTGCGGGACCTCGGTGAACGTCGCCCTCAGCGGCCCGAGCTCGACCACGGACCGGTCGTCGTAGTCCTCGACCCGGAAGGCCTGCTCGATCAGCTCCTCGTCACCCCAGGCGCCGACCACCTGACGAAACAGCTGGCGCGCACCCGGCGGCACGATCAGGCGCGGGCGGGCCGGGTCGGCCGTCCCGGGATGGCCGGCGACCGGAACCGGCTGCTGGCGCGGGGTGAGCAGCAGCGCGTAGGCGTACGGGATCAGGTCGATGAAGTGATCGGCGTGACAGTGCGAGAGCACGACCGCATCGACGTCCGTGTAGTCGCAATGCTCGCGAAGCTTCGCGAACACGCCGTTGCCGCAATCGAGGAGCACGCGGGTGTCACCGGCCTCGATCAGATAGCCGCTGCACGCCCCGCCCGCGTCCTGCCATGCCGGCGACTTGCCGAGCACAGTGATTCTCATCTTCGCCGGGGACTCTAGGGCGCGCAGCCCCAAAGAGGACGCGAAACCCGCAAACGCCGCAATCCGCCGCAGTGGTCGAAAACCAAAAACGCGGGGATTTGCGACAACAGCGTCGGCCGTCCGTCGGCGGGCTTGCGATGATCGGCGGGTCACGTCGAAGTACCACGCGAGAGGGGCAGGAACCTTGACCGAGGCCGAGCGGGCGACCGAGATCGCCGAGGCGCTTGGATTGCGCCGAAAGGGCGCCGCGAAGCGGCGGCGCAAGAACGGGAGGAGCTGTGAGGACTGCTTCTTCCATCGCAACGTGCTCTGTGCGCTGGACCTCGACGAACCCTGTTCGACCTTCCGCCCGGACACCCCGACCGGGCTCGTCCCGCCGCGCCAGCCGGCGCTGCTGGTGCGCGACAGCGTCGCCCGCTAGCGGGCCTTCGGGCCGAGCCGCGGAGCTCGCGGCCCCGCTGAGGCGCCCGAACGACCGCGCCGCGCGCGGCTAGAATCCACGCCCATGGCAACCGATAACCGAAGCGCGCGGCTGGCGGCCTCGCCGCCGCTGTTTCATAGCCGGTTCCTCGACTTCTTCTCCCGCATCCACCCGGTGATCCCGGCGGCGATCTACTTCCCGGTGATCGCCGCCCTGGTCGTGCTCGGCGCCCGGGACGGCCAGGGGGCGGGCGAGTTGGTGCTGCTCGCGATCGCGGGGCTCTTGCTGTGGACGCTGACCGAGTATTGGCTGCACCGCAAGCTCTTTCACTGGGACCCGGATCATCCGCTCGGACACCGGCTTCACTTCATCATCCACGGCGTTCATCACGATCACCCCAACGACCGCATGCGCCTCGTGATGCCACCGGCGGCGAGCATCCCGCTCGCGGCGTTGTTCTTCGGCCTCTTCTGGCTGGTGTTCGGTCTGCCGACCGCGTATCCACTATTCGCGGGCTTCCTGCTCGGCTACCTCGGGTACGACTACACGCACTACTACCTGCACCACTTCGTTCCGAAGTCGAAGCTCGGCAAGCGCCTTCGCGCACAGCACATGCGCCACCACTTCCAGGATCACCGTTACGGGTTCGGTGTCTCGACGCCGCTGTGGGACGCGGTGTTCAGGACACTGCCGCGTACCCGCCGGCGTTAATCGCAACGGCGCTACTCCGGACCGGTAATCGGGTCGCCGCAATTTCGACCGGTGAATTTCCCGTTTTGTTACTGTGACTCTCTTTCACCGTACGAAGCAGTAAGGGGACGCCGATGCCAGCAAATTCGAACACGGTCGACGAGGCCGCGAGCCTGATCCGGGAGCGGATCCGGGAGCTCGACGGCGAGCGTGGTCAGCTCGAGCGCGCCCTCGCCAGCCTCACCGAAGGCCGGGAGGGGCGCCGTGGGCCGGGGCGCCCGCGCCGCTCTGACACCGCGACCGCCGCGCCGCGGCGCCGTCGGCGCCGTCGTCGGGGTGGCGGCACGAGAGCCGATCAGGCCGTGAAGCTGGTCGCCGAGTCGCCCGGGATCTCGGCGTCGGAGATCGCCGAGAGGATGAAGATCAAGCCGAACTACCTCTACAGGGTGCTCGCGGACCTCGAGAAGCAAGGGCGCGTTCGCAAGGACGGCCGCGCCTATCACCCGGCCTAGACCAGCCCGAGCCCCGCCACCGCCTCGCGCTCCTCGCGGAGCTCGGCGACCGATGCATCGATGCGACCGCGGGAGAAGTCGTCGATCTCGAGGCCCTCGACGATCGACCACCGACCGCCGTCGCAGGTGACGGGGAAGCCGGAGATCAGTCCCTCGTCGACACCGTAGGCGCCGTCGGAGGGGACGGCCATCGAGACCCAGTCGCCGTCCGGCGTGCCGAGCGCCCAGTCGTGGACGTGGTCGATCGCGGCGTTCGCCGCGGAGGCGGCGCTCGAGGCGCCGCGGGCCTCGATGACCGCGGCTCCGCGCTTGGCCACGGTGGGGATGAACTCGTCCGTGATCCAGGCCTCGTCGTCGACCGCCGACCATGCCGAGGAGCCGTCGACCAGGGCGTGGACGAGGTCCGGGTACTGGGTCGTCGAATGATTGCCCCAGGTGGTCATCCGGGTGATGTCGGTGACCGGGGCTCGCAGCTTGTTGGCCAGCTGGCTGATCGCGCGGTTGTGGTCGAGCCGCATCATCGCCGTGAACCGCTCGCGCGGCACGTCGGGGGCGTTCGACATCGTGATCAGCGCGTTCGTGTTCGCCGGATTGCCGACCACGAGCACCCTGATGTCGTCGGCGGCGCCGGCGTTGATCGCCTCGCCCTGAGGCTTGAAGATCGCGCCGTTCGCCTCCAGGAGGTCGGAGCGCTCCATGCCCTTGCCGCGGGGGCGGGCGCCGATCAGCAGGCCGATGTTGGCACCGTCGAAGGCGAGCCTCGGGTCGTCGGTGATCTCGATCGCGCGCAGCAGGGGAAAGGCGCAGTCGTCGAGCTCCATCGCGGTGCCCTCGGCCGACTTGAGCGCGTCGGGGATCTCGAGCAGCCGCAGCTCGACGGGCTGGTCGGGGCCGAGCATCTGCCCGGAGGCGATCCGGAACAGGATCGCGTAGCCGATCTGTCCGGCGGCGCCGGTGACGGTGACCTTGACGGGGGTTTCGCTCACGAGCTCATCTCCTTCTGAAGGTTCTCGTCGATCGCGCCGAGGAACTCCTGCGTGGTCAGGAATCCCTGATCCGGGCCGACGAGCAGGGCGAGGTCCTTGGTCATCTTCCCGCTCTCCACCGTTTCCACGCACACCCGCTCGAGCGTCGCGGCGAAGCGTGAGACCTCGGGCGTTTCATCCATCCGCCCGCGGGCGGCGAGCGCCCGCGTCCACGCGAAGATCGAGGCGATCGGGTTGGTCGACGTGGGCTTTCCCTGCTGGTGCTGGCGGAAGTGCCGGGTGACGGTGCCGTGCGCCGCCTCAGCCTCGACCGTGTTGCCGTCGGGAGCCATCAGCACGCTGGTCATCAGCCCCAGCGACCCGAACCCCTGCGCGACGGTGTCGGACTGCACGTCACCGTCGTAGTTCTTGCACGCCCAGACGTAACCGCCCTCCCACTTGAGCGCCGCGGCGACCATGTCGTCGATCAGCCGATGCTCGTAGGTGAGGCCGGCGGCGTCGAAATCGTCCTCGAACTCATCGCTGAACACCTCCGCGAACAGGTCCTTGAACCGACCGTCGTAGGTCTTCAGGATCGTGTTCTTGGTCGACATGTACACGGGATACCGGCGCTCGAGCCCGTAGCGAAACGACGCCCGGGCGAAGTCACGAATCGAGTCATCGAGGTTGTACATCGCCATCGCCACCCCGCCGCCCTCGGGAAAGTCGAAGACCTCGAGCTCGATCGGGTCGGAGCCGTCGTTCGGGGTGAAGCTCAGCATCAGCTTCCCGTCCCCCGGGATCCTCGTGTCCGTCGCCCGGTACTGGTCGCCGAAAGCGTGACGGCCGATGACGATCGGCTTCGTCCATCCCGGGACCAGGCGCGGGATGTTCGAGATCACGATCGGCTCGCGGAAGATGACGCCCCCGAGGATGTTGCGGATCGTCCCGTTCGGCGAGCGGTACATCTCGTGGAGGCCGAACTCCTCGACCCGCGCCTCGTCGGGGGTGATCGTCGCGCACTTGACGCCGACGCCGTGCTCCTTGATCGCGTTCGCGGCGTCGACGGTGACCTGGTCACGGGTCGCGTCGCGGCTCTCGATCCCGAGGTCGAAGTACCTCAGCTCGACGTCGAGGTAGGGCAGGATCAGCTGCTCCTTGATGAACGCCCAGATGACGCGGGTCATCTCGTCGCCGTCGAGCTCGACGATCGGGTTCTCGACTTCGACCTTGGCCATCTAGACGACCGATGCGGGCTGGGGACCATTGATCAAGGGCGGGCGATGCTATCGGCGTCCGCGCTTTCCGTCCGCGCCGCCCGTAAACCTCGCCGGATGTGGATCGCGCACATGATCTGCTCCGGTCGCGACTGCACCGAGGAGTACGAGGCGATCATCGACGACCTCGACGAGCTCGACCGCTTCGGCTGCACCTGCGGCCACGCCTACACGTTGCTCACCGTCTCCGAGATCGAGCTCGTCCACACCTGAGGCGCCGCGCCCGCCACTCGGGCGACCGCCGCTAAAGTCGCCCCCGTGGATTCAGAGCGGGTTCGGATCGAGGTCGCAGACCACGTCGCCGACGTGCGCATGACACGCGCCGACAAGCACAACGGCATCGACTGGCGCATGTTCGTGGCGCTCAACGAGGCGCTCGACTCGCTGCGCACCGACCCGAGCGTGCGCGCGGTGGTGCTCTCCGGCGATCGGCCGAGCTTCTGCGCCGGCCTCGACTTCAAGAGCTTCGCGTCCGGCGACGGCGACCTCGCCGGCGACGGGTTCGCGCGCCGTCGACGGCTCGATCGCCAACTTCGCCCAGCGGGTCGCCTGGGGCTGGCGCGAGCTGCCGGTGCCGGTGATCGCCGCGCTCGCCGGCGCCTGCTTCGGCGGCGGGCTTCAGATCGCCCTCGCCGCCGACCTCCGGATCGCCGCGCTCGACACGCGGCTCTCGGTGATGGAGGTCGCCTACGGACTGGTCCCGGACATGAGCCTCTCCCAGAGCCCGGCCCGGTTGGTGCGCGACGACGTCGCCCGCGAGCTCACCTACACCGGCCGCATCGTCGAGGCGACCGAGGCCGCTCGCGCTCGGCCTCGTGACCCGGCTCGACGACGACCCCCACCGGGCGCGCGCTTGCGCTCGCGACCGAGATCGCCGCGCGGTCCCCCGACGCGGTGCGGCGCGCCAAGCGGCTCGCCAACGAGACGCCGAAGCTGTCGGCCGCCGAGGGGCTGGCGCTCGAGGCCAAGCTCCAGCGCGAACTGCTCGGAACGCCGAACCAGCTCACCGCCGCCGGCGCGACGCTCGGCGGCCGGCCGGCGGAGTTCGTCGAGCCCGGCCTAGCTTCCCTTGACACAAAGTGTGAACGGTGGTTCACTTCTTGTGTGGCCTATCAGGTCCACCGAGCGCACCGCGGCCCGCAAGGCGGAGGTCCGGCGACGGATCGTCGCCGCCGCGCGGCGGCTGTCGCCCACGGCGGCTACGCGAGGCCCAGGTCGCGCCGTCGCCGCCGAGGCGGGGGTCGCGACCGGCACCGTGTACCGGCACTTCCCGTCGAAGGCCGACCTGTTCGCCGAGGTCTTCCGCGACGCCTCCCAGCGCGAGGTCGACGCGATGGCTCGCGGCCGCGGCCGATGCCGGGTCGGCGCGCCCGGGCGGATCGGCGCCGGCGGTCGAGACCTTCGCCCGGCGAGCGCTGCGCGGGCGCGCGGATCGCCTACGCGCTGATCGCCGAGCCCGTCGACCCGGCGGTCGAGGCGGAGCGACTCGTCTTCCGCCGCGCCTACCGCGACGTCGCTCGCCGGCCGTGATCGCCGACGGGGTCGCCGGCCGGGGAGCTGCCCGAGCCAGGACCTCGAGGTCAGCGCCGCCGCGCTGGTCGGGGCGATCGGCGAGGCGCTGGTCGGCCCCCTGTCCCCGACCGCCGAACGGCGATCCGGAGCAGGTCGTCGCGCCGCTGCGTCAATTCTGCATCCGCGCCGTCACCGGAAGGAGACCCAGCATGTCCACGCTTGAGAGCGCCCCGTCGCGCCCGCCACCCACGAGGTCGCCAACCAGTCCCTGCCGCTTGAGGGCTACAACACGTTCGAGGCCGACCGCGTGCTGGTCGAGGCGCTGCGCCGCGAGGGCGGCGACTGGGCCGCCGACCGCGTCCGCGAGGTCGGCGCCTTCGGCGGCTCGGCGCGGGCGATCCGCTGGGGCTTCGAGGCCAACGAGAACCCGCCGAAGCTCCGCACCCACGACCGCTTCGGCAACCGGATCGACGAGGTCGAGTTCCACCCCGCCTGGCATCGAGCTGCTCGACGCCGGCGGTCGGCTTCGGCCTCCACGCGCTGCCGTGGCGCGAGCCGCAGCCCGGCGCCCACGTCGCCCGGGCGGCGATGTTCGTGGCCTTCCTGGCAGGCCGAGGCCGGGGTCGGGCTGCCCGATCTCGATGACCTACTCGGTGATCCCGGCGCTTCGCAAGCAGCCCGAGCTCGCCGCCGAGTGGGAGCCGCGGTTCACCTCGCTGCGCTACGACGGCGAGCAGCTGCGCCCGGCGCCGGACAAGGCCGGGCGCCCTGTGCGGCATGGGGATGACCGAGAAGCAGGGCGGCTCGGACGTGCGCGCCAACACCACCGTCGGCGAGCCCGGCCAACGGCGGCGGGCCCGGCGGCGAGTACCGGCTCGTCGGCCACAAGTGGTTCATGTCGGCGCCGATGTGCGACGCGTTCCTCGTCCTCGCCCAGGCCCCGGGCGGGCTCTCCTGCTTTCTGCTCCCGCGCTTCACGCCCGACGGCGAGCGCAACCGGATCCAGATCCAGCGGCTCAAGGACAAGCTCGGCAACCGCTCGAACGCCTCCAGCGAGGTCGAGTTCCGCGGCGCCTGGGCGCGGATGGTCGGCGAGGAGGGCCGCGGCGTGCCGACGATCATCGAGATGGTCAACCACACCCGGCTCGACTGCTGCCTCGGCGCCGCGGCCGGGATGCGCGCCGGGGTCGCGAACGCGATCCACCACGCCCGGCAGCGGGCGGCGTTCGGGAAGCTGCTCGTCGAGCAGCCGCTGATGCGAAACGTGCTCGCCGACCTCGCGATCGAGTCGGAGGCGGCGACGATCGGAGCGATGCGCCTCGCGCGGGCCTACGACGAATCGATCGCCGGCGACGAGCACGCGATCCGGTTCAAGCGGATCGCCAACGCGGTGCTCAAGTACTGGCTCTGCAAGCGCGCTCCGACGCACGCGGCCGAGGCGCTCGAGTGCTTCGGCGGCAACGGCTACGTCGAGGAGTCGGGCATGCCGCGGCTGTTTCGCGAGTCGCCGCTGAACTCGATCTGGGAGGGATCGGGCAACGTCCAGTGCCTCGACGTGCTGCGGGCGATGGTCCGCTCGCCGGAGACGCTCGAGGCCTTCTTCGCTCCGAGCTCGCCGAGGCCAGCGGCGCCGACGCCCGGCTCGACGCCGCGGCCGCGGCGCTCGACGACGAGCTCGCCGACCTCGAGGCGATCGAGTCCCGCGCCCGCCGGATCGTCGAGCGGATGGCGCTCGTGCTCCAGGGCTCGCTGCTGGTCCGGTTCGGCGACCAGGCGGCCGCGGACGCGTTCTGCGCCAGCGCGGCTCGGCGGCGACCAGGGCCGGGCTCTGGGAACGCTTCCGGCGGGCACCGACTTCGGACGGATCATCGACCGCCACATGGGATGACCGCCGAGGCGGAGCCCTCGCGGGCGACCGGCCGCCTCGCCGAGGCGGCTACAGCCAGCGCTCGTCGAGGCGGCGGATGACCGCCTCCGAGAGTCGGATCGCGTCGCTGAGCGTCCCGTAGTCGACGTTCTCGGCGGTATCGGTCGGCCAGTGGTAGTTGGCCGGCTGCTTGAGGTCGGTGACCGAGCACAGGGTGACCGTCGGGTAGCCGGCGTACAGCGGCTCGAGCCCGTCGGTTCCGTTGCGAAGCCGCAGGTTCGGGACGATCTCGATCTCGAGCCTCCCGGCGAGCCCGTCGATCAGCGCCAGGGCGTTGGCCGGGTAGTCGTGCATCCTCAGAAAGCCCTCGCCGCGGAGCACGCTCAGGGTCGGGGAGCCGACCGTGTCGACGCAGAGAAAGAAGGTGCTGTCGCGGTGAAGGCGGCCGAAGTGGCGCTCGCCGAAGGCCTTCATCCCCTCGCTGAACGACTCCTCGGCGCCGGTCGAGAGCAGGATCACGCGCACCGATCCCGTCGGCTCGGCGAGCAGCCGCTCGGCGAGCGCCAGCAGGCAGCACAACGGCGGTGCCGTTGTCGTTCGCCCCGGCACCACCCGGCGCGACCCGATCTCGGCCATCGAGGCGGCGTAGCCCGGCACCGAGCAGCGCCCCGAGCCGCCCCAGCGAGCGGGCGCCGGTGAGCGCCGAGGCGACGGCGAGCAGCGGCGAGGCGAACAGCGGCCACATCAGCGCAGGACTGGTGTCGAAGAGCTCGACCGGGACGCCGAGGCGGCGGAAGACGAGCTCCGGGATCGCCGGGTTGAAGATCCAGCCGGAGTGGGCGGCATCGTGATGGGCGACGACGACCACGGTGCGCTCGGCGTCGACGGGCCCGAGCTCGCAGATCACGTTGTGGGTCCGCGACTCGGGAAGCCACTCGCGCATCCGCCGCTTTCCGGGCGGGAACTCGTCGGCGATCCCCGCCGCGGCCACCGCCCCGACGCCGGCGGCGAACGCCCGGCGGCGGCGGGCGGCCGCGAGTCCGGCGATCGCGCTCAGCACCGCCCCGATCCCCAACGGCCACCAGTAGGTCCCGTGGGCGCGCTCGGACTCGATTCGCGCCTCGGCGCCGATCTCCGCGAGCCGGGCGACGATCCACTCCGCCGCGATCCGCTCGCCGCCGGATGCCGAGGGCCGCTCGATCGCGGCCAGCGCGCCGAGCAGCTCGCGCAGCCAGGTCTCGTCGGGGCGCTGAAGGGTGGCGGTCTCGGGGCTCGCTTCCATCGAGCCGAAACCTAGCGCCGTCGCTGCGGCGACCGCGAGGCGCCGCGCCGGCCGTCCCAGGGGCCGGCGCGGGCCTGTGGAACCATGACCGGATGCCGACTCGCACGCAGCTGACCCTGCTCCGCATCCGGGGGATCCGGATCGGGGTCGACTACTCGTGGTTCTTCGTCCTCTTCCTGTTCATCATCTGGCTCTCGGGCTTCTACCGCGACGTGCTCGGCGCCGATCAGTCCGACACCGTCCCCTACCTGCTCGCGGTCGCCTCGGCGCTCGCCTTCTTCGCCTCGATCCTCCTCCACGAGCTCGGACACGCCGTGGTCGCGATCCGCAACGGGATCCCGATCACCGACGATCACCCTGTGGCTGTTCGGCGGCGTGGCGCGGATGTCGCGCGACACCGACTCCCCGGGAACCGAGTTCAAGATCGCCGCCGCCGGGCCGGCGGTGACCCTGGCGATCGCCGTCGGCGCTGAGCGCGATCGGGATCGCCGCCGCCGGTCCGGATGACTTCTGGCGGGCCCTCGCCCGTGAACGAGGTCGGCGGCGCCTCCGGCGCGCTCGCCCTGCGTCGGCTGGCTCGCCAGCATCAACCTGCTGGTCCTGATCTTCAACCTGATCCCCGCCTTCCCGCTCGACGGCGGCCGGATCGCGCGGGCGATCGCCTGGCGGCTGACCGGCGACCGCAACCGGGCCACCCGGTTCGCGGCGACCCTCGGCCAGGGCTTCTCCTATCTGTTCATCGCCCTCGGCCTGCTGATCCTGCTCGGCGGCGTCGACGTCGTGCTCGGGATCTGGCTCGCGCTGATCGGCTTCATGCTCGGCCAGTCGGCGCGCGGCTACGCGGTGCAGTCGGAGTTCTCGAGCCGGATCGACGGGATCAGCGTCGCCGACGTGATGGACGCCGAGCCGGTCGCGATCCCGGAGGACGACCAGCGTCGAGCGCGCGCATCGAGGAGTACTTCCTCCGCTATCGCTGGCCGTGGTTCCCGGTGGTCGACGCGGCCGACCGCTTCCGCGGCCTGCTCGATCCGCGAGGCCGCCGACGCGGTGCCCGAGCTGAGCCGCGCGCAGCAGAAGGTCGGCGACGTGTTCCAGGTCGACGCCGGCGGCACGCTGCGGGTTCGCGACGACGCGCCGCTCGAGTCGCTGCTCGGCAACGACGCCCTGCGGCGGCTCGGCGGCCTGGCGGCGGTCGATGCCGACGGCCGGCTTCGAGGCGTGATCACCGCCGACCAGGTGGGCCGGGCGCTGCGCGACGCGATCGCCCGGCGCCAGGCCGCTCAGCCGCCTCCGCCGACCCCGCCTCCGCCTCCGGACGCGCCCTAGCAGGGCCTCGAGGCCGAGCCTCCGGGGTCCCGCAGAACCCCGCCGCCGGCCGGTCGCTTGGCCACGCAGCCGACTTCGCGCCCTCTATAGGATCGCCTCCATGGCACGCGACAGGCGACACGACGTACTCGTGATCGGCGCCGGGCTCGCCGGCCAGCGGGCCGCGCTGGCGGCGGCCGAGCAGGGCGTCTCGGTCGGGATCGTCTCCAAGGTCCATCCCGTGCGCTCGCACTCGAACGCCGCCCAGGGCGGGATCAACGCGGCGCTTCAGGAGGGCGATACCTGGGAGTCGCACGCCTTCGACACGATCAAGGGCTCCGACTACCTCGGCGACCAGGACGCGATCGAGATCATGTGCCGCGAGGCGCCGGAGGAGATCCTGCACCTCGAGCATCTCGGCGTGCCCTTCCACCGAAACGAGGAGGGCAAGCTCGGGACCCGCGCCTTCGGCGGCGCCTCCCAGGCCCGCACCTACTACGTCGCCGACATCACCGGGCAGGCGATCATGCACGTCCTCTACGAGCAGCTGATGAAGCACGCCGACGCGGTCGACCGCTACGAGGAGTACTTCACCACCGCGCTGGCGCTCGACGACGACGGCGGCTGCGTCGGCGCCGTGCTGCGCAACGTCCGCGACGGCTCGATGGAGCTGTTCGAGGCCGAGAACGTGATCCTCGCCACCGGCGGCAACGGCCAGGCCTGGCAGCCGACAACCAACGCGCTGATCTGCACCGGCGACGGGATCGCGATGGCCTACCGCGTCGGCGCCCCGGTGATGGACATGGAGATGATCCAGTACCACCCGACGACGCTCGCCGGCAAGGGCTTTTTGATCACCGAGGGCGCCCGCGGCGAGGGCGCTCATCTGCTGAACGCCGCCGGCGAGCGGTTCATGGAGAAGTACGCGCCCAACAAGATGGAGCTCGCCTCGCGCGATGTCGTCTCCCGCGCCGAGCAGACCGAGATCGACGAGGGCCGCGGCTTCCCCGACGGCACCGTCGCGCTCGACATCACCGTGGTGCCGAAGAAGCGCATCCACGAGGCGCTGCGCGAGATCGTGCTCGTCGGCCGCGACTTCGCCGGCGTCGACATCACCCGCGAGCCGATCCACATCAAGCCGGGCAACCACTACACGATGGGCGGCGTGAAGACCGACGTCGACGGCGCGACCGAGATCCCCGGCCTCTACGCGGCCGGCGAGTGCGCCTGCGTCTCGGTCCACGGCGGCAACCGACTCGGCGCCAACTCGCTGCTCGACACGCTGATCTTCGGCCGCCGCGCCGGGCTGCACGCGGCGCGGCCGCGCCAAGGGCACCGAGCCCGAAGCGCGCCATCGCGGGCGGCGCTCGCCGACGAGCAGTCGATGATCGACGGGATCATCGGCCGCGAGCGCGGCTCCGGCAGGCGGATCTCGGAGATCCGCAAGGAGCTCGGGCAGACGATGGACCGCCACGTGGCGGTGTTCCGCGACGAGCAGGGCATCGAGGCGGCGCTCGAGATCGTCCGCCGGCTCCAGGAGGAGGCGACGACCGCCTACATCGACGACCAGGGCGCGGTCTTCAACCAGGACGTGCTCGGCGCGATCGAGCTCGGGTTCATGCTCGACTGCGCGGAGTGCGCCTGCGTCGGGGCGCTCGACCGCACCGAGAGCCGCGGCGCGCAGTACCGGACCGACCACCCGGAGCGAAACGACGACGAGTGGCTGAAGCACATCGAGCTGCGCCGCAGCGACGCCGGACCGGAGATCGGCTACTCCGAGGTGACGATCACCGAGTGGCAACCGATGGAGAGGACGTACTAGGTCGATGGCAACCGAGCAGTACACGCTCAAGGTCCGCCGCTACAAGCCCGAGGAGGGCGAGGGGCCCGTGGACCGTTTTGGCAGGAGTTCGACGTCGAGCTCGACCCGACGCTCTCGGTGCTCGACGGCCTGCTGCAGGCCAAGGACCGCGAAGACGGCTCGCTGTCGGTGCGCTGCTCGTGCCGGGCGGCGATCTGCGGCTCCTGCGGAGTGAAGATCAACGGCCAGTCGACGCTCGCCTGCCTGACCCAGATCGGCGAGGCGCACGAGTTCGCAAACCGCGCCGAGCAGGCGTCCGGCAGCCCGGACGCGCCGCAGGCCGCACAGCGCGAGACCACCGACGGCGGCCCGGCCCCGATCACGGTCGAGCCGATGGGCAACATGCCGGTGGTCAAGGATCTGGTCACCGACATGGAGTCGTCGCACTGGACCAAGATCCGCCGGGTCACCCCGTGGCTGCTCGACGACGGCGACCCGCCCGAGCGCGAGCGGATCGTGCCGCCGGAGTCGATGGTCGACATCACCCAGACGATCGCCTGCATCCAGTGCGGCGCCTGCGTCAGCGCGTGCCTGTCGATGGAGGCCGACCCCGACTTCATCGGGCCCGGCGGCGCTCGCCAAGGCCTACCGCTTCGTCGGCGACCCGCGCGACGTCGAGTCGCGCCCGCGGCTTTACGACCTCGCCCAGGACCCGCACGGGATCTACGACTGCACCCACTGCTTCGCGTGCGTCGACGCCTGCCCGAAGGGTGTCGCGCCGATGGACCAGATCATGCGCCTGCGCCGCCTCGCCGGCCACGACGAGGACATCCACGACAACAACAACGGCCGCAACCACGAGGACGCGTTCGTGAAGATCATCGAGAAGAAGGGCACGCTCGACGAGTCGCTGCTGCTGCAGGAGTCCTACGCGCACGGCGTCAAGGGCAAGCTGATCCCGAAGCGCGCCGCGATCAAGGGCCTGCTCGGCTCGCTGCCGACCGCGGTCCGCGGGATTGCGCACCGGCAAGATGCGCTCGCTGCCGAAGCTGATCCCCGGGGTCCACCCAAGCTCCCCGACGAAGCCCAGGACCAGGTCAAGCGCATCTACGAGCACGCCGAGGAGCACCGGACCGAGCTCAACCTCTACATCACCGGCGAGGAGGACGTCGAGCCCGAGCCCGACGAGGAGGAGCTCAGCCAGCCCGAGGTTTCCACCGGACCGAAGGAGAACGAATGAAGCTCGCCTACTGGCCCGGCTGCGTTTCGCGCGGCTTCACCACCGAGCTGCACGGCTCGATGGCGCTGGTCGCCGACAGGCTCGGGATCGAGCTGGTCACCCTCGACCGCGCCAATTGCTGCGGCGCCGGGGTGATCGCCGAGCACAACCAGGAGCTCGCCGACACGCTCAACGCCCGCACCTTCGCGCTCGCCCAGGAGACGGGGCTGGCGATGATGAACATCTGCTCGACCTGCCAGGGCGCCCAGTCGGAGTGCCAGCAGCGCCTCGACGCCGACTCCGCCTACCGCGCCCACATCAACGAGGCGCTCGCCGGCGAGGGGCTCGAGTACGTCAAGGGCAAGGAAGGCTTCGCGAACAAGAACTTCCTCTGGGTGCTGGTCGAGGACTACGGCCTCGAGGAGCTGAAGGCCAAGGTCACCCGGCCGCTCTCCGGCCTGCGGGTCGGGCCGTTCTACGGCTGCTACGTCGTCCGCCCCAAGCACCGGCTCGGCTACGAGGAGCACCCCGAGCGCGACCTCTACCTCGAGCAGGTGATCGAGGCGCTCGGCGGCGAGGTCGTCGACTACGACGGCGCCCGCAAGTGCTGCGGGTTCCCGATCGTGACGATGAACCGCGACACCTCGCTGCGCCAGGCCGGCACCCACATCGGCGACGCGCTCGACCAGGGAGCCGACTGCCTCGTCACCCCGTGCCCGCTCTGCCACCTCAACCTCGACATGCAGCAGCCGGAGGCGGCGAAGCTCGTCAACCGCGACCTCGGCCTCGCGGTCCTGCACCTGCCGCAGCTGGTCGGGCTCGCGCTCGGCTACGCAGCCGAAGGAGCTCGGCATGAGCCGCCACATCGCCTCGACCGAGTGGGTCGCCGAGCGGCTCGCCGGGGTGCCGCCTGATGAACGGCGCCCACCTGCAGCACGGACGCCCCCGAGCCACCGCCGGAGGTCGAGCAGGCGGCGCTGCTCGGCCACGTCGACGACGCGGTCAGCCTCTACATGAAGTTCACCGACGTCGACCCCGAGACCGCCCGCCAGGTCGTCGAGAAGCTCGCCGACGGTTAGCTAGCGGCGGGTCGCGGGCGCGTCAGCGCTCCGCGCCTCGCGCCACATGAACCAGTTCGGGCACGCCGAGCACCTCGGCCTCCTCGACGACCTGAACCCGAACCGCGAGTAGAGCGCGACGTTCTCGCGCTTCTCGGTCTCCAGGTAGGCGTCCTCACCGGCCTCGTCGAGGCGGCGGGTGTACTCGGCGAGCACGAGGCTGCCGATCCCGCGGCCCTGGAGCTCGGGCTCGACCCCGAACGGGCCGAAGTGCGAATGCGGGCGGTGGCGCGGGTCGCGACGCTCCCAGTCGTTGAACCAGCGGGCCGCCCGCACGCGGTCCGCGGGCCCGTGGCGAGCGAGTGCCGGCAGTCGCGCGCAGCTTGATCGAGCGGGCTCGCGTGGCAGGCGCCGTCGAAGAGGTCGTTGGTGGAGGCGATCACGCGCCCGTCGAGCCGCGCGACCAGCGGGCGCTGGTGGGCGCGCGAGCTGGTACAGGCGGGTGAAGAAGCGGTGCAGTTGGCGGTAGCAGCGGTCGAGGTCGGGGCCGACGACGGCGACCGCCAGCGGGCCGTCGGCGCATCGCCCGCGCGGCGACGGCGATCGCCTCTGCGATCTCGCCCGGCCGGGTCTCGCCGACCTCGACCCGGGCCAGATCGACCTGCTCGGCGTCGATGCTCATCCGAGCGGTTCCCGGGTACCTCGCCGGCGCGCTCCGGGTCGCCTTCATCCGGCGCTCGATCCAGCGCGCGCCGACCGTGTCGGTGAGCCCGTGCGCGAGGATCGAGGCGAGGATCACGAATGAGGCGACGTCGAAGACCAGCGAGCCGTTGCGTGACCGCGCGATCGAGAACGAGCAGCGCGAACAGCATCGAGGCGACGCCCTTGGGACCGAACCAGGCGATGAACGCCTTCTGGGGCTCGCGGCAGCCGCGTGCCGGCGAGCGCGAACAGCACCGCGATCGGGCGCGCGACGAGCAGCGCGAACGGGATGAAGACGACCAGGGCGCCAGATCGGGCCGTCGTAGCCGGTCGCGACGATGAGGGCGCCGAAGACGAAGAAGGTGAGCACCTGGAAGATCGCGCTCACGTTCTCGGAGAAGTCGACGAAGCGCTCGGTGATCTCGTGCTCGGAGATCCCGAGCGTGATCGCGCAGACGAAGGCGGCGATCAGGCCGTTGCCGAAGGTGACGTCGGCGAGCCCGAAGGCGGCGAGCCCGAAGCCGATCGCGTAGATGCCCTCGTAGCGCGCCGGTCACCCCACCCGGGACGACCCGGTGAAGCCGGCCGCCGATCAGCCCGAGCACGATCCCGATCACGGCGCCGAACGCGGCCTCGCCGACCAGCTGCCCGCCCTCGTCGGCGGCGTCTGCCGCCGGGCGTCGCGAGGACGAGGAAGAAGAGCACGAACGGCAGCGCGAGGCCGTCGTTGAGACCGGATTCGAGGTTGAGCGTGTGGCGGATCGCGGCCGGGACGCGCTGGGCGGTGACCACGGTCGAGGTCACCACCGGGTCGGTCGGCGAGAGCACCGCGCCGAGCAGGAACGCCTCGGCCCAGCTGAGCTCGTTGAAGAGCAGCTTCGCGCCGAGCGCCAGCAGCGCGAGCGTGATCGGCATCGCGACCACGAGCGCGCGGGCGACCGGGCTCCAGTGGCGGCCGAGCAGCTCGCGCTCGACCACCAGCCCGTCGGAGACCAGGGTGAGGATCAGCGCCAGCTCGATCAGCTCGAGGACGCCGTCGTCGCCGACGTCGATCGAGATCACCTCGAGCTCCGCGAGCACGATGCCGAGCAGCACCGACAGCACCGACGCCGATAGCACCGTGCCGCGCATCAGCCCGGACAGCGCCGCGACCACGGCGAGCAGCCCGCCGACGATCAGCAGCGCCTCGCCGAATCCGATCTCCATCAGTCCTCGCTCCAGTCGACGTAGCGGCCGCACGAGGCGCGGCCGCCAACCAGCTTCTCAGCTTCGCCGGGCAGCGGCGATTCGCGCCCGGCCGGATTCCCGGGCCCACCGGGGTCGCGGCCAGCGCGCCGAGGTGGGCGACCGAGTCGGCGCCGAGCAGCCGGCCGGCGAGCGGCGGGTCGGAGACCACGCGCCGTGATCTCGATCGTCCCGCCCGCGGTCTCGATCGTCCCCGCCGGCCACGGCGGTGCTGTGCCGCGGTAGTCGAGGTTGCCGGGAAGCGTCGCCTCGAGATCGGGGCCGGACAGGTGTCACCGGACGGGTCGCGTCGTAGTGCAGCGACAGATTCCAGGTTCCCGGCGGGAGGTCGATCTCGATCGTCGCCTCCGAGCCGCTCTCGAGCTTCGAGGTCGCACCAGGCGCCGTCCTCGACGACGACCGGCGCGCGGTCGAAGACCGCGACCCGCCGGCCGCGCGCGGCGGGCGCCTCGCCGACGCAGTCGCGGACGGCGCCGGGCTCGGGACCCGCCTCGCCGGGAACGCGCTTCGACGGGTCCGCGCCGGCGCGCCGCCAGAGCACGTAGGAGGGCGTCGTCGCCGCACCGCATAGCCCGGCGGCGGGCCGCTCGCGTATGTCGCACGCGTCGTGAGGACGTAGGGGAACCGCGCCAGCGTCTTGGCGCTGACCGAGTCGAAGTCGAACTTCGAGCCCACCTGCTCGAGCTCGAAGTTGGGCTCGACGAAGTACGGGTCGTAGAAGTTGCGCACGTGGGTGAACGGCTTCGACCCGCGCAGCTCGTAGAGGATGAAGTTGTCGCGCCCGAGGAAGAGGAGCTTCTTGCCCTCGACCAGCGGCCGCACCTGCGCGAGCTCGTGCGCGTGCGCCTCAGGCGCGACCGGTGCCTGGCGCAGGATCAGGAAGCTCGAGCCGGCGGCGGCGAGGCCGAAGATCACCGCCAGGGCCAGCAGCGGGCGTCGGGACGAGGCGAGCAGCCCGCCGACCGCGACCAGGACGATCAGCGGCGCCGCGATCGCGAGCGCCTTGGCCGAGGTGTAGACGGTGCCGAGCGCGCGGGCGAGCAGGTAGAGCACGGCCGCGGAGGCGAGCGCCGCCGGGATCGCCGTCCCGTGACGGCGCAGCCAGCCCGGGCAGCGCGGCGGCGAACGCGGCCACCGCGAACAGCCCGCCGGCGTAGAAGACGATCGCGGGCACGCTGCCGCTCGGAGGCGGAGAGCCGGAACTCGCTCGTCGGCCAGATCCCGAACGCCTCCAGCGGCGAGAGCTGGCCCGGCAGGTTGCCGAGCCCGCCCTGGTTGGCGCGGTCGGGGTGCAGGGCGCGGAAGTCGACGAAGTCCGAGCAGCCGTCCGAGCTCCGGCAGCATCAGCAGGACGAGCACCCCGACCCCTACGCCGAGCGCCGCCAGCGGCGTTCCGACCGTGGCCTCGTCGCGGCGGCGCGCGCAGCAGCTCGAGCGCGACCCAGACGATCGCCGTCCCCGCCAGCCAGGCGAGCCCGGGGAAGGAGTAGACGTAGGTGACACCCGCGGCGATCAGGCCGAGGGGGATCGCCGCCCGCCAGTCGCGGACCGCGGCAGCAGGAGCGCGAAGCCGAGCACGAAGAGGGCGATGATCGGCTCCTTGAACGCCTCCTGAGCGAGATAGGCGGCGGCCAGATACGGCAGCGAGACGAGCGCCGCCGCGAGCGCCCGCGGCCAGGGTCGCAGGCCGTCGAGCGCCCCGTAGGCGACGAGCGCGGTGAGCGCCGGGATCGCGAGCACGAGGCCGGCGAAGACGTCGATCGAGCTCGCGCCGAGCAGGCTCGACGAGTCCGGCGACCAGCGCGTGCGGGCCGAGCGGGTAGCCCTGGTCGATCAGCACCGGCTCGGGCCGGAAGCGCTCGTCGATCCAATCGGCGAGCAGCAGGTGGTTGGCCATGTCGTCGTTGACCAGGCCGACGCCGAGGATGCCGACGTGGCCCGCGGCGATGAACGGGAGCGCCGGCGAAAAGGGCCGCGATCCCGGCGCGCCGCGAGCGCCCGGGACGCTGAACGCCGTGGCGGAAGCCGAGCCAGCCGAGCCCGCCCGACCCCGGCGACCACGAGGCAGCCGAAGACGATCGCGACGGCCGGTCCCGCGTGGCGCCCGCTGCCGCCGCGATGCCGGCGGCGACCAGCAGCGCCGCCAGGCCGACCGGCCCGGCGAGCCAGCGTCCACTCTCGGTGCCCGCAGAGGGCGAGCGACCGCCTGGCCGATCGCCAGCGAGCCGGCGACGATCAGCGCCGCCGAGGCGAGCGCGGCGAGCACGTCGGGCTAGGCGGAGAGCGCCGCGGCGCCGGCCGGGACGCGGACGAGGTCGCGCTCGTGGAGCAGCTCGGCGACCTGGACGGCGTTGGTCGCGGCGCCCTTGCGCAGGTTGTCGCCGACCACCCACATGTTGAGGCAGCGCTCGTGCGACGGGTCGCGGCGGATCCGGCCGACGAGCACCTCGTCGCGCCCGGCGACGTCGCTGGCGAGCGGGTAGAGCGCCGTCGGCCGGGGTCGTCGACGACGACCACGCCCGGGCGCGCCGGCGAGCAGCTCGCGGCACTCCGTCCGCGGAGAGCGGCTCGCGCGTCTGGATGTTGACCGACTCCGAGTGGCCGACGAACACCGGGCACCCGGACGCAGGTCGCCGAGATCCCCATCTCCTCGCTCGGAGGCGCCGAGGATCTTGCGCGTCTCGGCCATCATCTTGCGCTCCTCGGTCGTGTAGTCGTCGCCGTCCTTGAAGGTCTCGACCTGGGGCAGGACGTTGAAGGCGATCCGGTGCGGATAGACGCTCGGCGACCGGGCTCCTCGTCGTGGAGCAGGGCGTGCGCCTGGTCGAGCAGCTCGTCGATCGCCTTGCTGGCCGGTTCCGGAGACCGACTGATAGGTCGAGAAGACGATCCGCTCGATCCCGACCGCGCGGTGGATCGGGGCCAGGGCGACCATCGCCTGCATCGTCGAGCAGTTCGGGTTCGCGATCAGGCCGCTGTGGCCGTCGACCGCGTCGGGGTTGACCTCGGCGACGACGAGCGGCACGTCGTCGTGCATGCGCCAGAAGCTGGTGTTGTCGACCACCACCGCGCCGGCCTCGACGAACCGCGGCGCCCACTCGGCGCTCACCGCGCCGCCCGCCGAGGAGAGCACCAGGTCGAGGCCCTGCGATCGAGTCCGCCGCCGAGCGCCCGGCACTCGAGCTCCTCGCTCGCCGAAGCTGCACGCGCTTGCCCGCGCGAGCGCTCGGAGGCGAACGGCACCACCTCCGAGACCGGGAAGCCGCGCTCGGCGAGCACCTCGAGGATCGTCGAGCCGACGGCGCCGGTGGCGCCGACCACGCCGACCCGGTAGCTCACGCCGCCGGCCTCGCCGGCTCCTCGGGCTTCACCGTCGGCCGGTGCTCGCCGGACGGGTCCTCCTCGCGGACCGCGTCGGCGCCGAGGTCGAACGCCTCGTGGATCGCGCGCACGGCGTCGGGCGACGCGATCGGCGGCGATCACGCATGAGATCTTGATCGGCGAGGTGGAGATCATCTCGATGTTGATCTCGGCCGTCGCCGAGGGTCGCGAAACACCTTCGCGGCGACGCCCGGATGGCTGCGCATCCCGGCGCCGACGATCGAGACCTTGCCGACCTCGGGGTCGGTCTCGAGCCCCTCGCCGACGTCGAGATCGGCGAGCACCTCGGTCGCCGCGCGCGAGGTCGTCGCGCGCGACGGTGAACGAGAGGTCGGCCTTCGAATCCGTCGGAGACGGGCTCGTTCTGGATGATCATGTCGACGTTGACGTTGGCGTCGGCGAGGGCGCCGAAGACGCGGCCGGCGACCCCGGGCTCGTCGCGAAGCCCGGTCAGGGTCACGCGCGCCTCGTAGGCGTGGGTGACGGCTGTGACCATCGGCTGCTCCATGGTCTCGTCCTCCGCGAGCACGAGCGTACCGGGGCCGTCCTCGAACGAGCTGCGGCAGTGGATCCTGACGCCGTGGTTGCGGCCGTACTCGACCGCGCGCAGCTGCAGCACGCCGGCGCCCGAAGACGACATCTCGAGCATCTCGTCGAACGAGACCGGCGCTCAGCTTGCGCGCGTCGCCGGACGATCCGCGGATCGGCGCTGAAGACGCCGGCGACGTCGGTGTAGATCTCGCACACGTCGGCGCCGAGCGCGGCGGCGATCGCGACCGCGGTCGTGTCCGAGCCGCCGCGGCCGAGCGTGGTCACGTCCTTGCTGTCGCCCGAGACGCCCTGAAAGCCGGCGACGAGCACGATCCGGTCGTCGGCGAGCGCGGCGCGGATCCGATCTGCGCGCACGTCGAGGATCCGCGCCTTGGTGTGCGATGAGTCGGTGACGATCCCGGCCTGCGAGCCGGTGAGCGAGATCGCGTTGTGGCCCATGTCGTGGATCGCCATCGCGCACAGCGCGCAGGAGATCCGCTCACCGGTGGAGAGCAGCATGTCCATCTCGCGCTCCAGCGGGCGCTCGGAGATCTCGTAGGCGGCGGCGACCAGATCGTCGGTGGTCTTGCCGCGCGCGGAGAGCACCGCGACGACCTGCTTGCCGCCCTCGCGCGCGGCGACGATCCGCACCGCGGCGCGCTTGATGTCCTCGGGTTCGGCGACGGAGGTGCCGCCGAACTTCATCACCACCGTTTCGGTCATCGGAGCCTGAGAATACGATCGCCGCGCCGATGGGTGATCCCCGGGGGTTACGGAGCAGGGCGGTGCTTCGCCGCCGCCTGGTCGCCGTCGCGATCCTCGTCGCGGTGGTCGTCGGCGCGTGGCTGCTGATCTCGGCAGGCGAGGACTCCGGCGGACCGGCATCCGAGCGCACCCTCGGCGGCGGGCGCGCGGCCGGCGTCTCGGCCCGGGTCGCCCGGGTGGTCGACTCGATGAGCGACGACGAGCTCGCCGACCAGGTGCTGCTGCTCGGCTTCGACGGCACCGACGGAACGGCCGCGTTCCTCGGCGAGCTGCGGGCGCGCCAGCTCGGCGGCGTGCTGGTCGACTCTCGAAACTGGGTCGACTCGGCGACCGGAACGGCGCTGGTCGGAGCGCTGCGCGGCGAAGCCTCCGACGACGGCCGCATCCCGCCGCTGATCACCGCCGCCCAGGAGGGAGGCGGCCACCGCTCGTTCGCGGACCTGCCACCCGCGAGAGACCGAGCTCGAGATCGGCGATTCCGCCTCGGCGGACGTCGCCGAGGGTTGGGCCCGGGAGGCGGCCGCGGGCCTGCGCAGCGCCGGCTTCGACCTCGACCTGTTCCCGGTCGCAGACGTCGCCGGCCTCGACACCCCGATCTCCGACCGCGCCTTCTCCGACGACCCGCGGCTCGTCGCGGAGCTGACCGCGGCGGCATTGCGCGGATGTCGCGCCGAGGGGCTCGCCTGCGCCCCGCTTCACTTTCCGGGGCTCGGGGCCGCATCGGGCGACACCGACAGCGGCCCGGCGACCGTCAGCCTCGACGCCGCCTCGCTCGAGCGCCGCGACCTGGCCCCGTTTCGCGCCGCGTTCGACGCCGGCGCGCCGGCGATCGTGCTCTCGCTCGCCTTCTACGCCGCCTACGACCCGGTCACCCCGGCGGCGCTTGCCGAGCCCGTCGCCACCGGCCTGCTCCGCGACCGGCTCGGCTTCGACGGGGTCGCGATCACCGACGACCTCGGCGCCGGCGCGGTGCGCTTCGGCTACTCCGTCGGCAAGGCCGCGGTCGCGGCGCTCGACGCCGGCGCCGACCTGCTCCAGATCGGCGCCCCGGAGGACGCGATCGGCGTCCGCGAGGCGATCGTCGATGCGGTCGCGAGCGGCGAGCTCGACCGCGATCGGCTCGCCCAGGCCGCGGGCCGGGTGCTCGAGCTCAAACGCGGCCTCGACGCCCTGCGTCCGGCGCAGCTCGCTCCGTGACGCGGCTCACACCCGCTGATATATCTGTTTGATATATCTTCGAGATATATGAACCTGAACCCGACCGCATACGTCGTCCTCGGGATGCTGCGCCACGGGCCGCGCACCGGCTATGAGATCAAGGCCGTCGTCGACCACTCGACCCGGTTCTTCTGGGCGGCGAGCTACGGACAGATCTACCCCGAGCTGCGCCGGCTCGAGCAGGCGGCACTGGTCGAGGGCCGGTCCGAGCCCCGCGGCGGGCGCCGGCGCACCGTGTACAGCCTCACCGAGGCGGGCCGGGCCGAGCTCAAGACATGGCTGGAGCGGGGGGTCGAGGTGCTCGAGTACCGCGACGAGGGGCTGTTGAAGCTGTTCTTCGCCACCGTCGATCCCGGCCGCGCCGCGGACATCCTCGCGGCCAAGCAGCGCCTTCACGAGGAGAAGATCGCGGCGCTGCGCGCGGTCGAGGCGAAGACCCTGTCGACGAAGGCCGAAGGCGATCCGTTCCCGAACCTCGTGTTGCGGTTCGGGATCGAGTCGAGCGAGTGGATGGTCGCCTGGTGCGAACGCGCTCGGGCGGATCTGGAACGGTCGCGTGGGGCGACCGCGAAGCGAGGGCGACCGCGCCGGGCGGCCGCGAGGAGAGAGGCGTGATGTTCGAGGCTCTGGCGAGGCTGGCCCAGAATCGAGGCAAGCGGGTGCTGGCGCTCGCGGCCGTTGTCTTCGTCGCCGCGGGCGCGATCGGCGCCGGCGTCGCGGACCACCTCGCGCCCTACGGCGCCGAGGATCCCGCGACCGAGAGCGTCCGCGCCGACGAGCTCCTCGAAGACGCCGGCTACCGCGACACCGGCCTGGTGGTGCTCCTCGACGGGATCGACGTCTCGACCCCAGCCGGGCGCGATCGCGTCGCCGCGCTCGCCGGCGAGCTTCGCCGGGATCCCGAGGTCGCCGCCGTCCCCAGCTACCTCGACGCGCGCTCCGACGATTTCGTCTCCGAGGACGGCGCCTCGACCTACGTCTCGGTGGCGCTCACCGTGACCGACGACAAGCAGGCCCAGGACGCCGCCGAGCGGATCGCCGACTCGCTCGCGGGCGAGCCCGGGGTCAGCGTCGGCGGCTCGGCGCTCGTCCAGCAGCAGGCCAACCACCAGGTCGAGAGCGACCTGCGGACCGCCGAGCTCTACGCGTTCCCGCTGCTCTTCCTGCTCTCGCTCGTCTTCTTCCGCAGCCTCGTCGCCGCGGCGCTCCCGCTGCTGGTCGGCGGGCTTGCGATCGTCGCCACGATGGTCACCCTCCGCGGCGCCGCGGAGGTGACCTCGATCTCGATCTTCGCGCTCAACCTGGTCACCGGGCTCGGCCTCGGGCTGGCGATCGACTACAGCCTGTTCATCGTCTCGCGCTACCGCGAGGAGATCGCCGCCCGCGGCCCCGGCCTCGAGGCGATGCGGCGGACGCTGGCGACCGCGGGGCGCACCGTGCTGTTCAGCGCCCTGACGGTCGCCGGCGCGATCGCCTCGTTGATCGTCTTCCCGCAACGCTTCCTCTACTCGATGGGGATCGGCGGCTCGCTGGTCGCGCTGATTGCCGCGGCGATCGCGCTGATCGTGCTGCCCGCGGTCCTGGCGCTGCTCGGCGCGCGCGTCAACGCCCTCTCCCCCGCCTTCCTTCACCGCCGCGCCGAGCGCGACGCGCGGCCGGCGAGCGAGGGCTTCTGGTACCGGCTCTCGCAGTTCGTGATGCGCTTCCCGGGCCGGGTCGCGGCGGCGAGCGCGGCGCTGCTGATCGCGCTCGGGATCCCGTTTTTCGGGATCGAGTTCACCTCGGTCGACGCCCAGACGCTGCCCGAGAGCGCCAGCGCCCGCCAGGTCGACGACGCGCTGCGCGCCGACTTCCCACCGTTCCGCAACACCCCGATCACGCTCGCGGTCTCCGGCGGAACGGACGAGGCGCGGAAGATCGGGCGCCAGGCGGCGCAGCTCGAGGGCGTCGCCGAGGTGCGGCCACCGGTCGCGCTTCGCGGTCGCGTCGCCGCCCTCGACGTGGTCGCCTCGGATCCGCCGCTGAGCGCCGCCAGCCAGGACCTCGTCCAGCGGGTACGCGACCTCGGCGGCTCGGGACGCGTCACCGGCTCGTCGGCCCATTACGTCGATCTCCAGGACAGCCTCCTCGACCACCTGCCGCTGGTGCTCGCGATCGCGGCCCTGGTCACCTTCGTGGTCCTGTTCACGATGACCGGCTCCGTGATCCTGCCGTTGAAGCAGATCCTGATGAACGCGCTGACGCTGAGCGCGGTGTTCGGGATCCTCGTCATGGTCTTCCAGGACGGGCGCTTCGAGGGCCTGCTCGACTACACCAGCCAGGGCGCGCTGGAGACGACCCAGCCGCTGTTCCTGTTCGCGGTCGTCTTCGGCCTCTCGACCGACTACGGCGTCTTCCTGCTCTCGCGGATCAAGGAGGCCCACGACGGCGGGGCCTCGAACCGCGACGCCGTCGCGATCGGGCTCGAGCGCACCGGGCGGATCGTGACCGCCGCGGCGCTGCTGTTCTCGATCGCGATCGGGGCCTTCGTCACCTCCGAGATGATCTTCATCAAGGAGCTCGGCTTCGGCACCGCGCTCGCCGTGCTGATCGACGCGACGATCGTCCGCGCCCTGCTCGTCCCGTCGCTGATGCGGATGCTGGGCAAGTGGAACTGGTGGGCGCCGAGGCCGCTGCGGCGCCTGCACGAGCGGCTCGGGTTCACGGAGGCATAGTCGGTCGCTCCGTCTCGTGGCGAACGCCACGACAGCGGTTCCGGGCCTGCGCAGCGGGTAGTCCCGTGGGCGTAAAGCCAGGAAAGGGGATGTCACATGTCAATAGGTGGATCGGTGTTCTTGATCGCGGTCGGGGCGATCCTGCGCTTCGGCGTCCGGGATGCGATCGAGGGCGTCAACCTCGACGTCATCGGCCTGATCCTGATGATCGCGGGCGTGGTTGGATTGATCGCCTCGTTGATCTGGGCCGCGCTGGCCCGCCGGCGTCCGGCGGCCGACCCGCGCTACGACGACGGCTACGACACTCGCTATCGCCGCGCTCCATAGCGTCCGGCGAGCCTCCGGCATTTGTGGGCGGCGCGGGACATCCCGCGCCGCTCGGCGTTCGTAGTACCGAATGTGAAGGCAAGGATGGGCATCGCGAAGGCGGCAGGCGGGCTTCTGGTCGCGGCGGCGCTGATCCTCTCGGCCTGTGGCGGGTCCGACGACAACCAGGCGACGGCGGGGGCCGGCGGCAACGAGACGGTGAGCGTGGCGACGATCGGCGACGCCGGCTCGGTGCTCGTCGATTCCAGCGGACGGGCCCTGTATTCGCCCGCCCAGGAGGCCAACGGGAAGATCCTCTGCACCGGCTCCTGCGAGGCGATCTGGGAACCGCTCACGGCCCAGGGCGGCTCGCCCAGCGCGAGCTCGGACGTCAGTGGCGAGCTCGGCACCGTGAAGCGGCCCGGCGGCGACGAGCAGGTGACGCTGGACGGGGCGCCGCTGTACACGTTCACCCAGGAGGGCGCGAACGAGGTCACCGGCGACGGGCTCGCCGACTCGTTCGGCGGCCAGGACTTCACCTGGCACGTTCTCTCGGCTGACGGCTCGACGGGCGGCTCGAGCCAGAGCTCGACCACCACCAGCTCCGACAGCGGCGGCTACAGCTACTAGCGCTGGGGCTGGGCCGCGTCGACGCGTTGGCGGCCGGCGAAGGCGCGCCCGAGCGTGACCTCGTCGGCGTGCTCGAGGTCGGCACCGACCGGCAACCCGCTGGCGAGCCGGGTGATGGTCACCGTCCCCCGGAGCAGTTCGGCGATGTGATGGGCGGTCGCCTCGCCGGTGGTCGTCGGGTTGGTGGCCAGGACGACCTCGGTGACCTCGCCGGCGCCCGCCCGGCGCACCAGCTCGGCGATCTTCAGGTCCTCCGGGTCGATGCCGTCGATCGGCGACAGGGCGCCGCCGAGCACGTGGTAGAGGCCGCGATACTCGTGGGTGCGCTCGATCGGGATCACGTCGGCGGGCTGCTCGACGACGCAGATCAGCGTGCGGTCGCGGCGCGGGTCGGCGCACACCTCGCAGACCGGCCCCTCGGCGAGGTTGAAGCAGGTCTCGCAGAGCCCGACCCTCTCCTTCACCTCGCGGATCGCGTCGGCGAGCGCGGTCGCGTCGGCGTCCTCGGCCCGCAGGATGTGGAAGGCGAGCCGCTGCGCGGTGCGCTGCCCGATCCCGGGCAGCTTGCCGAGCTCGGTGACCAGGCGGTTGATCGGCTGCGGGTACACGCGCGAGAAGCTAGCGAGCTGCCCGGCCGATGGCGCGCTTCTCTCGCCGACGAGAGCAAGGCGCCGGGCGCGCTACATGCCGGCAGGGCGCGCTACATCCCCGGCAGGCCGAGCCCTCCGAGCCCACCCGCGCCGCCGAGCCCGGCGGCGTCGCCCATGCGGCTGGCGGCGAGCTCCTGGGCCGAGCGAATCGCCTCGTTGACGGCCGCGAGCACCATGTCCTGAAGCAGCTCGGCGTCCTCGGGATCGATCGCCTCGGGATCGATCGCGATCTCGAGCAGCCGCAGGTCGCCGCTCATCTTCACCTTCACCATGCCGCCGCCGGCGCTTGCGTCGACGACCTCCTGCTTCAGCTTCTCCTGCTCCTCGGTCATCTGCGCCTGCATCTGCTGGGCCTGCTTCATCAGCGAGTTGATGTCGAACCCGCCTCCCGGCCCGCCTCTGGGACCTCTGCTCACAGCCTCACGCCTCCTTCGCCTCGGCCTCGCCGTCGTTCGGCTCGGCGACGTATTCCTCCGCGTCGAACTCGCTGCGGACCAGCTCGATCAGCTCCTCCTCCGAGAGCCCGGGCTCGTCGGGCGCCGCCGGCTCGACCTCGGACTCGAGCTGCACGAACACCGGGCGCAGCCGTTCGCCGACCACCGTCAGCACCGCCTCGGCGCAGCGATCGCACGCCTCGGCACCCTCGGCCTTGCGCTTGTTGAACGCCGCCGAGGGCGGAAAGCCGACCTCGACCACGCCCTCGGCGGCGTTCACCGCCACCGGGCGCGCCGCGGCAAGCACGTGCGAGAGCAGCTCCGACCCCGCCTGCCTGACCTGATCGATCACCGCCGGCCAGAGCCCGACGACCTTCTCCAAGTCCACCTCGACCGCCGCCGGCCTCCGAGACCGACGCCTTCGCCGCCTGCTCGTCCTCGGCGGCCACGGCCGCCGCGGCGGGGGCCGGGTTCGAACCGGCGTCGTCGGACCCCGCCCCCGGCGCACCGCCGTGGCCAGACGCAAGCCCCGCCTCCAGCCGCTCGATCCGCTGCAGCAAAGCCTCCTTCGACGGATCCAGCTGCGGCCGCGCACAGCGCAGCAGCGCCAGCTCGACGGTCATCCGCGGCTCATCGCCCTCGCGGATCGCGGTCAGCGCCGCCGAGAGCGTGTCGATCGCCCGCCCGAGCGCCAGATCGGAGAGCGCCGCCGCCTGCGAGCGCAGGCGCTCGGGCTCGGCGGCGGTGACGGTGAAGGCGTCGGGCGTCTCGCCCAGGGTCCGGATCACGATCAGCTGGCGCAGGTGGGCGAGCAAGTCGCGTGCGAACTGGGTCACGTCGCGGCCCGAGCTCGACAGCCGCTCGCTGGCCTCGAGCGCGCCGCGCCCGTCGCCGGTGCTGATCGCATCGGTGGCGGCGAGGATCAGCTCGGAGTCGGCGACCCCGAGCACGGCGAGCACGTCGTCGGTGCTCACCGTCTTGCCGCCGTAGGAGACGAGCTGGTCGAGGGTGCCGAGCGCGTCGCGGAAGCTGCCCGCGGCGGCGCGGGAGATCGCGGCGATCGCGCCGTCGTCGATCTCGATCCCCTCGGCGGCCGAGACCCGCCGCAGCACCTCGGCGATCTGCTCGAGCGAGGGGCGCTGGAAGTCGAATCGCTGGCAACGGTCGACGATCGTCGGCATCACCTTGTGGGGCTCGGTGGTCGCGAGGATGAAGACGGTGCTCGGCGGCGGCTCCTCGAGCGTCTTCAAGAACGCGTTCCAGGCCTCGCGGGTGAGCATGTGGGCCTCGTCGAGGATGTAGACCTTCCACCGGCCGGCGGCCGGGGCGTAACCCACCCGCTCGCGCAGATCGCGAATGTCGTCGACCGAGCGGTTGGAGGCGGCGTCCATCTCGATCACGTCCATCGAGGTTCCGGCGGCGATCGAGACGCACGACTCGCACTTCCCGCACGGGGTCAAGGTCGGCCCGTCGACGCAGTTCAGGGAGCGCGCGAGGATCTTCGCGAGCGAGGTCTTGCCGGTCCCGCGCGAGCCGACGAACAGGTAGGCATGGTGGACGCGGTCGCGCTCGACAGCGTTGCGCAGGGTGCGCACCACGTGCTCCTGGCCGACGACCTCGTCGAAGGCCTGGGGGCGGTGGCGGCGATAGAGCGACGTCTCGCCGGTCACCGGGCCGAGTCTACCGGCGGCCAGGCGGCCGCCCGGAGGGCTTCTTGCGGGCGTGGCGCCAGGGTTCGGCGAAGAATCAATGACCGTGCGAGCCCGACCTCGAAAGCGGTCTCCGGGCGTGCCCGCCGTGGTTGGCTCTGATCAGGCTGCTCCGCGGCACATGCCCGGCACCGCTTAAGGCTGCTTCCTTCCGGACCTGACCTGATTCGCGGACGCGCATTGCGCGGGACCTGACCGTCAACACCACCTGCGGCGTACTGACCCCGAAGGCCACGACCCTCAGTCGGGCGTTCGGCCCCGCTAGAGCGGATTGCGGGTACAGGGCACCGCTAATTCCCCGCCTAGCACGGTCGCCGACAAGTCTACCGGCGGTTCGCGGGACGTCCACCCCCGCGCCGACCCTTCATTCGCGGCCACGACATGCACGCCATCGCCCAAGGGATCGACGGGCAGGGGATTACCTTCGCCTGCCAAACCTGGTCGACAGGGATGGACGGAGATGGGGGACCACAGCCACGACAGCCACTGTCAGCGCCGTAACGGCGGGCGATGATCGCCTCGCCGACGGGTCGACGGGCGCTGATCGTGATCGGCTGCGCGCTGATCGCCGCGATCACCCTCGGCGCGATTGCCGGCGCGCGGATGCGCAGCACCAAGATTTCCCCCTCCCTCTGTCAGACGACCGGCGGCGGGCGCTTCGTCTCGATCCCGGGATTCTCCGGGGAGCGAATCGACCGCCGCCTGCTGACCGACATCCGCTGGCTCGAGCGCCGCTACCGGATCTTCATCACCGACGGCTACTCGTTGGACGACGTCCACGCCGAGAACGGCGAGCACCCGATCGGCCTCGCGCTCGACATCGTCCCGAACAAGGAGCGCGGCGGCACCTGGGCGGACGTCACGCAGCTCGCCCACTGGGCCGAGCCGAGCCAGAACCATCCGCGGGCGCCGTTCCGCTGGGTCGGCTACGACGGCGACAAGGGCCACGGGCGCGGCAACCACCTGCACCTCTCGTGGAGCCACAGCGTCACCGACCCCGGTCACACGGCGCGGACGGTGTACACGGTCCGCTGCCCGAGAAAGCCGAACCCGCCCGAGACGACGACGCCCACCGGTGGCACCGGCGGCGACGGGCCCACCGGCTCGACGGAACCTGACGGCCAGACCGGCACGGTAAGCGGCAGCGGCGGCATCGGCGGCAAGCTCGCGCCGGTCGCGGTCGAGACCGGCGGCGTCGCACTCCACGACCGCTGAACGGCCCTATGATCCTCGCTGCCGGGGCGCGTAGCTCAGTGGGAGAGCGCTCGCTTCACACGCGAGAGGTCGTTGGTTCGAAACCAGCCGCGCCCATCCAGTCTCAGTGCGGGTCCGAACATGCTCGTGAGCGTTCATCCTGCCTCCGCTCCGAACTCAGGCCGAACATAACTTTCACGAGCGGCTCGAATCGTCTGGTCGATCGGACGAGAGACCTCGCCCTTCATCGCCTCAATCTGATCAGCGTAGGTGTCGAAGAGGACCCGGAGGCTGTGCCCGAGCTGAGCGGCGATCTCGGGGGTTGGCTCACCCGCGGCGCGGGCAGCTCCTCGGCCACGAGTCTCGCTGATCGCGTTAGATTCTCCCCGTGCTCTTCGAGCGCCGCAGCTTCCCCACGAGGACCGAGGCCCAGGACTACGCCGACCACTTCAACCGCGCTCACCTGCCGAGCGCGCGGTCCTACCTGACCGGCTATGTGAGCCCCTACGTTGTCGAGCAAATCAAGCATGGTCGGGATTGCGGTCAGTGGACCGTGGTCGACCTGTCGGTGGTCCGTCGCGGGATTTCACCGTGGTGAATATGCCGCTTGCTGAGCTCGGTCACGGTTCGGCGGGCTCGTCGCCAGTGGCGCGCAGACGTTCGCGGTGGCGGCGCGGCTCTTCACGACGACCTTGGGGATCGCCTTCGCGGCAGGCCGCGGGTTCGATCACGTGCGGCTGCTTCGGCCCCTGCGCCCGGACGTCGACGTCCATCTGGAGGTTCGAGTGGTGCGGCTGAAGCCCGGCCCCCACCCCGACAGCGGACAGGCCGACTTCGGCCTCAAGCTGGTCGACGCCTCCGGGCATGTGATCCTCTCGGGCACGGCCGAGACGCTCGTCCTGCGGGGGGACGGATCGCCTCGATGAGCGTCGAGGTCGGGGACTTGGGGGAGATACGAGTTTGGGGAACGACGGGAGGTGACGGATGAGCCCCCCGGTCGCCGGAGGGCCGCCCACGCTGAGCGGCTGGTCGCTGGTCTATGACGGCTTCGACCCGGAGCAGGAGCTGCTACGAGAGGCGCTCTGCACGCTCGGAAACGGGCTCTTTGCCACCCGCGCTGCCGCGACCGAGTCCGTCGCGGACGATGTCCACTACCCCGGCACCTACACGGCCGGCTGCTACAACGCGCTGAGGAGTGACGTGGCCGGCCGCGAGGTGGAGGACGAGTCGCTCGTCAACCTGCCGAACTGGCTTCCCCTCACCTTCCGGATCGAGGACGGCGGATGGTTCGACGTCGCCGACGTCAGGCTGGACGAATACCGCCAGGAGCTCGACCTGCGCGGCGCCCTCCTCACCAAGCGGCTGCGTTTTCGCGATCCCGAGGGCCGGGATACCGAGGTCACCGAGTGCCGGTTCCTGAGCATGGCGAATCCGAACGTCGCCGCGCTCCGGACGACGCTGCGGCCCGTCAACTGGTCCGGCACGGTGACCTTCCGCTCGGCGCTCGACGGCCGGGTATCGAACGCCGGCGTGGTCCGCTACAGAGGCCTCGCCAACCGCCATCTGACGCCGGTTCAGGCCAGCGCCTCCGACCCGGAGACGCTCCTGCTGGAGATGGAGACCAGCCAATCGCACATCCGGGTCGCCGAGGCCGCTCGCACCTGGGTGCTGCGCGACGGCGAGCGCACGCAGGTCGAGACGACGACCTTCGAGGAGCCCACCTGGGTCGGCGTCGAGCTCCGGGTGGACGCGACAGAGGGAGAGCCGATCACCGCGGAGAAGGTCGTGGCCATGTACACGTCGCGCGAACCCGCGCTCTCCGAGCCGGCTCTGGAGGCACGCAGGGACATGGTTCGGCTGGCCGGATTCGATGAGCTGCTCGCGGACCACGTCCTGCGCTGGGACGAGCTGTGGGATCTCTGCTCGCTCGAATTGGAGGACGACGAAGGCGCCGCGCTGACCGAGCTGCGGCTCCACATCTACCACCTGCTCGTGAACATCTCCGAGCACACCAGGGATGTCGATGCCGGGGTACCGGCCCGCGGCCTGGCCGGGGAGGCCTACCGCGGACACGTCTTCTGGGACGCGCTGTTCGTCTTTCCCTTCCTCAACCTGCGCCTTCCGGATCTGACCAGGAATCTGCTCCGCTATCGGTACCGCCGGCTCAACTCGGCCCGGCGCGCGGCGAGCGAGCGCGGGTACGAGGGCGCCCTGTACCCCTGGCAGAGCGGCTCCAGCGGCGTCGAGCTGACGCCGACCGTGCACCTCAACCCGCGCTCCGGCCACTGGACCCCGGACAACTCCCGCCTCCAGCGACACATCAACGCCGCGATCGCCTACGACGTCTGGATGTACCAGCAGGCGACCAACGACATCGAGTTCCTGGCCCTCAGCGGGGCGGAGATGTTCATCGAGATCGCTCGCTTCTGGGCGAGCCTCGCAACCTATGACCCCGCCCGCGAGCGCTACGTGATCCGCGGGGTAGTGGGACCGGACGAGTATCACGACGGCTATCCCGAGTCCGAGCGCCTAGGGGTGGACAACAACGCCTACACGAATGCGATGGCGGCATGGGTGCTGTGGCGGGCCGAGGACGTCCTCGACGCGCTCCCCGAGCAGCGCCGCGACGAGCTGTCGCACACGCTTCAGTTGCAGCGCGAGGAGCTCGAGCGGTGGGACGAGATCAGCCGCAGGCTGTTCCTTCCCTTCCACGACGACGGGATCATCAGTCAGTTCGAGGGCTACGAGCAGCTGCGGGAGCTCGACTGGGAGGGCTATCGAGCCAGGTACCAGAACATCGAGCGGCTCGACCGCATCCTCGAGGCCGAGGGCGACAGCCCGAACGGCTACAAGGCCTCGAAGCAGGCGGACGTGCTCATGCTCTTCTGCCTGCTGTCCGCCGAGGAGCTGCGGACGCTCTTCGGCCGCCTGGGCTACCCGTTCGAATACGACACGATCCCGAAGAACATCGAGTACTACCTGGCGCGCACCTCGCACGGCTCCACCCTGAGCAAGGTGGTCCACGGGTGGGTGCTGGTGCGCGCCGATCGGGAGCGATCGTGGAAGCTCTTCTCCGAAGCGCTCGAGAGCGACCTGCTCGACATCCAAGGCGGCACCACTCCGGAAGGCGTCCACCTCGGTGCGATGGCCGGAACCGTGGACCTGGTCCAGCGTGGCTACACGGGGATAGAGACTCGGGACGAGGTTCTCTGGCTCGACCCGAGGCTTCCCGAGGAGCTGATCGAGTTGCGGTTGAGGATCCGCTACCGGCGCCACTGGGGTCTTGAGATCGAGGTCCGGCAGGACCGGGTCCGGCTCAGCGCCCGACCTGCCGACGTCAATCCGATCAGGGTCGGAATCAGGGGCGAGGTCGTGGAGCTGCGCGCGGGCACATCGGTGGAGCGCCCGCTGTGACCGAGCGGGCTTCTGAGCAGTCGCTCCTTGGGCTTCGCTGATCTGGGTCAGGGAGGGCAAGATCGCCTGTGCCGTCGGCTACGCGTCGCAGAAGCGGGCCCCCGAAGCCGCGGGCATGGGCTGGGTAGGGATGTCGCGCGAGAAAGTGGAGATCGTGCGTCTTTCCGGATCGGGGCACGATCCGCTCCTCGGACTCGACGCGCTGCCCCCACACCTGGAGGCGTCGAGCAGTCGCCGAGGCCGCGCCCAGGGCTCGTAAGCAGGCGGCTAAAGGCCTGAGCCGGCCCTCAGGACCCTGCCGCAGGCGGTGGTGGCGCCGGCGGGGCCGTTGCACCCGCCGTCGGCGCGCCCGCGTCCCGGTAGAGCAGCACCGAGACGATCAGCACCCAGATCCCGGCTACCAGGAGGGAGAAGAAGCCGATCGGGGTAACGGCCGTGATCCCGAGCACGAGTGCGACGTACCCGAGCCACCGAGGGATCCCCCCGTGGCGCAGCACGGCGATCCCGCTGGCCAGCAGCGCGACCGCCAACCCGCCGATCACGATGGGGAAGAAGTCGCTGTTGAGGATCGACAGGGTCTGGATCACCTCGTCACCCACGTTCGCCTCGTCCGCGACGTCCGCCGCCGCGAAGCCGAAGCCGGCAAACGCCAGGGCCCCGACGGCGAACACGATCCAGCCGGCGAAGACGAGCCCGGAGAGGCGTCCCGGCTCCCCCTCGGCACGCCGAAGCGCCGTTCGCAGGCTGGCCCCGAACCAGATCGCGAACACCGAACCCCAGAGGACGAAGGCCGCGGCCCAGATGTTCTCGGAGTCGTTGTCCACCCAGTAGGCCCGCACCTCGTCGACCGGGTCGTCGACGTCCGGTGTCTCCCCGCTGATCGCGAACGCGGCGATAAACAGGACGACGAACGCGACGCCGGTCAGCGGGGCAAGTCTCTCGAGCGTGCTGCGTGAGGGCACCCGGTACTCCCTTCGGACTGGGACAGGCCGACTCTCTCACGGATGGCGGCGTAAGGTCAACGCCGCGAGGGTCGGCGGGGACGAAGCTCATCGGTGATGCGGGCCACGCGACCCGCGCGAGTTCGAGCTGGGAGCGAAGCAGGTAGCCGACCGGCTCGCGCTGGTCATCGAGCGTCCGCCTCGCCCTCGCGCCGAGGCGGTCGGTGGCGGCGATCAGGAGCCGATAGGAGAACTGAGGACGGCCCGCCTCGGCGAGGAAGGAGTCAACGTGGCCATCAGCCTATGGCCTCCGAACATCCCCTTCCCGTTCCGCCGAGCGGGGATACTGCGTGGGCGATGTCGCCAGATCAGGACCCGCTGCGCGCGCTCCTTGAGGAGGTCGCGCGCCAGGCCGCGCTAGTCCGCGAGAGCGTCGAGGAGATGTACGACAACGCGTTCATCGAGACCAACAAGTCCTGGGCGCTCCCGTTCTTGGGCGCGCTGGTGCTCGCAGGCATCGGGATCGCATACGGCCGCAAACGCAGGCGACGGAGACTCCCCAGTCAGGCGGATTAGGCGATGTCGCAGGAGAACGTCGACGTCGTGCGCAGGTACTACGAAGACGGGTTCAACGCGTTCATGCGGGGCGGTCTCTCCAGCGAAGCCTTTGCAGCATTTTTCGATCCCGAGGTTGAGGTGCGCTGGCATGAGCGAACGTACCCCGACACGCCGGAGCGCCTTCAGGGCGTCTCCGAGTTGATCTCGTTCAGCGAGCAATATCGGGACGAGTGGGACGAGCTGGTAGCCGAACCGGTTGAGGTGATCGACGCGTCCGGCGGTCGCTTCCTGGGGTTGATCCGCCAGAGCGGTCGGGGACGCCAGAGCGGAGTCCCGATCACCGTCCACTTCTATGCGCTCTCGACGGTCCGAGATGGAAAGTGGAGCAAGGTTGAGTACTTCCGCCACCGTGCCGAAGCCCTCGAAGCTGCCGGGCTGCGGGAGTAGGCGATGTCGCAGAGGGACGCAGACAGCATCCGTCGCGCCTATGACGTCTGGAACGAGTCGGGTCCGGCGGCGGTGACGGACCAGTTCTGGGCCGAGGATGCCGTCTACCGCGAGGGAGCAGGCTGGCCCAACGCCGGTGTCTACAGAGGACGTGCCGCTGCGCTCGCACGCATGCAGAGCCTGATCGACCTGGCAGGGCCAATCGAGGTCCACCTCGAAGATCTGATCGAGGTGGGCGACGGCCGTTTCGTCGCCTGCACGCGGATGGTTGGGCAGGGCGCGAGCGCGCCGTACACGCAGTCCTTCGCCGTCGTGCACCGCCTACGGGACGGCCTGATCGTCGAGGCCGACTACTACCTTGACCGCGACCAAGCGCTGCAGGCTGTCGGACTGCGGGAGTAGGCGATGTCGCAGGAGAACGTGGAGATCGTGCGGCGTTGGTGGGAGGGATTCAACGAGGACGGCATGCCTCCACTTGCGCTGTGCGACGAGGAGATAGAAATCCGCATGCCGCACGACTTCCCGGTGCGCGGCCTCTTCAAGGGGCACGACGGCGTACGCCGCTGGCGCGACCAGGCGTTCGACATCATCGACAACGCCCGGGTGGAGCTAGAGGACATCGTTGAGGTGCCGGGTGACGCGGAGACCGTCTTGATGCTGCTTCGCGCCACGGGAGCGGCCAGATACACCGAAATCAAGGTCGATCTCGAGTGGGCGGCCATCTGGACGATTCGGGACGGGAAATTGATCCGGGCCCAGGGCTACTTGAACCGCGCCGAAGCCCTCGAAGCCGCGGGGCTTCAGGAGTAGGCGATGTCGGAGGAGAACGCGGAGACCCTCCTAAACGCATCGGCGACCGCACGGTCCGCGACCACCGCTACGGACCGCGAAGCGTTTCTGTCGATTCTCGACCCCGAGATAGAGTGGATCGCGCGGGACGGTGCACCCGACACCCAAGGGAGTTCCACGGCATTGAGGGAGCCCGCGAGTACTACGCGCGTTGGGCGTCCGCCTGGGCGGATTGGGACTGGAAGATCGAGGAAGTTCGCGAGCGTGGCGATCTCGTCGCGAGCCGTACGTGGGTAACCGGTCGCGGCCGAGCAAGTGGGCTGGTCCTCGATATGCGGATCGGACAGATCTGGACCTTCCGCGGCGGTAGGGTCTCCCGCTACGAGTCGCTGCCCACCTGGGAGCAAGCCCTCGAAGCCGCCGGGCTGAGGGAGTAGGCGATGTCGGAGAGGAACCTCGTGAGGCGGCAGTCTCCACCTATCGATAGGCGCTTCGGGCGAGCGACGACGTCGTCTAGGGCGTGCTAGTTCGCCTCTTCTCCCAGCGGGTTAGCTGAGGCCGAACCGGCCAAGTAGCGTCGCCTAGCTCCGTGCGTCTCCTCGTCCCGAGCGGTAGCCCGACGTGCCGACTCTGACCCGGTTCGCTTCAGCGGCCGACGGGCCGCGTTTCATGACTATCAGGCCGCCGGCTCGACGCACTGTCCGTCTATGAAGTCGCCCAGCCCTCAGGTTTCCGCGGGTCATCGCGTCCGCCAGCGGCTTACCCAACAACGCCTCGATGTCTTCTGAACGAGTCCGCACCGGAAGCGGTTCAGGGACGACCCCGGCACTCCTCACGCAGAGGGGAGTCACCTGCGGAGTCGGACCCAGCATCTCGACCGCCCAGAAGCGAACATAAAGGGACAACAAGCCAGTGGCGACAGGAGGCTCGACCTTGAGGGTGAGCCCAGGATCTCCGCGACCGGGGGCCACGACCCTGGTTACGAGCGTCGCGATCTCGCGCTGAGGCGAAAAGCGGCTCCGGGTATCGAGTGCGAGATCGCTGGCCCATACCGTAGACGCGCGCTGTCCGCCAGCCGGTCCGAAACTAAACGTGGGGAGCCCCGCGGTGACCTCTCGCTCGAACGACGCCGTCGGCAGAAGGGGTGTTGCGAGGTAGCCCTCGCCGCTCTCCCGGGCGATGAGAATCGGAATCCGCTGGTACTCCTCGCCCGCGAGATTGGCCTCGTAAGAGCCGAGAATCTCGTCCTGCCCGTCGCTGTCGATGTCCGCGATGGTGCGTAGTTGGAACGCGGTGGCGATCGGCGTTCCCGGCGGTGGGGGCTGCGCGACCTCCGGACGGTAGGTCAGCTGGAGCTCGAGCGAGCCATCGACGTCGTCATAGATACGCACCTCATCCGACCCCTGCGCGTCTAATTTCGACGCGATAAACAGGTGCGAGGGAGCGCCCTGGTGCAGCTTTACCTCACGGTACTCCACCTTGAAGCCTTCCTCCTGCAGGGTCGCGCGAATGCCGTCCACCTGCTCGGCAGCGGTCTTGCCATCGGACGAGCCGTCAAACACGCCACCGCTCGCGACGATCGCCGCGGCGAGAAGAGCGCCTACGCCGACGACGATGAGTGACGTGCGGACCGGCCGCGCGCGAAGCCGGGTGAGGGCGCGCGACCACCAACGGTCGTAACGCTGTGCGATTGCGCTGAGCGTGCCCACGTCCGTGCGCCAGCGCCTATTGCTCAGCTCGACGGCGTTGATCTTTGCGAGCGCGGAGATCTCGGACGGCAGATCCTCCGCGTTGGGCATCTTCGCGCCTTCGATCAAGACCGGAACCACGGCGACGTCGGTGCGCTCGAGCGCCGCGGCGACCTCCTGTCGCAGGTAGTCGCCTTGAGCGTCGAGGCGACGCTCGCCGCTCGGCAGCCTGGCAGTCAGCCATTCGCTGCCGATCAGGACGAATACGACCTGACAAGAGTCGAGCGCGTCGTGGATCCGGTCCTCGAAGTTCGTCGCCAGCGGGATCGAATCCACGTCGATGAAGACCCGCGAGCGACCAAACCTTTCACTTAGGTCGTCCGCCAGGCGCCCAGCCTCGCCCGCGGTGTCGTCACGCCGGTATGAGATGAAGACCGTCGGCATCGCTGGCCCGGGGTCGACCTGCAGCCCCTTCCAACCCTAACGCGTTCTTCAGATGCGCCCTCGTCTAGGAAGCCGATGTGCCCGGCTCGACCAGGCCGGCGTGGTATCCGCATGGTCGCCGGTGAGCGCGGTCGGCCCGCGGCGTCGAGCAGTCGGCCTTCGGTGATGAGCATAAGTCCTCCGTTCGTTCGACGGTCCCGGTCGGGACCGCGTTGATCGAACGCAGTCAGCCCCGGTGAGGGGGTACAAACAGTCGCGCACAGCGGCGCTCGGACACCGCGGCTTGGCCGCTGCCACGCGCGAGCAGAACTTTGCGGGCGCGAGCCTCGCTCCACTTCGCGCGGTCTTCAGGGGAGTGGCCGTAGGCCTGCGCGCAGCACAGCGGTGTCGATGCGGGTTTGCAGTGGGAGCGATAGGGGCTGCCACAGCCTCTTATGGGCGTCGCCCGATGGAGGACCGGCCGCCCAATGCGCTTGGAGGAACGGCAAGGGCGAGAACACGGCATGGTTGAGGTCGTCGAGTCCCGCCGTGTCGAGCTGCTTTCGCAGCTCCGAGAACGTCGGTGCTGCCGCTTCTCCGGTGACACCGTTGCGAGCAAGCAACGGCGTCACCCCGCCGACGAGCTCCTGTAACGCCGGGTAGCTACGCGCGCTGTTGAGACGAGCGAAGTTGAACAGCCACACCGCACACCCGGTCCGTTTGCGGACGGCTGCGATCTCGGCCAGGCACCGGTCCATGTCATCGAGCTGTGGGTAGGTTCTCCATCGCCCAGGAGCTGGCTACAACGGCGACATCGTCGGGCACAAGCTCGCCGAAGGAGCGCATGTCGCCGACCTCCATCATCACGCGGTCGGAGAGATTTTCGGCAGCGAGGGCGCTGCGCCCGGCGCGAATCATTTCTTCCGAGAGATCGACGGCGACGATCTGCACGTCGGGGCGATGCTGCGCAAGAACCGCTGCGACGCGGCCCGTCGCCGCGCCCAAGTCGACCACCTTGCCGCCCTCAGGCAGCATGCTGCTGATCGCCGATGCGCAGACCTCGTACACCGGCACGCATCGACCCTCCGGGCCGGCCGCCAGCGTGATACTCGGACACCAGCCGATCGAGTTCCATGACTTGGTGGTCCACCGGCATGGGAGCCCGCGAGCGGTGCTCCCGTGCGAAGCGGTCACGCGAGCGCGAGGACGGGAAGAGTCAGATAGCCGCGGAGCTTCACGAGCGCGAATCTACTGTTGGAGTAGCGGCCAGCTTCTCGTTCGACGGAACACCCAGCGTCGTTTTGCCGGCGTCCCGGGCCGGTCGCGCCACTCCCGCTCGCGCGAGACCAGCAGCCCGGCCACGCCGCTCCCTCCACGCGGAAGCGGGACCTAGTCGTCGATCGCGAGCACTCAGGCGAGGACTGGTTTAGCTTTGCCTCGGAGGTCGAACGGCGTGGGCGCCGCCCGTGGATGGCGATGCCTGATGCGCTCGTGAGTGAATCAACCCGGAGGTGATCAGCGACTCGGGGGGATTGGTGAGCGCTGTTGGAAACGTTCCGCGGAGCTCTCCTACCCGCCAGGCCTTCGCTGTTCGTGCTCAGCCCTGCCGTTCCTGCTGTTTCGCGCGGGGTTGACCCCTAGGTCGAATCAACCGGATGCTTCGTAGCGATGTCGCAGGAAAACGTGGACTTCATTCGCGGCGTCTACGCAGCCTTCAACGGACGTGACATCGCACGGGCCATCGAGTCCGCCGACCCGGACTTCGAGTGGGTCCCAGACGCTCGCTCCTTTGAGTCGGCGGTTCGAGGTCGAGAGGAGGTGCAGCGGTTTCTCGAAGACCAGGTCGAAACGCTCGGGCTCCGAGTCGAGCCGGAAGAGTTCTTCGATCTGGGCTCCCAGGTCATTGCGTTCGTCCGGGCGGACATGAGCGGGGCAGAGAGCGGTGCCGAGCTCAGCGTTTCAATCGCGCATATTTGGACCTTCCGGGACGGGACCCCCGTGCGGGGGGAGGCGTACGCCGACCGTGACAAGGCCCTCGCAGCATTGGGGCTGTCGGAGTAGGCGATGTCGCAGGAGAACGTGGAGATCTTGCGCGAAGTGTTGGAGGCCTTTGATCGGCGCGACCGCGCTACCTGGCTCGCGAACCGTGATCCCGACTGCGAAGTCATCCCGTCGGCGATGTGGCCCGAAGCCGATGTGGTTCGCGGTCGCGAGCCCGCCTGGGAGTTCTACGTCAAGGTCGCCGAGGCGTTCGAGCGGCTCCCCGTTGAGCACGCCGAGCTCGTGGATGCCGGCGACAACGTCTTGGTCCACTGGCGACATGACGTGCGCGGAAGGGCAAGCGGCGCAGATGTTGAGATCAACTACTGGATCGTGATCACGTTCCGGGAGAAAAGAATCACTCGCGACCGGTGGTTCGCCGACCGCGAGGAGGCCCTCGAAGCCGCCGGGCTGTCGGGGTAGGCGATGTCGGAGGAGAACGTCGAGATCGTGCGCCGGGTTTATGAGGCGGCCAACCGTGGCGATTTCGACATGGCCGACTCCTGCCTGCACCCGGAGATCGAGTTCCACACCTATGCGGAGTCGCCCGAGGCCGGGGTCTATCGCGGCAAGCAGGCGGTCCGAAAGTACAACCAGGGCCTGTTCGAGCAGTTCGAGAGCATCCGGTTCGAGATCGAGGAGCTCGCGGACGCCGGTGATCGAGTCGTCATCGTGACTACCCAGCACGCGGTGCCGAAATGCGGCAAGCAGGAGATCGACATCCAGGTCGTCGAGGTCTGGGCCGTCCGCGACGGCCTGCTCGCCGAGCGCCGTTCCTACTCGGCCAAGGATGAGGCCCTCGAGGCCGCCGGGCTGTCGGAGTAGGACCGACGTATAGGGAACGGGACGCGCGATGAGCAGTCGGGGTCGCACCGCAGGCTTCAGGGGCCGGGACGACCGTCGATCAGCTTCAGCTTCCACGACCGCCAGACGATCCGACCAGCAACGGTGAAGACCGCGAAGACCTCGAGATCAAGCACTTCGTTCCGGCGCCGGCGTAGACGGTCGGCGCGAATCGTTTGGGCACCGGTGACCAGACGCCCGATTACGGCCTGGCTCACTTGACCGAGAACGGCACCTCGGTGATCGTCTGGTTGCCACTCTTCTCGCGTGCCAGCACCTCGACCTTGGTCTCGGGCGCACCGGGAGTCAGCGCCTCGGCCGGAATGTCGACGCTGGTGACATCGGCGTTGAGGTTGAGGGTCACGCGCTCCACCGGCTCCTGAACGACGATCACCTGGTAGCTGACGATGTCGACACCGTCGGGCTTCGTCACCGGCTCCCAGCTCACCGTGAGGCTGTTCGCGTTCACCTCCTCGCCCTTCGTCGGGCTGGTGACCACGGGCCCGTCGGGAATCATGTGGGTGAGCCGATCGGAGCCGACGATCTTGCGGCCGTCGACGCTCCGCCCTCTGAACCTGTACCTGCCCGCGGGGAACCGCTTCTTGAACTTGCTCAGCGGCACCTCGGAGAACTCCGGCTCGGCCGTCTCCCAGAAGAGCTCCGTGAGCCCCCAGCCGCGAAGCCGACCCTTTGTCTGCGCTTTCATCATCAGCTTGCGCCCCTTCGGATCGCGAAGCGTGAACTTGTCCCATTCATCGACGTCGGCGAGCAGCTGCAGGCCGATGTCTCCATCGGTCGCGTTGGTCTCGATGAAGAGATCGTTGATCTCGTAGGGGATCGGCTTCTTCATCGCGGGCTCGGTTGCACCGCCGCCACCGGTCGCGGCGATCGCGGCGATCGCGCCGCCCGATGCCGCGAGTCCGCCGATCGCGGCCCCCGCGAGCAGCGCTCGCTTCAGCTTGGTGGACATCGTGCCTCCTCTTGCTCGTCGGGTCGATCCCCAGGCGACCGTAGACGCCGGCAATGAAATCGCGATGAAAGCCAGCGCGGTGAGGCGGACTTCGATTGGATCTGCTCCGGTGGAGTCCGCGCGTCTCAAAAAGACCGTGCAGAGCTGGGTCGACGCGGCGGTGAACAGCGGCGACCTCGATCTGGCGGCTTCATTGTGCACCGGCCGCGCGGCGCGCCGGACGAAATCATGGGTGGGGTCGTTTCGGGCTTCCTTCCCCGACGTGCGGATGCAGACCGTCGAGCTGATCGCCGAGGGCGAGAGCGTCGTCGGCCGGTTTCTGTGCTCGGCCACGCACCTGGGCGAGTGGCGCGGACACCCGCCCACGAACCGACGCTTCGAGGACGTCGACGAGGTCTACATCTTCCGTTTCGTCGGTGAGGAGATCGCCGACTTCTGGGGGATCGAGGACAGCGCCTCGCGCCTGCGCCAGCTTGGCTTACCGCTCGACTGAGCCTTCGGCCCGCGGGCGCGAAACCGAGTCAACGGCGGCGGCTCTTCGCGTCGCCGACCGGGACGGCCCGGCTGAAGTGAGCGAGAGGATGGGCGCGGAGGGAGCGTCGGGTTTGCCCGCGCTCGACGCTCCGCGCCCATCACCCGGTCCTGAGGACTGACGCCCTCAGCCTTTCGTCAGGCCGAAGGCGACAGCCGCGTCCGCCTGCGCGTGCCGAGCACGCCGATCGCGAGCGCGGCGAGCGCCATCGCGCAGCCGGCGCCGATCGCGACGGCGCCCCAGTTGAGCCCGTCGTCGCTGGTCGTCGAGACGCTGACCGGCGTCGACTCGGGTGGGTCTTCGGCGATGATCGGGTTCAGCGCGGTGTGGCCGCGGCCGATGATCTCCGATCCGCCCGAGCCACTCGATTGCCTCGGCGGCGACGAGAGCGCCGTCTGCGACGCGTCGCCGGAATCGCCGGCGCTGACGAGAACCGGATCGACCGGGCTGGCACCGGCGCTCGCCGGAACCGCGAGCGCGCAGGCGGCCAGTGCGAGTGCGAGCCCGCGACCGCGGAATCGCCGCTTGGACTTGGAGCTGGTGGTGATGGTCTGAGCCCTCATCTTGGGCCTCCTGATGTCGTGTCCCGGGTGCCTGCCCCCGATGAAGGTGCCCCCGAGGCGGTTCGCATCACCAGCCTCTCGCCCGCGAGACCGCGCTTCCACGTCGTCCGCCACACCCGCAACGTGTACTTGTGCACGGAGCGCCCAGGGCAGGCCGGGGTTCGGTTCGGGCCCGCGGGCGGATGCGGACGCGGTAGCGTCGCCGTAAGTGGGTGATCGAGATACGGCCACGAGCACGGGTTTTCTCGCGCTGCTCTCGCCCGAGGACGCGGCGGCGGTGCGCTCCCGCGCTGGGACGCGGCGGTTTCGCGCCGGCCAGGCGCTGATGCATGAGGGCCAGCGCGGCGAGCAGGTGATGGTGCTGCTCTCGGGGAGGGTGAAGGTGACGTTCACCACCACCGACGGGAAGGAGGTGGTGCTCGGGTTCGGCGCCCCTGGCGACCTGCTCGGCGATCTCGCGGTCATCGACGAGAGCCCGCGCTCGAGCTCGGTCGTCGCGCTCGAGCCCGGCGAGGCTCTTGTGCTCACCGCAGGTGACTTCCACGCTCTGATCGCCGCCCGGCCGACGCTCGCGCTCGCGCTCCTGCGGATGATCAGCCGACGGTTTCGAAACGCCGATCGCCAGCGGATCGAGTTCGCCGGCTCGCAGACGCTCGGCCGGGTGGCGGCGCGCCTGCTCGAGCTCGCCGACAGCTACGGCGAGCCGACCGACGACGGGGTGGTGATCGATCTGCGGATCTCACAGGAGGAGCTGGCCGGATGGACCGGCTCCTCCCGTGAGGCGGTGGCGAAGGCTTTGCACACCTTGCGCGAGCTCAACCTGGTGGCAACCGAGCGGCGCAGGCTCACCGTGGTCGACCCGGAGGGCCTGCGGCGCCAAGCCGCCTGAATGCTGTCGCCTTCGGCGGTCATCTGCCGGCTCCCGCCGTTGACGCGGTCGCCGGCGGGCGGGCCCGCAGCGCGAGCATCACGCTCACGACCACGATCCAGATCCCGGTCCCGAGGAAGGCGAGCCATCCGATCGGCGTGAACCCGATCACCGCGAGCGCCAGCGCGACCCAGCCGAGCCATCTCGGCAGCGAGCCGTGCCGGAGGATCGACAACCCCGTGGAGATCAGGAAGATCAGCGCCCCCAGCGCCAGGGGCACGAAGTCGTTGTCCCACAGCGCCTGCAGCGCCTGGACCGCCGCCGGCTCGATGTCGTCCGCGGCCTCCGCCAGCGCGATCAGGATCGTGGTGTCGATCGCAATGCCGATCGCGACCACCGATGTGCCGATCAGCGTCAGGGTCGAGAGCATTCCACCGGGTCGCTCCGCGGCACCGAGCACCGAGCGCAGGTAGGCGCCGAAGAACACCAGCAGCACCGCCGCCGCCACGGCCAGGAACGACCCGACCTCGATCGAGCTCTTGTTGTCGACGTAGTGGTCGACGATCTCCTGCACCGGTGAATCCGCGTCCGGCGGCTCGCCGCCGATGATCGCTCCGATGATCGCCAAGGCGATGAACGCGACGCCGGTCAGCGGCGCCAACCACTCCCTCTTCACGAAACCACCTCCAGCTCGTGCACCGCCCGGCGCGGCGCTCTCGAAGCGGCACCCTATCCTGCGCTGCGGTCGGTCAGATGTCGGCGCTCGCGCGTCGCGCCGCCGCTCTATACGGGCTCGCTCGGCTCGAATAGGATCTGGCGGTGGAGCTCGCGGCCGGATAGCGATGGCAGGCATCACCCGCAGACGTCTTCTTCAGGTCGGGGCGGCGGCGGGCGCCTCGATCGCGCTTCCGGTCCGGCTTGGCTTCGATCGGGCGACGGCGCGGGCCGCGACGCGCGCGTTGCCAGACCCCGCGTCGATCGACAAGTACGTGACCTCGCTGATCATCCCGCCGGCGATGCCGCGAACCAGGCGGCTGCGCCGGCGAGGCGGGAAGGACGTCGACTACTACGAGATCGCCGTCCGCCAGTTCAGCCAGCAGGTTCTTCCGCCCGGGATGCCGGCGACAACCGTGTGGAGCTACGGCTCGGCCGGCCACCCCGAGTCGTTCAACTACCCCGCGTTCACGATCGAGGCCAAGCACGACAGGCCCGTGCGCGTGAAGTGGATCAACGACCTCGTCGACGGCGACGGGCGCTACCTGCCCCACCTGCTGCCCATCGACCCCACCCTTCACTGGGCGAACCCTGCGGGCGGAGGCGACGGTCGCGACAGCGCCCCCGAGTTCACCCAGACGCCGGGCCCCTACACGGGCCCGGTCCCGATCGTCACGCACCTTCACGGCGGGCGCAGCCAGCAGGAGAGCGACGGCTACCCGGAGGCGTGGTATCTGCCGGCCGCCAACGACATCCCGGCCGGATACGCCAACGTGGGAAGCAAGTACGCGGAGTTCAAGCGCACCTTCCGCGAGCGCTATGGCAAGAAGTGGAAGCCCGGGACCGCGGTGTTCGAGTACGAGAACGACCAACCCGCGTCGACGCTCTGGTTCCACGATCACACCCTGGGGATGACCCGGGCCAACGTCTACGCCGGGCCGGCCGGCTTCTACCTGCTGCGCGGCGGCAAGAACGATCTCCCGCGGGAGGTGCTTCCGCGGGACGAGATCCCGATCGCGATCCAGGATCGTTCCTTCAATGCCGATGGCTCGCTCTTCTACCCGGCAGGCCGCGAGTTCTTCGACGGCTTCGCCGGCCCCTACATCGGCGAGGGCGGAAGCGACGTTCCGCCGATTTGGAACCCGGAGTTCTTCGGCAACTCGATCGTGGCGAACGGGCGTACCTGGCCCGTGCTCGAGGTCGAACAGCGCCGCTACCGCCTCCGGCTCCTGAACGGCTGCAACGCCCGCTTCCTGATCCTCAAGCTGGTCGCCGACCCGTTCGCCGCTCGCCCGGCGCCGGCGGCGCTCCCCTTCTCGCAGATCGGGGCTGATGGCGGCTTTCTCCCAAAGCCGGTGCAGCTCGCCCAGCTGTTGATGGCGCCGGCCGAGCGCGCCGACGTGATCGTCGACTTCGGCGAGATGCCGGCCGGCAGCGAGCTCTATCTCATCAACGAGGGGCCGGACGAGCCATTCGGGGGCGGGGCGCCGGGAACCGACTTCACGCCCGCCGATCCGCAGACCACCGGCCAGGTGATGAAGCTCGTCGTCCGGCCACGCAGCGGCCGGGACCGCAGCAAGCGACCGGAGCGGCTGGATCTGCCGGCGCCGGAGCGACCCGGTCGGGCGAGCAAGACCCGGCGGGTGTCTCTGAACGAGGAGAACTCGGTCGTGCTCGAGGACGTGGGCCCGGTCGAGGCGGACCTCGGGACCGTGAACGCCGAGCAGGAGCCGGTCTTGCTGGGCTGGGACGACCCGATCACCGAGCGGGTGCGCCAGGGCGCGACGGAGATCTGGGAGCTCCAGAACTTCACCGTCGATGCACATCCCATTCACATCCACGAGGTCCAGTTCGAGGTCCTCGACCGGCGCCCGTTCGGCGGCGGCGCGCGCCGACCCGAGCCCTGGGAGCGCGGCCTCAAGGACACCGTGATCGCCTTCCCCGGCGAGATCACGCGAGTGAAGGCGACGTTCGATCGCGCCGGACTGTTCGTCTGGCACTGCCACCTGCTCGAGCACGAGGACAACGAGATGATGCGCCCGTACCGCGTCCGGCGTCGGCGCAGGCGCAAGAAGCAACGGTGATGCGTGAACGACCTCAGCCTCGGAGTCATCGCCAGCTCGCGCAAGGAGAACGAGCGCCGGCTGGCGATCCACCCGTCCCACTTCGCGGAGCTCGAGGCCGAGCTCAGGTCGCGGATCTTCCTCGAGCTCGACTACGGCGCGGGCTTCGGGGTCGGTGACGGAGAGCTCGAGGGCCTGGTCGGCGGCCTGCTCGCGCGGGAGCAGTTGGTGGGCGAATGTGACCTGCTGCTGCTTCCCAAGCCGACGCCCCCGGACCTCGCCGAGATGCGCGGGGGGCAGGTGTTGTGTGGCTGGGTGCACTGCGTGCAGGACGAGGCGCTGACCCAGGTCGCGATCGATCGCCGCCTGACGCTGATCGCCTGGGAGGCGATGAACCACTGGTCGCACGACGGCTCCTTCGGCCTCCACGTCTTTCATCAGAACAACGAGCTGGCCGGATACAGCTCTGTGCTTCACGCGATGCAGCTCAAGGGGATGACCGGCGAGTACGGGCGACGGCTGCGAGCAGCGGTGATCGGCTTCGGCGCCACCGGCCGTGGAGCGGTCCTCGCCCTGCGGGCGCTGGGCGTCCAGGACGTCTCCGTGCTCACCCACCGCGAGGCGGCAGCCGTAGCGGCGCCGATCCACTCGGTGCGGTTGATCACGTATACCGCAGATCCCGACCACCGCGGCCAGACGCTGGAGCTCGACGGCCGCCAGGAGTCGGTCTCGGAGTTCCTCGCCGAGCACGACCTGATCGTCAACTGCGTCTTTCAGGACACCGAGGCGCCGCTGATGTTGATCACCAACGACGAGCTGTCGCGGTTTCGCGCGGGGACGCTGTTCGTCGACGTCTCCGCCGACGCCGGGATGGGCTTCGAGTGGGCGCGGCCGACGACCTTCGAGGAGCCGATCTTCGAGCTCGGCGACGGGCTGAGCTGCTACGCGGTCGACCACAGCCCGTCGCTGCTGTGGAACTCGGCGACCTGGGAGATCAGCCGGGCGCTGACGCCGTATCTGCGCACGCTGCTCGAGGGGCCCGACGCCTGGGAGCGGGAGGAGACGGTCCGCCGCGCGGTGGAGATCCGCGACGGCGTCGTCCAGAATCCGAGGATCCTCTCCTTCCAGGGCCGCGCCGAGGACTACCCGCACGCCCGGCTTTGAGCACCATGGACGATCCGATCCGCAGGCACGTGACGGCGGCGATCTCGCTCCTCGTCGCGGTCTTGCTCGCCCTCGGCCTCACCGCCTGCGGTGGCGGCGACGAGAGCGCGGAGACCGGCGGCGAGACCGAGGCGAACCTGATCGAGGAGAACCCGGACAACAACGGGGTCGAGATCACCGTCGGCTCGAAGAACTTCACCGAGGAGTACATCCTCGGCGAGATCTACGCGCAGGCGCTCGCGGCGGCGGGCTACGACGTCGACACCGATCTCAACCTCGGCTCCGAGCAGATCGCGCTGAGGGCGCTCAGGGAGGGAGAGATCGACGCCTACCCGGAGTACACCTCGACGGCGCTGACCTCGTTCTTCGAGTTCGCGCCCGCCGAGGTCCCCGCCAGCGCCGCGCAGGCGTTCGAGGCGACCAAGGACGATTTCGCGAAGCTCGGGCTGCAGGCGTTTCCGCCGACCCCGTTCTCGAGCTCGAACGCCGTCGGCCTGCTGACCGAGACCGCCGACAGGCTCGAGGTCGACTCGGTCTCCGACCTCCAGGGGGTCTCGGAGGACCTGACCCTCTCCGGCTCGCCGGAATGCCGCCAGCGGATCGACTGCCTGGTCGGGCTCGAGAAGTACTACGGGCTTCGGTTCAAGAGCTTCACCCCGGTCGACATCGGGCTGCGCTACGCGGTGCTCGACAAGGGTGACGCCGACCTCTCGATCCTGTTCAGCACCGATGCGCAGCTGTTCGTCTCCGACGACTACGTGATCCTCGACGACGACAAGGGCGTGCTTCCGGCGGGCAACGTGCTGTTCGTCGCCCGCGAGCCGACGGTCGAGGAGGCGGGCCCCGACTTCGGCGAGGTGATCGAGAGCGTGCAGCAGGATCTGACCGTGCCGGTGATGCAGGAGCTCAACGCCCGGGTCGACGTCGACCGGGAGAAGCCCGAGGAGGTGGCCAGCCGCTACCTGGAGGAGTTCGGGTACGTCCGGTAGAGGCTCCTAGGCCTTGGTCGGCCTCGCCTCCGCCTCGCCTCCGGCCCGCTCCCCGATGCCGATCTTCGGCAGCCAGTCGAGCGATCGCGGTAGATACCAGTTCCAATCGCCGAGCAAGGTCATCGTCGCCGGCAAGAGGACGCCGCGGATGATCGTCGCGTCGATCAACACCGCGACCGCGAGGCCGACGCCGAACTCCTTGAAGACGACCGCCGACAGGGTGGCGAAGATCGCGAACGCGCCGATCATCACCGCAGCCGCCGCGGTCACCACCGAGGCGGTGCTCTTGATCCCCCGATTGACCGCCTCGGCCGTGGACATGCCGGAGTCATAGGCCTCACGGACCCGGCTGAGGATGAACACGTGGTAGTCCATCGAGAGCCCGAACAGGAGCACGAACAAGAACAGCGGTAGCCACGAGACGACCGCGCCGTTCGACTCGAAGCCGAGCAGCGACTCGAGGTGGCCCTCCTGGAAGACGAAGACCACGACCCCGTAGGCGGCGCTGACCGAGAGCAGGTTGAGCAGGATCGCCTTGATCGGGATCACGATCGAGCGGAACGTCGCCAGCAGCAGCAGGAAGGCGAGCCCGAGCACGAACCCGAACACGATCGGCACCCGGCTCTCCATCAGGTCATTGAAGTCCTTGGAGCTGGCGGTGTAGCCGCCGACGTTGGCCTCGAGGCCGGGCTGGCGGCCGACGGTCGCGGGGATGATCTGATCGCGAAGCTCGCTGAGCGCCGCGTAGGAGCGGTCGTCGGTCCCGTCGCCGACGATCGGGACGCTCACCCGGGCGACGCTGTGGTCCGCGTTGAACTGGACCGTGACCGGCGGCTCCACCAGGTCGCTCGCCTCGACTCGCTCGCGCAGGTTGTGGACCCCGATCGTCAGGTCGACGTTGGAGGCGTCGCCGCGTTCGACCACGACCTCGGCGGGGATCTGATTGCCCGGGAAGGCCGCCTGGATCCGGTCATAGGTCTGGATCACCGGGAGGTCCTGGGGAAGCGTCTCGAATCCCGGCACCGCGAGCTTCAGATTCAGCGCCGGGCTCGCGAGCACCAGCAGCACGGCCGTCGAGAGGATCGCCGCGACCCCGGGCCTGCGGAGCACCCGGTCGAGGATCGCCGACCAGATCCGTGACTCCTTTGCCGCGCGCTCCTCCGGACGGGTGAGGAACGGGACCCGCCCCCTGTTCACGCGGTCGCCGAGCTTCGACAGCACCGCCGGGAGGACGGTCAGCGATCCCGCCACCGCGATCGCGACGACGGTGATCGTGCCGACGGCGAAGGAGACGAAGGTCGCGGCGCCGGCGAGGAACATGCCGGCCATCGCGATCGCGACCGTGACCCCGGAGACCAGGACCGCGCGGCCCGAGGTCGCCGCCGCGGCCTCGAGCGCCGCCTCCGAGCCCTTGCCCCGCGCCCTCTCCTCGCGCTCGCGTCGCAGATAGAACATCGAGTAGTCGACGCCGACGGCGAGGCCAACCAGCAGGACCACCGAGGTGACGGATTCGTCGAGCGGCCAGATCTGGCTCAGCGGACCGAGGAGCCCGATCGCGGCGGCGACCGCGGTCGCGGCGAGCAGCAGCGGCACCAGCGCGGCGACCACGGCGGCGAAGGCGAGCAGCAGGATGATCAGGGTGATCGGCAGCGAGGTCGCCTCCGCTTGGCGGAAGTCTTCCTCGATCGATTCGTTGACCTGCTTGTTGGCGCTCGCGTCGCCGAACTCGGCGATCCGGAATCCGGGGTGTGCCTCCCCCAGACCCGCGACGGTCGCCAGCGGAGCGTCGACCAGGTCCTCGGTCGTCACGTCGCTGTCCTCGCCGGGGTCGGGGATCTCGAAGGTGATCAGCGCCGAGCGGCCGTCGCGCGAGATCGCCCCCTCGCTGCCCGCGAAGTACGGACTTTCGACGTCGACCACGTTCTCGGTCGATTCGAGCCTGTCGACAGCGTCGTCGACGACCGCATGAAACGCCGGCTGATCGGCGGTGACGCCGCCCTCGCTCTGGATCAGGACGGTCTCGTCCGCGTTCTCGGGGAATGCGTCGGCGATCGCCTGGTCCGCCTCGCGCGACTCGCCGACGCCGAGGTCCTCGTCCTCGATCGCCTGGTTGCCGACGGAGCCGCCGACCATGACGGCGAGGACGACGAAGACCAACCAGCCGACGATCGCCTTGGCCCGGTGGCGGGCGCTCCAGGCGCCGGCGCGTGCCGCGAGATTCCTGCTGCCTTCCAAAGAGAACCTCCAGGTTCTCGTTCAGCCAATCATGTTTTCGACCGGGGCGGTGGTTGCTCTAGTTCCCCTGGTGGCGTCCAAGAGCACTTCTGCGACGGATCGCGCGCTCCAGCGCCTCGCTCCTCGAACCTAGGACGAGCCGTCCTCGTTTCGACGCCCGCGCCGCCGACCCTTGCGGGCCCCAAGGGTCGGCCTGCGCCGCTCATTCCCTCCCGATTCCGCATTGCGCGACACTCTCGGGAACGTGAACGGCGGCTCCCCACTGCTCGACGCCGTCACCGCCCGGCTCGAGGCGGCCGGGCTTCCCGGCTTCGCGTGGGATCCCGAATGGCGCCTCGCCTGGGTCTCGCCGGCCCTGAAGGCGCTGTTCCGCGAGAGCGATGATCGCCGCCTCGGGGTCGGCCAGCATATGTTCGCCGTCCGCCGGCTGCCCGCCTGGGACGTGCTGACCGAGGAGAGCAACCGGTTGTGGCTCGGCGAGCACGTCTCGCTGGTGCTCGAACAGACCCGCGGCGGCATCGAGGCGGTGCGGGCCGACCTCGATCGGATCGTGCCCGACTCGCGCGATCGCGCCGAGGTCGAGGGGCTGATCGAGGAGCTTCCGGCGAGCCCGTCGCTGCGGGTACCGATGCGGGCGGCGAACGTCGAATTCACCCGCTGGGGTCCGTTCGCGAATCTGACGGTGGCGCTTCGCGAGCCGGACGGGACCCCGATCGGCGCGATCTCGGTCGGCACTCCCGACCTCCCGCTGTCCCTGCTCGTGCTGCTGCTGCGCGGCGAGCGCGAGATGTTCGACCGGATGGCTCGCCTCCAGGAGCCGAGCCGCCGCGAGGGGGCGCTGCTGTTCGTGGACCTCGAGGCGTCCGGATCGCTGTCGCGCCACCTCCCGAGCTCCAGCTACTTCGAGCTGATCCGGGCGTTGACGACGCGCATCGACATGATCGTCGCGCGGGCCGGCGGGGTGGTGGGCAAGCACGCGGGCGATGGCGCGAGCGCCTTCTTCCTCGCCGACGAGCTCGGCTCGCCGTCCGCGGCGGCGGCGGCGACGATCGAGGCGGCGACGCGCCTGCACCGGCTCGGGGGCGAGATCGCCCGCGAGCTCGGCCTCGAGCCGGCGGCGATCCCGCTCAACATCGGTGCGCACTGGGGAGGGACCCTCTACATCGGCCAGCTCACCACCGGCCGCTTGGAGGTCGCGGCGCTCGGCGACGAGGTGAACGAGTGCGCCCGGGTCCAGGAATCGGCGCACGGCGGCACCGTGCTGATGACCAAGAACCTGCTCGAGCGGCTCGACGGCGACGACGCGCGGCGACTCGAGATCGACCCCGCCGGGATCACCTACACGACCTTGAGCGAGCTGGAGGGCATCTCCGAGAAGGCCCTCAGGGACGCCGGCATGCTCTCGGTCGTCTCGCTCCCGCCCGGAGGCGGGCACCAAGCCTGACCGAGCCGGTTGCCGCGGGCACCGGCCCTTGACTCGCCCGCCCGGCGAGCGCGAACATCAGCTTCGATGAGGTACTCGCTGCTGCGCTCGCGCGTCCCCGAATCGGATCAGCCGCGCGTCGTGCGCAACCTCGTCGCCCTCCGCGACCAGCTGCACAGGGACATCCCGGCCAAGGACGCCGAGGACAACCTCCTGCTGGCGACCTGGAACGTCCGCGATCTCGGCAAGATCAACCGGCGGGGGTTCGGCGACCGGCTGCCCGAGACTTACTTCTACATCGCAGAGGTGCTGTCGCGTTTCGACTTCGTCGCCGTGCAGGAGGTGAACGAGCTCGACGAATGGCAGCGGATCACCGAGATCCTCGGGTTCGACTTCGGCTGGATCGCCACCGACGTCACCGATCCCGGGCTCGGCGGAAACGGCGAACGCCTCACCTACCTGTACGACAAGCGCCGGGTCTTGTTCCAGAACGTCGCCGGGGAGATCGTGCTTCCCGCGAAGCTGCTGATCACCGCCAACGTCACACCGAGGGAGGAGTCCGAGAGCGGCACCGAAACCGTGACGATCGAGGACAAGCAGCTCGGAAAGCAGTTCCGTCGCACCCCGTTCACAGCGCTGTTCCAGGCCGCGTGGTTCAAGTTCGAGATCTGCACCGTCCACATCTACTACGGCAGCGAGAGCGGCGCAGAGCTCCAGCAGCGCATCCAGGAGATCGACCGGGTTGCCAACTACTTCGGTGCCCGAGCCGAGAACGCGTTCGACGACCGGCGCTCGCTGATCCTGCTCGGCGACTTCAACATCGTCGGCGCCGAGCACGAGACGATGAAGGCGCTGCTGGGGTCCGGGTTCGAGGTACCGCAGCCGCTGCGGCGGCCGACGAACATCGACCACTCGAAGTTCTACGACCAGATCGCGTTTCGAACCCGCCCCGGTGACCTCGCCTATCTCGAGTCGGACGGCGCCGGTCGGGCCGGCGCCTTCGAGATCTTCGAGCGTGTGTTCACCCCGGAGCAGTTCGCCGACTACGAGGGGGCCGCGGAAACGTCATCGAACGGCGCCCGGGCGGCCGCGGAGGGCGAGCTCGACGACTACTACCTGGAGTGGAGGACCTACCAGTTCTCCGACCACCTGCCGCTCTGGGTCAGGCTCCAGGTGAATGACAGCGCCGATTACCTCGAGGGGCTCGTCGACGAGTAGTCAGCCCGCGAGCTCCGCCAGCCGGCGCTCGAGCAGGCGCCGCTCGGCGTCGGAGTGGACGAGCTCGAGCGCCCGCTCGTAGGCCGCGCGGGCGTCGGCGACCCGATCGAGGCGGCGCAGGAGCTCGGCGCGCGTCGCGTGCAGGTAGTGGTAGCGGTCGAGCTCGAGCCCGTCGACGATCGCGAGCGCGGCGTCGACCTCGCCCGACTCGGCGAGCGCGACCGCCCGGTTGAGCTCGACGACCGAGGAGCCCGTGAGCCGGGCGAGCTCGCCGTACAGCGCCGCGATCTGCGTCCAGTCCTGGGGCTCATCGGCGTGCAGCACCGCGAGCGCCGCCTGGACCACGTAGGGGCCGCGACCGCCAAGCGCCAGCCCGCGATCGAGCTCCGCCCGCCCCGCCTCGATCTGCTCGCGATCCCAGAGCGATCGATCCTGGTCGCGAAGGAGGACGACCGCGCCGTCGGCGAATCGCGCCTCGCGACGGGCGTCGTCGACCAGCATCAGCGCCAGCAGCCCGCGGACCTCGGGCTCGTCTGGCATCAGCTCGGCGAGCGCGCGCCCGAGCCGGATCGCCTCGGCAGCGAGGTCTCCGCGGCCCCCGTAGCCCTCGTTGAAGATCAGGTAGACGACCGCGAGCACCGCCGCCAGCCGGTCGGGGAGCAGGTGAGCCGGGGGGACGCGAAACGGGATCCCAGCGGCCTTGATCTTGCCCTTCGCGCGAACCAGCCGCTTGGCCATCGTCGGCTCTGCGACCAGGAAGGCGCGGGCGATCTCCTCCGTCGTCAGGCCGCCCAGGGTCCGTAGCGTCAGCGCCACCTGCGCATCGACGGCGAGCGCCGGATGACAGCATGTGAACACGAGCTCGAGCCGCTCGTCCGGGATCGTCGTCTCCTCGAAGTCCTCTTCCATGATCTGCCGTTCCTCGAGCAGCCGGGCCTTGGCGGTGAAGGTGCGATCGCGACGGATGCGGTCGATCGCGCGGTTGCGCGCGGTGGTCACCAGCCAGGCGCGCGGATTCTGAGGGGTGCCCTCGCGCGGCCAGCGCTCGGCGGCGACAGCGAACGCCTCCTGGGCGGCCTCCTCGGCGAGATCGAAGTCGCCGAGGAAGCCGATCAGGCTGGCGAGGACGCCGCCCCACTGATCGCGGAAGACCCGGTCGAGAATGCCTACCACTCCGCGATCGGGCGCACCTCCACCGCACCGCCGAGACGGGCGGCCGGAACGCGCGAGGCGAGCTCGACCGCCGCGTCGAGGTCGTCGGCCTCGAACAGAAAGTAACCGCCGATCGCCTCCTTGGTGGCGACGAACGGGCCATCGGTGGTCAGCGTCTCGCCGCCCTCGGAGCGCACCGTGGTCGCGGTCTCGGGCGGCTGCAGCTGGAGGCCGGGGGTGACACCGGGGGTCTCGTTGATCTCACGGTAGTCGTCGACGATCTGCTGCTGCTCGTCCTCCGACAGCCGGCCCCACTCCTCTGGCGAGTACGGGGTCGGGGCGGAGCCCTGGTGGATCAAGAGCATGTACTTCATCGCGTTCCTCCTGCTTTTGGGGAATGGTCGCCCAAGAGACGAACGGGGGACGCGAAAATGGACACCCGCGCGCGTGATCAGGCCGCGATCGCGGTCTGCCTCGCCTCCTCGGTTGCGGGCTCCGGCGAGGAGAACACCATCGCGCCGTCGGCGACCTCGCCGTAGCGAAGCGCCGTCACGTCCCGGGCGTAGCTCTGGCGCAGCCGCCATGGCGTCTTCGAGCCCTGCTTCGGGAACTGATGCAGCGAGCGCAGCACGTACCCGGCCTGGAACTCGAGGAACGGTTCCTCCGTCACCGCCGGGTCGACGTTCAGCGGCGTGGCCTGGCGGTGGTCGTTGTCGTCCATGTAGGCGAGCAGCCGGCACAGGTATTCGCAGGTGACGTCGACCTTCAGCGTCCAGGAGGCGTTCGTGTAGCCGATCGCGAAGAGGAAGTTCGGCACCCCGCGCAGCATCATCCCCTTGTAGGCGAGCGTCTCCGGCAGGCTCACCGGGCGGCCGTCGACCGAGAGCTCGATACCGCCGAAGGCGAGCAGGTTGAGGCCCGTCGCGGCGACGACCAGGTCGGCCTCGAGCTCGCGCCCCGAGCGCAGCCGGATCCCGTCCTCGGTGAACGTCTCGATCTCGTCGGTGACCATCGACGCGCGCCCGTCGCCGATCGCCGCGAACAGGTCCCCGTCGGGCACCAGGCACATGCGCTGATCCCAGGGGTCGTAGCGCGGGTTGAAATGCGTGTTGACGTCGTAGCCGGGCGGCAGGCGGCGCTGGACGCCCCGGCGGACCATCGACCTCACGAGCTGCGGACGACGCCGGCTGAGCTTGTACACCGCCGTCTGCAGGAGCACGTTCTTCCACCGGGTGAGGAAGTACGCGAGCCGGTCCGGGAGCGCCCTTCGAAGCAGGTTCGCGATCGGATCCTCGGCCGGCAACGAGACGATGTAGCTCGGCGAGCGCTGAAGCATGATCACGTGGCCGGCCCGCCGAGCGAGCGCGGGCACGAGCGTCACCGCGGTCGCGCCGCTGCCGATCACCACCGCCCGCCGGCCGTCGTAGTCGAGCCCCTCGGGCCAGTGCTGCGGGTGGACGAACCGACCGCGAAAGCGTTCGAGGCCCTCGAACCGCGGCAGGTAGCCCTCGTCGTAGCGGTAGTAGCCGGCGCAGGTGACGAGGAAGTCGCAGCTCATCCGCACCATCTCGCCGCCGCGGCGCTCGACCTCGACCGTCCAGCGCGCGGTCGGCGTCGACCATCCGGCGCGCACGACGCGATGTCCGAAGCGGACCCGGCGGTCGATCCCGTTGTCGCTGGCGGTCTCGCGCACGTAGCGCAGGATCGAGGGGCCGTCCGCGATCGCCTCGGCCTCCGTCCAGGGACGGAAGCGGTAGCCGAGCGTGTGCATGTCGGAATCCGACCGGACGCCCGGATACCGGAACAGGTCCCAGGTCCCGCCGATCGCCTCTCGCGCCTCGAGGATCGCGTAGCTGCGGTCCGGAAACTCGCGCTGCAGGTGGAAGGCGGCGCCGATCCCCGAGAGGCCGGCGCCGACGATCAAGACGTCGAAGTGCTCGACAGGCTGCATCAGCTCGGCCCGGATCCCTTGCCCTGCTCCGGGGAACGTTCCGGATCCCCCTTGCCGGTGAGCTCGTCGCGCAGGTCGCGCGCCTCGCGAACGCCCTTGCCCGCCGACCTCGCGAGCGCCTTCGGGTCGGCCCTGTCGCCGACCAGGTCCTTGGCCGAGTCCTTGAGCTCGCGCGTTGTGGTGCCCGCCCGGCGCCCGACCGCGGGCAGCAGCCGATAGCCGAAGATCAAGAACAGGACGACGACGACGATCGCGATTTCGAGCGGGCCGATCATCGGCTCGCCCTGTCGGCTCCGGTCATGGCCCGCAGAGGGTAGTCGCGGCGGGGCGGGGCGGGCGCCGCATGCGGCCCGAAATTCGTGCCTTGCGCCATCCTTGACCCCATGACGGCGCCGCGGCTCGGAACGCTTCGCTCCCGGGCCACGGCCCTCGGGGTGAACGAGCCGCGGACGCTCGTCGTGGCGATCCTGGTCTCGCTCGCCGGAGGAGGCCTGCTGCACGCCCTCGACGCCCCGGAGGCCGGCAACGGACTCTGGGCGCTGACCATCGTCCTCGCCCTGGTCCCACTCAGCTGGTCTGTGATCAGCAGCCTGAGGAGCGGCGACGTCGGGGTCGACGCGATCGCCCTGGTCGCGATGGCGGGGGCGCTGGCACTCGGCGAATACCTCGCGGGCGCGGTGATCGCGCTGATGCTGAGCGGCGGCAACGCGCTCGAGGCCGCGGCCGGAAGGCGTGCGCGCCGGGAGCTCACGCAGCTGCTCGAGCGCGCTCCGCGGATCGCCCACCGGCGGCGCGGCGACCGGATCGCAGAGGTCCCGGTGGGCGAGCTGCAGGTCGGCGACCGGGTCCTCGTTCGAGCGGGCGAGGTGGTCCCGGTCGACGGCGCGGTGCAGAGCGCCCGCGCCCTGATCGACGAATCGACCCTGACCGGCGAGCCACTTCCGGTCAGCAAGCCGAAGGGGACCACGGTCTCGAGCGGGACGCTGAACGCCGGCGAGGCCTTCGACCTGCGAGCGATCCGCAGCGCGGCCGACAGCGCCTACAGTGGAATCGTCGCCCTGGTCCGCGAGGCGGAGCGACACCGAGCGCCGTTCATCCGGCTCGCCGACCGATACGCGGCGATCCTCCTGCCGGTGACGCTCGTGGTCGCAGGATCGGCGTGGGCGCTGAGCGGGAATCCGGTCAGGGCGCTCGCCGTCCTCGTCGTGGCAACCCCGTGCCCGCTGATCCTCGCGGCCCCGATCGCGCTGATCTCGGGGGTCTCGCGGGCGGCGCGCCGGGGCGTGATCGTCAAGGGCGGCACCGCGATCGAAAAGCTCGGCCGCGCCCGGACGGTGCTCTTCGACAAGACCGGCACCCTGACCCGCGGGCGTCCGGAGATCGAGCGGGTCGAGCGCGTCGACGGCGGCGAGCCGGAGGCGCTGCTCGCCCTCGCAGCATCGGTGGACCAGCTATCGGCGCACGTGCTCGCCGAGGCGCTCGTACACGGCGCCGAGTCGCGGGGGATCGAGCTTCGGTTCCCCGAGGACGTGAGCGAGGACCCGGGTCAGGGGATCGAGGGCAGGGTGAACGGACATCGGGTCGCCGTCGGTAGCGTCGAGTGGCTGACGCGGCGCGGCTATCGCGGCGCGGCTGCCACCGGGCAGCTCTTCGATGACGCATCGCAGCCCGGGTGGGCGCGCGTGCTCGTCGGCGTCGACGGCAGCCTGGCCGGCGCGGTGCTGATGGCCGACCGCGTACGCGACGACGTCGGCGAGCTGACCAGGGCGCTCCGCGAGGTCGGCGTCGAGGAGATCGCGCTCGTCACCGGCGACTCGAGCGCGGTCGCCGACGCGGTCGCCGAGCAGATCGGCGCCGACCGCGTCTACGCGGAATGCTCGCCGGAGGGGAAGATCGAGGTCGTCCGCCAGGCTCGCGAGCGGCGGGATGGAGGAACCGTGGTGATGGTCGGCGACGGCGTCAACGACGCGCCGGCGCTAGCCCTCGCCGACGTCGGGATCGCGATGGGGGCCGCGGGCGCGACGGTCTCCTCGGAGACCGCGGACGCGGTGATCACCGTCGACCGAGTCGACCGGGTCAGCGAGGCGATCCGGATCGGGCGCCGGTCGATGCACATCGCACGACAGAGCGTGCTCGCGGGGCTCGGGCTCAGCTTCGTTGCGATGGGGTTCGCGGCCTACGGCTACATCTCTCCGGTGGCCGGCGCCGTGCTCCAAGAGGGAATCGACGTCGCCGTGATCATCAACGCGCTCCGGGCCCTGCGGGCCTAGTCGGCCTCGATCGTCTCCCGGTCACGTGACGGGTGGGAGGTGGGTCGCACGATCAACACCGAGCAGGGCGCGTGGTGGGCGACGCGCTCGCTGACGCTCCCGAGCGCCGCCAGCCCCGTCCGCCCGCGGCTTCCGATCACGATCAGCGAGGCGCCGATCTCGTCCGCGACCTCGGGAATCCGGCGATGCGGAGAGCCGTCCAGCACCTGGACCACGGGCTCGCGTCCAGCGGCTTCGATCAGCGCGACGCCCGCCTCGGCGATCCCGCGGCCCCGCTCCAGATCCCCGTCGGTGACGTGCAGCGTGACCACGGTGGAGTCGTGCACGGCCGCGATCTCTCCGGCGACCCGCGCCGCGGCGAGCCCCTCGAAAGAGCCGTCGCTCGCATGCAGGATCGCCCCGGGGAAGGTCTCGGCCGCTCGCGAGATCAGCACCGAGCAGGTCGCGTGATGCGCGATCGCGGTGGCGACGCTTCCGAACAGCACGCCCGCCGTCCGCGAGCCCCCGTGCGAGCCGACGCTGACCAGGTCGGGCTCCAGGTTCACGGTCGCGGCGAGCAGGCCCGCGGCATCCGGGCCCTTCATCAGGATCGGATCGAGCCGCGGGAACGCCCGCCTCGCCTCCCGCAGCGCGCTGATCGCGTCGCGCCGCAGATCGAGCGCCACTTCGGAGGCATGGATCCCGCCCAGCATCGCCATTCCCGGATCCCAGACCGACACCCCCCAGACGTTCGCGTCGTCCGCGGCAAGGGCGAGCGCCTGCCCGGCCGCCGCGAGGCTCTGGGGCGAGGTGTCGATCCCGCAGAGGACGGCGCCGAACGGCACCGTCGGCCCATCGCTCGCTGCGGCGGGTTCTGCTCCGGCCCTCATCGACGCTGAGACTAATGCGCGCGGCTTGATTCCCGCTCCGAGGACTACCCTGAAGCGATGGGTGCGTCCGAGGCGATGTCGAACGCGGACACCGCGTGGCTTCACATGGACCGTCCGAACAACCTGATGGTGATCACCGGTGCGCTGTGGTTCGACGAGCCGGTTGATTGGGAGCAGTTGCGGACCGTGATCTCGGCCCGGCTGGTCGACCGCTTCCCGCGCTTTCGCCAGCGCGTCGTCGAGAGCCGGGTGCCGCTGCGCGGGCCGCACTGGGAGGACGACCCCGACTTCGACCTCGACCTTCACCTCCACCACGCCGCCCTCCCGGCGCCCGGCGACCGCGCTGCGCTCCAGGACTTCGTCAGCGACCTGATCGCGCAGCCGCTCGACCGCTCACGGGCGCTCTGGAACTGGTATCTGGTCGACGGTTACGGCGAGGGCTCGGCGATCGTCACCCGCATGCACCACTGCATCGCCGACGGGATCGCGCTCGCCCGCGTGCTGCTCTCGCTCACCGACTCCACCCCGGACGCGGGGATCGAGGCGGCCGAGCCGGCGCCCAGCCACGACCACGGCGGGATCAGCGGCGCGGTCGGCGACGTCCTGCGCCCCGCCCGGCAGGCCGCCTCGCTGACCAGGTCGCTGGCCGGCGCCCTCGCCCACGAGGCGATCGAGGTCGCCCGCGACCCGGCCGAGCTCGTCGACCTCGCCGGCTCGGCGAGCGAGAACGCGAGGACGGTCGCCAAGACCCTGCTACCGGGCGCCGACACACCGACCTTGCTCAAGGGCCATCTCGGCGTCGCCGAACGGGTCGCATGGTCGGACCCGATCCCGCTCGCGAACATCAAGGCGGTCGGCCACGCGCACGACGCGACCGTGAATGACGTCATCGTCGCCGCCGTCGCCGGCGCCCTGCGGCGCTACCTCGGCGACCGCGACGGCATCGTCGACGAGCTCCACGCGTTCGTCCCCTTCAACCTGCGGCCGCTCGACCAGCCGTTGCCCCGCCGGCTGGGCAACCGATTCGGCCTCGTCCTGCTCGCGATCCCGGTCGGGATCGAGCATCCACGTGAACGGCTTCGGGAGGTCCACGAGCGCATGCAGGAGATCAAGGCCTCGCCGGAGGGCGCGGTGAGCTACGGGATGCTGGGCGCGATCGGCGCGGCCCCGGCGGCGATCGAGCAGCGACTCCTGGAGCTGTTCTCCGCCGCGGGCTCAGCGGTGATGACCAATGTCCCCGGCCCCCGGGAACCCGTCTACCTCGCCGGGACGCCGGTCCGCGGCGTGCTCGTCTGGGCGCCGACCTCGGGCAGCGTCTCGATGAGCGTCTCGATCTTCAGCTACGACGGCGAGGTCACCGTCGGCGTGATGTCCGATCGCGGCCTGGTGCCCGACCCGGGCGCGATCGTCGAGGCCTTCGCGGGCGAGGTCGAGGAGATGCTCGCGCTCGGCGCAGCCTGAGTCCCATCCAATCGGGCCTCCCGTCCGTATCAGCAGCTGACGGAGAGGCGAAAGGGAGGAACGGATGACGCGGATCGGGCGGTTCGGACTGGTGGTGGTGATGGTGGCGCTGATCGCCGCCGTGATCGGCGGCGGACCGGCGAGCGCGAGGGGCGGTAACACCGTCGGCGCCGCCAACTTCGACTTCAGCCCGAAGAAGATCAGGATCTCGCCCGGCGAGAAGGTGACCTGGAAGGCGACCGAGGGTCGACACACGGTGACCTTCAAGCGCGGCTTTGACGCCGTGATCTCGGCCGGCGGCGACCCGAAGGCATCGAAGAAGTTCAAGCAGGCCGGCACCTACCGGTACGTCTGCCGCTTCCACTCCGCGCTGGGGATGAAGGGCAAGGTGATCGTCGGCTGAGAGCCCGAGCGCGGCGCCTGCCCCAGGGCGCTAGGTTTGTGGGGCCATGCGCGTCGAGGGGGAAAGCACGATCCGGCGCGCCTACGAAGCGTTTGCGAGCCGCGACCTCGAAACCCTGAGGCGGCTGGCGGACGAGAGCATCGAGGTCGCGACCGTCACCGGTCTGATCGCCGGGCGTACCGAGCCGTACCGCGGCCACGACGGCCTCGCCGAGTACATGCGGGACATCTCCGGGACCTGGAAGCGGATCGAGCTCCAGCCGCAGCAGTTCAACCAGGTCGAGCCGGGCCAGGTGCTGGTCTTCGGCCGGGCCCGGGTTTGGCACGAGAAGGGCTTCCTCGATTCCGCGAACGCCTGGCTGTGGACGCTGCGCGACGGAAGGGTGCTCAGGGTCCAGGTGCTCGCCGATCCCAGCGAGGCGCGGCGGGCCTTCTTGGACGGCGGCTGACGCCGGAGGCGGGCGCCGGTTACTCGGTCAGCGCCTCGGCCGCGGCGCGCGAGCGCATCGCGTCGAGCCGCGAGCGCTGCTCGGCGGCGCGCGCCGACAAGGTCGCGAAGTCGATCCCGTCGACGCCGTCGCCGAGCGTCTCGCGCAGCGACTGCCAGAGCGCGAGCTTGCCGGTGACGCCGAGCGCCAAACCCTCGAGCTCGAGCACCCGGCTGAGCGGCGAGTAGGCGAGCAGGCTGTTGTTCGGCTTCAGCCGACCGAGCTTCTCCGCCGTCCACAGCGCCCCGTCCTTGACCTTGCTCGGCTTGACGCCGATCCGCTCCATCACCCGCTCGAGTGAGTCGCGGTCCTCCTCGATCTCCGCCGCGATCTCGGACAGCTCGGTGCCGTAAGCCGACTCCTCGTTGGAGCGGGCCGCCCGGCGCGCCAGCTCGAGCCCCGCCGTCGCCCCGGCGTGGTGGTCCTGCAGATATGTGCGCAGCATCGCCGACACCGTCACCGTCGTACCCGTCCACCGAGCGCGGAAAACGGCGCCGCGACCGCCCCGGCGAGCTCAGGCGATCCGGTCGCCGACCGCGGCGTCGCGATCGGGACGCAGGAGCACGACGCCGAGCTCCTCGTCGAGCGCGCCGAGCACCAGCGCCTCGGAAACGAACGGCCCGATCCGCTTCGGCGGGAAGTTGACCACCGCGACCACCAGCGTGCCCTCGAGCTGATCGCGGGAGTAGCCGGTGATCTGTGCCGAGGAGCGGCGGATGCCGATCTCGGGGCCGAAATCGATCTCGAGCTTCCATGCCGGGCGCCGCGCCTCGGGGAAGTCGTCGACCGCGACCACGCGGCCGACCCGCATGTCGACCGCCTCGAACTGCTCCCAGCTGATCTCGCTCACCGACCGCTCACGGTGTGAGCACGATCTTCAGCGCCTCGCGCCGCTCGTAGATCCGGTAGGCCTCGGCGGCGTCGTCGAGGCTCATGTGGTGGGTGACCAGGGGCGTCGGGTCGAGAGCGCCGGAGGCGAGGCGCTCGAGCACCGGATCGACGTGCTTGATCACGTTCGCGTGGCCGGTCTTCAGGGTCAGCGCCTTGATCCAGATCACCCCCATGTGGACCTCGACTCGCTCCGCATAGACCCCCGTCGCGGAAACCGTGCCCGCCTTGCGGGTCATCCGGCAGGCCAGGTCGAGGGCCTGGGGATGGCCGACGGCGTCGATCGTCGCGTCGGCGCCGCGGCCGTCGGTGATCCCCTTGATCGCCGCACGCGGGTCCTCCTCGGTCAAATGGACCGCCTCGGCGCCCATCGAACGAGCGAGCTCGAGCCGCTCGGCGACCGTGTCGACGGCGACCACGCCTGCCGCGCCCTCGGCGAACGCGGTCTGCACGGCGCACAGCCCGACCGGTCCCAGCCCGAGCACCGCGACCACCTGGCCGGGCTCGACCCCGCACTCGACCACCGCGTGGTATCCGGTGCCCATCACGTCGCCGGCGAACAGGGCGACGTCGTCGGACATCCCGGCTGGAACCTTTCGCAGCGTGAGCTCGGCGTTCGGGACCAGCAGGAGCTCGGCCTGCGCGCCCGGCAGCGAACCGAGCGTCGCGCCGTGACCGAAGACGCGCCCGTGGTCGCACTTGTGAAAGTCGCCGCGACGGCAGAAGAAGCACTCGCCGCAGGCGGTGCAGTAGGTCCCGAGGACGCGATCGCCGACCGCGACCGAGGAGACGGCGTCGCCGACCGCGGTGACGGTGCCGACGTACTCGTGGCCGAGCACGAAGCCCTCCTCCATCGCCACGCGCCCGTGGTAGATGTGCAGGTCCGAGCCGCAGATGCCGCTCGCCTCGACGCGGACGATCGCCTCGTCGCCGGACCCGAGCTCGGGCTCCGGCACGTCCTCGACGCGAACCTCGCCGGGGGCCTGGAAGGTCACCGCTCGCACCGGCGGCAGATTACTTCCAGCTCCCGGCGGGGAGCGGGGGCGGCGCGGCTCAGGGGCCTGTTTAGACTCGCGAGCGGTGTGCTGGGAGGCGGCGACGCACCCGTGAGCGCGACCGGGATCGTCCGGATCGCAGTTGCCCTCGCCGTCTTCCCGACCCTGATCGGCGGCGGGCTCGCCTCGTGCGGCGGCGAGGAGCCGGTCGACACCGAGATCACGGTCGCCGCGCCCCCCGGCGCAGATCGGCTCGACCCCGCGCTCGCCTCGAGCCCGGCCGCGCGCGAGGCGCTCTGGCTCGCCTACACGCCGCTGCTCACCTATCGCCACGCCGAGGGCGAGGCGGGCGCGGAATTGATCCCGGGGCTCGCCGGCGATCTCCCTCAGGTCTCCGACGACGGGAGGACCTACAGCCTCAAGCTCCGCGACGGGCTCTCCTACTCGGACGGCACCACGGTGCGCGCCGGCGACTTCGAGCACGCGGTCGAGCGGGTGCTGGCGCTGCGCTCGCCGGGCGCGCAGCTGTTCGGGGGCATCGTCGGGGCCGAACGCTACGCGGTCGACAGCGGTGGCGCCGGGGGAATCGAGGGAATCGAGGCCGACGAGCGGACCCGCGAGATCACGATCAGGCTGACCGCGCCCGACGCGGACTTCGCGCAGGCGCTCGCCAGCACCTACGCGGCCCCGGTTCCGTCCGCGACGCCGTTCCGCGATCTGAGCGACGATCCGCCCCCGGGCGTCGGGCCATATGAGATCGTCTCCGTCCAGCCGCGGCGTGAGTTCACGCTCGAGCGAGCCCCGGGCTTCGCCGAGCTCGACATCCCCGACATCCCGACCGGAGACCTCGCCACGATCACGGCGCGGATCCTCCCCGGCGCCGAGGCGCGGATCGAGGACGTTCTCGCCGGCCGGCTCGACGCCTATGCGGGCCCGGTCCCGGCGCCGCTGGCGCCGGCGGCGATCGACCGCGCCGGGGACGGTTTCGTCGCCCATCCGGGCGTCGCCACCTCCTACTTCTTCCTCAATCGGCGCGTGGCGCCGTTCGACGATCCGCTGGTGCGCGAGGCGGCCAACCTCGCCGTCGATCGCCGGCGTCTGGCCGCGATCCCGCCCGCGCCGCTGTCGCCGGGTTGCTCGCTGCTCGCTCCGGCGCTGCCCGGATACGACGAGGGGCTCGACACGACCCGGTGTCCATACGGGGACCCCAACCGGGCGCCCAACCTCGATTCGGCGCGGGCGCTCGTGGAGCGCGCCGGGGCGAGCGGGACCGGGGTCACCGTCTGGGGTCCCCATGGCGCCGGCGGAAGCGGGCTCGCCCGCGCCTTCGCGCGGACCCTGACCGCGGCGGGCCTCGACGCCGAGGTGAGGATCGTCGACGGCGACGCGCTGGCGGCCGAGATCGCGGACCCGGGCTCGCGTGCGCAGACGGGCCTCGTGCAGGCGAGCCCCGCGCTGCCGCATCCGTTGGCGCTGTTCGAAGCCGCCGTCGGCGCCGCCGGTCCGCCGGCCGGCCGGCCGGGTCCCGCGGACCTCGCCGACGCCCACGTCCGTGCCGAGCTCGAGCGGCTCGAGCGCCTCGACGACCCCGACGCGTCGGCGGATGACTGGACGGCCCTCGACGACTACCTGGTCTCACCGCCGCGCGGCTACGTGGTCGTGATCGGCCATCCGCGACCCGGGACGCTGCTCGGCGGGCGGCTCGACCCCGAGAGCGCCGTCTACCCGCCCGCCTACGGCAACGACTACTCGCGCTGGCGCCTCGCGCCCGGCGAGGACGCACGATGACGCCTGCGAGCGCCCGTCCGAGCCGACCGCGCGAGCGACGCCGCCCGCGCCGCTCGGCTAGTGTCCCTGAGCGGATGAGAGACAGGCTGGACTGAGGCCGGGGGGAGCGCTTGGAGGCCGGCGAATTCAGAGAGGAGCGGACCCGACCGGTCGGGGCGTCCGCCGATCTCACCGAGATCGACGCGCTCGCGGTCGCCGCGCACCCCGTGGCAGCTGTTCTGGGGGCGGTTCAAGGAGGACCGGCTCGCGCTCCTCTCCGTCGTCTTCGTCATCGCTCCTCATCCTGGTCGCCGTGTTCGCCCCCGTGGTCACCGACATCTTCGGCGCCCCGGGGCCCGACGAGCGCGACACGAGCGCGCTCGACCCGCTGTTCGCGACCCCGACCGGCCCCAGCGGCGAGCACCTTTTCGGCGTCGACCAGCTCGGGCGCGACGTCTTCAGCCGCACGGTCTACGGCGCCCGGGTCTCGCTGATCGTCGCCTTCGCGGCGACCGCACTGGCGACTGCCGCGGGAGTCGTCGCCGGGCTGATCGCCGGCTACTTCCGCGGCTGGGCCGACACCCTGATCTCGCGACTCGTCGACGTCCTGCTCGCGATCCCATACCTCCTGCTCGCCACCGGCCTCGCGGCCGCCTGCACGCTCGGCCAGACCAGTGGCGCCTCGGGCTGCCTCGGCGGGCTGATCAAGCCCGGGATCGGCGTGGTCGTGTTCGTGATCGCGTTCACGAGCTGGACCTACATGGCGAGGATCGTCCGCGGCCAGACGCTGTCGCTGCGCGAGAAGGAGTTCGTCGAGGCATCGCGCGCCGTCGGCGCCTCGAACACGCGGATCATCTTCCGCGAGCTGCTGCCCAACCTGACCGCGCCGATCATCGTCTACGCCTCGATCCTGATCCCGCAGGTGATCCTCTACGAGGCGGCCCTCTCCTTCCTCGGCGTCGGGATCACCGACCAGCCGAGCTGGGGACAGATGATCTCCGACGCCACCCCGATCTTCGCCGACGCCTGGTGGTACATGCTCTTCCCAGGACTTGCGCTGCTGTTCACCGTGCTCGCCTTCAACCTCGTCGGCGACGCGATGCAGGATGCGCTCAACCCACGCGCGAATCGAAGCTGAGATGAACCTCACGCTTACAACAACTCATCAACGGAAAGGACAAACGATGCAAACAAAGCTGCGATGGCTGCTTGCGCTGGGCGCCATCGTCGCCCTCGCGCTGACGGCTTCAGCGTGCGGCGGCGATGACGACGACTCGAGCGGCGACGAGCTCCGCGGGGGGTGAGTTCGCTCCTCCGACCGCGGCCCCCGACGGCGCCAAGCAGGGCGGCGAGCTGACCGTGCTCGCGGCCGGCGACGTCGACTACATCGACCCCGGCGCCCAGTACTACCAGTTCAGCTACATGGTCAGCGCCGCGACGCAGTCGCCGCTGGTGAGCTACGCCCCGGAGGACGTCGACGCGCAGCCGCTGCTGGCAGCGTCGCGAGCCCGAGGTCTCGGACGACGGCAAGACGATCACCTACACGATCCGCGACGGCGTCAAGTTCTCGCCCCCGGTCGATCGCGACCGTGACCGCGGCCGACGTCGAGTACGCGATCGAGCGCTCGGTGCTGCCGGGCGTCCCGAACGGCTACGTGCAGACCTACCTCGCCGGCGTCGTCGGGCTCGACGACGCGGTCAAGGAGGCCCAGGACGACCCGACGGGCGGCGCCCCCGACATCAGCGGGATCACCGCGACCGACGACACGACGCTCGAGATCAAGCTCGACGAACACGAGCTCGATCGGCGTCATGGGGGCGCTGTCGCTTCCGGTCAGCGTCGCCGGTTCCGGAGGAGTACGCGAAGCAGTTCGACGCCGAGAACCCGTCCACGTACGGCGAGAATCAGGTCGCGACCGGCCCGTACATGATCGAGAACGACTCCGCCGGCGCGCTCACCGGCTACACGCCGAACAAGGAGATCCACCTGATTCGCAACCCGAACTGGGAGCCCTCGGATCACGGACTTCCGGCCCGCGTACCTGGACGAGATCACGTTCCAGGAGGGCTTCTCCGACACGGTCTCCGCGTCGAAGAAGATCCTCGACGGGTCGGCGCCAGGTCAACGGCGACTTCACGCACGCCGCCGGCGGCGATCAAGGAGGCGGCGCAGGGGGCCGAGGCAGGGCCAGCTGACGCTGACCCCGAGCGGTGGCAACCGCTACGTCGCGCTGAACACGCAGGAGCCGCCGTTCGACGACATCAACGTCCGCAAGGCGGTGATCGCCGCGTCCGAACCGCACGGACCTGCGCAACACGCGCGGCGGCGAGCTGATCGGACCGGTCGCGACCCACTTCCTCCCGCCCGAGTTCCCGGGCTTCGAGGAGGCCGGCGGGCTCGAGGGCCCGGACCTCGACTTCATCGCCAACCCCGAGGGCGATCCCGCGCTGGCGGCCGAGTACATGAAGAAGGCCGGGTTCGACAGCGGGCAAGTGCGAGGGCTCCGACTGCGAGATCCTCGATGGTCGGTGACAACTCCCCGCCGGACAGCGACACCGCCGAGGTCGTCAAGAGCCAGCTCGAGGAGCTCGGCTTCAAGGTCAACCTGCAGAAGCGTCGACCACGACATCATGTACACGAAGTTCTGCAGCGTTCCGTCGAACGCTCCGCAGGTCTGCCCGAACGTGGGCTGGCTGAAGGACTTCAACGACGGACAGTCGATGCTCGACCCGACGTTCAACGGCGAGAACGATCGTCCCGGAGAACAACTCCAACTGGCCGCAGCTCGACGTGCCGGAGATCAACAAGGCGATCAACGACGCGACGCTGATCGACGACCCCGACGAGCGCAACCAGGCATGGGGCGAGATCGACGACGATGATCATGGCGCAGGCGCCGGCCATCCCTAGATCTGGGACAACCAGGCCAACATCCAGTCGGCTGACGTGGCCGGCGTGATCAACAAGTTCAACGCCAACTGGGACCTGTCGTTCACGTCGCTGAAGTAGAGGGCGACGTTGATCGCCTAGACGCGAAAGAGCGACCCGCCGCCCCGGGGCGGCGGGTCGCTCTTCGCCCCACCCGACCGAACATGGCCCGCTACATCATCACGGCGACTGCTCTGGTCGATCGCGATGCTCGTCATCGTCAGCGCGGTCGTGTTCGTGATCTTCTACGTCTTCCCCTCTGCCGACCCGGCGCAGCTGCGCGCCGGACGTCAGGCCAACGAGGACCAGATCGCAGGCGATCCGGGAGTCGCTCGGGCTCGACAAGCCGGTGCTCGAGCAGTTCTGGATCTACATCAAGGGGGTGTTCACGCCACTCGACCTCCCGGGCACGGACGCGCACGGGCCGCTGTACTTCGGCCGCAGCTACCAGTCCAACGCCGACGTCAAGGACGTGATCTATCGCCGACCTGCCGGCGACCGGGCTGCTGGTCGCGGGTGCGGTGGTGATCTGGCTGGCGGTCGCGATCCCGGTCGGGATCATCTCCGCGATCAAGCGGCGCTCGCTGCTCGACCGGACGACGATGATCACCACCCTGGCGTTCATCTCGGCGCCGGTGTTCTGGCTCGGCCTCGTCGCCCTCTACCTGTTCGCCCAGGACGTCGGCCTGATCCCGATCTTCCCCGGCATCGGCAGCTACGGCTCGAGGCCGACAACTTCGCCGGCAAGGTCGGCGCGATGCTGCTGCCCTGGCTGGTGCTCGCGGCGGCCACCGCGGCGATCTACGCCCGCTACCTGCGCTCGCAGATGATCGACGTGATGGGCGAGGACTACATCCGCACGGCGCGCGCCAAGGGCCTGCCCGAGCAGACGGTGGTCATGCGCCACGCGCTGCGCAGCGCGATCACCCCGATCGTCACCCTGCTCGGCCTCGACGTCGCGGTGCTGCTCGCCGGCAACGCGATCCTCACCGAGACCGTGTTCAACATCCCCGGCGTCGGCGCCGAGATCTTCAACGCGATCGAGCGCTCCGACCTGCCGATGATCCAGGGGATCACGCTGTTCGGCGCCTTCTTCATCGTCACCTTCAACCTGATCGTCGACATCGCCTACGCCTACCTCGACCCGCGGGTGCGCTACCAATGAACGGCGCGCCGCTGCTCGAGGTCGAGGACCTGCGGGTCCACTTCGACACCGACGACGGGCGTCGTCAAGGCGGTCGACGGCATCTCCTACGCGATCGCACCGCGGCGAGATGCTCGGGATCGTCGGCGAGTCCGGCTCCGGCAAGAGCGTCGCCAACCTGACCATCCTCGGGCTCACCAGGGCGCCGAACGCCGAGATCTCGGGGCGGATCATGTTCGAGGGCATGGACCTGGCGCAGATGGACTCCGACGACCTGCGCAGGATCCGCGGCAACGACATCTCGATGATCTTCCAGGATCCGCTGTCGTCGCTTCACCCCTTCTACAAGGTCGGCCGGCAGCTCGTCGAGGCGATCCAGGTCCACCAGGACGTCGACAACGAGCACCGCCTCGAGCGCGCGCCGTCGAGCTGCTCGAGCTGGTCGGGATCCCCGACGCCCAGCGCCGCGCCGGCGAGTACCCGCACGAGTTCTCCGGCGGCATGCGCCAGCGGGCGATGATCGCGATGGCGCTCGCCAACGAGCCGAAGCTGCTGATCGCCGACGAGCCGACGACGGCGCTCGACGTCACCACGCAGGCGCAGATCCTGAGACTGATCGAGCGCCTGCGCGACGAGTTCGAGATGGCGGTGATCATGATCACCCACGACCTCGGGGTGATCGCCGAGGTCGCCGACCGGGTGCTGGTCATGTACGGCGGGCGCGGTGGTCGAGGCCGGGACCCTGGATCAGATCTTCTACGACCCCCAGCATCCCTACACCTGGGGCCTGCTCGGCTCGCTGACGCGGATCGACCAGCCGCGCACCGCGCCGCCTGGCGCAGATCGCCGGGCAGCCGCCGTCGCTGATCTCGCCGCCGCAGGGCTGTCACTTCCGTCCCCGCTGCCCGCATGCGTTCGACCGCTGCACGCAGACCCCGCCGCTCGAGCAGCGGGTGCTCGAGCATGGCCACCTCGATCGCTGCTGGCTCAGCCCCGAGCAGAAGAAGACGCTGCGGGTGGTCGCCTCCGGTGAGATCGGCCTCGAGGAGCCCGCCGCGTGAGCGAGGCCGCGACCGCTCCCGGGGCCGCCTCGATCCCCGGTCCGCCCGCGGCGGAGCCGATCCTCGAGGTCGAGCACCTCGTCAAGCACTTCCCGATCAAGGCGGGCGTGCTCTTCGACCACGAGATCGGCCGCGTGCAGGCGGTCGACGACGTCTCGTTCGCGGTCGGCCGCGGCGAGACCCTGGGGCTGGTCGGCGAGTCGGGATGCGGGAAGTCGACCCTGGCGCGCTCGGTGCTGCAGCTGATCGAGCCGACCTCGGGCTCGGTGCGCTTCATGGGTCGCGAGATCACCGGGCTCGGCACGCGAGAGCTCGCGCGCCCTGCGCCCGCAGATGCAGATCATCTTCCAGGACCCGTACGCGTCGCTCAACCCGCGCAAGCGGGTCGCGCAGATCGTCGGCGATCCGATCCGACTGCACGGGCATCGCCTCGAGGCAGGACGTCCGGGTCAGGGTCCAGGAGCTGCTCGAGCGCGTCGGGCTCAACCCCGAGCACTACAACCGCTTCCCGCACGAGTTCTCGGGCGGACAGCGCCAGCGGATCGGGATCGCCAGGGCGCTGTCGCTGAACCCGACGCTGATCGTCGCCGACGAGCCCGTCTCCGCGCTCGACGTCTCGATCCAGGCGCAGATCATCAACCTGCTCGACGACCTCCAGGACGAGTTCGGGCTCACCTACGTGTTCGTCGCCCACGACCTCGGCGTCGTGCGCCACGTCGCCGACCGGATCGCGGTCATGTACCTCGGCAAGATCGTCGAGATCGGGCCCGCCGAGGCGGTCTACGGAACCCGATCCACCCCTACACGGTGTCGCTGCTGTCGGCGGTCCCGATCCCGGACCCGCGCGCCAACGCGGAGCGCCGGCAGGTGGTGCTCGAGGGCGACGTGCCGAGCCCCGCGAACCCGCCGTCCGCTTGCCGGTTCCACACCCGCTGTCCCCGCGCGACCGAGATCTGCTCGGAGGTCGAGCCCCAGCTCGTCGACTACGGCCACGGCCACTGGGCGGCATGCCACCACCCGGTCGGTCGCGAGGCGGCAACTTCCACCACCTAGTCGTACACTGCGCGCGCCGCAGGAGATAATCTGCGCTCCAGAGGAGATCGTCGCGACAAGCGGCACGAGACAGGGAGTGGACATGCGCATCAGTCGGTTGCCGGCCGTCGTTCTCGCAGTTGCCGCACTGGGCCTCGGGCTCGCGGCCTGTGGAGACTCGGGCTCCAGCGGGGGCTCCTCGGACACGATCATCCGCGGGACCACCGACCAGCCCGTGTCCCTGGATCCGGCGGGTGCCTACGACCTGCCCTCCTACGACATCATCTACAACGTCTACCAGAACCTGGTCCAGTTCCCGCCCGGCGAGACCAAGCCCGTGCCGGAGGCGGCGGAGTCGTGCGAGTTCACCGACGACGTCACCTACGAGTGCAAGCTGCGCGACGGCAACACCTTCTCCGACGGCTCGCCGCTGACGGCCGAGGACGTCGTCTTCTCGTTCGAGCGCAACGTCAAGATCGCCGACCCGAACGGCGCCTCCTCGCTGCTCTCGAACATGAAGAGCGTCGATGCGCCCGACGACAAGACCGTCGTCTTCCACCTCGCCGAGCCGGACGCGACCTGGCCGTCGGTGCTCGCCACCGCCTCGTTCGCGATCGTGCCCTCGGACGTCTACCCGGCCGACAAGCTGCAGGCCGACGATCAGGTGATCGGCTCCGGCCGGTACACGGTCGAGCAGTACGAGCCCGGCCAGCAGACGGTGATGCAGGCCAACGACGAGTACACCGGCGAGGACCCGGCGCAGACGCGGACCGCGATCATGCAGTACTTCGACAAGGGCTCGGCGCTGAAGCTGGCGGTCGAGCAGGGCGACGTCGACATCGCCTACCGCAGCCTCTCGCCGACCGACCTCGACGACCTGAAGAGCGCCGACGGGGTCAACGTCGTCCAGGGCGAGGGCGCCGAGATCCGCTACCTCAACTTCAACCTCGACCTGCAGCCCGGCGATGACGACGCCCAGAAGCTGGCGATCCGCCAGGCGGTGGCGCAGACGATCGACCGCCAGTCGATCGTCGACAACGTCTACAACGGCACGGTCAAGCCGCTGTACTCGATGATCCCGGCGAGCCTCCCGTTCCACACCGAGGCGTTCAAGGACGCCTACGGGGAGAGCCCGGACACCGACGCCGCCAAGCAGACGCTCGCCGACGCCGGCGTCCAGACCCCGGTGCCGCTCGAGATCTGGTGGACCCCGTCGCACTACGGGCCCGCCTCGGGCGACGAGTACGCCGAGATCAAGCGCCAGCTCGACGCCTCCGGGCTGTTCGAGGTGACCCTGAAGTCGACCGAGTGGAACCAGTACTCGGAGGCGGCGTTCACCGACAAGTACCCCCTGTACCAACTCGGCTGGTTCCCGGACTACCCGGACCCGGACGACTACGTCGGCAACTTCCTCTCGAAGACCAGCTTCCTGAACATTCACTACAGCAACCCGGAGGTCCAGAAGCTGCTCGCCGAGGAGAAGGCGTCGACCGACGACGCGGTCCGCCAGAAGGCGTTCGAGCGAATCCAGGAGATCTCGGCCGAGGACGCGCCGAACATCCCGATCTGGGAGGGCGATCAGGTCGGCGCGGTCCGCGACGGGGTCAACGGCGTCGAGGACACCTTCGACCCGTCGTTCATCTTCCGCTTCTGGCTGATCACCAAGGACTGATCGCCATCATGGCTGAGACCGGAGCGGCCGGCGCGCACTCGCGCCGGCCGTTTCGGCGTGCCGGCGGCGGAGGCGCGCAGCCGGAGTGAGCACGCAGGGCACGTCGCTGCGTGGCTACGCGCTCACGCGCCTGGCCTTGGCGATCCCGACCGTCCTCATCCTGCTGACGATGGTCTTCCTGCTGATGCGGGTGGCGCCCGGCGACCCGATCCAGTCGGCGCTCGGCGGCCGGCTGTCGCAGGAGGAGCTCGCGCAGCGAAAGCACGCGGCCGGCTTCGACAAGCCGATCGTCGAGCAGTACGTCGAGTACCTCGGCAACGTGTTCACGCTCGATCTGGGCACCACCCTGACCGACAACCGCACGGTCACCTCGATCCTCGTCGAGAACGGGACCGCGACGGTCGAGCTCACGGTCTGGGCGTTCATGATCACGCTCGTGGTCGGCATCGGCATCGGCCTCTTAGCCGGGCGCTACCGCGACGGCCCGATCGATTTCTCCGGCCGGATGTTCGGGATCATCATCTACGCGACGCCGGTGTTCTTCCTCGGCTTCCTCGCCCAGATCTGGATCGCCCCCGCGCTCGGATTACCGACCTCCGGACGGGCGAGCCCGGTGGTCGACTTCGAGCTCTCCAAGACCACCCACCTGTATCTCATCGACTCGCTCGTCACCGGCAACTGGTCGGCGTTCTGGGACTGCGTCCAGCACCTGATCCTGCCGGCGGTGACCCTCGGGCTGGTGGTCAGCGGGGTAATGATCAGGCTCGTGCGCGTGAACCTGATGCAGACGATGAAGGGCGATTACGTCGAGGCGGCGCGGGCGCGGGGGGTAATCGAGCGCCGGGTCGTCCTTCACCACGCGTTCCGCAACGCGATGGTCCCCGTGATCACCGTCGCCGGGCTGCAGTTCGCGATCCTGCTCGGCGGCGTGGTGGTCACCGAGCAGACCTTCAACTGGCCCGGGCTCGGCGCCGAGCTGATCCGGTATCTGGACGAGCGCGACTACATCGCGGTCCAGGGGATCATCACCATATTTGCGCTCACCGTCGTGATCATCTCGGTGCTGATCGACATGGTCACCGCGATCGTCGACCCGAGGGTGAGGTACTGAGGTGCGCCTGCCGCGCTGGGCGAGGCCGATGCTCGAGGCTCGCGGGCTCTCGAAGTGGATCCTGATCGGCGGGATCGTGATCGTCGCGTTCTTCTTGATCCTGGCGATCTTCGCGCCGCTGATCGCCCCCTACGGCTTCGATCAGGTCGCCGACTCCGGCCGGGCGATTCCCGAAGCAGGGACACCCGGACTCGGCGCACATCTTCGGCACCACGGTTCAGTCCACCGATGTCTTCTCGCGGATCATCTGGGGCGCGCGGACGGCGATCGAGGTCGTCCTGGTCGCGGTCGTGTTCTCGTTGCTGATCGGGGTCCCGCTCGGTCTGATCTCGGGCTACGTCGGCGGGCCCCTCGATCGGGTCCTCGTCCTGATCATGGACGCGCTGTTCGCCTTCCCCTACATCCTGCTCGCGATCGTGATCGCCTTCCTGCTCTCCGACTCGATCGGCCAGGGGATCTTCTCGGCGGCAATCGCGATCACGGTCGTCTACATACCGCAGTACTTCCGCGTCGTTCGCAACCACGTGATCAGCGTCCGCGAGGAGTCCTACGTCGAGGCCGCGCGGGCGCTGGGGGCGCCGCGGCGCACGATCATCAGCCGCTACGTCTTTTACAACGTGATTCAGAGCGTGCCCGCGATCGCGACCCTGAACGCCGCCGACGCGATCGCGACCCTGGCCGCTCTGGGCTTCCTCGGCTACGGGATCCAGCCGACCGAGGCCGCGGAATGGGGCTACGACCTGCAGCGGGCGATCGACGACGCGGGCGCCGGGATCTGGTGGACGGGCCTGTTCCCCGGCCTCGCGATCGTGCTCCTGGTGACCGGGTTCACGCTCGTCGGCGAAGGGATCAACGACACCCTCAATCCGCTGATCCGGGAGCGGCCGATCAACCCGCCGGAGATCCCCGAGCGATCCGCCGCCGCCCTGCCGCCGGCGAGGCCGGGCGAGCCGCCCGCTCACGCGACCGCGGCCACGTCGACGGAGACGCGCCGTGAGTGATCGTGGGCCGGTCCTCGACGTTCGCGGCCTGCAGGTCTGGTACGGGACCGCCGGCGACCCGGTGCGCGCCGTCGACGGGGTCGACTTGGAGATCAACCGCGGCGAGACCCTCGGCCTGGTCGGCGAGTCCGGGTGCGGCAAGTCGACCCTGGGACGCGGGATCATCGGGCTGCTGCCGAAGAACGCCACCGTCGCCGGCCAGGTGCTCTATCAGGGGCGCGACATCGTCGGCCTCCCGGCCGATCAGCTGAACGCGCTGCGCGGGCCCGAGATCGGCCTCATCTTCCAGGAGCCGATGACCAGGCTCGACCCGCTGCACACGATCGAGAGCCATTTCCTCGAGACGCTGCGCAGCCACCGCGACGACCTCGACCACGACGAGATGCGCAAGCGCGCGCTCGAGACCCTGGCACGGATGGGGATCCCTCCGACCCGCTTCAAGCAGTACCCGCACGAGTTCTCGGGCGGGATGCGCCAGCGGATCATGATCGCGCTGGCCCTGGTGCTCGAACCGAGCCTGTTGATCGCGGACGAGCCGACCACCGCGCTCGACGTGATCGTCGAGGCCCAGATCCTCGGCATCCTCGCCGATTTGCGCCGGGAGTTCGACACCGGGCTGCTGCTGATCACCCACAACCTCGGAATCGTCGCGCAGGCCTGCGACCGGGTCGCGGTCATGTACGCCGGGCGGATCGCCGAGGAGGGAGACGCCCGCCAGGTCTTCTCCGAGCCCGCGCACCCCTACACCCGCGAGCTGCTGCGGGCGACGATCTCGCTGCGCACGACCGGGCTCAACTTCATCCCGGGCGCGCCGCCCGACCTCGTCGACCCGCCCTCCGGGTGCCGCTTTCACCCCCGGTGCCCGGACGCGATGCGGGTCTGCCGTGAGCGCGACCCGATCGAGGTCCGCAGCGCCGGCGGCCAGCGGGTCGCGTGCTGGCTTCACGGGCCCGAAGAGGAGATACCGGAGGGCGGCAAGGAGCCGATCGAGCGCGGACGCATAGCCGTCGCGGAGGAGGCGTGATGGCCATCGCCTCCGAACAGCCCCTGCTGCGGGTGCGCGACCTGAGCACGCACTTCTCGGTGCGCGGGTCCTTTCTCGATCGCCTCCGCGGCCGCGAGTCGGGATCGGTCGCGGCGGTCGACAACGTCAGCTTCGACCTGCGTCGCGGCGAGGTGCTCGGCTTGGTCGGCGAGTCGGGCTCGGGCAAGACGACCCTCGGGCGCACCCTGCTCGGCCTCGTCGGGGCGAGCAGCGGAAGCGTCGAGCTCAGGGGCAGCGAGATCGTCGGCCTCAGCGAGTCGGAGATGAGGCCGTTGCGCCAAAAGCTCCAGATCGTGTTTCAGGACCCGCACGCATCGCTGAACCCGGCGATGACGATCGGCACCGCGATCGCCGACCCGCTGCGCTTCCATGGGCTCGCCGAAAACCGAGCCGACCGCCAGCGGCGGGTCGCCGAGGCGCTCGAGCGGGTCGGGCTCGCGCCCGCCGCTCAGTTCGCCGACAAGTACCCGACCGACCTCTCGGGCGGTCAGAAGCAGCGCGCCGTGCTGGCGCGAGCGATCATCCTCGGGCCGGACGTGCTGGTCGCCGACGAGCCCGTCTCGATGCTCGACATGAGCGTGCGGGCGAAGATCCTCCAGCTGATGATCTCGCTCAAGGACGAGCTCGAGCTCACCTACGTCTACATCACCCACGACCTCGCGACCGCGAAGTTCTTCTGCGACCGGATCGCGATCATGTACCTCGGCCGGATCGTCGAGCTCGGCCCGGCGAGCCAGATCTACGCCGACCCCAAGCACCCCTACACCGCGTCGCTGCTGCGGGCGATCCCGGAGCCCGATCCGCGGCGCGCGGTGCCTCGCGATCTGCCGCGCGGCGAGGTGCCCGACGCCGTCTCCCCGCCGCTCGGCTGCCGCTTTCACCCGCGCTGTCCGCGTGCGTTCGAGGTCTGCGGTTGGGAGAGTCGCGACCTGCGCACGGCGCTCGAGTCGCGGTGGACCGCGTTGCCCAAGCACGAGTACGAGTCAGAGCGCGCCCGGATCGGCGACCTCGACCGCCTCGACGCGCCCTCGATCGACGCCTTCCTGCCGGCCGCCGATGGCCACGGCGGCGCGGAGGCCGAGGACCTCGTCGAATCGATGCGCAGGCAGGCGCCCGACGATCCACTGTGGAAGGGCGTCGCCGAGACGAGGGCCGAGAGCGACGGCGTCGCGGTCAGCTTCCACCCCGGAGCCGCGCCGCGACGGCTGTCGGTCGACGGGGTCGAGGTCGAGTGCCATCTGCACGACCCGGAGGCGCTCGCCACCGCCGAGCGGCTGAGCCGCGAAGCCGGTCGCTCGCGCGACAGCCCGGCCGCCTAGACACGGCCCCCGACGCCGGCCGCCCGCCGGATTCGGCGTCAGACCCTGCGCGTGGTGCCCGCCCCGCTGATCCGCGGCCAGAGCAAGAGCACCAGCCCGATCAGGATGCAGGCGATTCCGAGCGCGTAGTTGACCAGCACCGCAAGCACGATCCCGATCACGATCAGCAGTAGCGATAGCTCCATGGCCCTGGGCGTACCCGCCGCCGGGCGCCGGCAAACGGCGTCGCCGGATATCGGCGGTCAGGCCGAGAGCTGGTCGCGGAGCCAGGTCGCGTTGCGGATCGCGAATCCCTCCCAGTCGTTGTTCGCGTACACGAACACCTCGTGGTCGGTCCGCCATGCGGCGATCCGGCGCCGCCAGCTCTCGAGCTCGGAGGTCGAGTAGTTGCCGCGTCGTCCGCGGGCCCCGTGGTGAAGGCGGACGTAGGTCCAGCCGGCGGTCAGCTCGTAGGACTGGAACCGGCGCTCGGGATGATCGCCGATCACCAGCGCGACCCCGTGCTCCGAGAGCATCTCGATCACGGCGGGGACGAACCAGCTCGGATGCCGGAACTCGATGCAGTTGCGGAGCTTCGGAAGGGCCCCGAGCGCGGCCGCGAGCCGCTCGTCGTCGCGGCGGAAGCTCTCCGGCAGCTGCCAGAGGAGCGGCCCCATCTTCCCGCTCGCGAGCAACGGCTCGAGCGGCTCGAGCAGCCGCCCGACCCGCTCGGGCAGCTCGCGCAGCCGCTTGATGTGGGTCAGGTAGCGGCTCGCCTTGATCGCGAACACGAAGTCGTCGGGCGTCTGCTCGACCCAGTGCGCGACCGTGTCGCGCTTCGGCAGCCGGTAGAAGGTCGCGTTGACCTCGACCGTGTCGAACACGGTCGCGTAGTGCTCGAGCCAGCGCGACTGCGCGAGCCCATCCGGATAGAAGAGCCCGCGCCAGTCCTTGTAGTTCCATCCCGAGCAGCCGATGCGAACGGGCTTCACGGCTGAACTGTCAGCCAGGACTCAACCTTTCTTGAGCTCGACCTGCTGGCTCCAGAGGAAGACGCGAACCTCGTTGCCCATCGCGCAGACGATGCCGATCGCATCCGCCGGACCCGGCTTGAACTTCCCCTGGTAGCCGGGATCGATGTCGAGCTTCCAGGTCCTCGCCGGCTTCTCGAACTCGTCCGGCGAGGTTGCCATGCCCGCGACCTTCGCCCCCCTCTGCGAGATCGACACGGAGACGAGCGCCTCCGTCTCACCCGATTCCCAATCGAGCGTGCCGCGCGCCTTGACGACCCCGTCGACGATCCGCAGAGCCTTCTCGAAGTTGGAGCGCACTGTTTGACCTCCTCGGTTGGCGGTGCCCTCAGGCCGGCACGTTCATGGCCAGCATCGAGTGCGCCCTTCGGACACCGATCTGATTTCCCTTCCGCTCGTAAAGTCCGACCGCCTCGCGCAGAGCGGCCGCGGCGGCCCGCGGCTCGTCGGCGCGCTGCAGGACCTCCGCCTGCGCGAGCAGCGCGTCGCCGTGCTCGGCGAGCCAGTCCGTGCGCGCCGCGATCCGGACCGCCTCGGCGGCGATCCGCTTCGCCTCGGCGATCGTCCCGCGCCGGGCGAGCAATCGCGCGCGCCCCGAGCGCCAGGTGATCTGCGCAGAGAGATCGTCGCCGGCGGCGCTCTCCTCGGCGACCTGCGTGAACTCCCAGGCCTCGTCGAGGCGCTCCTGCTCGTAGAGGGCCTGGGCGAGCATCCCGGCGGTCGATGACAGAAGCGCGCGCTCGCCCATCTCCAGCAGGCGCTCATATCCGGCGCGCAGGGTTTCCTCGGCGCCGTGCGCGTCGCCGGAGTTGAGCGCCACGAAGGCCTCGGGGTGCGACACGGCGCTCTGCATCCCCCGGCCGAGCTCGGCAAGGATCGAATTGCTCTGGGCGAGGAGCTCGCGCGACGCCTCGAACTCACCGCGCATCGCCCGCAGGCCGGCGAGCGAGTCGAGGACCACGGCCTGCGCGCGGCAGTCCGCGCTCATCTGCGCTCCGAGCGACTCGCAGCGCGCGATCCCGTCGGCGACCGGAGTCGGCCCGAAGTAGGCGGAAGAGGCAAGCCATGAGAGCGCGTCGGCCAGACCGCGTTCGTCGTCGGCCCGCCGAGCGTGCTCGGCGGCGCGCTCCCAGGCGGTGTCGGCGTCGCCCGAGCGCGCGGCTATCCAGTGCACGAGCGCCCGCAGCCGCCAGAGCCGATCCAGACCCAGGTGGTCACCCGCGGCCTCGAACGTCGCGTGCAGGCCCTCGAACCTCTCGCGCACCTCGCGCCCGGTCGCCTCGGTCTCGACCTGCAGCCGGCCGACGAGCGAGGCGACGACGGCGTGCGCCCGCGCGATCTCGTCGCCCCGATCGGCGGCCTCGCCGGCGGCGGTAGCGAGCACGCGCTCGGCCTCGTCGAGACGACCGGCCTCGGTGAGCGCAGTCCCGTGGTCGGCGAGCAGCAAACCGCGCTCGCCCTCGCCCTCGGGCATCAGCGCCGCGGACCGCTCGAGCAGGCTGATCGCCGCCGGCAGGTCGTCGCGGGCGAGCGCGGTCCGACCCGCGGCCCCGAGATACCGGCCGCCGCTCGCCGCCAGCTCGGCGTAGCTTCGCGTCGCCGCGGGCTCGACCTCGACGTGGTAGCCGAAGGCCCGCTCGAGGTGATAGCCGACGACGTCCGCGCGCGGGTCGAGGCCGCGGTCCGCTCGGCGCTCCAGCCACCTGGCGAGGCGCTCGTGCAGGTGGGCGCGACGCTGCTTGGGCATCAGCGCGTAGGCGGCGTCGCGGATCAGGATGTGGCTGAAGCGGAAGGCCTGCTCGCCCTCGAGGTCCGGCCTCGTGGGGCGGATCAGCTCGCGGCCGGTGAGCGCCGCCAGGCTGGCGCCGAGATCGTCGCCGTACTCGTCGGGGATGAGGTCGACGAGCATGCTCCGGTGAAACGTGCGCCCCTCGATCGATGCGCGCTCGAGGACCGCCCGCTCGGCGGGGCCGAGACGGTCGATGCGCGCGGTGAGCACGGCCTGGATCGTCGGCGTGGCGGCGATCGGTGCCTCCGGCATCTCGGCGCGGTTGGCGGCCATCTGCTGGAGGAAGAAGGGGTTGCCCTCGGCGGTCGTCAGCAGCTCCGCGCGCTCGTCCGCGCTCAGCTCGGCGCCGCCCAGCTTGCCGAGCAGGGCGCTCGCTTCGCCGGCCGACAGCGGGTTCAGCCGCACCACCGAAGCGCGCTCGCCGCCGACGGCGGCCCAGGCCGACCGCGATTCGAGCAGCTCGGGCCGAGCCAGGCAGACGAGCAGCAGCGGCACCTCGGTCGCAAACCCGGCCAGGTGTTCGATCAGATCGAGCAGGGTCGGCGCCGCCCAGTGGATGTCCTCGATCACGACGACCAGCGGCCGATCGCGCGCGCAGCCCTCGAGCAACCTTCGAACCGCCCTCTGGGTCTCCTCGACCGAGGTCTGGCCGCCCGCGGCGAGCGCCGCCAGCCGCTCGCCGTCGGCCTCCGCGGGGAGCTGTCGCGCGATCTCGACCAGCGGCCAATACGTGATCGACTCGCCGTACGGCAGGCAGCGGCCGACCACCGTCGTCGCCGCGTCGTCGATCGCGTCCAGCAACGCCCGTGACAGGCGCGACTTCCCGATCCCGGCCGGCCCGAGGACCGTGACCATCCTCGGCGCGCCGAGGTCGACGACATCATCGAAGATCTTGCGCAGCCGCTCGAGCTCCGGCTCCCGCCCGACGAATGGGGTCCGCGCGCGGGGCTGGGCATCGGCGAGGTCGGAGTCCACGGCGACCAGCCGCCGGGCGGAGACCGGCCCGGCCTTGCCCTTCAGCATCAGGTCGGTGGCCCGATCGAGGCGCGCGACGCCCCGCAACAGGCGGGCGGTCTGCTCTCCGACCAGCACCTGGCCCGGGTCGGCCGCCGTTTCGAGTCGCTGCGCGACGTTGACGGCGTCGCCGATGATCGACTCCCCACCACCGGCGTCGTCGCCGACGACGACCTCGCCCGTGTTGATGCCCGTGCGGGCCCTGAGGCGCACGTCCCAGCGCCGCGCGAGCTCGTCGTTGACGCGATCGAGCGTCGCGCGCATCTCGAGCGCGGCGCGCGCCGCGCGCAGGGCGTCGTCCTCGTGGGCCACCGGGACCCCGAAGACGGCCATCACCGCGTCGCCGATGTGCTTCTCCACCATCCCGCCGTGGCGCCGGATCGCCGCGTCGGCGCCCTCGAACCAGCGCCCGATCACCTGATGCAGCGACTCGGGGTCCAGCCGCTCGCCGAGCTCGCGTGAACCCGGTGACGTCGGAGAAGAGGACGGTGACGACCTTGCGCGCCCGGGCGGGCGCGGGGACGAGATTGGAAAGGGGCGCGCCGCAGAACGAGCAATACCGGGCCCCCGCGCTACTCGGCCCGCCGCAATTGGCGCACGCCGACATGCCGAGAGTCTATGTCCGGTCCCGGAAAATCGGAAGCGCCGGGGCCGACGCCCGCGGGATCCCTCGAGCGCTATCCGAGCGGAGCCAGCAGGTTCTTCTTGCCCTCGAACGCGAACAGCAGCAGGTCGACCATGCGGAATGTCGTGCTGTCGGGGCCGAGGGTCGGACGCCAGCCGGAGTGGCGGACGATCGACGCCTGGCTTCCCTGCATCGCGCGGTGAAAGGTCTCGGCGACGATGCGCGCACCGACTCCCTTCAGCCTGCCCGCGTTGAGCTCGGCCTCACGCAGGATGTAGAACCACAGCGGTGTGTTTTTGAGCAGCGCGGCTCGCTGCGCCTCGGTGAGCCCGTCGAGGTTGGCGCCGCGCTCGCCGTCGCGGATCTGCGCCTGCGTGAGCCTGGTCAGGGTCACGCCCTTGCTCTTCAGAAACGTGGCCATCTGCTGGCCGGTGGCCAGGTTCACCATCCTCGCTCGCGTCAGGTTGCGAAACGCGAGGTTGCTCTCGTCGGCGGGAAAGCCGGGGAGGCGCTCGAGCGGCTCGGCGAGCAAGGTATCGATCAGCCTGGCGCGGTTGAACTCGCCCTCGGGGACGACCAGGTTCGGCTTGTTTGCCTCCCCGAAGTCATAGAGGCGGCGAAAATCGGCGATCCAGTTGCTCGGCAGCCGCTTCTCGCCGGAGAGGTCTCCGCTGCCCCCCGAGAACCGGAAAAGGAGCTCGAGGGTGCCCTCGCCGTCGTCGAAGCGCGCGTTCCAGTTGTACGCCCCGCGGATCATCGAGTGCCCGAGCCGGAAGGCGGCGACCGAGAACTCGATCGGCATCGTCGGGACGTCGGTCGGCGGCGCGCCGACCTCGAACGCCTTGCGCCCGCCGGCGAAGACGTTGTTGACGACGCCCGTCGCGCAGATGCGGGGCAGATAGTCGGTGCGGATCATCCACTGGTAGTGCTTGGTGACGAGAGCTCGGGCCCGCGAGAACCGCTGTGCCTGCGGGACCGAGGCGGGGAGGGTGTCGACGACGCGGTTGTGAAAGCGGATCAGTGCCAGGTGAGTCTGGGCGACGGCGAGGTTCTCGTCGTTGCGCGGGTCCGGGATGATCGCCTTGCGCTTCTCCGCCGCCGTCGACCCGGCGCCGCGGGCAAGGTCGAAGCCCTCCATCGCAGGGTCGGCGCCGACCGCGACCGTCTTTCCCGTCTTCAGGTGAAGCCCGTCCGCCTCATAGAACTTGGTCGACTCGGGATCGGTGGGCCCGGCCCCGTACAGCGAGTCGAGGTCGAGACTGGGCGAGCGTCCCTGCAGGAGCTGAGCGGGAGAGACACGGTCGCCGAGCATCACGTTCGTCCTGTCGAAGGTCAGGTCGTGATCGATGAACTGGCCGAGGTAGGTGAAGCCGGCAGGGATCTGCGATGAGCGGCCCCCGCCCGCGGTCATCGCGTCGGCGATCCTCTTCCGGCTCGACTCCGAGAGCTGGCGCTGGGTCCCCTTCGGGCCCATGCGCGAGAAGCGAAACGGGGGCACCTGGGCTTCGGCCGTCGTCGCCAGGGTGGGCTCCCGACCCCCGACGCTCTCTGTGAGGAGCCCCTCGCCGAGGACGAAGAAGCTCTCGGAACCATGTCTTGCGATGGCGCCCTCCTGTGATCGAACCGTTCGCCGAACGAGCGCCAGGGCAACGCGCCGCCCCCGGGGCTTCGCGAGGCGAGAGTCTCACGCCGAATGTCCAGCGTCAATGGCCTGCCGGGCGCGATGGCGAAGGACAACGTCGAACGGTGGCGCGACGTACTCGAGGGTCGGGTGCCATCGGCCGGATAGAGTCGCGCGATGGGATCGGCGGGATCGCAGGTACTGGTCACGGGCGGGGCCGGATTCATCGGCTCGCACCTCGCCGAGCGGCTCTGCCGGGACGGCCATCGCGTCCGGGTGCTCGACAACCTCGCCACCGGCAAGCGCGAGAACCTGGGGACGTTCGGCGACGAGATCGAGCTCGTCGAGGGCGACGTCACGAGCTACGAGCAGGTCCACAGGTGCGTGCGCGGCTGCGAGCTCGTCTTCCACCAAGCCGCCCTGCCCTCGGTGCCACGATCGGTCCGCGACCCGCTGACCAGCCATGCGGCGAACGTCGACCGGGACGCTCAACGTGCTGCTCGCCGCGCGCGACGAGGGAGTCCGGAGGGTGGTCTTCGCCTCCTCCTCCTCGACCTACGGCGCCAACCGCGAGCTGCCGGCGCGCGAGCAGGCGCCGGCGTTGCCGATCTCCCCGTACGCGGTCGGCAAGCTCGCGGCCGAGGGCTACTGCCGCGCGTTCTCGAACGTCTACGGCCAGGAGACCGTCGCCCTGCGGTACTTCAACGTCTTCGGACCCCGCCAGGACCCGCTCTCGGAGTACGCGGCGGTGATCCCCCGGTTCATCACCGCGCTGCTCGCGCGCCGGCCGCCGGTGATCTACGGAGACGGCGAGCAGTCTCGCGACTTCACCTACGTGGACAACGTCGTCGCGGCGAACCTCCTCGCCGCCGACGCCGAGGGTGTCGCCGGCGAGACCTTCAACATCGCGTGTGGGGCGACGATCAGCCTCAACGCGCTGCTCGCGGAGCTGCAGGAGATCACCGGCGTCCGCGTCGACGCGGTGCACGAGCAGCCGCGACCGGGCGAGGTCCGCGAGTCGCTCGCCGACATCTCGCGCGCCCGTGACGCGCTCGGCTACGAGCCCGCGGTCGATCTGCGATCCGGGCTCGCCCGCACGGTGGAGTCGCTGGAACCAGCGCATGGGTGACGATCACGGGGTAGAGTCTTCGGACTTCATGACGGCTGCTGCTCAGGGAAGAACAGGAGAGCGTCGGTGCGGCATCTGATCACAGGCGGCGCTGGATTCGTCGGCTCGCACCTCGCGGACAGGCTGGCGGCGACGGGGCGACGAGGTCACGATCCTCGACGATCTCAGCACCGGCAGCCGCGAGAACATCGAGGGCCTGCTCGCCCGCGACCAGGCGCGCCTGGTGGTCGCCACCGCGGACGACGCCGAGGTGGTGAACGACCTGATGGCCGGCGCCGACACCTGCTTTCACCTCGCCTCCTCGGTCGGCGTGCAGCTGATCGTCGAGCAGCCGCTCGAATCGCGTGCTGCGCAGCACCCGGGCGAGCGACACCGTGATGGCGGCAGCCGCCCGCCACCGCACCCGCCTGCTCTACACATCTACGTCGGAGATCTACGGCAAGCACAACGGCCGAGCGCTGGGCGAGGGCGACGACCGCATCGTCGGCGCACCGACGACCTCGCGCTGGTCCTACGCGACCGCGAAGACGCTTCGGCGAGGTCCTGGCGTACGGCTACGTGCGCGAGCGCGGCGCGCGAGATGATGGTCGCGCGGCTGTTCAACACGGTCGGCCCGCGCCAGACGAGCGCCTACGGGATGGTGCTGCCGCGGTTCGTCCGCCAGGCGCTCGCCGGAGATGACCTGACCGTGTACGGAGACGGGACGCAGTCGCGCTGCTTCACCCACGTCGACGACGTCGTCGACGCGCTCGTGTCCCTGATCGAGACCGACGCGGCGATCGGAAACGTCTACAACGTCGGGTCCGCCGAGCCGGTGACGATCGTCGACCTCGCCCGGCGGGTGATCGCGCGCACGGGCTCGAGGGCGCGCCTGCGCCTCGTCCCGTACGAAAAGGCTTACGGCAGCGGCTTCGAGGAGCTCGGTAGCCGTCAGCCGGATTGCTCGGCGCTGGAGCAGCCTGATCGGCTGGAGGCCGAGACGCTCGCTCGACGACGCGATCGACGACGTGGTCGCGCACGAGCGGCGGAAGCCCGAGGCGTTGCCCGCTCGCTCGCTGAGCCTGAGCCGTGCAACCAAGCTTCTTCGCGACGGGGCCAACTGGGTCCCGGAGCGGCTCAGATCCGCGGGGCGCTCGGCCTGAGCAAGGTCCGCGTCCTTCGGGTCATCGCCAGGCTCAACCTGGGCGGGCCCGCGCAGCAGGCGGCGCTGCTCAGCGGGCGACGGCTCGACCCGAGCCGCTACGAGACGCTGCTGGTCCACGGCTCGCTTGCCGCCGGCGAGGAGTCGATGGCCGATCTCGCCCGCCGAGAGGGAGCCCGGACCGAGTTCGTGCCCAGCCTCGGCCAGTCGCCGCGGCCCGACCTCGACCTCACCGCGCTGGCGCGGATCGTCGCGATCGCTCGCCGCTTTCGCCCGCACGTGGTCCACACCCACACCGCGAAGGCGGGCTTTCTCGGGCGGCTGGCGGCGCTGACCGCGCTGCGCCCGCGCCCGGCGATCGTCCACACCTACCACGGTCACGTGCTCGAGGGCTACTTCGGACCGGCGAAGAGCAACCTCTACCGCTCGCTCGAGGCCCTGCTCGGGCGCCGCAGCGACTGCCTCGTCGGGGTCAGCCAGGCGACCGTCGACGACCTCGTCCGGCTCGGGGTCGCGGCCGCGTGATCGCTTCCGGGTGATCCCGCTCGGGCTCGACCTCGAGCCCTTCGCGGGCCTCGACCGCGAGGCGGGACGAGACGCTTCGCCGCGAGCAGCGGGATCGACGACGACGACGTCGTCCTCACCTTCGTCGGCCGTCTCGTGCCGATCAAGCGCGTCGACGTGCTGCTGCGCGCGCTCGCGCTGGCCCGGGACGCCGCGCCGCTCCGGCTGCTCGTCGTCGGCGACGGCGAGCTCAGACCGCGGCTCGAGGCGCTCAGCCGCGAGCTCGGGATCGACGCCACGGGTGCACTTCCTCGGCTACCGGCGCGACCTGCCGGCGATCGCCGCGGCGACCGACATCGCCGTGCTCACCTCCGCGAACGAGGGAACCCCGGTGTCGCTGATCGAGGCGGCCGCGGCGGGATCTCCCGCCGTGGCGACTCGGGTCGGGGGTGTCGACGAGGTGGTGACGCCGGACACCGGGATCCTCGTCCCGCCCGGCGACCCCGAGGCGGTGGCGGCCGCGCTGCGTGCGGCTCGGGGCCGATCCGCGCGCTGCGAGCCGAGGCTCGGCGCCGCGGCGCGCGAGCGCGCCCTGTCGCGCTATCCGGCCTCCCGGCTCATCGCCGACATCGACGCGCTCTACGCCGAGCTGCTCGAGCGTCGCGCCCGGCTGGCAGAATGAGCCACGGCCGACCGCGAGCGAGCGGCAGCGTCGTTCACGCCTGGCTTCCGGCTCCGCTCGATGAGCAGCTTCGCCGGCAGGCCGCAGCCGAGCGCAGACGTCAGTGCGCGGCGATCCGGCTCGCGATCGAGGATCGACTCCTTCAGCAAGCTTGCCTGACCGGATCTCCACGGCGAGGACCGAACGCCCGGCGGGAGTTCTTCTCGTTCGCCCGCTGGGCGCGTCGGACGCTTCGAGCAGGGGCAGAAATCAGCAGTTGGGGCTTCGACATTCCACATCCTCGTGACACTCGGAGCGAGTCCGATCTCGGTGGTTTGGCGTTGTTCGACGTCGGTCACCCGCACGCCTCGCACACGCGTTTCGTTCCGCGACTCCCTACCGTCGCGCGCGTGACCGCCTTTCTGCACCGGCGAGCGATGATGGCGGTCTTCGTCGCGACCGCAGCGGCTGCGCTTTTCGCCATGGCCATCTTCGAATCGCCGGATTCACCGGGGCCCGACGGGACTAAGTACCTGACGATGGCTGCCGATCCTGGGGCTCAGGTCGGGGCGCCCTACGTCACGCGAGTGCTGGCTCCTCTCATCGTCTGGGCGCTTCCGCTCGATAACGAGACAGCCTTCCGACTCCTCACAGGCTTGTCGTTTGGGGTGGCAGCAGCGCTCCTCTATTGGCTGCTCGCAGACCGAACCGGGTCCTGGCGCTGCTCCGCGGGCGGCGTCGCGATCTTCATCGCCGGCGCCACCACGACGAACATTCACGATCCCTTCCTGATTGACGCTTTCTGCTACGCGGTGCTGATGGTTGCGATCGTCCTGGCCGTGCAACGGCGTTGGTGGTGGCTCGTGGCGGTCATGCCGCTGGCGGTCTTGACGCGCGATGCTCTGGTCGCGCTAGCGGCACCCGCCCTGGTCGTCCTTGCCCTACGTCGCCGGGAATCGTGGCTGCCCCTCGCCATCACCGCCTGCGCGACGGTGGCGGTGTGGGTTCTCCTCAACAAGACGAGCCTGGTGCTCGGCTTCGTGCCGCCCCAGCTGAACAACTTCTCCCGCGAGAGCTTTGAGTCTGTCCTTGACTACGAGCGTCAGTTCGGCTCGCTCCCCAAGGTCGCTTTCTCCTCAGTCATGTTCGTCTTCGGCGCCGTTTGGCTGGCACCCTTCTTCGCCGCCTCGTCGATCCGGCGCAACGAGTGGGCGCTTGCAGTCGCCGCTTCAGGCATCGCCGCGGTCCTGGTTGCTCCTTTTGTTACAGACTGGACGCGCGCGCTCGGGTACGCCTTTCCCCTCATCGCCACGTCGGTAGCGCTGCTGCGGCGCAGTGACCGTCTCCTGTGGACCTTGACACTGGCTCTTTCGATCGCTGTCTCCAATTACGGCGTTCAAAACTTGGATGGTGGCGCCGTCAAGTATTTACTCGAATTCACGGTCTGCGCCCTCCAAATCGCCATCCTCTATGCACTCTCCTGGCTGCGCCCCGCTACCAGCACAGTCGGTTGGAACTGAGGGCAACCCCACGAGGCCTGGGTGCGCGACGTGACCCTTGGCTCGCGTCCTTCGAGTCATCGCCAGGCTCAACCTCGGCGGGCCCGCGCAGCAGGCGGCTCTGCTCAGCGGGCGACGGCTCGACCCGAGCCGCTACGAGACGCTGCTGGTCCACGGCTCGCTTGCCGCCGGCGAGGAGTCGATGGCCGACTTCGCGCGCCGAGAGGGAGCCCGGACCGAGTTCGTGCCCAGTCTCCGCCAGTCGCCGCGCCCCGACCTCGACCTCACCGCGCTGGCGCGGATCATCGCGATCGCTCGCCGCTTTCGCCCGCACCTGGTCCACACCCATACGGCGAAGGCGGGCTTTCTCGGGCGGCTGGCGGCGCTGACCGCCCTGCGCCCGCGCCCGGCGATCGTCCACACCTACCACGGTCACGTGCTCGAGGGCTACTCGGACCGGCGAAGAGCAACCTCTACCGCTCGCTCGAGGCCCGGCTCGGGCGCCGCAGCGACTGCCTCGTCGGGGTCAGCCAGGCGACCGCCGACGACCTCGTCCGGCTCGGGGTCGCGGCCCGAGATCGCTTCCGGGGTGATGCCCCTCGGGCTCGACCTCGAGCCCTTTCGCGGGGCCTCGACCGCGGGGCGGGGCACGCGGTTCGCCGCGCGCAGGGGATCGACGACAACGAGGTCGTGCTCACCTTCGTCGGGCGTCTGGTGCCGATCAAGCGCGTCGACGCGCTCCTGCGCGCGCTCGCGCTGGCCGGGGACGCCGCCCCGCTCCAGCTGCTCGTCGTCGGCGACGGCGAGCTCAGACCGCGGCTCGAGGCGCTCGGCCGCGAGCTCGGTGTCAACCCACGGGTGCGCACTTCCTCGGCTACCGGCGCGACCTGCCGGCGATCGCCGCGGCGACCGACATCGCCCGTGCTCACCTCCGCCAACGAGGGAACCCCGGTGTCGCTGATCGAGGCGGCCGCGGCGG